>NZ_JAAPBE010000002.1:0-1034033 GCF_022695965.1 Bacillus sp. HU-1818
TGCCGCTCTTGAAGCGACCATTTAATCATAACATTTTGAGCTGTCTGGGTCAATACTTTTTTTAAAAAAGTTTTTGACGTTTTTGACGTTTGTGCCTTTCTTAAAAGACAACAGAATGAATTATATCATACTTATTCAGACTGTCAAAGACTTTTTTTATTTCTTTTAGAATCTTGTATATCTTTTTATAAAAAAAGAGGCAGCCTTTGATCGGCTGCCTCTTTTTTATTCTTCTTCCGTCTCATCTTCTTCTTGAGTCTCGTCATTCTTTTCTACTAATGCTACTGTGGCCACATGTTCTTGTTCGCCCATACGGATGAGACGAACCCCTTGGGTTACACGGCCTGTAATAGAGATATCTTCAATATCCATTCTGATCAGCACGCCGCTTGCTGTGATGATCATCAGGTCTTCTTCCCCTTTAGTCGCCTTCACCGTAACCAATCGGCCATTGTTTTCTGTAATCTTACATGTTTTAAGTCCCTTGCCTCCGCGGCTCTGGGTTCTGTAATCTTCAGCCGGAGTACGTTTACCGTATCCGTTTTCTGTCACGATGAGGACATGGGAGTCATCTTCTAATATTTCCATTCCGACAACTATATCATCATCAGTCAGTGTTATTCCTTTAACGCCTGCCGCAGTACGTCCCATCTCTCTTACGTCAGATTCCGGGAATCGAATAAGCAAGCCATTCTTCGTACCGATAATGATTTGTTTTGTGCCGTCTGTGAGACGGACAGCCATCAGCTCATCGTCTTCACGGAGTCCTAAAGCGATAAGACCGTTGTTTCGAATATTAGCGAATTGAGAAAGAGTTGTGCGTTTTGAAATCCCGTGTTTTGTAGTGAAGAATAAGTAAAGCTTCTCATCAAATTCACTTACCGGGATAATTGCGTTAATCCATTCGCCCTTCTCCACTTCAAGCAGGTTAATAATCGGAATTCCTTTTGCAGTTCGTCCGAATTCAGGGATTTCATACCCTTTTGAGCGATAGACTTTCCCCTTATTGGAGAAGAAGAGTATCGTATCATGGGTAGAAGTCGAAATCAGATGCTCTACAAAGTCATCTCCATTCGTCCCCATTCCCTGCACACCTTTACCTCCGCGTTTTTGACTGCGGTAGGTTGAAGCTGGGAGTCGTTTAATATAGCCATTATGTGTCAGCGTAACGACTATATTTTCTCTTTCTATCAGATCTTCATCTTCAATTGTTTCAAGACCTGCTGTCACAATTTCTGTACGTCTCTTATCATTGAAACGCTCTTTTATCTCTGTCAGCTCTTCACGGATAATCTCTAGCACTTTTTCTTCGTTAGCTAAGATTTCTTTTAGCTCTGCAATTAGTTTAACAAGTGATTGATATTCCTCTTCAATCTTTTCACGTTCCAAGCCGGTTAAACGCTGCAATCTCATATCGAGAATGGCTTGAGCCTGCTTTTCGGTCAGTGAGAACTGTTCGATTAAGCCATTTCTTGCAATCTCAGCCGTTTGAGAATTCCGGATGAGGGAAATGACTGCATCAAGGTGATCAAGGGCTATTCTTAACCCTTCTAAGATATGGGCTCTTGCTTCTGCTTTTCTAAGTTCGTAAGCAGTTCTTCGTCTGATTACCACTTTTTGATGATCAAGATAATGCACCAGACACTGCTTTAAATTTAATACCTTCGGCTCGCCGTCAACAAGTGCCAGCAGGTTAATCCCGAAGGAAGTTTGCAGGGCCGTTTGTTTGTACAGATTGTTCAGGATAACATGCGCGTTGGCATCTCGTCTGATTTCAATGACAATCCGCATACCGTTACGGTCAGACTCATCACGCAAATCAGTTATTCCTTCAATTTTCTTATCCCTGACAAGATCAGCAATCTTCTCAATTAGACGCGCTTTATTCACCTGATAAGGGAGTTCTGTTACTAAAATTCTTTCTTTCCCTGACGGAGTTTCTTCAATTTCTGCTTTTGCTCGAATCGTAATAGAACCTCTTCCGGATTCATATGCCTTGCGGATTCCGCTTCTGCCTAAAATTTGTCCGGCAGTCGGGAAATCCGGTCCAGGAATGAATTCCATCAGCTCTTGGATTGTTATGTCCTTGTTCTCGCTTACGGCAAGCACTCCGTCAATAATTTCTCCAAGCTGGTGCGGCGGTATATTTGTAGCCATTCCGACTGCAATACCGGCTGCTCCGTTTACAAGCAAGTTTGGGAATCTTGACGGCATGACAACAGGTTCTCTCTCTGAACCATCATAGTTATCTTGATAATCAATCGTGTCTTTTGTAATGTCTCGCAGAATTTCCATGGCGATCTTAGACATTCTGGCTTCGGTGTACCGCATCGCAGCGGCTGAGTCTCCGTCTACAGAACCAAAGTTTCCATGACCGTCGACAAGCATATAACGGTAGTTGAAGTCCTGCGCCATCCTGACCATGGATTCATATACTGCGGAATCCCCGTGAGGGTGGTACTTACCGATAACTTCTCCGACAATACGCGCAGATTTTTTATACGCCTTGTCACTGGTCATTCCCAGATCATTCATCGCATACAAAATCCGTCTGTGAACCGGTTTTAAACCGTCACGGACATCCGGAAGAGCCCGGGATACGATAACGCTCATTGCATAATCCAAGAAGGATGTACGCATTTCCTGACTGATATTTATTTCACGAACTTGCGGTGTATTTTGTTCACTCATTAAAAAAACCTCCCTGAAGTATCACATGAAATTATGTGGGAGTAGATCGTCCATTATGATCTTCAATACGATTTCACTATTCTCCATTATATCAATAAACTTATGTTTATACACATTAAATTGCTAGAATATACGGGTTTTGCAAGAATTGCCTGAATATATGTCCCTACCAGAGGGCCTCTTGAGAAAAAAGCCTTATTTCTTATTGGAAACAAGGCTTTCTCATATTAGATATCAAGATTTTTCACGTATCTTGCATTGGCTTCAATGAAGTTTCTGCGCGGTTCTACTTTATCACCCATCAGCATCTCAAACGTTTCGTCCGCATCCATCGCATCTTCCAATGTGACTTGCAGAAGCGTTCTTGTATCAGGGTCCATCGTTGTTTCCCAAAGCTGAGTCGCATTCATTTCTCCAAGACCTTTATAACGCTGCAATCCCGGCTTCGGTGTTTGGGGAAGTGTGCTTAACACTTCCTCAAGCTGCTTATCATTGTAAGCATATTCAACTCTTTTCCCTTGCTGAACTTTATAGAGCGGCGGCTGTGCGATATAAATATAGCCGTTCTCAATAATTTGACGCATATATCTATAAAAGAAAGTCAATAACAATGTTCTGATATGCGCGCCGTCAACATCGGCATCTGTCATAATGACGACTTTATGGTAACGGGCTTTTTCAAGATTGAAATCTTCGCCTATGCCGGTTCCGAGCGCGGTGATCATCGAACGAACCTCATTATTTGAGAGAATTTTATCAAGTCTCGCTTTTTCTACATTCAGAATTTTACCTCTGAGCGGCAGAATCGCTTGGAAATGACGGTCGCGTCCTTGTTTTGCTGAACCGCCCGCAGAGTCTCCCTCTACGATGTACAGTTCAGAAATACTCGGATCTTTTGATGAACAGTCTGCCAATTTACCCGGCAAGTTTGAAATTTCAAGCGCACTTTTTCTTCGTGTCAGCTCACGTGCTTTTTTTGCCGCCATACGTGCTCTGGCAGCCATAAGGCCTTTATCAATCACTTTTCGTGCAGAATCAGGGTTTTCAAACAAAAATGTTTCGAGCGCTTCTGAGAATAGCGCATCTGTAATTGTCCGAGCTTCAGAGTTGCCAAGCTTCGTTTTGGTTTGGCCCTCAAACTGCGGGTCGGGATGTTTGATGGAAATAATCGCTGTTAAGCCTTCCCTAACATCATCTCCGCTTAAATTCGGATCACTTTCTTTGAAAATACCTTTTTTTCTGGCATAGTCATTGATTACACGGGTCAGACCTGTTTTAAAGCCTGCTTCATGTGTACCGCCTTCGTATGTGTTGATATTGTTGGCGAATGAATAGATGTTGCTTGTATAGCTGTCGTTGTATTGCAAAGCGACTTCAACCGTAATTCCGTCCTTCGTGCCCTCAATGTAAATTGGTTCCTCATGAACGACTTCTTTCGAACGGTTTAAATACTCAACATAGCTTTTAATTCCGCCTTCATAGCAGTATTCATTTTTTCGCTCTTTTTCTTCGCGTTTATCTTCAATCGTGATCTTAACGCCCTTTGTTAAGAATGCAAGCTCACGGACACGGTTAGAAAGCAAATCATAATCATATTCCGTCGTTTCGGTAAAAATCTCAGGATCCGGAACAAAGTGAGTAATGGTTCCGGTTGTATCTGTATCACCAATCACTTCAACATCAGCCATAGGAACCCCGCGTTCATATGCCTGGTAATGAATTTTTCCGTCACGGTGAACGGTCACATCCAAGGTCGTTGAAAGTGCGTTTACAACAGAGGCACCCACACCATGCAATCCTCCGGACACTTTATAACCGCTTCCGTCAAATTTACCGCCGGCGTGCAGCACCGTCATGATAACTTCAACCGCAGGACGGCCCATTTTTTCCTGAATGCCGACCGGAATACCGCGGCCATTATCTCTTACAGTAATGCTGTTATCTTTCTCAATCTCAATATTAATTTCTGAACAATAACCGGCCAGGGCTTCGTCTATACTGTTATCGACAATTTCCCATACCAAATGGTGAAGGCCTTTGCTGTTTGTTGACCCGATATACATTCCCGGTCTTTTACGAACAGCTTCCAATCCTTCTAATACCTGTATCTGATTTTCATCATAACTATTTTGCTGCTGTTCCATAGCCACGCACATTCACCTACACTTTTCTTAAACAATATATTTATTTTAAAGATCCGCTAAGAATCTATTTCTAACATAAATTGCGCACGTTTTTTCAGTGTGCTGGAAGATAAGGGGGAGTAATATATATTCTGTATTGTGACTACAATAGACTTTGGTGTGCCGTTTACGGACGGCACTACTTTTTGTTTCTGTTTAGCAAGAAACTCTTCGACAATCGGCGACATGTTTACTTTATAATCAAAAATGCCGACGATGTCCCGTGTGGAAACGACAAAGTCATCACCCAGATGAATATACAATTGCTCACCTCATTTCTTCACTTCACTAACGCACCGTTTTGCACACGGAACATTCCTGCTTGATGTAAGGTTTCGTGATCAATGCCATCTACACTTGTCGTAGTGACAAACGTTTGAACACGGCCTTGAATCGTATGAAGCAAATGCGACTGCCGATAGTCATCCAGCTCACTCAGCACATCATCCAAAAGTAAGATAGGGTATTCTCCGATTTCTTCATGAATCAAGTCAATTTCCGCCAGCTTGAGTGACAATGCCGTTGTCCGCTGCTGCCCCTGAGAACCATATGTTTGCACATCGCGTCCGTTCACATAAAAAAGAACATCATCCCGATGAGGTCCCGACAGCGTTACACCACGCTCAATTTCTTTTTCTCTTAGCTTTGAAAACGCCCTTTGGTAACTATCTCCTATTTTCGACAAGTCTTCGGGATCTGATACCTCAAGAGCCGTCTGATACTTCAGCGTCAGTTCTTCAAGCCCTCTTGAAATCCCCGAATGGATCGGCTGCGCCCATTTTTCAAGCTGCGCTGTAAATTGCAGGCGTTTTACGACAACCTTTGCTGCTGCCTCGATCAGCTGTTCAGTCAGAACGTCGAGCATTGTCCGATCAGTCTGTTTCCTGCTTTGCAGCTGTTTCAAAAAATGATTTCTTTGCGTAAGAATTTTCTGGTACAGAGAAAGATCGTACAAATAAACTGGAGATACCTGGCCGATTTCCATGTCAAGAAACCGCCGTCTTACTTGCGGACTGCCCTTTACGAGATTTAAGTCCTCGGGCGCGAACATAATTGTATTCAGCGCTCCTACATACCGGCTCAGTTTTTGCTGTTCGATATGATTGACCTTGCCCTTTTTCCCCTTCTTGGAAATGACAAGCTGCATTGGGATCGGCCCGTTTTGCTTCATCACTCTTCCTTCTATTTTAGCATAGTCTTTGTCCCACCGTATAAGTTCTTTGTCATTTGACGTGCGATGTGATTTCGCCATCGACAAAACATAGATCGCTTCCATGAGATTTGTCTTCCCTTGAGCATTCTCACCAATGATGACATTCACTTTATTTTCAAATTGTAGTTCGGCACGCTCGTAATTACGATAAGACGTTAATTCCAAATTTTGGATATACAAACAATGTCACCTGCTTTAATTGACGACTTGAAATGAACCAAATCCTTCAATCGCCACCACATCTCCAACATACAGTTTTCTGCCGCGGCGGTTATCGGGTTCATTGTTAACGAATACCTCATGCTCGCTCAAAAACCATTTTGCCATGCCGCCTGACTGAATAACATCAGCTAATTTCAAGAATTGGCCAAGCGTGATCATTTCTGTATCAATGGAAATTGGATTTGCCATTATATCGACCTCTTTCAAATATCACTAATATCTAATTGTACTAAAAAATAACGAAATAGGGAAAGGGAAAACTTGTAGGAGCAGGTTCTGAATAGAAAAGCTGCCGGATCGGACCGGCAGCGGGATTGTTTTGAATTAATAGGTTCTGACTGGCAGGATAAGCTGTACGATCGTTTCATCATTCGGCGTGCGAATCAGAAACGGTCTCATAGCTCCTGTAAAGCTTACACGAATTTCTGCTCCTTCAAGCACCTTTAATGCATCCAACATATATTTTGGGCTAAAAGAAATATTTAATTCTTCACCCTCGATTTGATCTGCCAAAACGGCCTCAACCACTTTACCGATCTCAGGAGAGTTAGATGAAATCTCGATGGATTCAGCAGGTTTTGCAGAAAGCTTAACCACGTTGTTCCGTCCTTCTCTTGCCAAAAGGGATGCACGATCAATCGCTTGGAGAAATTCTTTTGTATTCACAATGATTTCTGTTTTGCTCTCTTGCGGAATCAGACTTGTCGTGTCGGGATAGTTTCCGTCAAGAAGTCTTGAGAAAAACAAGACATTTTTCGCTTTAAACAGCACTTGCGTTTCTGTGATCACGATATCTACAAGTTCTTGATTGTCGTCCAGAATTTTACTTAATTCAGTTAAGCTTTTTCCCGGGATGACTACGTTGTATGAGCTGTCTTCAGGAATATCGAGCTTCGCTTTTCTTAATGCAAGGCGGTGGCTATCCGTAGCGATGCATAATAATTCACTGTTTTCAACTTTCCAGTTTACACCTGTCAAGATTGGGCGTGTTTCTGAGGTGGACACTGCGAATACCGTTTGACGAATCAGGTTTTTTAATAAATCAGTCGGAATTTGAATGGCATGATGTTCTTCGATCTGCGGAAGATGAGGATATTCATCTGCATCCAGACCATTTAGGTTAAATTCAGCTTTTCCAGAACGGATAATGGTTAAATACTGATTTTGCACTTCAATCTCCACAGTGGACATCGGTAGTTTCTTTACAATTTCACTGAAAAAACGGGCTTGCAGCACAATACTGCCGGGCTGTTCTATCGTGATGATTTCTTTATCCCCTTCTTCTTTCGGGATAAAGGATTCGATTGAGATATCGGAATCACTTCCTGTGAAGGATACTCCTTCATCGGATGCAACAATCTTAATTCCTGTAAGAATGGGAATCGTCGTTCTGGATGATACTGCTTTTAATACATCCTGGACACTTTCAACTAAACGATCTTTTTGAATCGTGAACTTCATGTTTATCCTCCTAACGGATAATAATATATATATTTTAAAAATAGTAGAAGTACTAGTAGGGCCTGTGGATTTGTGGATAAGTTGTGAAAAAGACAGGAAACACAGCCTATCCACATGTGGACAGACTGTGTATGACTTAAGAAAAGTTATTCACACTTTCCCGGGTTTATCCTCGGGCCTATTATTTAAGCTGCTCTTTAATTTCTTTTACATGCTGCTGAAGCTGCTCATCATCAAGCATCATTTTTGATATTTTTTCATGTGCATGAATGACAGTTGTGTGATCACGCCCGCCAAATTCTTCCCCGATTTTAGGCAAGGAAGAGTCGGTCATCTCCCTTGAGAGATACATTGCGATTTGCCTTGGGAACGCAACGGACTTTGTACGTTTTTTTGCTTTAAAATCTTCGAGCTTTATATTAAATTGCTGACCTACGATCCGCTGAATTTCTTTTATGGTAATCACTTTCGGTTTTGACGATGGAATGATATCTTTCAATGCCTCCGCAGCCAGATCAGCGTTTATATCTTTATTGATTAAGGACGAATACGCTACAACCCGTATAAGCGCCCCTTCAAGTTCCCGAATGTTGCTGTCGATTTGATTAGCGATGTAAAGCATCACCTCATTCGGAATATCAAGCCCCTCAGCTTTCGCTTTTTTTCTCAAAATGGCAATCCTTGTTTCAAGATCAGGCGGCGTAATATCCGTAATCAGTCCCCATTCAAAACGAGAGCGTAAGCGATCTTCAAGTGTCGGGATCTCTTTTGGCGGTCTGTCACTGGAAATAACGATTTGTTTGCTTTCTTCGTGCAGCGTGTTAAACGTATGGAAAAACTCTTCTTGGGTTTGTTCTTTTCCCGCTAAAAACTGAATATCATCTATCAAAAGTACATCGACATTTCGATAGCGGTTGCGGAAATCGACAGCTTTATTATCACGAATAGAGTTGATGAATTCGTTTGTAAATTTCTCAGAAGACAGATAAACCACTTTGGCAGAAGGATTATGATCTATGACATAATGGCCGATCGCATGCATTAAGTGCGTTTTTCCCAATCCGACGCCCCCATATATAAATAAGGGGTTGTACGCTTTGGCAGGTGCTTCAGCTACAGCTAGAGAAGCGGCATGAGCGAAACGGTTTCCAGATCCGATGACGAATGTGTCAAATGTATATTTAGGGTTGAGCATATTTTGAGGAAAATCAGACGGTTCTTCTTTTGCCACCTTTTTTATTGGAGGTTTTGGCATAAAGTCTTCTTCGTCTTGATTTTGAGGTATGACAAACTTAATGCTCAATTCTTCCCCGGTTAATTCATATATAGTATCTGCAATGAGATGCAAGTATCTGGACTCAAGCCAGTCTCTGGCAAATTCATTTGGAGCGGTGATTGTCAGTGTATCTCCTTGCAGTGCGTGTGCTTTAGTAGATTTCATCCAAGTCTCAAAACTTGGCTTGCTTAATTTTTTTTCAATTTGAACCAAGGCTTGATTCCAAAGGTCTAATATATTCTCCATTTTCCGGCACGTCCCTCCTTTTCTTTGAATTGGGCCAGCTGATTTCTGTTATAGAACACAAAAAAAGAGCAAATGGCGCATACCATTCGTACACATTAAATGTTGAAAACATATAATATAGTAGATAAATAGCTTTTCGACAATTTTCACAGCTTGTGGACAACATTCTACACACCCTGTGTGAAAACAGTCCACATCTTATCCACAGTTTGTGGATAACGGAAAAAGCTGAGTTCAATAATTAAGAGTTAAAACACAAATATAATATCAAAATAAACGAGAGCTTGCAATGGGTCTCATAATCTTATCCACAAACTGTACAAGTTGTTGAAAAATTATTGTCCACAACAGTTAGCAATGTGAAAATGTTGTCGATAACACCTGTGGATATTAAAAATGCGTCAAAAAGATATCCACATAGGGTTTTGAGCCTCAAAAAAGTTGGAGATTCATATTTTTTTCGCTAAATTAAGGAATATGAAAAATAAGGTTTCGAAAGTTAGAAAGGTGTGTTATCCTATTATGGTTGCAAGAAACAAAAGTATTAGTGAAGTTGACAATGAGTAGGTAACGCAAATATAATAAGTAAGACTGTCTTTAACAGCTATTCCTCGAGGGAGGTGTCATAAATGAAAAGAACATTTCAACCGAATAACCGTAAACGCAGTAAAGTTCATGGCTTCAGAAGCCGTATGAGTTCTAAAAACGGACGTCTAGTATTAGCACGCCGCCGCCGTAAAGGCAGAAAAGTATTATCAGCTTAGGCCACTGAATAATGTCAGTGGTCTTTTTTCACGTTAAGAGGGAAAGAAGTTCTATGCGGCGCTGTCAGCTGGAGATATTTTTCTCTGGCTTTCAGACGGCCCATATTCTAAATACAGAAATAAAAGTTTTCCGCCAGCCAGTATCGGAGTGAGTCAAAAATGAAGAAGCGAAATCGTTTAAAGAAAAATGAAGATTTTCAAAAGGTGTTTAAGCATGGAACGTCAATGGCAAATCGCCAGTTTGTTTTATATGTGCTTAATCAGCCGGAGGCCGATGAGTTTCGGGCGGGGCTTTCAGTTAGTAAAAAAATCGGAAACGCAGTCGTTCGCAATCGTGTGAAACGTTTAATCCGGCAAGTTTTACAGGATGAGAAAGACAAACTGAAGCAAAAAGACTATATCATTATTGCGAGAAAACCTGCGAGTCAGCTGACCTTTGAGGAAACTAAAAAAAGTTTGCAGCACTTGTTCAGAAAATCCTCTTTATACAAGAAATCTTCAAAATAGTTATTTCCACTGTTATTTGTAGTGTTTTAAAAGCGCTTCCTTCTGGTTGGACTGAAAAATCAACACCATTTAAAACTGAAAGATGCTAAAATACATACAAGTGTGTATTTTTTAGGAGAGTACCTTTGTTATTAAAGATTGATTATAGGAGGAAATGTTGTTGAAAAGGAGAATATGGTTACTACTTAGTATGGTCGGCATGTTAGTGCTTTTAGCTGGGTGTTCGAGTGTAAAAGAGCCGATCACTGCAAATAGTCCGCATTTCTGGGACAAGTACGTTGTGTATCCATTGTCTGAGGTCATCACGTATGTTGCTAAACTGACAGGAGACAACTATGGACTTTCAATTATCATTGTCACAGTTTTAATCCGTTTATTAATTTTGCCGCTGATGATCAAGCAGCTCAGAAGCTCAAAAGCCATGCAGGCATTACAGCCTGAAATGCAGAAGCTTAAAGAAAAATACAGCTCAAAAGATCAAAAAACGCAGCAGCAGCTTCAGCAGGAAACAATGGCTCTTTTTTCTAAGCATGGAGTAAATCCATTAGCGGGTTGTTTCCCAATTTTAATTCAAATGCCGATTTTAATTGGTTTCTATCATGCAATTATGAGAACACAGGCAATATCAGAGCATAGCTTCCTATGGTTTGACTTAGGAGAAAAAGATCCTTATTATATTCTCCCGATCGTAGCAGGTGTTGCCACATTTGTGCAGCAAAAGCTTATGATGGCTGGCAATGCGACGCAAAATCCGCAAATGGCGATGATGCTTTGGATTATGCCGATTATGATCATCGTATTTGCTATCAGCTTCCCGGCAGCTCTATCTCTTTATTGGGTAGTCGGAAACCTGTTTATGATTGCGCAAACTTTCCTCATTAAAGGACCGGATCTTAAAAAAGAACCGGAACCGCAAAAAGCGGGAGGAAAGAAAAAGTGAGGAAGGTGACTGCTGCTGGGCAAAATGTCGATGAAGCAGTACAATCCGGCCTTAAAGAGCTTCAATTAACAAAAGATCAAGTTGAGATCACCGTTATAGATGAAGGAAGTAAAGGCTTTTTAGGGATTTTCGGGAAAAAGCAGGCACTGGTGGAGCTTACTGAAAAACTGGACCCTGTTCAGGAGACGAAGGCTTATCTGGAACAGGTTTGCGAAACCATTGCCGGTCCGTCACATGTTATGATCAACGAAAGCAAGAAGACAATTACCTTTCAGATAAAGGGTGATAAAGCTGCGCTGCTGATAGGGAAAAGAGGCCAAACCTTAAATGCCCTTGAAACACTGACACAGCTTGTTTTAAACCGCTATTCAGATCAATACTGGCATGTGGTGGTTGATGCGGAAAATTACCGGTTAAAAAGAAAAGATACTTTGCGCCAGTTGGCGGTTCGTTTGGCCGATCAAGTGCTCAAAACGAAAAAGGCGGTTTATTTAGAGCCAATGCCGTCCAGCGAAAGGAAAATCATTCATGACGCCCTTTCAGGTTATGCAAAGCAGATTCATACGTACTCAACAGGTGAAGGCCAGTATCGCCACCTCGTTATTTCCCATAAAAAATAGCATAAAACCGAAGCCCGGACAAAACTGGGACTTCGGTTTTTTTGCGTTGAAAAACTTGTTTTTCCTATATAATATCACGTTTTTGCCGTTTAAGTTTTTCCTTTTTAGGTGTATGCTG
Source organism: Bacillus sp. HU-1818 (assembly GCF_022695965.1). Lineage (NCBI taxonomy): Bacteria > Bacillati > Bacillota > Bacilli > Caryophanales > Bacillaceae > Bacillus > Bacillus sp. HU-1818. The sequence continues at coordinate 12,242 of NZ_JAAPBE010000002.1, forward strand.
TTGATAAAAAGGAAAGTTAGGAAATAAAATTAATTGTTATTCACATGTGGATAAGTTAAAGTAGTAAGGGATGAATTTCTTTGTCTGTGGATAACGAAATCTTCCACTTCAAACCAAACTATGTTATCTTTAAGTTTTGGCATAATAATATATTTTTTATATAGATGATAGAAAAGATAAAGAGAGGTGAACAGCATGGATACGATTGCGGCGATATCGACACCAATGGGAGAAGGCGCAATTGCGATTGTTCGATTGAGCGGACCGGAAGCTATACAAATCGCTGACAGAATGTATAAGGGACCGAAGGGGAAAACGATCAGTTCGGCAGAATCTCATACCATTCATTATGGTCATATTGTTGACAGAAGTACGCAGCGGGTCGTTGAAGAGGTCATGGTATCGGTTTTAAGAGCGCCGAGAACATTTACACGAGAAGATGTAATTGAGATCAACTGCCATGGAGGAATTGTTACGGTCAATCAGGTTCTTCAGCTCGCTTTAAGAGAGGGAGCAAGATTAGCCGAGCCTGGTGAATTTACAAAACGGGCGTTTTTAAACGGACGAATTGACCTTTCACAGGCTGAAGCCGTTATGGACTTGATCAGAGCAAAAACAGACCGGGCCATGAATGTCGCCATGAATCAAATGGAAGGCCGGCTGTCTGCACTCGTCCGCCGTTTGCGCAATGAGCTTTTGGAAACTCTCGCCCATGTTGAGGTAAATATAGATTATCCAGAATACGATGATGTTGAAGAAATGACGCATCAGCTTTTAATTGAGAAGGCAAGCTCCGTCAAGAAGGAAATTGACGCATTGCTGACGACTTCCGAGCAAGGAAAAATTTTGAGAGAAGGACTCTCTACTGTCATTATTGGCCGTCCGAATGTAGGGAAATCATCACTTCTCAACAGCTTGGTCCATGAAACCAAAGCGATTGTCACAGATATCCCGGGAACCACAAGGGATGTTATTGAGGAATATGTCAATGTAAGAGGAGTTCCTCTTCGCCTAGTTGATACCGCAGGAATTCGTGAGACTGAGGATATTGTTGAAAAAATAGGTGTTGAGCGTTCACGACAGGTTTTGAAGGAAGCAGACCTGATTTTACTTGTGCTTAATTATAGTGAAGAACTTTCTGAAGAAGACGTGAAGCTGTTTGAAGCGGTAAAAGGAATGGATGTTATTGTTATTCTGAATAAGACGGACCTTGAGCCTAAGATTGATGCAGATCGTGTTAAGGAGCTGGCAAACGGCCGTCCTGTCGTCACGACATCTCTTTTGAAGGAAGAGGGAATTACCGATTTAGAAGAAGCGATCCAATCACTGTTCTTTACCGGAACGATTGAAAGCGGCGATCTCACCTATGTCAGCAATACCCGCCATATTTCTATTTTGCATGAGGCGAAACGTGCAATTGAAGATGCACTTAATGGCATTGAACAGGATGTTCCTATCGACATGGTGCAAATTGATCTTACAAGATGCTGGGAGCTGCTGGGCGAAATCATTGGTGATGCCGTCCACGAAAGCTTAATTGACCAGCTCTTTTCACAATTTTGTTTAGGGAAATAAAAAGGAGGAACAAAAATCATGGGGTATGAAGCAGGCCAATACGATGTGATCGTTATTGGCGCCGGGCATGCCGGTGTTGAGGCTGCCCTCGCATCAGCGCGCCAAGGTGCCAAAACGCTTGTGTTAACCATCAACCTTGATATGGTTGCTTTTATGCCATGTAACCCGTCTGTCGGCGGCCCCGCGAAAGGGATTGTCGTCCGCGAAATTGATGCGCTTGGCGGAGAAATGGCTAGAAATATAGATAAAACGCATATTCAAATGAGAATGCTGAATACGGGAAAAGGTCCGGCTGTCCGCGCTTTGCGTGCGCAAGCGGATAAATTCCAATATCAGCATGAAATGAAAAATACGCTTGAAAAAGAACCAAATTTAACACTGCTTCAGGGAATTGCGGAACGTTTAATCATTGAAGACGGAGAATGCCGCGGAGTTGTAACGCAAACCGGTGCGCATTATCGGTCTAAAGCTGTTGTGCTGACAACTGGAACATATTTAAGAGGAAGAATTATTTTAGGTGATTTGTCTTACTCAAGCGGTCCGAATAATCAACAGCCTTCTATTAAACTTTCTGAGCATTTGGAAGAGCTGGGATTTGATCTTGTTCGTTTTAAAACAGGAACACCGCCGCGTGTCAAAGGCGACTCGATTGATTACAGCAAAACTGAGATACAGCCGGGAGACGAAGTGCCCCGCGCTTTCTCATATGAAACTGTGGAGTATATTACAGACCAACTGCCATGCTGGCTGACATATACAAGTCCTGAGACTCATGAGATTATTGACAACAACCTGCATCGTTCACCGATGTATTCCGGTATGATTAAAGGAACAGGTCCGAGATATTGCCCGTCAATTGAAGATAAAGTGGTTCGGTTTAATGATAAGCCGCGTCACCAGATCTTCCTTGAGCCAGAAGGCAGAAATACGCAAGAAGTCTATGTCCAAGGTTTATCGACAAGTCTTCCGGAGGACGTGCAGCAAAGAATGCTTTCAACGATTCCGGGACTGGAAAAGGTTCAAATGATGAGAGCGGGCTATGCAATCGAGTATGACGCGATTGTACCGACACAGCTGTGGCCGACGCTTGAAACGAAAAAAATCCCTAATCTGTTCACGGCAGGACAAATCAATGGAACGTCTGGTTACGAGGAGGCGGCAGGCCAAGGAATCATGGCAGGCATAAATGCAGGACGGAAGGCTCTTGATCGAGAAGAAGTCATTCTCAGCCGTTCTGATGCGTATATTGGCGTTTTAATTGATGACCTTGTGACAAAAGGAACAAATGAACCTTACCGTCTTTTGACATCCCGCGCTGAATACAGACTGCTGCTGCGTCATGATAATGCCGACCTTCGTTTAACAGAAATCGGCCATCGCATTGGATTGATTTCAGATGAGCGGTTCCAGTCGTTCCAAACGAAAAAAGCGGCAATCGAAGCAGAGAAAAAGCGTTTGTATTCTGTGATCATCAAGCCGTCTGAAGAAAATCAAAAGTATATCCGTTCTCTTGGCGGAAGCGAATTGAAAGACGGAGTGCGCGGCACAGACTTGATGAAGCGTCCTGAAATGAACTACGAATCTGTCACCAAACTTGCGCCGGCTGAAACACCGGTAGCGCCGGAAGTGGCAGAACAAGTAGAAATTCAAGTGAAATATGAAGGATATATTGAAAAGTCACTTCAACAGGTTGAAAAGCTTAAAAAGATGGAAAATAAAAAAATTCCGGATCGAATTGATTATGATGCGATTAAGGGAATTGCAACCGAAGCCCGTCAAAAACTGAAAGAAGTAAGACCTCTATCTGTTGCTCAGGCTTCCCGTATTTCTGGTGTAAATCCAGCGGATATTTCAATTCTTTTGGTCTATTTAGAGCAAGGACGCATTGCGAAGGTAGCCGAATAGAAAGGATGACGGCATGAATATTGAAGAATTCACGTCTGGCTTGGCGGAAAAAGGGATTTCCCTTTCTTCCCGTCAGCTGGAACAATTTGAGTTGTATTATGAGATGCTTGTCGAGTGGAATGAAAAAATCAATCTGACTTCCATAACAGAGAAAAAAGAAGTGTACTTGAAGCATTTTTATGATTCGATTACAGCGGCTTTTTATGTTGATTTTAAACAAGTAAACACAATTTGTGATGTCGGCGCGGGAGCGGGTTTTCCGAGCTTGCCGATTAAAATTTGTTTTCCGCATCTCCAAGTATCCATCGTTGATTCATTAAACAAGAGAATTACGTTTTTGGAAAAGCTGGCTGAAGCTTTACAACTAGAGAATACATCATTTTATCACGACAGAGCGGAAACTTTCGGACAGCGCCAAGATCTTCGAGAAAGCTATGATATCGTGACGGCTCGGGCTGTAGCGAGGCTTTCCGTATTAAGCGAACTTTGTCTTCCTCTTGTAAAGAAGAATGGTTTGTTTGTTGCGTTAAAGGCGGCTTCTGCTGAAGAAGAGCTGAAGGCGGGGAAAAAAGCAATCACAACGCTCGGAGGAGAACTTGAGCAAGTCCATTCCTTTAAGCTTCCGTTGGAAGAAAGCGACCGGAACATCATCGTAATGAGAAAGAAAAAAAATACACCTAAGAAATACCCAAGAAAACCCGGGACTCCTAATAAATCGCCAATTGAAGGGTAGTTTAGACAGCATAATGTGACAATACCCTCATCATTTCTTCAAAATTGATGAACATACAGCAGGAAAAGCCATGAGAAAATAGAATTATAAAAATGGTAGTTTTTAAAGGTGGTGTAGGTACATGAAGCATTCATTCTCTCGTCTCTTCGGGCTTGGTGAGAAAGAAGAGGAACCGGAGATTGCTGACCATGATACAAACAAAGAAGAGATTCTGGAAATACCGGTAGATGCTATCGTTCCCAACCGTTTTCAACCACGCACCATTTTCTCAGATGAAAAAATCCAAGAATTAGCTATGACTATTCATACACACGGCATTATTCAGCCGATCGTCGTCAGGCATACAGAAGAGGAAGGCCAATATGAACTCATTGCGGGTGAACGCCGCTGGAGAGCGGTACAAACCCTTGAATGGGTGAAAATTCCCGCTATTATCAAGGATTTTTCTGATACGGAAACAGCATCTGTTGCACTGATTGAAAACTTGCAAAGGGAAGAATTGTCTTCTATTGAGGAAGCGCACGCCTATGCAAGGCTTTTAGAGCTTCATGATTTAACACAGGAAGCATTAGCGCAGCGTCTGGGAAAAGGACAGTCTACGATTGCAAATAAACTTCGGTTATTGAAGCTGCCTGAACCGGTTCAGGATGCGATCATGCAGAAGAAAATTACGGAGCGCCATGCCAGAGCGATGATTCCGCTGAAACAGCCTGAGCTCCAAGTCACACTGCTCTCAGAAATTATTGAAAAAAGCCTGAATGTTAAGCAGACGGAAGACCGAGTGGTTAAAATGCTTGAACAAGACCAGCGAAAACCAAAACCGAGACGCAAAGCGTTCAGCAGAGATACAAGAATCGCAATGAATACAATTCGCCAATCGTTGTCTATGGTTGAGGACAGCGGAGTGAAATTAAATACCGAAGAAGAAGAATTTGAAGAATACATCCAATTGACGATCCGAATTCCAAAGTAAAAAACTCTCCTGGTTAACAGGAGAGTTTTTTTAGTAAAAGGAAGTAAATTACTTTTTGTGATATTCTACAATAATATCAGGATTCTTTTCTATGAGCTTTTCTATAAATTGATTTTGTACCATAGGGGAAATGACCAAGTGTCCAAAACCCCCTCTGTAATAAATGGTGATAGCCTTCCGAGAGCCAATAAGGCGAAATCCGGAAAACAGCTTGTTTTTTTGAATCACCCTATCAATCAAATGATAAGGAATTTTACTCCTGATGAGCCCGGCTTTAATATAAAGATGATGTTCGTCCAGTACATATTTTAAATCAATAAAACTCCAAAGAATGATCACGTTGAGGAATGTCATTATGCTAAAAATCGTCCAGCTCCATCCGCCGGAATTTCCAAGTATAAAAGGGACAAAAGCATCCGCTTGAATCAGCAAGACAAGAAAAGCCATAATGAGCGATACAGGCAGATCACGTTTTGTTTTAAAAACCATATATACACCGCCTATCTGTCTTCTATGTAACTTCTTCTTTTTAAATCATCAAAATCCCTTTTTCAGGTCAAAAAAACTTAGAAATGAAAGAATGTATAAGAGGGAGCATAGTGTTTATAATGAAATTTCCGAATATATCCTTTCGGAAGAAACAAAAAAATGAAAAAAGTGAAACGCTTTATTCTTTTTTTGTTAAAATAGAGACATGACAGTACATGTTCATGTGAAAGTAGGTGACATCGTGGGGAAAATCATAGCAATTACGAACCAAAAAGGCGGGGTCGGTAAAACAACGACTTCAGTCAACCTTGGAGCGTGTCTAGCTTACATAGGAAAAAGGGTTCTGCTAGTAGATATTGATCCGCAAGGGAATGCAACAAGCGGATTAGGGATTGAGAAAGCCGATGTAGATCATTGTGTGTACGATATTTTAGTAGATGATGCAGATGTAATAGATATAATTAAACCGACTTCAGTGGAGAACTTGGATGTAATTCCCGCGACAATACAGCTTGCGGGGGCAGAAATTGAATTAGTCCCGACCATCTCAAGAGAGGTCAGATTAAAAAGAGCGTTAGAAGCAGTGAAGCAAAACTATGACTATATTATTATTGATTGCCCGCCGTCATTAGGTTTGCTGACAATTAATGCGCTAACCGCTTCAGATTCGGTCGTTATTCCTGTTCAATGCGAATACTATGCTCTTGAAGGTTTAAGCCAGTTATTAAATACAGTACGGCTGGTGCAAAAGCACTTAAATACTGATTTAATGATTGAAGGCGTGTTACTGACGATGCTTGATGCCAGAACAAACCTGGGTATTCAAGTTATAGAAGAGGTTAAGAAGTATTTTAGAGATAAAGTATATCAGACGGTAATTCCTCGAAATGTCCGCCTGAGCGAGGCACCGAGTCACGGTAAGCCCATCATTTTATACGATCCGCGATCAAGAGGTGCGGAAGTATATTTAGATTTAGCAAAGGAAGTGGCTGCGAATGGCTAAGGGTCTTGGAAAAGGGTTTAACGCGTTGTTTAATGTGTCTGAAGAGACGGTTGAGGAAATCAAAATTAGCGAATTGCGTCCTAATCCTTATCAGCCCAGAAAAACCTTTGACGATGAATCATTAGCTGAATTAAAGGAGTCTGTATTGCAGCATGGAATCCTTCAGCCTATCATTGTCAGAAAATCTTTAAAAGGCTATGATATTGTCGCTGGAGAACGGCGCTTCCGTGCGGCAAAGCTTGCCGGTTTAGATACAGTGCCTGCCATTGTACGCGAATTATCAGAGTCATTGATGAGAGAAATCGCGTTACTGGAAAATCTTCAGCGTGAGGACTTGTCACCGTTGGAAGAAGCTCTTGCTTACGATTCTCTGCTTAAGCATTTAGATGTAACGCAAGAACAACTGGCGAAACGTCTTGGAAAAAGCAGACCTCATATTGCCAACCATTTACGATTGCTGACCCTGCCAGAGGAAATTCAGCAGCTCATTGCCGATGGGACACTTTCAATGGGGCACGGCAGAACATTATTGGGACTGAAAAATAAAAATAAGCTTCAACCATTAGTTCAAAAAGTGATAGCAGAACAGCTCAATGTCCGCCAGCTTGAACAGATCATTCAACAACTAAACCAGGATGTTTCACGTGAAACAAAGAAAAAGGAACCTCCGAAAGATGCTGTTTTAAAAGAAAGAGAATCTTATTTACAAGATTATTTTGGAACGACAGTCAATATAAAAAGACAAAAGAAAAAAGGCAAAATAGAAATTGAATTTTTCTCTAATGAAGATCTTGACCGCATTCTTGATCTTTTGGCAGAAAAAGATTCTTGAGCAAAGAAACCATCTTCATATAGAGATGGTTTTTTTTATAGCCGTCCTGTAAGCTTCTGAAACGGATTGAGCCGCTCTTGTCTCCACTCTGTCCGGTCTGTTAAACTCAGTCCTTCAGCAAGCACTGTTGCCATACTCATGACCAAATGGAGACGGGTGTTTTGCAGGACAAAGTACTCCATAAATCCGCTCACATTGACTATTCCGTTGATATGAAGATGCCCAACCTCAGGTAAATCTTTTTGCACACCCGCTCCGGGTTTCAAAGGCCCCTCTCCAATTTGGAATGAACCAACGCTTTTTACACGGCCCAAACACGCATCGACCGCGATAACGAATGGATTTTTATGTAGTTTATGAATCTCACTGAGTTTGTCTTTCATGTTAACAGCATGAACAGGATCGGATAGTGTTCCGTAAACGTGTAATCTGTTCAATTGCAGTTGTCTCAGCTTCATCCCCACAAGCGGGCCTAATGAATCGCCGGTGGAACGGTCTGTCCCTATACATACCACAACAATGGGTCTGCCGGCAGCTTTGCGTAAGGCCGCGGCGAGAATGGTTTGAATTTGTTTTGCTGCTGTTGAATCCGTATGTGAAACATATTGCTTTACTCGTTCCTGAGAAAAAAGCCCGCCTTTTCGATTCATAGGTTTCACTTCCTTGTCATAGTAGTAACAGTATACGGAAACAAGCTGAAATCTATACCTATGAGGTGATAAAGTTGTGGAAGGCCGGGATGAGGTGGATGCTGCTCATTTTAGGAAGCTTAATCGGCGCCGGATACGCTAGCGGTCAAGAAATATGGCAGTTTTTCGGCGTGGAAAGCGGACTTGCTATTTTTTTATTTACAGTGATGTTCAGTCTCTCGGCTTACGTCGTTATGAAAATAAGCTATAAGGTTCAATCGACGCATTTTCTGCCCGTTCTCGAACATTTAATGGGCCCGCTGCTGGCCAAGATTTATGATGTGCTTATTGTGTTCTATTTATTTTCGACTACAACCGTGATGATTGCGGGCGGCGGAGTTACGCTTCAAATGTACAAGCTTCCCTTTTGGGCGGGTGTCGCATTGCTTTGCGGCGTAACTGTTTGTTTGTTTTTTTGGGATATTAATGGGATCTTATCTGTGAACACAGTTCTCATCCCCATCCTCGTGGCTGGTTTGCTGTATGCGTTATTTTCTTTTCAGACAACCCATCATCATACGTGGACGATTGATTTGACCCGGCAATATAATTGGCCGGCAAGTATCACCTTTACGTCTCTGAACATTCTTTCGGTTGTAGCCATCTTATCTTCTGTAGGCAAGGACATGAAAGGGTTGGGAGAAGCGAAGATCGCTAGTGTGGCAAGCGGTCTGATTTTTGGGATTATTTCATTTGTGTATAATGAAACGTTAGTCGAGCTTGCCGGAAGTCTTTCACAATATGAAATTCCGCTTTTTGCTGTGCTTGAGGGCGCACCTTATCCCTTATTTTTATGTATGACTGCGGTATTGTGTTTAGCGATCTATACGACGACAGTTGCGGGAGTATTTGGGCTGTCGAGCCGGCTGCTTGCATTTGTCAGGCTTCCGAGATGGATGGTTGTCTTTCTTCTCTTAGCCGCGATGGTTCCTTTTACATCTTTCGGTTTTTCTGACTTAATTGCTTTTTTATACCCGATTTATGGATTATTGAACCTTTATTTATTAGTTTGTCTATTATTATACCCTATTTTAAGTAAGTGGAAAAAAATATAAAATTATATTAAAAATGTGAAATAGTTATCGTATCCTACAGGGATTTTTTTCTTTTCAATGATGATGATTGCTCTTATCATCTGTTTTTTTGTACAATAGAAAAAGCAGTCTATGAAAAGAGGTGAATGGTCTTGGCGGATAAAGACTTTGGCCTGAATGATGTTGTTGAAATGAAAAAACCTCACCCGTGCGGAGCGAACAGATGGAAAATTATACGGATGGGGATGGATATTCGAATTAAGTGTGAGGGATGCTCCCACAGTGTAATGATTCCGAGAAAAGAATTCGAAAGAAAATTAAAAAAAGTATTAGTCAAGCATGAGGAGCCTACTTCATAGAAAGGCTGTCACTCATGCTTTTTCATATAGTACGTAAGGAGAGACGCCGATGAGCAAAGTGCATCAATCAGCTTGTCCGCTGAATTGCTGGGATAGCTGCGGATTTTTGGTGACTGTCGAGAATGAAAAGGTGAAAAAAGTGGACGGAGATCCTCATCACCCGATAACCGAAGGGAAAATCTGCGGACGCGGGAGAATGCTTGAAACGAAAACGAATGCGCCTGAACGGCTCCGTTATCCGATGAAAAAGCAAAACGGTGAGTTTGTGCGCATCTCTTGGTACCAGGCATTGGATGAAATTGCGGACAGGATGCAAAAGATTAAGGAGACAGCGGGAACAACGGCAGTTTTGCATAGTCATGATTATGCAAATAACGGACTTTTAAAAGCGCTGGATCAGCGTTTTTTTAATGGTTACGGCGGTGTAACCGAAATTGTCGGAAGTATTTGCTGGGGCTCGGGGATAGAGGCGCAGAGCTGGGATTTTGGCCGCTCTTACGGCCATGGCCCTCTGGATATATACAATAGTAAGCATGTCATTGTTTGGGGGAGAAATGTGTCCCGAACCAATATGCACTTATATCATCATTTGCAGCAGGTCAAAAAACAGGGCTCGACTCTCACGGTAATTGATCCGATTTTCAACCCGACTGCTAAGCTTGCAGACCGGTACATTTCTGTAAAACCCGGTATGGACGGGTGGCTTGCGGCTGGTGTATTGAAAATTCTAATTCAATCAGGGAAAACAAATGAGGATTTCATTCGTAATCATTCATTCGGTTTTGATGAGGTGGCATCCTTGCTGGCATCTGTTTCTTTGGAAGAGATTATTATAAAAACTGAAACATCAATAGAAGAGCTTCAGTATTTGGCGGATATTTATGCCGATGGACCGACGGCCACGTTTATGGGGCTCGGAATGCAGCGTTATAAAAACGGCGGCGGAACGATCCGTTGGATTGATGCCCTTGTTGCGGCTAGCGGTAATGTCGGAATTAAGGGAGGCGGCGCAAATTTCGGAAATGTCCAAATTGGAGAAAGCTTTGCGAAGCCGAAGTTGACTCTTCCGGAATTAAAAACTCAATCCCGAACGTTTTCAATGATGACACAGGCAGAAGAGATCTTGACGGCAGCCGATCCTGCAATCGAAATGATAATCGTAACGTGCGGCAATCCGCTTACACAGGTGCCAAATACCAATAAGGTGAAGGAAGCTTTTGAAAAAGTGCCGATGTCGGTAGCCATTGATTCGATTTTGACTGATACCGCGAAGCTTTGTGACTACGTCCTGCCGACGGCAACCGTGTTTGAGGAAGAGGATATTTATTATTCAAGTATGTACCATCATTTTGTGCAGTATGGAAAAAAGCTTGTTGAACCGCAGGGAGAAGCAAAGTCTGACAGCTGGATCTGGGCCGAGCTTGCCAAGCGACTTGGATTTGGAGAGCTTTTTGAGTATAGCACGGAAGAATTTTTGCAAATGGGCTTGTCCTCTTTAGAAAAAGAGGGCGTGGCACTTGAGCGGTTGAAAGAGAAAGGGCATCTTCCCCTCCCTGTGAAAGAAGTGCCGTGGGATGATTATAAGTTTTTGACTCCGAGTGGAAAGTTTGAATTTGTTTCATCTGCGGCAGAGAAAAAAGGCTATAGCGGTCTGCCTAAATTGGACGTGCCTGAAGAATCTGCATTTCATGACAGCCGGCTTGCTGAAAAATACCCTTATACCCTTTTGTCGATTCATCCGCAGCGTTCAAACCATTCCCAACACGTACCGTTTATTGAAAAGATGCAGCATATACAGGTTGATATTTCTCCTGATATTGCTGACGAACAGGCGGTGCAGGATGGTGATGTTGTAGTGGTATTTAATGAGCGGGGACATTTGGAAGGAAAGGCTAAGATTATGAAACAGGCCCACCCGAAAACAATCAATATAGATGAAGGCATGTGGTCGGCATTCGGAGGCTCGGTCAATACGCTCACTAAGGATACAAATTCTGATAATGGAATGGGAAGTACGCTTTTTGACTGTCTTGTAGGCATGAAAAAAGCGTAATCAGAGGAATTGAGGGGGTCAAAAGGCTTTTTTGCCAGCTTGTCTTTTCCAGTGAACCTCCTTATAATTGCTCTAGGTTCAAAAAACGTTAACACAATGATGGTTTTATATAGAGGAGATGAAAGAATGGCTTTAACAGCTGGAATTGTTGGTTTGCCTAACGTCGGGAAATCAACGTTGTTTAATGCGATTACACAGGCCGGCGCAGAATCTGCCAACTACCCGTTCTGTACGATTGACCCGAACGTCGGGATTGTAGAAGTGCCGGATGAACGCCTTCAAAAGCTGACAGAACTGGTTAACCCGAAAAAAACAGTGCCTACTGCTTTTGAATTCACGGACATTGCCGGGATTGTAAAAGGTGCATCTAAAGGTGAAGGATTGGGAAATAAATTTCTTTCTCATATTCGCCAGGTTGACGCGATCTGCCACGTTGTACGCGCTTTTGCGGATGATAATATTACACACGTTTCAGGAAAGGTAGATCCGATTGATGATATCGAAACGATCAACCTTGAATTGATTCTGGCTGACATGGAGACGGTTGAGAAACGAATCGTTCGCGTCAGCAAACTTGCAAAGCAAAAAGACAAAGATGCGGTTATTGAATTTGATATTTTAACAAAGCTGAAGGAAGCGTTTGAGCAGGAAAAACCGGCGCGCTCAGTGGAATTCACGGAAGAACAGAATAAACTTGTGAAGCAGCTTCACCTTCTTACATCTAAACCGGTACTATATGTGGCGAACGTCAGTGAAGATGAAGTAGCTGATCCGTCCGGAAATGAATATGTTGCTAAAATCCGTGAATATGCTTCAGGAGAAAAAGCAGAAGTCATCGTGGTTTGTGCAAAGATCGAGTCTGAAATTGCAGAACTTGAAGGCGATGAAAAGCAAATGTTCCTTGAAGAGCTTGGAATTGAGGAGTCAGGCCTTGATCAGCTGATTAAAGCGTCATACTCATTGCTTGGCTTGGCAACGTATTTTACAGCAGGCGAGCAGGAAGTAAGAGCCTGGACGTTCAAAAGAGGTATGAAGGCGCCTGAGTGTGCAGGAATCATCCATACTGACTTTGAACGGGGATTTATCCGCGCTGAAACGGTGGCGTATGATGACCTTCTTGACGGAGGCAGCATGGCAGCTGCGAAGGAAGCAGGAAAAGTCCGTCTTGAGGGGAAAGAATACACTGTGAAAGACGGAGATGTCATTCATTTCCGATTTAATGTATAAGCCAGAGTTGTAATAGGACAAGAGCTTTGGTATAATATAAAATTGTGAGTAATAGAATTATTGCTCCTTGCCCATTTAATGGGCCGCTTAGTCCAAAAGGAGGTGCAAACAGATGAGAAAGTACGAAGTTATGTACATTATCCGTCCAAACGTTGATGATGAGTCTAAAAAAGCAGTTGTTGAACGTTTCAACAATGTTTTGACTTCTAACGGTGCGGAGATCACTGGAACAAAAGATTGGGGTAAACGCCGTCTTGCTTACGAAATCAATGATTTCCGTGAGGGTTTTTACCAAATCGTAAATGTTCAGTCTGATGCTGCGGCAGTTCAAGAATTTGACCGTCTAGCTAAGATCAGTGACGATATCATTCGCCACGTTGTTGTAAAAGAAGAAGAATAAGCTAATTGAAATATATAATGTTAAAGGGTGGTCTTTCTTATGCTTAACCGAGTTGTATTAGTCGGAAGACTGACAAAAGACCCAGAGCTTCGTTATACGCCTAACGGTGCGGCTGTTGCCACGTTTACTCTTGCGGTGAATCGTACGTTTACGAATCAGTCAGGAGAACGTGAGGCCGATTTCATTAATTGTGTCACTTGGAGAAGACAAGCCGAAAACGTTGCAAACTTCCTTAAAAAAGGAAGCCTTGCAGGCGTGGATGGCCGTTTACAAACAAGAAATTACGAAAACCAGCAGGGACAGCGCGTCTTCGTGACCGAAGTTCAGGCTGAAAGTGTTCAGTTTCTTGAGCCGAAAAGCGGCGGCGGTTCTGGTTCAGGTGGATACAACGAAGGAAATAGCGGAGGCCAGTACTTTGGCGGAGGCCAAAATGATAATCCATTTGGCGGAAATCAAAACAATCAGAAACGAAATCAAGGGAACAGCTTCAATGATGACCCATTTGCCAACGACGGCAAACCGATTGACATCTCAGATGATGATCTTCCGTTCTAATGTGAATATCGCTTAATTTCAAAAGGAAAGGAGGGAAATGACAATGGCAGGAGGACGCAGAGGCGGTCGCGCGAAACGCCGTAAGGTTTGTTACTTCACTTCTAACGGCATTACGCACATCGACTACAAAGACGTAGATCTTCTTAGAAAGTTCGTTTCTGAGCGAGGTAAAATTTTACCACGTCGTGTAACTGGAACAAACGCTAAGTATCAACGTAAACTTACAGCAGCAATCAAACTTTCTCGTCAAATGGCATTACTACCATACGTAACTGGTGAGTAAGCTGAGACGTTTAAAGAGCAAGGACCTTAGGGTTCTTGCTCTTTTTTTCAAAAGAAAAACAACAGATCTTCACAGATAATATGTTTTAAAGGAATGAAAGCAATCTGATGTAGAAAGGTGCTATGATTTCATGAAACTATCTGTATTAGTGGATAATAATACTTTTATTGATCGATATTTTTTAGGGGAACCGGCATTATCTTTCTTTATTGAAGAGGGTAATAAGCGTATTCTATTTGATACTGGATATTCTGATATCTTTATTAAGAATGCTGAAAAAATGAATATTGATTTATCGGATTTAGATTTTGTTGCCTTATCACATGGACATGTAGACCACACTTGGGGATTAACTCATTTAATTAGACTGTACATGGAAGCTAAAAATGAGAATATGATACATAAAACGCCTGCAGTTATAGGACACCCATTAGTGTTCGAAAGTAAATTATTTGATTCTATAGGTGAGATAGGAAGTATCTTATCTCATGAAAAGGTAAATAAACACTTTCCTGTCCGTTTATCTAAAGAACCAGTATGGCTGACTGATCAATTGGTATTTTTAGGAGAAGTTAAAAGGAAATTTGATTTTGAAGGCAAAGGTGCGATAGGGAAAATTGTGACTGAACAAGGTGAAGTTGAGGATCTTGTACAGGATGATACAGCCTTAGTATATAAGTCATCCGAAGGGCTGGTTATTATTGTAGGCTGTGCGCATTCCGGAATTTGTAACATTATTGAATATGCTAAAGAAGTATGCCAGGAAGAAAGAATAGCTGATATTATTGGAGGATTTCATTTGTTGGATCCTCCAAAAGAACAGTTGGAGAAAACGGTACAATACATAAAAGAAATTAAACCTGCAGATCTTCATCCTTGTCATTGTACTGATTTAGCCTCTAAAGTAGCACTTTCAACAGTAGCCGATATAAAAGAAGTTGGAGCAGGATTAAAATTGGAGTATTTGTAGCTTTTTGAAAAGCTCGATGATTTTATTTAAGATCCGCAAAAGCAGCATGTGTTCAATCCCATGCTGCTTATTTGAATGAGAGCACCTTATCAAAATTCTTATTGCTCATTATTCAATTGAATGTGGTCTAAGCTGTTCTTCCAGTTCGCTTTGATTGCTTTGATGGCGAGATTTATTTTTTGGTTTCTAATGGCATCTATTATTTGCAGATGTTCATTATAGGATGTATGCATGGCATCATTTTGGCTGAAATAATACATTTCGATTCTTTGTATTTTCGTTTTGAGGCTGATCAGCATCTTTTGCAGCTCTGAGTTATTGGATAGTTGAATGATTTTATCATGAAAAGCATTATCTGCCTCAAGTGCAGTAAACCTATCTCCTGATTCCATGGCATGATGCAAATGTTCATTAAGCTGTTCCAGCTCTTCTAAATCTGCTGATGTCATGTGAGGAAATGCTTTCTCCATAGCCAAGCTCTCTAGTGTCCATACAATTGAATAGATATTATATGCATCATTTAAGTCAATTGGAGATACTAATGTCCATCTATTGGCTTTAGTCACCACAAGTCCATCATTTTCTAATTTAAGTAAAGCTTCTCGAATGGGGGTACGGCTGATTCCCAGCGTCTCTGATAAATCTTGATCTCTTAATTTTGCCCCGGGTTCAAGTTTGCCTGTGATGATCCAATCTCGCAGCGTGTTGTATACTTCATCCTTCATAAACGTCCGTTTTAATTTTGGCTCATTCTTATTAATAGTCAATGTTCAGCACCTCTTCAAAAGGGAGAATTAATATGTAATATACCACATTGAGCCTGAGTTGACAGCGCCGGGTGGAAAGGGTAAAAGCTTATTTAAGTTTTCTTTCTTTGATAGATAAGATCATGATTGTACTTAGAATACAGCATGTTCCTAACCACTCTGATATTCCAAAGGTTACATGCAGCCATATAACTGATAAAAAGGCTGCCGATAATGGTTCTGCACATGCTATGAGACTAGTTTCAGAAGCCGTTAGATATTTTAAGCTTTCTAAGTAACAATAAAAAGCTGTGAGTGTTCCAAATAGGACAATAAATATAACTGTGGCATACGCTGACACAGACCATTGCCCTTCAAACTTCCAAGGCGGATGAATCAAACTTAAACCTAATCCCCCTATTAACATCCCCCATCCTACTACAATAGCAGCTCCCCATTTCGCAAGCAGTTTGTGCGGGTGGAGTGTATAAAAAGCAAGTGCAAACGCTGAGCTAAGGCCCCAAAAAAGCGCCCATCCAGAAATGGAAAGACTATGAATATCGCCATGGGTAACAAGAAAAAATGTTCCTATAATAGCTAAAAATACAGCGATTAACTCTTTTACAGTAGGGAGGCGCTTTGAACGAATAGCCACATAACATGTAATGAGGGCAGGAGCTAAGTATTGGAGCACAGTAGCTGTCGCTGCATTTCCATGCTGGATGGCGGCGAAGTAGGTATATTGAACAGACAACATGCCTAGAATACCAAATAAAACTAGATTTAGCCCATCCGTTTTATCCTTCCATACTGCCCATATTCGTTGTTTTTCTTTTCGATAAGCAAGCCCTAATAATAGAATGCCTGATAATAATAAACGTACGACAGTTAACCACTCTACATTAAAGTGTTGTTGTTGGAAGAGATATTGAGCGACAGTTCCTGATACTCCCCATAAAATGGAGCCTGTAAGTACAAGTGCAATTCCTTTTGTTCGTGAGTGCGATAGTGCTGCGTGTTCACCATTCATATTTTTCCCTCGCCAATCTTGTTTTTTTATCGATGTCTATTAGAAAATCTGCAATAAGATTGAATGATTAGTAAAGTGTAATATATTATATACTATATTATAAATGTCAGTCAAAGACAGATTGATTTCACTGTGATAATTTTAAAGATAACGATTTTGCAGCAGCGAATCAGCCAGGGGGAGTACAAATGAAACTGATGTCATGGAACGTAAACGGGCTGCGTGCCCTTTTGACAAAAATGAATTTTAACAGCTATCTGGAAGAAGAGAACGTTGATATTTTCTGCCTGCAGGAAATCAAATTACAAGATGGACAGATTAAGTTAGAACCAGAGGGCTATCATGTGTATTGGAATTACGCTGAGAAAAAAGGATATTCCGGAACAGCGATTTTTACCAAAAAAAAGCCGCTTGCTGTTACGTACGGCTTAGGAATAAAAGAGCACGATCAAGAGGGCAGATTGATCACGTTGGAATTTGAGAACATGTATGTCATTACGGTATATACACCGAATGCAAAACGCGGATTAGAGCGTATCGACTATCGCATGGAATGGGAAGATGCTTTTTTATCCTATATAAAAGCATTAGATGTGAAGAAGCCTGTCGTGTTATGCGGTGATTTGAATGTTGCGCATCAAGAAATCGATTTGAAAAACCCTAAAGCAAACCGAAAAAATGCCGGTTTTTCTGATCAGGAAAGAGAAAGATTCAGTCAGATGTTAGAGGAAGGATTCATTGATACATTCCGCTACTTACACCCCAATCAGGAAGGGGCATATTCTTGGTGGTCCTACCGCATGAATGCGCGGGCCAAAAACGTTGGCTGGCGTCTAGATTATTTCATAGTGTCAGAAAGGCTCAAAAAGCAGATCAGGGGCGCAAAGATCTGCAATGAAGTGATGGGTTCCGACCATTGCCCGGTTGAGCTGACGATTGATCTTTAATCCGGAAGACCCTTTCAAGATAAAGGGTCTTTTTTTCATCTTTGTAATCTTGCTCATACATCCCAAAATCCGTACATACGTGCTGATTTTGTCTATACTGAAGGTGGAGGTGATTCATATGGCAGAAAAAACGAACCTGCCGGATGAGAAGTGGAACGCCATTGTAAACAATGATTCGTCCTATGATGGAGCATTTTATTATGCTGTAAAAACAACCGGCATTTTTTGCCGCCCATCTTGCAAGTCCAGAGTTCCCAACAAGGAAAATGTCCGGATTTTTCAAACGGCTGAGCAGGCATTGGCGAAAAAATTCAGACCTTGTAAGCGGTGTAAACCAAACGGATTGCGTTTACCGGATGAAGATTGGGTCACACAAATAAAAGAGTTCATAGACCGCAGCTATAGTGAATCACTGACATTAGATAAGCTAGCCGATATGTGCCATGGCAGCCCTTATCATTTACAGAGGACTTTTAAGAAAGTGGAAGGGATCACCCCTATAGAATATATACAAAAAAAGCGCATAGCAACGGCTGCTCAATATCTGGAGCTTACTGACCAGTCAATCATGGAGATCGGATTAGCAGTAGGCATACCTAACACAGCCCATTTTGCAACCTTGTTTAAAAAAAGGACGGGGTACACGCCGACTACATACAGGCAGATCTCTAAGGAGGTAACATAATGCAAGCGAAGCAACACACAATCATTTATTGGAAGTTATTTGTATGT
This sequence comes from Bacillus sp. HU-1818, assembly GCF_022695965.1. NCBI lineage: Bacteria > Bacillati > Bacillota > Bacilli > Caryophanales > Bacillaceae > Bacillus > Bacillus sp. HU-1818. Next base: position 30,777 of record NZ_JAAPBE010000002.1, read on the forward strand.
AATCAATGGAATTTATACATGGCAGCTACATCAAAAGGGCTTTGCTTCGTCGGATCACACAACAAAGACTTTGACGAACTTGCGCTTTGGGCTGAGAAAAAATTCCCCCAGCACACACTGGTGCAAGACGATAAAGTATTACATCCCTATGTGGCAGAGCTGGAAGAGTATATAAAGGGTGGCAGAAAAGAATTTACGATGCCGATTGATGTGCAGGGAACGCCGTTTCAATTGGCGGTATGGAATGCCTTGCGTGAGATTCCTTATGGTGAAACTTACTCGTATTCAGACATCGCTGAACGCATACAAAAACGGGATTCAGTACGCGCAGTCGGAACAGCTATCGGCGCCAATCCCGTACTGATTACGGTCCCCTGCCATAGAGTCATAGGGAAAAACGGAAAATTAACCGGCTTCAGAGGCGGTTTGGAGATGAAAAAACAATTGCTGAGTTTGGAAAAAGGAGGATAATGGTAAGAGTGAGAGAATAATATAAAACCAAACGTGTTTATGTGAGCCAGAATAGTTTTTCACCTTAATATTTTTCCTGTGAAGGCAGATCCGAATGGGTCTGCCTTAATCTAATTGCCATTCTTCTTCAGCGGCAGGAGAACCCAAGGCGATCAAGGAATAATTACATAACCAATGTTTTGGAGGAGTCGAGTTGGCGAATATAAAAGATATTGCGAAAATGGCGAATGTATCCGTATCTACTGTTTCAAGAGTGTTAAATCAACATCCGTATGTGGCTGAAGAGAAAAGGCTTGCTGTCCGGCAGGCGATGGAAGAATTAGATTATACACCGAACCGGACCGCTATTGACTTGATTCGCGGAAAAACGAATACCATCGGTGTCATCCTGCCTTATAGCGACCATCCTTGTTTCGATAAAATAGTGAACGGTATAACAAAAACAGCTTTTGAACATCAATATGCTACGACGCTTTTGCCGACAAAATATAATGCCGGGATTGAAAAAAAGTATCTGGAGATGGTGAGAACAAAAAAAATAGACGGATTAATCATCACCTCCAAAGCAAACACATGGGAAGAGATTTTACCTTATGCAGAATATGGCCGTATTATTGCTTGTGAATATACTAATCAAGCAGAAATTCCGTGTGCTTACAATGATAGAAAATCTGCTTATATAGAAGGTTTTCAATACTTGAAAAAACGGGGTCACGAAAATATTGCTTTTACTTGTGTTCGGGAGGCTTCACAGAGCCCAAGCACAGCTGATAAAGTAAGTGCTTTTGAGTCTGTTTACGGGCCGTTGGAAGAGCACAATATACTGGCTGGCTGCAATCATATGACGGACGGAGAAAAGGCCGGAGGTTATTTTCATAATCTGAATAGAAAACCGACTGCGATTTATGCAAATAGTGATGAAATTGCAGCCGGAATTCACTTATATGCACAGAAACACAATTGGTCTATCCCTGAAGAGCTTGAGATTATCGGAGAAGGCAACCTCTCCGTCAGCCAGGTGCTGCATTTTTCATCACTGGATTTGAATCTTGAGCAGTTAGGAGAAGCTGCATTTTCCTTATTTCTGAAAGATACTCCCGCAAAAATAAAAATCCCGCACCAGCTTGTTGGAAATAAAACTTGAACTGAAATGCTTTTCATACCTTATAACTAAATAGAGACCATCAAATAAGGAGGGACAACATGCATATTGAACATGTGGCCATATGGGTCAGAGACTTAGAGCGTATGAAGGCGTTTTACGAGAAGTACTTTAAGGCAAAATCAAATTCGCTTTATCATAATGAGAAAAAGGATTTCAAATCATATTTTTTAACGTTTGATAATGGGGCAAGGCTGGAGATTATGAAGAAAGGCAATATTGATTCAAAACCTTCGGAAACAGCATTAGGATGGGCTCATCTTGCATTTTCAACTGGCAGTGAAGCAGAAGTGGACAACCTTACCCAAACCCTGACAAAGGACGGCTATCGACTCGTAAGCGGCCCTCGCGTGACGGGTGACGGCTACTATGAAAGTGTGATTGAAGACCATGAAGGGAATCTGATCGAAATTACAACATAAAATCTCGAAAAAACAGCACGGCTTTTGCCTGTGCTGTTTTTTATTACACTTGCTGTGAATTCGTTTTGGGACCAAAGAAGATTAATAAGACGGAGCAAGCCAGCCAGCAGCCGCCAATAAATAAAAAGACGCTCACATAGCCGAGCTGTACAGCAATAAAACCAACGAGTAACGAGCCGAATATATTGGAAAAACGGCCAAGCCCATAAGCTAACCCGCTTCCTGAAGAGCGGAACTCCGTCGGATAAGGTTCAGATGTATAGGCATATAAATTCGAGGTGAAAACCCGTTCGGTAATGTTTACAACAAAACCAAATATGATAATCATCAGCGGAATAAATGTCATGCCATACAACAATCCCGCTATAGCGGTCAGGAATGCGCTGGCGGCTAAAATCCATTTTCGCTGAAAGGTTTCTGATATCATCGAACCAATGAGTGCGCCTAGCGGGGCGCCGACGGAGTGAAGCACGTTGTACCACAGCGTTTTTTCCATTGTGATGCCATTGCTTTTCAGCAAGCTTGGAACCCATGATGCAAATCCATAGAAGCCAAACGTTTCGAAAATCCATACAGCGGATAAGACGATCGTGATTTTTAAATTTCTCCCTTTAAATAAGCCTAAGTAGCCCGCTTTTTGAACGGTCTGAACAGGTGCTGCTTCTTTTGGCACAGGCAACGGGCCTTTTTCTTGTTCAACACGTGCTTCGATTCGTTTCATAATCGTATCTGCTTTGCCATATTCGCCGCGATTCTCGTGCCAGCGGGGCGACTCTTCCAGCCTGCGGGTGGATAAAAAATAAATAAGTCCAGCTGCTCCCCACACAAACACAAGTCTCCATCCCCACGGTCCTAAGGGGATGACAAATGCTGATACGACGTTAGTAATCGGAACCCCTATTAAACCGATCATAGCGCAAAAAGAGATGTACTTTCCCCGCACATCGGAAGGGAAAAACTCAGCTAAATAACTGTTCGTCACAATCATAGCCGAAGCAACGCCAAGCCCTGTCAGAAAGCGGAAAGCAATGAGGGACGGTATGTCCCATGCAAGGGCATTTAACAAAGATGAGACAGAAAAGATGAATACGAACCAATTTAATGCTTTCTTCCTTCCGATTCGATCCGCCAAGCGCCCGCCTAATGAAGCGCCTAAAAACATGCCTAAGAACGAAGCCGCTGTCACGTTGGCAATCGTGCTTAATTTGATTCCCCAATGCTCAATCAGCGCCGGTGCCACATTACTGAGTGTAAATAAGTCGGCCAGATCAAAGAAATACACAATGCCGAGAGCGGTAAGCACTTGATAATGGACACGTGAAATCGGGAGACGATCTAGACGATTCGCTACATTTGAAAATGGTTGAGTGTGATTTTGACCGAAATTCATAGTAAACCCCCTTTGTATAAGAAAAAAGTTAGAAAAAACAGAAAATAATCCGCCTAGCTATATTATAAATGTCTTTTTTTATCTGAAACAGAGTTTAAATCACTAGATAAAAGGCATTTTTAAAAAGAGTCTATTTCAAATACTCCGGGGCGGGGAGCCTGTTACTGTTGCAGTCAATAGAACAAAGAAAGCAGCAAGGAAATTAATCCTTGCTGCTTAATGTTTTTATAGCTTCTTCTATATCTGTTGTCGGCTGCTGGCAAGCGAAATTTTCACAAATATAGACGGTCGTTTTTCCGTCGATGATGCGATAATCAGATGCAAATGGTGCAATGTCTTTACATTGATCCGGATGTTCTGCCACTAAGACTGAAAAATTCGGTTGAAACGCCTGCTGCAGAGCGGATATGATGTGCTGGCGCTGGCTGTCGTCTTTACGGCCGAAAATAACAATCTCTTTTTTAGGCATCATATGGGTTAGCACACTTTGCATAAAGAAGGAGTGGCCGCTTGGATACGCCTCGACATCCCGTTTGAAAGCGGAGAACATTTTTTCTGCTTTTTCAATCAGGGATAATTCGCCTGTCAGATGGCCAAGCCGCAAAAGCTGTACGGCCGCGACGCTATTTCCGGAAGGCACAGCGCCATCGTACACTTCTTTTTCTCTGACAAGTAACGCTTCCGCATCGTGCCCTGTAAAATAAAAACCGCCATGCTTCTGATCCCAAAACAAATCAAGCATTTTTGCCGATAGGTCTTTTGCTTTTTGCAGATAGGCCAGGTCATAGCCGGCTTCATAAAGCTCAATGTAGGCCCATAATAAAAAGGCATAATCATCAATAAATCCTTTATTTTTCACTTCGCCGTCACGATAGCGAACCATGACGCGCCCGTCTATGATTAATTCTTTTTCAATAAAGGCAGCGGCTGCCTGAGCCATATTGAGGTATTCCGGTGCTTGGAATACTTTTGCCGCTTTTGCAAGACCCGCAATCATAAGCGCGTTCCACGAGGTCAGCACTTTATCATCAACGTGGGGATACGTTCTTGTTTCTCGCTTTTTCAATAGTTTTTGCCTTGCTTCCCCGAGTTGTTTATTGATTTCTTGTTCATTTAAATCAAATTCTGCTTTTACCCTGTCTAATTTCGTATGAATCAAATTGGGAATATTGTGGCTTTCGAAATTACCTGATGAGGTGATATTGTAAACGGCACAATACAGCTCGCCAAGCTCATCTCCTAATGTTTCGATGATTTCATCCTTAGACCACACGTAATATTTCCCTTCTACTCCCTCTGTGTCCGCATCTAAAGCTGAGTAAAAGCTTCCGTCCTCATGCGTCATTTCCCGTTGAATAAACGAGATGATCTGCTCGACAATGTGTTGATAGCGGCTGTTTTGTGTAACTTGATACGCTTCTGTATAAGCTGTCAGCAATAACGCATTGTCATACAGCATTTTTTCAAAATGGGGAACAAGCCATTCGTCATCGGTCGAGTAGCGGGCAAACCCATAGCCTACATGGTCATAAATTCCTCCATTCGCCATACTGTCCAGCGTCTTGGTGACGTTATAGAGGGCGTTTTCCTGACCGGTGTATTGATGATAGCGAAGAAGATACATGAGCATATGGGGCATCGGAAACTTAGGAGCTTGGCCGAACCCGCCATAAACGGTATCAAACCCGCTCATCAGCTGCTGGAACGTACGATGGAGCGCCTCTTTCGTCAACGTTCCATGTCCCTCGGGCGTTTTGATTTGCAAATGGCTGGAAGCATTCTCAGCAATCTCTTCTACGTGCTCGCGATCATTGGCAAACGTGTTTGAAAGATGTTCGAGAACGTCAATAAATCCAGGACGGTTGAACTTGCTCGTCTTCGGAAAATAAGTTCCGGCATAAAACGGCTTCTGATCAGGCGTAATAAACACATTTAACGGCCAGCCGCCCTGTCCGGTCATCAACTGACAAATTCTCATATAAACAGAATCAACATCCGGACGCTCTTCCCGGTCTACTTTAATGGCAACAAACCGCTCATTTAACAGGCGGGCAATTTCCTCGTCTTCAAAGCTTTCGTGGGCCATCACGTGGCACCAATGGCAAGTCGAATAGCCGATGCTGACCAGAACCGGCTTGTTTTCACGTTTTGCTTTTTCGAAGGCTTCTTCTCCCCAAGGGAACCAGTTTACTGGGTTGTGGGCGTGTTGAAGTAAGTATGGTGATTTTTCATTGATTAATCTATTGGGTTTACTTTTGTTTGGCATGGGATCACCTTCTTTCGATTCGATTTCTTTTAACTCCTAATTAATTTATACAAAATTATAAAGAAATATTAGTAATGAAATCTTAACTTCCGATGTTGAATTCATTCAAAAATTCACAATTTTAATTTTCGATATTCTCTTCGATTGTATTATTTATTTTTAGTTTCTTCAAGAAAGTGCAATTTCACTTGAGGTTCGCAACTAATATCATGTCAAAGGCCACGAAAATATTAATGATATAGTATTTTTAAGGTTTATGTAAGGTTACTATTAAAATGGGGTAAGGTTTGGGTTGTACAATATGATTGTAGAGCTTAGAAAGGGGAATTATTCGATCCTTAAGCTTTCAATGACGTTATATTATGAGAAAACTAGGGGACTATTACCTGAATAAAAAGATAGAGGTGAGACATTTGAAAGAAAATAGAGTTTTATCTTCACTATGTTATTTTAGTATATTTTTTGCGCCGTTTTTATTTCCAATTATCGTATACTTTCTGAGCCAGGGAGATGTGAAATATCATGCAAAAAAATCTTTATGGACTCATCTAATACCTTATATTATTTTTGCCATTGGTATTGCTGGATCGGGATTACTGGGAATAAACGGTTGGAATCATAGCGGACCTGTTCTTGTAGCTACTTATGTTATTTCTCTTATTATTGGGATCTATTTTTTCGTATGGAATATAGTCAAAGGAATAAAGGTATTAGCAGAACGCTAAAGGTATAAATAAAAGCAAACAACGGTTCTGTTTTAAACCAGAACCGTTTCTTTGTGTTGTCCTACAATAAGATGTTGTATCTACGAAAATCATTCTAATTATAATTTGATATTGTTCATACTGCTTATAATTTTATATTTATACTTGTGCCTTTACCAACGGTACTGTTAATAACAATTTCTCCGTCATGTTTCTGTATAATATCTTTGGCTATAGCCATTCCAAGACCAGATCCTTTATGCAACGTTCCAGTGTTTGTTCCTCTAAAGTAGCGGTCGAAAATTTTATCAACTTCTTTCTTTTCAATACCTTTGCCATTATCTTTTATTGTAATATGAGTCCGTTCTTTCTTTTCAAGGTGTACAACTATTTTTACATTACTATCATTATGAACAAGAGCATTCAGAATTAAATTACTAATTGCTCTCCTCATCAAAATAATGTCGAGACTTATTGGTATATTCTCTTGACTAGCATTAAATTCAATGGTCTTATCAGCATATCTGGAATCATTTAAAATATCTATTAAAGTGTCTCGTATCAATGATACAAGATTGATGTTTTTTCTATTTAAGGTTAAATCATTATTTTTCAATCTTGTCGTTAGGTTTAAGTCTTCCATTACTTCTTTAATATAAAGTGATTTGCTTTCAATAATTTGTGCGTAATCTCTTATCACATCTAACGAAAGATCGTAATCTTTATCTTTTATTATTTCAGCATAACCTTGTATAGATGCTAAGGGGGTCTTAATATCATGAGAAATATTGCTAATCCACTCTTCCCTCATTTGATCTAATTTATTTTTTTCCCTTTTATTTATTGTTAGTTGATGTGATAAGTGATTTACATTATAGAAAACATCTTTATAGAGCCCTTTCGGTTCATAATTAATATTGTAATCTTTATTTGCCAGCCTTTGGATCCCATCAATTATTGTATTTAGTGGACGTGTAAGTTGTCTGCTAAAAAGATACCCAATGATTAAAGCAATAGCCCCATCAATCAATAATATAGTCATTGTTTTTGTTTTAATATTCTGTATAACTTGCTTGGTTTCGTAGGAGATAATAACTTTCCTAATTGAAGGATCCTTGAAGCCAATAAAGTAACTATATTCTTGTTCGGAAATTTTTTTTCCACCTGCAAAAATAGTCGATAATAATTTTTTATCCATATATTTGTGCATATCCACAATTTCTATAGGAGTGTATTCTTTTTTTAAGCCTTGAGGCTGTCTGTAGCTATATAGTTCTTCGCCTTTTTTATCTAAAATTTGAACCCATGCATTACGATCTTTTAGAGCTTGTTTACCTTCCCTGCTGATTGTCACCTCACCATTTGTCACTGTTAAATATTTCTGAAATGATCGTGTAAAGGTTTCGGCAGAATTTTCATTCTCATGGCCAATTGAGGTATTAAAATTCGCCTGGGCAAATAGCCATACCAAAAGGGCAGACAAATTAATTAAAACAATGAGTATAGCAACTACTATGACGGAAACCATGTATCTCCCCGTTAATCGCCATTTCATATTATGCATCCTTTTCAACAAATTTGTAGCCCAAACCTTTCACAGTTACTAAATAGTCTGGTTTTGAAGGTATTGTTTCTATTTTCTCTCGGAGCCTGCGGATGTGTACCATGATCGTATTATCAGATCCAAAAAAATCCTCTCCCCATACAGCATTATAGAGTGTTTCTTTACTAATCACCATATTAGGATTTTGTAAGAAATACTTCATTAACCTTAACTCCTTAGGTTTTAATTCAACAGGTTCACCATTCTTTGTTAGTTCGGCTTTTCGTTCACTTAACTGAAACGGCCCCACTTTTATTATGTTATCTGTTATTCCTTTAGACTGTGAGTAATTGGCTCTTCGTAATTGTGCTTTTACACGATAAGCCACTTCTTTAGGACTAAACGGCTTGGTAATATAATCATCCCCGCCAATGGCAAGCCCTACAATTTTGTCGGTTTCTTCCCCTTTTGCCGACAAAAAAATAATAGGTATATTAGATAGTTCTCTTATTTGCTTACATACATCGTAGCCTTCTCCATCTGGCAGCATTATATCTAATAAAACAATATCAGGTTGTTTTTGTTGAAATTGAGTAAAGCCATCTTTCGCAGTTGAAGACGTAATCACGTTTTCAATTCCCTCTTTTACTAAGACTGTCTTTATAAGCCTCAAAATTTCTTGTTCATCATCAATAATTAAAACTTTATTGTTATTTAGTGACATTACATTATCACCTCTCAAAAATAAATATATCTGCACATTGATTATACCGAAACGTACTTAGTATGGAAAAATTAATCCTCTATATTCATCAATTTAAGTATTCATTGGTTGGGTACTTCAATAGGTATTTTTTGGGGGTAGGTGGAACAGCAGTAATTAATAGTGAAACCGAATAACCAATTAATTTGTTAGGCCTGTTGATATTTGATATTAGACTCAATTGTTTAGAGTGTGTATATAATTTTTTGTAATGGGTGAAGTTGTTATGTACTTGGTATAAACAGGAGATCTTACGCCACCAATGGCATGTCGAATAGCCGATGCTGACCTGAACCGGCTTGTTTTCGCGTTTTGCTTTTTCGAAGGCTGCTTCTCCCTGGGGGTACCAATTCACAGGGTTATGGGCGTGTTGAAGTAGACTTCTCGGCGATTAATCTATTGGGTTTATTGTGAGTGGGCATGGGATCACCAAATAAATTCAACTTTGTTGTTCTCAAATGCTCTGTCACTTACTCCCAGCTTCTTTATAAGCCTGTGGAGGAACTCATGTGAAAAATAATTCCAAAATTGGAGATTTTTCAATTATAAAAATACAAAAAAGGTGCTAATAAGAGAAGATTGAAAATAAAGTTAACATAACTTCTTTTATTAAGTAGGCAAGAAAAACATAAAAACAATACTTTGGAATGTTTTGTTTTTTATGTGAAACTAAATATAAAAAAATGCAGTGGCACTCAGACTAAATGAGGTTTAATGTAATATAAGCGAAAAATGGCTCTGTTTCACTGTTGACAATTTATTTTTCCAACTATACAATTCAACTATTCAATAAAACACTTGAATAGTTTGGGGTGGATTTTCATGAACGAAAGAAATTTAAAGGATTTATTATATCAAGAATTCTCCAGAATAGGGAAAAGCCTTTCCAGTCCAAGACGTTTGGAAATTCTTGATGTATTGTCTCAAGGCCCAAAGTCTGTAGAAGCTTTAGCAAAAAGTACAAATATGTCTATCGCTAATGTGTCTCAACATTTAAAAACGCTTTTCAATTCAAGAATGGTGAAATATAAGAAGGAAGGCAATTATGTCATATATGAACTGGCTGACGAAATAATTGCTGATTTTTTAACATCACTCCATGCTTTATCAGAGAAACAACTTGTTCAGGTTCAGCAGATCAAACAAGAATTCTTAAATGACAAGCTTGGCATGGAAGGGGTAACTCTTTCAGAATTAAAAGAACGAATGGAAAAGGGCGAGGTTTTATTGTTGGATGTAAGACCGGCTGAAGAATATGAAAAAGCCCACATACCCGGTGCTATTTCTATTCCGATTGAAGAATTAGAAAATAAACTTTCTTCTTTACCGCCTAATTGTGAAGTCGTTGCATATTGCAGGGGACCTTACTGTTTAATGTCGGCAGAAGCAGTGGAAATTCTGAAGGCTAATGGTATTCATGCATTTCGCTTGGAGGAAGGCGTTAGAGATATAACTGAACAGTGGAATAGATAACTTTTACTAATGGAGCATTAGTAAGACTGCATGCAATCCTATCGTTATTCATTTCTAAAATGATTTCTAATGTCCGATTTCTACTATGAATCTTGTAGTGTTCTGACAAAGTGGTTAGTTTTAATCAACAAGATAGACAAATACTCAAATGAAGGGTGTTTAATAATGATAAGTGGGTCAGAGGATACAATTAAGAGTTACATAGATTCTCCAAGCAAATTAAAAAAACTATATAAACAAGTATTGATCGTAGTAAGTATATCACAAATTTTTGGTGGTGCAGGTCTGGCCGCTGGGATTACTGTAGGTGCCCTTATTGCTCAGCAAATGCTCGGAACTGATGCTTATGCGGGGGTACCGACAGCTTTATTTACTTTAGGATCAGCGGGAGCAGCCTTATTTGTAGGCAGACTTTCTCAGCGTTATGGACGCCGTACAGGACTAGCGACTGGTTTTATATTAGGTGGACTCGGTGCAATAGGCGTTGTTATTGCAGCCATGGTGAATAGTGTGATTCTTCTATTTGCTTCTCTGCTGATTTATGGTGCGGGTACAGCAACAAATTTACAAGCCCGTTATGCGGGAACTGATTTAGCAAATGAGAAACAGCGAGCAACTGCTGTTAGTATGACGATGGTTATGACAACATTTGGGGCAGTTGCAGGTCCGAATCTAGTAAATGTAATGGGTGAATTTGCTGCTCTTATTGGTGTTCCTTCGCTTGCAGGCCCATTCATTTTAGCGGCAGCAGCATATATCTTAGCGGGCATTGTGCTTTTTATTATGCTGCGCCCAGATCCATTAGATATTGCAAAACGGATCGCAGCTTATAAACAACAAAATGGGCATGAAAATGATTCAAATCCAGCAGATCAAAAAAACAATAAAAGAGGCCTTGCGGTCGGTGCCACAGTTATGGTTCTGACACAAATCGTTATGGTTGCCATAATGACGATGACACCTGTTCATATGAAACACCATGGTCATGGTCTAGGTGAAGTAGGGATCGTAATTGGTTTTCATATCGGTTCAATGTATCTGCCTTCACTTGTAACAGGAGTCCTTGTTGATAAAATTGGTCGTACAGCTATGAGTATTGCCTCAGGTTTTACACTATTATTAGCTGGTTTGGTCGCCGCATTAGCTCCAAGTGATTCAATGATTCTTTTAGTGATTGCTCTTTCTTTACTTGGATTGGGATGGAACTTTGGCTTAATCAGCGGTACTGCTCAAATTGTGGATTCTACAGAGTCTTCAACTCGGGCAAAGGTTCAAGGTACACTTGATGTTTTGATTGCATTAGCAGGGGCTTCTGGCGGAGCTCTTTCGGGGATGATGATGGCTAATACAAGTTATGCTGCACTATCTCTGACCGGGGGGTTATTATCCTTAGTTCTTATACCAGTTGTCATTTGGTCCACAAGTAATAAAGTGAAAAATAAAGGATAGTCGAAAGGCTATTCTTTTTTTGTATTTATGGTAAATACATAAGCTTAATCACTTTCAAGAGATCAGAAATTTTTACTCTATTTGCAGAACTGAATCATCAGGTACAATTTGAATGTTCAGAGCCATAAATGGTTACCTTATCTTTAAGATCTGCAAATCCTCGGTTCAATATGTATCAGCAGCTTTTGATAACTAAATAAAAGTTTGTTTTTAATTGAAAATATCTATTATGGTATATTTAAATAAGATAAAAAATTTGAGATGAGGAATGATATGAATACAATCGAAAAGCAAAAACGCAAGAAATTTAAAGTAAAAAAGATCGTACAAGTCATAATGGTCATTATTGGCGGGATTATAGCGGCCTATGGATTAGAAACAGTATTGATTCCAAACAGTGTATCTGATGGAGGGGTGACCGGTCTTAGTATTGTCGGTTCACAACTATTTAATTTGCCGCTTGGCATCTTGATTGCAGCGATAAACATTCCGTTTGTCTGGTTAGGATATAAGCAAATTGGGAAAAGCTTTGCATTATTATCAATTATCGGAATTGCATCACTTGCCGTTGGCACCATTTTTTTTCACCACACTCCAGCTATCATAGAGGGCGATACCTTGCTAATAACCGTTGTTGGCGGGATTATCCTTGGATTGGGAATGGGGTTGGCGTTGCGAAATGGCGGCGCATTAGATGGAATTGATATGCTTGCCGTGCTGTTATCCCGAAAATTACCGTTTGGAACGAGCGATCTCATTCTATTTTTAAACATTTTTGTGTTTATTTTTGTTTCTACTGTATTCGGCTTACAAGGAGCATTACTTTCAGTCATTGCTTACTACATTGCGTCCAAAGTCATTCATGTTGTTGAGGAAGGCTTAAGCGGTTCTAAAACCTTTCAAATCATTACAACCCAGCCTGAATTAATGGTAGAAACAATACGTGATGAATTAGGCCGAAGCGCCACATATAAAGAAGCTTACGGGGGTTTTTCCCACGAGAAATTTAAAGAGATCACATGTGTCATCAATCGTTTAGAAGAAACCAAACTAAAGGAAATTATTAATGATATTGATAAAGAAGCCTTTGTTACCGTATATGACGTAGCTGAGGTGAAGGGCGGCAATTTTAAAAAGCATAATATTCATTAGAAAAAATACAATTTATAACTAAAATCAGAGTTACCGTTTTAACGGTAACTCTTTATCTTTTAAAGAGTGCGGTGTAAGAAATGTAAGATATCTGATTGTAATTCTTTCGCCTTCCAATCGGCCCACCTATAAGACTATCAACCGGCTACTCTAACACCTGCCACCAGTGACAAATCGAATAGCCGATGGACGGAATTGTTTTCTCGTTTTGCTTTTTCGAATGCTTCTTCTCTCCAAAGGTGCCAGTCTACGGGGGTGTGGGCGTATTGGAGTGAATATGCAGATTCTCAGCGATTAATCTATTGGATTTACTGTTATTTGGCATGGGATCGTCTTTTTTTATGACATTCAATTTGGAATAAAACGAAGAGTGGCAATGAAACCACCCTCAATTTTAATCATCTAAAGATTCTCTGAAACGAAAACCAAGTAATAGGCTAATCCTCTTTGTTGTTCTTCTAACATTCCTCTATGAAAATCGTCTTGCGTGAAAAACTTTGTTTGCTGTACGTAATCTTCTTTAGTAATCGGATGTCCGTTATGATTTAGGAACTTGAGATGTTGTTTTACATGTTCCTGCACAGCAGGGTCATTATACGTAACTCCGTTTTTTAAGAAATTCGCCATACCATCTAGAAAATGTTTTGCTTCTATAGCCATTTTGTTCATTTCATCAGCATTGATGGAATCGGTATTTAATTCAAAATCATATTTTTCTTTTAAATAGTTATTTTGCTCACCTAATGATTGTTTCCATTCTTCTGCGGTTTCGAATCCTTTGAACATTAACTTATTGTCCATGCGCTCACCTCTTCTTGTGTAATCTACAGACGTTTTGACTGTTTCAATTAATTGCTGATACTTTTCAATCTTCTTATCGAACAATCTTTTCTGTTTTTCCAAAGTACTGGATCTGTCGGAGTCTTCATCTAATAACGTTTTTATTTCTAACAAAGGGATATCTAATTCTCTGTAAAAAAGTATTTCTTGTAACCTTTTTAGTTCGTCTGCTCCGTAATACCGATAGCCGGCATCGCTTATTTCTTTAGGGATAAGTAATCCAATTTTGTGATAGTGATAAAGAGTTTTAATGGTAACATTTGCGATGTGGGATAGTTCTTTTACAGTTAATCTCATCATGTCCTCCTTTCATGTTTCACTATGAGGGGTGACCTTAGGGCAGAGTCAAGGTTATTTGATCTAAGGGAAAAGGAGACTTTCATGGGCAGGGGAGTTTAACAAAAAACCTAATATACCTATACATAAGAAGAATGGATGGCTAATAATCATGACAGATAAAAAAAGGCCATCCGAAAATCGGAAGGCCTTTTGTGAAAATTATTCTTCATGATTGTGAGATAAAACTTCAACTAAATGATCTAGATCTAATTGCAGATGGTGAACCATTGCTTTTGAGGCCTGTTCCTCATTTCTCTGTTTCATGTGATGAAAGATTTGTTGATGTTGTTCAAGGATATGTTCTGCTCGTTTTTCTCCTTCAAAATTCAATATACGGAAATAATAAATTAACCCTTTTAAATCATTAAGTTGTTTTCGTAAAAGGTTATTTTGAGTATATTGTATGATTAATTCATGGAACCTCTCATTTAATTCTATAATGACGTTTTGTTCCATTGATTGGAGAATCGCTTCTTCTGTTTTTTGAAGTATATTTTCGATATTTTCTAATTCTTCAGCGGATGCAATTCTTGTCGTTAATCCTGCAGCGAATGATTCCAATGCCATGCGGCAAAAATAGATTTCTTCCACGTCTTTTATTGTCGGTTTATAAACCATGACTCTTGTGTCGATGACTACAAGTCCTTCTTTCTCCAGGACCCTAATCGCTTCCCTTAAAGGACTTTTACTGACACCAAGTTCCTTGGCCATTTTTGCTTCAACAATTCGTTCTCCAGGTTTTAATTTTCCTTCAAATATCATTCGCTTAATAGCGTGATAAGATTGTTCATAAAACGGTTTTGGTTTTTCAAGCACGTTTCTCATCCTCTGTCCATTCTCTTATCGTATATATTATCACACACGATGCTGCATTGATAAAGGTGGGTAAGAGAACAGTTTGGTTGCTTTCGTAGGTTTTGAGAGAGAATAACTCATCCGCATAATTATTCCCCTATTTCTTACTTTGCTTTCAGTCTTGTCATCATTTCTTGTGTGACTTCCTTTGTAGTACACTTCCCGCCAATGTCTGGGGTGACATATCCATCTTTCAATAAGCTCTCCATTACATCCAACAATACGCTTCCCAATTCTTCTTCACCAAAGTGATCCAAAAGCATTTTGGCTGTCCAAATTTGTCCCAGCGGATTAGCTATACCTTTACCGATAATATCTGGAGCTGAGCCATGAACTGGTTCAAACATAGAAGGATACTTTCCATTCACGTTAATGTTAGCTGCTGGAGCGATCCCAATGCTTCCCATAATGGCTGCGCCTATATCAGTTAAAACATCGCCAAATAAATTACTGGCCACGATAACATCAAATCTTTCCGGATGGGTAACGAAAAAGGCTGCTAAAGCATCGATATGCTGGGAATCAGAGTTAACCTCGGGGTAATCCTTTGAAACAAATTCGAAAACCTCATCCCAAAAAGGCATGGAGTGGAAGATTCCGTTTGACTTGGTTGCACTGGTAACATGTTTTTTGCGTTTTTTAGCCAATTCAAAGGCGAAACGCATCGCTCGTTCTGTTGCTTTTCGTGAGAATACAGCATTTTGGATGGCAATTTGGTCTTCTCCTTGATAAATCCTTCCGCCAATAGAGCTGTATTCTCCCTCACTATTTTCTCTAACGACAATTAAGTCAAAATCTTTTGGATTGACCAAGGGAGACTTTAATCCGCTAAATATTTTGGCAGGACGAATATTAATAACCTGTTCAAACTCACGGCGGATTTTAATTAATAATCCCCAAAGTGAAATATGATCGGGAACAAGCTTTTTATTTCCTACAGCACCAAGAAAAATAGCATCGAATTGGGACAACGTGTCCAAGCCATCTTCCGGCATCATCGTCCCATTTTCCAAGTAATATTCGCAACTCCATGGAAAATCAGTAAACTCGAATGTTAAACCGCCATGAATTTCTGCTAAAGTGTCTAAAACTTCTTTGGCTGCTGGTACTACTTCTCTTCCTATCCCATCTCCTGGAAGTGACGCAATGTTTAATTTCAATGTGAAGACCCCTTTGTCATTTTTTAAACGGTATCCGGTCGACCGTATACTTTTTAATTATCTCAGGAACTATATGGCATGACAAGTCTTACTAAATTGAAGGTTGGATCCAAAAAAAATTATATATTTTATGAGCGAAATTCAAGTGTTAACTCAAAGCGTCAATGCCAGAAAGAATGGTGTTAGATATAGTAACTTCGGTAATATCGCCCCGCTTATTTAACTTTTAAACTTGCACAAAAAAAGAAAGCACCTTTATTGTAGATGCTTTTGATCAATTCTTCTTACTCCAGTATTAAGTATTTTGAATAGAGGGAATATTCCCGATATCTTTTAGCAAGGCGTACCACTGTTCAAGCGTTTGTAATGAAATATGGACGGGCTTTTCCATATCTTCCTTGTACTCAGCAACCCAAATACCATGAGTAGATGGAATAAAGAACATAACATTTTGTAAAAATGGATTATCATCTAAATGAGGAATGTAAAAGTTCGATATATTATTTAGCGCCCATTCATTTGATTCAAGATCTGTTATCAATTGATTGAAACTTTCTTCTTCATCAATTGAAAAAGAGCTTTTTTTCCGAACTTTTTCTGTCATATCTTTATTACTTAGCCAGTCAAAACACTTATCTGAGAGACGTAATTCTAGAGGGAGAAGCTCTTCATTAACCGAAAAATGATAATAGTCTTTGATCAGGTCAGCAATTTCATGTTGCTCAGCATAGGCAAATTCATGGATTATATCGCGGTCAATAATATGGAAAAGCCATATTTCTTTTTCGAGATAATGCAGCATTAGAACATTTTTGTTTTTAAGATTAGAGCAACGGATCATTTGTTTTGAATTCACATAGGAATTAATAAATTTTTGCATTTCTTCACTTAAAGGATTCTCATCCTTTGCGCTTTTTTCTTCATCCCAATATTGTTTTAAAATGAGTTGGTTAACAGTTGCATCTGCTACTGCATCCCATTCTTTTTTTGATTTCTTTCCTAATGAAGCTTCTGCAATTCCTTTGGCTACACCGGGAAAATCACATAAAGTTACAAGTATCGCAAGTTCTTCAGATGTACAAGTCATTAGATGTTTCATTTTTGTTCACATCCTTGATAGGTTTAAACTCTAAAAATAGTATGTAGAATAAAAGATAAAATATAATAAATGATAATACTTAAAATTCCACCGCCAACAAGGAAAATCAAAAAATATAGTTTTCTAAGAAACCAATTATATTTGTAAAGTCGCTTGTAAACAAAGTATCCAGAGCCCATGAAAAGACCAGTACCAAAATTCACAACTTTTTGGAATAGTTTTGAGGGGTCTCTGAAAGTTCCCCATTCATAATAATTCATCATGATATTACCTAGTAGTAATATAGAAAGTCCATAGGCAAATTGAATACTAAAGATGCCTAGCATTAGGTATTCTGCATATTTCACAAAAATTTCGGCAGACATAGTTCCTCCAATCCTAATTAAACCAACTTTTAATAGAGTTATAGCTACTTTTAATTCCTTTTTCAATAGAGCCAGCAACTTTTCCACCGGCATCTTTAATTGTGTCACCATATTTAGAACTGATTACAGCCCCTGCTACTCCACCTATAGCTCCGCCTACAATTACTCCAACAGGACCACCAACACTTCCTATTGTTGCTCCAATTTCAGCTCCAGCAGCAATAGTCGTGAAATCAGTGAGCGCACCGGCTACAGCCCGTCCCGTTTTTTCAACCTTAGTTTTTTTGGAATTTCCCGGGTCTGTAAACTCAGTTAAATTAGAACCAACGGTTATTACATTACCAATAATAGGAACTCCCTTTCCTAAAGATGTAAGCCCCTTAGCTTTGGCTGCAGACTCCATTATACCAGTTGTACCTACTGATGTCCTTGTCGCAATCCTTCCGCTAAATTCTTTCCCGTCTATAAAGCCGTGCTGATTTTTTGGGAACCCAACAAGATGTTTGAACAACATAGATGGACTATCATACGAAGCTACAATTTTTTGTGTTTTTTTCATTAAATAGTTTCTTGGATTAGAATTTGAGATGTCTTTAAGCTTACTAGCAATTTTTGAACTGTGATTTCCCTGAGATGTCCATGAGGAATGGGTCATAATTTGAAATTTGTATTGGCCTTTGATTTTCTGCCATTTAGTTGGTGTTTTTCCCGGATAATATATTTTAAGTTTTCTTGACCAAGCAATTGATGCTGCTGCATTTGTAACGTGAAATCCAAGTAATGCTTTGTCGCCAATATCTAATGGTGTTCCGATTGTTTCAAAATAACTGAGGATTTCATGCACTGTGCTTGATTTGCTGGTATCCTGCTTATCCGGTTTGGTTAATGACTCTTCCGCTTTTTCTTCTAACCGCCCAAGCATTTTCCCCATCGGCGTGTCGCCGGGACTTTGCAGGTTGCTCTGCAATACGCTGTTGGTTTGGTTGATATTTGTAAAGTTCTGAGGTTCCAATATCGCGCCGCTCTTATACCCGGAAATCCCAATCTTCGGCCCGGTATACATCTGTTCCAGCTGCTCAATGTACTGCTTCATCGTGTCCAAATCCTGTTCCGCTGTTTTGAGTGCATTTGTTTGTTCGCGGTCAAAGGTGTGTAATTTTTCTAACGTTTCGCTGATTTGTCTTGTTGCTTTTTTAGCGTTGTCGTTTACAGCGGTATCGTCAAGGGCGGGCAGGGTGACGATGTGACCAACGGTATCGGCTGTTTGGTTGGCCTTTTCGGTGAGTCTTGCTGTTAACGATTCGGCTTGGCTGACCCCGTCTGTTAGTTCGTTTTCGAGAAAGCTTTGTGAGATAAAGCCGTTTTGGGCCGGTTCCAGGGATTCAAGAGCGTTTTTCATCTTTTCTAAAATTCCTTTATAGTCGGAGATAAAAGATTCATAAAAAAGAAGAAAAGTGGTGTGGCATTCTTCGTAAAAGGAGCGGATTGCCTCACCGCCTTTTCCTTCTAAAGCATCATCGAGTGCGGTAACGCCTTTGACGCTTTCTTTGACTTTGTTGATGTCTTCAGACTGGCTTTTTAATTCAGTCAATGTTTTGTCAATGCCATTATGAAATGCTTGAACATCAAGTGTTTTCAATATGCAGAACCTCCCTTTTATTTGGATTTTATAGACGCTGACAGCTTTTCGTCTGCGTCTTTCATCATATTGACGGCCTGTTCAGTTTGGGCAATTTGTTTTGAAAGAGCCGATGCGTAAGCTTTTGTCAGGTTTTGCAAATCAGTATTCATATTTTCGATTTTTTTGATGACGTCGAGATGGTTCTGGCCGTTGATAGCTGTCGGTATGTTCGGCTTGATCGCATGTGAGGATTGATTGAGCTTAGAGAGTGCTTGTTTGACTTTACTGGTATTGACTTTAATTTCTTGGCTCATTGATTTGACTCCTTTTTAATGACGGGCTTCTTTCTCCTCTTTTTCCAATCTTTCAATTGTTTTTTTTAGTGAACTGATATCTTGGCTGAGTGACTGAATTTCGTCTTCTATCGAGGAAATGCGCTCATTTATCTTGTCTAATAGATGATCAAATTGTTTGCCTTCAATATCGTCGTAGGCTGATTTCATATCGTTTCTGATGTTTTTAAACGAATCGGCTAGACTGCCCTGCCATGTATTCGTTGAGAATTCAGGTTTTTTTATGGTGCTTTTTGAATCGGTAAATTCCTCTTTTATACTTTTTAACTCGGATTTGCAGGCCTTCAGTTGGGTTATCTGCTCTTTTTTTGCGCTTAATGTGCCTTGCATTGCATATAATGAAGCCTTTTCCATCAACAACATGTGCCGGCACCTCCTATAATTTTGGTTCAAATGACCTGTTGGTAATCGGATTTATACAGACTATATTAATGTTACAACATGGAATAAATGAGTTAAATAGGATAAATGTACCGAAAAGAGGAATGGGTTGCCAGTGATAGTGTTTGATAACAAATAGTATGTCGAAGATTCGGTTACTTATAAGTTACTGCCTAGTTCAATGAGATCGGTTCTTAAAACCTTTTTTAGAGGTTATGCTTTTCGACGTTAATCCTCGACTTCATCCATCTAAACTTAGCTCTCAAGGTTATTCCTGACAATCAATGCATATATTCTTATATTGAGACTAACAAAGGTAGGTGATCTGAATTGGACCCGTATTTTCACAGAAAAGCGATTCAAGAGGCGAATGATCTTGATTATTGGTCTTATCTGGCTGATGCGCAGGTAAGAGCGGGAATCATCGGTCCATCATTGCAAACGGTTGATAAAGCGTTGTGGTATCCCAATCCGTATGCTTCAAGGCATGTACTGCAATCGAATCTCCAGTCTGTTTCCTCACCCTCAAGAGTCCCGTATAGATCTTCAATTGTGGCTGCAAAGCGTGGTGACATTAATGGTGATGGTGTCATTGACAATGTTTTTCTTACCGCAAATAAAACGCCTGACAGTCCTTTTTGGAAAAATGTCACGTTGGTTATCCGGGATGGAAGGACAAATCGCGATCAGCAAATCTCTTTTAAAAATAACGCCGGATACAATCCGACACTCTTTCTTGGTGATTTTACAGGAAACAAGGCGGATGATATTTTAGTGGCCATTGATACGGGGGGAAGCGGCGGTGCTGTTTATGCGTATGTCTTTTCTTCTATTAATGGTCAAATGAGGCAAATTTTTAATTCGGACGCATTTAATGAAGACTTCAAGTACAATGTGGCTTATCAAAATCAATACAAAGCGGCTGTGATCAGTTATAAACTAAATGAAACGTATATTCTCGATCTTACTTACAAAGGCAGGGAATATCTAACTGAAATTTATAACAAGAATGGCGTTTTGAAAACGCCGATAGAAGGCTGGGTCAATCCTTTGTCCGGCTTGTATCCGGTTGATTTCAACAGAGACGGCACATACGATCTCGAAGCGTACCAGAGGATCGCGGGAAGGTACAATGCGGATTCACTTGGGTTTGTACAGACCGTGCTGAAATGGAACGGGCGGGCATTTAGTGTTGATCGGCAGAATGTGTCAATCCTTGGCGGTGACGTTAGCTAATAGATCGTCTGTTTACATTTGTAACCATTCTGGCAAAAGGACCGACTAAAAATATAGCTAGAAACCAGGCTGACATCAGCCTATTCCAAACCGCATGATTACTCCTCATATGAAAGTTTCTTTTTTATCATTCGACTTGCCAAAGGAGGCAAATGAGTGCAGCTTGAAACAGATCGCTTATTATTGAAAACACTTGACCTTAACCTGATCGAGGCTGCAGCTAAGCGTGACTTATTGGGAATCGAAGCATTGGGATACAAAACCAATGGTGAATGGCCTGAGCCCGATTTCTTCGAAGCTTTACCTTTTTTTCGAGAGCTTCTTCTGAAAAATAACGGGACAAAAGGGTTCGACTCCTGGATTATTGTGATGAAGGATACGAAAGAGATAGTCGGCGGTATAGGCTTTTTAGGCAATCCAGACTCTAACGGTATGATTGAAATGGGTTTTGCTATTAATAAAAGCCACCGTCGCAAAGGTTATTGTATTGAAGCTGCCCAAACATTGTTAAAGTGGGCTTTGAACCAGATTGAGGTAACAGCTATCAAGGCTAGATGTGAAATTGAAAATACCGCTTCTGAAAATGCACTTGAAAAGTTAGGATTTAAAATTGAGCGCAATGATTCTGAATTTCTTTACTGGAAATATTGAAGGCAGATGTTGATGGAATTCAATTAATGGGTGGTTATATGAATCTTCCATCGTATTATTGTTTCCTTACGGTTAGCTTTTTTGTTCAATTTGTACCAAAAAGAGAGCCGCTTATTAAGCGGGCTCTCTATTTCAACTGAATTCTTTTCACTTCACCGAGTACAAACACATAAAATACCAATCCGATCAAGAGGACAGCTCCGGCCACAAGAAAACTGAGCGTGAAGGAGCCGGTTACATCTAATAAATAACCTGTCAGTGATGCGGCGATGATTCCGCCGAATAAATTGTTTGCCAAGTTGACCATGGAGCTCAGCATGGAGACAGATCCGATAGGGGCAAGTTCTGCCGATATGGACCAGCCGATCGGAGCCGTTGCCGAAATTCCCGCAAGGCCGATGGAAATACAAACAATGGCGATCGTAATGTTATCTGTAAAAAGGGCGCCTAAAAAGAAGAAGCCTAAGCCCATGCCGATCACAATAATGGTTTGATACACTTTTGTATTCTGATATCCCTTTTTGATGAAATAGTCGACAAGCCAGCCGCCGACCGCAATACCGGAAATGGTTGAAATCAGCCATGGAACGGCGGTGAATAAGCCGGATGACATCAGATCCATGCCATAAGTGTGCTTGAAAAATGTCGGCAGCCACGTAAGTAACAGGTTAAATGTATAGCCGTAACCTGTAAAACCAATCATCAGGCCCCATACTTTTCGATTCGTAAACAATGCTTTCAAAAGGGGTCCTGTTTTATAAGGAATTTGCTCGGATGTAATGGTATTGTGCTTTTGTATATAATTTAACTCGCCGCTGGAAATGCGTTTATGCCGTTCTGGCTGCTCATAATACCACCAGAACAGCATCGTAAACAGCACATTCACGATACCAATTGTTAAAAAGGCGACTCTCCAATCAAAGGTCGTGACGAGAAAGGCAACTAATGGAGCGCCGAGCACATTTGAAAATTTGGCGGCTGAATCAAACAATGAATTCGCCAGTCCTCGTTCACTTGGAGGAAACCATAATGCGGTGGCCTTGGATGCAGCGGGAAAGGCAGAAGCACTTGTCAGTCCGATAAGAAAACGGACAATATACAAAAGCAGCTTTCCCTGCAAAAAAGCAAGAAATATCGTTAAAATGCTCCAAATTGTCATTCCCACGCGTGTGACCCACGCAACGCCAAACTTGTCTAATAAACTCCCGACGGGAAGCTGCATGACTGTGTATGAATAAGTGTAGATCGAAAAGACAATGCCAAGTTCGGTTGCCGATAAATGAAATGAATCTTGTATAGCAGGCGCGGCAACGGATATGGCCACACGGTCAAAGTAATTTAGAATAATAATGCCGCTGAGTAATGATGAAATATACCATCTGGTATGACCAGGCCGTTTCACATGCTCCTGACTCATGTTGAAAACCTCCTCTGCAATAGCATGTTCTCCGCGAGTGAATTACATTCAGATGAAAGACTCCTTAGTTTCCTTACCACATGCCTTAAAAGAATAAACAGAGCCGGAATTTGACGCAGGATGCTCTGTCCCTTACAATGAAAGTAATAAAAATGAATACTCCAAAGGGGAGTAGCTGTTACAGTAAAGTCGTCATTACAGGATGGAAGTCCTCGGCTTTGCTGGCAATTCTATTGTTAGCGAGACCTTTGCCAAATATGATTTGGTGAAGGTCTTTTTGTTTAAAAACTTCACCAAATCGGTGGAGTTTTTTTCATTTTTAAAAGGGAGAGGAGAATGTTGATGTCTAAACTGTCAAAATTGATGAAAAGCGATTTGGTGAAAAAAGGCCTGCCTTTAGCGAAGGAAAAACTGATTCCGTTATTAAAAGAAAAGCTGAAAGATAAAAATAAAAAGAAGTAATAAGGAGGCTGAAGCGATGAAAGCTGTACTGACCGTTTTGGCGGGAGTATCCCTTTTAGGAGCCGGCGGCTGCGGAGCGCTGGACAATTTGAATGATGGACTGTCTTATGCGAATGAGGCGGCCGGATATGTCACAGAAGTCAAAACGCTTGCTGAAGAAGCACCTGCGCTTGCAGAACAAGCCGTAACTGATGCAGATGCCAAAAAGGAACTCGAAACGCAGCTAGAGTCCATACAAAAAGCGGCAGCCGAGTTTGATAAACTAACACCGCCTGATGCGGCGGCTGATATTCATGACACCATCACACAGCAGAATGAAAAACTGCAAGAAAGTGCGGCCGAGCTGTTGAGCATGACGGAGGAAGGCAAAATAACAGTTGAAAAATTGGAAGAGACAGAACTGGTGCAAAGCGCGCAGCAAATCAGCGGTGTGATGAATCAGATCGAAAAACTTGGTGAATAGAACGTAAAAAAGCATCCCGGTTAATCTTACCGGGATGCTTATCAATTATTCGGAAATGGCGTCTGTTAAAACAGGTACGACTTGTTTTTTTCGGGAAACGACGCCTTTTAGTAAGGCCGTATTGTTTTCTAATGTCACGTTAAAAGCTTTTTCCACTTTATCCGTCTGATCACCGATAGCAAGAGCAAGTGAATCATTTTCCAAAATGTCTGTAATGACTAAAAGGAAGAGATCCAAGTTTTTCTCAGCGATGACTTTAGAAAGGGCAGCTTCTAATTCCGGCTGGCGCTTTTTGACATCTTCAATATCAACTGTATTGACCTGTGCGATTTCAACTTTTTTGCCGCCAAGATTGAATTCTTTCGCATCAAGAGTGATGAGTTCTTCTACTGTTTTCTTGCTTAAATCAGCGCCCGCTTTAAGCATGTTAAGGCCGTATTCTTCTGCATTTACTCCTGCGATTTCCGCAAGCTCTTTAGCCGCAGCTACATCTTGCTCCGTGCAGGTAGGAGATTTGAATAGAAGCGAGTCTGAAATGATTGCTGACAGCATAAGTCCTGCGATTTCTTTTTCGATTGTTACGTTATTTTCTTTATATAACTTGTTCAAAATGGTTGCCGTACATCCGACAGGCTCCGCTCTGTAGTAAACGGGTTCGCTTGTTTCAAAATTCGCAATGCGGTGATGGTCGATGACCTCAAGAATTTGAACGTCTTCAATATCCTTGATGCTTTGCTGGCGTTCGTTATGGTCTACCAAAATGACGCCGTTCACTTCATTAGCCGCTGTTTCAACAAGACGAGGGCTTTCTTTCTTGAAATAATCAAGCGCGTATTTTGTTTCTTCATTGACTTGGCCGAGTCTGACAGGCTCAGTGTTGAAACCTAGCTTGTTTTTTAAGTCTGCGTACGCAATGGCTGAACAAATTGTATCTGTGTCTGGGTTCTGGTGTCCGAAAATAAGTATTTTTTCCATGATAGCTCCTTATCCTTTTTAAGTAGTGTAAACATTCTTTATATAGTTTAACACGGATGGCAGTAGGTGTAAGCATTGAAAACCTCAAAAATTGATGCGAAAAAGGAGCTTTTTGATTGTATGCGGAATGAAACATGTGTAAAATATTGGGCAGTTAAGTCACTAAATCGTATGTAGTATCAAAAAAGGTACTATGGGAGGGTGCGGGAATGAGTTCAGAAAACAAAATATACCCGAACAAAGAAGGCTGCCCGGTTGAATTTACACTTGATGTAATTGGAGGTAAGTGGAAGGGAATTCTTTTTTATCACATGATAGATGGGAAGAAACGCTTTAACGAATTCCGAAGAATTTGCCCCAATATTACGCAGAGAATGCTTACACTTCAGCTTCGGGAGCTTGAAGCGGACGGAATTGTGCATCGAGAGGTGTATCATCAGGTGCCTCCTAAGGTGGAATACTCACTTACAGAATTCGGGAGGACCTTGGAGCCGATTGTGTTACAAATGAAAAAATGGGGCGACACCAACAGAGAGGCGCTTGAAGCGTATCGCTCAGCTGGAATGCTCAAGGACAATACAAGTCAGAAGTAAGCAGCAAAGGGAAATCCTTTGCTGCTGTTTTTATTTCATAGAAATGGCTCTTCGTGCATTCTTTACATCATTTTTCAATAAATCTGCCAGGTTGTACGCGGGGTAATAACCGTGCTCATACATATAATTGAACACCTGCTCATGCCATTTAATGGCCGCGTTTAATTGTTTTACAAGCACGATTCTTAACTGAGGTGTAGCGGTTTCTGTAATCGCGATCGCATAGCTGCGAACGGAGGTTTTGGCAAAACCGAGCAAATCTCCGCTGTAAAACGGTGTATCTGCTCGCTCTTCCTCTTCATCATCCCGATTGTAAATAGGTGCTTGGGGAAAGAAAGCAAGCAGTTCTTTTAAATTCTGTTCAATTGCTTGAATAGAAAAGCTGTAAAGCTGTTTTAAACGGGAATCCGTCACTTCTCGAATCATTTTTTTCAGTTTTATAAGGCCGTTTGTTTGAAAAGCCACCAATTCATGAATTTCCAACGTTTCGTGCCAAGCCAGTGTTCTGCGTTCATCCATGTAAGTATCTCCTTCATCAGTTAATTTCTATATCAGCATATGCCCCGGGTATGATGTGGTTACTGATGTTTCGAAGTTTATAAAAAGGGAATTTACATTGATATAGGAAACCACTTGTGAAAATCATAATAGAGGTGATCATATATGTTGGAGATGATAAAGAACTTTTTCTTGTTTACAGGCGGTATTCTTCAAGCAACCACTCTTCTAGTCGTCATTCTAATCTTCATATACGTTAGAAAAACGAAAAAGAAAAACAAAGATAGTTCCGGATTTATGGATGATAAACATTTATAATATTGGTTCAGCGGGCATTCTTCATGAGAGGATGTCTTTTATTTTTAATCGGCTATAAATGTTTCACATGAAACATGAGGAAGACCTGGCCTGATTTTACTTGCCTTTTCAACTTATGTTAAAATGTAAAGGTGATTTTAGAGATGATATGAAAAAGAAACTTGGTGCGAAAAAGAAATTTTGCGGCGTCAAAAAGAGCAGTCGTTTAAGCTGCTCTTTTCTATTCGTATGTTCATGATTAATCGAGGTATGAGGTGACTAAGTGAAACAAACAAGAGCATTAATGGAAGGTGCTATCCTAATCAGTCTTTTTACTATCATCACGTTAATGGTCGTTTATATTCCAATCATCGGATCCATTCTTCTGTTTGCATTGCCGCTGCCCGTTATTCTCTACACTATTCGGCATGGGTTGAAATTGGGGTTGTGGATGGGCGTTGTCAGTCTTCCGGTGGTATTTATTGTCGGTTCATTTAACGGGCTTATCGTTGCTTTTATGTCAGCGTTTGCCGGGATTGCCATGGGATACTTTTTTAAAAAGAAAGAGCCAGGGCATGCTATTGTATCCGGCGCCCTCATTTACATGCTGTGCATTGTCTTCTATTTTGTGATAAGCATTCAGTTTTTGGGGATCAATATGATTGATGAAGCTATGTCTCAATATCGCCAATCATTGTCTATGACCGAATCGTTCTTAAAGAATACCGGTAATGGGGATCAGCTGGAGCAGCAAATGAAACTGATGGAAGAACAATTAGGTACGGTCCAATATCTTTTTCCAACAGCTATTGTCATGTTAGGGGCTATTTTTTCTTTCCTCAGTTATCTTATCGCTAAGCCGCTCTTAAGGAGATTTTCCCCCGATATTCCCAAGTTAAAGCCTTTTAGAGAGTTGAAACTCCCGCAAAGTATCATGTGGCTGTATCTTTTAATCATTATTTTGTCTTTTATGCCTTTAGAAAAGGGCCAAATGCTGTATTCTGTCGCTTTGAACGGGGGATTTATACTAGGCATATTAGTCTTTATTCAGGGCTTGTCGTTTATATTTTTCTATTGCCATATGAAAAAATATCCTAAAGCAGTTGGGATCATTGTGATCATCTTGGGGCTGCTGTCGCCGATTTTTATGGCGGTGATTCGCCTGTTGGGCATTATTGACATAGGCTTTAACATAAGGAATAAGGTGAAGTGAAAAATGAGTTTTACTCACATGGTGGGGAGTTGATAGAAATGCCAAGCTTTTACGAAAAACCGTTATTTCGGTATCCCATCTATGCGTTGATTGCTTTGACAATCATCACAATCCTCATCAGCTTTTATTTTAACTGGATGATCGGAGCCGCCGGTATTTTGCTGCTCGCAGTCATTTTGTTTTTTATAAAACGCGCGGATTCTCTTATCAGAAAAGAGATTGACGGTTATATTTCCACGCTATCTTATAGGTTGAAAAAAGTCGGTGAAGAAGCATTGATGGAAATGCCCATCGGGATCATGCTTTTTAATGATCAATATTACATTGAATGGGCGAATCCGTTTCTTTCTTCTTGTTTTAATGAAAGCACTCTTGTGGGGAGATCGCTTTATGATACGTGCGAATCCGTCGTGCCGCTTATTAAACAAGAGGTTGATTCGGAAACGGTTACACTAAATGACCGGAAATTTAAAGTGGTAATCAAACGAGACGAGCGCCTGCTGTATTTCTTTGATGTGACTGAGCAGATACAGATCGAAAAACAATACGAAAATGAAAGAACTGTATTGGCATACATTTTTCTCGATAATTACGATGATGTCACACAGGGCTTGGATGATCAAACGAGAAGTACGATGAACAGCCAAGTGACTTCACTGCTGAACAACTGGGCGCAAGAGTACGGTATTTTCTTAAAGAGAACGTCTTCTGAACGATTTATCGGTGTGTTGAATGAACATATTTTAACCGAGCTTGAGGGAGCTAAGTTTTCCATTCTTGATGAGATTCGCGAGAAGACATCGGTGCACAGTGTTTCACTGACATTAAGCATCGGGGTCGGGGCTTCGGTCTCTTCTTTGAAAGAACTTGGTGACTTGGCGCAGTCGAGTCTGGATCTGGCGCTGGGACGCGGCGGAGATCAGGTAGCGATTAAGATGCCGAATGGCAAGGTGAAATTTTACGGCGGCAAGACCAATCCGATGGAGAAGCGTACAAGGGTGCGCGCCCGTGTGATTTCCCATGCGTTAAAGGAAATCGTATCTGAAAGCAGCAATGTGATTATTATGGGCCACAAGTTCCCGGATATGGATTCAATCGGCGCTGCCATCGGCATATTAAAGGTGGCTCAAGCGAACAGTAAAGACGGTTTTATTGTGATTGATCCAAATCAAATCGGTGCAAGTGTTCAGCGTTTGATAGAAGAAATTAAAAAATATGAAGAGCTTTGGTCGAGATTTATTACGACTGAGGAAGCGATGGAGCTTGCTAATGATGATACGCTGCTTGTGATTGTTGATACGCATAAACCTTCGCTAGTCATGGAGGAGCGACTGGTCAACAAGATTGAGCATATCGTGGTCATCGACCATCATCGCAGAGGGGAAGAGTTCATAAAGGATCCTCTGCTCGTTTATATGGAACCGTACGCTTCCTCTACTGCTGAATTGGTGACTGAGCTTCTTGAATATCAGCCGAAGCGTTTAAAAATCAATATGATTGAAGCAACAGCCCTATTAGCTGGTATAATAGTGGATACAAAGAGCTTTTCGCTTCGCACTGGCTCCCGTACATTTGACGCCGCTTCTTACTTAAGGGCGAAAGGCGCGGACACGGTGCTCGTGCAGAAGTTCCTCAAGGAGACCGTTGATTCTTATATTAAACGGGCGAAGCTGATTCAGCATACATCTCTTTATAAAGACAGCATTGCCATTGCGTCTCTTCCTGAGAATGCGGAGGAGTATTTTGATCAAGTGCTTATTGCGCAGACGGCTGATTCGCTGTTGTCCATGAGTGAGGTTGAGGCTTCATTTGCGGTAGCAAGGCGGGATGAGCAAACGGTGTGTATCAGTGCGAGATCGCTTGGCGAAGTCAATGTTCAAATTATTATGGAGGCTTTGGAAGGCGGAGGACATTTAACAAATGCGGCGACCCAGTTGTCCGGCATTTCTGTGTCAGAAGCGCTGGAGCGGCTGCGAAGTGCAATTGATGAATATTTTGAAGGAGGCGTTCAGAGATGAAGGTTATTTTCTTACAAGATGTAAAAGGTAAAGGCAAAAAAGGCGAAGTGAAAAATGTAGCAGACGGTTATGCTCATAACTTTCTCCTTAAAAAAGGCCTCGCTGTAGAAGCTAACGCATCAAACATCAGCGTATTGAACGGACAGAAACAAAAAGAGAAAAAAGAAGCGATTGCAGAGCTTGAACAGGCGAAGGATTTAAAAGAAAAGCTAGAAAACCTGACTGTTGAGCTTAGCGCTAAATCAGGAGAAGGCGGCCGTTTGTTTGGATCTGTAACAAGCAAACAAATCGCTGAACAGCTTCAAAAAGACCACCAAATCAAAGTGGATAAACGAAAGCTGGAATTAAGCGATGGTATCCGCGCTTTAGGATATACAAATGTTCCGGTGAAACTGCATCCAGAGGTGCAGGCTGTACTAAAGGTACATGTAAAAGAGCTAGTATAATAGATAAAGAGGCTTGGGATAACTCCAAGCCTCTTTTTTATGTCATCAAGATGTCACTTCATATAGTGTTTGCTGATTTTGGCTGCCGCCAGGACCGCCAATCATGCCTTGCTGTATTGACCTGCTTGTACTGCTTGAAGAACTGCTGTAATCATCGGAAGAAATCATGGTTCCGTTTTTCTTGATCCATGAGACAAGTTCACTATTGCCTGAGTTGTCGCTGCTCAGAAGGAAGTATTTCACTTTGCCTTCTTTTAGAAGTTTTTTCAGTTCAGACACCGTCAAAATCGGGTCTGTGCCGTTAAAGCCGCCGAGTGCCATGACAGATTCGTCTGTATTAATAATGTATGGCGCGGCGGTTACCGTCGTCAGCGTGGCGAATAAGTATTCTTCGCCTGTATTATTCTCCTGAAGGTAGGAAAGCAGCCCGGTGTCGACCTCGGAGGTGAACATGCCGCCTCCGCCTGAAGAGTTTTTCAGCTGCGGTCCAGATTCAGGAAGG
The DNA here is from genome assembly GCF_022695965.1 of Bacillus sp. HU-1818. Classification (NCBI taxonomy): domain Bacteria; kingdom Bacillati; phylum Bacillota; class Bacilli; order Caryophanales; family Bacillaceae; genus Bacillus; species Bacillus sp. HU-1818. Next base: position 61,356 of record NZ_JAAPBE010000002.1, read on the forward strand.
ACGCTGTTGCCTCCGTATAGGAGCGGAGTTGTAGACCAGTAAATCGGTGCGAGCAGCAGAACGCATAAGCTGATGATGGTCAGCTGCTTACCGAATGGATGATTTCGTTTGAGCAAGGGGAGCGCAATGGTTAATCCAACCCCCAGGAGTCGTTGCTGTTTGTACAAGTGATACATTGCATACCAGCCGATTCCGGAAAGTACGGCAATCGGAGGAGCCAGCATAATCAAGTAATACTGGTGGAAAAATCCTGCGATGCTGAAGAAACCGGCAACAGGCACGAGCCATGCAGACCGATTAATGCGAATGGAAGCATCCAGCTGATCTGCCCGGAAAGTGCTGACTGGAAGAGACGGAAGCGAGTATGTTGAGGAGTTAACTAAAAGTGAAGTAAATAAACCTGTGGAACAAATGATAACAACAATGGGTTTAGGTATAAACTATAAAACATATAAAATTAGTAATTCGAAAATAAAGAAATTGAGTAATGCTGTGGGCATAAATTCTGGATTTTGGGCTACATCTGCAGCTATAGCTAAAATTTTTGCTAAAAGTCCAACTGCACTTACATTAATGTTGGGTGCAGTACCACTGTTGGGTATGGGTGCTATAAATGCTTGTAATTCTAAAGGAAAAGGTATTATTATTACAAAAATGGGTTCAGGAGCGACAAATACATACTCCTGTAGATCTCAATAAAAAAACAGTGTGGGCGTAAGCTCACACTGTTTTTTATTGTTTTTTTGATTTGTTTTTTTTGATATATTTCGATATGAATTCACTAACAAAAAAAACTATTAATCCTGTTATTAATAACAAAAGTGAATTTATCTTTATACCCTTGTTAAAAAAATCAAGAATACTATTTATTAATAAAAATCCAGACCAGTAAATAAATGAACAATAAAAAGCTATATTAGTACTCGTTTTATCTTTATTTTCACTTGGCTTAAAAAACAATAAACTATTCTCCCTTTTTATATTCAAAGAAAGTTTCTCACGTTCTTTTACTTTGTTTGGTTTTTAGCATAACACTTTATAGAGTGTATCTGTGCCCAAAAACTGTTTGCTCTAAGCTGAATGTCTCTGTTGTTCTTTTTGAAGGATGTATTTATTGCGTCCCGCACCCAGTCCTGCGGCTCCCATTACTGCCAAAATGATCATCAAAAGAATAATCGGCAGTGTCCATGAATGGGTTTGGTCATAAAGGAATCCGATGAAGATGGGACCGATTGCTGCTAATAAGTAGCCCAATGACTGTGACATGCCTGATAATGCGGCCGCCTGATGGGCATTTTCACTGCGCAGCCCGATCAGCGTAAGCGCCAAACTGATGCTTGAACCTTGCCCGATCCCAATGATAATCATCCATATGACAAGCATCACATGGTTTCCGCCCGTCAGCAGTCCGCATAAGCCAATAAAGTAAACTGACGTCAGCCCTGCAACGATTCCCCGCTGCTGTTTCACGCGGTCTGCCAAAATAGGGGTTAAGAATGTGGTTGGCAGACTGGCGAATTGCATAAGAGACACCATCCATCCGGAGGTTGCCGGGTCCATGCCGTGCGAACGAAGAATTTCCGGAAACCAAGCGATGCTGCTATAAAATAAAAAAGACTGTAAGCCCATAAAAATCGTGACATTCCAAGCCATTTTAGATGTCCAGATCGGCTGCTGATTTGGTTGGAGCGAAATGGTCTGATTCGCCGTATCCCGGTGGCGAAGCTGCGGTATCCAAATGAGAAGCGCAAGAAAAGCAAGGCCGCCCCAAAGCAAAAATGATTGTTTCCAGCCGCCTGAAAGCTGGCTTGCAAGAGGCACACTGACCCCAGAAGCCAAGCCCGCAAAAATGCTCATGGAGGTTGTATAAAGGCTGATCATAAGCCCCGACTTTTCCGGGTATTTATGCTTGATTAAGCTTGGCAATAGAACATTGCCGATTGCGATGCCCACGCCGATCAGGATCGTCCCCGCGAATAATGCGGAGGTCATGCTGGCGGACCGTATGATAATACCGATGAAAAGCGTCAACATGCCTATCCATAAGGTGCGTTCATTGCCAAACCGCTGACCTAGTTTAGGGGCAAGCGGAGACAGAATCGCAAAAGACAGCAAAGGCAGAGCTGTCAAAAAACCGGCCAGTCCATTCGACAAGTGTAACTCTGTCCGGATCGAACTGATGACCGGTCCGACAGACGTAATAGCCGGTCTTAGGTTAAACGCTATAAAAATAATGCCTGAGATCAGCCAAAAGTTTCGGATGGTATGTGTTGTTGTATTTGGCAAAATAGCTGCTCCTCTTTATACATATAAAAAATATAATTTCGTAAAATGAAAGTGATCATACATTGTTATGTCTTGTTATTATTCCTTTTCCTGTAACTCGGCCAATTTCGCAAGCAGTATATGCTGAGGCATATGCATGATTTGCTCCAGCGGCAGATTCAAGGATTCTGCGAGCTTTTGCGCGGTATCAGCTGAAATTTGCAAAGGCTTCATACGATCACTCCTCTCTTTTGTCCATTGTACTAGAATAGGGGACTGTACGTAAGAATATATCACAGATGAATGGAGTATAAGAAAGCTGCCCTTTATAACTGAATGAAGGAGGATTCTTATGCATTTGCCATTATCATTATTAAAACAAACGCTTTATGAACATCAACAGAAAGCAGAGAGCCCATGTACGTGTGAGGATTATGTTGTCATGAGGCATAAGCTTCTGGAGCTGAGGCGAAAATTCGCATCCTATGAGGAATGGGAGCTTTATCAAAAAGCTTCTGATCTTGTGCTGCGGGCAGATTTAGACAAACATTTTATCGAATAATGAGCCCGGTAAACTGAAAACCCTTCGCGCTGGGAAGGCGAAGGGTTTTCAGCTCATGACAGATTAAAATGAGCGTTCTTCTTCTACATTTTTGTGTTGATCGTAGATGACAAGCTTTGCCGGACTGTTGTCTTTTGCCATTTGTGATGCTTTTTCAATCGCGGCATCCTTTGAAGTATACAAAGCTGTAGGCGCCACATTTTCTACTTTGATAAACCAGCCATCTACATCGACATTTGGTGTAACCGCATATTCTTTCATGATGATCCCTCCATTATCATTTATTTTTTGATTTCCCATAGGCGCTTCTGCTGAAACATCCCAGCATGCAGTTGACAAAAAAAGGAGTATGAGATAGTTCTATTTTTTTTTTGTATAAATGGTAAAATGGAGTTTGGATATTTTTTATGAAAGGACGGTGCTTAGCATGACAGACCTTCTGAATGATCGGCTGCCGCCGCAAAATATAGAAGCCGAACAAGCCGTGTTAGGTGCTGTTTTTTTGCAGCCATCTGCTTTAACACAGGCTTCTGAAGTATTAATTCCAGATGATTTCTATAGAATGTCTCACCAGAAAATATATAATGCCATGCTCGTGCTCGGAGACCGCGGTGAACCGGTTGACTTGGTTACGGTGACCTCAGAGCTTGCGAATACGGATTTATTAGAAGAGGTTGGAGGCATTTCCTATCTCACGGATATCGCAAACTCGGTTCCGACAGCGGCTAACATAGAATACTACGCGAAAATCGTTGAGGAAAAATCGATTCTCCGCAGACTGATCAGAACGGCGACAACCATCGCGCAAGACGGCTATACGCGTGAGGACGAAGTCGAGGATTTATTAAGCGAAGCTGAAAAAACGATTATGGAAGTGGCGCAGCGCAAAAATACGAGCGCCTTCCAAAATATTAAGGACGTGCTTGTCCAAACGTATGATAATATCGAGCAGCTTCACAATCGCAAAGGTGATATTACCGGCATTCCTACAGGGTTTGCGGAGCTTGACCGGATGACAGCGGGATTTCAGCGAAATGACTTGATTATTGTTGCCGCGCGTCCGTCGGTGGGGAAAACCGCTTTTGCTTTGAATATCGCCCAAAACGTGGCCACCAAGACCGATGAGAGCGTTGCGATCTTCAGTCTTGAGATGGGAGCCGAGCAGCTGGTTATGCGTATGCTCTGTGCGGAAGGCAACATCAATGCCCAAAACCTTCGGACAGGAAATCTGACTGAAGAGGATTGGGGCAAGCTGACGATGGCGATGGGAAGTCTGTCCAACAGCGGAATATACATTGACGATACGCCGGGTATCCGGGTCAGTGAAATTCGCGCCAAATGCAGACGTTTGAAGCAGGAAAACGGTCTTGGCATGATCCTGATCGACTATTTGCAGCTCATTCAAGGGAGCGGCCGTTCAAAGGATAACCGCCAGCAAGAGGTATCTGAAATCTCCCGTGAGCTGAAATCAATTGCCAGGGAGCTGCAAGTCCCTGTTATCGCACTGTCTCAGCTTTCAAGGGGAGTGGAACAGCGTCAGGATAAACGCCCGATGATGTCTGATATTCGTGAATCGGGGAGTATCGAGCAGGATGCTGATATCGTCGCATTCTTATACCGTGATGACTATTATGATAAAGAGTCAGAGAACAAAAATATTATTGAAATCATTATCGCAAAACAACGTAACGGCCCGGTAGGCACGGTTTCGCTTGCATTTGTAAAAGAGTATAATAAGTTCGTCAATTTGGAACGGCGCTTTGATGACGCCGGAGTTCCGCCTGGCGCGTAAACCCCAAGAGTTAATCTTGGGGTCTTTTTCATTCAAAAGTCTGAAAGAAATAAAGCCGTTCTACCGATGGGGGATTCAAGCCCATTCCATATAATGAAATGAAAGGAGTGATGTGGGGATGGAATTTTCCCAGTTTAATGCGGCGCAAATTCGCATCGCAAGACCAACCGGCCAGATTAATCAAATGAATCGTTTTTACGAAGAGGGACTTGGTTTGAAAAGAATTGGCGGTTTTTCTAAGCATAACGGTTATGATGGCGTCATGTTCGGGCTGCCCCATGCCCAATATCATTTGGAATTCACTCAACATACTGAAGAAGCAAGCACCGCTCCTGTTCCTCATGCAGACAGCTTACTTGTGTTTTATCTCCCCAACCTTGAGGAAGTCACTGGCATCACCTCAAAATTAAAGAAAATGGGCTATCGGGAGGTTGAATCTGAAAATCCTTACTGGAGCAACGGCGGCGTGACAATTGAAGACCCGGATGGCTGGCCAATTGTCTTTATGAATACAGAAGGTATTTGATAACAAAGAGTCCGGTCGATCCGGACTCTTTTTATATGAAGATATAAATATTTCATGAGCTTTTGTTCATAATTTCACGAGAAAACGCTTTTAAAAGCATTTAAAGCGAACAAATATAGATTCTTTATAATATAACGTTCGGATTTACAATTGACTTTCTGTTTCTTCACTGATAAACTTAATTTGTTTGAATAAGGATATCGTTTTGAAAGGTTAACGGAGGTGCACGGATATGTCTTCAGTAGTTGTAGTAGGTACGCAATGGGGCGATGAAGGAAAAGGTAAAATTACGGATTTCCTCTCAGAAAATGCAGAAGTGATCGCACGTTATCAAGGCGGAAACAATGCAGGACATACAATTAAGTTTGATGGAATTACGTATAAGCTTCACTTAATCCCGTCAGGAATTTTTTATAAGGATAAAACGTGTGTGATCGGAAACGGAATGGTTGTTGATCCAAAAGCATTGGTCACAGAACTTGCGTATCTTCACGAGCGTAACGTCAGTACAGATAACCTGAGAATCAGCAACAGAGCTCACGTCATTCTGCCATATCATTTAAAACTTGATGAAGTGGAAGAAGAACGAAAAGGAGCAAACAAAATCGGTACGACGAAAAAAGGGATCGGTCCCGCTTATATGGATAAAGCCGCCAGAGTCGGCATTCGTATCGCAGACCTTTTGGATCGTGACGTATTTGCAGAAAAACTGGAACGGAATCTTGCGGAGAAAAACCGTCTGCTTGAAAAAATGTATGAAGCGGAAGGCTTTAAAATAGAAGATATTTTAGATGAGTATTATGAATATGGCCAGCAAATTAAGCATTACGTTTGTGATACGTCTGTCGTTTTAAATGACGCGCTTGACGAAGGCCGCCGCGTTTTATTCGAAGGCGCACAAGGGGTCATGCTTGATATTGACCAAGGTACGTATCCATTTGTTACATCTTCTAATCCTGTTGCCGGGGGAGTTACAATCGGTTCAGGTGTAGGCCCGACAAAAATTCAGCACGTCGTCGGTGTTTCAAAAGCTTATACAACCCGTGTCGGCGATGGTCCATTCCCGACTGAGCTGAAAGATGAAATTGGTGATCAAATCCGTGAAGTCGGCCGTGAATACGGAACAACGACAGGCCGCGCCCGCCGCGTCGGCTGGTTTGACAGTGTAGTTGTCCGCCACGCGCGCCGTGTCAGCGGAATCACAGACCTTTCACTGAACTCAATCGACGTATTAACAGGAATTGAAACGTTGAAAATCTGTGTGGCATACCGCTACAAAGGCGAAGTCATTGAGGAATTCCCTGCAAGTCTGAAAGCTCTTGCAGAATGTGAGCCGGTTTATGAAGAAATGCCGGGCTGGACGGAAGATATTACAGGAGTGAAAAATCTCAGCGAGCTTCCTGAGAATGCGCGCCATTACCTTGAGCGTGTATCACAGCTCACAGGGATCCCGCTTTCCATTTTCTCTGTCGGACCGGATCGTTCACAGACAAATGTGATCCGCAGCGTATATCGCGCCAACTAATTGCCAAAAAGCCTCTCTTACGAGAGGCTTTTTTTCTTGGGAAATTGAGTTGTTTTTTGTCTTGAAAAAAAATAATAGAATAAAAAATAAAAAAGTTATTGCCACTTCTATTTATTCTGTGATATTATAAATCTCGTTGTTACGGGAATTGCTTCAATAGAGTACAGTGAAGAATTTGATTCAAGTTGAATGCTCTATGGTAAAACTCCGACGTATCAAGAGCCATTAGCTCAGTTGGTAGAGCATCTGACTTTTAATCAGAGGGTCGAAGGTTCGAGTCCTTCATGGCTCACCATTTGTAAGGCCCGTTGGTCAAGCGGTTAAGACACCGCCCTTTCACGGCGGTAACACGGGTTCGAATCCCGTACGGGTCATTGATTTACTTTAGCGTTATTGCTAAACTCCTTATTTGTCCATGAGGGCTGACACGACAGCTCTCGGGGCAAATTACTGTAAGGTCCGGTAGTTCAGTTGGTTAGAATGCCTGCCTGTCACGCAGGAGGTCGCGGGTTCGAGTCCCGTCCGGACCGCCATTTTACTTTACATAGTAGAGAAAAATAAAACATTTGGCTCGGTAGCTCAGTTGGTAGAGCAACGGACTGAAAATCCGTGTGTCGGCGGTTCGATTCCGTCCCGAGCCACTTACCAAACGCATCTGCAATTGCAGGTGCGTTTTTTCTGTGAGTTTAAGAAAAGAAATACGAGCGGATGATATAATAGAAGAAAAAGGGAGAACCGGCCTTTCAGCCGGTCCAAAAGAAGAAGACGTCAATAATTTAGACGGTGACTCTTCTGTTGAGGTTTCATTTAAATGAGAAATTTTAAATGAAAATAAAAAACGTGACAAAAGATATACATCTGTTGAAGAATGTGTTTTTTTCTTAAACCTTTAATTTTTTTATCTTTTGACCTTAAACCGTTATAATAGACAAGGACCCGGTCTTTCTTAGCGGGCTTATGTAATGAAACGATTGTTATACAGATGAAATGAAGTTAATTCGGCAGGAGGAAAATCAAGATGATGGATAAAAAGATCCTTGTAGTGGATGATGAAAAACCGATTGCAGATATATTAGAGTTTAATTTAAGAAAAGAGGGCTATGAAGTACATTGTGCCTATGACGGAAATGAAGCCGTTGAAATGGTCGAAGAAATTCAGCCTGATTTGATTCTTTTAGATATTATGCTTCCGAATAAAGACGGCGTAGAAGTGTGCCGGGAAGTGAGAAAGAAATATGACATGCCGATCATTATGCTGACGGCAAAGGATTCAGAAATTGACAAGGTCATCGGGCTAGAACTCGGGGCTGATGATTATGTGACAAAGCCGTTCAGCACACGTGAACTTTTGGCGCGGGTAAAAGCGAATCTGCGACGTCAGCTGACGACTGCACCGGCAGAGGAAGAATCCTCTTCCAATGATATTCACATCGGTTCTCTGGTGATTTTCCCTGATGCATATGTGGTGTCAAAAAGAGAAGAAACGATTGAATTGACTCACCGTGAGTTTGAGCTGCTGCACTACTTAGCGAAGCACATCGGTCAAGTAATGACCCGTGAGCATTTGCTTCAAACGGTTTGGGGCTACGATTACTTTGGCGATGTCAGAACGGTTGATGTGACAGTCCGGCGTCTTCGTGAAAAAATTGAGGACAACCCAAGCCATCCAAATTGGATCGTGACAAGACGTGGCGTGGGTTATTACTTAAGAAACCCAGAACAGGACTAATACTCCATGAATAAGGTTGGTTTTTTTCGGTCGATCCAATTTAAGATTACATTGATGTATGTACTCCTAATTATCGTAGCTATGCAAATTATTGGTGTGTACTTTGTTAAGCAGGTAGAGAAGTCACTGATTGATTCCTATGAAACCTCTCTTAATCAGCGGATTGATAACCTCTCCTATTATATAGAGCAGGAATATAAGAGTGACAATGACAGCACAGTTATTAAAGATGATGTCAACCGTATCTTGAACGATTTTACAAAGAGTAATGAGATAAGGGAAATCAGTTTTGTCGACAAAAGCTATGAAGTTTTGGCTTCCTCTAAACCGTATGGAGAGGAAGTAGCGGGCAAACAAACGACAGACCCGATATATAAAAGAATTTTTTCTATGAAACAGTCTTACAGCAGAAAATACTATGACCCGAAAAGCAAAATCAGGGTTCTTATTTCGGCAAAGCCGGTGATGACAGAGAATCAGGAAGTTGTCGGAGCGATATATGTAGTAGCCAGTATGGAAGATGTCTTTAATCAAATGAAGACGATAAACAAAATACTGGCATCCGGTACAGGACTGGCTCTTGTTCTGACGGCTCTGCTCGGCATTTTTCTGGCAAGGACCATTACCCATCCGCTTTCAGACATGCGAAGACAGGCAATGGAGCTTGCGAAAGGGAACTTCTCCCGAAAGGTCAGAAAGTATGGACATGATGAGATTGGGCAGCTTGCGACGACATTTAATCATCTGACAAGAGAATTGGAAGATGCTCAAGCGATGACTGAGGGTGAGAGGAGAAAGCTGTCTTCTGTTATTGCTTATATGACAGACGGCGTCATTGCGACAAATCGAAATGGAGCTATTATTCTCTTAAACAGTCCGGCTTTGGAGCTTTTAAATGTTTCACGTGAAACAGCCTTAGAAATGCCAATCACGTCCCTGTTGGGGATTCATGAGAATTTCACTTTTGAGGATCTGGTAGAACAGCAGGAATCTATGCTGCTTGAAATTGAGCGTGAAGAACAAACGACTGTGCTTCGCGTGAATTTCTCTGTTATTGAACGGGAGCATGGCAAAATTGATGGATTAATCGCTGTTATTTATGATGTAACCGAGCAGGAAAAAATTGATCAGGAGCGCAGAGAATTTGTGGCGAATGTGTCCCATGAACTGCGTACGCCGCTGACGACGATGCGGAGTTATTTAGAGGCGCTTGCAGAAGGCGCATGGGAAAATAAAGACATTGCGCCGCGCTTCTTGATGGTGACCCAGAACGAAACAGAGCGCATGATCAGACTCGTAAATGATCTGCTTCAGCTTTCTAAGTTTGACAGTAAGGACTATCAATTTAATCGCGAATGGATTCATTTCATCCGATTTATTTCTCTGATTATTGACCGTTTTGAAATGACAAAAGAGCAGCATGTTGAATTTATCCGCCAGCTGCCGGATAGAAGCCTATATGTAGAGATAGACCAAGATAAAATTACGCAGGTACTCGATAATATTATTTCGAATGCCTTGAAATATTCACCAGAAGGCGGACATGTGGCGTTTTCTGTAAATGTGAATGAAGAGGAAGAATTGCTCTATATCAGTGTCAAAGATGAAGGAATCGGTATACCGAAGAAAGACATGGAAAAAATCTTTGAACGTTTTTACAGAGTGGATAAAGCGAGAACGAGAAAGCTTGGCGGAACCGGCTTGGGGCTTGCCATTGCGAAGGAAATGGTTCAGGCGCATGGCGGCGACATTTGGGCCGACAGCATAGAGGGTAAAGGAACGACTGTGACATTTACTCTTCCATATAAAGAAGAACAAGAGGATGATTGGGATGAAGCGTGAAAATATAAAAACCATAATACTTTCCATACTCGTGATCATCAGTCTTGTTTTTACGTGGAGCATCTGGACGTTTCAGCCAAACTTTATGGAAGGCTCGACATCGACAAAATCTACGGTGCGTGAGAAATATAAGATCGAGAAGGTTAGCCAAAAACTGTCTGAAGTAGTGAAGCCGCGGGAAATATTCATCCATGATAACGGTGCCCACTACAAAGTGGATGATTCAGATCTCTATAATGAAATCTGGAACGACTTGCCTCGCTGGGATGTAAAGGCAATTAAAGATATTTCAGACCAATATGATAAGCCAGGATTTAAAAACTGGCTTTATGGGAGAAATGGCTCAGCTTCTAAGCTGGACCTCCAATTCAGCGATACGATACCTATTGATATTTTTCAGCAATTGTTTAAATGGTCGAATCAGACTTTTGAGTATAGTTCCTTTGACCATATCGTTATTCCTTTTAATGAAAATAAAACGAACAAGAAAATATATCTTGCGTCCTACAGCAAGCAGCTGATTCTTGAAATCACCGTCGATTCGGCTAATTATCGCAACATTATGAGTGACCTTTACAGTAAGAAATCAAGCATGCCTTCATACAGTTTGTTTTCACTCGGAACGAAGAAGGAATTTTTACTGCCGAACAAATCAATTGAAGTGGAAAGTAAAGAATTTATAACAGAGACGATTGATACGAACATCTTTAAGCAAGTGCTGTTCAGTGAACCGAATACGGTTAGGAAGGATTCAAATTACAACCGTAATGTGCTGACAGACGGAGTCAGCCGTTTAGAAGTAAGCACCAGCCAGCGGCAAATTCAATTCCAGCATCGCAATCTGACGCAAAGCACCTCCTTCCAAACAGGGGAGTTAATCAAAAAGAGTCATAAATACTTAGAAGATACAGGCAGCTGGACGGATGATTATCAGTTTTTTAATATCAACGACAGCCAGCAGCTGACCTTCTATATGTTTATGAACCAGCTGCCGATTATTAATAGTGAGTCCAAACCGTTCGGCGCAGCGCCGGTAATGACGCTGCAATGGGCCAGTGATGATATTCTCAGCTATAAACGGCCGAATTATATTCTTGGCACCAATCCTATTAAAACGGGCACAGCTGATCTGATGAGCGGCAGCGAAGTGAAAAATTTGCTGGAGAAACAACACGTATATGATATCGACGATATTGATCAAATTTTCCCTGCGTACCAACTAGTTGCGGCCTCCTCAAATGATGAACCGATTGTAGAGCTGAAGCCGGTGTGGTGTATGAAAATTAACGGGAAAACTGTGCCGATAACGAAAGACTTATTAACGAAGGAGGGGGCAACTAGTGGAGTGGAATAAGACAAAGTCAATCTTCATCATTGCCTTCCTCGTTCTCGATATTTTTTTGGGCTACCAGTTTTTTGAAAAGCGTTCAAGCAGTGAGTACGACGTGATTAAAAACTCAAGTGTGCAAACTGACATGAATGAAGATCATATTACCTATGGCACACTATCTGACAACGCAAAGGAAGGTTCTCGCATTACAGCGAATCAGAAATCTTTTACTAAAGAAGAGATAGAATCGCTTAAAGGCCAAAAACCTAAGATGGACATGCCGAGTGACAAGCATAAAGTGACGAAATTAAAAATGGAGTTTACCAGCCCTATCGCTCTCTCAAAGGATAGTGTGGAAGATGATGCAAAGGCGCTTGTCTCCTCAGAAATTCAAGATGGGGAAGAATATAAGCTTTGGAAAGTAGATAAGGATAAAAAACAAGTGGTTTTCTTCCAAACATATCAAGGGAAATATGTTTATCAGGAAAACGATGACGCTTCAGAAATGATTGGACAAGTGATTTTGCACTTAAATGACAAAAATGAAGTCGTTTCCTATGAACAATCAACCCTCGATACGTTTAAAGAGATCCAGAAGGAAAGCCTGATCTCTGAATTGGATGCTGTTGAATCATTGTATTATCAAAATCTGTTAAAGGCCCACAGTACGGTAAAAACGGTGAAGTTCGGATATATCGCCCAATACCCGCTGACAAGTACGCAAGTGTTGGCGCCGGTTTGGAGAATTACAGTGGAATACGAAAAGACCGTAGATGGAACGAAGAAGAAGGTTCAAGAGAATTTTACGGTGAATGCAATGGACAGCAGAGTGTTTGATTCTAGTCAAATAAAGTAATGGAGTGAGATATAATGAGCTTGCAATTTAGCGTACTTGCGAGCGGGAGTACGGGAAACGCGTTTTACTTGGAAACAGACGATCACGCGTTTTTGGTAGATGCCGGATTGAGCGGGAAAGCCATGGACGGCTTGATGGCGCAAATCGGACGGAACATGGATGATTTGGACGGAATTTTTGTCACTCATGAGCATAGCGACCATATTAAAGGGCTCGGCGTTGTAGCCAGAAAGTACAAGCTCCCCGTCTATGCAAATGAGAAGACATGGAAAGCAATGGAGAATCAGATTGGCAAATTAGACAACGGGCAAAAGTTCGTCTTTCCGATGGAAACGGTGAAATCGTTCGGCGGACTTGATGTAGAATCGTTTGGTGTTTCTCATGATGCTGCGGAGCCGATGTTCTATGTGTTTCATTATAATGGCCGAAAACTTGCTTTAATGACAGATACGGGGTACGTCAGCGACAGAATGAAGGGCATTATCCGCTCGGCGAACGCGTTTGTGTTTGAAAGCAACCATGACGTCGGCATGCTGCAAATGGGAAGGTACCCGTGGAGCATTAAACGCAGGATATTAAGCGATGTCGGGCATGTGTCCAATGAAGACGCGGCGCTCGCCATGACGGACGTTATTGGAGACGAGACATCGCGTATCTATTTGGCGCATTTGAGTCAGGACAACAACATGAAAGAACTCGCCAGAATGTCAGTCCAGCAGACATTGGCGTCTAAAGGGTATGTCACAGGCGAAACCTTTGAATTATTTGATACTGATCCAAAAAAACCGACACCGCTATGCGCTGTGTAATTTTTCATCAGAATCATGATTATTATGATCCGTTCTAACCTACACTATAACCATATTTATGTTCTCTGAAAGGATTTGAATATGGTGGATTATAATCGTGACGATGAAAATTATGTTCCCGATCGGCCAAGGAGAGGCAAAAGAGGATATTTCCTTTCAAGCCTGATCGGCGTCATTGTCGGAGCTGTTTTGATGGCGCTTATGATGCCGTACCTGTCAAATTGGGGTTCTGAAACAGGAGAAACAAATCTCGGCGAGAACACCCAAGAACCGGTCCGAACAGTAAATGTAAGTGTGAATAATGCTGTCACAAAGGTTGTCAGCAATGTGTCTGAGGCTGTCGTCGGCGTAGTGAATATCCAGAAAACCGACTTTTGGGGAAAAAGCGGCGAGGCAGGCAGCGGTTCAGGCGTCATTTATAAGAAAAATGGGAATACCGCTTATGTAGTGACCAACCACCATGTGATAGAAGGCGCTTCTCAAATCGAAATCAGCCTGAAAGACGGATCGCGGGTGGCAGCAGAGCTTATCGGCAGCGACCAGCTGATGGATCTTGCGGTATTAAAGGTGAATAGCAATAAAATCAAGGCGGTCGCGCAGTTTGGCAACTCGGATAAAGTGAAGTCTGGAGAACCTGTCATCGCGATTGGAAACCCGTTAGGCCTTGAATTTGCCGGTTCGGTGACACAGGGTGTCATTTCAGGAACTGAGCGTGCTGTGCCGGTAGATTCTAATGGCGACGGCCAGGCGGATTGGAATGCGGAGGTTCTGCAAACCGATGCTGCGATTAACCCGGGAAACAGCGGTGGCGCTTTACTGAATATCGACGGGAAAGTGATCGGCATTAATTCAATGAAAATCGCTGAGTCAGCGGTAGAGGGCATCGGCCTTTCCATTCCTTCAAAGCTTGCCATACCTGTGATCGAGGATTTAGAGAAATACGGAGAAGTGAGGCGTCCTTATCTCGGAATTGAAATGAAATCACTGAGCGACATTGCCAGCTACCATTGGGAGGAAACGCTGAAGCTTCCTGAACAGGTAACGTCAGGCGCAGTGGTAATGGGCGTATCCACATTATCGCCTGCCGGTAAAGCCGGGCTTAAGGAGCTTGATGTGATTACTGAGTTTGACGGTGAAAAGATAAGCGACATTGTCGATCTTCGTAAGCAGTTGTATCAGAAAAAAATCGGTGATCGGGTAAAGGTGAAGTTTTACCGGGCCGGTAAAGAAAAATCTGCGGAAATTCAGCTAACTGAAGCGGATAAATTAGGACGATAAAAAAACAGTCTGGCGAAAACGCCAGGCTGTTTTGCTGTTTTATGAAAAGAACTGAACACGGGTCACACGTATTCAGGTAAAGAGGTATTTCAAAGCAGACATGGAGTATTTGAGTAAATGTTACACGTGAAACGGCTGATTTAGCTACAAATGCTTCCGTTCTCAGCGTTTACTTTGACTATTTGCTCTTTATGGTTTTGCGCAGTGATTTTAATGATGTAGATGTATGTTCCATTTTGTTTTGATGCCCAGTGACAGACCAAACAGGCCTTTCCCTTACATAGGAAAGAAACGTTCCAGACGATCTTATATAGTAAATTATGAGTATAAATAAAGAGGGTAAAAAGATAGGAAACAAGCTCTTGAGTCTTTCATATTATATTTTAAAAATTCTGAAAAGTGTGTTGATAATCCCTTCATTTGATATTATTATGAAATTGTTGGAAGCGGGGAGGTGTAAAACGATGAAGATTGAAGAACTTGATCTTGATACTGAAACTGCAAACTTGGTGCACCGTTGCTAGTTGAAAGCGACTCCCCTCTTTCTGGGGAGTTATTATCTTTTTGGGAGGTATAAAAAGATGCTAACCGACAGCAAACGAATGACATTCAAAGATGGCGTGCTGGTTTTAACCTATTCTACTCATATCATCATTCAATATCAAAAGGCGATTAAGCTTGAACCTTCGGATAACATTCTGAAAGTAATCGATAAGTTAAAAACCGGATGCTATGAAAAAGAGATATGTGAATTGCTGGGAGAAGCTGATGGGATTCGGCTGGTCAGTGTATTACAGGGAATGGGTGCGCTGATAGAGGTGTGGGAGAACCAATATAAGGACCGCATAGTAGAGAAGCAGCTTTATTATTTGGAGCAATTCGGAGAAAATCCTAATGACATCCAAAAGAAACTGGATCATAGTACTGTTGTGATCTTGGGGCTTGGCGGAGTAGGTTCTGTCATTCTCCAGCATTTGGTTTCAGCCGGGGTGCAGCGTTTTATATTAATTGATTATGATGATGTATCTATACATAATTTGAACAGACAATTTGTTTATAACCGCTCTTCTGTCCGGAAGCCGAAAGTGGCCGAATGTCAGCAGTATATCTCTGGCATCAACAGCAAAGCAGAAGTGTCAGTATTTCATAAAGAGATCAAAGCAATGCCAGATCTCGATTTTCTGAACACATATGGCATTGATATATTTGTAAATGCTGCCGACAAACCAATTGAAATATCAGAATGGGTGTATGGTTATTGCAAAAAGCGAAACATCGCATTTATAACTGGAGGTGTCGGTATTTCCAGCGGACAATGGGGACCGCTTTTGACACCTGAATCATATCAGGCAGGCATAAGTTATGAAAAACATAAACACAAAGATCTTATCAGTATTTTTCCGTCTGAACCAATAAAGGGGTCATTGGGTGCGACAAATAGTATTATTTCATCATTCATGTCACATGATATTATTTCCTATTTGGCAGGAAACGCCCCTAAATCGGTCAATACAAACATCAGTTTACACTTTGATGAATTGAAAATTATAGAGACAAAACTGAATACAAAGGAAAGCGTTTCATGAAAAGGCTGAATCGTGCAGCAAGAAATGCTGACGAGCCGCTTAAAATAGAAATCGACAGCCTGCCCATTCAATTAAATCCTTTGATCACAAGCGATTATACCAGCAAGTTTATTTCCAGCATAATGTATGAATCCTTGCGCCACGGTTATAATTGCCGCATTACACACCAGCAGCATCAAATATATACTGTAAAGCTTCATCCTCATTATATCGGAGATGCAGAAAAACTCATTCACACCATAACATTTCATTTGATAAAAGAGAACCAAAGCCCGCATCTCACAAGTTTCCTATGCATTAAAAACGCGATACCTTTTGTCAAAGGGCTTATGCCGTTTGAGGAATTGGGACTGAAAGTGATGAACAAAAGAGAGTTTGAAGTCACCTTGGATGAACCATTTGAAGCTTTTCAAACCGTTTTGCAAAGCAGTTTTCTTATCCCTTCGGAACAAAATGGCGACGCTGTGGCAAACGGGCCCTACCGGCTGATTCATAAAGATGAAAAGAGGCTTGAATTTGAACGAAATCCGGAATATCAAATAACCCCGGCGGATCAAAATACCATCCGGTCCATTCATTTTGTCTTCAATGACAATTTAACAAAAAGCATTGAACTCTATGAAAACTGTAAAATTGACGTCACCTGCCATACTCAGTTCCACCATACAAATATGGATTATCGGACTTATATTGATTTTAAAGAAAGCAGTCTGCCCATGCTGTTCACGTTAAAGGTGAAAGACGGCATGCTGCTGCGATTCATTAAAAATAATCTGAACAAGCAGCAGTTGGCGCAAGACTTGAGGCACATTGTCATTCCGACAGACTCGCTGCTGGGAGTGAGCAGCAATATAAGAGAGAAACCTGAAGAAATAGAGATCGTAAGAAAAGAACCTGTCCGTATCGTATATGCTGATTATTATCCGAACGGTGAAATCATGGAGAAAGTCGCTGATATTGTAAGGCAAAGCGGAATTGATGTTGTGATTCAAAAAGTCTCAACATTTCATGAGTATTATCATTTGGATAAAAAGATATTTGATATTGAGCTTCACCTTTTTCTTCCAAACTATCTGCATTATATGAGTTATTTGAAATATTTTATTCATGATATTCCAGAAAAAAAGGTGAAGATGGACATCATTGAGTTCGCCAAACATAAAAAAAAGAAGGAACTTTATGGTTTATTCGAGAATACAACACAATATTACCCAATTTGTTTTGGGAAAAGTCTGTATTTGCAAGATCCATGCATAGAAGGTTTTTATTTGAATCCGGACGGCCTCCTTTCTGTTCATGATTTGAAATGCAGATAGCTGGAAAGGGGTATTGAATTGAGAAATCGCAACTTGTTATACTTCTCAGGTTTTTTTGGGAACTTTTTTTTTGAAAGAGGAATATGGATTTTATATTTAACAAGCTTACATTATTCATTATTTCTCGTTGGCATTTTGCAGTCCGTATTAAATCTGGCTATGTTCTTATCGGAGATTCCGACCGGTATCATATCAGATAAAATCGGCAGGAAAAAATCGCTGCTGCTGGGACATTCCTTCATTATTATTTATTTAGCCATGTTTTTGCTGTTCCATGATTTTTGGATTTTATTATTGGCACACATTATATATGGTGTAGGATTAACCTTTATTTCCGGGACTGACCATGCTTTTTTATATGATTCCTTAAAAACAAATGGAAAAGAAAAGTTTTATGGCAAGTCGATCGGAACCTATAACGGTTTAGTTATTGTCGGATTGGCTATCGCCATGGGCGCCGGCGGATATTTGCAAGAACATTCATGGTCCTATGTCTTTATCGCGGGTATTCTGACACAGCTGATTGCAATGGCTGTTATTACTCAATTAAAGGAAATCCAATTTACGGACAGCGATGATCAGATGCAATCGGTAGGATCCATTGTGAATGAAGTGAGAGACTTTTTCAGACTCAACCGGGCTTTTAAATATTTGGTTACGTCTGTCTCCGTCTTTTTTGCCATTACGTCTGTTTTTTATATGTACGGGCAAGATTTATTAAGCCAAGAAGGCATCTCCGTACGTGATATATCTATTATTTTTGCGGGCTTATCTCTATTGCAGGCGATGTTTTCATTTTTATCGTCCAAGCCGGCAGAGAAATTCACTCCGAGACGTGTGTTAATCACGACATTTTGTATCATCGGAGTCCTGTATCTCTTTATTCCATTGAGCAGCATCTATATTACTGTAGCGGCTTTTGTTCTGATTAATGCGTTGTATGACATTATCGATCCTGTATCGAGCCAAGTGATTAATAATGAAATCCCATCCAAAACAAGGGCTACGCTGCTTTCCATTATCAGCTTAATGACATCGTTCATTATGTTTATCGCGTTCCCGCTTATCGGTTTCTTATCAGATTACTTCGATACTGTGTTGCTGCTGACTGTTATCGGTGTGTTATCCATCTTATTGTCGCTGTTTATGCTTATCAGCTTTTATAAACAAAAAGCCAATATTTCCGTCCAACAAGAAAAAGTGGAGCTTTAGCGCTTCACTAAAGGATGATGATCATTGTTAAATGTCCATAATCTTACGGTAAATCTTGCGGGAGATTGTATTTTTCAAAACGTTTCATTTTTTATTAATGAAGGAGAAAAAATACTCATCGCCGGTCCAAACGGTTCAGGAAAAAGCACTCTTTTCAACGTACTTGCCGGGAATCTGGAGCCGGAGGAAGGGAATATCGCCATCAACAAAGGGGCGACTGTCGGTTTATTAAAGCAAATTGCAGAGCCGAAGGAAGACATGACGCTGTATCAATATCTGGAGACGTCATTTGAATCTCTCATGGAGATACAAAACGAGATGAAAGCCATTGAAGTGAAATTATCTGAGGCGCTGAGCGACCGCGAACTGACGAATCTCCTGGAGAAATACAGTAAATTAACAGAAATTTTTGAAAGAAATAACGGATACCAAATGCATACCATCATTGATGATGTTTGTAACGGGCTCAGCATAAGCCACTTGAAGGATCAGCCTTTCTCGAGTTTAAGCGGAGGCGAAAAAACAAAGGCAGGGCTAGCAGAGATCTTAATCCGCAATGATGACATCATTTTATTAGATGAACCGACCAACCATTTAGATGTACATGCGATTGAATGGCTGGAGAGTTTTATTAAAAAATCGGACAAAACCATTCTTTTTACAACCCATGATAAGACATTTGCGAATCAGGCAGCCATGAAGGTGCTGGAATTAGATGACAAAGAACTGAGGATTTGGCCGTATGGCTTTAATGAATTTTTGAAAAAGAAAGAGGAATTCATTGTTGCACAATTTGAAAAATACGAAGAACAGCAGAAGAAAATTCAAAAAATGAAAGAATCAATTGCACAGCTAAGAGACTGGGCTAACCGTTCCAATCCGCCATCGGTCGGTCTTCACAGACGGGCAAATAACATGGAAAAAGCATTAAAACGCATAGAAATAATTAATAAACCGGTAAAAACAGAGCAAAAGCTGAAAAATGCCTTTCAAGAAGCCGGCATCGGATCAAAAGACATTGTGTTCATTGAAAACGGCACCGTCGCGCAAGGATCTGCCATGTTATATGAGAATCTGAACCTGAATATTAAACATAAGGACAGAGTCGGAATTGTCGGCAGAAACGGTGTCGGGAAAACCACACTCATCAGATGCATCATCGGTGAGAAACAACTGGCGGACGGCACGATAAAGATAGGTGAGAATTTAAAGATAGGATATATTGACCAAAAGAGCCATGTAGGCGATTCTAACCAAACGATCGTTCAGTTCTTCAAAGAAAATCTGATGTCTGAGGAGGGGATGGCCC
This sequence comes from Bacillus sp. HU-1818, assembly GCF_022695965.1. Classification (NCBI taxonomy): domain Bacteria; kingdom Bacillati; phylum Bacillota; class Bacilli; order Caryophanales; family Bacillaceae; genus Bacillus; species Bacillus sp. HU-1818. The sequence goes on from NZ_JAAPBE010000002.1 coordinate 81,293, forward strand.
GGAATATTCTCGCGAAATACGGATTTTACGGTTCGTCTGTTTTTAAAAAGCTGTCCGTATTATCAGGCGGAGAAAGAATACGGTTAAAGCTGTCGATTTTAATGGAGAAGAAGTTAAATGTATTAATCTTGGACGAGCCGACCAACCATCTGGACATTGAATCTCAGGAAATTCTGGAAAACAGCCTGCAGCAGTTTCAAGGCACGGTTATTTGTGTATCTCATGATCGGCATTTATTGGAGAATTTCAATAAAATTTTATGGCTTGAAGACAAAAAAGTCACGGTATTTGTCGGTCCGTATAGCTATGCGAAAAACAAAAGGCGGTGTGCTGCCGAATAAAAGGGGTGTTTTGATGTTAATTGACAAGATCAGAATCGAAGACTTATCGTATGACCGGTTTTTAAGTGAATATGCTGACAAAAAACCTTTTATCTTGCTGGGTGCGATGGAAAATTGGGAGTGCAGGCAATGGACGTTAGACTTTATTAAAGAAAAGTATGGCGACAGAATCGTAACCATCAGAAAATCTGATATTGAAGGAGTCAAAACGTTTAAACAAGTCAGGCTCGCCAATTACATTGAGCATATTCACGACAATGAGGATCGTTGGTACTGTGATTGGAACTTTACGGCTCTTAATCAAAAGGATCTCGATCTTGTCTATTCATCCCCTGATTACTTTACTAAAGATACGTTAAGAGTAGATGATGAGACAGGCCAGGATTTTAAATGGTTTTTTCTCGGATCTGAACAAACAGGCACGCCGCTTCACCAAGACTTTAACAAAACGCATGCTTGGAATGCCGTCATCTTCGGCCAAAAGGATTGGGTGTTTTTCCATCCGGACGATACGCCGTATTTATATGAAGGGAATATCAACGTCTTTGATCAAGAGGATATGGAGCGGAAAACGCTCGTAAAGCAGGCAACACCGATATACTTTTCTCAAAAGCCGGGGGAAATCATTTATGCGCCCCGCAATTGGTGGCACCAGGTTGTAAATGCAGAACACACGTTAGCTGTGAGTGAGAATTTCTGGTTTAAACAAGAGCAGCTCATTCAACAGGGCTGATAAAGGATGAAAGGGCTGTGAATACTATGCAGCCCTTTTTTTGCGGGATAAAAGCGGTTTTGAATGCTACTCTTTGCCGTGCAGAGCAAATTTTTTCAGGCGGTATTGCAGGCTTTGTCTGCTGACGCCCAGCTCATTGGCCGTTTGCGAAATGTTGTAACTGTGTTTTCTTAAAATTTTCTCAATAATATATTTTTCAAAGCTTTCCATCTTCCCTTTCAGATCTGCCCCAGGCTGCGGATCAGCGGTATTTTCTGATGGCTTATCAGCGGGCTGGATTTTCATGCGGTATTGATACGGCAGATGGGCAAACGTAATCATTTCTTCGTCTGTTATAAAATTCATCGCCCCTTCGATCATATGCTCAAGCTCGCGAATATTTCCCGGCCAATCATATGAAAGGAAAAATTGTTTTACCTCTTCACTCAGGTCTTTTACATTCATTTGAAATAAGTGATTGTTCATCTGTATGAATTCCGAAGCGAGCAGCAAAATATCCTCTTTCCGTTCACGAAGCGGCGGGATAATCAGTGTGACCACACTCAGCCTGTAATACAAATCTTTACGAAGCCGCTCTCCGGCAATGGCGTCAATCGGATCTTCATTCATCGTGGCGATAATCCGGACATCAATCGGCGTATCCTGGACAGAGCCGATACGTCTGATTTTCTTTTCTTGAATGGCGCGAAGTAATTTCGCCTGCAAACTGAGATTCAGAGAATTGATTTCATCTAATAGAAGTGTTCCTCCATTGGCTTGTTCAAACAGGCCGGGCTGGTCAACCGCTCCTGTAAATGCCCCTTTTTTCGTTCCGAATAAAATGCTCTCGACAAGACTGTCAGGCAAGGCCGCGCAGTTTTGTGAAATGAACGGGCGGCCCGATCGCTGGCTGCCGTTATGTATGCTCTGGGCAAATAATTCTTTTCCGGTGCCTGTTTCGCCTGCAAGCAGCACAGACGAGGAGGTGCGGGTCGCGCGTTTCGCATTTTCGATGACCTCCTGAATCGCCGGGCTGTCGCCGAGAATGCTGTCAAACGTGTAGCTGTTCTGTTCTTTTCTGTGCATGTTCTCTCTGATCAGACGCTCCAGCTTCGTCACATCCTTTGCGATCTCTACCGCGCCTTTGATTTCGCCGTCCTTCACAATCGGGAAGGTGTGGTTGATCGTCGTAATTTCCTGGCCTTTATTATTGAAATAGCTTTGTTTCACGTTTTTAATCGTTTTTCCTTCCTGTAGAGCCTGTACAAGGGTGCTGTCCTGCTGATTCGAAAACATAAATACATCAGTCAGGTTTTTATGCAGGACGTCCTGTTCGTCCATATCTTCAATCTGCATCATTTTCTTATTGTAAATGACGGTGCTGCCCTTCTCGTCCACCACATGCAGACCGACATCGATTTCCTCCAGAATGCTTTCTAAAACCAGTGTGAAAAATTTGCTGTTTGTGTGCAGAAGAATCCCCCCTTATAATCGTCTTAACATTCATTATTTTAAAATAAATAATGAAGGAAATGCAAAAAAATTTTGCACTTATCCTTTCTACTGCCTGAAATTTTTGCAGGAAAACCGAGAATTTTGACGAAAAACCTCGTTCTTTCGGTTTGGCACGGAACTTGCATTTATAAAAAAGGGAAAGCAGCATAACATGTTGAATCACACATTACAGGGGGAATGAGTATTATGTCAGCTTTATCAAAATCTCAAGAAATCATCAGCCAAACTTCACATTTTGGGGCAAACAACTATCATCCGCTTCCGATTGTTATTTCTGAAGCACTCGGTGCATGGGTGAAGGACCCTGAGGGTAATGAATATATGGATATGTTAAGCGCTTATTCGGCTGTCAATCAGGGGCACAGACATCCGAAAATCATTCAGGCATTAAAGGATCAAGCCGATAAAATCACGCTCACTTCACGTGCGTTTCACAATGATCAGCTGGGACCGTTTTATGAAAAGACAGCCAAGCTGACGGGTAAAGACATGATATTGCCAATGAATACAGGAGCAGAAGCTGTTGAATCTGCCATCAAAGCGGCAAGACGCTGGGCTTATGAGGTAAAAGGGGTTGCGGACAATCAGGCGGAAATTATCGCGTGTGTCGGAAACTTCCACGGCCGGACAATGCTGGCGGTTTCTCTTTCTTCTGAAGAGGAATATAAACGGGGATTCGGCCCGATGCTTCCTGGGATTAAGCTGATTCCATACGGAGACGCAGAAGCGCTGCGACAAGCGATTACGCCGAATACAGCAGCCTTCCTATTTGAACCGATTCAAGGAGAAGCGGGGATTGTCATACCGCCTGAAGGCTTTTTACAAGAAGCGGCGGCTATTTGTAAGGAGGAGCAAGTGCTGTTTATTGCTGACGAAATTCAGACAGGGCTCGGCCGTACCGGCAAAACCTTCGCCTGTGACTGGGAAAACATTGTGCCGGATATGTATATCTTGGGGAAAGCGCTTGGCGGCGGCGTATTTCCAATCTCGTGCATTGCGGCGAACCGTGATATTCTGAATGTGTTCAACCCAGGCTCACACGGCTCTACTTTTGGCGGCAATCCGCTCGCTTGCGCTGTATCAATCGCCTCTCTTGAAGTTCTGGAGGATGAGAAGCTTGCTCAGCGTTCACTGGAGCTGGGAGACTATTTTAAAGCTGAGCTAGAGCAAATTGATAATCCGATGATAAAAGAAATCCGCGGAAGAGGACTTTTTATCGGGGTGGAACTGACAGAAGCTGCGCGCCCTTATTGTGAGCGATTGAAAGAAGAAGGATTATTATGCAAGGAAACGCATGAAACCGTTATCCGATTCGCTCCGCCGTTAATCATTTCTAAAGAGGATTTGGACTGGGCGATCGAAAAAATTAAACACGTGCTGAAAAAAGCATAAATCCGCTTAAGCTCGCGATATTCACAGCATCTGTATAAATTTTCAACGACAAATTAGCCACTCACTATTTGCGCAGCTTCAGTATTTTAGTATAATGTATCTTTATGTATTAAAATGAATTTGATATTAAATAGATAACAGATAGAGGCTCTTTGGACAGCAAACTGACATCAGCACGATAGGCGGGTGTTACAGCTTAGATCCAATACAAGTTGCTGAAAGGGTGCAGATATGTGAATACGAAACAACAAGAAGCAAATCAACTCAAAAGGACGATGAAATCACGGCATTTGTTCATGATTTCATTGGGAGGAGTCATAGGGACCGGTTTTTTCCTTGGAACCGGTTATACCATAAATGAAGCGGGGCCGCTCGGTGCGGTTCTGTCTTATTTAACAGGCGGTTTTATCATGTACCTGACGATGCTCTGTTTAGGAGAGCTCGCGGTCGCCTTGCCGGTATCAGGATCGTTTCAGACCTACGCGACAAAATTTATCAGCCCGGCCTTTGGTTTTGCGGTGGGATGGATTTATTGGCTCGGCTGGGCGGTTACGGTCGCTTTGGAGTTTCTGTCGGCGGGCCAGTTAATGCTCCGCTGGTTTCCGCATGTCGATGTGTGGGTGTGGTGCCTCGTATTCGGAGGATTGCTGTTCCTGCTGAATGCGTTGACCGCTAAAGCATTTGGTGAATCGGAATTTTGGTTCTCAGGCATTAAAATTCTCGTCATTTTACTCTTCATTTTTCTTGGCGGAGCTGCGATGTTTGGCCTTATCGACTTGAAAGGCGGACAAGAAGCGCCTTTATTCTCTCATTTTTATGAGGACGGGTTATTTCCTAACGGAATCCAGGCTATGCTGATTACAATGATTACCGTGAATTTCGCCTTCCAAGGGACCGAATTAATCGGGATCGCCGCGGGAGAAAGTGAAAATCCGGAAAAAACCGTTCCCCGGTCTATCAGACAGACCGTTTGGAGAACCCTGATCTTTTTCGTATTATCGGTTGCGATTATTGCCGGAATGATTCCATGGAAACAAGCCGGTGTCGTGGAAAGTCCGTTTGTCGCAGTATTTGACCAAATCGGAATTCCGTACGCGGCTGATATGATGAACTTTGTCATTTTAATCGCCCTGCTTTCAGTGGCCAATTCCGGGTTATTTGCATCCACGCGAATCATGTACTCCATGGCGAATGACGGACAGGCATTTGCGTTTTTAGGAAGAGCCAATAAACGGGGGATTCCGATGAACGCGCTTTTGGTGACATTGCTATTCGCCAGTCTTTCTCTGCTTTCAAGCGTTGCGGCTAAGGATACTTTATATATCTGGCTGTTGTCGATGGCGGGAATGAGTGCGCAGGTCGGATGGATCACCATTACGCTGTCCCAATTGATGTTCAGACGGAAATATATCCGTGACGGCGGAAAAGTAGAAGACTTAAAGTTTAAAACGCCGCTTTACCCGATTGTGCCGATTGTCGGTTTAACATTAAACACGATTGTTCTCATAAGCCTCGCTTTTGACTCAGAACAGCGTATGGCTCTGTATTGCGGCGTTCCTTTTATGGTGATATGTGTGGTTATTTATCATCTATTTATCAAAAAACGCCAGCAGGCAAATAAACAACTAGAAATCTAAATCATTTTTGTCCAAGTCATCTTTGCTGTTACCCGCACAGGACAACATCATATATGTTGAGGTGGAATTACAGATGAATAAGCAAATTTCAATTATTGGAATGCCAATGGATTTAGGACAAGCACGACGCGGAGTTGACATGGGGCCGAGTGCGATACGATATGCCCATCTTATCGAACGGTTATCAGAAATGGGTTATTCGGTTGAAGACCTCGGCGACATCCCGATCAACCGCGAAAACATTAAAAATGACCAAGAACTGAAAAACTTACATTCCGTACTGGCGGGAAATGAAAAGCTCGCCCAAATGGTCAACAATGTCATTGAAGAACAAAAATTTCCGATGGTCCTAGGCGGCGACCACAGCATCGCCATCGGCACGCTGGCAGGTACGGCAAAGCATTATGATAAGCTCGGCGTCATTTGGTATGACGCACACGGCGACTTGAATACGCTTGAAACATCACCGTCAGGCAACATTCACGGGATGCCGCTTGCTGTCAGCCTTGGCATCGGCCATGAGTCTTTGGTGAACCTGGAAGGCTACGCGCCGAAGATCAAACCGGAAAACGTCGTCATTATCGGAGCCCGTTCCCTAGATGAAGGAGAGCGCAAGTATATCAAGGAAAGCGGTATGAAGGTATACACCATGCATGAAATTGACCGCCTCGGCATGACAAAGGTCATCGAAGAAACCCTTGATTACCTGTCAGACTGTGACGGCGTCCACCTCAGCCTTGATTTAGACGGACTCGATCCAAGCGATGCGCCGGGTGTCGGCACCCCTGTCGTCGGCGGCATCAGCTACAGAGAGAGCCACCTGGCCATGGAAATGCTGTACGATGCGGGGATCATTACTTCCGCTGAATTTGTAGAAGTGAATCCGATCCTGGATCACAAAAACAAAACTGGAAATGCAGCAGTTGAGCTTGCTGAATCATTGCTGGGCAAAAAATTGCTATAAAAAGAAAACCTCCGTCTGCACGGAGGTTTTTTTACGAAATAGGAGGAGGAAGTATGCCGATCACATTGAAACCGATGGAGGAAAGAGAATTCCAGGCTTTCTGCGCGTATTCAAATCAACACTATGCGAAAGAAAAAGTAACAGCAGGTACATGGACAGAAGAGGAAGCAGATGAGAAAGCAAAGGCCGCCCTCCGCCAGCTTTTGCCGGACGGCTTACAAACCCGGCATCACCGCCACTGGACCATCACAAGCGATGAGACGGAATCCATCGGCTGGCTGTGGCTGTATATTGATCCGACTCATCCGCAGCGAGCAGCCTTTATCTACGGCTTTGGCTTGTATGAGCCATACAGGGGACAGGGCTTAGCCAAACAAGCGTTGGCCGCATTAGACGTCAAGGCGAAGGAGCTGGGCGTCAAAAAACTGTCTTTGCATGTGTTTGCCCATAATGAAACGGCACGGCGGCTTTACGAACATACCGGCTATACCGAAACAGATATCAGCATGAGCAAGGAACTATGATGGGAAGAGAGGGCTGCGTCAGAACAGTCCTCTCTTTTCTTTATGTCCTTTGTCAGACTATCTCTAAAGAATCATTTTTTGATTAGCCCATCTCGATTTATCCTGTGTACAAGAAATATTTTTAAAAAATTGTAAATTTAATAGACTATTTGTAATAATCTGATATTATAATGAATATATGGAACTTAATTTCCATTAAAACAATGAAAAGAGGCGATGTAATGAAAAGAAAATCGAAGGTTTATGGCGTGATTCTATCCTTCACTCTGGCTCTCACTCTCACCACACCACTGTCAAACGCGCAAGCCGCAAAAACGTCAGCAGACTTTCCTTATGCCGAAGAAATAGCTGCACTCCAGCCAGGCACCACTCCTGAAGAAGTCATCCAATCTGCAAAACAGCTCGCAAAACAAGAGAACGTAAAAACAGAAGCCATCCTCAAACAATTCCATCAAGAGATCACCGCTGACAAAGCCGAAGGAGACAAAATCGCCAAAAAAAGCTACTCGACCATGGGCGGCTCCTCAGGCTCGAAAAAACTGCCGAAAAGCTCCAAAGGGAACATTTATTATACCAACTCTTACACAGCCTACTATAACCACGGACATGTCGGAATGTATTCCGCCGCGGACAAAATTGTTGAATCTGTACCCGGTGACGGAGTCAGACAGATTGCCTACAACGCCAGAGATGTAGAGGATAACTCCATCGTGCAAAGCGTCAGCGTCACATCCTCCCAAAAAACAGCCGCAGCCGACTGGGCGGTATCCAAGGTCGGAGATGCGTACTCTTTTAACTTTATCAACAACAGAAACACAGGACATGACGGCGCGAAAAACTGTTCCAAATTATTATGGTCCGCCTTCTTGCTGAAAGCGGGTATTGATATTGACAGCAACGGAGGAGCCGGGGTGTATCCGCGTGACATCACAAGCTCCTCATATACAACAACCATTGCGACCATTAACTAAATAAACAGATGGAAAGCCTGAAAAGCGGTTCTTTTTGGGCTTTCCATCTTAAGGAGAGGGCAATGAAGAAAAAATCATGGTGGATCATCTTGCTCAGCATTGTCATCGCCGCGTCTGCCGCAGTCGCCATATACGCATCATCAGCCGAAAAAGGCTATATCGCCGTGAATAAAAAGGATCTGAAGCAGAAGGACTTTCTGGATGATAAGGACGCACTGCTTTACTTTTCAACCGCTGCTGATCAGGATACATTTGGCGGCGGAAAAAGCTATGCCCTATTTGCCGGCCAAAACGGCAGCCTGTCTTCTTTTAAGATGAGGGGGCTTGAACAAGGCTCTGCCGGCGTAAATGGCGAGAGTGTCATGCTGGAGGATAAAAAAACGATTTTCACAATTAAAAACGGGCTTACAGCCTATGACAGAACGTATCAGCATACAGGAGACAGCGCCGGTTATGTTGGAGACCAAAACGGCTTCTACACCCTGTATAACTCCGGATTTGACAAAGACGGCAATCACTACCGCTCAGAACTCTACCGCCAATTCAACGGGAAATGGAAAAAGGACGTCATCCCCTACTACATCCGCGCTTCCGGATTTGACGGCGATTCCATCTATGCGCTGATTCCGACGGATGATGAAAAAGGATACAAGATACTGAAAATACGAACTGACCAAAAAGACCTTACCTATGAAACGATAGCGGAATGGACCTACAAAGAAGGAACTTCGGTCGAATCCCAGCTCGCGGCTGATCAGGAATCGGTCCATTTTGTCGTACGGGGTGAAAAAGCGGACAATATCTATCAAATGGTCAAAGTCGATAAAAAAAGCGGCAAAGTTGAACTTTACGACATCGCCACATACAAAAACGACGAACAAGTTCTATACGACTCCATGCCGTTCAGCTTCAAAAAAAGCTTTTTCTCCTATCAAAAGCATCTTTATTTCATCGACGGCTTCGGCAAAGTCTATCAAATCAACTCCCAAACAGGTAAAAGCAAACCCGCCTTTACGCTTTCTCAAGAAAAAATGAAAGCCGATTTCAAAGAGGTTCACAGAAAAGGCGACAAACTCTATTTCTTCACATACACCTACAACAAACCCGCAAGCATTGAACAATATAGCTTGAAAACAGGGAAGAAGCTTAATGATAAAGAAATTGAAGATGTAAAAAAAGTCGTGACCTCGAAAAGCCATTTGAAGCTTTATGATTTTCAGGTGTTGAAGGGTTTTTGATAGAAAAAAGGAAATATAGAAAAAAGGAGATGATGGGAAGGAGAAATAACATGAGCAAAAAACGTGTCATACTGCTGGCAGCCATGATCACTCTGACCTCAACAGCCACCGTGTTTCTTTTAAATAGAGGAAAAACCGATTGGTTTGACATCATCGGCACAATTGTCGAATGTTTGGCATGCGTTTTGATTGCTTTGAAGATAGAGAAAAAAGAGAAAAAGCAGTGATGATAAAGGGAAAACGTGATCCCGGACCGAAAGCATCTGAAAAGCGGGATTGCCGATTTGGCAGAAATCCAAGCGAATTCTATTTTATATAAGTTCTAAAGGGAGGAATGGCGTTGTCAGCGAACAAAGCGGTTGTGTATAAAGGAAATGGAAACGTGGCGGTGGAAGACATCGGATATCCGGAATTAATTCTGAGGGACGGGCCCGGCGTTCCGAAAGCAAATGTCAATCGAAAATGTGAGCACGGCGTGATCCTGAAGGTCATCACCACCAACATCTGCGGAAGCGATCAGCACATGGTGAGAGGACGGACGACAGCGCCGGAAGGCTTAGTGCTCGGGCATGAAATCACCGGTGAGGTTATCGAAGCCGGCCGGGATGTTGAATTTATCAAAAAAGGCGACATCGTATCCGTTCCTTTCAATATTGCCTGCGGCCGATGTGTCATGTGCAAGACGCAGAAAACGCATGTCTGCCTCAACGTAAATCCGGATCGGCCGGGATCGGCTTACGGCTACGTTGATATGGGCGGATGGGTCGGCGGACAGTCGGAATACGTCATGGTGCCGTACGCCGATTTTCAGCTTTTGGTATTCCCGGATAAAGAACAGGCGTTAGAGAAAATTCTCGATTTAACGATGCTGTCCGATATTTTCCCAACCGGATTTCACGGCGCTTATACAGCGGGTGTCCAAACCGGATCAACAGTCTATATCGCGGGAGCGGGACCTGTCGGCTTAGCCGCCGCGCACTCCGCCCAGCTTCTCGGCGCTTCTACAGTCATTGTCGGCGATTTGAACGAAGATAGGCTGGCACAGGCGAGAAGCTTTGGCTGTGAAACCGTCAACGTGCAAAAACACGACCGCCTCGGTGAGCAAATTGAACAGATACTCGGCGAACCGACCGTTGATGCCGCCGTCGATTGCGTTGGATTTGAAGCATCGGGACACGGCAATCAAGGGGAAGCTCCCGCCGCGGTGCTGAACTCCATCATGGACGTCACCCAGGTCGGCGGAAGCCTTGGCATTCCGGGCTTATACGTGACCGAAGACCCCGGTGCAAAGGAAGCGGACGCCCAAAAAGGCTCATTAAAAATCCGATTTGGCCTAGGCTGGGCCAAAGCCCACACCTTCGTCACCGGGCAAACACCTGCCATGAAGTATAACCGCAATCTCATGAAAGCGATTCTGAGCGGCAGAGCGCAAATCGCAAAAGCCGTCAACGCCACCGTCATTTCACTGGACAACGCACCAAAAGGATACAGCGACTTTGACAAAGGAGCGGCGAAGAAATTTGTGATTGATCCGCATGGAACATTAAACTAAATCAAGAGGGAAAGCCGGACGTTCTGGGAACGCCGGCTTTTTTGTGAGAAAACGAATTCATCAACAGCTTTGCTTGTCGAATTGTGGATAAAACTCAGCCCGAAGCACTACTAACATGTGAATAAATAGGTTATATTGGGAAGAGAACATTTGCAGAATGCAAGAAAACATCGGAGGACTCAAAAATGAAAAATGCTTATTATTCTTGTGAAGAACACATCGAAACCGTGCTGGATATGTACATAGACGACCACGAACTCCCGCCCGAAATCAGAAAAATCGAACATACTAACAGTTTATCCACAGCCTGTGAATTATGTGGGGAGCCCGCAGTATATATAGTGGGGAACGAATGATCTTACACAAAATACAGAAAAGATATCCACAAATGTGGACAACATATATGAATAACTTGTTTCTAAGGTGGGGATGACCTGTGAATATCAATATTGTGACGATCGGAAAACTAAAAGAAAAATACCTCAAGCAAGGCATTGAAGAATACACAAAACGACTTTCGGCCTACGCAAAAATCGACATCATCGAACTACCGGACGAAAAAGCGCCGGAAAATCTAAGCGACCAGGACATGAAAATCATAAAAGAAAAAGAAGGCGACCGCATTCTATCAAAAATCAGCCCCGACGCCCACATCATCGCCCTCGCCATCGAAGGAAAAATGAAAACATCCGAAGAACTAGCCGATACAATAGATAAGCTGGCTACTTATGGAAAGAGCAAGGTCACCTTCGTCATCGGCGGATCACTCGGATTGAGTGACGCGGTGATGAAGCGAGCGGATGAAAAGCTGTCGTTCTCGAAAATGACGTTTCCTCATCAGTTGATGCGTCTCATACTAGTTGAGCAGATTTATCGGGCTTTTCGGATTAATCGTGGGGAGCCTTATCATAAGTAGATGGATATCGTCTGGGATTAAAACAGAATTATTAGATTAATATCAAAAACTTCAAATATAGTCCTAAGACGGCCTGGATTTTTAAGGGGAAAATACAAATTAGTAATAGATTTGATGAGTGTAATATAAATTTTAATATTTTTATTATGTGAGGGACCATTTAATGAATACTGACGTAGCTGGTGCCATCAGTGGATATTATAAGCAAATTTATGTGGCTATAAAAGAATTACTAAGTCTTAAGTTTGAAAATTCAGTTGTAGGAATAGAATGTGGTGCAGATGTTAGGGTTTTTCATTCGAATAAGAAAAGTGAATCTGTAGAAGTGAAATTTCATAAAAATAAAATTCCTTTATACTCCTATGAAATTTCAAAGACCATTTATAATTTTTACTGGCAGTCTTATGATGATATTAAACTAATTTTTTATTCGAATACTGAAAAGCCACGTTCAAATATATTAGAGAAAAATGGTGTTTTAAAAAAAACCTTTATATTACACTCTCTAATTAAGTACCATTTTAGTCTCAATAAACAAAATAAAGAAAAGGTCAGCAAGCACTTTAAACGGTGCGGCATCTCTTGTAATGAATGCACTACTTTCTATTGTAATAATTGTATTAATAACTTCGTGCGACAAAATATAGACTTTTATCCTTCAGCGTTTAAAGAACTAATAGATATAAATGAGAATGTAAATATTGATGAGTTTACATACAAAATACAATTTGTATTTGAAGATAAGGGTAAAATTGAATCTATCGCTTTTATAAAAGGTGAACTTTTAAAACTTCTTAAAGACAATTTCAAAAGATATACTCAAGGTCTTGATGATTTTATCTTAGAAGCTATTATTCAAAAAATAGCAATAAGTTTTTTTGATACAACTGTTTTTAATTCAATTATTAAAAATAAAGAAACACTAGATTATCATAATCACAAAAAGTTATCTAGAGAGAACGTAATTGAATTTATTAATAATTATACAGATTTTTTATACGAATACAAAACTGACGTTCTAGAGTTTAAAATTTTAGATCTAGTTGAAGAAGCGAATTTAGACAAAGAAAAAATATTATTTAAATTTAAACAAGAATATAATGAATATCTTATATCTAAAAAATTTATCCACATTTATAATTCATCATCAATTAAAGAATATTTAAAGAAAATTGGAATGAGATTTAAAACTGAAGCTAAAGGAAATGAAGTTGTTAAACGGTTTATCTTATACAATGAGGGCCTTGGATTAATCGCTTATCTAATGACATTAAAGATAAACCAACTATCAATTTTTGAAGACAAATTGTTTATTAGAGCAAATTTTGATAAGTTTTTATTCATTAAGAATGAGGGATACTATGAATATAAGTTTATATCTAAATATGTTAACAAAAACAAAAAAAGTGAAAATGAATTTTATCGATATGCACAGATCGGTGATATTTCTTTACTAGAGACTATATCAGAAAATTGTTTAACACCATCTATTAAAATAGATAGATTAGGTGATTTAATCACTTTAGATGAATACCAAAAAATAAATAAAATTCCCTCTGGTACTATTAGTAAACTTAAAGATGTAGTTTCAACAAATGCTAATATCTTAATAATATGTAATCCTAGTATTAATAAGAAACCATTTTTAAATGCTTTAATATCGTCTATTCCACATAATTTAAGTTCCTTAATTATAGCTGAAAATATAACTACGTTACCGGAAGTCGGATTGCAAAATCAATTTGTAATTGTTGATAGTCTCAAAGAAGACTATGAATCAAATATCGTCAAGTTATCTTCAATGGTAGGTATTAATGATAAATGTATTGCTTTAATTGATAATTACGAACTGGATCAAAATATTATTCACAAACATCAAGTTTTACTATTAAATAAAGCTAAATCTTTAATTACTATGTTGTATAGGAACCCTAAAAATTTTAGAGGGAAAATGACCTTTGAAGAAATAAATAAAGAATTATCGCTATTCAAAAAAAAGGATTTTAGCATGTTTGATTACTTCATTATTCTTGATAACTATTATGTGCAAAAAAACAAACAAGATGTTATTAGAATAATAGGTAAAAAAAAATACTAACTCAATTGAAGACAACTATTAGATGAGAGAGGTAAATTAAAAACTGAAAGATTTTTAATAAGGAGAGTTATTATAGTGTCGAGTTATAATTCTATATTGAGTTTACATGAATTAACACAAAGTCCAATTAACAGAAAAATAGAAATCTCAAATGAGGAGCAAGATGAATTAAAGTTAACTAACATAGAATTATTTAAAAGTAAACTTTTTAATTTAGGTTTAAAAAACTCTATTATTTCATCTAGCTCTATAAAACAAACTGAATTAGAAAAGTGTTATTTTAGGTATGCTAAGTTTGTAAATGTTGATTTTACTGGGTCTGAATTTATAAGTTGTGATTTATCAAATGCTAATTTTAATTCTTGTAATTTACGTTATGTATCTTTTAGAGATTGTAAACTAAATCTAAAGGAAATTATGGGATGCCTACCTTCTGAACCAAATTTAAAGGTGAGTTTACTTAAAGAGTTAAGAATGAATCAATTAGGATTGGGTGATAATAAATCTGCAGATGATTTGTTGATCAAAATAAATGATGCTGAAAAAGAGTTTTTATTAGAAAGAGTAAAGAGCAGCACAAGTTATTTTAGAGAAAGAGAAGATTTTAGTTCTAGAACAATTGCATTTTTTAAATATATTATGTTGCAATTAAATGATTTTATATGGGGTTATGGATTAAAAATAACACGATTATTTAGGTCAGCCCTAATTATATTGATATTTTTTGGATTATTTATATATTATGGAACAGGAAAAGAATATATTGGAGTCTATCCAGACGGAAATAAACTAATCAAATTAAACTTTTGGCAGTCAATTTACGCCAGTTACACTAACTTTACGACTGTTGGGTACGGGCAATTTACACCTTTAAAGTTCAATAGTATATTAATTTTTGCAATTGAAAATTTACTGGGTTTGATTTTTTTAGGTTTTCTTGTTTCAGGAGTTTATAGGAGGATAGCTAAGTGATTGAAAAAAATTTTTATTCTGGAATAACTGATTTGTTAAGTATTATACTTTTCGGTTCTAAAGCTAGGGAAGATGAAGATCAGTTTTCGGATGTGGATATTTTCTTGTTAGTAGAAGATATATGCAAAAAAAAAATGCAAGATATTATTACTATAGTTAAAGAGGAGTTGCCCTTTGAAAACATAGGAATATCTATTTATAAAAAAAGTATTTACAATAAAATGTTACAAGAAGGATCGATGTTTTTATGGCATTTAAAACTAGAAGGGAAAATTATTTATCAAAAAAATAATATAAATCTATATGGGGACTTAAAACCATTTAAGAAATTTGATGACAACTTGAATATATATAAGAATATTTATGAAAACACTAAAAGTAGTTTAGAGAAAAATGGGATAAACATTTTTGATTTATCTCAGTTATTTTTTGTATGTAGAAATTTGTGTTTATTAACATGTTTTAAGTTAGATGAACCTACGTTTGGTCGAACTAGTGTATATTTTAAACTCTCGGAATATATTGGATCACTACCATTAACATTTGAAAATTATAATTTTTTATCAAAGTGCAGATTAAATTACACAAGAGGCACCGGATTGGATTTTGAATATCCTGATAATAAAAAACTCTTAGTTATTTTAAAGCAGATAGAAACTTTATTAAAAGTTTGCGAAAAAATCATTAAAAATGGAGGAAACTATAGTGAACATAGATAAAATGGAGTGTTTTCTAAAAGAAATTAAAAAAGATAAATCAGTTATTTTTGAGTTTGAAAAAATCAGTAGCTTTGAAAGAGAGTTATTTTTGTCTATACAGTTAATTTTATTTGAAAGATACAATTACCACTTAGATGGGTTAACAAACACACACTTTAATACATTTTTTGACCATTTAAAAAAACGAGATATTGTTCTTGATACAAAAATAAAGGAAATAATTCATTATGCATTGAGTGTTTATTTAATATTGACAGATAGAAACGTTAGTCTTGGTTATAATGTTTTGCCTACTGACAATACTATCGAAGATGATGATTGGGAAAAAATAATTGTAAATATTGAGAGATATATTGAAAAATATAAATCTATAAAAATCTAATATAAGATTTAAATAGGTATTTTCTTAAATTGTATTTATTTTTTAAAAACCCAATTATTTTATATATTACATCATCGGTTGACATAAGGATGATCCGTAATAGTATCCAGAGGACAAAGATTGCTAGTATTGCAGGAATGATGATTTTTATACATTTCGGCCACCTTCCATAGTTAGTAACAATAGAGGGGAGTGGTCACCCTTTTCTTTATGAGAAGTAAGGTTTTTCTAATGAAACTTCTTCCGTTTGGTCATAAAATAAATCCTTCCTCTCCAGCAATCCTTTAACGTTTTATGACCATTATAAAGCTCAGCCCATTTGTTCAGCACAAATTTACTGGAAATTTGGTATTTTCTTGTGACTTCTCTTTGAGAATAGCGTCTGGATAAGAGTCCTTTACGGTAGCGTGTTTTAGTTTCGCAGTAACTTATGGTGTTTAGAACGTTCCTAGCTCTCAACGCTGGCTATGTCGTGCAATGTTCTCCATTCACAAATTGTTTCGGTGTGAATGCCGAATTATTACCCTAGTCACAGTCTGAAAGAATGTTTAGTTTTTCTCCTTCTGAATGCCATTGTCCATGAAAAAACTCCCCCAAGGCAAACAGATTTTTTAAATTCATCTGTCTACCTTTAGAGGAGCATATCATCATCTCTGAACTCTACATTCCCTCACTTCATATACCGATACTCCCGCAAACTTTCCAAAATAGCAACTTCCTGCAGCAATTCCTCACCAACATTCGTTTCCTTCACTTTCTTCCGCTCAAGCTCTTTATCCACCAATCGTTTCACCGTTAAGACGTCGGTTCCGGTGCTTAGGACTTCTGCCTTGGAGTTGAAGTGTTTATGGGCGACGAGCTGCATGCCGTAGGAGTTGTATAGCAGCGTGTAGCCTGCGATGCCTGTTGTGGATTGGTAGGCTTTGGAGAAGCCGCCGTCGATAACGATCATTTTTCCGTTTGCTTTGATTGGATCTTCTCCTTCGATTTCTTTTACGGGTGTGTGGCCGTTGATGATATGGCCATGATCTGGATTGAGGCCGAATTCTGCCAGGATGTTTCGGCAGGTTGCCTCGTCCTCACGTAAATAGTAATACGGGTTTTTCTTCTCTTTATGTGTTTCTTTTTCTTTAATGAAATACCGCTCAAATGTCGTCATGGCGCGTTTTCCGAAGAGGGAGGAGTACTCGCCTGTCCATAAATACCAAGCCATGTCTGTCGCAAGATCATCGGTTTCTTCCGGTTGGGCAAACGCTTCCCGTAAGAACCGCTCAAATACATCGAGCAGCTCACGGCCCGCATACGGTTTATCCTCAATCATCATCGTTTCCATATTGCCGTTTTCATCGACTGGAATACAGCCATGAATTAACAGGTTGCCGTTATATTTTAAATAAAGGCTGCCTTTTTTCATCATAAAATTCATATGGCGGCCCAGCTTTTCGGAATGCTGGACAGAGAATAGCAGCTTGTCTATAACTTCTGCTTCTTCTTCTAATAGCTGATCTGGCTGTTCCGGATTGATTGTCGCAAAGCAGGTGTTTTCCAGTTGATATGTTTTTCCATTCAGTGTAATTTCATTTTTATCATAATCAATCTTTTCCAGTAACAGCCGTTCCTCCATATTAAAGTTCGGCCGTCTCTTGATAATCGGGCTCTCAAGCTTGAATTGGATCATCGCAATCGCTTGATGAATTTTTGTGATTTGCTTAATTTCAGCTTCTGGTCTGTTTTCGTCTGCTTTTGGACGGAAAGATGGATTATCACCGTAATATTTTTCGGCAAGGTTAAGCAGCGGTCTCAGATTGATGCCGTAGACGTCTTCAATAATATCCAAGTTGTCATAGCGGGCACAGATGCGGATAATATTGGCCAGGCATACTTTGGAACCGGAATAGGCGCCTATCCAAAGGACATCGTGATTTCCCCACTGAATATCCACAGAATGATAGTTGATCAGTTCTTCCATAATCTTATCCGGCTGCGGTCCGCGGTCGTAAATATCGCCGACAACATGCAGATGGTCGACCACCAATCGCTGAATGCTGTAAGCAAGACCGGTGACCAGCTTATCGGCCTGGCCAAGTGCAATGATCTGATCTGCGATTTCAGAGTAATATTGTTCCTTGTTGGTGGATTCTTCTGTTTTGTATAACAGCTCCTCAGTAATATAAGCAAACTGAGTGGGCAGTGCTTTGCGTAATTTGGAGCGGGTATACTTGGAGGAGCAATTAGAAACGAGCTTAATCATTCTATTAATCGTTTCTTTATACCACTCGTTTAATGCTTTCTTCGTTTCAAAGTTATGTTTCATTAACTTCAGTTTGTCTTCCGGATAATAGACCAATGCTGCTAATTCATCAATTTCTCTATCATAAATGACACCGCTGAAAATATCGCGTATCTTCTCTTTTACTCTTCCTGAACCATTACGCAGCACGTGCTGGAATGCCTGGTACTCCCCGTGCAAATCACTGACAAAATGCTCAGTGCCTTTTGGCAGGTTCAGTATCGCTTTCAAATTAATGATTTCCGTTACCACTTTTTCTTCACAATCGTATTTTTGTGCGAGTAGATCTAAGTACTTGCTTTCCAAAATCGTCCATCCCCTTTTTAGAATAAACCCCTATTTATGAGCATTTGCATGATAAGGTGAATTTAAAAGTATGACATTATTTTTAATCATTGGACCCTTATACGATAGTAACGCATAACTCCTTTTAGAGACAATCAAAACGAGGGAAAGAGGCGCCGGGATGAGCGGGGATAAAGAAAAAGCAGAAAAAAGAGAGAAAGATTAAGGCAGCTAGAGCTAAAACAGTCTACGGAGGAGGTTATTTAGTCAAGGGCTTAGGCTGAAAGGTTCAGTATCCTCTTTATTCTTGTTATCAATATGTATTGATATGGTATTGACGATCCGTTTATTTGGCTTGTTTGTCAATTATCTTGTAAGGAGTTGCCTTGAGGAAACTGCCATTGTTGTACTTTGAATGTTATATATTGTAAACTAGAGTAAAAGATCTCCAAATTAATCATCAAAAAACATTTCTTACAGTTTCGAACCGGAAACGAAAGAGGCAACTTGAAAATTCAAATATTTCCTAGGAGTATGTATATGAATATAGCGAATTATACTTTAAAAGTGAAAGGTAAAACGTTACTTCAGGACACGGACTTACATTTTTCGAATGGGAAAATCAATCATATATTCGGAAAAAATGGAGTCGGTAAATCACAGCTTGCTAAAGACTTTTTATTAAATAATAGCAAACGAATCGGTAGAGATATTCGTCAAAATGTTTCTTTAATCTCTAGCTCGTCGAATATACCTCATGATGTTTCTAAGGACTTTTTATTACACTTTTTGAGCGAAAAGTTTGATTCAGAAAAGATAAATAAGATTGCGAGTTTACTTAATCTTGATAATATCGATGGTAAAGTTCTTATCAAAAACTTAAGTGATGGACAAAAGCAAAAGTTGAAATTGCTTAGCTTTTTGCTGGAGGACAAAAATATTATTGTTTTAGATGAAATAACGAATTCATTAGACAAAAAAACGGTTATGGAAATTCATCGTTTTCTGAAAAAGTATATCCAGGAGAACCCAGAGAAGATTATCATTAATATTACACACGATTTGTCTGATTTAAAGGCGATAGATGGGGATAATTATATATTTCATGATCAAAAAATCCATAAATATGATTCAGTGGAAAAGTTAATTGAAGTGTATATAAATGAGTAATGGAACAGTGGGGGCATAAGATGAAATTAGAGTTGAAAAAAAGTATGAGCAACAAAGTTTTTATTATATTAGGATCTATGGTCGTTTTTTTATTTTTACTGGGGTATTTTTTACTGGTTGGAATCGATAAAGTCAGCAATGTTACATCTGAGATGTTTTTCTTTAGCTCCTATACCGTTGCCACTCAATTTGGTTTGATGTTATTTTCATTTGTTATCGCTTTCTTTATTAATCGAGAGTATTCAAATAAAAATATTCTCTTTTATAAATTAATTGGAGAAAACATCTATACCTTCTTTTATAAAAAGATAGCTGTTTTATTCTTGGAATGTTTTGTGTTTATAGCGCTTGGTCTGCTCATCATATCGTTGATGTACCATGATTTTTCCCATTTTACATTAATGCTATTCTTATTTTCTGCAGTTATATTGCAGTATATTTTAATTATTGGAACCATAAGTATGTTATGTTCTAATATTTTAACTAGTATAGGTGTTAGTATCGTTTATTGGATTACTACAGTTATTTTAGTAGCAATAAGTAATAAAACGTTTGGTTTTTTTGCTCCTTTTGAGGCAGGTAACACTATGTACCACCGAATAGAAAAAGTGTTGCATTCTGATCATATGACACTTGGGATTAATGATATTGTATACATTATTTTATATTTAATATCAATCATTATCATAAACGTAATTATTCTTCGTTTTTCTAAAACTAGATGGGTCAAAATGGGTATTTAACAAAAGGAAGCTACTTCAAGTTGAAGTAGCTTTTTGTGTATACGATATCATCCAGATGACGTGCTGTGTGTTTGAGTTTTGTTAAGGTGGGGTGTCTTTTAGCTTTCATCAATTGTCTTTCCCCATCTTCATAAAGAGAAAGAAGATAATGAATACGATAAAGTAATTCATTGGATTCATAAAGATGCTCATATCGAGTGAAATCTGTAATAAAATCCATAGGACAAATATGGCTATTATTGAAGGAATGATAATTTTGTATAATTTGATCACCTTCTAGGGTCACCATTTTTGTCAGTTGAGCTTTTAGGGAGAACTTGCTCTTCGCCCGTTACGTGATCTTTTAGTGTAGCATTTCCATCAGCGTCAATATGAACATCTGCATGAACGAACGTCATCTTCAGCAGACTATCGTTGAGGTTTTCAACTTTGTATGTAGCTTGGGATTCTGCGGCATCTGCAGCATTAGGTAAAACCGGGAGGGCTAAGGCACCTACTAGGAATACCAAGGCTGCCAGTTTACCTGTGGTTAGCTTCATTATGCTTTGCATAATTTAGCCTTCTCCTTTGGTTGCCATACTAACAGAGACAATCCGCTTGTTAAACCCTTAAATTATTAAATAATGAAAAATGTGCTCATTCACGAATTGTTTCGGTGTGAATGCTATATTTTCTTTCTGAAAATATGTTTCGTTTTTCTTCTTTTGAGTCCCAATTTCTAGCCATGAAAAAACTCCCCCAAGGCAACAGATTTTTTTCGTTCATCTAAAACTATTTTTTGATTAAATACTTCTAATTATGAAATAAAAATCACCATTGACAAACCACCCAATCCCTATTAGAATAAAAAGTTATCTGATAGTTGTTGTTTCTATCGGAAAAATTCAATATGTAGCAAGCTATGATTGCTGTGGGTCACACTATAGCAGGAGCAGCTTCTGGAGAGACCGCGGAGATTCCGCGGCGCCGAAGGGTTCACAATCTCAGGCAAAAGGACAGAAGAGTACCGAATATGTATTTGGCATGCTGGATTGTCAGCTGCGCAAATATGATTTGTTATTCTTATGACCACGAGATTGGAGGACATCCAATCTCTTTTTTTATGGGCTTTTTTCATTGCTCGTCGTTTCACAATAAAGAGGTAAGGAGGAGTTTGATTTGGAACAGCGAGAATTAAAGAGGGACTTGTCCAATCGGCATGTGCAGCTCATCGCCATTGGCGGGACGATTGGCACCGGCTTATTTTTAGGCTCCGGTAAGGCGATTCAATTGGCGGGTCCTTCTATCATCCTTGCGTATTTCATTGTAGGTATTGCGCTTTTTTTCGTGATGCGGGCGCTGGGAGAACTGCTTTTATCTAAAGCGGGGTATCAATCGTTAACAGATATTGCCGAGGAGTATCTGGGACCGCGGGCATCGTTTGTCACCGGCTGGACGTATTGGTTTTGCTGGATTATGACGGCTATGGCGGATGTGATTGCCGTCGGTGTATATGTGAAATATTGGTTTGATATTCCGCAGTGGATCCCTGCACTTATCTGTCTACTCATTTTATTAGGACTCAATCTATTGACTGTCAAGATTTTTGGAGAATTGGAATTTTGGTTTGCTTTAATAAAGGTCATTACGATTCTCGCATTAATTGTGATTGGGGTTATTTTGCTGGTGATCGGCTTCAAGACGCATACAGGAACGGTTTCGGTTACAAATCTTTGGGAGCATGGCGGATTGTTTCCAAATGGATTTTCAGGCTTTTTGCTTTCTTTCCAAATGGTGATCTTTGCATATGTCGGTGTGGAATTAGTAGGTGTATCGGCAGCGGAAACATCGAATCCGAAAAAAAATATTCCATCGGCTATTAATAAAATTCCTTTGCGGATTCTATTTTTCTATGTCGGCGCGCTTATCGTCCTATTATGTATTAACCCATGGACGGAGTTGAATGCTGCAGAAAGTCCTTTTGTGAAAACCTTCAGCTTAGTCGGTATTCCGCTTGCTGCGGGAATCATTAATTTTGTCGTATTAACATCAGCGGCTTCTGCTTGTAACAGCGGGATGTTTTCAACAAGCCGGATTCTGTACAATTTAAGCAAAACGAAACAGGGCCCGGCCAATTTTGCGAAGCTGAATAAAAATCATGTGCCGAGTAACGCGTTATGGGTATCGGTTATTGTCCTCTCAGCGGGAGCTCTTTTAAGCAAACTGATACCGGAACAAGCTTTTGGCATCGTGACAACCATTAGCGCGATTTGTTTTATTTGGGTGTGGGGTGTGATTCTTGTTTGTCATATCAGATACAAGAAAACCCGTCCGCAATTACACTCAAGATCAACATTCAAAGCGCCATTTGCGCCGTTTATCAATTACGTTGTTCTGGCGCTGTTTGCTGTCATTCTCATAATTATGCTGTTTGCGGATGCAACTCGCCCGGCCTTGCTGCTGACTCCTCTATGGTTTGTTTTATTATTTATTTTATATTGGACTAGAGGGAGCAAAAAAAGAAGAACCTGATGAGTCATATTAAATGGTGATTCCATAAATCTCTAATCATTAACAAGCCGGTGTACTGCATGCAGTATGCCGGCTTTATCTTTGGTTAACCGCTTCTTTTTATAGGGATATATCTAATGTAGGGGATTATTGAGGACCTTGAACTTAATTTAATGAAACTGCAACGAATTAGAACCTATATTGATAGCGACCAATGGGCTGATTATAAGGATGAACGTGATATTTTTAAAAAGTAATGGATTACTTAGAACAGCAAGGATTTGTTAAGCTGGTGAGCAGAAGGCCAAAAGCTTATAAAATCAGCGAGGATTGTTTAGAAGCAATATTGGCTTCTTAATTCAACGCAGACATATCAAAAAAGCCGCCAATCAGGTAATATGGCGGCTTTTTTGTATTAGTTCCGGATCAAATAATCAAACGCTCCTAAAGCAGCACTTGCACCTGATCCCATCGAAATAATAATTTGGTTATAAGGACCGTCTGTACAGTCGCCGGCAGCGAATAAACCAGGAACGCTTGTTGCGCCGCGTTTGTCGACTACGATTTCGCCGATGCGGTTGCGTTCAACGGTTTCGTCTAACCATTCAGTGTTTGGCACGAGACCGATTTGGACGAATACACCTTGGAGTTCAACGTGTTTTTCTTCGCCTGTTTCGCGGTCTACGTATGTGATGCCATTTACGCTCTGGTCGCCTGTGATTTCTTTTGTTTGTGCATTTTTGAGTACAGTGACGTTTGGCAGGCTGTAGAGACGTTTTTGCAAGACTTCGTCTGCCTTCAGTTCCGGCGCGAACTCTAGCACAGTGACGTGATTGACAATACCTGCAAGATCAATCGCTGCTTCGATACCAGAGTTTCCGCCGCCGATAACGGCTACGTCTTTGCCTTCAAACAATGGGCCATCACAGTGCGGGCAGTAAGCGACACCTTTGTTTTTAAACTCTTGTTCACCAGGTACGTTGACATTGCGCCAGCGGGCACCTGTTGAAAGGATGACTGTTTTACTTTTCAGGACAGCACCGTTTTCGAGTTCAAGTTCGAACAGATCTTTTTTCTCAAGTCGTTTTGCGCGCTGAAGGTTCATGACATCAATATCATATTCCTTCACGTGCTCTTCAAGACTTGCAGCAAGCTTCGGTCCTTCAGTTGCTTTTACGCTGATGAAGTTTTCGATGCTCATGGTGTCGAGAACCTGTCCGCCGAAGCGTTCAGCGACAACACCTGTGCGGATACCTTTACGCGCCGTGTAAATGGCTGCACTTGCGCCGGCAGGTCCGCCGCCGACAACAAGAACATCGTAAGGATCTTTGTCAGCAAACTCAGATGCATCTGCGCCGCTGCCCATTTTCGCAAGAATCTCTTCGAGGGTCATACGGCCGCTTCCGAAAGTTTCGCCATTCAAGTAAACAGTTGGCACTGCCATGACGTTTTTGCTTTCGACTTCTTCTTTAAACGCCGCACCGTCAATCATGGTGTGTGTGATGTTCGGATTCAGCACGCTCATCATGTTTAATGCTTGTACAACATCAGGGCAGTTGTGGCACGTCAGGCTAATATAAGATTCAAAGCGGTATTCACCGCTAATATTCTTAATCTGATCAATGACTTTTTGATCAACCTTAGGTGCTCTTCCGCTCACTTGCAGCAATGCCAACACTAAAGAAGTGAATTCGTGTCCAAGAGGAATACCGGCGAAAGTGACACCAGTGTCTTCCCCGACGCGATTCACACTGAAGCTTGGCGTTCTGTTCAATTCAGCTTTTTCAACAGTGATTTTCGATGACATGGAAGCCAGCTCATCAATAAGAGCCAGCATATCCTTAGAAGTGTCATCTTCACCTGCGCTCACTTTGAGAACAATGTCATTCTCAATTAGCTGCATGTATTGATTTAATTGTGCTTTGATATTTGCTTCAAGTACCAATGGAATGCACTCCTTAGATTTTACCTACTAGGTCAAGGCTTGGTGTAAGTGTTTCAGAACCTTCTTCCCATTTAGCCGGGCAAACTTCACCTGGGTTTTGACGAACATATTGAGCTGCTTTTACTTTGTTTACTAGGTTGCTTGCGTCACGGCCGATACCGCCTGCATTGATTTCAACAGTTTGGATTACGCCATCCGGATCGATGATGAATGTACCGCGGTCAGCAAGACCTTCTTCTTCGTTAAGTACATCAAAGTTACGAGAGATCGTTTGAGATGGGTCACCGATCATAGCGTAAGTGATTTTGCCGATTTTTTCAGAGCTGTCATGCCAGCCTTTGTGTACGAAGTGAGTATCTGTAGAAACAGAGTATACTTCAACACCAAGTTCTTTTAGGGCTGCGTATTGGTTTTGAAGATCTTCAAGTTCAGTCGGACATACGAAAGAGAAATCTGCTGGGTAGAAGCAGAATACGCTCCATTGACCTTTTAGGCTTTCGTTTGTTACATCGATGAATTCACCGTTTTTGTAAGCTTTCGCTGCGAATGGTTGTACTTCTTTTCCAATTAGAGACATAATTTATGTTCCTCCTAAATGTGATTTTGAGAATATTAAAAAGCATAAAGTATAAACTTTAGCTTTCAATAATAATTCTAATTATATATGAATTATTAAATAACATTTATTTTTTGTCAAGGGGAAACACCTAGATTATTTTTGCTTTTTGTACTTATGATGGGGAAATGCTGGTAATGATTGGTCTATTTTGTTCTATTAAGGGTGATGAAATTAATCATGGCGTATTCTCAATTAGAAGTGATGTTGGGGTGTGAAATTGCAGTTTGATCACTCTCGACGTACTTGAAAATAAGAAAAAATGATCGAACGTGTCTTTGTCGAAGTGAAGTTTGGAAGAGAATTTTTTTTACCGTCATGAATTCAAAAAATCTGGAAAACTGGACCTTCAAAGTCCGGTTTTCCAGATTTTGTTACATGCTCTTCATGACCATTCCGTATGAAAAAAACCATCCATATCCGTCCGTTCATACGTATGAGCACCAAAGTAATCACGCTGAGCCTGCAATATATTCGCGTTGGAACGCCCTGTGCGGTAACCGTCGTAATAAGATAGAGCCGTACTCAAGCATGGGAACGAGATGCCGGCGTTGATTCCTTCACACACCACTTTTCTCAGGCCTGTTTGGTAGGCTTTGAGCTTTTCTGAGAAATATGGTGCGATGAGAAGGTTTGATAGGTCCGGCTGTTCTTGGAATGCTTCGCTGATGATATTTAGAAATTCTGCACGTATGATGCAGCCGCCGCGGAAAATAAGGGCGATGTCTTTTAACGGCAAGTCATATCCGTAAAGCTCGGACGTCATTTTGTATTGGGCAAAGCCTTGTGCGTAGGCGCATATTTTCCCCATGTATAAGGCTTGTCTCACGTAATCAATCCACAGGTTTTTATCGAAGTGCTTTTCTTCGGTCTCTGGACCGGCTAAGATTTGTTCTGCCGCAACCCGTTCATCTTTTAATGCAGATAGGTAACGGGCGAACAGTGACTCCGTGATAATGGATGACGGAATGCCGTTATCAATGGCTTGCATGCTCGTCCATTTGCCTGTGCCTTTTTGGCCTGCTTTATCAAGAATGACATCGATCAGCGGGGCGTCTGTCCGTTCATCTTTTTTCCTTAAAATCTCTGCTGTGATTTCGATTAAATAGCTTTTCAGTTCACCTTGATTCCATTCTTCAAAAATGTCAGCGATTTCATTAAGCGGCAGACGCAATGTGTCTCTTAGAAATGTATAGGCTTCTGCGATCAGCTGCATGTCTGCATACTCAATCCCGTTGTGCACCATCTTTACGAAATGTCCCGATCCTTTTGGTCCGATATACACACAGCAAGGGTCATCTCCTACTTGTGCTGCGATTTTAGTCAGGATGGGAGCGGCTTTTTCATAGACATCTTGATCTCCGCCAGGCATGATGGATGGGCCTTTTAAAGCGCCGACCTCGCCGCCGGAAATGCCAATTCCTAAATAGCCGATTCCCTTCTCTTTCAACTGATCATATCTTTGTTCCGTTTCGTTGTAGTGAGAGTTTCCGCCATCCATGATGACATCGCCTTTTTCAAGCAAAGGAATCAACGAATGGATCACGGAATCCACCGGTTTGCCCGCAGTCACCATCAGGAAGATTTTTCTTGGTGTTTCTAACGATTGAACAAAATCCTGAAGCTCATAGTACGGATTGACCGACTGTCCATCAAGCTTCTGTATGAGCCGGTCCGTTAAATCCCTCGTGTAATTATAGACGGCGACCCGTTCCCCTTTACTGGCCATGTTTAAGGCGATATTGCTGCCCATCACGCCTAAGCCTATGACACCAATTGTATTGAACATGTATTACATCTCCTTCATCAATTTCATACAAATACACTGAGTAATAGAATAAACCCTAATCCTGCAACTGAAATAATCGTTTCCAGTAATGTCCATGTTGCGAATGTTTCTTTCATGTTTAAACCAAAATATTCTTTGAACATCCAGAAGCCGGCGTCATTGACGTGTGAAGCGATGACGCTTCCCGCGCCGGTTGCAAGCACCACTAATGCAAGATTGGCATCGGACTGTCCCAGCAATGGAATCACAAGTCCCGTTGTGCTTAATGCGGCCACGGTGGCTGATCCTAAGGAAATACGCAGGATCGCCGCGATAAGCCAGGCAAGTAAGATAGGCGATAAAGCCGTTTCTTTGAATAAATCGGCTACGTAGTCGCCGACACCGCCGTTAATTAATACTTGTTTGAAGGCGCCGCCGCCTCCGATGATCAAGAGCATCATTCCAATTTGTGTGATGGCTGTTGAACATGAGTCCATCACGGTTTTGATTGGAATGTTACGCGCAATTCCCATCGTATAGACAGCTACTAATAAGGAGATGACCATGGCAGTCGATGCATTCCCAATCAAACGGATGAATGCCAGTGCGCCGTTATCCGCAAATCCTATTGTTTCTTGAAGCAAATCGATAATCGTAGCGATTGACATGATGATAATTGGAAGCATCGCTGTAAATACACTGATTCCAAAGCTTGGTGTCTCCTCAAGCTTGAATGTTTTTTGTGTGCCTAGTGACGAAATATTTCCGGTTTTTGCAAATGATTCAGGGACTAGCTTTTTAGCGAGCTTTGTAAACAAAGGCCCTGCGATAAGCACCGTCGGAACAGCAACGATGAAGCCGTACAATAACACCTCACCGATGTTTGCACCGTACTCTCCGGCGATTGCCGTCGGTCCTGGATGCGGAGGCAGGAAGCCATGTGTGACGGATAATGCTGCGACCATCGGAATACCGAGGAATAGAATAGAAATCTTTAATTCTCTTGAAATCGCAAATACAATCGGAATTAATAGAACCAAACCAACTTCAAAGAATAAAGCAATACCGATAATGAATGAGGCAATGACGACCGCCCATTGAATATTTTTTTCGCCGAATTTGTTGACGAGCGTCATCGCAATACGCTGTGCGCCGCCTGAATCTGCGATCAGCTTGCCCAGCATGGCGCCGAGTCCGAAGATTAATGCGATATGTCCAAGTGTTCCGCCTATTCCTTCTTCGATGGAGCTGACAATTTTATCAAATGGCATTCCAAGTGTTAACGCAACGCCGAACGAAACGACAATTAAGGAAATAAACGTATTTAATTTTAAGCCCATAATCAAAAATAGTAATGCTAAGATTCCAATTGCGACAATTATTAACGGCATGAATGACGCCTCCCCTTCATTATCTATTTGTGTGTGATTAAGCTTCTTTGATAATTTGCAATTTGTGTATATTCATTTTCTAATGCCCTAGATAAGTTAATGAATATCGGCATTAATGTTCTATACTCTTTGGCTGATTCTTCTTTTGGCGTATGTCTGTAAGTGCTGCCGACCATGTCAGACACGACATCAAACGACTCGATTTTTCCTGTGGCATACAGACCCAGGAGGCAGGCACCGAGACATGAGCTTTCGTAGCTTTCCGGAACGACTACTTCTGATTCGAATATATCCGACATCATTTGACGCCAAACCTCAGATCTTGCAAAGCCCCCAG
The DNA here is from genome assembly GCF_022695965.1 of Bacillus sp. HU-1818. Lineage (NCBI taxonomy): Bacteria > Bacillati > Bacillota > Bacilli > Caryophanales > Bacillaceae > Bacillus > Bacillus sp. HU-1818. The sequence goes on from NZ_JAAPBE010000002.1 coordinate 110,261, forward strand.
TTGCTTGAATCCGTGTAACAGGACCGTCCATGCATTCTGTTAACGCTAAAAACACAGTGTATAAGTTGTAAATGACGCCTTCCAATGCCGCCCGTATCATATGTTCTTTTTTATGTGACATAGTCAGGCCGAAAAATGAGCCGCGTACATCAGGATTCCATAACGGAGCACGTTCACCGGCAAGATACGGGTGGAACAGCAGGCCGTCAGAACCCGGTCTGACGCGTTCAGCAATCTTAGTCAGCACATCATACGGATCAATTCCGAGTCTTGTCGCTGTTTCGATTTCTGAAGAAGCAAATTCATCCCTGATCCAGCGAAGAACGATTCCGCCATTGTTAACGGGTCCGCCGATGACCCAATGATTTTCCGTTAAGGCGTAGCAGAAAATTCTCCCCTTTTCATCCGTTTGCGGCTGGTCAATAATTGTCCGAATCGCACCGCTTGTCCCGATTGTGACGGCAATTTCGCCTTTTTTAATCGCGTTGACGCCGAGGTTAGACAACACGCCGTCGCTTGCGCCAATGATAAAAGGTGTTTTCGGGTCGATTCCCATCTGTTTCGCTAATTCCGGGTTGCAGTTATGAAAGATCTCGGTTGTTGGCACTAGTTTAGATAAATGATCCGTTGTAATGCCTGCGATTTTTAATGCTTCTTCGTCCCAATCCAAGTCTTTGAGATTCATCATCCCCATCGCTGAAGCTAGAGAATAATCCACGACATATTCATCAAATAGCTTTTTAAAAATATATTCTTTAATCCCTATATATTTTTTGGCTTTGGAAGCGATTTCAGGTCGGTCATTCGTGATCCAGGCAATTTTGCTTAACGGTGCCATGGGGTGAATGGGTGTCCCTGTCCGTTTGTAGACTTCATGCCCGTTCAATTCATCTTTAATCTTATGCGCCCAGCCTTCACTTCGGTTATCCGCCCACGTGATGCACGGCGTCAGCGGCTGATCGTTTTCATCCATGGCAATGACGCTGTGCATGGCGCTGCTGAATGAAATAAATGAGATCTTTTTTTGTGAATGCTGTTGCATGATTTTTGCGGTTGAGAGTATCACAGCCTGAAAAATCTCTTCCGGGTTTTGTTCAGCTGTCGATATGTCGGGTGTATGAAGCGGGTATCCGATACTTTCTTTTTGTATCACTACTCCATTTTCATTGAATAACACAGCCTTCGTACTTGTCGTACCGATATCTATTCCTAACATATAACTAGTCATTTTTTTGTTCAGCTCCTTCAGCCAGCATTTGTTGGGACAACCAAAGGTCGTCTACTTTCTCTTGAACATCATCAAAGTTCTGGTGCAGAGATTGAATCATCAGCGCCCTATCCTTTGTTTTGATCGCTTGAATATAAAGCTCATGGTTATCTAAAATCCTTGAGAAGTCTTCATATTTTTCCTTTAATCGCATGCGCATCGATAAAAGAATGAAGCTTTCCATCACAGGTTTTAGATTGTTCCATATCATCAGAATGTATGAATGGTCAATGGCGCGAACAATCGTTTCGTGAAATAAAACATCTTGATAAGAGAACTCATCCGCGTCCTCATATTTTATAGAGACTTTCATCATTTCAAGAATTTTACTAAGGTCTTTTACCAATAGATCCGTGTCTATTTTGACAAGCCGTTCAAATACAAACGTTTCTATGAGTAAACGCACATCATAAATTTCTGCTATTTCTTTTTCAGTTAAACCAATCACAACCGCTCCCATTCGTTCTAAACGGATGATTTTTTCAGATGCCAGTATTTTTAAAGCCTCGCGAACGGGCGACCGGCTCACTGAAAAGTCTGCGGCGATTGTATTTTCCGATAGAATGGTACCGCTTTCAATCAAGCCGGAAATAATACGCATCCTAAGCTCGCAAGCTACACGAACACCGGTTGAAGCTTTTGAGAGCCACTTTTCGGGATACAACAGATCCTTGGAGTCGAGCATAAACTCACCTTCCTACTAAAGGAGTATACTTGTATACAAGTATGATAACTTGAATTTTTCTATTATGCAAACACTTTCATTTCTAATTTTTCTTAAAAATTTTCCCATTTCATCATAGGTGGAGTGATGAAATTTGAAGGCAGAGGTCATTAAAAAGGCAGGCGTTTATTCAAGCTGTGATCTTCCATACATTCCGCGCCGCCTTATTTATTGTGCAACTTCACTATGGTAAATTGGAGAAAAGATGAAAAAGGAGGCGGGAAAGCAGCATGCAGTTTTTAACGTATGAGCTGGCTCAGGATATCGTTGAGCGTACAATGAACATTTTGAATAGAAATATAAATGTCATGGACGATAAGGGGGTTATCATAGGCTCGGGCGACAGCGAAAGGATTAATCAGCTCCATGATGGTGCTCTTCTCGTTCTTGAAAACGGTGAAGATATTGAAATAGATGAATCGAGGGCGGCCAAAATGAAGGGGGCAAGGCCTGGAATCAATTTACCTATACGATTTAGCAGCCAAATCGTTGGTGTTGTAGGTATTACAGGGGAGCCTGAGCAAATCCAGAACTATGCCCAGCTTGTAAAAATGGCGGCCGAACTGGTATTGGAGCAATCGTTTTTGCTGGAGAGAGTGCAATGGAAACAAAGGATACAGAGTGAGATTGTGAATCAGCTAATTTCAGAAGAAGGTTTGAATGAAGAATGGGTAAAAGAACGGGCCGGATTTCTTGGAATGAATCTAGAACAGCCTAGAATGGCCATCGTCCTGAAACCATTAAATTATACAGAAATAACGATTCAAAACATAATGAGGTCTATTCAATATGAAATCAGTAAATCTGATTTAATTGGAGTTACGTTTAATAATGAAATCGTCGTTCTGAAAACGGCAGCGGGTAAAGAAATCAAAAGAGAGTTATTGCCATTGGTAAAGCGGTTGTTAACAACATTGGATGGCGTGCGTATCGGAAGCGGAAACTTGGCTAAAGGCTTAAAAGAATTACGTTCTTCATTTTATCAAGCCAAAAGAGCAATTCTCATCGGAAGCAAACTTCAGCCTGAGGCGGGCTTTTACCATTACGAGGATTACAGATTAGAAGTTATACTGGCACAACTGGCTCAGGAAGAGCAGGACAAAAATGCCTTCTCCTTTTACCATCAGCTGTTGGATCAAGGTAAGAAGGGCGAACTGGTTAATACGCTTGAAGCCTATATAAAAGAGGGCGGAGAGTTAAACAAAATTGCAGAAAGTCTGTTTATCCATCGAAATACCCTAAGGTACCGCCTTGAGAAAATAAAAGAATTGACAGGCAAAGATCCGCGAAATATAAAGGACTTGATTGAATTGTACATAGCAAAGCTCTTGTATGATATTAGCTGATTGTGCATATGCACAATGACACATCCTTATTTCATTCACTTATTTCATCACCTTTCACAATGTATTCATTTAAGTAAACGCTTACAATAAATACACAACAAACACGGTGGGGGAATGAGCATGGATGTTACCGTAAGTGCTTTAGGGGCCGTCAGTGCCTTACTCATTGCGATCATACTCATCTTGAAAAAAGTGCCGCCTGCATATGGGATGGTTGCGGGCGCTTTAATCGGCGGGTTGATTGGCGGTGTGGATATTACAAATACTGTTGCCTTCATGATGGAAGGCGCGAAAGATATCATCCCGGCGGTTTTGAGAATCATGGCTGCAGGTGTTCTGGCGGGCGTCCTGATTGAGTCAGGAGCGGCTTTATCGATTGCGGAAACGATTATCAAAAAACTTGGAGAATCACGTGCTCTGCTGGCATTATCGATAGCTGTGATGATATTAACGACTGTCGGAGTCTTCATAGACGTAGCCGTCATTACAGTGTCACCGATTGCTTTGGCTATTGCCAAACGCGCAAAGCTTTCTAAAACGGCTATTTTACTGGCCATGATTGGCGGCGGTAAAGCGGGAAATATCATGTCACCGAACCCGAATGCCATTGCTGCTTCTGATGCTTTTGGGGTTCCCCTTACATCTATGATGGCTGCGGGAATTATCCCCGCCATTTTCGGGCTGGCCGTTACATATTTCTTAGCGAAAAGGCTTGTTAATAAAGGCTCTTCAGTGGGGAACCAAGATACGGAAATGAAGGATCAAAAGATTCCATTATTCATAACAGCATTGATTGCGCCGCTTGTCACGATCATTTTGCTCGCATTGCGGCCATTATGTAATATCAGCATTGATCCGATGGTTGCCCTGCCAGCAGGCGGAATCATAGGAGCAATTGCCATGAAAAAGACGAAGAACATCAATGAATATGCCATTTCCGGTTTAAGTAAAATGTCCGGTGTCGCCATTATGCTGTTAGGGACTGGGACATTGGCCGGCATCATTTCCAACTCTGCATTGAAGGATGTCTTTATCAGTGCATTAAACTCGTCAGGACTGCCAGCATTTTTATTGGCTCCTGTGTCAGGCATATTTATGTCTGCCGCAACAGCTTCCACAACAGCGGGAACAGCGGTAGCAAGCGGTGTTTTCAGCAGCACCATCTTAGGATTGGGGATATCAGCGTTGGCTGGAGCGGCAATGATACATGCGGGCTCAACCGTGCTTGATCACCTGCCGCACGGAAGCTTTTTCCATGCTACAGCCGGAAGCGTTAATATGGACATAAAGGAACGCTTAAAACTGATGCCATATGAGTCTATAGTTGGTTTAACGCTCGCAATTATTTCAACTCTCATATTTGGCGTTTTTAAACTATTCGGTTAACGTGTCCTGCGACTATAGAGAGAGGTGATCGTATGAAGATAGTGATTGCACCAGATTCTTTTAAGGAAAGTTTATCAGCGTTGGAGGCTGCTCACGCCATAGAAAGAGGATTCAAATCGGTTTTTCCGGATGCTGTATACAGTAAGCTGCCGATGGCCGATGGCGGTGAAGGAACGGTTCAGTCACTGGTAGATGCGACAAACGGAAGCATGAAAGAACAGTTTGTCACGGGTCCGCTGGGTGAAACAGTGAAAGCATTTTATGGATTACTAGGAGACGGGAAGACAGCCGTTATCGAAATGGCTGCTGCATCGGGTTTGCATCTTGTGCCCGAAGAAAACAGAAATCCGTTAGTCACCTCCACAAGGGGAACGGGAGAATTAATATTAGCTGCCCTAGATTCAGGCGTAAAGCATTTGATTATTGGGGTTGGTGGAAGCGCTACGAATGATGGGGGAGCTGGAATGGTTCAGGCGTTGGGCGGAAGGCTTCTGGATCAATCAGGAAACAATATCGGTCCCGGAGGCGGTGCACTCTCGCAACTCGTTTCAATAGACGTGACCGGTCTTGATGCCAGATTAAAAGACGTGAAAATTGAGGTGGCCTGCGACGTAGATAACCCTTTAACAGGACCTAGAGGGGCTTCAGCTATTTTCGGTCCTCAAAAAGGCGCCACACCTGAAATGGTACATTTACTTGATCAGAATCTGTCCCGCTTTGCTGATATCGCAGAAAGAGCCCTTGGAAAATCCTGCAGAGATATAGAGGGCGCTGGCGCAGCAGGCGGTCTTGGGGCAAGCTTGCTGGCTTTCCTGGACGCTGACCTCAAAAGAGGAATTGATATCGTCCTTGAATTTGTCGGTTTTGAGGATGCAGTCAAAGATGCAGACCTTGTTATCACGGGTGAAGGGCGGATCGATAGTCAAACCATTTATGGAAAAACTCCGATCGGCGTGGCCAAAGCGGCTAAGAAATATGATGTGCCTGTCATTGGGCTTGCGGGATCATTATCCTTAGACAGCGATGTCGTGTATGAACACGGAATTGACGCCCTTTTCAGCATCGTTCCAGGAGTGATTACACTTTCTGATGCATTTGAACACGCCGCACATTATATGGAAAGAACAGCAAGGAACATTGCAGCATCTATGAAAACTGTCAGAAATGCAAATCGTATATAAAGCCCTTTATCCTTTATGCGTTTTTTAGTCAAACACACACACGCGCATACCGCTCCTCCTTTCGGGGTACAGAACAATAAGAGAATCAGCCCAGAAGGAGGACATCAGTATGACCGTACAAGAAATCAAAGGCATAAAACTAGTGAAAGGTATCGGTCCGAATGTTGAGCCGAAAGCCTTATTAAATGATAAACGAAAAGTGTTTCTGTTTGGTTCGCCAAGTTATACCAACATTGGGGATCAGGCAATTGCGTATGCAGAAGAGAAATTTATTAAGAACCATTTTCCTTACTATGAGTACATTGAAATTATGGATTATGCAACAGATGAAGGCATTGAATTGGTAAAGGAAATCATTCGTAAAGACGATATTGTCTGTTTTACTGGCGGGGGTAATTTAGGAAACCTTTACCTCGATATTGAGGAAGACAGAAGAAAGGTCTTTGCGGCTTTTAAAGATTATAAATCTATCTCTCTTCCGCAATCAGTGTACTTTGAAGATACGGAAGAAGGAAATAAAGAGAAGAAGAAAACGCAGAATGCTTATCATCAAAATTCGAATTTAACGATTGCCGCTCGTGAGACACAAACACTAGATGTGGTAAAAGAAACTTTCAATTCAGATGTGATTTTCACTCCGGATATGGTGCTGTCTTTAGATATAGAGCCGAGAGAGCTTGAACGGGACGGCGTTCTCTTTATTTTAAGAGCGGATAAAGAGAAAGTAACCGATGAAGATTTTGTATCTCAAATGATGAAATGGGCAGAGAAAACGACCTATGTGGAGCGAACGGATACCGTGCTGGATACTGTAGACACGATTGATTATGCCGAGCGCGAGAAACATTTTCTGGAGATGCTTGACCGCATTAGTTCTAGTAAATTAGTGATCACAGACCGCTTGCATGCGATGATTTTCTCGATTATTACGAAAACGCCTTGCCTTGTCTTTGGGAATAGCTATGGGAAAGCAAAACATTCTTATCGAGATTGGCTAGAGGGCTTAAACTTTATTGAATATACAGATAAGCAGGATATTGAGAAATTGGAACAGATGATAGATCGTTTGCTTCAAGCAGAGCCGAATGGCGTTGATGTAGCTCAGGACTTTCAACCGTTGATTGATTTTTTTAAAGAGTGATATGAAACATATAAAAAAGCAGACTGATTAGAGTCTGCTTTTTTCCAGTGAATTTTCTATAACCCAATCGAATTCACCAAACTCGATACATCAGAACGAACTTTATCGAATGAAAGGTGATCTTTCATTTTATGAGTGACACTGTCTATTGCTTTTCCAGACATATTGCCTTCAAGCGTTTCTCGTTTTGTTTTTATAGTGTGTCCGGTATCTGAAATATCTTCAAGTATAGAACCCAAACTCTTACGGTCTTCCGCAAATGCATATCTTAGTTGTTTATTTATTGAATTCATCATGGCTGTTTTTTGTTCTTGTCTTTTCTTCTCTTTAAAAGCGGCCAATTGTTCTGGTGTCATTTCAGATGTATCTGCATGAGCATTCGAAAAAATTGATGTCCTTAAGTGTTGACTCGTCACTCTTTGCATAAAACGATCTGCATCTGTAGGTTTTCTTTTCATAAAATCCATGTCTCTTTCTCTCCTTATGAAATCCCCATCCGACTGGCTGCTGCCAAATCTGCATCATGATACGCATGTCCCATATGCCCGAGATCATCTGCGACCATCCGAAGAAAGTGTTGTAAATTCAAGGCTGCATCCAATGCCTGATCATACTTTTCTTTTGAATAAAAAAGGTGGTGTGGTTTATTCAATTTGATCTTATTGATCAGATCATCAACATCAGAAACTGATAATTCATCGTAGTCACCAAAACCAATCATTCGTGTGTGCATGGTTCGGACTTCCTCAATCGAATCCTTGACTTTGTCATCAATTCTTTCAATCTGCCGTATAATTTTAGACCATTCCGTTTCAGCAATATGTTTCAACTGCGTGCTTGTATTCATCAATACATGTGATTTAATAAGAATAGAAACGCCTGTACTGGCTTTCAGGTTTGTTGATTTCATTTGCTTGAGCATTGCTAATGCAAAATCAGGATTGTTTTTTAAAACATCATCGACAGTTTGGACAGAGCCGTCTGAATTGAAGCTGTATCGGTCTAACCCGTGACTGCCAAGCAAAGCTTCAGCAAATAGTATGACATCAAGAGACTTATTTCCATATTGCTTTAGGCCATCTTCTAAAAATATAAATTGTTCAGGGAGACTCTTGCCTTGTATACCCTTGGGCAAAGCTTCATCGTACATCACTTTTACGTTCCCTATTTCAGAAGCATCCCGATTCAGCAAAGATAATCCATCATTTAGGTTAATATATTCTGTTAAACGGTTGCGGAATTCGCCTTTTAACGCTCTGGCCTTTACATCGTCAGGCAGGTTTTCGTATATGTTGGGATTCTCAAAAGTGACACCGCGTTCAATAAAGTCATTCATCACTACGGCGTAGCTTGCATTAGAACCGCCTAATGAGTGACCCGTTACTTGAATGTCTGCATTTTTAAAATCCTTATGTATTTTTTTTGCATATTGATCTGCCTGAATGACCTGGTTCTCTGTTCCGTCATTAAAAGGCTTTTTGCCCACCAAATAACTGGTGTCCATATGAAGCCAATCTTGGAGGATTTCATTTGAATATTCAGAAAGGCCTTTTGCTGAGTCATAGAAAGAACCATCTTCATCTTCAGGAATGTTGATTCCCTTTTTCTCTAATTCTTTAATGAGCTGTTCCCGCTTATCACGATATTGTTTTATTGTGTCTTGAAATTGGCCTAGGCTGATGGGTTCTGAACCGCGATATGCGATGATGGCGTTTTGGATTTTTTCAGGGTGTTTGCCTTGATGAGAATTACGATAATCCTCTCTAGTGACAAGGGTGAGCGCGTTAAGGCCTTTTTTTGTTTTTTTATAATCGATAACGTATAGCTTTTGCCTATTGCTAGTATAAATAATTTCACCAATATGATAGTTTTGAATATCGTAGGCAGCACTCGATATACGGTTGTAATCCTCATCCGTAATTTTAATAGACTTATTTTTAGCCAATTATGCCACTCCTAATCTTTATACATATCTTGTATAATAAAATAAAAAGGATGAATTGCCAATGATAACCATAAAGAAAATGTTATTTGCAGGAGTGATTGTAATAATCTTAATCGCAGGCGCCCTATATTTTAATTTTAATAAAGCCACTACAAAAGATACAACTGGAGGCAACAAAAATATGAACAGTGAAGAAAAAAGCGATCGAGAAAAAGCGGAAGAATATGCAGAAAAAATGAAACCGAAAGTAGAAGAGACATTAAGGAAAGAAGACATTCATCATTTTATAAAAACGATAACCTTTGAAAAAGATATAGAAATAAACCCGATGGGGAGAATCATTATAGATGGCTATGTAAACGGGGACCCGGAAAAGTTTCATTTTTCTGCTGATTTAATCTATAACTCAAACAAGGTTGATGGCATGAGTTTCTCTAAAGACTTAGGCGATCGTTTTGAAAACTGGGATGATTTTGATAGAGAGGTTAAAGAAGACTTTTTAAATAGTTTATCAAAAGAAGAGCGAGAACAATATTTAAAAGACATTGGAGAAATAAAATAAGTTTGCACATTTGGAAGGTCATAAAATATGAAAAAGCCAATGCCATCTAAATTACTTGCTTTTGCTATCGTGTTGTTAATCGTAATGATTAGCTCCATTTTTGAAATAGTAAAAACTTCAGACACTTCTGTAGATAAAAAATACATAACTAATAAAGAAAAAAGTGAACAAGTAAAAGCTGAAGCATACGTCGAGGAAATGAAACCAAAAATAGAAGAAGAGTTACGAAAAGAGGATATTCATCATTTTATAAAGGCTGTAACTTTTGAAGATAAAGTAAATATAAATCCGATGGGAAGAATTGTAGTGAACGGCTATATAAATGACAATCCAGATAAGTTTGACTTTTCCGCAGCCTTGATATACGAGTCAAATAAAGTTGATGGTATAAGCTATTCTCAAGATGTATCAGATCGCTTTAGAGATTGGAGCGAATACAGCAAAGAAGTAAAAGATAAATATATCAAAACTGCTTACCCTGATAAAAAAGAGCGTGAACAATACTTAAGAGACATAGGAGAATTAAAATAAACAGGCGAAATGCCTGTTTATTTTTATAATTACAGCTTATTTCTTCCGCTTCGCTAAACCCCAATCCGCCAGTCCGGCAACTACAGGCGCAGTAACAACCGGATGTTTCGCAGCCTTGACATAAAAACTCTTGGATCTGATCCCTCCTTTATTCGGCCCTACTTTGTTCAAGGGTTGGTATTTGCTGTTTTTCTATTATTCTTCTTATGTTAAAGCCTTTTAGTGTTAAGTGAATTGGAAATAAGAAGGGACTATATAAAGTCGCCTTCTTTTTTTCATTTGCAAAGCCGATCAATTGGATGGATATCTTAACCAGTGATATGATGGAAAAAAGAAGCAAATGGGAGGGGTATGAATGTTAATAAGCAAGGTGACTCTGTACAGTAATGATGTAGATCAAATGAGACATTTTTATGTTCATGAACTTGGATTTCCTTTAATAGAAAGCAGTGAAGACGCTTTTTCAATTAAAGCCGGCTGCAGTGAATTGGAAATCAGGAAAAGCCATTCTGATGAGGAACCTTTCTATCATTTTGCTTTTAATATCCCTCAGAATAAGTTTAAAGAAGCCAAAACATGGGCGAAAAGCAAAGTAACGTTACATAAAGAAGATGATGAGGATGAAGTTTACTTTGAACATTCAGATGCCTATTCACTTTATTTCTCAGATCCGTCTCATAATATAGTAGAATTTATAGCTAGAAATTCATCAGCGGCGAGTGAAGAACATTTTTCAGTTCAGTCTGTTCTCAATATTAGTGAAATTAATATCACAACAAATGATGTGATGTCAGCAGGGAAGGGTCTCATTCAGTTTGGGGTCCCGGTCAGATATGAAGAATCGCTTAAAGAAGATGGGTTGAATTTTATGGGAGAGTATGAGGAAGGGGCGTTTTTACTGTTAGGGCCTAGAGGACGCCGCTGGATTTTTTCAGACAAAAAAGCTGAAGTTTATCCGCTTTCCATTACCATCAATCAAGTGAAGAATATTGAAATAGACAGTGAGGGTGAGATAAGATTTACAGACTGCCGAGACATCCCGACAGCCTAAAAGGAGTAGTGTGGAGGTATCTCATACGGTTAAAAAAGAGTAGAGCATGGCGGTTTTCCATTTATCATCTTACCTGTTGTGCATGGGTCTTATCCCTGTCGAGCAGACAGATAAAAATCAGTGTGTTTCGGTACTCTATTGGAGCACACTGGTTTAATTTTTTCTGCAATCGTTCGTGATTTTAAAAACAAATATACCATCGACGAGGTTTTTATCTCTTTTTGACATTCACACGGTTCTTTTTTATATTATATAAGTCGCTCTTCACCATACCTAGGAGGGAATGTTTCAATGAGTAGCAGAGGAGATTCACGTGAGAAAATTCTTCATACGGCGTCACGCCTGTTTCAGCTGCAAGGATATCACGCGACCGGTTTAAATCAGATTGTAAAAGAAAGCGGTGCTCCGAAAGGGTCCCTTTATCACTTTTTTCCGAACGGAAAAGAAGAATTAGCGATTGAAGCGGTTACATATACAGGAAAGTGTATTGAAGATATCATTCGGCATAGTATGGACAAGATCACTGATCCTGTCGAAGCGATTCAGCTATTTATAAAAGAAACAGCGAGTCAGTTTGATAGTAAGGAGAGCATTCAGGGCATTCCAGTCGGTTTATTGGCAAGTGAGACAGCGTTAATCAGTGAACCGCTGCGTACGGTTTGCATGAAGGTTTTTAAAAGCTGGGAAGCGGTTTTCGCCGGAAAATTAATGCAAAACGGATTTGACGAAGAAGAAGCAAGCAAGCTGGGAACGCTGATTAATTCTATGATTGAGGGCGGTATTATGCTTTCCTTAACGAATAAAAACAAAGCCCCCCTTCTTCTCATTGCGGAGCAAATTCCCGTGCTGGTGAGAAAAAAAGGGTAGCATTTTGTTATCCTTCCCCCTACAATTATATAGAACGGTCTAGTCGTTTATATTTAAATATATAGACTGGTCTAAATTGGAGGAAACAAGATGAAAACTTTATTAAAACATTCATTACCTGAAGAAAAAATGCCTTATTTGCTTCGAAGCGGTGAAGGAGAGCGTTATCTGTTCGGCAGACAGGTTGCAACCATTATGGCAAATGGAAAGAGTACAGGCGATCTGTTCGAGATCGTGCTGCTTTCTGGAGGAAAAGGAGATCATTTTCCGCTGCACATGCACAAGGATACGCATGAAGGAATTTTTGTTCTTGATGGAAAACTTGAGCTTACACTTGATGGAGAAAACCATCTCTTGCTGTCCGGGGATTATGCGCAAATCCCAGCAGGAACGCCCCACAGCTATCGGATGCAGAGCCACAGAACCCGGTTTGTGTCTTACACGATGAAAGGGAATGCGGCGCGTATGTATTCTGTGATCGGAACGCCATATGACAAGGCTGAGCATCCGCCGCACGTGAGCGAAGAGGTGTCGAATGAGCGTTTGGCAGAAGCGGCTGCTGTTGCGGACATTACATTTATTGATGGTGAAAAGCCAGCCGGTGCGGCGAAGCTAGTGGAAAATAAGAAGGTTCCTGATGGAGCTGTCCCATATGTGATTGAGTCTGGCGAAGGAGAGCGCCTATTGACGGGTGATCAGCTACACCGTATTGTGGCGGCTCAAAGGAATACAGATGGGCAATTTATCGTTGTTTCATCTGAAGGGCCAAAAGGCGATCGCATCGTAGATCACTATCATGAACATCACACAGAGACCTTCTACTGCCTTGAAGGGCAATTGACGATGTGGGCGGATGGCGAAGAAATTCAGTTAAACCCTGGCGATTTCTTGCATGTTCCTGCCCATACGGTTCACTCCTACCGACTGGATTCGCATTATACGAAGATGGTGGGCGTATTGGTTCCAGGCTTGTTTGAGCCGTTTTTCCGTACGTTAGGTGAACCGTATGAAGATCACATTTTCCCAAGTGAACCTCAAGCTTTGCGATTTGATCGTGTCATGCAGAATATCGAAAAATTGGATTTGAAGGTTGTTAAACCATAAAAATGACAGTATTGTAAGGTTTAACTCCCAAACTGCCACCTAAATCGATTTTTCAGCACGCCTTTTTTTCATAACCTAAATGTATAGAAAAAAAGGAGCGTGTTGCAATTTGACTTCATTACAGCCAATCCTGAAAGATGAACGTATTCAGGTGCTTGATGTCTTAAGAGGAATAGCAATTTTCGGTATCTTATTTGTTAATTTGGCTCATTTCAGTTATCCGGATATATATTTATCTGTGCTTGGAAAAAATAACTTTTTTACAGAAAAGTGGTCTGATTTAGATTTCAGTGTCAGGATGATATTAGATTTATTGATCCAAACCAAGTTCATTTTATTGTTTTCGTTTTTATTTGGATTTGGCATGGTGGTGATGATGGAGAGATCGTTAAGAAAAGGACAGCGTTTTGTCCCGCTTTATATTAGAAGATTATTAGTATTGCTGATCCTTGGAACAATTCATGCGTTTTTGGTGTGGGACGGAGATATATTAACGCAGTACACCCTGCTTGGCTTTATCTTACTCTTATTTAGAAAAGCAAAGCCGAAAACGCTGGTGATATGGGCGGCCGCTTTGTATCTCATGTTTTCGATTCCTTTCTTGTTGTCGAGCTTTTCTCCTTCAGACGGACAGGAATGGAAGCAAGAGACGATTCAACAAATTGAACAAGAAGCGAAGCAAACGTTGCAGGTTTACAGCAGCGGCAGCTTTAAGGAAGTTGCTCAACAGCGGATTCATGATCGCATGGCCTATATGTCAATGAACGGCATGTTAACATATAACCCGCTTGTATTCTTTCTAGCTTCCATTCCGTATTTCAGTATGTTTTTGCTCGGGGCAGCAGCGGCGAAGGCAGGATTGCTGCATCAGCCTGAAAAGCATCGTCAGCCTTTAAAAAGAGTGTGGCTTGCAGGACTGGTAATAGGAGTTGGCAGCCATGTCTTGTACGGGCTGACCGAGAAGGAAGTCTTTATGCTGATCGGCGCGCCTTTTCTGATGTTTTTCTATGTCACAATGATCGTATATCTTTATCATATGACAAGATTCGCTAAGCCCTTGCAGTACTTTTCCGCCGTTGGAAGAACAGCGTTCACCAACTATCTCATGCAATCTGTCATCGGAACGTGGATTTTCTATCATTTCGGATTGGGTTTATACGGAAAAGTATATCCTGCTGCCGGTATCCTCGTGACAATAGCCATATGTTCTCTCCAAATGATTGTCAGCCATCTTTGGCTGCGAACATTCCGGATGGGGCCGTTTGAATGGTTGTGGAGAAGCGCCACGTATTTAAAATGGCAGCCGATTTTCAAGGAATCAAAATAATAGTTTAGTTACGTAAACACACAAAAGTCTAGACTCTTTTTGATGTCTAGACTTTTTATGTATTCCTTTATTTATAGACAACACGTGTTTGACAAATGATATCATGCAGCCCTTTTTTCTGTCCGAAGGCAACCATGATAAAACCGATATAAAAAATAATTCCAGATAATATGTATGCAAAGTAACGGCCGATTCCCTGTCCGATAGAAACCCGTCCGCCTTGTTCATTGACTACTTTAAGACCGAGGATTTTCTTACCGAGTGTACCTTGCATTTTGGAAGCTGTTAACAGGCCGTAATATAAGATTCCTAAAATGACAGAAATAATAATCATAGGCATTACTCCGAAGATCAAGTAGCTGATTGTATATTCTTCCTCTGTCATTCCGCCTGGGTTTGCTGATACCGCACCAACCACAAAAATGGAAGTAATGATAAATTGAATGATATAAGTTGGTATTCCAACTATAATAAAATCAATAATATAAGCTAAAAAACGAATCCAAAATCCTGCTGGTTTTTCCATGTATATTTTTCTCTCCTTTGAAGTAATCTGGAATAGTATACTTTGCAAAAAAGGTATTGGCAATATGATATGGTGATAAAATCCTAACATTCTTAAAAATGAGTCTTTTATCCTTGTTTTTCTACAATATAAATCTACCAGGGGTCGGTGATAGAAAATGTCTTTTACAACATTAAAAGAAATGATGGAACAGTGCCAGATGACGAGATGCTGTTTTTTAGATTCATATTTTACCAACCGAGCAGGGTTTTTACTGTTCGGTTTTCTTTTCTATAAATGTGATTTACCAAGGAGCATTGTGGTTAATATAGGAAAAATAATATAGATTATAATCCTTTTTTGTTTTATTATAACAGTAGTAAACTAATAGAATTTCAAATCATAAAAAGCTGACAGATTGATTTGAAGTCGAGAAAGGAAAGCAAAATATGAAAACAAAGAAAAACGGTATAATCGTGATGACCTTGGTTTCTGCGTTACTCTTCTGCTTGCTGATTGTCACCGCCTCACTCTCTCCTGTAGCGGATACAGGGCCTAAGGCTAATCAATTTAACACTTTAGGGATGTGGATGGCAGTGGGCACTATTCTTGTCTTTTATCTTTTCCCATTAATCGTTTACATGCTGGGTGTAAAGGCTATGAAGATTGTAATGGCAGTATTTTGCGCGATTGGACTGCTGATCAGTCTGTCGGTGATGGCCGTTATGATCGTGATGGGAGCTGTTGGAGATTATTCAATTTCTTCCTTAATGGGGGTCACTGTTTTTTGCATCGCAAGTTTAATTGTGAATGTGGTTTGGTTTTTTATCGCTTTCCGTTCACCATCAACACTCCAAAAAGCGCTATAACGAAAGCAGGCTATATCAGAGCCTGCTTTTAATTATGAAAGTTCCACAAATAAGGGACAGGTCAATTGGTCAAGATCAGAGTAACGCTTTTGGTCCGGCAAAATAGTAAAAAAGGCGCTCCCCGTTTAAAAAGGAGTGCCTTGTGTGATCGACTTATAAACTACTTAGCTGCTTGAATAAATACGCCTTTTTCATGTGAAAACTCTTTGAAACCGTACACGCCATGATAAGAGCCGATTCCGCTTGTATTGACACCGCCAAATGGCAGGTTCACGTCACTGAAATGAACGACGACATCATTCACAGCGGCATTTCCGGAAGTTGTATGCTGTAAGACGTTATCAATAAGTTCTTGATTGTGGCTGAATACGTACAAAGCAAGGGGTTTATCGCGGTCAGTAATGTAATCAATGACCTCGTCTATGTCTTCATAGTTGATCATCGGCAGGATCGGTGCAAAGATCTCTTCCTGCATGATCTTCATATCAGGCGTAACGTTTTTTAAAACGGTTGGTGAAATGGTGCGGTCGCTTGCATCAAATGTGCCGCCGAACACGACTTCCGCGCCTTTACTGATGGCATCGTCGAACAAGTCTTTCACGCGATGAAAGTTGCGGTCATTGACAATTTGCGTGAACTTATTTCGATCAACGGTATGATCATCCTCCATAAATCCGGCGTTGACAATCGTTTGTAAAAGGCCGGCAAATTGGTCTTGTACGTCCTTTTTAATGAAAATATAATCCGGCGCGATACATGTTTGGCCTGCATTCACAAATTTGCCGACCGCGATTTTTTTCGCCGCGTCCAGCATATCGTATTCACTGTCAATAATGGTCGGACTTTTTCCGCCAAGCTCCAGTGTGACGGATGCCAAATGCTTCGCCGCGGCTGTCATGACGATTTTTCCTACATTTGTGCTTCCTGTGAAGAAAATGTGGTCGAACGGCTGATCTAGCAGCTCAGTTGCAACCTCAACCTCCCCTTCAAATATCGCGACTTCTTTTTCATCAAACGCTTCACGAATCACTTTTGCGGCGATATGGCTTGTGTTCATCGTGAAGTCTGACAGCTTCACAATCGCGCTGTTTCCTGCTGCGATAGAAGCGGCAAGCGGCGCCATCGTCAGCATAAACGGGTAGTTCCACGGACCGAGGATTAACGTAACCCCTTTTGGTTCGTACATTAAAAGGCCGTTTGCATCCGGATGTAAAGAGGAACCAACTTCTTTTGGCGCCATCCATTTTTCCAGGTTGTCCATATTATCTTTAATGGCTTTTATCGTTCCTGCGGTTTCCGCTTTTTTGACCTCGTGATATGGTTTCCGTACGTCTTTGCGGATGGCTTCAATGATGTCTTCCTCGTGTGCGACAACCGCTTCGAGTAAACGGTTCAGTTTTTCTCTGCGCTGCTCAGCTGTTGAGGCACGCAACGCTTTTTGGTTATTTTTCTGTAATTGAAAGACACGTTGAATGTCGGTTTTTATTTGTTGATCCATCGTATATCCTCCTCTATTTGCTTTCTTATTGTCTCGCAACTATTATAAAGTGGTGTCATTTCTTAATGAAAGACAGTGGAAAAGCATTTATACGTTACCGTACATTTATAGAACATCTGTCTAATGAGAGGAGGTGTCTCTTATGCCGGATTCTGTGACGGCTGACATCAAAAAAGCACTGCTGGTTTTATTGAAGGAAAGAGATATTCGCCAAATCACAATGAAAGAAATAGCCGGGCACGCCAATGTGAGCCGAGGGACACTTTACCTTTATTACGGGGATAAATTTTCGATTTTTGAAGACATTGCAGAGGAAATGAAGGAAGGGCTGAGTCAAGCTCTGTATGATTCGCTGAAGAATAAGGATTACTTGAATTTGAACCGCAAGTGGCAAAAGGTGCACCCGACGTTATCGTTTGTCGATCAGCACAGGTCTTTTTTTCAGACGATGATGGACAGGGACAAAATGCCTTATCTCAATTTTCATCGATTCTTTAGAGATGTATTCCATCAGGATGTCATGCTGTCTCCGATCAATGCGAATCTGACGCCGATTGAGCAAGATATTTACGGGCACTACCGGGCTCTTTATACGTACGCGATCATTTTGTATTGGCTGAAAGAGGATCCTGCTGCTTCTGCGGAGGACGTCAGCCAACAAGTGTGGGACCTCGTTTCTCAAAAACGATTTTATTGGCTGTTTGGAAATCCCGCTGCGGTCAAGCAGAAGGAAGAAAAGCACACAGACCGGCGTATTGTCCGGACGAGACAAGCCTTACAAGAGGCCTTACTCGAGTTAATTGTGGAGAAAAAAGAGTATGCGGCGGTAACCATTTCAGACATTACCCGCAAAAGTAATATCCGCCGGGCAACCTTTTATGACCACTATGCGAATAAAGAGGAATTGTTAAAAACGATGATTCATCAATCATGCTCTGAGCTGGTTGAGATGTTTACGATTACAGCCAATCCGGAAACCTATTCCATGGCAGAAGCGGAAATGGCGCTTGTCCGGTTGTTTTCTGCTTTATCTGATCAGATGTCCATCATGCATTTTCTCGATACGGACTATGGAATTCCTGATTTGATACCTGAGATCTTCAGAGCATTAGAATCGTTTTACTTACACCAACAGGTCGATATTCATGCGGGCAAGAAACTCTATGCCTATTATGTCGCCGCTATGATAATCGGGCTGATCTTGTATCGGCTTCATGAAGGGAAAGAACATGCGCCGGAAGTGCTGGCTAGGGAGTTTCTGCAGTTTTTGGATGTGAAGAAATATAAGGTAATCCTGCTATAGTTCGCTGTGATCATATGCGAAATACAAGGAATAAAAAAAGACACCTGCAATCGGTGTCTTTTTCGCACTTTTTCTGCATCTTATTCCGTTTCTTCCTTCCATTTCTCATCAATCAGCATCTTCCCAGGCCATGTATACGCCATAATGCCGCCGTCTGCCGTAATGTCTTCCCCAGTTACATAAGAACTGTCATCTGAAGCGAGGAACAGCGCCACGGTGGCCATTTCCTTCGGCTTTCCTAAACGGCCGAGCGGTGTGATCCATTTGTTGGCTTCGCGGAATTTTTCGCCCATTTCTTGTTCCTTTGTGCCTGCCAGTTTGTCAATCAGCGGTGTTTCAATCGTGCCCGGCGAAATAGAATTGACGCGAATACCGTTTCTTGCATAGTCAATGGCCATCGCTTTTGTGAAATTGGTGATTCCGCCTTTTGCGGCATTGTAGCCGGAACGGTCAAGGTCCGCCGCCCTGCCTGACATGGAGGAGGTGTTGATGATGGAGCCTCCTTTTTCGAGCATAAGCGGAATTAAGTATTTGCTGCATAAAAACGTTCCGCGCAGGTCGACTGCGATAATACGGTCGAACAGTTCAACCGGGTATTCGTGCACTTTTCCGCCTTCCTGATCGACGCCGGCGTTGTTAAAGAGAATATCGATCGTGCCGTATGTGTCTTTCATTTGTTCGGCAAACGATTTTACATTGTCTTCATCTGACACATCGAGATGAAAGGCCTCTGCCTGCCCGCCATTTTTTCTGATGCTCTCGGCTGTTTCTTTCATTTGATCTTCATTGACATCCGCACAAATCACACGCGCGCCCTCATTGGCAAAAACCTGCACCGTTGCTTGTCCAATGCCTGTTGCAGCGCCTGTGATCACAGCGGTTTTGTTTTTAAGCCTTCCCATAAAGCAAGTCCTCCTTTTTCTATATGTCTTCCCGCTGTGTACAGTGATAAACATGCATGAAAAGAAATTCCAGCATATGTTAAGATGAACTAGGAATTGTTGGGAGGTTTATGTGTTTTGAAGGTACCGCATAAGAAGGAGCTCAAGTTTTATTGCTTCGTCATGATTCCGGTCGTGTTTGTTGTGCTGACTGTCATCTCTTTTTTATTGCAAGAGATTACATTTCCGGTTACAGCAAGCGCATTTCTGAATGCTTCATGGCATAATCTATTGTTTTTAGTGCCGTTTGGTTTGTTTTTCTACCCGGTCCATATATGGATGAAGCAGGAGTTTGGCCGATGGAATGACGCAGAAAAAAAGAGAGGATGATACACCCTCTCTTTTTTATCAGAATGATTGAGAAAAATTAGTGAAATCACATCCAACTAATGTTAAATTTACATATATAAGCATCTTCCCATGTATAAGAATAACATGATTGACAGTTGACACTATATGTGGTAAATAGATGGTGAAAAGAGTTTACATAACATCAAAGCAAGAATTAAAGGAGCGATCTATAGTGGCCAAAAAAGAATTTAAAGCGGAGTCCAAAAGACTGCTTGATATGATGATTAACTCCATTTACACCCAAAAAGAAATCTTCCTGCGTGAGTTAATCTCCAATGCGAGTGATGCGATTGATAAAATTTACTACAGAGCGCTGACGGATGATGCATTAACTTTCGATAAAGACAATTACTACATAAAAGTAGCGGCTGACAAAGGCGCGAGAACGCTGACCATCTCTGATACAGGGATTGGCATGACGAAAGATGAGCTTGAACAGCATCTCGGAATCATTGCGAAAAGCGGTTCTCTTGCGTTTAAAAAGGAAAATGAACTGAAGGACGGACATGATATCATCGGCCAATTCGGTGTCGGATTTTATGCGGCGTTTATGGTCGCCGATGTGGTGACGGTCGTCAGTAAGGCGCTTGGCAGTGAAGAGGCGTATAAATGGGAGTCTGCGGGTGCGGACGGCTACACGATTGAGCAGTGTGAGAAGGATTCCGTCGGAACAGACATTATCCTGAAGATTAAAGAGAATACAGAAGACGATAGCTATGATGAGTTTTTAGAAAACTACCGTTTAAAAGCCATTATCAAAAAGTATTCTGACTTCATTCGCTATCCGATCAAAATGGATGAGACTGTTAATAAGCCAAAAGAAGACAGTGACAATGAGTTTGAAGAGGTTCAGGAAGAACAGACGGTCAACAGCATGGTGCCGATCTGGAGAAAAAACAAGAGCGAGCTGACAGATGAGGACTATGAAACGTTTTATTCCGAAAAGCATTACGGCTTTGATAAACCGCTCACTCATGTGCACATCAGTGTTGATGGCGCCGTTCGCTATAACGCGATTTTATTTATTCCTGAAAATATGCCGTTTGACTATTATTCTAAGGAATATGAGAAGGGGCTGGAGCTGTATTCCAATGGCGTACTGATCATGAACAAATGCGCGGATCTGCTTCCGGACCATTTCAGCTTTGTGAAGGGTATGGTTGATTCAGAGGACCTGTCGCTGAACATTTCAAGAGAAATGCTGCAGCATGACCGCCAGCTGAAGCTGATTGCGAAAAACATCAACAAAAAAATCAAAAGCGAACTGCAAAGCCTGCTGAAAAATGACAGAGAAAAATATGAATCATTCTATCAATCTTTCGGCAGACAATTGAAATTCGGCGTGTACAATGAGTTCGGCGCTCATAAAGATGTATTGAAGGATCTCTTATTATTCTACTCTTCTAAGGAGAAAAAACTGGTCAGCTTAGATGAGTACGTATCCAGAATGCCGGAGGATCAGAAATATATTTATTACGCGTCCGGTGATTCGTATGAGCGAATTGAGAAATTGCCGCAAACAGAAATGGTAGCTGACAAAGGTTATGAAATTCTGTACTTTACAGAGGATATAGACGAGTTTGCGATCAAGATGCTGACCACTTATAAGGAAAAAGAGTTCAAATCCGTATCAAGCGGTGATTTGGGAATCGATACGGAAGAGGATCAAAAACAGTCCGAAGAAGAAGAGAACAAGTATAAAGATCTGTTTGAGGAAATGAAAAGCATTCTGTCTGGCAAAGTCAACAACGTCAGAGTGTCAAAACGCCTCAAATCCCATCCGGTCTGCCTTGCCGCTGACGGCGAAGTGACAATCGAGATGGAAAAAATCCTAAACGCGATGCCGGACAATCAAAATGTAAAGGCTGAAAAAGTGTTGGAAATCAACCCGAATCACGAAGTATTCAAAACACTGCAAGATGCATTTGAACAGGATAAAGACAAATTGAGCTTGTACACAAATCTTTTATATAACCAAGCGCTTCTGATTGAAGGTCTGCCGATCCAAGACCCGGTGGAGTTTACGAACAATATGTGCAAGGTTATGGTGTGACCATAAAAAAGGAATCGTCCAGAGACGATTCCTTTTTTGTTTACGATGTTCGCTCGTTAAGCATTTGATTTTGTCTGTTTTTCTTCTTATTAAAACGTTTTTTCAGACTTTCTTCAATTTCTTCTAGGCTTTTTCCTTTGGTTTCAGGAACCATGTAGAGGGCGAAGAAAAATGAGAGAAGACAAATGACTGAAAAGATGGCAAAGACCCATGCGATGCCCATTGCGCTGAGCATCAGCGGGAAGACCAGCGACACGATAAGGTTGGTTGCGGATAACACCAAAGTGGTGAAGCCCGTCGCGGCTCCGCGGGCTTTGGACGGGAAGAGTTCAGGCATCAGAACCCATACAACCGGACCCCATGTCGCCTGGTAAAACACGATATAAACCCCGAGAAATACGACGGTCAGCCAGGCTGTTGATGTAGAGAGTCCCAAAGACAGGAGCACAGCCGATAGTGCGGCCAGGCTCAGCGTAATCCCGATGCTTCCCCAGATCAGCAGTTTTTTGCGGCCGATGCGGTCTATTAGTATCATCGCTGTGATGCACATGATGACGTTAAGTACGCCGATTCCCATCGTGCCGAGCACTGATGCCGATGTGCCGAGACCAGCCTCAGTGAAAATGGTCGGCGCATAGTAGATTACCGTGTTAATCCCGACAGCCTGTTGGAAAACGGCAAGCCCGACGCCAATCAGAAGCATGGGGCGAATCCATTTTGCTTTCAGCAAGTCTAGTGTCGTTTCTTTTTTCTCTGACTCGCCTTGTTTCATTTCTGCCAGTTCCATTTCAATATCTTCTTGATGATCATGAGTGATTTCCATGATTTTTTTTGCTTCATCTTCACGCCCGCGCTTTACCAGCCATCTTGGCGATTCCGGCATAAATGCGATACCGATTAATAAAAGAACGGCCGGCACCGCAGCCAGACCGACCATCCAGCGCCATGCTTCAAACGGTGTGAAAAGATAATTCACGATATATGCGAGTAAAATACCCGTTACAATCATTAAATTGTTCATGGTTCCAAGTGTTCCGCGGATTTTCGTCGGCGCCATTTCAGAAAGGTACACGGGTACAAGTGCCGTTGAACCTCCCACAGCCAAACCGAGAATCACCCGAGACGCAATCAGCATGGTTATGTTTTGAGAAAATGCACAAACCAGCGCTCCAATGATAAAAATAATGGATAGAACAAATACAACCTTTCTCCTGCCCCAGCGATCTGAGCATGTGCCGCTTAAGGCAGCACCGAAAATCGCGCCAAGGAGAAGCATGCTGACAACCAATCCTTCTGTTAATGTCGTTAAAGGAATGTCATTGTTGATAAACAGCAGCGCTCCAGAGATGACGCCCGTATCGTATCCGTAAAGCAGCCCCCCTAAAGCACCGAAAAAGTAAATCATATATTTCCTTGTGTTTGTGTTCACAAATGTTCCTCCTCAGTCTTGAACCAATAGATAAATGTCTAATTTTATAAGTAATTGTTTAGTACCCTTTACCTATTAGACTCGAAACATTTGCAATTGAAAAAGTTTAATTTGTTTAATATTGCAGGGCCTTATTCATATCCAAAATGTAGGGTATTGTCGGTTCTCGCGCAAGTTATTCAGTAAGAGAGCGATAATCACGATGATGAAAGACCCTATCAGCACCGGAAAAACCAAATAACTCCAACTATACGCTCCCTGAATGACAACAATCGGATCTGCACCGGCGGGAGGATGAGTGGTTTTGGTCAGCATCATAAAGAAAATAGCGAGCCCTGCTCCTAATGCGAATGTCCATGGATGAGCACCGAATAAATGAAATACAATAAGGCCTGTCAGTGCAGAAATGAAGTGGCCGCCAATCACATTTCTGGGTTGTGATAAAGGTGCATTCCAAGCGCCAAATGCTAACACACAACTCGCTCCAAAAGGCGCCATTAACCATAGGCTTGATGTATAAGACGTTAATGAGGCTAATGCCAAAATGGTGATAAATCCGCCTATTAGACCTGTAGCAGCGTCCTTACCGTTTATCTTTAAAGGCGTTTTTCCTTTTCCTTTCATTTTCAAAAAATAGTTTGTTTCCAAAATTATCCCCTCCTGTATCTATAGAATAATCATTGAGAAATAACCTGTCAATTATTATTTTAGTGGTTAGTTTGATGCGTGAATATAAAAAAACTGTCCGATTGAAGGACAGCTTTCTGCTCGTTTATGTCATTTATTTGTTTTTTTCTGATGGCGTGAGACCTTTTGTCTGTTTCCGCATATCTTCATGGAGCACCATTTTCGTCTTCCGGTCTTATCGAGAAAAAGCAAAATACACTTTTCATTGGCGCATCGCTTCAACTGCTTTATTTCTTTTGTATGAATAAGCCATAATGCATCGTAAGCGATAAGAGAAAGAATCGCATCATCAATGTTTCCGGCAGGAATGCGCGCGAGCTTGTCATCAATGATTTCATAAGTAAAAGGAGCAGCTGCGATTTGGTCTTGCAGGAAAGAGACAAAAGACGGTGCAGGCTCCCCGCCCTCGGCAATGTTCTCGAAATGTTCTCTCAGTACGGAGCGGAATTGGAGAATCTTTTGTGATACATTTGAAAAATCTTCTTGGACTTTTTTTAACGCAGAGCGGTTTAGAAAAGGAGCTGCTTCTCCCATTTTGCCTAACCATTTCATTAGATCTTCTTCTGAATGGATAAGATCGTGCCGTTTATCATAGCTTATGATTTCGGTATTCACTAGATCGAGAGAAAGGTTGTGAGAGATAAGGGGAAATTCTATCTTTGCCAAAGTGATCATTCCTTTCTGAACCATTTTAAGTGCCAAAACCACACTCACGCAAGAAAATGTTCATGAAGGGAGCTCCGACAGACAAGAAGAAAGCTTTGATTTGTTGCTTGAGAGAGGGGAGTATGTTGCTGTAGACAGGCAGATTGAATTTGGTTTTTATTGATTCAGATCGTCGGTGCTTACGAGAAAAAGATCAGCGGCTAATAGCACGGGCAGCCTGCCGAAGTCCGCTCCGATGCCCCTCTTTCAAGGGTCTTCAATCACGCTGAAAAGAAAACAGAATGCCAAAACATAAAACCGTTTTGGCATTCTGTCATCAATCTGTTTTATGTCTTAAGCAAACAATTCATCAATAAATGAAATATCTTCTTTCGTCAGCTCAACGTTTGCTGTTTTCATATTATCTTTCAGCTGTTCTGCACGTTTTGCCCCCGGGATTAAAATATTAATTTCAGGTCTTGCAAGGTACCAAGCCAGTACCACATGGGCAATGCCGACATTGTGCTTTTCGGCAATTGGCGCCAGTTGATTGACTTTCTTGATATTTTCTTTGAAAAGGTCACCTTGGAAGTTCTCCTGTTCTCTCCGAAGGTCGCCCTCTGGGAACGTTGTGTCTTCTGTGTATTTCCCTGCCAGCAGTCCTGACACTAGAGGGAAGAACGGAACGAATGAAATGTTGTTTTCCATAATATACGGGAAGAATGTTGACTCTGCTTCACGGTTTAACAGATTGTACTCGCCTTGCAGCACATCGACATATCCGTCTTTATTGGCTTCCTTTAATTGCTCCAAAGAGAAGTTAGATACGCCGATCGCGCGGATTTTCCCTTCTTTTTTTAACTCATGCAGGGCTTTCACTGCTTCATCTTTCGGTGTATGGTCATCAGGAAAATGAATGTAGAAAAGGTCAATGTAATCGGTCTGAAGGCGTTTAAGCGCGTCTTCAACAGATTGTTTCAAAAATGCCGGTGAGTTATCAAAGACAAAGTCGTCACCTTCTTTTCTGTGGGCGGCTTTTGTTGCGATGATGACATCTTCTCGGTTATATTCACGAAGGACCTCGCCGATTAATTCTTCAGAGCGGCCTACCCCGTAAATGTAAGCGGTATCTAATAAATTCACGCCGTTACGAAGCGCTTCACGAATCAGTTCTTTCCCTGTTTCCTCATTTAAATCCGGATAAAGGTTGTGCCCTCCAACAGCATTTGTTCCTAAACCAATTGGAAATACTTGCAGGTCTGATTTGCCGATTCTTGTTTTTTGCATGGTTAAGCCTCCTAGAAAAATGAATGGATATATATGAAACTTTTCCGATGCGGCACTTTTATATTTATGCCCGGTCAAGTTCCCTTCTAATGTTAACTCTGTGCCAGATGAATATCAATTTGATGCTCTTTGCAAAACTTGTTATATTCCTCATCCAGCGGTTTCGATGTTACAATGCAATCCGCTCGCTTAAACGGTGCGTACGTCAGCAGAGTTGACTTGCCGAATTTAGAGTGATCAGCGAGTAAATACACTTCTTTTGCTTTTTCGGAGATTTTCTTTTTGATTTCATATTCCATCAAATCGGAATTGGTTAAACCGTGTGTGAGCGTGATTCCGGTTGATGACATAAAGGCTTTATTAATGTTGTATTTGTCTAATGTACCGGGATCATCAATTCCAACAAAGGATCTTGTTTTTCTCTTATAATTGCTTCCGATGATAAGCAAATTTACATTATTTAATGATGATGCAGCATTAATTACGTCTAAGCTATTGGTCAGAATCGTCACGTTTCTGCCCTGATCAAGCGTATCCATAATTGATTTGGTTGTTGTGCCCGAGTCGATGAAAATGAGATCTTGGTCTTCTATAAATCGTGAAGCGTAATGGCCGATCTTTGTTTTTTCATCTTGGTTTTGGATTGTACGGTTTTCAAAAGGAACGAGCGCTGATTTCTCAATTGACGTTACACCGCCGTATACTTTTTGGATGGCACCCTTTTCAGTTAATTTGTTGATATCGCGTCTGACCGTGTTTTTAGAGACATTGAAGACCTGGCATAGTTCATCTAACGAAACGGTGCCATTCGTTAAAATGTATTCCTCCATCTCCTGTATCCGCATCAGTTTCATACAAAAGTCTCCTTCTAATCTTAAATTAATTCAAATATATAACATAACCAAAAGTTAATCAATATTTACTTAAAAAATGGTAACACTCGTATATGTCTTTTGCAAGGACTCGTCTTACAGCCAAGTTTGGACTCAAAAAGTGTGATATAAAGAAATAATAAAAATAATGAAAAAATTAAGATAATATGGTTGACTTATGGGTATGGTGCAATTAGAATATAACCAAGAAATGATCAAAAAATACCCTGTTATTCTGGTTTCTTATAAGGTTTAATCCATGAGCAGCTAAGGGGTCTTTATGAAAGCGGTTAAATTAAGTTTTTTGGAAGAACGGGTAATGAATGAAAGATAATAGCAATCAATCATTTATACCATCCTCGCATCATTTATATAAGCGTTTGATGTTTACTATTTAAGGAGGCAATAAAGATGGCTGAAATTAGAAAACTAAAAAACTACATTAATGGTGAATGGGTTGAAAGTAAAACAGATAAATATGAAGACGTTGTCAATCCGGCAACAAAAGAAGTTCTGTGCCAAGTACCGATTTCTACTAAAGAAGATATAGATTACGCGGTTGAAAAAGCATCTCAAGCCTTTAAGAAGTGGTCAAAAGTAGCCGTGCCGCGCCGTGCAAGAATTCTATTTAACTACCAGCAGCTCCTCCAGCAAAATAAAGAAGAGCTCGCTCGTCTGATCACATTAGAAAACGGTAAAAACACAACTGAAGCGTTAGGCGAAGTCGGACGCGGTATCGAAAACGTTGAGTTTGCCGCAGGAGCGCCATCCTTGATGATGGGAGATTCCCTCGCATCAATCGCAACTGATGTAGAAGCTGCAAACTACCGCTACCCAATCGGAGTTGTCGGCGGAATCGCGCCATTTAACTTCCCGATGATGGTTCCTTGCTGGATGTTCCCGATGGCGATTGCATTAGGAAACTCATTCATTCTAAAACCGTCTGAGCGCACGCCGCTGTTAACCGAGAAGCTGGTCGAGCTTTTCGAACAAGCCGGACTTCCAAAAGGGGTCTTCAACGTAGTGCACGGGGCTCATGACGTAGTGAACGGCGTACTCGAACATCCGGAAATTAAAGCGATTTCATTTGTCGGGTCTAAACCGGTCGGCGAATATGTATTTAAAAAAGGAAGCGAAAACTTAAAACGCGTTCAAGCTTTGACCGGCGCGAAAAACCACACGATTGTCTTGAATGACGCTCATATGGAAGATACGATCACAAACATTATCGGCGCTGCATTCGGTTCAGCCGGAGAACGCTGCATGGCTTGTGCGGTTGTAACGGTTGAAGAAGGAATCGCTGATGAATTCATGGCGAAATTACAAGAAAAAGCGGCAAGTGTGAAAATGGGGAACGGACTTGATGACGGTGTGTTCTTAGGACCTGTCATTCGTGAAGATAATAAAAAACGCACGCTCAGTTATATTGAAAAGGGCCTTGAAGAGGGCGCGAGACTGGTTTGTGACGGCCGTGAAAACGTATCTGACGAGGGCTACTTTGTCGGACCGACGATCTTTGATAATGTGACAACGGATATGACAATCTGGAAGGACGAAATTTTCGCCCCTGTCTTATCTGTCATCCGTGTGAAAAATCTGAAAGAAGCAGTTGAGATTGCCAACGAGTCTGAATTTGCAAACGGCGCGTGCTTGTTCACATCTAATGCCAACGCCATTCGTTACTTCCGTGAGAACATTGATGCGGGAATGCTTGGCATCAACTTGGGCGTACCGGCGCCAATGGCATTCTTCCCATTCTCCGGCTGGAAGTCTTCATTCTTTGGCACATTACATGCGAACGGAAAAGACAGCGTAGACTTCTATACTCGTAAAAAAGTAGTGACAGCAAGATATCCGTCTCCTGATTTCATCTAATATATGAAGAGACCGAACAGCGCGGCTGCGCTGTTCGGGCCTATTTGAAAACCAATGAGGAGGTCACTTTATATGAGTTATTTATTGCGAAAGCCTCAAGCGAATGAGCTTTCTCAAGGCGTGAAGGTTGTACATGAAGTAACTACATCAAATTCAGATCTCGAATATGTTGAATTTAAAGTTGTGGACCTTGCACCGGGTTCCCGCTATACAGAGGAATTACAAAAAATAGAATGCTGCATTGTTGCGGTTACAGGCAAAATCACAGTCACTGATCACGATCAAACATTTGAAAGCATCGGCACACGCGACAGTGTATTTGAAAGAATACCGACGGACAGCGTCTATGTGTCAAACGATCAATCCTTTGAGATTACAGCGGTCAGCCAAGCCAGAGTGGCGCTTTGCTATTCTCCGTCTGAAAAGCGGCTGCCGACAAAGCTGATTAAAGCTGAAGATAACGGTGTTGAACACCGCGGAAAACGCTCAAACAAACGGATTGTGCATAACATTTTGCCTGATTCAGACCCGTCAGCAAACAGTCTGTTAGTTGTTGAAGTATATACAGACAGCGGAAACTGGTCGAGCTACCCGCCTCATAAACATGACCAAGACAATTTACCAGCAGAATCCTTTTTAGAAGAAACTTATTATCACGAAATGGACCCACCGCAAGGCTTTGTATTCCAGCGTGTGTATACGGATGACCGTTCAATTGACGAGACGATGACTGTAGAAAATGAAAACGTTGTCATCGTGCCGGCGGGCTATCACCCGGTTGGGGTTCCGGATGGATATACATCGTACTATTTAAATGTAATGGCAGGACCGGCAAGAAAGTGGAAGTTTCATAATGATCCCGATCATGAATGGATTCTGGAACGCTAACAATCAGTGAGGAGTGGCTGTTTACGATGAAGTATACGTTTAATGAAGATAAGGACTTTGATATTGTTGCCATCGGACGCGCATGTATTGATTTAAATGCGGTGGAGTACAATCGGCCAATGGAAGAAACGATGACGTTTTCAAAATATGTCGGTGGCTCACCGGCCAACATTGCGATCGGAAGTTCCAAGCTGGGCCTTAAAGCGGGTTTTATCGGCAAAATTCCTGATGACCAGCATGGAAGATTTATAGAATCCTATATGAGAAACACGGGCATTGATACGACACAAATGATTGTCGACCAAGAGGGACATAAAGCCGGCCTTGCCTTTACGGAAATCAAAAGCCCGGAAGAATGCAGCATTTTAATGTACCGGGATGATGTGGCTGACCTATACCTGAAGCCATCTGAAGTTGATGAAGCGTATATCGCAAAAGCAAAGATGCTGCTTGTCTCAGGGACGGCTCTTGCGAAAAGCCCTTCTCGTGAAGCTGTCTTAAAAGCTGTGAATCTGGCGAAAAAGCATCAGGTGAAAGTCGTATTTGAACTCGATTATCGCCCTTATACATGGAAATCAACTGAAGAAACGTCCGTTTATTATACATTGATTGCTGAACAATCCGACATCGTGATCGGCACACGTGATGAATTCGACATGATGGAAAACCGCATCGGAGGCAGCAACGGCGACACGATAAAATACTTATTTGAACATTCCGCAGACCTGGTCGTCATCAAGCATGGTGTCGAAGGGTCATACGCATATAGCAAATCTGGAGAAGTATTCCGCGCGAAAGCATACAAGACGAATGTCTTGAAAACATTTGGAGCTGGCGATTCGTATGCTTCAGCCTTTATCTATGGCCTTGTTTCAGGTAAAGATATCGAAACGGCATTGAAATACGGAAGCGCTTCTGCATCCATCGTTGTCAGCAAACATAGCTCATCAGAAGCAATGCCGACTGTAGCAGAAATCGAACAGCTTGTTGAGACTCAGCCATCATTTTAAAAAGAACGAATAAAGGTGGGATCGTTTGTGGGGAAGAAAATTCGCTTAACAACAGCACAAGCGCTGATAAAATTCTTAAACCAGCAGTATATCCATGTTGACGGGAAGGAAGAGCCTTTCGTTGAAGGAATCTTCACCATTTTCGGCCATGGAAATGTGGTAGGAATCGGTCAAGCGCTGGAACAAGATGCCGGCCATTTAAAAGTATTTCAAGGTAAAAATGAACAAGGGATGGCACACGCTGCCATGGCATACAGCAAGCAAATGCTGAGAAGAAAAATTTATGCAGTGTCGACATCTGTCGGACCGGGAGCGGCCAACTTAACGGCTGCCGCAGGTACGGCGCTGGCAAATAATATTCCTGTGCTTTTGATTCCGGCAGACACGTTTGCGACAAGACAGCCTGACCCAGTGCTGCAGCAAGTGGAACAAGAATACAGCGCGGCGATTACGACAAACGATGCATTGAAGCCGGTATCAAGGTATTGGGACCGCATTACGCGTCCTGAACAGCTTATGAGCAGCTTGATCCGCGCATTTGAAGTCATGACTGATCCTGCAAAAGCCGGTCCTGCAACGATTTGTATTTCACAAGATGTTGAAGGGGAAGCGTATGATTTCGATGAAAGTTTCTTCGTCAAACGGGTTCATTATATTGACCGGATGCAGCCGAGCGAGCGTGAATTGCAGGGAGCGGCGGAGCTGATCAAATCAAGCAAAAACCCTGTGATTTTAGTGGGCGGAGGCGCTAAATATTCTGATGCACGCGACGAATTAATCGCCATCTCTGAAGCATACAACATTCCATTGGTTGAAACGCAGGCAGGTAAATCCACCGTTGAAGCCGATTTTGCCAATAACTTAGGCGGGATGGGAATCACGGGAACACTCGCAGCCAATAAAGCGGCCCGCCAGTCAGATCTGATCATCGGAATCGGCACCAGATATACCGACTTTGCGACTTCCTCTAAGACTGCATTTGATTTTGATAAAGCGAAATTTTTGAATATCAATGTCAGCAGAATGCAAGCGTACAAACTGGATGCGTTCCAAGTGGTAGCGGATGCGAAAGTAACGCTCGGCAAGCTGCACAGCTTATTGGAAGGGTACAAAAGCGAATTTGGTTCAACCATTCAGGATCTTAAAGAAGAGTGGCTGGCTGAACGTGACCGGCTCAGCAAGGTGACATTTAAACGCGAAGAATTTGTGCCGGAAATTAAAAATCATTTTAATCAAGACGTGCTGAATGAGTACGCTGACGCTTTGGATACCGAGCTTCCGCAAACAACAGCGCTGCTAACGATTAATGAGACGATTCCCGAAGACAGCGTTGTCATCAGTTCAGCAGGCTCCCTCCCAGGAGATTTACAGCGCTTATGGCATTCTAATGTACCGAATACGTATCATCTGGAATATGGCTATTCATGCATGGGATATGAAGTGTCCGGCACACTCGGACTCAAATTAGCCCATCCGGACAGAGAAGTGTATTCGCTTGTCGGAGACGGCAGCTTCTTGATGCTTCACTCCGAATTAATCACGGCAATTCAGTACAATAAGAAAATCAATGTCCTGCTCTTTGACAACTCAGGATTCGGCTGTATCAACAATCTGCAAATGGATCACGGAAGCGGCAGCTATTATTGTGAGTTCCGCACAGACGACAATCAAATTTTGAACGTGGACTATGCAAAAGTGGCTGAGGGCTACGGAGCCAAAACCTACCGCGCCAACACGGCAGAAGAGCTGAAAGCAGCGTTAGAGGATGCGAAGAATCAAGACGTGTCAACTTTGATAGAAATGAAAGTGCTTCCGAAAACAATGACAGACGGCTATGACAGTTGGTGGCATGTCGGTGTTGCTGAAGTTTCTGAGCAAGAAAGCGTCCAGAAGGCATATGAAGCCAAAGAGAAAATGCTGGGGTCTGCGAAGCAGTACTAGAGGGGAGGACATCACGATGGGCAAAAAAGAGATTATATGGGGCATCGCTCCCATAGGATGGCGTAATGATGATATTCCTGAGATCGGAGCGGGAAATACATTGCAGCATTTGTTAAGTGATATCGTTGTCGCACGCTTCCAAGGTACGGAAGTAGGAGGGTTTTTCCCTGAACCCTCCATCCTCAATAAGGAGCTTGAGCTTCGAAACTTACGGATTGCCGGGAAATGGTTCAGCAGCTTTATCCTGCGCGACGGGCTTGATGAAACGGAGAAGGAATTTACCGCACATTGTGAATATTTGAATCAGGTGCACGCGGATGTCGCTGTCGTTTCTGAACAAACCTACAGTGTGCAAGGGTTGGAAAAAGACGTGTTTAAAGAGAAGCCTTACTTTACAGATGAGGAATGGGAGAGGCTTTGTGAGGGATTAAACCACCTTGGCAAAATCGCTGAAAAGTATGACCTAAAGCTTGTCTATCACCATCATCTCGGCACCGGAGTCCAAACAGCGGAAGAAGTAGACCGCCTTATGGACGGAACGGACGCAAAGCATGTACACCTTCTCTATGATACAGGCCACGCTTATATTTCGGACGGCAATTACATGACAATACTTGAAAAGCATATTGACCGGATTAAACATGTCCACTTCAAAGACGCAAGGGTAAACGTCATGGAGCAATGCAAAAAAGAGGGAAAATCTTTTCAGCAGTCCTTTTTACAAGGCATGTTCACTGTTCCCGGAGATGGATGCATCAATTTTGTAGAAGTATATCAAACCTTATTGAACAACGATTATTCCGGATGGATCGTGATTGAAGCTGAGCAAGATCCGGCTGTTGCAAATCCGCTTGAATATGCGCTTTTGGCCAGAAAGTATATTGATCGTCAGCTGCTCGATCTTGCAAACTGACTAGAGGGGGACCAAATATGAATAGTGCGAAGGCGGATTCGGCTTTTAATAAAAGGACCATCGCCGCAGCATTAGCAAACTATATTGATGCGGGTTCCATCGTGGCAGGATCAGCAGGTTTGTCAATGTGGGTCAGCTACCTGAAGCTGTCAGACAGCCAAATCGGATTGCTCGGCGCGTTTAGCGCAAACGCCATTTCAGCGGCAGTCGGCGCTTTGCTCGGCGGATATCTTGCGGACAAAGTGGGACGAAAAGCGGTCTACACAAACAGCATGTTAGTGTACGCGTTAGGGATTTGTTTGGTGCTGTTTGGAATGAATTTTCCCATGCTGTTAAGCGGTTACATGATTATCGGTATCTCCGTAGGTGCGGATATCACGGCATCGTGGACCATCATTGCGGAAAACGCGCCAAAGAGAAACCGAGCCAGGCATTGCGGTGTTGCACAGGTGGCTTGGGCTGCCGGAGCAGTAGTCGTCCTGATGCTGTCAGTGCTGGTCGGCGATTTAGGCCTGTTGGGAAATAAAATTGTGTTTGCTCATTTATTAGTGATTGCGTTGATCACTTATATATTAAGAATTCGATTGCCTGAATCTGAAGCTTGGAAAGGTCAATCAAAACAACCACAGGCTGAAGGTGCGGTCTTGGTGAATAAAACGTCTTATCTGAACTTACTCAAGCCTACATTCTTAAAGAAAATTATGTTCCTAATGGGTGTTTATCTGCTTTGGAATTTAGCAGCCGGGGTCATGGGATTTTTCATGCCTTATATATACCAGCAAGTCGGGGGCGTTTCTGCCAATATGGCAAATCTGCTGCAAATGGGTCTGTTTATTTTCACCGGACTGGGTGTTGCTTTTATCTTCATGCCTTTTGCAGATAAATACAGAAAAACTGTTTTTGGTATTTGCGCCTTTATGGCGGTCATCGGCTGGTCGCTGTTTCTGATGCCGGTTCAAGGCATACCTATTCTGCTCCTGTTTATCGTGGCTATGGGAATCAATAACGGAGCCGGGCAGCAAGCGAACTACCAATTATGGGCCAGCGAGCTGTTTCCAACCGAATACCGTGCTTCAGCGCAAGGATTGATGTTCTTTCTTGTTCGTATTTCGATAGGAGTTTGGAGCTTGTTTGTACCGATGATTATGACGAACTTCGGCATTGGCTTTATGGCTGCGATTCTCCTTGGATGTGTGACGGCTAGTATGATCATAGGGCTTGTTTTCGCACCGAATACGTCTGGCAAGTCGCTTGAAGAAATTCAAGAAGACCTTTATGGAACTCCTCCTGCCAAGCAAGGTAACGATAGAAAAATCATGTAATGACTATTAGAAGGAGTGACGATCAATGATTTTACGTATTGGTGTTATCGGAACTGGGGCAATCGGAAAAGAGCACATTAACCGCATCACGAACAAACTGGCTGGCGCGGAGATTGTGGCTGTAACGGATGTCAATCAAGAAGCGGCACAACAGGTCGTTCAAGACTATCAATTAAACGCAACTGTTTATCCTGATGATGACAGCCTCGTTGCTGATGAAAATGTAGACGCTGTCTTGGTCACAAGCTGGGGACCGGCTCACGAGTCCAGTGTTTTGAAAGCGATTAAAGCCAAGAAATATGTATTCTGTGAAAAGCCTCTCGCGACAACCGCTGAAGGATGCATGCGCATCGTCGAAGAAGAAATCAAAGTGGGCAAACGCCTTGTTCAAGTCGGCTTCATGCGCCGTTATGACAGCGGTTACGTAAAGTTGAAAGAAGCGATTGACAACCGTGTCATCGGTGAACCGCTGATGATCCACTGCGCGCACCGCAACCCGGCTGTAGCTGAAAATTATACGACTGATATGGCAGTGGTCGATACGCTCGTTCATGAAATTGATGTCCTTCACTGGCTCGTCAATGATGACTACGAGTCTGTTCAAGTCATCTATCCGAAAAAATCGAAAAATGCCCTGCCGCACTTAAAAGATCCGCAAATCGTAGTCATTGAAACAAAAGGCGGTATCGTCATCAATGCTGAAATCTTTGTGAACTGTAAATACGGCTATGACATTCAATGTGAGATTGTTGGAGAAGACGGCATCATTAAACTTCCTGAACCATCAAGCATCAGCTTGAGACAAGAAGGAAAATTCAGCACAGATATTCTGATGGATTGGCAGAGACGCTTTGTGGATGCGTACGATGTGGAAATCCAAGACTTCATTGATTCCATCCAGAAAAAAGGCGAAGTCAGCGGGCCGACGGCATGGGACGGCTATATTGCTGCCGTTACGACTGACGCGTGTGTAAAAGCCCAGGAATCTGGACAAAAAGAAAAGGTTGAATTGAAGGAAAAACCGGAATTCTATCAATCTTTTACAACGGTTGAAAACTAGAAATATTGAGGAGTGAAAAAATATGAAATTAGCATTGGATCCATCGATGTATCGAGATGATTTAACGTTGGAGGAAATGGTCTATAAAACGGCTGAGCTTGGTTATGAATATATCGAACTGTCGCCGCGCGAGGATTTTTGTCCATTCTATAAATATCCGAAAGTCGATTCAGCAAAGATCAAACAATTAAAGCGGCTTTTAAGAGATACAGGCGTTAAGCTTTCATCACTCCTTCCGCTTTACCACTGGGCGGGTCCTGAAGAAGACCGCCGCCAGGCTGCGGTGCGCAATTGGAAAAGGGCGATCGAAATTGCGGTTGAATTGGAAGTGGATTTAATGAACAGCGAATTCAGCGGTTCAAAATATGATCCTTTAACAAGTGAAGAAAAATTTATTAAATCCATGGATGAGCTCCTGCCCATCTTTGAAAAAGAAGGCATTAAACTCAATCTTCAAGCCCATCCATACGATTTTATCGAAACGCACAAAGGGGCAATGGATATGATCCGCGCGCTTGACCGGGTTTGGATCAACCTTGTCTACTCGACTGCGCATACGTTCTTCTATGATGACGGCAAAGGCGATATCGCGACCATGTTTGACGAAGCCGGCGACCGCCTCACACATGTTTTATTTGCAGATACTTTTAATCATAAAGCGGCTCATGGCCTGCGCTACATCGTCAATCCGCCTGACGCGAAAGTAACGGTTCACCAGCATTTGGACATTGGTCAGGGCGAGGTTGATTTTGATACGATTTTCAGAAAGCTGAGAGAGATGAAGTTCGACGGAATTGCGACGAATGCCGTGTTTGCTTGGGTCGACGAAAGAGCGGATGAATCAAGCCGATTGATGCTTCGGAAAATGAAAGAAGAATTAGGTCTGGCATAAGCTGAGCATTGGAGTTCGGCGGGGTGAGGCGAACAGCCATCCTGCCGAACTTCCTTCATATATCAACCAAGATAGGAGAATTGCAAAAATGAAACTATGCTTTAATGAAGCCACGACATTAGAGAACTCAAATCTCGCACAAGACTTAGAGCTATGCGAAAAGCATGGCTATGATTATATTGAAATCCGTACGATGGATAAGCTGCCGGAGTACTTAAAAGATCATTCATTATCAGATCTGGCTGAATTTTTCCAAACACATCATATCAAACCGCTTGCGTTAAACGCTCTAGTCTTCTTCAACAACCGTGATGAAAAGGGCTACAAAGACATCATTGAGGAATTTAAGGGCATGATGGAAACGTGCAAAACCCTCGGTGTGAAATATGTAGTGGCCGTTCCGCTTGTGACAGAGCAGAAAATCTTAAAAGAAGAGATCAAAAAGAGCTGTGTAGAGGTTCTGACTGAGCTTTCTGATATCGCCGAACCGTACGGCGTTAAAATCGCCCTTGAGTTTGTCGGACATCCGCAATGTACAGTCAATACGTTTGAACAGGCGTATGACATCATCAATACTGTCAGCCGCGACAATGTCGGGCTTGTCCTTGACAGCTTCCACTTCCATGCGATGGGTTCAAATATCGAAAGCTTAAAGCAAGCAGACGGCAAGAAAATCTTTATTTATCATATTGACGATACGGAAGATTTCCCGATCGGTTTCTTAACGGATGAAGATCGCGTATGGCCGGGCCAAGGGGCTATTGATCTGGACGCCCACTTATCCGCTTTAAAAGAAATCGGCTTTTCAGACGTTGTATCTGTTGAGCTGTTCAGACCGGAATATTATAAGCTAAGTGCAGAGGAAACCATTAAGATGGCAAAAGAAACAACGGTTGGTGCCGTGTCAAAATACTTCAAGATGTAAAGTGAGATAGGAGGGGTGAACGTGGCTTTAGTACCCATGAAGAACCTGCTGGCAGAAGCAAAGCGCAGCCAGTACGCAGTCGGGCAATTTAATATCAACGGCCTTCAATGGACAAAGGCGATTTTACAAGCGGCGGAAGAAGAACAATCTCCTGTGATCGCTGCGGCGTCTGATCGGTTAGTAGATTACTTAGGCGGATTTCATACGATTTCCGCTATGGTCCATGCGTTAATGGAAGAGTTGTCGATAACGGTCCCTGTTGCATTGCATCTTGATCACGGAAGCAGTGCGGAGCGGTGTAAAAAAGCGATTGACGCCGGTTTTAGTTCGGTGATGATTGACGGCTCTCATTCTTCAATTGATGAGAATATCGCCATGACAAGAGAAGTCGTTGAGTATGCCCGCCTGCACAATGTGTCGGTTGAAGCAGAGGTCGGTACGGTCGGCGGTATGGAAGACGGTCTCATTGGCGGGGTGAAATACGCAGATATCCATGAATGTGAGCGACTTGTGAAAGAAACCAATATCGATGCATTGGCAGCGGCGCTCGGCTCCGTGCATGGAAAGTATCAGGGAGAGCCGAAGCTTGGATTTAAGGAAATGGAGGAGATCGCCAAGGTAACGGACGTTCCGCTTGTTCTTCATGGAGCATCCGGCATTCCAAGAGATCAAATCACAAAAGCCATCCAGCTCGGACATGCAAAGATTAATATTAATACTGAATGTATGGTGGCTTGGACGGAAGAGACACGTAACATGTTTAACAAGAACACGGACTTTTACGAACCGCGTGTCATTCTGGCTCCCGGGGTTCATGCCGTTATGGAAACAGTCAAAAGCAAAATGAGAGAATTTGGCTCTTCAAATAAAGCGGCAAAGCAACAAGTGGGTTAAAACATTAAAAAAACGAACAGCGTCGCTATACATCGCACTCACTATGAATTGGTGAGTGTTTTCTTTTTACGAAAAAAACACCTTCTCAGCAATATCATCTGAGAAGGTGCGTGCCCTCTTTTTTACTTCTGATTTTCCTTCTCGCGCTTCACAAGCATATCAGCAATTAAATCAACCTGTTTGCTGACCGAAATCGGATCGTACGGGTAGTACGTATCAAAATCATTAATAAACACTCGATTCTTTTTCACGGCATCGAGGTTTTTCCAAATGGACGATTCTTTTAGCTTGTCGAGTGTTTTGCTTTCGCCTTTCGGATTGTAGTCCGTGATAAACATATAATCAGCGGCGTATTCAGGGATGACTTCTTGAGAGAGCTGTTTCATTTCTCCCGTTTTCATGATATCTTGTTCAATCTTTTTAGGGGCTTTTAAGCCAAGCGCATTGTATATCGCTTGTCCGCCTCGCCCGGCGTTGTCGTTGAAGGCCCAGAATTCGCCTTTATCTGTGTTTTCGTAAAGGCCGAACGTGGCATCTTTGTCAATCACGCCTGCGATCTTCTTCTTGGCAGCCGCCGCCTTTTTGTTGAAATCGGCCATAAATGACTTGGCTTCATTCTTTGCTCCGGCAATATCACCGAACAGCTCGACTGTATCTTCTACATTTTTGGCGGTGTTATAAGGAACGACCACAGTTGGAGCGATTTTCTTTAATTTATCAACATTCTTATCATTCATAACGACAATCAAGTCCGGCTGAAGCTCCATCACCTTTTCAACACTGATCGGATCACCGATATCTTTTACATCTTTCATCTGAGTTTTCAAAAATGGATTATCAAATGACCAAGACCCGGACCCGACGACATTTGCGCCGACTGAGAAAAATTCGCCAGCATAAAAATCAGTGACGATACGCTTCGGATGTACGGGGATTTTGACGTTCTCTTTTGTTGATTTATATGTTCTCATTTCTGTCTTTTCTTTGCCGGAAGCTGAACCGCCCGTGCTTTCTTTTGAAGCTGAGCCGCTACAAGCGCTGACAAACAAAAGCAGAAGAACCAGCATGCCTATAACTAATGTGTTCTTTCTCATAAAGAACCTCCCTATTATGTATTCCGATTGAGTAATAATGATAATCATTATCAACTATTAATATAGCAAGAAACCCCTTCTCCGTCTATCACTATTTTTAAGGCGGCGGGAACTTTTCCAGTTACGCAAGAAATGAAGATGACGTGCTTTGTTCTTTCCATTATTATAGGAAGAAAGGAGGAGTAAAATATGGGGATAACCAAACGAGGAGCAACGTGGGAATGGCTGAATAGCTGGTGGATGCTGTTTATTTTTATGCCTTTTGCCATTACCAGTTTTTTCGCCTTTTTATTTATTGGCATTAAGGTGAGAAATAGAAACTGGATTATGTATGGAATCATTTATTTTTTACTATTTGCGTTTGGCTTTGTGCTTCCCGATACCCCGGGGCTTATCATTGTGCTCCCTTTGTGGGCGGTGACAATTATTCACGGGTTCAAAGCGCGCCCGCTGTACTTAATTCAGCTCGACGTGTATAAAGATCATGTGGAGGCGCGGGAATTTGCGGCGGCAAGAAGTGAAGCCGAGAGCAAATTTAATGCACCAAAACAGCCTATTGAAGATATACATATTCGACATGACCATCATTAACAATAAGAAGCGGGTCCTTACTTGTGAAGGCCCGCTTACTTTGTGTTGCTTCAACAGTCCTTGAACCATTATGATGGGATCATTAATAGAAGTACTTCGGCGTCTCTGACAAGGCCGTCTATACAGGTTGGGAGTGTGTCATATGAAGAAAGTGATGATTGTAGAAGACAGTGAAGACATTCGGTCGCTATTGCAGAATTATCTGGAGAAATACGGATATCAAACGGTGGTGACATCTGATTTCACATCTGTCTTGGACCTGTTTTTGCGGGAAAAACCGGACGTGGTGCTGCTTGATATCAATTTGCCATCGTATGACGGATATTACTGGTGCCGCCAGATCCGCCAGCATTCGACCAGTCCGATTATTTTTATATCGGCCAGAAGCGGAGAGATGGATCAGGTGATGGCGATTGAAAATGGCGGAGATGATTATATAGAAAAACCGTTTTCCTATGATATTGTTTTGGCGAAAATCAAAAGCCAGATTCGCAGGGCTTACGGAGAGTACGCGGCAAAACAAGGGGAAAAAGTGTTGGAATACGAGGGCGTACAGCTCTTTGTAGAACGGT
Source organism: Bacillus sp. HU-1818 (assembly GCF_022695965.1). Lineage (NCBI taxonomy): Bacteria > Bacillati > Bacillota > Bacilli > Caryophanales > Bacillaceae > Bacillus > Bacillus sp. HU-1818. The sequence continues at coordinate 151,110 of NZ_JAAPBE010000002.1, forward strand.
TTGAATTGCGTTATCAAGACCAAAAATGCGAGCTGTCAAAAAAGGAAAGCAAGCTGCTTGAGGTGCTGTTGGAAAGAGGAGAAAAGGTAACGGGAAGAGACCGGTTAATGGAAAAAACATGGGACACTGACATTTTTGTTGATGACAATACACTAAATGTGTACATTACCCGGCTGCGTAAAAAACTGCGCGATCTCCATGTGCCGATTTCTATAGAATCCGTGCGCGGCGAAGGGTATCAGCTGAGGGCTGGATCATGAAGTTGTTTTTACATGCACACGCGGTGTTAATCCTGCTTTTTCTCGTTCAAGGCTTCTTTGTGTTTTTTTACTATTGGTTTGCGGGTCTTCATTCTTTTTCTCATCTTTTTTATATATTAGGCGTGCAGCTGCTGATTTTGGCAGGGTATTTGGTGTATCGCTGGTACCAAGACCGGGGCGTCTATCAATGGATCGGCACTCATCAAAAGGATACAGACGTTCCTTATCTCGGTTCATCGGTGTTTTGTGCAGAGCTTTATGAAAAGCAGATGGAGATGAGCCATTTGCAGCATCAGAAGCTTCATGAAACAGAAGCCAAGCTGGAAGCACGGGTGACGTATATGAACCAATGGGTGCATCAAGTGAAAACGCCGCTTTCTGTCATTAATTTAATCATTCAGGAAGAGGACGAGCCTATTTTTGAGCAAATTAAAAAAGAGGTCCGGCAGATTGAGTATGGGCTGGAAACGCTGCTCTACTCGTCTAGGCTTGATCTGTTCGAAAGGGATTTCAAAATAGAGGCGGTCTCGTTATCCGACATTCTCCAATCCGTCATTCAAAACTATAAAAGGTATTTTATTCAGCATCGTGTTTATCCTAAAACCCATATACAGGCGGATGACATGATTTATACGGATGCCAAATGGCTGAGGTTCGCAATCGGCCAGGTGATTACAAACGCGGTGAAATATTCGTCGGGAGTGAGTGACCGGCTGGAGCTGAAGATCTTCCGGCGTGAAGACAAAACGGTATTGGAGATTAGAGATCATGGTGTCGGGATTCCTTCTCAGGATCTAAAGCGGGTGTTTGATCCCTACTATACCGGCGAAAACGGACGGCGCTTCCAAGAATCAACGGGCATAGGGCTTTACCTTGTCAAAGAGATTACAGGGAAACTGAATCATGAAGTGGAGATCAGCTCTGCTCCCGGAAAGGGAACGGCGGTTCAATTTATATTCCTTACAAAAGTGTAAGGTTACATTAAGAAAACGACATAGCACATTTTCATCCCCCTTGATAAGATTTGTTTACGAAACAGCTTAGCAGGGGGATTTTTTATGATGCCGCTGCACACTAAGAATAAACATAAGGAGGATTCTCATGGCGAATATGCTCGAGGTCAAACATATAAATAAAACCTATAAAGGACAAGTGTCCCATCAAGCTTTAAAACAAATATCGTTTTCAGTTGAAGAAGGGGGTTTCACGGCGGTTATGGGGCCATCAGGTTCCGGGAAAACAACACTCTTAAACATCATTTCAACGATTGACCGTCCGGATTCCGGTGATATCCTGATTCAGGGCGAGAACCCGCATCTTCTGAAACGGACAAAGCTTGCCCATTTCCGCCGCAGGCAATTGGGATTTGTATTCCAAGATTTCAACCTTCTTGATACGTTAACGATAGGCGAAAATATTATGCTGCCGTTAACGCTTGAAAAAGAAGCGCCGTCCGTCATGGAAAAGAAATTGCAGGAAATTGCTGAAAAACTGGGAATTGAAACGCTTTTGAATAAGCGCTCTTTTGAAGTATCGGGAGGACAGCGCCAGCGGGCAGCCATTGCGAGAGCGGTCATTCATAAACCGTCCCTGATTCTGGCTGATGAGCCGACAGGGAACCTTGATTCCAAAGCTTCAAAGGATGTTATGGAGACGATGCAAAGCCTGAATCAAAACGACAATATCACAGCCTTACTGGTCACCCATGACCCTGTAGCGGCAAGCTATTGCCAGCGCGTGATTTTTATTAAAGACGGAGCACTATTTAACGAAATTTACCGCGGCGAAAACCGCCAAGTATTTTATGAACAAATCCTAGATGTGCTGTCTATGCTGGGAGGAAACGCAAATGACCTTTCTTCAGTTCGCTTATAAAAATGTCACACGGAACAAAAGGGCTTATCTGGCGTTCTTTTTGAGCAGTGCCTTTTCCGTATTGATATTCTTTACCTTTGCCATGTTTCTTTTCCATCCGGCTCTAAAAGAAGGATATCTGAATAACATTGCCAAAAAGGGCTTAACCGCAGCCGAATGGATGATTTTTGTTTTTTCTATCTTATTTGTTCTGTATTCCATAAACGCCTTTTTGAAATCAAGAAATAAAGAATTCGGCATCCTGTTGATTCAGGGTATCACGCCGGGGCAGCTCAGAGTGCTGGTTACAGCGGAAAACATGATCATCGGCGCCCTGTCGGTCATTGCCGGAATTATCGGCGGTCTGATCTTCTCAAAAACGTTTTTTACAATCGGTGCTTATATTTTAGAAATGGAAGCTTTGCCGTTATATATGCCTTGGAAAGCACTGGGCATTACGGTTGGTGTATTTCTGCCCTTGTTTTTCCTTTTATCGCAAATCACGATCTTTTTCATCAGATCAAAAACGATTATTAAACTGATTAAGGGTACCGAAAAGATCAAACCTGAGCCAAAGCCGTCTATCATCTTGTCGATTTTTGGCATCGCGTGTCTTGGTGCCGGATACGGCATGGTGGTAAAAGGTAATGTTCACGGTCTCGAGCCTGTAATTATTTTGCTGCTAACCATCATTGGCACTTATTTTTTCTTCAGCCAGAGCAGCATTTGGATTTTACGCGCTTTGAAAAAGTGGAAAACCTTTTATTTGCGCGGGAAAAATGTCATTTGGATTTCTGATCTTGTATACCGGTTAAAAGATAATGCCCGCCTGTTTTTTATGGTGAGTATCATCTCAGCTGTTGCGTTTACAGCCACAGGGGTTTTGGTGAAGTACAAATCCACTGTCGGCTCAATGGATTCAGCTTATGAAATGGAGTATTTATCTTTTGGCGGCAATAAGAAAGAACAAACCCATCTGCAAGAGATTGAACATAATCTGGAAAAGGGCCATTTTCAATATGCAAGAGAAGATATAAAATCCTCTTACATTCGTTATAAGCAAGGGGATAGCTTTCCTCCAGTCATCATGATGGATGAAACGAAGTTAGCAAAACACTTCAACATCAGTTTGGACAAACTGAAAGACGGCGAGGGTATTTATTTCCCGAACACTTACGAGGCGAATTCGAAAAACGAAGTGCCGCATCAATTGAACCTGCTCAATCAGAAGCAGAAGCTTTCGAATCAAAAGCTGACGGTAAAAGAGGTGAAAGACCCTCTTATCTCAATTAACAGCATCATTGCAGTAAACGAAAAAACCTACAATGATCTGGAAAAACTAGGGGAGAGCACAAAGTTATTCGGTTACAAATTTGACGGCTGGAAAGACAGTCTGGGTATCAGCCAATCAATGAAAAACAGGTTTTACGGAGATTATTCGGATGTTAACTTTGATTTTGCAACAAAGGCCGAGACGTATTATGTCACAGTGCAGCTGCCAAGCTTGAGTTTATTTATCGGACTGTTCATCGCTATTGTCTTCTTTACTGCGGCTGGAAGCTTTTTGTACTTCCGCTTGTTTACTGACTTAGAGGAAGACCAGCAGCGTTATCGTTCATTGGCGAAAATCGGTCTGAGTGAAAAAGAGATGTCACAGAGCGTAACGATTCAATTAGCGATCTTATTCTTTTTCCCGTTTGCTGTCGCTGTTCTCCATACGCTGTTTGCCATGAAAACGTTGGAGGTAGATGGCTTCTCTGATGTGATGAAGCCGCTGTTTATGACGATCGGAGGATTCTTGGCTTTTCAAATTTTATTCTTCCTGATGGTTCGGACAAGCTACCTGAAAAAAATAAAAGGATTTTTAACGATAAAGTAAAGGTGATCATAAAATGAAAAAAGTACTGACGATCGTTGTGGCCTTGGGGGCTGTTGCGGCAATCTGCGGCTTTCTCTTCGTCCATAATGAGTTTACAGACAGATACAATCCACTCATTTCAAAACAAGATATGTATGTACAGATTAACCGAGATGGCAAACATCTTAGCCAAGGCGGTACTGAATATACGTTAGATGGATACAACAAGTCCGGCAAAAAAGATGAAGTCACCTTCTTTGCCGGAGGAGATCTTCGTAAGAACGCCTATTTAAAAGTAGATACAAAAGGAAAATATGTAAAGACTTGGGAAGAAGTTCAGCTTGATGACATGCCAAAAGAAGTAAAGTCAAAATTTGAAAAGTAAATAGGAAAAAGCGGCATAGTGATATCTATGCCGCTTTTTTGTATGTGCTACTGTTGGAAAGACTGCTGCTGAAATGGCGTGTTTTGCCCGAATGGAAGTGATGATACATTTGTATGCATCACAGATTTTTGTCCGTTCAGCTCCTGCTGCATTTGGTTGCACATGTTGACGATCTGCTGGCATTTTTGAATGGCCAAGTCATGGCCTTGCAGCGCTTGCTGAATGGTGTGGGCAGCTTGTTGTTCATGTGTTAGGATTTGCTGCAGCATTTGAATGTTTTGCTGCTCCTGATGAAGCATTTGACGATATTGATTGCTGCTTTGCTGTGTTTGCTGGATGAGCTGCTGTGCCGTTTGGCGGCACTGGTTAAGCTGTTGTAAACCATGTTGTGTATTATGCATAAGAAAAAAATCCTCCAATTGATCAATTGACATTTATCTTGTAATTGTCAATATTATGATGTGACTTGATCGGAAAGAAATTCGCTTAAAGAGTAAATTCAATTATTTCCCTTTTGTTGATCTGTCCCCTTCTTCTTTTGAAGGAATTAGTAAAAGATTGTATACTTGTAAACATCCTTTTTATACAACATGAGCGGCAGAAATGTATGTAACCGATCCGTCAGCATACGTATCGGCGATTGGTCCTTTTCATCAAAAACGATTTTGGAATACGACGCTCACAACGGGTTTGGAGAATCGTATTCCTCTTTTACATCATATTTAGAACCCGCCTTCACCCGGAGTGAATGGGATATTCAGTCTGTTTTCGACTGCGCGCAGACGCTGATTGAGTCTGTTTAAGCGGCGTGTATGGCGTTCAATGCCTTGGCTCAATTGGCTGATCTGCTCGTTCATCCGCGCAATTTCCCGATTTTGGCGACGGTCCTCATTTGTCAGGCGGGTTAATTCTCTTGTCTGCTGTTGGTTCTGCCTTTCCAGCGCAGCCACTCTTCTTTCCAGCGCTGACGGCTGTCTGTCGCTTTGAAATGGCTCATAAAGGTCTTGCTGTTCGTGAGGATTGTATTCATATTGGCCGTAGTAATTTTCCTGGGGGAACTGCGGGCCGTAATATTGATAAGGGTTCATGTAATCATTCTCCTTGGGAATTAAAATGTGGGTGATTTCCTTATACCTTATGTAGTCATTGGCATAGTGCCACGGCATTCGCCCAAAAACTGGGGTGTAATAAAGTTTTTTTAGAGGATGGTGATAAATTGAGGAATCAAAATAAGCATGGCAAAGGACTTGCCATCCTGCTGTTGATTGTTGCATGTGTGTTGGTGTCAGGCTGCCAGCAGAAGAAAGAGGACGAGACGCCTTTTTATTATGGAACTTGGGATGAGGGGCTGGAGCCGGGACCTATGGACGGTGTGAAAGCAGCCACTGTCACATTTACGAAAGACCAAGTGCTTGAAAAAGAAGTCATTGAAGGAAGAGGAGAGGTGCAATTGCCCTTCATGGCATACAAGGTGATCTCCCAAAGCACAGACGGTTCTATCGAGATCCAATACCTCGGTGCTTATTATCCTCTCAAAAGCACTTTGAAAAGGGGAGAAAACGACACGTTAATTTGGATTCAAAATGGAGAAACAAAAACGATGAAAAGAGTCAAATCGCCTGACGGCAAGGAGGGACAAAAATGAGAAATAAAGCAGCTGACCGACTGGTTTTAACAGGCGTTATTCTACATATTATTCAGTGGTTTTCTGTATTATGGGCATTTTTAAAAATTGAAAATTCATTCGGGCACTTTACAATCTATAATCCGAATGTCATCAACGGTTCGATGCAGTCTTTTTCGTTTATGCAGATGATGCGCTCATTGGTTTATTCGGGTGCAATGGTTAATTACGTGCTGTTTTTTATGTTTGCATTCCTAATCTTTTATTTATCGCTTAATGCTGTATTTATCGTTTTAGAGATCGCGGCTTATGTGATGATCAGGCGGAATCCATATTCATCATGGGCTTACTTTATAACGGCGATGGGCGTTAAGCTTGCGTGTATGAATATAACGGGAATCCCTTTCTTGGCTGGCGGTTTTATGCTGATGAAACAGAAAAAAGCAGACAGCAGCGAAACGGAGACAGGCAGAAAGAGGAGAAACCGCATACCTGTCAGAAAACAAGTCAGGCAAATGAAGAAAAGACGGAGAAAGTCATTTGTTTAAGTTGAATATCAAAAAGAAAAAGAGATATGATGAGACTATGGTCTGAAAAAGACACAAAGGAGATGCAAGATGTACAAATTAATCGCAATTGATATGGATGGAACATTACTGAATGATCATCATGAAGTGTCAGCGGAAGTCTGTGACGCATTACAGGCTGCAAAAGCCGAAGGGGTAAAAATTGTACTTTGCACCGGCCGGCCTATCGGAGGCGTACGCAGATACCTGGATGAATTGAATTTAATTGAAGAAGGCGACTACGTGATTGCCTATAACGGAGCGCTTGTGCAAAATACGCATACAAATGAAGTCGTAAATGAGCTGTCTCTGGGATATGATGATCTCAAATCCTTATATGAGCTTAGCTTAGAGCTGAATACACCGATGCATTTCTTTGACTCATCTCGCTTGTATACACCTAACCGTGATATCAGCGAATATACGGTATATGAGTCATATGTGACACAGGTGCCGCTTCATTATCGCAAGATCGAGGAAATATCAGAAGATATCGTCATCCCGAAAGTGATGTATATTGATAAGCCTGAGAATCTAAGTCATGTGATTTCATCTATACCGGAAGATGTGAAAGAAAAATATACAATGGTCAAAAGCGCGCCGTTCTTCTATGAAATTCTTCACCCTGAAGCCAGCAAAGGAAATGCCGTTCGGCAGCTGGCGAAACTGCTGGGCATTGAGCAGCAAGAGGTCATGAGTATAGGGGACAACGGCAATGATTTAACGATGATTGAATGGGCCGGCTGCGGCGTTGCCATGGCAAACGCGATTCCGGAAGTGAGAGAGGCTGCGGACTTTCAAACTCGTTCCAATAATGAACATGGCGTGGCGTATGCGATACATGAACTCGTTCTCAAAAAATAATGAAATGAAAAATCCAGCCGCGTGAAGGGCTGGATTTTTTTCGTTATCTTGGTTTCATTGTCCCTGTTCGATCAGTAATGACCTGCAAGCCTCTTTGGGGAATGGAGACTAATATTTCTTTCTCAGCTGCTCCGTCAATTTGAACGGAAGGACCAAGTGATTGATCACATAAATGCCATTAAATGGAGCCGCTTCGCTTTTTGCCAAAATGAATAAAACACTCGTTTTTCTCATAAATGAGTCTCCTTGTCCTTTCATTTTTGGAAAACAATTCAGAGCAGTACATTCGCCATTGAAGCTTGAATCTTCTTCTGTCTCTTCAAGTCAGCACATAAATATAGAATCAGCAGCATTGATATTTTTGCAGAATGTGCCAATGTCTGACTGAATCTTTTGACTAAAATGCCCGACATTCGTTATGCTGGTAAAATAATTAGTTTACCAAGTGTAGTATTGCAAGCCGAAAACATTACGCAAAAAGGGGATGGATCATATGTGTACAAGTCTTACATTGAAAACTGCTGACGGGAACCACTTATTAGCCAGAACGATGGATTTTGCCTTTCAGCTTGGCACAGACGTGATGCTTTATCCGCGTCAATACAGCTGGAAAAGTGAAGCTGATGGCAAGCAGCATAAGACGCAATACGCGTTTATCGGTATGGGGAGAAATCTTGGGAATATCTTATTTGCAGACGGTGTGAATGAAAAGGGTTTATCATGTGCGACGCTTTATTTTCCGGGTTATGCGGAATACGGGGAAATGACTCAGGAAGGTTCCTCACATATTGCACCGCATGAGTTCGTTACATGGGTGTTATCAAGCTGTGCGTCTTTGGAAGAGGTAAAAGAAAAGATAGCCACATTGACAATCGTTAAAAAGAAATTAGATTTATTGGGTATCGTTTTACCGCTTCACTGGATTTTATCAGACCGTACGGGACGCAGCCTGACAATCGAACCGACAGCAGATGGAATACAAGTCCATGACAATAAGCCGGGTGTGATGACCAACAGCCCTGACTTTCCATGGCATGTGACCAACCTGCGCCATTATATCGGAGTCAGACCGAAACAATTAGAAAGCAAAGTGATGGGCGGAATGACGTTGTCCGCGTTTGGCCAAGGGTCAGGAACTTCAGGGCTGCCTGGTGATTACACACCGCCTTCCCGTTTTGTCAGAGCCGTTTTTCTGAAAGAGCATTTGGAGCCGGCAGCCAGTGAAACGGAGGGGGTATCATCTGCTTTTCACATCTTGGCGAATATGAATATTCCAAAAGGCGCGGTTATTACCGATGATGGCGAAATAGATTACACACAATATACTTCTGTGATGTGTAATGACACAGGGAATTATTACTTTCATCACTATGACAATCGCCAAATCCATAAAGTATGTTTATATCATGAGGACCTCGACCGTGCTGAACCAAAAGTGTTTTCAGCTAAAGCGGAGGAGAGTATTCAAGAGCTTAATTAAAAAGCTGACTCCCGTATGTATGCGGGGTCAGCTTTTTTTAAGGAGCAAATTTGCAGGCTATTTTCTGTAGCTGTCGAATGTTTAACATACAAAAATACGACTTTAGGAGCATCCGGTTATGTACCTAGTATTCGATATTGGCGGAACATTTATCAAACACGCGGTGATGGATTCAGCCGGAACCATTATCTCAAAAGCAAAGCGCCCGACACCGAAAAAAAGCCTGAATGATCTTTTAACATGCTTATTTTCGGTCATTGAACCGCTGAAAAAACAAATCAAAGGGATTGCGGTAAGCTGTCCCGGCATGGTCGATACAAAGAAAGGCATGATTTATTATGGCGGTTTAGTGCCATGTCTGCACGAGGTAAATTTGGCGGAAACGCTAGAAAGCAAATTCGGCATCTCCGCGGCAGTTGAGAATGACGGAAAATGTGCGGCGCTGGCGGAGCTCTGGCTCGGAAGTGTAAAGCACGCGGGCAATGCTGTTGTGTTGGTCCTCGGCAGCGGTGTCGGCGGCGGCATCATCATCGGGGGAGAATTATATAGGGGTAGCCATCTGCTGGCGGGGGAAGTGAGCTATATCATGAACCAGTTCCATTCCCATCATCAGAAAGCGGTTTTTCTCGGACAGACGTGCTCTGCTGTCTCCATGATTCAGCGGATCGCGGCAAAGAAAGGCATTGCCAAAGAGGATTCTGACGGTGAGCAGGTGTTTGCCGATATCCTTGCCGGAGATCAAGAGGCTCTTGCGATATTTGAGACGTACTGTCTGGAGCTTGCAGCGCAAATATACAACCTGCAATATATCATTGATCCGTCGGTTGTGGCTATCGGCGGCGGCATCAGCGCCCAGCCTGCTCTTATTGAGAAACTGAACTGGGCGTTACAAGAAATCGCAGCCCAAAACCCCATGCACACGATCATTCCGAAAATCGTGCCATGCCGCTTTCAAAACGATGCGAACTTGTATGGTGCGCTGTACCATTTCTTCACCTTGCATGATAAAACGAACCAGTCGTATTAAAAAGGAGAAACCATGACTGTTAATGATGTGGTGATATTCATTCTGGCTGTATTTCTTTTTCTCGGAGCCGCCGATCATTGTTTGGACAACAAATGGGGACTTGGAAAACCGTTTGCAGAAGGGTTTATGGCAATGGGGCCGCTTGCGCTGTCCATGGTCGGGATCGTGTCGCTGGCGCCCGTGCTTGCCGCTGTGCTGATTCCTGTTGTGTCTCCAGTCTATTTAGCCATTGGGGCAGACCCGGCATCCTTCGCCAACACGATTTTGGCCATTGATATGGGAGGCTATGCGCTGGCAGAAGAAATGGCGAAAGATCCGGACGCAGGCGTGTTTTCATGGGTATTTCTAGGGACGATGATGGGGCCGGCGATTGTATTCACGATCCCGGTTGCCCTCGGTATCATAGAAAAAGAGGACCATCCGTACTTTGCGAAAGGAATTTTGATTGGGATAAGTACAGTACCGATTGGGTGCTTCATCGGCGGATTAGCGGCCGGTTTTGATATCGGTTTGATTCTAAAAAATTTGATCATCCCGATTGCTTTTTCTGCTGTCATTGCTTTCGGGTTATGGCGGTTTCCTGAATACGTGATCCGGATATTTCATGTATTCGGCAAGGCCGTTGGCATCGCGGCGATCATCGGACTTGCTGCAATCTCGATTGAGACATTGACGGGTATTGTATTGATTCCCCATATGACAAAAATCGAGACCGGCATACATACTGTAGGCACCATCGCCATTGTTCTGTCAGGGGCTTTCCCGATGGTTGCCTTTATAACGAAAACGTTCGACAAGCCGCTTGGGAAAATGGGGAGTCTTTTGAAACTGGATCAGGCGGCAACTGCGGGTCTGGTCGCTTCTCTGGCCCATCATATTCCGATGCTGATGCTAGTAAAAAAGATGAGTCCGAGAGGAAAAGTCATCAATGTGGCTTTCGCCGTGAGCGGCGCATTTGTACTGGGCAGCCATCTTGGTTTTGTGGCGGCGATGAAGAAAGAAATGGCAATTGCAATGATCATTGGAAAATTAGCCGGAGGTATATCGGCGGTCGCAGCCGCAGCCTGGGCGACCCCGTCATATCCAGCTCAAAAGAATGAAAATAGAAGCGGTGCCTCTCTCGGTCAAAGGTGAGACTGTCAGCCATTCCGGGACAGTCTTTTTGTTTTTAACAAGTGAAAGCGCACAAAAACCAGAGAAATCAGACACGTCTGGATTAAGACGCTGCGGGCCAGTGCGAAAAACGGTTTCAACTCCGGTCAATCGGGAATGAATAAGTAACTTAGTAAGCAAGTTTCCGAGAAAAGAGGGTTGGATGATCATGAATGCGAAAGAAAAAACAAAGCAGGGCGCTTCGAAAGTGAAGGATGAGTCAAAGCCTTGGGTAATGCGTTTTGGAAGGATTGGCTATTTTTCATTCGGAGGTGTATTTATCTTGCTCGGCATTCTGGCCTTTATGGCTGCCATCGGTGCCGGCGGTGACACGGAGGATTCCGCCGGAGCGCTTCAATCTTTGGCGCGTATGCCGTTTGGATCGGTCTTGCTTTGGCTGATCGGTATTGGATTGATTGGGTTTGTCATCTGGATGCTGCTGAGCGCATTTAAAGATTCGGAAGGCCACGGTAAAGGGAAACGCGGTCTTTCCCGGCGAACCGGAAATATCATCAGCGCCGTCATATACGGGTCCATTGCCTGGAATGCCCTGCGATTTGCGTTTGACCGAGGTGACGGCAGCAGTTCAGAACAAACATGGTCTGCCTATCTATTAGCCCAGCCGTTTGGTCAATGGCTTGTCGGCCTGGCAGGTGCGGGGTTTATCATTTATGGCATTGTCCAGTTTGTGAATGGCGTCCGTGCCGGTTTTATGCGTGATTTCCAAACCTCAAAAATGAATGAACAAGAAAAACGGATTGCCAGAAATACAGGGCGTGCCGGCAATATGGCGCGCGGTATCATTTTTAGCGCGATAGGCTTCTTCCTTATCAAAACAGCCATCACTTCTGACCCCGACGATACAAAAGGATTCGACGGGGCACTTGCTGAGCTGGCGTCGCAGCCGCATGGCAGAGTGATCCTCGGACTTCTTGCCGGCGGGCTTATTTTATACGGAATTTACGGAATGATGAAAGGGAGATATCAATATATGGACTTCAATCAATAAGAACAAAACCTCTCCGCTTCGGCTGAGGTTTTTTTTATATGGATGATTTGCTATGATGACTGCAGACATTAAACTTCTACAAAAAAGATCAGCTGGAATACTGACATGCGTAACTATACAATAGGAGTAGAGGAGGTGCGGAATGGACCGGGATAAACAACAATTAAGCATAGAAGCGGCCCGGCTCTACTATCAGTCGGATTATAGCCAGCAGCAAATCGCCGAGCAGCTTAACATTTCAAGGCCTACTGTCTCCCGATTGCTGCAATATGCGAAAGAAAAAGGATACGTCCAAATTCGTGTATTGGACCCGTTTGAGGACCTGGACGCGCTCGGCACGATGCTGGAGGAGAAGTATGGATTGCTGGAAGCGCATGTTGTGTTTTCTCCTACGGCTGACTACAGGACCATTACACATTACCTGAGCCATTACGGTGCAGAATATATGCATGACGTGATTAAAGACGGCGACATCGTCGGCGTCAGCTGGGGAACCACCATGTATCAGATCGCGCAAAACATGCAGCCTAAGCATGTGAAAGGTGTTGAGGTCGTTCAGCTGAAAGGCGGAATCAGCCATTCCCGTGTGAATACATACTCATCTGAAACGATTCAGCTCTTTGCCGAGGCTTTGCAGACGATGCCGAGATATTTGCCGCTGCCGGTTGTGTTTGATAACGCCGAGGTCAAAAAAATGGTGGAAAAAGACCGCCATATTGAACGGATTATTGAAATGGGCAAGCAGGCGAACGTCGCCCTGTTTACAGTGGGAACCGTTCGGGATGAGGCCTTGTTATTCAGGCTCGGCTATTTTAATGAAGAGGAAAAAGCGCTTCTCAAAAAGCTTGGCGTCGGAGATATTTGTTCTCGTTTCTTTGACGCGAACGGGGACATTTGCAGCAGCGCCATAAATGACAGGACAATCGGTGTACAATTGGCTGACTTGAGGCTCAAGGAACGATCCATTCTTGTAGCGGGCGGAAATAGAAAAATCGCCGCGATTCACGGGGCTTTGACAGGCAAATATGCCAATGTGCTGATCATCGACCAACACACAGCAAAGGCGCTGGCAGACCAATAATGCGTCCGTTTTGTGAAATATGAACAAAATTTCATTTACCAATTTACATATGTTCAAAAGTCAGTTATGCTAAAAATATCTTAAACAAAGGAAGTGCGATAAATGACTGCAAATCTAATTGATCATACAGCTTTGAAACCGCATACACAAAAAGCGGATATTGTGAAATTGATAGAAGAAGCAAAGAAATATCAATTCGCCTCCGTCTGCGTGAACCCGACGTGGGTGCAGTTAGCTGCAAAAGAACTCGCAGGAACCGGCGTTGATGTTTGTACGGTTATCGGATTTCCGCTTGGCGCCAATACAACAGAAACAAAAGCGTTTGAAACAAAGGATGCCATTTCAAAAGGAGCCACAGAAGTGGACATGGTGATTAACATCGCCGCATTAAAAGATGGGGAAAACGACTTTGTTGAAGCAGATATCCGCGGTGTCGTCGAAGCGGCTGCCGGAAAAGCTCTCGTAAAAGTTATCATTGAAACATGCCTTCTTACTGATGAAGAAAAAGAGCGCGCGTGCCGTTTAGCGGTAAAAGCAGGAGCGGATTTCGTGAAGACGTCAACAGGCTTCTCCACAGGCGGTGCAACTGCAGAGGATATCGCTTTGATGCGTAAAACAGTCGGCCCTGATATCGGCGTAAAAGCCTCAGGAGGAATCAGAACAAAAGCCGACGTTGACCAAATGACCGCAGCCGGAGCAAGCCGAATCGGTGCGAGTGCAGGTGTGTCCATTGTGAGCGGAGAGAACGGAAATAACGGAAATAACGGAGACAACTATTAATTCAAGCTGCGATGAGCGGAAAGCGGCAAGCTTTCCGCCATATCCTTTAGCTTCATTCTGAGCATTCATTTTTGTAAGCGAATACAAATAAAGGAGAAAACATATGAAGTACTTAATTGGGATCGTCGGCTTAATTGTGATTTTGGGGATTGCCTGGCTTGCAAGCAGCGGGAAAAAAAGAGTGAAATATCGTCCGATTATCGTCATGATTATTCTTCAATTTATATTAGGCTACATTCTCCTGAATACGGGTGTCGGAAACTTTCTCGTAGGAGGCTTTGCAAAAGGGTTTGGTTACCTGTTGTTATATGCTGCTGAAGGGGTTAACTTCGTATTCGGCGGTCTCGTGAATGTGAAGGAATACTCGTTCTTCATGAGTGTTCTCCTCCCGATCGTGTTTATTTCGGCTTTGATCGGAATTCTTCAGCACTGGAGAATCCTTCCGTTTATCGTAAAATATATCGGGCTCGCTCTGAGCAAGGTTAACGGAATGGGGAAGCTTGAATCCTATAATGCTGTCGCTTCAGCGATTTTGGGTCAATCGGAAGTTTTTATTTCCTTGAAAAAACAACTGGGCCTGCTGCCAAAGCAACGTCTTTACACACTGTGTGCATCAGCAATGTCGACCGTGTCGATGTCGATTGTCGGCTCTTACATGACCCTGCTTAAACCGGAATATGTGGTGACGGCGCTTGTATTGAATTTATTTGGCGGATTTATCATTGCGTCAATCATTAATCCTTATGAAGTAACGGATGAAGAGGATATGCTTGAGGTACAGGAAGAAGAAAAACAATCCTTCTTCGAAGTGCTCGGCGAGTACATTATGGATGGATTCAAGGTAGCGGTTGTCGTAGCGGCGATGCTCATCGGATTTGTAGCCATTATTGCGTTGATCAACGGCATTTTCAGCGCTGTGCTCGGTATTTCTTTCCAAGAATTGCTCGGATATGTGTTTGCGCCGTTCGCTTTCCTCGTCGGTATCCCATGGAATGAAGCCGTTAATGCCGGAAGCATTATGGCGACCAAAATGGTATCGAATGAGTTTGTTGCCATGCAGGCTCTTGCGCAGGATGGCTTAAACTTCAGCGGCCGTACACAGGCGATTGTGTCCGTGTTCCTTGTGTCATTCGCGAACTTCTCATCCATCGGAATTATCGCCGGAGCTGTAAAGGGTCTCCATGAAAAACAAGGAAATGTCGTGGCGCGCTTCGGCCTGAAATTATTATTTGGCGCTACACTCGTCAGCTTCTTAACAGCAACCGTTGTCGGACTGATTTACTGAACTTAATAGAAAAGGACTGGTGATTACAATGAGAATGGTAGATATCATCATAAAAAAACAAAACGGAAAAGAACTCACTTCGGAAGAAATTCAATTCTTCGTCAATGGTTACACGGACGGAAGCATTCCTGATTATCAGGCAAGCGCGCTCGCCATGGCGATCTTCTTCCAAGACATGACAGACCGGGAACGCGCCGATTTAACAATGGCGATGGTTAACTCTGGCGAAACGATTGATCTCTCAGCCATTGAAGGCATTAAAGTCGACAAGCACTCTACAGGAGGCGTCGGCGACACGACAACACTTGTGCTTGCACCGCTTGTCGCGGCGCTCGATGTGCCAGTCGCAAAAATGTCTGGCCGCGGTCTTGGACATACCGGAGGAACAATTGACAAACTGGAAGCCATTGAAGGGTTTCACGTGGAACTTTCGAAACAAGACTTTATCAATCTTGTGAATCGCGACAAGGTTGCCGTCATCGGCCAAAGCGGCAATTTAACACCTGCTGATAAAAAACTATATGCCCTTCGAGATGTGACTGGAACAGTTAATTCCATTCCTTTAATTGCCAGCTCAATCATGAGTAAAAAAATCGCTGCCGGAGCTGATGCCATCGTTCTTGATGTCAAAACTGGCGCAGGCGCATTCATGAAAACGGATGAAGATGCGGTGAACCTCGCAAAAGCGATGGTGCGGATCGGTAACAATGTCGGCCGCCAAACCATGGCTGTTATCTCTGATATGTCTCAGCCGCTCGGACTTGCGATCGGAAACGCGCTCGAAGTCAAAGAGGCAATCGACACGCTTAAAGGCGAAGGACCGGAGGATTTGAACGAGCTTGTCTTAACACTCGGAAGCCAAATGGTCGTCTTGGCGAAAAAAGCCGCTACGTTGGATGAAGCAAGAGAAAAACTGATAGAAGTCATGAAAAATGGCAAAGCCCTTGAAAAATTCAAAGACTTTCTCAAAAACCAAGGCGGTGACAGCTCAGTTGTTGATGATCCGTCAAAACTGCCGCAGGCTGCTTACAAAATTGACGTTCCTGCGAAAGAAGCGGGCGTTGTCTCCGAAATTGTCGCAGATGAGATTGGTGTCGCAGCGATGCTGTTAGGTGCAGGACGCGCCACAAAAGAAGACGAAATCGACCTGGCCGTCGGTATTATGCTCCGCAAAAAAGTTGGCGACAAGGTTGAAAAAGGCGAAGCGCTGGTAACACTCTATGCCAACCGCGAGAACGTCGATCAAGTGACGGAGAAAATCTATGAAAACATACGGATTTCGGAAAAAGGAGAGGCACCGAAGCTGATCCATACGTTGATTACAGAATAAGAGTGACAAACAGCACATCCCGGTTAGAAAGGGATGTGCTGTTTTTATTAAAGAATTTCATCAACCGGATATTCTTCTTGTCCGGCTTTTTTTGTTTGATTGAGAGTTCTTTTTCTGAAAAAGTGGATGAGATAGCATAGGAGAATACACGGGATTCCGCAAAAGAGTGCGATTCTCTGGTTGGGATCAAAAGCGAGACCTATACAAGAAGCAAAACATAAAATAAGAGCGGCGATGGGAACGAGAGGATAAAGCGGTGTGCGAAAGATTAAATCGTTTACATTCCCCCCTTTTTTAAGGAAGTTTTTCCGGAATAATATTTGCGACATCGCGATGCTCATCCATACAACGACACCTGCAAATCCGGCAATCGCTACCAGCACCACATATACCGTTCCGGGCGCCACAATACTTGAAATCAGAGATAAACAGGATACGGCCATGCTGATCATTAGGGCATTAAGAGGAATGCCTTTCTTTGTGATTTTTTTAAAACGGGAGCTGATCATGTTTTCATTAGCTAAAGACCACAGCATACGGGTTGAGGCGTACAGGCCTGAATTTGCCACGGACAGTAAGGCTGTTAGAATAACAAAGTTCATAATATCTGCGGCGTAAGGTATGCCGATTTCCGAAAATACTGCCACAAACGGGCTTTCAATCACTCCGGCTTCTTTCCATGAAATCAGCCCGGATAAGACGAAGATGGCGCCTATGAAAAAAATAACTGTTCTCCAAGCAACATTTCGAATCGATCGCGGTATGTCTTTTTCTGGGTTTGCGGTTTCTCCTGCCGTGATCCCGATCAATTCTGTTCCTGAAAAGGCAAAGCTCACGGATATCATGGCGATAAATACAGCGAGAAAGCCATTCGGAAACAATCCCCCATGACCTGTGAAATTTGAAAACATAGGAGCTTCAGCCGTCCCGTTTAATGAGATCAAGCCAAACATGGCGGCTCCTCCTAAAATGATAAATAAAAGGATGGTGACGATTTTTACACTGGAAAACCAAAATTCTGTTTCAGCGAATAATTTGACTGAAAACGCATTGGCTGCGAAAAGAATAGCCGCAAAAATCGTACTCCACATCCAAACGCTGCTATCAGGAAACCAGCGCTGCATGAGGATACCGGAAGCGGTAAACTCTGAACCTACCGTGACCACCCAATTCACCCAGTACATGATGCCGACCATAAAGCCTGTAGAAGGCCCGATGAATGTTGTGGCGTACTTTTGAAAGGAACCGGTCACCGGCATGGCAACCGATAATTCACCGAGACACTGCATGACAAGGTACATCATCAAGCCGCCGATTAAGTAAGCGAGGATCGTACCGCCGGGACCGGCTTGGCTTAACGTATACCCCGTACTGAGAAAAAGCCCTGTCCCAATGACACCTCCCAATGAAATCATAAATAAGTGCCTGCTTTTCATTGTGCGTTTCAACTGCTGGCCGCTGCTTTTATGAAGATCCACTATTCGGATTCCTCCTTTTGAATGAAATTTGTCTTACAGAAGAATGCTCCGGCAGCCATTTATATCTGCCGGAGATCAAGTTGACGGGCGAGCTTAATTCCTTTTAATGCGTGCAGCATCACGTGCGCTGCGGCTCTGCTGGTCATGTCTCGAAAATCGAGGGTAGGATCGACCTCAACAATTTCAATCCCGGCGACACGCGGATCTTGTGCTATATACCTGACAGCTTGAAGTAATTCGTCGGTATATAAGCCCCCGGGACCGATTGCCGGACAGCCTGGTGCATGGGATTGGTCCAAGACATCCATATCAACCGATATAAAAATTGAGTCTGTTCTTCTTTTAACGGTGTCCAAGACGTCTTTAATGGTTGGGACAAGCCCTTTTTCACGAATCATTCCCATCGTATGTATGTCCACGTTATGTTTCTTGGCGTATTCTTCATACGACAAGCTGTTGCTGAATTCTCTGATGCCCAGCTGAATCAGGTTTTGGCCTTCAATGATGTCTTCATCCAACAGCCGGCGGAAGGGAGTGCCGTTTGTCGGCCCTCCATCTTCTGTATTACGAACGTCATGGTGGGCATCAAATTGAAAAACGGCTGTTGTCCCTTTCAATTGTGCGATTGCTTTTATGGTGGAATAGCTGATGGAATTATCTCCCCCAAGTATAAGCGGCACCCAATCAGGGTGATCAGTAAGCAGTTCACTCATGGTGTGATAGATTTGCTCGTGTGATTTTACAATATCAGTCACATGAATATCGATATCCCCCAGGTCATAAAGAAGGTCTGATATGACATGTTCTCCAAGCTCCGCAGAATAGGCGGATGTACTGCCTAGAGCCTGGCGGATTGTGCCGGGGGCAAAAGAAGCTCCGGAATGGCTGATGGATGATTTAGAAAGAGGGACGCCTATCAGCGCCGGTCCCTTAATGACCTGGCCGTCCCATTTTTTCGTCAGGTCACTCATTTTGGTTACATCTCGATCTTTGAACGGTGAGCCGGCCTCTTTGAGAAAAGGATATTTATCCAAGAACCGCTCCCTCCCTGCTGATAACCAATTTGCCGTCTTTTATGACTTGATGCACGTGATTTACTCCATAGTGATACGGGATGTACATGTAATTCGGCGCTTCCCAGATGACGAGATCGGCTGTGCGTCCGGGTTTGAGCTGTCCCGCTTCTTCTCCTTTTCCAATGGCATATGCGGCATTAACTGTTACCGCATGCCATATTTCTTCAGCGGTCATTTTCAGATGAAGCGCGGCAATCGACATGATCAGCTGGATATTCTCAGTCGGTGAGCTGCCCGGGTTAAAGTCCGTTGCCAAGCTGACACGTACACCCGCATCAATCATGTCTCTTGCCCTGGCATATGTGTGTTTGCCAAGGTAAAACGTTGTGCCCGGCAAGAGGACGGCGATGGTTCCTGATTCAGCCATTTGCTGTATGCCTTCATCTGAGGCGCCCACCAAATGATCGGCTGAGACAGCTCTAAGCTCAGCTGCCAATTCAGCGCCGCCCAGCGGATCAATTTCATCAGCGTGGATTTTTAATCCAAATCCTTCTTCAGCCGCTTTTTTTAAATAACGGCGGGACTGGCTGACTGTAAAAACGCCCGTTTCTGTAAAAATATCAGCAAATGCAGCGAGCTCTTTCTCTTTTATTTCCGGCAAGAGCTCCAGCATCCGATCCAAAAATTCATCAGGGCTGTCCTTATCTTCAGGAGGAATGGCATGAGCACCCATGAACGTGGAAACAAGGTCAATGGGCTGGCTCTCATGCAGTTTTTTTGCCACGCGCAATTGTTTGAACTCTGTTTCTTTCTCCAAGCCGTAGCCGCTTTTCACTTCAGCCGTCGTTGTGCCGTAGGACAGCATTCTTTTCAGGTGAAAATGCCCTTTTTGCAGCAGCTCTTCCTCCGAAGCCTCCCGGGTGTGTTTGACAGTGGACAAAATACCGCCGCCCTGCGCCAGAATGTCCAAATAAGACATGCCCTGAATCTTAAGATTCAACTCTTTTTCGCGAGACCCTCCAAACACAAGGTGGGTATGCGGATCGACAAGCCCCGGTGTAACAAGCCTTCCCCCGCAGTCAATGATGTCGGCTGCCGCGTATTCAGCTTCAGCCCCTTTTTTTCCGGCAAATACAATTTTCTGATTGTCGATGCCGACGACAGCGTCTTCTATCACATGAAGATCCTGCATGCTCTTACCCGTGCGGGGACCGCTGCTTTCCATCGTTAAAAGCTGTCCAATGTTGATGAGAATCGTATCAATTTGTTTTGCCATGTCATCACTCCTTTATTTTTGCATCGGCACGATAATGTCCTGTTTTTTCGCTACTTCCACGGCACGCTCATATCCAGCGTCCGCATGGCGGATAATGCCCATTCCAGGATCACTTGTTAAGACCCGGGCGAGCCGTTCGTCGGCGAGCTCACTTCCATCGGCTACCGCCACCATACCGGCGTGAAGAGAATAGCCCATTCCAACGCCGCCGCCATGATGGAAGGAAACCCAGCTTGCACCTGCAGCCGTGTTTACAAGCGCATTGAGAACAGCCCAATCGCCGACAGCGTCACTCCCGTCTTTCATCGCTTCTGTTTCTCGGTTTGGAGAGGCAACAGACCCGCAGTCCAAATGGTCTCTTCCGATGACGACAGGCGCTTTTAGTTCCCCATTTCGAACCAATTCGTTAATGGCAAGGCCCATCTTTTTCCGTTCTCCGTATCCAAGCCAGCAAATACGCGACGGTAAGCCTTGGAATGCGACTTTTTCCTGCGCCATATTGATCCAGCGGTGCAGGGCTTCATTTTGCGGGAACAGTTCTTTCAATAACGCATCAGTACGGTAAATGTCTTCCGGGTCGCCGGAAAGTGCCGCCCAGCGGAACGGTCCTTTCCCCTCACAAAATAAGGGGCGGATGTATGCCGGAACAAACCCCGGAAAATCAAAAGCCTGATCCAGTCCTTCATCTTTTGCCACTTGCCGGATATTGTTGCCGTAATCAAACACAATGGAGCCCTTTTGTTGAAATGCCAGCATGGCTTCTACATGTTTTTTCATACTTTGCTTAGAGAGGCGCACGTAAAGGTCTGGATTTTCTTGCCGCAAGTGATCGGCGTCATCAAGCGAATAACCTTCAGGGACATAACCGATTAACGGATCATGGGCAGATGTCTGATCGGTGACGATATCAATGGTGACACCGCGGTTCAGAAGGGTATGGTGAACCTCTGCCGCGTTTCCGAGAAGGGCGATGGATAGAGGCTTACCTGCTTGCTTTGCCTCTTCTGCCCACGCCAGGGCTTCTTCAATGGAGGCTGTTTTTCGATCACAATATTTAGTTTCGATTCGCTTGTCGATGCGTTTTTCATCAACCTCGACAGCGATCACAACTCCGTCATTCATCGTGACAGACAGCGGCTGGGCGCCTCCCATCCCGCCAAGTCCGGCTGTCAGCGTCAACGTCCCTTTCAAGCTTCCTCCGAAATGCTGTCTCGCAAGCTCTGCAAAAGTTTCATAGGTTCCTTGCAAAATGCCTTGTGAGCCAATGTAAATCCAGCTTCCTGCCGTCATCTGTCCGTACATCATTAAGCCCTTTTTCTCAAGCTCATGAAAATGCTCCCAATTCGCCCATTTCGGGACAAGAACTGAATTAGCCAAAAGCACGCGCGGGGCCTGCGGATGGGTACGGAACATGCCGACGGGCTTTCCGGATTGAACGAGCAGTGTTTCGTCATTTTTTAACGTTTTCAAAGACCGTTCTATCGCGTGAAAAGCGTCCCAATCCCGCGCGGCTTTGCCGATCCCGCCATAAACAATGAGGTCTTCTGGTTTCTCAGCGACATCCGGATCGAGATTGTTTCGAAGCATGCGCAGCACCGCTTCTTGTTCCCATCCTAAACATTCAAGCTCTGTTCCCCGGTTGGACCGGATTGTTTTTTTTACATCAGTCATAAGTTTGTCCCCCTTAGTTTGTCATCAGTTCTTGATTCTGTTGATCCGGCAAAAAAGATTCCTTCTTCAGCCAATCATTCAAATGCTCAATGTCATAAGCAAAGACACGGTCTTGCTGAATGGATGGCACGACTTTTCTCATTTCGTGAAAAAGCTGTTTTGTGTAAGAGGCGGCGTTTTCTATGCCTCTGTATTCGACAGCCTGCATTGCGCAAATCGCTTCAATCGCAATCACTCTTCTCGTATTGGCAATGACTTGATAAGCATGCCTTGAAGCGATGGTTCCCATGCTGACGTGGTCTTCTTGATTGGCGGACGACGGAATAGAATCCACACTCGCGGGATGGGCCAGTGTTTTATTTTCAGAAACAAGCGAGGCCGCGGCATACTGCATGATCATCGCGCCGGATTGCAAGCCCGGCTGAGGACTTAAGAATGGCGGCAGGTCATTCAGCTGCGGATTCACAAGCCGTTCTATTCTGCGCTCCGCGATATTAGCGAGCTCTGCTGTTGCAATCTTTAGAAAATCCATTGCAAAGGCGATCGGCTGTCCGTGAAAGTTTCCGCCTGAAATGATTTTGTCACCGTCATTGAAAATGAGCGGGTTATCTGTGGCCGCGTTCATCTCAATCTCTAATTTTTCTTTGACATAGCCTAACGTCTGCCATGTCGCACCGTGCACCTGCGGAATACAGCGCAGTGAATATGCGTCCTGCACCCGCAATTCGCCTTGAGATGTCGTCAGTTTGCTGTCTGACAGGTAAAAGCGGATTCGTTCTGCCACATCAATCTGTTCCTGATAGCCGCGGGCTAAGTGAATATCTTCATCAAACGCATCCATAATTCCGCGAAGGCCTTCGATCGTTAAACTGGCAATCCGCTCTGATTGAAAGGCTAGTTTTTCAGCTTCAATGTAAGAGACGACACCCATAGCGGTCATGGCCTGTGTGCCGTTAATCAAGGCAAGCCCTTCTTTTGACGTCAGCGTGAGCGGCTGAATACCAGCTTTTTTCAACGCCTGCATCGTCGGCATCTGTTCTCCTTCAAAAAAGACCTCTCCTTGCCCGATCAGCGCAAGCGCCAGATGAGAAAGCGGAGCCAAATCCCCGCTCGCTCCAAGTGATCCCTGCTGGGGAATGACCGGATGGACACGTTTATTTAAAAACGCAAGCAAATGTTCAATCAGCTCAGCACGTACACCGGAAAACCCTTTTAACAGTGCATTGGCGCGTAAAAGCAGCATCGCCCTTGAAACAGACTCTGGAAAAGGATCGCCGACTCCGCAGGCATGAGAAAGGATTAAATTCAGCTGCAGGGCCGCCACGTCTTCTTTTTGAATCAGTACATCACTGAATTTGCCAAAACCAGTGGTAATGCCATAGATTGTCTTTTCTTTCTGAACAATCCGTTCCACCGCTGCTCTGCTTTTTTTCACACGTTCCATGCTTTCTGCGGAAGCCGCTGCCTCTTCAAAATCAAACAGCACACGAGATACGTCTGCCGTTGTCAGTGAGGAACCGTCTAATGTCACCATAAACCCAACTCCTTTGTCTTTACTTTGATAAAGCGCCCATACAAAAAGGGGCTATGCTGTGAAAATCTGATTTCACGCATAGCCCCCTATCGTCTAAGATCTATGGGCTGTTTCATATGTGATTAATTCCTACGCCGAATGTCTCATGCTCAAGTCCCTTAATAGGCGCTCCGATCGTTCCGTAAAGCGAGACGGCAATCCAATCGCCTTCCGCTTCACTTTCATAAGGATTTCCTCTCAGAACGGCGAATCTCAAACCAACCGTCCGAAGCAGCGATCCAAGCAGCATCTCACCCCTTGTCACACCATGTAAGGCCTCCATCGTCGCATGATAAAGCGCATGCGATTCACGATAACCCTCTGACTGAATGACACCGCCTTTTTTGGAAGCGGTTTCAATTGCGGCTACTACCTTATGCGCATCCATTGAGCCTACCTTCCCGAGACAGACTTTCCAGCCATCTAGCTCAAGCTCCCCGACCCGCTTACTTTCTTCAGACTCATTGAGCAGAAGAAGAACAGACAGGCGGCCGATGCGGCGTTCTTTGTGTAATGTCATATATGAATCACTCAATTCTGAAATATTCTGATAACTAGTAACTGAGTTTTATATTAAGTGTTTATGTCGCAGAAGTCAAAAGGTTTTTTACATTCTTTAGCATGGCAGATTGGTATCGTGATATAGAATCTTCACCATACAACATTCCAAAAGACAGCAGCATCAATGAACTGATCCATCACCCCGAGATTAATATCATTTTGAATCTGACCGTTCCTGAAATTCATGCGAAGCTTACAATAGCCGCGATGGAATCACCTATCCGTTTGAATGCGAAAACATCCGGCCGCGGTCTTGGACATATGGGAGGAACAATTGGCAAACTGGAAGCTATTGAAGGGTTTCTTTCACGTGGAACTTTCGAAACAAGACTATCAATCTTGTGAATAGCGACAAGGTTGAAAAAGGCGAACCTCTCGTTACGCTCTATGCCAACCGGGAAAAAGTCGTTGAAGTCATCTCGAAAGTATATGACAATATCCGTATCGCAGCGAAGGCGAAGGCGCCGAAGCTGATTCATACATTAATTAAGGAATAAAAAGATAAGACTAAAAAACAGATCGTGATTTGTAACGGTCTGTTTTTATTTTATTGTATAATTATGTTATTAATAAGGGTTAAAGGAGTTTTTTTGTTTGAATAGTTTAGACAGAATATTAACAATAGTCTCAGATCTTCGATTTTTCTATATTTTATTTATACCAGTGATAATTGAAAATTATTTTGCGCCTGATTTTCAGAGCAACTTTTTTGAGGCTCTCTTAAAATTATTTATTAATGTAATATTAATCCTGATTGTTTGTTTATTAATTTTTTTTCGTTGTAAATATATCTATACTATGTATACAACAAGTAACAAATTACTTGATTATTATTTTATTGATAACACTAAGGAGTACCAAAAAAAATTTAAAGAAATTAAACTTTCTATTACGACAACCTTTTTGGTTATTATTAATGTAATTATATTATATTTTCATCAAGATCATATATTTATGAAATACATTGAAGGCTTTTTGTGTTTCTATTTATTAATTACTTTTTTTAGGCACTTACAAAAAAGAAGTGAAAGTAATATTGAAAGAATAATAATTATTTTATTTAGACTAATATTCGAGCCACTGCTTCGGCTTTTATTAGTTCTGCAATTTTTTGAATACTTAGGTCAAATATCGGAAAAACTAAAAAATTCTATTCTTCCTTTTGTAATAGAAAATTTAAAAATTCACAATGGAAATCTGGTTATTTCAATCGAGGTTCTTATAAACACAATATTTTTTACATCAATACTTTTAGTTTTTTTGCTTGTATATATAGTTATCTTTCAACCGTCAATTAATTTGAATAAATACATAAATATTCTTAGCATGTTTAATTCAATTATTGTACTTGTTAATTTAGCTAATATGACTGTTAATATATTTGAATTTAATAAAATTCACTTAGAAGGGCTTTCAGTGCATGTTGCGATTATTAGTTTCCCTATAGTTACAAGTATTATGATAGTAAGGAATGTACTAGACCAACAAAAAAGAAAAAGAGAAAAAGTTGCAAAAAAATTGTTTATAAATGTGCTTAGAAAAATAAGTGACAAGCAAAAAAAGTCTAGTTTTAATATTGATACCTTAGTTTTAGAAATGAAAAAATGCTGTGTATTTGGTGGGGATAATTATATATTGTTGTTTTACAGTAATCCTAAAACAGAAAGTATTGTAAAAAGGCTAGAACATCAAAAGGAAGGAAATTCTTATATAAGAAACAAATAAAACTAATATATACCTCTCTTTAGATTGTGTCACTCGTTGAGAGTCAGAAGCATCTATGCTATTAATCCAGAATGTTTGGCCAAAGGATTCATTACGCCAATGGAAAAACAGAGGTGATTGAAGAAGGAGAAACCTCAAAAGGGTTGAACTATGAAGTAGAGGATATGCAAAATGCAGTCCTGCATCAAACAGGCAGCCAGACCATCAGTCTCTCCCTGGATGTCATGAGCATCATGGACAATGTAAGACAACAGTGGGGAATCACCTACCCGTTTGAATATGAAAACATCCGGCCTTCCTAAAGGGCCGGGTGTTCCTTCATAAAATGTAAACGCTTAAAAATTTTAAGAAAAAGAGAGGCGAACTGTTTAGATGTTGAACCGATTGTTCCGTGTATGTTTTCTTGGAGCCCTTATCATGGCTTTAACTCTGCCAAACCACGTCTATGCAAAAAAGGCTGAAAAACCAATTTTTAAAGAAGTAAGCGTCCATGACCCTTCAGTGATTCAGACAGATGGGATCTTTTACGTATTCGGCTCCCATTTAGCCTCCGCCAAATCAAAGAACCTCATGCAATGGCAGCAGTTGACCACAAGTGTAACGAACAAGAATCCTCTCATCCCGAATGTGTATGAAGAATTAAAAGAAACCTTCGAATGGGCGCAATCCGACACCTTGTGGGCCGCAGATGTCACACAGCTGGCAGACGGCAAATACTACATGTACTACAACGCCTGCCGCGGAGATTCACCACGATCGGCAATGGGTGTTGCCGTCGCTGACAACATCGAAGGCCCCTACAAAAACAAAGGCGTCTTTCTGAAATCAGGCATGGAAGGCACAAGCAATGACGGTACTCCATATGACGCAACCAAACATCCAAATGTCGTCGACCCCCATACCTTTTTCGACAAGGACGGCAAGCTATGGATGGTCTACGGCTCCTACTCAGGCGGTATTTTCATCTTAGAAATGAATCCAAAAACAGGCTTCCCGCTTCCGAACCAAGGCTACGGGAAGAAACTGCTCGGCGGTAACCACAGCCGAATCGAAGGCCCGTACATTCTCTACAACCCAGACACAAAATACTACTACATGTATCTATCATTTGGAGGACTTGACGCAACAGGCGGCTACAACATGCGCGTCGTCCGCTCCAAAAAACCAGACGGTCCGTACTACGATGCAGAAGGCCATAACATGATTGACGTTAAAGGAAAAGACGGCACCTTCTTCGACGACAAATCCATCGAACCGTACGGCGTTAAACTCATGGGCAGCTACTCATTCGCCACACAAAACGAAAAAGGAACCGGATACGTCTCGCCAGGCCACAACTCAGCGTACTACGATGAAAAAACCGGAAACTCCTATTTAATCTTCCACACGCGAGTCCCGGACAGAGGCGAAGAACACGAAGTCAGAGTCCACCAACTGTTCATGAACAAAGACGGCTGGCCGATTGCAGCACCGTATCGGTATGCGGGAGAAAAGCTGGAGAAAGTAAAGAAAAAGGATATCACAGGAAAATACCAAATCATTCAGCACGGAAAAGACATCTCAGCCGACATCAAAAAAACCATCAACATCCAGCTCAACAAAAACCACACCATTTCCGGGGAAATGACCGGGACTTGGGAGAAGACCGGGAAGAATGAAGCGGAAATCACGTTAGACGGCGTGAAATATGATGGATTGTTTGTGCGTCAGTGGGATTCTGTGAGAGAGAAGAATGTGATGACGTTTAGTGTGTTGAGTGGCAGCGGTGAGGCTGTTTGGGGATCTAAATAAGATGGAGAAGGCGCCTTCTATGGAAAGGCGCTTTTTTCAATTCGCACAAAACGTTTCCAGATTATAAATGTTTTATCACCTATATTGACTAGAAGAAACGGGGAAGGCAGAAAGCGAGAGAGAAGGGAGAAAGGGTATAAGACCTATATCTATAGTCCTTTTTTGTTGAATATCACTTCCGTTTATAGAGAATTGGCAGGTTTATGGAGATTTAGACCCTTTATATTTCTGTTTAACACAAACCCTTTTCCCTATTTATCCAATCTGACCCATCATGTAATATGAAAATAGTCTGTATTGTTAAGAATTAACACAGTTTGATAGAAACATGAGGGGTTGCGGCATGCATAGTGAAATGTTGTTACATTCGGTAAAAGCCGACTTACATGAAAAACAGGAACAGATCCATCAGTTAAAACGAGTGCTTCACGAAATCAGGCAAATCAAACATGATTTTTCTGAGGCTCAGCATCTCGTTCATCAGCCTCATCTTAACCGGAATGTATGGAGAGGAACACATGCTGAGCGGTTTGATGATATTCGTGAAGGAATGAGCAAATCGTATCAGCAAATCAAAAGCGAACAAGTCAGCGGAATCATCGAAAGCATAGAAGGAAAAATTCAGTCATTAGAGGGAGATATTTATTCCATAAGACGCCAAATCACAAGGATAGAGCATGAGATTGAGGAAGAAAAACATAAAAAGTGAGGTGATCGCAAATGGCACAGGAAATCAAAATGGTCTATGGAACCGTCACACAGGGACTCTCTCAGCTTAAGAACTCAGCTGAACTCAAGTCCTCCTTGCCCGGCCATATCTCAGGCAGAAACCATTTAGATGTTGTGAAATCAATCGAACAATTGAATGAGGACATCAAGAAACTCACTGAAACGTATGCGTCCGTTCTGGCCAAGCATATCGCACAAACGGAAAGTGCTGTAAACGCCATGAAGGAAACAGACGAGAACCTATCATCTTCCATGAAATAAAGCACGGGAGGACACAAGATTGAAAACATTAGATGTCCACGCTCTTCACGAGGGCATTCAGCATACCATTGAAAAACTAGACAAGCAAAAACAGCAGCTAGAGAAATTGGAAAAAAGCGTAGAGCATCTTGCTGGCATGAAGGATGCGTTAAAAGGAAAAGGCGGGGACGCTATCAGGACCTTCTATGAGGAGTGCCACAAGCCTTTTTTGCTTTTCTTCGGCATGTTTATTGACGAATACAAAAAAGTGCTGAAACAAACTCAGCATCGGATTTCCTCTGTAGAATCCGATTCCAATGGCATGATTGCGGAGGCTTTTCTATCGCACGATGCCAGACACGGGATCAAGCATGCTCGAGAAGTGACAGAGCAGCTGACAGACGCAGTAAATCGCCAGACATCAGCCATCGATCACATCGTCAGCCTGCCGACAGTCAATGACACCTTTTTTCGGATGGAAACAGAGCAGGCGGAACGGCACATCACAGACACCTTACATAAGCTCTTTCAATTTGACGGCCAGCAAACACAAGCACTAGAAACCGCAAAAACAGATTTTCAAACGATGAAAAAGTACATGGACCAGCTGCAAACGATGTACACAGGGCCAAAGATTGAGATCACAGGATACAAAAGCGGCTCCATTTTGAAATCACAGGAAGAAGAAAACATCAACCAAACCTTCGGCGCCATCAATCCGCAAATGAAACAGCCTGATGATTCACCGATGGAGTTGATGCTGAAGAAACTGGAGAAACATAAGCAATCAAACGTCGATACTGTGATAAAGGATGATAAACAACAGAAGATCGAGCGTGAGATTTATGGTGATGACAGTAACTTGACGGTACTGCAGAAAGAAGCAGCAGCCCACCCTAAAGTCTATGGAGACATCCGCGTGATAAATGATAAACTATATAATCATAAAGGGTTAAAAAAGATAGATACGATAGAAGTGATTGACGAGCTAGAAAGTGATACTGCAAGCATCGACTACGTCGGCGGCAAATATTATGTATATGAAACCGGTCAAATCGTACGAGAGTTCTACGCTGGAGGGAAAAAGCGGTTAGAAGAAGTTTCTTACATTCCAGAGGATAAAGTAGGCGGAGCTAAGCCACTTGATTCGTTTCTTGCCGGAACGCAGTACGAATTTATTGAGTGGGTAAGTCCTCAGGGTGCTGTTAAAAAGTTGGCTATTCGAGGCGGAAAACGTGTTGTCAAAACAGTTGCAAAGAATGAAATTAAGGGAGACGTTAAGAAGGTTGCTTCTAAGGGGACAGGTAAAAAATTTAGTAAAGATTATTCAACACGAATCGACAACAAGGTCAAAGAGGTCGAGAAAGTACCATTACCCGCCAGCCTTGCCAGTACGTTCAAAGATTCTCAATATAGAACTGTAATTACAAAAGAAAATATTAAAGTTTATAGAGCATTTGGTGGTTATGCAGATGCTGGAGGGACATTCGTTACTACAATCCCAGCTGGAAATAAAATCCAAACAAAAATTGATCTAGCGTTACTTCCAGAATGGAAAAATACGAGGAATTACGAAGCAGTAATAGAGGTACCTAAAGGAACAACATTGAATATCGGTAGAGCGGAAAAGCAGTATACTAAGTCAGGTAGTATATTACAAGGTGACGAAGACCAAGTTCTACTACCGTTAGATTATTCTTTAAAATGGATAAAAGAAATAAAACAAATACCTTCAAGATAGGAGTTTGTCATGAATAGCGAAACAGTCCAAAATCAAATCAAAAAAGTTATAGAATTAGTTTTAGAGAAAAAGAGACAGTGCGATCATAAATTCTTAGATACATTATTAAAAAGGCTAAGAGATACAAATAAAGCTTTAAATAATGAAAAATCTTTAGAAGTTATCAAAAAAAACAATACGATTAATGGGGCATTACGTGCTTACTTTGATACTAGCCTAGTTAAAAGTTATCAAGAACCTCTTGTAATTGAATTAGATAAATTAGAAGTTATGTTAAAGGAAAATGTATAGTGTTTTTAAATTAGCTGGGCAAGATATCTTTACATCTACTTCTTAGAAATTAGCTCTGTTAAAAAACTTAAACAAAATAACGAGAAAAATGAATATTATATAGAATTGCATGAAGAAATGATAGAAAAAGAATTTATGAGAGATATACAGATAATGAAGATCAAATTGTAAGAGATAAGTTAAATGAAATAGTAGAAGAGGAAAAATAGATGGAGGAATTCTGGAAGAAGTTTAGAAAAAAAGTTATGATTTTTTTCTCCCTATTTTTACTTTTTTCATGGACTCTGGCTATTTTCTTAATAGAAGGTTTTTCTTTACAAGAGAAATTAATAATGTATACAATTGGATTAATTATGATAATTTTTTGTTTAATGTTAGGTTTTATAGTAACAAATAAAATGCTCAATCGAAATTGAATTTTTCACCTCCAAAGGAGTGCCTTTGGAGTTTTTTTTATAAGTTCGTATCTACATTTTGAAATGAAAAGAATATCGAGAAACTCGCCAACGTATGCACCATCTGGCCAAGAAAAAACAGCAGCTGAAGAAATTAGAAAAAAGCGTAGAGCATCTTGCCGGCATGAAGGATTCGTTAAAAGGAAAAGGTGGGGACGCCATCCGGACCTTCTACGAGGAGTGCCACAAGCCTTTTTTTGCTTTTCTTCGGCATGTTTATCGACGAATACAAAAAAGTGCTGAAACAAACGCAGCATCGGGTTTCCTCTGTAGAGTCTGACTCCCATGATTCAAAATATACAGTAAAAGAACTAATTGAAGAATTTCTGGAAGATGTGAAGCAAATAGTTCTAAATTAAGTACGATTGAAAAATACCATCGTCTTGCTTGTGTTGATGCCATCCAACGCTAATTAAGAAATAGCAATATGTTTGAATGGGGTCTCAATCTATCAAAATGTAAAGGTTAAAAGATGTTTGATCATTGGTTGTTAAACACAAAGCACCTCAGGATTCGAAGGTAAGCCTGAACTTATTTAGTAAAAGAACGGCACTCAATCCGTTCTTTTTTCTTTTTCTGACATCTATGTAAAATTTATATTGACTGAATGTTGTAAAAAAGTTATAGTATTGCTTATTAATAATAGGTGGAAAATTAATTATTTTCTGATAAATATTACTTGCTTTTGAGTGTGGTTGACTACACAATCAGGGTGAAAAGGTGAAGGGGTCTTATGTCTAATCTCTTAAAGTATCGTGTGTATTTGCTTTTTTGTCTTGCGTGTTTAATAGGAGGAACGACGTGGGCTGTGCAGAAGGCGGGGTTGCAGGACAGTTTGCCGTTTTGGTCGGCGGGGATGCGGTTTTTGATCGCGAGTGTCTTGATTGCCGCTTTTCTTTTGATTCGCAAGCAATTTGTCGTGACGAAGGAATTGGTTGTTTTAGCGGTATTAAACGGCATTATGTATTTTTCTATCCCTTTTGGTTCAGTTTACTGGGCTTCTCAGTATTTGCCAAGCGGCTTAGTATCTATTTTAGCTGCAAGTATTTCTGTTTTTGCTCTGGTGATCAATCGAATTGTGAAGGGAACGCCCGCGACAGCCTTGCAGAAGTGGGGCATAGTGCTGGCCGTTATCGGGATGACAATTGTGTTTGGAAATCAGTTGTTTATTCAAGTGAATGTCATTGAAATTGTAGCGATGGCTGTGATTTTGTGTGCGATGGTCGGTTCTGCGTTTATTACCATTCAAGTTCAAAAAAGGATTCGGTCGCTCCCAGTTCTGAGTTTTAATTCAGTATCGATGTTAAGCGGGGGGCTTATTTTATTAATCAGCAGTTTATTGATAGAAGATGGCACTCGGACGTTTTCAAGCGTCAGTTTGTATGCTGTTCTGTATTTGGCTGTTGTGGGCTCTGTTTTAGGTTTTTGGATCAATATCTACCTCTTGAAGCATTGGCATATCTCAAAAGCAACGTCGCATTTATTTATTTCGCCAGTCATTGCTTTATATATCGGTTTTATCTTTTTACAAGAAGCCTTAAATCTGAATATCTATATCGGAACGTTTTTTGTCATAACTGGTGTGATGTGTATCAACCTGAGAAGAGAAAGGATTAAGAAGGATGACAACGTTACAAAAACACTTAGCAATCATGTGTCAAAATAAACAATTGCCTTTTATCTTTGAAGAAGCCGAAAACTTAGGTGTAAGGATCACTTTTTTTTATCCTGAGGATGAGGAGCATCCGGGACATCTCCCGGCAGTTGAGCGGTGTATTCCTCTTCCTATCTTTCAAGACGAAGCGTCTTCCATGGAAATCGTCAAAAAAGCAAATGAAGACGACCATTTTGACGGAGTCTTAACGCTTTTTGAACCGGCCTTAAACTTCACGGCAAAGGCGGCCGAGGAGCTCGGGCTTCGCCATTTGCCTTCACAGGTCATTGAAATTTGCCGTAATAAATATGCGACACGTCAAGTATTGAAGCGGCATCAGCTGAACACCCCTTTCTTTTATGAAATAAGTTCAGCGGCTGATATTGATGCAGGCGGGCTGACATTCCCTGTCGTTGTCAAACCGATTAACGGTTTTTCAAGCCAAGGGGTTGTCAGAGTAAATGACCAGGGCCAATTGAAGGAAGCGATCAGCAAGGTAGAAGCGATTAATCAAGGAGACTTAGGAAAATTTATTCAAGGCAATAGCGGCATCATTGTCGAGCAATTTATTGACGGGCCTGAATTTGTGATTGAAACGATGTCCATTCAGGGGAAAGTTCATGTGCTTTCCATTGGTTATAAAGGAGATTGTAAGGGGCCGTTCTTTGAAGAGGGTGTCTATATTGCGCCCGCCCGTTTAGAAGAGGAAAGCCGTCTTGCGATCACAGAAGAGGTGCGGAAGGCGGTATCCGCTCTTGGCATAGACAATGGCGCGGCTCATACAGAACTTCGTCTCGATCAAAGCGGGAAGCCTTTTGTGATTGAAGTAGCCCCCCGCATAGGCGGTTCGGGCATTTCCCACTTTATTGTGAAAGAGAGCACAGGCGTTAATTTTATGGAACTGATCATTCGAAACGCGTTTGGGCTGTTGTTTGAGGATGTGTTGGGCGGTCCGATTACGGCGTCAAAAACAGTCGGCAACTACATTATTCCTGTGCAGGGATCAGGTACGTTTGTGGAGGTTTCCGGTCTGGAAGACATTAAGCGCCAGTCTGAGGTGAAACGAGTATTCCAGTTCATTGAATCAGGCGCAGACATTTTGCCGTATCCGCATTTTTCCGGTTATCCGGGATTTATATTGACGAGCCATGATTCATATGAGGACTGTGACCGGTATTATCAAATGTTGGATAAAGAACTAACGATTCTTTATCAATAGGAGGCCAAAATGATTGTAACCGCGGAAGAAAAGAAATCAGTTACGCTGCAAAAGACAATTGTCCATACGTTAGGTCCCGAAGGCACTAATTGTGAAAAGGCCGGTTATCTTTGGCTTGAAAATCAGGGTCTGAAGGGTGAGGTACGGCTGTACGGCACTCTTGAGGAAGCGCTGATGCATGTGAAGGAGACGGAACATTCAGTACTTTTGGGGTGTGCTGTCTATCCGCTTTTACACAATGTCGTTTTTGAAAATCTGCTTGATATGGAAATTATCGATAGTTTTGTGATGCCTACCTATAGTATGGTTCTTGCCGCCAAACAGGGCATCGGCCATAAGGATATCGGAACAATTGCTTCCCACCCTGCGCCGGCTCATTTGGCGAAGCTTTTCAGCGATAATGTCCAATTAGTCAACAGCAATTCACAAGCCGCGCTGGATTGTTCGTCGGGCCATACAGATGCCTGCATTACCACACTCAAAGCCGCTGCGGAGAACCACTTACATGTTGTAAAAGACTTCGGCGAAGTGCCGATGTGCTTTACGATTCACGGGTTAAAGAATAAACCTGATATGGAGGATGACTATGCTGACAGTCACGAATGATCTAATTGAAACGGTAAAAACAAAAATTGTTCCTCTTGTACACGAAATTCAGCAGTACCAGCATTTCAAAGGACAGATTGAAAAACATGAGGACCGGGCAAAGCAGCTTCTTGTTGAACTGGTAAAAGACGCG
The DNA here is from genome assembly GCF_022695965.1 of Bacillus sp. HU-1818. NCBI lineage: Bacteria > Bacillati > Bacillota > Bacilli > Caryophanales > Bacillaceae > Bacillus > Bacillus sp. HU-1818. Next base: position 185,824 of record NZ_JAAPBE010000002.1, read on the forward strand.
AAAACGATCTGGCAATCGCTGCAGCTGGAAGAGGTCGGGGAAGCGTTTGAACAGGATGTATCTGATTGGATCAGCCGCGGTCTGAACGAAATGCCGTATTTTGACCGTACACTGACAGCATACCGTCCGCCAAATAATCATGAGACGACCTTTTTTCTGGCGCCGATTGTGACGCCAAACGGACCGCATAAGAAAGGCAGTTTTTTTGAAGCCTTTTTAGCGAGCCGAGAGGAGCCGGATATGATGATCCCGATTGAAGAAGAGCTGCCGCATCCGCAAAATGGCTGCCAATCATTAAAGCTCTTAGCAGGGTCAAAGGGATTCACCGAAGAAAAATGTATCGTATTTTTCCCGGAGAACGTCAAAACACGCGAGAAAATTACTTCTCAAACGTTTGCGATTTTCTATTTTAATAAATTTTATCAAATTTACAATGATGATACGCTGATCAGAGCACGTAATATATTTGAAAACATGACATTCAAGTCATCTGATATTAATCCTGAAGATACATATGAAGCGAGGGTGCTGTGGGGCTATCTGCATGACTATTATCACCACTGCGGAAATAAGCCTTTTAACAAACATATCCAAGCGAAAATGAACTTTTTTGCTGGAATATTAGAAGAAATTAAAGTAGATTGCCAGACGATCATCACTTTATTTGAGCGCAAATTTCCGTATTGGGAAGAAATCATTGAATTTGTCTTATTTGAACGGCTTCTGCGTTATCCGAGCCAGCATAATGCCGCGCAAAACTTTGATTCTGGCACAGGGTTTTTCTTATTCAGCTGGCTGATGGATAACAGCCAGTCGATTCAAAAAGGGCAAACCAAGCCTCTGTCTCTCGATCTTGAGCTATGTATCAATGATCTGAAAACACTGGTTGCCGAAATAGAAGAGCTGGAAGAAATTGAGGATGATTTGGACTATAAAAAGCAGGCCGAGCAATTTGTGAGACACTTCCTGCCTCCGGGCGCTGAGGGCGACCGCTTCAGCATTCCTGAACAGTATGTCATTTACAGCCGCAATGCCGCGATTGAGACGCCTTACTTAGTATTTAACCAAGATTAATAAAGAAAGCTGGAATGGAATTGAATCTAAAACTAAGTCAAATCGGACAAAAAATGAGCCGGAAAGTCGGAGTCAGGGCCATTATGGGAGACATACAGGAGGTGCTCGCCTCCGGCTCTGACCAATATACGAATCTGAGTGTGGGAAACCCAAGCATTCTGCCGGAAGTGACGGCAGTGTGGGAGTCTAAGCTGAAAGAGCTGCTTCTGGATGAAGCATTTTCTTCAATTATCAGCCAGTATGGGTCAAGCTACGGAACAGATGAGCTGATTGAGAGTGTCGTTCGATTCTTTAATAACGAATACGGCCTCACACTTGATCGGTCAAACGTGCTGATCACCGCCGGCAGCCAGAATTTGTTTTTTCTTGCCATTAATGCTTTTTGCGGAGTTGGAACAGACTCTAAATTGAAAAAGGCATTGATTCCGATGCTTCCTGATTACTCCGGTTATAGCGGTGTGGCGTTGGACGAGACGATGATAGAGGGCATTCCGCCAATCGTGTCTAAGCTGGATGACCACACATTTCGTTATGAATTAGACAAAGAGGCGTTTTTGGAAAAAATGTACAACGACCCGGATATCGGGGCTGTGGTTCTGTCACGGCCAAACAATCCATGCGGAAATATCCTTTCAGAGGAGGATATTGAAGCGATATCAAAGGTCTGCGGAGAGCTGAACATTCCGTGCCTTATTGATTCCGCTTATGCACCTCCATTTCCGGCTATCAATTTTGTTGAGATGGAGCCGGTGTTTCATGAATCTATTATTCACTGCCTGAGTATTTCCAAGACAGGCCTCGCCGGGGAAAGGGTTGGGATTGCGATTGGATCTGCCGCTTTTATTCAAGTTATGGAAGCTTTTCAATCGAATGCCTCCATTCATTCATCTAGGCTGGGCCAATGCATGGTGGCCGCCGCCATTAATGACGGAAGCCTTATGTCAGTATCCAAGACATCTATCAGGCCCTATTATAAGAAAAAATTTGCGGTGCTCGAAGAAGCGCTGATGAACGCCATGCCTCATGATAAAAAGTGGTTTTTACACAAAGGAGAAGGATCGCTATTCGCATGGATCTGGTTTGAAGACTTGCCGGTCGGTGACATGGAGTTATATGAAACATTGAAAGCGCATTATGTCATTGTTGTTCCGGGCTCTTCTTTTTTCCATAATAATACAAGCAAGCGAACAGACCATGAGCAGCGCTGTATCAGAATCAGCCTGACTGTTTCAGACGAAGAAATGAGAAAAGGAATTGAGACGTTAGCCGCTGTGGTATCAAGTATATATGACGCTCATAAAGAAAGCTTGAACATGATTTGACAGGAACAGATGATGTGAGAAACGTCATCTTTTTTGCTATGAAAGCGCTTACATAGTCAAACCCGCTACAAACCAATACAGCAATTCTCTAGGATTGCTACTGTGTAAACAGGCAAAACCTAAATTATGTCAGTGTGAGGGGCGACTCTCGTAAACTGCGTAATTTAGGTTTTTTTTATTTCAATGTTGGAGGTGATGCGGCATTTTATGTACTGACTCATATCAAAAAACCTGGAGAAAGGCGGCCACCTTCCATCCAGGTTATTCCCCAAAAAATAGGAGGTATACACATGGACTATCATAAAGTATCAAAAGAATATTACAACTTGTCGGCGGTGAGGAAAACATCCAGAGTGTGATCCATTGTATGACAAGGCTGCGTTTCAACCTTCATGACAATGCCAAAGCGGACCGGGGCCGTTTGGAGCAGATGGACGGCGTCATGGGCACGAACATCAGCGCGAACAATTCCAAATCATTATCGGACATAACGTGCCAAAGGTGTATAAAGCGTTATTAGAAAACAGCGGGCTCAGCGAGGAAAACACGAAGCGAGCATCAGGACAAAAAAAAGAATGTGCTGAGTGCCCTTTTTGATGTCGTTTCCGGAGTCTTTACACCGATTTTGCCGGCAGTTGCCAGAGCGGGGATGATTAAAGGGCTTCTCGCGTTAGCGGTGACATTTGGATGGATGGCGGAGACAAGCCAGGCTCACACCATTCTCACAGCTATAGGGGAACATTCTACTTCTTGCCGATGCTGCTTGCGGTGAGTGCGGCGAGAAAATTCGGAAGCAATCCGTATGTGGCGGCTGCCCGACAAACATTACTACTTTAATGGACATCACGGAGCCTGCGATGTACGGGGTAAATATGAGTCTGAAAAGACCGTTTGCGGCTGCTTTAATAGGCGGAGCATTTTACGGTGTGACGGGCGTTGCTTCTTATATTGTCGGCGGAAATGCGGGTTTCCAAGCATTCCGGTATTCATCGGATCAACGTTTTTGTATGCGGTGATAGGACTTGTGATTTCCTTCGCAGCGGGTACGGCTGCGGCGTATCTTATCGGCTTTGAGGATGTACAGGCGGATGGAAGCAATGAAACGGCACCGGAAATGAAAGTAGACGGTGAGATGATTCACAGTCCGATTAAAGGAGAAGTCAAAGCGTTAAGCGAAGTCAATGATAGTGTGTTTTCTGCAGAAATTATGGAAAAGGGCTTGCGATTGCCGGAAGAAGGGCTAGCCGCAGCTCCGGTGTCCGGCATTATCACCAACACAGATCAATATGCTGTCACAGCAGTGAAAGAAAGCGGCACAGTCAAAACAAATGAAGCGCTACTGGCGTTATCCTAAATATGAGGTGAAAAAACATGAGTGCACATGAAAAAAGATTTCCGGAAGGATTTTTATGGGGCGGCGCAGTTGCTGCCAACCAAGTTGAGGGAGCCTATAACCAAGGCGGCAAGGGACTTTCCACGGCGGACGTCTCCCCAAAAGGCATCATGTCCCCGTTTGATGAATCTAAGGATGCATTAAACCTTTATCATGCCGGCATTGATTTTTACCATCGCTATAAAGAGGATATCGCATTATTCGCTGAGATGGGTTTTAAAGCTTTCCGTACCTCCATTGCCTGGACAAGAATTTTTCCAAACGGTGATGAAGAAGAACCAAATGAAGAAGGACTGCAATTTTACGACAATGTCTTTGATGAACTGAAAAAACACAATATCGAACCTGTCATCACCATTTCTCACTATGAAATGCCGCTTGGCCTTGTGAAAAACTACGGCGGCTGGAAAAACCGTAAAGTGGTTGAGTTTTATGAGCGCTATGCCCGAACGGTTTTGAATCGTTATAAAGACAAAGTGAAGTATTGGATGACGTTTAATGAAATCAACGTTGTGCTTCATGCTCCGTTCACAGGCGGCGGTCTTGTGTTTCAAGAAGGAGGAAATAAGAAAAACGCAATGTACCAAGCGGCTCACCACCAATTCGTGGCAAGCGCGCTGGCGGTTAAGGCGGGACATGAAATTATCCCTGATTCACAAATCGGCTGTATGATTGCCGCCACAACAACCTATCCGATGACGCCAAAGCCGGAGGATGTGCTGGCTGCGCTTGAAAAGGAAAGAAGCACACTTTTCTTCTCTGACGTACAAGCAAGAGGCGCTTACCCAGGCTATATGAAACGCTTCTTTAAAGAGAATGATATCTCAATAGAGATGCATCCCGGGGATGAGAGGCTTCTGAAGGAACATACGGTTGATTACATCGGCTTCAGCTATTACATGTCCATGACAGCAAGCACCGACCCTGAGGATGTCGCGAAATCTGAAGGCAACCTGCTGGGCGGCGTCAAAAACCCTTATTTAAAATCATCAGAATGGGGCTGGCAGATTGACCCGAAAGGACTCAGAATTACGCTGAATACGTTATATGACCGTTACCAAAAACCGCTTTTCATCGTTGAAAACGGACTGGGCGCTGTTGATCAGATCGAAGAAGACGGTACCATTCAGGATGACTACCGAATCAACTATTTGCGCGATCATTTAATGGAAGCGAGAGAAGCCATCGCAGACGGCGTGGAATTAATCGGTTATACGTCATGGGGCCCGATTGATCTGATCAGTGCCTCAACTGCTGAGATGAAAAAACGGTACGGCTATATCTATGTCGATCGTGACAATGACGGAAATGGCACATGTAAGCGAATCAAAAAGAAGAGCTTCAACTGGTATCAGCAGGTCATCGCAACGAACGGAGAAAGTCTCTGACAACTTTATGAAAAAACATACACGGCAATTGACAATAACAGACAGCAGGCGGACAATAAAAGAGAAAGATGAACCACCCACAGTCCGAAAGGCGGGAAGCGTATGTTTAACAAAATGTTAGTTGCGATTGACGGGTCAGAAATGAGTGTAAAAGCCCTTGATGCCGCAGTGCATCTGGCAAAAGAACATCAGGCAGAATTAAGCATCCTTCATGTGGGGAGAGAAGCCGTCGTAGCGACTTCTTCTCTGACCGGGATTGTCTATGTACCAGAACATTTTATTGATGAAATCAGGCAAGAAGTCAAAAAAGAAGGCTTACACATCCTTGAGAACGCAAAAGCGAAAGCAGCCGAGAGCGGCGTTCAAGCCGAAATCATCTACGCGCAGGGAGAGCCGGCGCACGAGATTTTAACTAACGCAAAAGAGAAAGGCGTCAGCCTGATCATCGTCGGAAGCCGGGGCATCAGTGGACTGAAAGAAATGATGCTCGGAAGCGTCAGCCATAAAGTGTCTCAATTATCACCTTGTCCGGTTCTAATTGTTCGTTAGAAAAAGTGATTGGGTTTAATTTTTAAAATTGAGTAAAATCCGATTGCAATCTTTAAATTAAGATATCTTATAACCATCGATATAGAAGAGTGGACGATTTGTAATAATTAATCAGGAAAAAGCTGTAGAAGTTTAAGTAAGGAAATTAAATTCTAATTAGAGGGAGCTAATAAGCTCTCTTTTTTATTTCAAAACTATATATAATGAGTAAGACTAGTTACTATTATAAATTATATGAAAAATAGTAATCATGATAATAATACCAAGAGCTTTAAAATAATTTAAAGTCTAAATCATAATTAAAGTCACAAGTGAAATAACCAAAAAAATACAGTGTAAATTTACCTTTTTACCTGATGTAAATATATGTATAATAGGCATTGGCAAATATACAGGAGATTCGATATGAATAATAGTTCGATCTCCAAATATTGATGAACAAAGTTTCACACAACTTTAGATTGGTTAAATTTGATAAGCTATCTTGATGATATTGAAGAGGCAGATGATAATCATCCAATTATGAAGTTAATTATGGAAAATGAGCATTATTTGTAAATTTTTAAGAAGAACAATTATGATTTTGTTAATAAAATAATTAAAAAGATCCTGAATTATTTTAACAACAACAATAATGAGATTAGTAAAAAATGTAAATGAAATGAAGAGTTTAAAGAGAATTTCATTAAACAAGTAAGTAAATTTAGTAATATGTTATATAAAATAAGTTCAAAGTATAAGATTTTTTTAGACAATCAAACAGAAATAAAAAAACAAGCCGATACAGAGTTAGGATTTGATTCAAAACAATTTTTAGAAACTATTATAAAGGGTGAAAGAGATTGATAAACTATATGATTGGCGGGATTATATGTTTATTATTCGCGTATTTAATTGGTGTGAAAAAAATATTATTCCTATTAATAAATTACAATGACTTCACTTTTTTAGGTGATAAGGAAAAGTTATCAAAACGAATGGGAATTATACTATTTATAATTGGAGTATTCACTATATTCATGCCTTTGTTACTTATGGTTTTTGGTGTTTTAGTAAAAAGCATATATATAGCCATAATTATTGCTTTGGTCTTACTGGCATCTTTATTTATTGTAGTTCCATACTTTCAAATCAAATAAATGATTTCATTCGCTATAATATAGTTCAAGGGAGCTTAGAATTTATGCACAATCGGCATTGTAATGATCTTTGCGGGTATGGCTGCTGAAGAAAAGGATTTAGAAGAAGAATTTCAATCATAAAAGAAAAAAAGTAAAGGCCATAAAGGGCGCTAAGGCCGAGAAACTCTCGACAGCCTTTTTTGAATTTCAACCACACAATATAATGGATTAATTTCACCGTTTAAATCCCATATATTGTGTCTTGAGACAATAATAAATAAGAAAATGAGGGTTTCTTTGACATACATCTTCAAAACCCCCACTTTCTCTTTAAGCTGAGCACCTCTCGGGCGCTTTTTTTATCTATTAGAAAATGTAACCAATAATATATCACGATGTGCGCCATCTTCGTTGGCAGTGCCGACCGGTGTTACCGCATGAAAGACTTTTTGCCCGAGAGCGATCGTTTCAAGAGGGTTCGTCAGCCGCAGCACTTTATCAATTTGCTTGACAGACGGAGCAATCAAGTTATCCCCGCCGATGGCATCCTCGCTCAGTTTAAACAAATGGACGAATACAAGCGGTTCATCATCGCGGTGCAGCCAAATGGGAGAACTGTATGACGGCGCGTCAGGTGTCACATGATATCTGATTTGATGGAGCCCGACAATCACTTCTTTCTCCCAATCTACTAAATCGGTTTGGTGGGCAATTTCTACATTTGTATTAATCATATACTGCGTCACTGGATGCAGCAGAAATTCATTTGATATTTTCTCGAATTGTCTGACGGTTCCTCCGTCATCATAGTTATATTCTTTTGATTGAAAATATCCATTATCGGGGTCTAATTCAAGGGTGTCGGAGTTAGGGGCCAGAATATACCGGGAGTGCGCTCTATAACGGCCTCCTCCTTTAGGATCTGCTTTCAAAGCATCATATGTAAGCTGTAATTCGCGGACTGCGGTGTTTTCCGTTTTCTGCTGGTAGAAATCTGCTGGAATATACGAATAACCGTTTTCCGATAAAAAAGAAGCGTAGTTAAAAATGTCGTTTTTCACCTGTTTTTGCACGTCTGAAACCTGAACCATACTGATCTCTCCTTAAAAAGTAGATGATTTTTTCTGCAAAATCCTGTATGATAGAAAATGTGGAAAATAGAGGGTTAAATATAACTTTAAAATACTTGTAAAACATTGTCAAACTATAATTATAGTATTCAGATTATTGCAAATTGACAAAATGAAAAAAGGGTAGAATGTAAAATGGCGAAAAAAAAGAATATAATGATTACTGGGGCAAACAGCGGAATCGGCTTTGCGGCGGTGAAGCAATTTCTAGCAGATGGCTTTCAGGTTGTTGGAGCAGATATTCATACGAATAAAATGTCAGAATTTATTGTAAACAGCGGCTTTCACATGGAAGAAGCTGACTTGTCTGATGTTCAGCAGGCGGAATCTTTGATACCAAAGCTTGAACAAAGCCAACTGATTCCGGACATCTTAATCAATGCGGCAGGGATAAGGGAAATTACCCCTGTTCTTGAGTTATCAGCAGAATCATTCAAAAAAGTCATAGACATTAATCTGACGGCAGCCTTTATTCTTTCCCGGGATGCGGCAAGGCTGTGGTCCAAGTTTGGAAAACAAGGCTGTATTATCAATATCGCCTCTGTGTCCGGGCTGATGGCAGAGCCTGCGCGGGCTGCCTATGTGTCTTCCAAGCATGCGATCATCGGATTGACGAAGCAGCTCGCTATGGAATTTGGATCAAAGGGAATAAGGGTGAACAGCATATCACCGGGTGTCATCCAGACAGAGCTGACGGAAGAGTATTTTCAAGACGATGAAATGGTTCAGCTAATCAAAGATAACCATGCCCTCCATACGTGGGGGCAGCCGAGTGATATCGTTTCCTGTATGAAGTATTTAGCTTCTGATGAGGCGCACTTTATTACAGGTTCTAACTTTGTTATTGACGGCGGCTGGACGGCCGGCAAGAAACTATAATAAAAGGAAAAGCACCTTGCAGTTGGGGTGCTTTTCCAATACGTAACTGGAGGTAGAATACGTTTGATGCAGCAAGATCTCTCAATCACACCAAAACAAAAATCAACAGCCGTGCTGAAAATGGTCATCTCCATGGTGATTTTCGGTTCTATCGGCTTTTTTTCTGAACATACCAATCTGCCATCTTTTGAATTGGTCTTTGTCCGATGCCTGTGCGCAACCCTGTTTTTAGGCGTATGCTGGCTTGTTACGGGGCAGTTTAAAACCGAAAAGTGGAGCAGGAGAGAAGTGATTCAAACGCTGGCCTGCGGCTTCTTCCTCGTGTTTAACTGGGTATTTTTATTTAAATCATTTGAAGAAACGTCCGTTACCATTGCCATTTCGGTTTATCATCTGGCGCCGGTGCTGGTCCTGCTGCTCGGAAGCGTCATCTACCGGGAAAAATTAAATGTTATTTCTGTCAGCTCGATTATCATCTGTTTTTTCGGAACCGCATTAATTTCAGGCATCAATAAGGATATGTCATTCAGCCAGATGATGGGGTCCGGAATTATTTGGGCGGTACTTGCCGCGTTATTTTACGCTTTTACGACATTACTTGGGAAGGGCATTAACAATCTCAGTCCCTATGCCACGACCTTTTTGCAAACGGGATTGGGCGTTGTGCTGTTAATTCCGTTTATACACTTTGGACTCTTTTCCCATCTATCACAAGGTAATTGGACCATGGTGGTGTCGACGGGAATTATTCATACCGGGATCGTCTACTTGCTGTTTTTTGACAGCCTGCGGTTTCTGTCTACCAAATTTATTTCGGTTATCGTCTTTCTTGATCCGGCTGTCGCTATTATTTTGGACACCGCGTTCACCGGTTTTCGCCCTGATCTTTTCCAAACACTTGGCATTGTCCTGATCTTTGCCGGAATGGCGCTGACCCTTGTCAGAAAGCAGCGGCCGGCAAAAGCAGAAGCTAAGGCAGAGAACTCAATATAAAAAAGTTTGCAGCCAGCATGTGATGACAATCCGCTGGCTTTTTTGTGCTGCTTCAGATGCAAAGAGCAACTCTTACCTTCTATTATCATAATGTAAAATGACACCATTAGATCATGTAGTTAATATGATGTGAATGTATAATTTTCTTGTTGTATCATTTTCAAAATGACGGAAGGAGTTATTTATAGTGACAAAAAAAATGCGTTATCTTACTTTCTTTTTATCTGTGGGACTTGCACTTTGTTTGGCCTTCACAAGTTCCGCTCCGCAGCCGGCAAAAGCGGCAGCAAATTACCCCGATGTGATGCAGGGACTCACAGGGTTTGCCGGAAACGCAAAAGACCATAATGGCAAGTCGAAATCCGCAGTATCAGGAGGCCAGGGCGGTTCTGTCGTCTACGTCAATAACCTCAACGACTTAAGAACCCATGTCTCCGGCACTGACCGCAAGACAATCGTCATTACCGGCGATATCTCCTCATCTGGAAAAGCCACTGTGACGGTCGGCGCAAACAAAACCATTGTCGGCTCATACGTCAGCCATAGATTGACCAATATTTATATAACAACAGGCTCTAGCTCGAATAATGTCATATTCAAAAATCTCATTATCGGACATAGTGCTTCAATTACCGGAAATAACGACATTCCTATGTACATAGCGCATGGGCAAAATTACTGGATTGACCATGTAACCTTTGAAGGGCACAGCTACAATCCCAACAGCCACGATGATTTAGGGAAACTGCTTTATGTAGGGGCAAAAGCTGATTTTGTCACGCTGTCCAACTCTAAATTCACGGACCATCTGTACGGGCTTATCCTCGGTTATCCAAACGATGACAGCCAAGGAAAAAATTATATCGGGTACCCCCACATGACGATCGCCAACAACTACTTTAATAACGTCTATGTACGCGCGCCGGGACTCATGAGATATGGCTACTTTCATGCCAAAAATAATTATATGACCAACTTCAACCTAGGCTTCACCATTCACACAAAGGCAACCGTATATTCGGAAGCCAACTACTTCGGAAATGGGAACGAAAAAGGCGGAATGATTGATGACTACGGCACGGCGCAATTCAAAGACGTCGGCTCATTCCCAGCCCTCACAGCCCCAAAATCCCCGCTGACCGGCTGGAACCCGAGGACAAACTACAGCTACTCAGCCATGACAGCCCAAAACGCGAAAAACTACGCGCAATCTTATGCAGGGGCACAGAACTCAGCATTGGTTTATCCATAAAATAAGCAAGCCGGCACCTTATGGGGTGTCGGTTTTTTTGTGGGAAAGTTAGGTTTCAATACAGAATGATATTAATGAATATAGGTCTAATAACCCCCTTTCTTTAAATTAACCTTAAATAAATAGAAGAATATTGAATAAATATTTCAATAATATTACTGTTACAAAGGTGAACGATGAAAGCATGTCATACGATAAAAACGGCAACCGCACATCCAACGGCAGATTCACATATACGTGGGATGCGGAAGATAACCTAACCGCCGTTACGAAAAAAGGCGAAGAAAAGCCTTTCGCAACATACAAGTATGACCGAAGTATAATCCAAAAACTGTAAACGGAAAGGTCACAAACTACTTCTACGACGGAGACAGCCTGAACGTCTTGTACGACACTGACGCAGACAACAAACCTCTAAATTCAACAATTATTCTATAATGTAAGAAGAGCTTGTGAAAAAAATTTAAGAAGACAAGGATGGAAAAAATCAGTTCATCATGGTGGTGTTATTAGCATGAAGAAAAATGGGAATAAGTATTCTATAAGAAAACATGCTAATTCAAGGTCCTTATTCAACCGCAGAATATACGCCTAAAGGAAGAAAAAAATTCACACATAAAATCAGAATGCGACATTAAAGGAGAAATCAGATGAACCACTATTTTATTGATCATCCTAAGGAGTTAAAAGTCTATCAATCCATGATTAATTCCTTATGTCACGTAGATCTAACATTGCCCGAACAAGTTTTTAAACAAAGGAAAAAATATTATTTATTCGAGGAATTCCATTGGGTATTATCTGATGAAAGCTGGGAAATGTTACGAAGTTTAGCTCATCACTATCAGGATGAGTTTATATTAATGGCGGTGCTAGATAATCCTGATCAAATAAACCAGTTTTACGATGATTTTGAATACTTCAATTGGATAAAGATTCCCTTGCATATAACTGCAGAAGAATACCTTTCAATCTTAACAGATTATCCAAAACACAGTAAAAATGATTGTATCATGAATATTGCCTCTCGCGTTGTTTGGGCTTCACCGACTTTGAAGTGGGCGATTTATGGAGAGAGAGAATTTGAAATCTGTATTTTAGAGATCGATCATCCGGATGTAGGAAAACCGTTAGCATCTTGGAGACCGTTAGATGACGTTGTCTTAGATTGGATATCCGTTGTATTTTATGACCAAATCATACCGGATGAATTTAAGAATAAATTGATAAACAATTATGCATCATATTGAATCGGACTGTAAGTATATCCTAACAATATTATCATAAAAGCGTCATCGTCATTTCTAACAGTGGGAAAAACAGTTGCCAAATATCAATACGACACATGGGGAACGCGACAAAAACAGAAACAAGCGATGAAGTAAAAGACAAACCCGCTTTGCAAGTTATCAATATGATGAAGAGACCGATTTTTACGATTAATGGTCCGCTACTATGAGCCTGAAAATCGGCGTGTTTTTATCCTTGATCTAAAGTCCGGAGACCCAAAAGAACAAAAAGAACAAAATCTGGATTGAGGAAATAAAGGAGGACGATTCAAGTTGAAAAATAATTTCTTTATAGAAGATAAATATCAATTGAAACAGTTCAAACAATGAGTAAATCAAACATTTAAAACAAGTGAAATGTTTCCTGATCAAGTCTTTCATGAACAATACAAATATTTTTGGTTTCAAGAATTTTCCGCATTGTGGGGCGACGACATTTGGGACACTTTAAAGTTGCTGGCAAACTATTATTCTGATAATCAAATTCTTACAGCAGTTCTTGAAACGCCACCGGAAACTTACCGGACCTTTTCAGATTACTACAATTGGATATGGACTCCTTCTTCTTTAACAAAAGAAGAGTATTCTGAATTATTATGGACTGAACCCAATGGTGTCCGCCCAGGAGAAATAGGGTCCATTCAATTTACGACAACGACGGTTGTATGGTTATCTCCTTCTCAAAAGTGGGCTATATGGGGAAATATAGATCAAGAAATATGTATTCTTGGGCTTACGGACAGACAAGGAGAATTGGTGGGAGAGAATAACTGGAAAACATTAGATGATGATGTTTTAGAATTGCAAGAGCAGATTTATGAAGATGATATTATTCCTAATGAAGTGAAAAACAAAATTATCCAAAATTATCCAAAATTATCAAATGAGATAGCGTTTTTATGTAATAGAAAAGGGAAAAGAAAATTAGCTAAAAAACTCATGGAAAATATGAGGCATTTTTTAATAAAAGAAGTGAATGAAAAACTAAAAAGATGTGAGGAAAAAGGATTTACTTATCAGTCTGTTGAGGTAGAACAACGCGTGCAACCTATACATGTGCAATCTGTTTATTTCACACCAAATATGGTTGTGAACTCTTTTATGTAAAAAAACCTGTAAACTAATAACAAACTATTTAGTACTTTGAATACGGTGGAGATCATTTTGACAGAGCCAAAGCTAATAGAATGCATAAATAAAATTAAAATTGTCTTAAATGGACAAACAGCAAGAGAAGAAGTGTCAGATTGGGCGGGCACTTATGTTTATGCGGATGATCCAGAAGTAGAAGATGATAGAGTCTGGGATATGTTAATCCTTCTAAGCGGGATTGATTTGAAAGATTCTCCTGAAACTTATTTGCATTCAACAGATGATATAAATGATTGGATAAAACAATATATGGAGTAATGTTTTTGTTTTTTTCGGCTTGTTGGTTGTGCTTATAAAGGAGTTGCATTGGTAAATAGAATTCAGAGATTAGTTAGGAGATGGCAATGTACAATACGATTGAACAATGGATAGATTATATTGACGGGGGATGCAATGTTTTAAAGGTTGATTATCAGTTCTTTAAAAAAGAACTCTCACTCGATATTCAAGTTTTTGAAAACAACAATAAATATACTCATAACATTCTCTTTCAAAATGTAGCTTCTGTTTATTTTAATGGAGGTGATGGGGATATTCGATTGGAAAAGGTTATTCCGGAGGAGTTCAATTGGCAAATTTTCGAGATTAGTTATCACCCGGAAGGAATCGGAAACCTATCCAATCCTGTAATACCAGAGTATCAATCAAATGCTAATTTTCTCATTGACATAAACAGAAGATTGATAGCTGTAGAGGCTGAGACTGTTTCTTTTGATTCAAAACAATTTTATGCGCATAAAGTTTGGGAGCATGAACAATGAAAAAATTAAAAATGAATAAAATCATCAACAGGGACACCCAAGATTGTTTTTTCCATGCCGATGCACAGGGGCGTGTATACATTGGAAAAGGTGTGAAAGGTGATATGACCATTTCAATCTATGATCCTTCCGGTGATGTTCGGGATTTTAAAGTGAAAGAGCAGGTGGCTTACAACGATATTCAGCTCTTTCAACAATATGAAAATGGCTATGTCTTTGTTTATTACGAATCGTATGAGCCGAAGGTAAAGGTTTTTTCAGAAGAGGGAAGAGTGAAAAGTGATTTTCGCTTGCCTTCAGGAGTTTCCTGCTGTCTTTTGGATGAAAAACAACAGCTTTGGGTCGGTTTATGTGATGAAGGGATTTATCATGATGAAAATCCCAATGGACATAGTGTATGGTGTTTTTCGTTAGATGGTCAGCAGAAGGAAATACACATTGATAGAAAGCTCGAAGAAATGGATGCGCCGGCTGTAGATGATTGTTATGGGCTTGCAGAAAAAAACGGCTTGATTTACATGCTGTATTACGGAGATGCAGTCATTGCCGCATTTGATGAAACGGTCGTGAGACGGGTGTGGATTCTGTCGGATAAAGAGCCGGACTCAGAAGCATTTGATCAGCTCGCGATATCTGAAGAAGGTTTTTTGGTTGGGACGTTCAATTGTTACAGTGCAGACCTTAAGTCGTCTCTTTATTTGATTTCTACCGATGTGAGTCAAGAGATGAAAGAGATAACATGCTGTGACTCGAACGATGAAGCCCTAGACGTTCAACAGCTGAAACTGACAAGTAATGCTGTTTACGCAGTGACCTCTTCAGGTGTTTATAAGCAGGATATCCAATAAGGTGTAGGGATGATATTATGATGAATTGGCACGCTTTAAGTCAGACAAAACAAGACCGCATCTGGTCAGAAGTGAACAAACTTATAAAATGGAAGCCCGGAAGCAGATTTCACCACATCATCCCGCCTGAACCATATCGAGTGTTTGATATCTCAAGCGGGATGAGCAGTAAAGCCGGTTATGAAGATGTGAGCAGAGTGCTGAGTGATTTAGAGACTTCTATTTTAAAAGCATTTCAATTATGTACTGGAAAGAACGATGTAATGTACGCATTAGATTGGCAGCATGACGGGTATACCTTTAGTCCTCATCAGGCAATACCTAAGGATGAATTTGGCGACTGGCCCGTTCCGATATTTCCAGATGGAGACTATTATTTCTTTTTTCATCAGGGCTTTTCTTGGGGGCTTTTGGGTGATCCGTGGAAATGTACAATCACTGTGTTTGGTGAAGAGCTGTTGAAGGTGATAGATAAATATCCGCCTATCCTGTTTCAAAATAGATGAGTTCATGTGTCGGAGGGAGGTAATCAGCATGTTTCAAAAACTGAGAAAGAGGCAGCGAGAGCTTGAAGAACAGCCGTATCCTGATGAATTGTATGACTTTGAAGCGGAATTATATGAGTTTTTTATGCTTGTAGCAGGCAGTTTGGATTATATGCTGGCAAATCAAAAACTGCCTCGGCATCAACGGCGTTCGTTGGAGAAAAGCTTTTTTGAGTTGTATCCTGAAATACCGCCGGATATGATCAAAAACGATACCGATCTGTATCGACACATTTTATTGTATGAACAAGTTAGACAAGAGATTTGCAGTTCGCTATCTAACTAATAAAGGGGAATCCATATGAATATCAAACAATACGAGAAAATGAAACAGCATCTTTCTCACACGGATACAGGTCCATTTACATTAAAAGAGTTTTCTTTCTACACGAAAGAAGATGATCGTTATATTCATATTCCTGTGTTTGAATTAAAACTCTCAGCTCAAACCTGTGAAATCCATTTACGGTTTGAAGACATCAGTGCATCGAGACTGGATGATCTTGAATCCATCAATGAGGTTGAATTGGAGATTTTACCAACTGATGATCAATGGGAAAGACTCCGCTATTATGTGTATGATCAAGAAGACCAAATGAGTTTCTATTGCGGAGGATGGGATGTAATCAAGTGTGACAAGAAGTCACACTGATTTTCCCCACTTTCCAAGCTTTCTTGCTTTTGTTGCGGCATATGTCATGAGAAACGGGATAGTCACAATCAGGAAAAACAAAGGCACCCAATTTAATAATCCGGTTACATAATGGAGTGTAATGGACAAGAGAGTCAGGAAACTCAAGGTACAGGTGACGTTTCGAACGTCTTTTTCGCTTCTTTTATATTTCTCTCTCATGGTGGATTGATCACTGTATATCGGCGAAGTCCCGGGCTCAGCCGAAAAGATATGCATACCTTGTGAAGAGCAAACACGCTCCCATCCGGCCGCTTCAAACATCTCAGTGTATTCCGCCAAGCTTTCTTCCCCAATATCACGATAATCAATACTGTACGTCACATTTTGCGGCGCAGCTTTTCTAAGCTTATACCCCATAAACGCAAAAGAATCGAGCACCCAGCCCTTGCTGGCCATATCACTGAGTTTCTTCATATCTTTTTCTTCTGAAAAAGCCAAGCCGTCGGACATCATATATTTTTTCTGTTTCATGACTGATCCCCTTTCAATTGTTGAAAAGCGCGTTCACCGTGTTCCGCCATCACTTTTCTGCGCTGCATTTCTTTTTTGAGTAATTCTTGGCCGTGCAGGGTTGTCTGGTACACTTTTCGGCGCGGGTTGTCATTGTTGACAAGCTCAATGATCTCTTCCTGCAACAGTTTCTTTAACAATGTATACAGGGTAGCTGGGCCGATCGTAAAGGAGTCATCGGTCATGTCCTCAATCTCCTGCATGATCGAATATCCGTGTTTTGGTTCCAGCAATGTTAAGACAATATAATAGGCTGGATCGGTAAGCTGATTCATTTCCTGTGGACGTTGCTTTGGCAAGCGGTCACCTCATTTCTTATATCAATTAATGATATATCACTTATTGATATAATAAAATCTTCCTTTTCTTTTGTCAATGCAATTTTTTTCTGCATTCAGTCATCATAAAGAAACACTCACCGAGTATGCATTAATGAATGCGTTGTCATAGAGGGGGGATTCTTAATGAAAAAATGGATAGCGGCGGGTTTTGTGTTGATGTTGTGTTTCAGCGGGGCGGAGAGTTTGAAGGCGTCAGAGCCGAAGGTATATCAGTTTGACTTTGGAAGCGGTTCGGTTGAGCCTGATTACATTGGGGTAAGGGCGTCTGACCGTTATAACCCGTCAAAGGGCTACGGTTTTCAAACACCGGAGAATATGAAGAATGTGGCGGCATCCGGGACTGGTGTGAAGAGTGATGCGGTTCAGTTTTTGGCGTATGGGTCGAAAAGCGATAATACGTTTAATGTGGATCTCCCGAATGGCCTTTATGAGGTGAAGGTGACGCTAGGCAATACGGCGAGGGCAAGCGTGGCGGCGGAGGGTGTGTTTCAGGTCATCAATATGACGGGAGACGGTGCGGAGGATACGTTCCAAATTCCTGTCACCGACGGGCAGCTGAATCTGCTGGTGACAGAGGGAAAAGCAGGCACCGCTTTTACGCTGAGCGCCCTGAAAATCAAGAAATTGTCTGATCAGCCGGTGACGAACCGAACCATTTATGTCGGCGGCGATTCGACGGTGTGCAATTATTATCCGCTCAACAGCAGCAAGCAGGCGGGCTGGGGGCAGATGCTGCCGCAATTCATTAACAAGAATGCTTTTCAGGTGAGGAATATGGCGTCCGGCGGTCAGTTTGCCAGAGGTTTTCGGGATGACGGGCAATTAGAGGCCATTCTGAAATATATCAAACCGGGTGATTATTTTATTCTGCAGCTTGGCATTAATGACACGAATCCAAAAAACAATGAAACAGAAGCGGAATTTAAAGAAATCATGCGGGACATGGTGCGGCAGGTGAAGGCAAAAGGGGCTGAGGTCATTTTATCGGCGCCGCAGGGCAGAGCGACTGATTTCAACGCGGCAGGTGAACATACCGCCTTAAACAGGTGGTACAGAGCGTCTATTTTAGCATTGGCAAAAGAAGAACAGACAGCGCTGATTGATCTCAACGTTCTCAGCTCCTCCTATTTTACATCCATAGGGCCGGAAAAAACGCTCGCGCTTTATATGGACGGAGATACGCTGCATCCGAACCGCGCAGGCGCCGGTGAACTTGCGCGCATTGTTGCTCAGGAATTGAAAAAACTAGGAGTGAACGGATTTTAGTGTGTTTGTCAATCAATCCAATACGATCCTATCCATTAACTCAGCCAATGCTCCGGGGTATTTATATAAAAAGGCAGTTTAGTTTGTCTATTGCCTTTTGCTGAATTGATTTGAGACTGAGTAAGAAATATAGCGCCAGTTAAGTTTGCGCCGCTTAAATCTGCATCTCGTAAATCTGCACCTATAAAATCAGCTTTCCTTAGATCGGCATTTCTTAGATTTGTTGCAATGAAAAGTACGCCTCTTAAATTCGCACCCTGCAGGTTTACACCCTTTAAATTAGCCCCTAAATAATCTAATCCTTTTAGGGTCTTTGTATTTTGCTGATTCTGAATAAAGTCTTTACGGACTAATTCACTTGTCATAACGAGTACTTTATTGACAATGTCTCTATGTGAAGGTATGTCTAGCTCTAGTATTTCTTTAGGAGGAAGATTTGTCATCGTTATTGTTTTATGATAAATGTTTTTCATTTCAGTCTGGATCAATTGAGTTTCTTTTAAATCTAAAGCTTGACTGAGATAGCTGAGCATCTCATGTAATTGCTGGACAATAGGATATACAGCGAATATTTCACTTGCTTGTTTTGAGTTATGACGCCAGCCATCTCCGTGATATATGTGTTGTGAAACATGTTGGCCGGCTCCAAAGCACTCATAGGAAACACAGCCGCGAAAACCCTTTTCTCTTAGCTGGTCATGTATGTTGCATCGATAATCTGAGAGCAAATTACGGCATGGTTCCCCGCCATCTTTATTAAACGCGAAGTCAGCAGACTTTGCATACGGCAAAACGACACAACATAAACCAAAACAATTGTCACAGTCAGACTGTAAAAAGCTTTCCACAGTAAAACACTTCCCTTTGGCATTTTAGCTATACTTTTTTATCGTATAATTATAACTCATATATCTATGAGGCCCTATTGTTATTTCACAAACCTGCCGCGTCATTTGATAAAGGGAAACAACGAATTTTACATTTTTAAAGAAAGCAGCATTTTATATCACTAACTCCTTTATAATAAACAGTAATACAAATCGCCAGGGGGACAACATGCAAATTGACCATATTGGAATTGCGGTAAGAGATCTTGACGGAGCCATCTCATTTTACACAGATATTCTCGGCGCCGAATTAACAGATAGGTATTCCAATCCGGCATCGGGTGTAGAAACACATGTCGCCGTGATAAAGGCCGGCCAGGATGTGATTGAGCTTCTTTCACCGACAAGTCCAACCAGTCCGATTGCCGCTTTTTTAAAGCAAAAAGGAAAAGGCGTTCATCACATCGCCTATCGTGTGCCTGATTTGGACACGGCTATTTCCGAGCTGAAAGAAAAAGGGATGACTTTTTTAGAACATACCTATCGGACAACCCATCTCGGAAGACGGCTGATTTATATGAATCCGAGACATTCAGAAGGCGTGATCACTGAATTCTGTGATTATCCGGAAAAAACAAGCTTTTAACATCAAACACATACCCAACAGCCAATTAGAGTATAATGAAAATATGTGTCATAGAAGCACCATAGAGGGAGTTAATCAATGAGTAAAATCAGTTTTAAAGACTATACATTAAGCGCTGAAATTATAAGGGCGTTGGAAGGCTTAGGCTACATGAGCCCGACAGAAGTACAGCAAAAGGTAATGCCTCAAGCCCTTGAAAAAAAGGATCTTGTCGTGAAATCACAGACGGGAAGCGGGAAGACGGCGGCGTTTGGCATTCCGATTTGTGAAATGGCGGATTGGGACGAGAATAAGCCGCAAGCGCTGATCTTGACGCCGACCCGTGAACTCGCGGTTCAAGTGAAGGAGGATATCACAAATATCGGCCGTTTTAAGCGAATGAAGGCGGCGGCTGTTTTTGGGAAATCCCCTTTTGACAAACAAAAAGCCGAACTGAAGCAAAAAACCCATATCGTCGTCGGGACGCCGGGACGTGTGCTGGACCATATAGAAAAAGGAACGTTTCCTTTAGAACGTCTGAAGTATCTGGTGATTGATGAAGCCGATGAAATGCTGAATATGGGATTCATTGAGCAGGTAGAGGCGATTATTAAGCATTTGCCGCGCGACCGAATGACCATGCTGTTTTCAGCCACACTTCCTGAGGACGTAGAACAGCTTTCACGCAAGTACATGAAGAACCCGGAGCACATTGAAATCAAAGCCGCCGGCCTGACCACCAAACATATTGAACATTCGGTTATTGAAGTCAGAGAAGATCATAAATTCTCCCTTCTCAAAGACGTTCTCGTGACAGAGAATCCGGACAGCTGCATCATATTCTGCCGGACAAAAGAGAATGTGGACAAGCTGTCTGAAGAATTGGATGCTTTGGACTACCCTTGCGATAAAATTCACGGCGGCATGGTGCAGGAAGACCGATTTGATGTCATGAACGAATTCAAAAGAGGCGAGTTCAGATATTTAGCGGCGACTGATGTGGCAGCAAGAGGCATTGACATTGAAAATATCACACACGTCATCAACTATGATCTGCCTCTTGAGAAAGAAAGTTATGTACACCGGACGGGAAGAACGGGACGCGCAGGCAACCAAGGAAAAGCGATCACATTTGTCACGCCGTATGAAAAGAGATTTTTAGCTGAAATTGAGGCCTATATCGGATTTGAAATTCCGCAAGCCGAGGCTCCTTCCAGAGAAGAAGTCTCCAGAAAGAAACCGGCATTTCTTGAAAAATTAAATGACCGGCCGACGGTTAAAAAGGATAAGAGTGAGCAGCTAAATAAGGATATTATGAAGCTGTATTTTAACGGCGGAAAGAAAAAGAAAATCAGAGCGGTTGATTTTGTGGGAACGATTGCCAAAATTGATGGTGTGACAGCTGATGACATCGGGATTATAACGATACAGGACAATGTCTCCTATGTTGATATCTTAAACGGCAAAGGCCCGCTTGTCTTAAAGGTCATGAAAAAAACGACTGTAAAAGGGAAATTGTTGAAAGTCAATAAAGCGAATAAATAAAAGGAAATGGCCTGGACCCAAGGGGGAACAGGCCATTTTTAAATCAATTAGTAAATTCTCCGTCGTAATCCGCCAGCTTGTCTCTGTAAGCGACACCTTCCTGGGCGATAAATTCAAACCAGACACGCGGTCCGTCAATCGACATAGGTCTGGCTTAAAGCTTCGTCACGCATTCTCAGGGACAAACGCCAGAATGATAATCCCAATCACAAACAAAACAATCAAGCTGAATACCGCGCTGGATGAGTCGCCGGTTAACTGGGCGGTAATGGCAACGAGCAGCGGACCCATAATGGAGGCAAACTTTCCGAAGATGTTATAAAAGCCGAAGAATTCGTTGGCGTGTTTTTTCGGGACGAGCTTTGCGAAATAGGAGCGGCTTAATGCTTGGATTCCACCTTGCGATGTGGCGACAAGCATGGCTAATATCCAGAAATCAAGCGTCGTTTCCAGATAATAAGCGTAAATACAGACGATCATATAGACAACAATGCCGGCATACAGCATCGTTTTACCTGTGAATATCTCTGCAAGCCTTCCATATAAAATGGCAAAAGGCGCTGCGACAACCTGAGTGACGAATAGGATGATCAGCAAGTTGGCTGAACTGATACCCAAATCTGATCCATATGAGGTGGACATGGTAATAATTGTTCCCACGCCGTCAATATAGAAAAAATAGGCGAGAAGGAATAGAAATAGCGCCCTGTATTGCTTGATATGCTTTAATGTTTTGCCGAGGCGCTTGAAGCTGTTCGCAATGAGATGAGGTTCTCTTTCTATGTAATATCGCTGGTGTACATTTTTTAGTAAAGGAATGGAAAAGAGGCCCCACCATACAGCTGTAATCAGGAAGGCAATTTGGCTAGCGGCTGAGGCGGAGAGGGGAATCATCCCTGTCTGTGCACACAAGATCACCGCAATGCTGAGAATGAACGGGATCGCGCTGCCGATATATCCTAAACCGAAGCCGCGGGCGGATACGAGATTCATCCGTTCCTCCGGCGTCACATCGACAAGAAACGCATCATAAAACACATTGGCACCGGCAAAGCCAATTGTGGAAACGGTGTAACATAATAATAAAAGCAGCCAGTGTTCACTTGGAATAAAAGCAAGGAGAGCAGTGCATGAAACACCTAACGTGAAAAAGA
The DNA here is from genome assembly GCF_022695965.1 of Bacillus sp. HU-1818. Classification (NCBI taxonomy): domain Bacteria; kingdom Bacillati; phylum Bacillota; class Bacilli; order Caryophanales; family Bacillaceae; genus Bacillus; species Bacillus sp. HU-1818. The sequence continues at coordinate 208,482 of NZ_JAAPBE010000002.1, forward strand.
AAATAAAAAACTGTTTTTTACATTCTTTGTAATCAGCAATGGCTCCTAAAATGGGTCCGAGCATAGCCAAAATAAATGTTGAAATGGCGATTGTATAGCCTAAATACGCAGTAGAATGAGCGGAGCTGACTCCTGAGCCCTCGGCAGCCGCTTTATAAAATAACGGAAACACGGCAGTTGTGATAATAATAGAATAAGCAGAATTTGCCCAGTCATATAGAACCCAGCTGTTCTCTTCTTTCGTAAAACGCTTCATAAACCAGCATCCTCTCCTGATAACGATAGTCTTATTGTACGAGAAAACGAGTTTTGTATATGGGATATTCATGATGTTTTACAAAATATTTACCGTTTTCTCATCATATGCTTGTTTCAGGCTGTTTACTCCCGCAATGTTAAAGGGCCAAATGATTCTTTTTGTCATTGCTCCTATAAGATATATTTGGTACGATTTAACTATAATTTTACAAAAAATTCTTCTGGCAAGCAGAGAGGAGACACGATCATGAAGCAATTGGGCTTAATAGTGAGCCTGCTGATCGCTGTCCTTGTGATAAGCGCTAGTGAAAACCATACGCAGGAACCAAAGAAGCAGGTTCAGACAACATCAGAAAAACACCTCATAAAACCGCTGGGACATAAGAAAAAGCGGGAATTTGACGAATATGACAGCGAGATGCAGCTGGCGATCATCTTCAGCTCCATCATGCAAGTGACGGAGAAGTTTGATTACGGCATCGGCAACCCGGAGTACTTTGTCCGCCGCACCATGACAAAGGAAGAATCAAAAAGCGCCAAGAAAAGCCTTGAAACTATTAAATTAGAAAAAGACGAATTACATAAGCGAAACAAAGAGGCTGTTGCTCTCCTTGAAAAATCCCGGCTTAGTGAGAAAAGCCGCAAAGAAAATGAGCAGCTTATCCAAAAGAGAGAAGCCTTTTTCGATATCACAGACCAAATGATTGCTTTAATGAACAATGTCACGTCAAAAAACGCCCGGAAAACGAGAAAACAGCTTGATCAGCTAAAGAAACAGTACACCCAAAACAGTATCGATACGGAAAACATAATGGACAAAATTGCCGATAAACAGGGAGTCGATGATACATCGTTCCGCAAGCATCTCGATCACCTCCTTCGTACGAACGGCGGCCGGCAGACGATGACGATGTTGACTGATATCTACTAAAGTACCAGAGCTGAGGGTATCCTCAGTTTTTTTATGAAAACAGGTGCCAATATTAAGTATGTTAAATACCATTTTAATATGACGAGGAATCTTTGTATTATTATCGCTTCGTCACCCATTTGAAGTTTTTCGCGCAACGGCTGTTTAACGGAACATACATGGAAAACAGTGATGATTTCTTATCCGAAATAGTAAAGGAAAAAGTAACATCGCGCTTATACATGCACCGCGAAAATTAAGCAATATATACAAAAAGAATATGATCATGAGCTGACAAGTGAGGAATTGCTGTACCTGGCGATTCATATTGAAAGAGTCGTGAAACAAACGTAGTGAAAAAAGAGAGGAGTAATTTTATTTATAAAATGAAACCGTTGATATCAAAAGGCTTGTATGCCAGTTTTTCAATCTGAATATCTCGATGTTAGGATTGTTACTGATAAGCAGGCAAAACCTAAATGACTATTAGCGCAGGTGTTCGTTGCTGTCCTTGTAGTGGTTTAGGTTTTTTTATTTTGAGATGAATTATCATTAAACGCGCGGCCTTTCCAGATTTGGGGCGCTTCCACTCCCACTTATAAGGTCCCTGAACAAGAATCATACAGGATGCGTGAATCCAAAGAAACTCGAATTTTAGAGCAATTTAATCGATGAGCTGCCCAAATATAACATTGAACCGATCGTCACTCTATATTTTTTGGAAAATAATCCATAAAAGGTATGCAATTCTAGTTGTTAACCGATATACTTCATATAAAAGGAGAAGGAGATGGAGTATATTGGTGAAGAAGAGAAGGAATTTATGGAAGCTGGCATTGATCTGGACCCTATTATTATCAGTTTCTAGTCTTTTTATATGGACAGACGCTGCCTCTGCCAAAAGCTTGTTACATGAAAAGTCTATTTTAAAGAAACAAGAACAATTGAAAAAGGAAAATGAAACAGAAGACATCTCTTTAAATCAAACAGAAACTCTCGAACTTAACACGGGGGAAAAACCGTTAAAAGTAACTAAACCTTCTAAAGAAAAAAACTTTGCAGCCAGTTCAGTAAATAGCTCTGATGATCAAGTTTTTAATAATGAATCTTCTCTTAGTGACAGCAACCCGGATGATTTATGGCTTTTTAGCACAACATCTGATAACACGCTCCTGACTAGGGTGCTGTCAGATAATACCGATTATTATTTGCAGTTGTATGTTGTAGACTGGGATACCGGCCAAGCAACTCCATCCAACATTATAAAGTCTGCAGGAGACTTAGTCGTTTTGAAAGAGCTGCCTGCAGGTGATTATTTAATCAGAGTGGCTTCTAATGGCAACACGGGAGACAAGTATCATATTCAGCTGAATGCCAAAAATCCGGCAAATTTCACATCAGTAAAGTCAGTGACTTCGACTTTACAGCAATTTGTAGCAGGATATGAAGATGGCTCAATTTATGCGAACGGAACATATATGTATAATGAGGAAACAAAAACAGCTTCATTCAGCTGGGAAAGAGTATTCTATTTTTCTTATGGCGATGGTTATAATCAGCGCACTCACTCTATTTCCAGTGTGAAAGTTAAGAATATCTCCGCCCCCATCACCTACAGTTCAAGCTATGCGAGTTCTAGTTCAGCCATCATGGTCTATTTAGATGTAAATACATTATTTATGCACCACGTATCAGCTTATAAGACAGGCCAGGGGTATCAAGATTCGTTTTCAGATACACTTGGAAAAACAACCCCAAGGCGGCTTGACACTGATGATTTGAATAATTATGGTGATCATATTCTCATAGTAGATTTGAAAACGGGGAAAGCCATTGACTTCTTTAGTGTGTTAAATTACTACTATGCTTCAGGTGTGGAGAGGATACCGACAATTCAATACATGAACTAGGAAACTAACAATGTAAAGAGGCTGTTCAACGGATATTAATACCTGTTGAACAGCCTCTTTTTTTATAGCGAAATGATGCCAATCACCAATGCGGCAATCGTCATGACAACAGTTGTGCCGATTGCCCATTTTAAAGTGAATTTTTGATGATCGCCGAAACTCACGCCCGCCATTCCCACCAAGAGATAAGTAGATGGAACGAGCGGGCTCAGCAGGTGAACAGGCTGCCCAAGCAAGGAAGCCCTTCCGATTTCAGCGGCATCTATTCCATAAGCGGACGCCGCTTCAGCAATAATTGGGAGAACCCCAAAATAGTAAGCGTCATTAGACATGAAAAAAGTAAACGGCATACTTGTGATGGCGGTAATCAAAGGCAGGTGCGGCCCCATGGAATCCGGGATGAGTGAAACAAGAGAATGCGCCATAGCGTCTACCATTTCTGTGCCCGAAAGGATCCCGGTAAAAATCCCGGCAGCAAAAACCATGGAAACAACAGCCAAGGCATTTCCAGCGTGAGCGGCGATACGTTCCTGCTGTAATTTCAGATTTGGATAATTGATCATGAGAGCGACAGCGAATGCAGTCATAAAAAGGATGGGAAGCGGAAGCAGGTTTGTCAATAAAGCGACCATTAAACCGATCGTCAGCAAGAGATTAAACCACAATAATCCCGGCCGTTTGAATGGAGATAACTCGATGCCCGCTGCTGCGTCTGGCTGATGGTCCAGCTCAATAATACCAAGCCTGTTCCGCTCCTTTTTCCCAAGGTAATAAGCAACGGCCAAAACCCATATTAAACCGGCGATCATGGCCGGAATCAGAGGAGTGAAGACTTCTGATGTTTCCAGCTTAAGAGAGGTCAATACCCTCGCGGTCGGTCCGCCCCACGGAATAATATTCATCACGCCGGAGCCAAGCATCGCGACCCCCGCTAAAATAAGCCGATTCATGCCAAGCCGTTTATAAAGAGGAAGCATCGCGGCGATTGTGATCATATATGTCGTCGTTCCGTCGCCGTCTAACGAAATCGCCATTGTCAAAACGGCTGTGCCGACCACAATTTTTAAAGGGTCACCTTTTACAACTGTTAAGATTTTAGTAATCAGAGGGTCAAACAATCCTGAATCAATCATGATGCCAAAATATAAAATCGCAAATAATAGCATAATACCTGTCGGCGCAATGGATGTAACCCCATCCAGCATCATATCGCCAAGGTCTTTGGCAAATCCGCCGATAAGCGCAAAAACAATCGGAACCGTAATCAGAGCGATAAGAGCTGAGACCCGATTAGACATAATCAAATACATAAAGACGAAAATCATTAAAAATCCTAAAATCGCAAGCATGGACAATCCCCCCTGATCATGTTTTCCAGAAAAAGAAAGCGCTTACCATAATGTGGTCAATCAGACTTCAGGTGCTTGGTCTCTTTAACATGTCATTCAAAAACATGTTGTCCTATTTATGTATGAATCAAATGATGTATATATGCCAGTGAATCAGGATGGCTGGATATATCCCAGAAATGAGTCTGGAAGTAGTTTATATGAAGCGATGAAAGGGTAATCGTACAGTAGATATTTTTGAATATGGAATGATGAAAATCAGGGGGAACAAAACATGAGCAAAGACCACGAACGTAAGGGCGTCAATGAACATAGCAAGGACGAGCAGTTAGAGCAGTACCGAATGGATAACAGAGGGAAAAAAATGACCACAAACCAGGGGCTGCGTGTATCCGAGGATGAACATTCCTTAAAAGCGGGTGTCCGCGGTCCTACTCTGATGGAGGATTTTCATTTTCGGGAAAAGATGACCCACTTTGACCATGAACGGATTCCTGAGCGTATTGTGCACGCGCGCGGGTATGGCGTACATGGTTATTTTCAGGTATACGAGCCGATGACAGAATTCACACGGGCAAAATTTCTTCAGGACCCTTCGGTGAAAACGCCAGTATTTGTCCGGTTTTCTACGGTTGCGGGCTCAAAGGGTTCAGGCGACACAGTTCGTGACGCCAGAGGCTTTGCGACGAAATTTTATACAGAGGAAGGCAACTACGACCTGGTAGGAAACAACATTCCGGTTTTCTTCATTCAGGATGCCATTAAGTTTCCGGATTTGGTGCACGCATTTAAGCCTGAACCTCACAATGAGATGCCGCAGGCCGCGACAGCCCATGATACGTTTTGGGATTTTGTCGCCAATAACCCGGAATCCGCCCACATGGTAATGTGGACGATGTCAGACAGAGGAATTCCCCGCAGCTACCGAATGATGGAGGGCTTCGGCGTTCACACATTCCGTTTTGTAAATGAGCAAGGGAAAGCGCGTTTTGTGAAATTCCATTGGAAGCCTGTGCTCGGTGTCCACTCTCTCGTTTGGGATGAGGCACAGAAAATTGCCGGAAAAGACACGGATTTCCATCGCCGTGATCTTTGGGAAACAATTGAAAACGGAGGCATTGTTGAATACGAGCTTGGCGTGCAAATGATCGACGAAGAGGATGAATTTAAGTTTGACTTTGATATTCTCGATCCGACTAAGCTCTGGCCTGAAGAAATTGTGCCGGTGAAGCTCATTGGTAAAATGACGCTGAACCGCAACCAAGACAATGTGTTTGCAGAAACAGAGCAGGTAGCGTTCCATCCGGGCAATGTCGTGCCGGGCATCGACTTTTCGAACGATCCGCTCCTGCAGGGACGACTTTTCTCATATACGGATACACAGCTGATCCGTCTTGGCGGGCCGAACTTCCATGAGATTCCGATCAATCGCCCTGTATGTCCGTTCCATAACAATCAGTATGACGGCTATCACCGAATGACGATTAACAAAGGGCCAGTCGCTTACCATAAAAACTCTCTTCAAAACAATGATCCGTCGCCGGCGACAGAGGAAGAAGGCGGATACGTCCATTATCAAGAGAAAGTGGAAGGCAGAAAAGTCCGCCAGCGCAGTGAGAGTTTCGAAGATTATTTCTCACAGGCGAAGCTGTTCTGGAACAGCATGTCCCCGGTTGAGAAGCAGCATATCGTTTCTGCATTTCGTTTTGAAGTCGGAAAGGTGAAGAGCAAGGATGTGCAGCAGCAGGTTGTAGACTTGTTCGCCAATGTCGACGCCGCGCTTGCAGAACAAATCGCGGAAGGCCTTGGTGCAACGATGCCAGATAAAAACAAGGAATCAAACGAATCGTTCAACTCTCCCGCTTTAAGTCAGGCCAATACAGTGAAAACGCCGGTATCCAGACAGGTTGCCGTTCTCGTGGAAAATGGCTTCCGTGGCGATGAAGTGCAGCAAGTATTGGATGGGCTGAAACAGGCGGGTATCCGAACGGATATCATCAGCCAAACCTTAGGATCAGTCACAAGCGAAGACGGCCGGGAACTCGAAGTCACCGCGACCTTCCTGACAACTGATTCGGTCTTGTATGACGCGGTCTATGTCGCAGGCGGCAAGCAAAGCACCGCCCAAACACAAAAAGCGGCAAAAGGTTTCATTAATGAAGCCTACAGCCACTACAAAGCAATCGGAGCGGCGAACGAGGGAGTGAACCTGCTTGCCCTTGCGGCTGGTTCAACGGAAGAACCGGGTCTCGTAACAGCCAAAGACGAAAAAGATCTGACACGCTTCAATCAGGCGTTTATTGAGGCGATTGCTGAGCATCGTCATTGGAATAGACAGGTATAATCCCAATCTCGGATGCATTCATATTTACACTGCACTCAGGCTAAGGTATCTTTAGAACAAGATACTTTTGTGTAAGGAGCAGAGAAAATGAACGAAAAACAGCTCGCCGAGTATTACGAACGCGATGAAAATATGATGATTTTAGTATTTGCCCAATGGTGTGTAAATAACGACCTTGATCCCTTGGAGCTATACCGAAAAGCGTATCCGCAGCAAAAATTGAATGAAAGCCTGAAAAAAACCGTTGATGAACTGGTCGTGCCGAAAGCTGAATCAGAACGCATTCCGGATCAGTCCGTCCTCGCCGTTCTTGAAATGTTCGGCAACTCTGATTTGGCTGAGGCTGTTCAAGAAGCGATTGCCGCAAGACCATAAAGAGACACGGAGTCATCTGTGTCTCTTTTTTGTGCGAAAAATTACGCATTTAGACCTAGAAACTTCTTTTCAGCTTCGCGGGTCTATAAAGTGTACCTTTTCTAAAAAAGGGAAACATAAAAAGGAAAAAAATAAAGGAGGCAAAAGAAAATGAACAAATGTTTGAAAGCATCCGCCGCAGTGATTACGGTTATGCTGTTCATGGCGATGTTCGCAGGCGGGGCAGCCCCTTCGGCACAAGCGGCGCAAGCGAAAAAACCGTCCGTCACCAGCCATACGTACAAAAACATCAAGGAATTAACGTATCCCCAGGTGAAAAACACAGGCAATGCGTCTTTCGAAAAGAAAATCAATCAAGAGTTTAAAAACTATATCCAAGCCTCACATCAAGAATATGTAAAAAATAAAAAAGACGGGGAAAAACAAGGCTACAAAACCGAATACCAAACTGCTTTTGAAGTGAAATATAACAATGCCGGCAAGCTGAGCATCCAGACGGAAAATTATATTTATTCAGGAGGCGCCCACGGTTTAACCGCGGTTCAATCTTTCAACTATGACCTTCAAGCCGGTAAACGAGTAACACTGAACGGTGTGCTGAATTCAAAAGCCAAAATGGATAAAACGAAAGAGTATCTGTATCACTATATCAAAAACCATGATACCCTTTTTGATCCGAACGTGAAGAAGAAGGATATCGTTCTTACGAAAGATACTCCGTTTTACTTCACAACAGAGGGAATCGCCATTGTATTCCAACAGTATGAATTAGGGCCATACGCGGCCGGAATCCGGGACGTGCGAGTGCCTTACTCTGTTTTTCAATAAAGCATTCATATAAAAAAAGCCATATCCCCGTATAGGTGATATGGCTTTTCATCATTTACCACACAAACAATCCGACAATCGCAGCGCTTAATAAGGATACCGCGATTCCGCTGACGAGCAGCTTCCATACGTTTTTTCCGATAACGGTGGATTTTTCACCGTCAAGGATAGAGTTGTATGTTCCGTAAATCATACCGACAGTGCTGAAGTTGGCAAATGACGTCAGGAATGTCGTCGCTACCGCAATGGTATGAGGCGGAAGCGTATCGAGATTCTGTTTCAGGTCAATCATCGCGACAAACTCATTCGTTGCCAATTTCATCCCCATCAGCTGGGCGACATACATCGCGTCGTGTACTGGCAATCCAAATAGAAACGCGAAAGGACTGAAGAGATAAGCAAAAATCGTCTGGATCGTCAGGCCGTGAACAAAAACGCCGAGAATTCCATTTACCGCCGAAGTTAAGGCCACATACCCGATGACCATTGCCAAGATCACGATGACCATGTTCATTCCGACTAGCATGCTGTTAGAAATCGTAGAGAAAAAGTCTTTCTTCTCTTCTTTTGGCGGCGTATAGATGATGTCCTCATCTTCAGGAACATGCACAGGATTCAGCAGGTTTGCGATAACCAATGCGTTTAAGCAGTTCAAAGGAATCGCTGTAAACACATATGTCGCGGGCACCATGGAAAGGTAAGATCCAATAATGGAGCCGCTGATGCTGCTCATGCTCATTAATCCGAATGTGAGCAGGCGGTTGCCGTTTAAGACGGCGAGCTGCTGGCGAATAACCGCCAGTGCTTCTGTATTTCCTAAAAACATCATTTGAATGGAGAAAAAGCTTTCTAATTTCGGCAAGCGAGAAGCTTTGGATATCACCCAGCCAATTTTATCAATCAGCCAAGGCAAAATGCCGAAGTATGTTAAAATATCAAAAAATGTCACAATGAAAATAATTGGAAGAAGTGCGCTGAAGAAAAAGTCTACCGTTTCATTTGCCATCACAGAAGGGAAGGCAAATGCGATCCCGTCACTGGCGCAGGAGATCAGCCACGTGAAGAAATTTCCAATTTGTCCGATGGCCCAGCTGCCGATTTTTGTTCCTAGCATAAACCAAGTAATGAGAAATTCCAGAACAATCAGTGTAATGATCGGACGCCACTTGATTTTCTTTTTCTGCGGGGAACATAGGAAAACGACTGCCATAATCACAATAAGACCGACAAGATTTAATAAAAAGTACATGATAGCAACTCCTATGAAGTTTATTATGGAAACAAAAAAAGCTCTTATTCATCACAAATTCTGGAAATGCAGAAAGTGTGAAAAATAAGAGCAAACAGAAAAGAACTTGTCCTTTTCAACTCGTTCGAATTTATTCAAACTCCCTTGTAGTCTAGTTTTTTACGGTTACTAGGTAGAAACAATCAGACCTTATTACTGATTATATACAAGAATGTCTTTTTTCTAAGATGATAGCAGTATTTTATCCTTTCAATTTTTGAAAATCAACCTTTTTAGGTATTTTCAAAATAATAAATTATTAATCCGTATCCGGAGAAAATAAAGGGAAAACGTTTGAGATTGTTATGCTGAAATGACTTTGTGATCAAGTGAAAATCTGTTCAGTCAAAAAAGAAAACTTTCCGTATGTTTACCAATTCATTCAATTGGCGGAAGACGGCAGATTGCAAACACCTGATGGCACGGCCGAGTGATTAATCGACCTGCTTCTCAGTGAAGAGTTTAGAAGGATCTTGTTCCTGTTCCTTGATCAATTGCGTTCAATTCAAGGGCTTGCTATGATAAAACGGGGCTTAGCGCCTAACTTTAAAATGCAAAGGAGCACCTCTCTATGATTATCCAATTCATTCGTTACAGATAGTAAGAGGTATAGATGATTTTCATCCGAGTCATATTTTTTTTCACGATATGGCGCGGGTTTATTTGTCTATGCCTTTTTCATTTATCTAAAAACGAATGAATGAGGTGTTTTTTTGTCTCCAATCAGTAAAAAATTAAAACGAGCGGCATATATAAGTAAATGTGAATCTATATTTAAATGTCCAATATGCAGTTCTCCAATGAAGCTATGGGAATGTAAGAGTTTAGTATGTACCCATCACAGCCATACGTTTGATTTGACGAAGCAAGGGTATGTCAATTTCCTGAAGAAACCGGTAAAAAGCCGTTATGGAACGGAACTTTTCGAAGCGAGAAGGAAGCTGATGTCAGAAAGCGATTTTTTTGCTCCTCTTCTTCAGGCGATAGCCAATATCATCATCAGCCGGCAAGCCCGTAAAGAGTCATTAACGATCTTGGATATGGGATGCGGAGAAGGCTCGCATTTATCTGCGCTGTCCGACCGCATAAGTTTTGAACTCGGGAAATCCGTGACAGCAGCCGGTATTGATATCTCGAAGGAAGGGATCCTGACGGCCTCCAAGAATTTAGATGATAAGATTTGGGCGGTAGCTGATTTGGCTGATACGCCGTTTCAAGACAGGCAATTTGATGTGATCCTTTCCATTTTTTCGCCCTCCAATTATGCGGAATGCAGCAGGCTCCTGAATGAAGGCGGACTCATGATAAAGGTTTTGCCTCAACGTGATTATTTAAAAGAGCTCAGGCAATATTTCTTTGCGGATACAGAGAAGCATACGTACTCGAATACAGGAATGATTGACCGTTTCATTCAGAATCATCATGTTGTGAATCGAGAGAGGCTGCGTTTTACAAAGAACCTCAGCCAACCAGCCATTGAATCACTCGTTCAAATGACTCCTTTAACATGGTCAAGTTCTAAGGAGAAAATCAATCAGTTCCTGCAAAAAGAATCAGCCGATATAACGGTTGATGCAGATATCCTAGTCGGAAGCAAACAGGTGTAGGTGAAAAAGAGGCAGTCCATAGAACGGGGCTGCCTTTTCTTTCCGTAAATACGGAAAATTCCGGTATTCCGGAATGGTTTTCGCCCATTTTCCGAAAAGGCGGAATAAACAGCGGAATAAAGATCGCATCACAACCCGATAAAGCTGTGAAAATAGTAAACGTTTGGCCATTGACGTAAAACTGGCACAGTTTTTGCTTTAATATTAGGCGAAAAAAGTTATTGTAAGCGCTTACTATCCATATACAGAAAAGAGGGGTGTCTGTGGACATTATTATTATTCTTTTGGCATTAGGCTTGCTGATGTTTGTGGCTTATCGGGGTTTTTCCGTGATTTTGTTTGCTCCGATTTGTGCGCTGTTTGCTGTGCTGCTGACAGATCCAAGCTTCGTACTTCCTTTCTTCTCGAATATATTTATGGAGAAAATGGTAGGATTCATTAAGCTGTATTTTCCAGTCTTTCTGCTTGGGGCCATTTTTGGAAAGGTTGTTGAAATGTCCGGGCTGGCTGAGTCGATTGCAAAAACGATCGTCAGACTTGTAGGGGCGAAAAGGGCCATTCTTGCCATCGTCTTAATGGGTGCGATTTTAACGTACAGCGGTGTCAGCCTCTTCGTAGTGGTTTTTGCCGTCTATCCATTCGCCAAGAACTTATTTAAGGAGGCTGATATCCCGAAGCGCCTAATACCGGGAACGATTGCTCTGGGCGCATTCACCTTTACGATGGATGCGCTGCCGGGTACGCCGCAGATTCAGAATGTCATCCCGACGACGTTTTTTAAAATAGATATTTATGCGGCTCCCTGGCTCGGACTGATTGGCGCTGCATTTGTGTTGGCTGCTGGGATGCTTTATTTAGAATCCCGGCGCAAAAAAGCTGAAAAAACAGGGGAGGGCTATGCAGGATTCCAATCGGAAATCTCTGCTGCAAAGGAATCCTCAGATCTGGCTGCTGAGAAAAACACGCCAGCTTTGTCGCCAAAGACAGAAACCTGTATCACGAGACAAGTTCTCGCCTTTGTTCCGCTTATCCTTGTCGGGGTAATGAACAAATGCTTCACCATGTGGTTTCCTCAATGGTATCCCAATGGATTTGATTTTGCTTCCATCGGATTGGAGGCGTTCGGGAAAATTGAGCTTTTCTCCGTGGTTGCCATCTGGTCAGTGGAACTGGCGCTGCTGATCGGCATTATCACAACGATTTTGTTCGATTGGAAAAAAGTGCTCGCCAATTTGAAGGAAGGGCTGAATGAGGGGATCGGGGGCGCCTTGCTGGCTTCGATGAATACAGGAGCTGAGTACGGATTTGGCGGCATCATTGCGGCGCTGCCGGGTTTCAAAATGGTCAGCAATGGAATATCGCAGACGTTTACTGATCCGCTTGTCAATGGAGCGGTGACGACCACAACGCTGGCTGGGATTACAGGATCGGCATCAGGCGGAATGGGCATTGCTTTAAGCGCGATGTCGGAAAAATATGTGGAAGCGATCAATACATTTCACATTCCGCCGGAGGTCATGCACAGGGTGATCTCAATGGCGTCCGGCGGGATGGACACTCTTCCGCATAATGGCGCTGTCATTACGCTGCTGGCGGTTACCGGATTAACCCACCGCCAATCATACAAGGATATCTTTGCGATCACCATCATCAAAACAATCGCAGTGTTTGTGATCATCGCCATTTACAGTCTGACGGGCCTTGTGTAAACAAAATAGAAAGGGGAAGTGAGTATGGGGAAGGGAAAAGTAATGGAGTCGTATAAGGAAGCTGCCGAATTGATCAAGGATGGAGACACTCTCATCGCAGGAGGCTTCGGCCTGTGCGGAATCCCAGAGCAATTAATTCTTGCGATCAGGGACAGCGGGGTAAAAGACTTAACCGTTGTCAGCAATAACTGCGGCGTCGATGACTGGGGATTAGGCCTTCTGCTGGCGAATCAGCAGATCAAAAAAATGGTCGCATCCTATGTGGGAGAAAACAAAATCTTTGAACGGCAATTTTTAAGCGGAGAGCTGGAAGTCGAATTGGTTCCCCAAGGAACGCTGGCCGAAAGAATTCGGGCGGGCGGTGCGGGCATCCCGGGATTTTATACTGCTGCGGGAGTCGGAACAACGGTCGCCGAGGGAAAGGAACATAAAACATTTGACGGACGAACCTATCTATTGGAGAAAGGGATCACAGGGGAGGCCGCCATTGTAAAAGCGTGGAAAGCCGATCCGCTGGGCAACCTTGTGTTCAGGAAGACGGCGAGAAACTTCAATCCGCTCGCTGCAATGGCAGGAAAGATAACGATTGCAGAAGCAGAAGAAATCGTTGATGTCGGAGAGCTTGATCCGGATCATATTCATACGCCAGGTATCTTTGTGCAGCACGTGCTGCTCGGCACGACTGATGAAAAGCGGATTGAGCGCCGCACCGTTCAACAAGCATGATAAAGGAGGCTGATAAAATGAGAGATGCCAGAAAACGAATGATAAAACGGGCTGTAATGGAGATTAAGGACGGAATGAATGTGAACCTGGGGATCGGGATGCCGACGCTTGTGGCCAATGAGATACCGAGTGATTATAACGTTTTGCTTCAGTCAGAAAATGGTTTGCTTGGGATCGGGCCTTACCCGTTGGAAGGAACGGAGGACCCGGATCTGATCAATGCGGGGAAAGAAACCATTACTGAGGTGAAGGGGGCATCGTATTTTGACAGCGCCGAATCCTTTGCCATGATTCGAGGCGGTCATATTGATTTAGCGATCCTCGGCGGGATGGAGGTATCCGAACAAGGGGATTTGGCGAACTGGATGATTCCTGGGAAAATGATCAAAGGAATGGGCGGCGCCATGGATTTGGTCAACGGAGCAAAACGGATTGTTGTCATCATGGAGCACGTCAATAAATATGGAGAATCCAAAGTCAAAAAGGAATGTACACTGCCGCTGACAGGCAAACAAGTTGTCCATCGGCTGATCACAGATTTGGCTGTATTCGATTTTCACGATGGACGAATGACACTGGCCGAACTGCAGGACGGCGTGTCTATGGAGGAGGTTTATGAAAAAACGGGAGCTGAATTTACCGTCAGCCAGTCGTTCAAGAATGGTGTCCGACAAGAATAAGGAGGCGCGTGATGAAGTCATTACTTACTGAAAAAGTGGCTCTTGTGACAGGAGCCGCCGGAGGAATTGGATTTGAAATAGCGAAGGAATTTGCCCGCGAAGGAGCCGCCGTCATCATATCTGATGTAAATGAACAGGCTGGAGAAGAGGCGGCTGCGAAGCTGAAAGAGGAAGGCTTTGAAGCGGTAAGCAAGCCATGCGATGTGACAAATGAAGAGCAAATAGCCGATACACTGCAAACGATTGAGAAACAATTCGGGCGTCTGGATATTCTGGTTAATAATGCGGGCATTCAGCACGTCGCCCCCATTGAGGAATTTCCCACAGACCGTTTTGAAGGGCTCATTCGTGTCATGTTGACCGCGCCTTTTATCGCAATGAAGCATGCTTTTCCCATTATGAAGAAACAGCAATTCGGAAGAATCCTTAATATGGCATCCGTTAACGGATTGATCGGTTTTTCCGGCAAAGCAGCCTACAACAGCGCGAAGCATGGCGTAATCGGCTTAACGAAGGTGGGGGCCCTTGAAGGTGCGTCTGACGGAATCACGGTCAATGCGCTTTGTCCGGGATATGTGGACACCCAGCTTGTCCGCAGCCAACTGAAGGACCTTTCAGAAACAAGGAATGTTCCGTATGAACGCGTACTGGAGGATGTCATTTTCCCGCTAGTGCCGCAAAAACGTCTTCTTTCAGTTAAGGAAATTGCTGATTATGCGGTATTTTTGGCCAGCGACAAAGCGAAAGGAGTAACCGGCCAGGCCGTTGTGCTTGATGGCGGTTATACCGCTCAATAAACATAAGCTTCTCTTGATTTCATGGAAAGACCTCGTTTATGATAACAATATATGAAAGTGCTTACATTTTCTTCTTCCGGCAGACGGCGGAAAAAATACAGTTCTCTGATGTAAAAGGGACGGGGTGCGATGAAACATACTATTAAAACATTGCCTTATGAATGGCTCGATGAAATCATCAATCTTGCAGCGGAATGCATCGTTGTGGTGGATCATGAGGGGAAAATCCTCTACATCAATGCGGCGTACTGCGAATTTCTCAAAACAAGAGAGCAAGAAGCACTCGGAAAACCTGTTCAGGATATCATTGAAAATTCAAGAATGCACATTGTGGCGAAAACGGGGCAGACAGAGGTAGCGGCCATTCATCCGATTAACGGAAGCGAAATGATTGCGAACAGATACCCGCTGTATGTGAATCAGCAGCTTGTTGGAGCGGTTGGTACAGTCATGTTCCGCAATCCTCAAGAATGGATGGACTACTCCAAGAAAATCAAGCCTCTTTTGGAGGAGCTCAAATATTATAAAAACAAATATGAAAAAGAGCTGTACAGCAAATATCATTTTGGTGATTTAATCGGGAACAGCCGTCCATTTATGGAAGCAAAAACGCTTGCGGAGCGGGTTTCTGACAGCCAGTCAGCCGTCTTGCTTTTGGGAGAATCCGGGACCGGGAAAGAGCTTTTTGCCCACGCCATTCACCAAAACAGCCGTCGCCGGTACGCTCCCTTCCTGCGAGTAAACTGTGCTTCTATCCCTGAACACTTATTTGAATCGGAAATTTTCGGCTATGAAGAAGGCTCATTTACGGGAGCGAAAAAAGGCGGGAAAAAAGGAAAGTTTGAACTGGCTCATCAAGGGAGCATTTTTCTCGATGAAATCGGGGATCTGCCGTTACAAATGCAAAGCAAGCTGCTGCGTGTCTTGCAAGAGAAGGAAATTGAACGAATCGGCGGCAGAAGTCCGATACCGATCGATGTGCGCGTAATTGCGGCGACACATCGCGATCTTGAGCAAATGGTGCAAGAAGGGAAGTTTCGTCAGGATCTATATTACCGGCTGAATGTGATTAACATCCAGATTCCCTCTTTAAGAGAACGGTTAGAGGATATCGTTCCGATCGCCAGACTGTTAGTCAAGAAACTGGAGCGGAAGTTTGACCGTTATGGACTAGAGCTTTCCGACGGAGCTATAGAAGAATTGCAGTGCTATTCCTGGCCGGGGAATATAAGGGAATTAGAAAATGTGCTGGAACGGGCGGTCAACGTACTGGATGGGAGGCTGATTGGTCCGGAACACCTGAATCTGCCACGCAAACCGGACGGAGAAGAAAGGCAGCGCCGTCCATTGAAAACAGGCAAAAATCAAGCGGTCAAACCTTTAAAGGAGGCAATCGCAGAGGCGGAAAAGAAGGCGATAACAGAAGCGCTTGTGATAAGCTGCGGAAATAAAGCGGAGGCTGCAAAGCTGTTGCGGATTGGGAAAACAGGTCTGTACGAGAAATGCAAAGCATATCAGATTGATTAGTTTGATACCCTCAAAAAAAGACACACAATTGATGTGTGTCTTTTTCACTTGATATTACTTCCAAACATCCTTTGCAATCTCCACTACATGGCGCAATTTAGCCCATTGCTGCTCTTCCGTCAGCAGGTTTCCTTCTTCTGTCGAGGCAAAACCGCACTGCGGGCTGAGAGAGAGCTGATTTAAACTGACATAGCGTGACGCTTCTTCAATGCGGCGTTTGATATCATCCGGGTTTTCCAATTCTCCATATTTCGAAGTCACCAAGCCTAAGACAAGCTGAAGGTCAGGACGCTTTACATAACGGAGCGGTTCAAAGCCGCCAGAGCGGGAATCATCATATTCTAAGAAAAGCCCGTCAAGATTCAAACCGTCAAAA
The DNA here is from genome assembly GCF_022695965.1 of Bacillus sp. HU-1818. NCBI lineage: Bacteria > Bacillati > Bacillota > Bacilli > Caryophanales > Bacillaceae > Bacillus > Bacillus sp. HU-1818. The sequence continues at coordinate 225,166 of NZ_JAAPBE010000002.1, forward strand.
ATCGTTTCTGCCGCTGCGTCATAACCGCCTTCAGCCGTCCAAGTTGATTGGAAGTTACCGCGGCAAATGTGCATGGTGACAGTCAAATCATCCGGACGGTCGGCAACTGCATCATTAATTGATTTTGCAAACAACTGTCGCAGCTCGTCAGGTGTTTTGCCGAATGCTTCAATTTGCTTTTTCCCTTGTTCCGATAAGAAGACCGCCCACGCCGTGTCATCAAGCTGAAGATAACGGCAGCCCGCATCGTAAAAAGCTTGAATCGCTTTTTTATAGGCGAGCGACAAATCATGCTGGAACGCTTCGTAATCATTTTGATATGAATCTTTTTCCACTTTCCCTCTAAAAAACAGCATATTCGGACTTGGAATTGTCATTTTCGGTGTCGCGTCGCCGGCGATACTGTGCAGAAATTTATAATCTTCCAGCATCGGATGGTTCGTAAAGTCAATATCTCCGGTCACTTTGATCCCGCGGGGCTTTGTTTTGACATTGTGGAACTGGATGCCGCTTTCCGGCTTAAAGCCTTCTACGCCGTCCAAGTTCTCAAGAAAATCGAAATGCCACCACGCACGGCGGAATTCACCGTCCGTCACAACCTTAATCCCGGTTTCTTTTTGTTTTTCAACGATTCGGATAATTTCATCGTTTTCGATTTGGCGAAGCTGTTCTGCGGTAATATCACCGGCTGCCTTTTGGAGACGCGCTTTCTTCACTGGCTCTGAACGCAAAAGGCTTCCGACTTGATCCGCACGAAATGGCGGCTTTTTCCGTTGAAGAGATTGATGTTGTTCTGTTGAAGCTGCTTGCTGTGACATAGATTATTCCTTCTTTCCGTTTTAAAGTAAAAAGCTCTCCCTTTGGTAAGGAAGAGCTTGAGTTCACAATCTCAACCTTATCTTCAGGATTTAGCACCATTCTGTTAAACAGCGGTTGCCGGGTATCATCGGGCCAGTCCCTCCACCTCTCTTGATAAGGAAAATCGTTATATGAAATTGTTTTCAATAATCTTAATATTATTATTTTTTATTAAATTGTCAATGTTTTTTTGGGGGATTTCTTAATTTTCATCTTCAAATAACACCATATCCAGCACAATTGCAATTGCGAGACAAAGAACGTGATCCTCTTCATTCGGAATCTGCAAATGGTAGGAATCACCCCAGCTTAGCCACTTTTTACTGACTGACATCCGACTATCTTTACCGTCCGTCACTTGAAAGTCCTGATTCCACAAATCGCCGTCAATGATCCAATCGAGCTTTGATATCTCAAACTTCGGCTTGAAAAACGTTAATTTTTTCGTCACCTCGCAAACCGTTTCACCGTTTATTAAAATCTCATACCGAGGCAGAAAAGACATAAGCTTTTGATTAATTTCAGCCAGCAGGTTTCCGTCCATATCTGTAATCTGTAACTGATCTCCAAAAGAGAAAAAACTTCCTTCGATCCGGTACACCTCATTCTCCTTTTGGTCATATACCTTAAATTGATCCTTAAACGAAAAAATCCGTTCTTTCATATATAAGTCCATTATAAGAAGTCTCCTTTTTGATGATCTTGTATCTTTACGGAAGCTGGCGGTGAAAAGTTTCATTTCAGAAGGAGAAAAAAGCAAGGAAGCGGAGCCAAGGGAGAACGGTATAAAAAAGGATCAAGGCTGCGGAAATGTCCCCGCAGCCTTGAATATATGTTTTATGAAAGCGGAAGCTGCCGTTTTTGACGGATGGCGTCCAAGTCGATTAAATTGTTAGGCGCAGAAGCAGATACAGGAGCAGGTGCTGTGGCCAGAGGGCTTGTCTTTTGTGTTTTGCGTCGATTGTCCTTGCTGAATGAATAAAGCAGATAACCGCATAACGCAATGATAATAGATAGAATCATGTTACATACCTCCCAAAAAAGTTTTGGTGTTACTTATTGTACGGATAGAAGAGCAAAAAGTATTCAAAAAATTACAATTTTTCTAAAAAAATAATTGCGTGAAAAATAATTTGGAAATAAAATGCTGAAATTTCCTGTGTGTTGAGATAAAAGTCTTGTGTCATATTGTCTATATAGATTCTATCGACTGGAAAATAAATAAGTTTATATGACTTTTACCCTGTTTTTAAATAATACAAATTAACCACTTTTGATCGGAGGACCGATGGGACACGCTTGATTGGTTTATACCCCAATTTCTAGGCCGGTATGCAAAAAAACCCGATTTGGAGAACATCCGCATTGTTTCCAAGTTTCAGGCCGTTATACATATATAGCTGAGGTTTTTGACATTGAATGTTGTTTCGCAGAATATGGGGATGCATCGCGTTGCAAAATCTATTTATATTATGATTTATTGCATTACACAAAAAATGATCAGAAAACTAATCATTGTAACCATACAAACTTTAAGCCCTGCAAAGACGTTTCTGTTTTATTTAAAAGATAAAAGAGAGCTTGAATTCCTAGGAGCTAATTCAAAGCCGCGAAAAGCAAATTGCGTGAATAACCCAACGCCAATAAGATAAAACCTGCCAATTCGCCTCATCAGTTGAAGAAATAGAAACTGCTTCTGCAGCCAATTCTCTCTTTAAAAGTGAAAAAAACGGCAGGTAGAATAAATGACCCCAACATGAATAAAGTAACAGCGTCAAACATATGATTTCCTCCGTTTAAAATGTAGATATATGTAATGATGCTTGCTTACAAAGTGGTATAGTTCAGCGGGAATAGGAGGGATTCAATAAGCCTAAGAACTTTTTTCGATAATAAGACTTTAGAATAATCGTTTAAACAGTCTCCTGATTTTTTTAAATGGGTTTCCTTTTGTTTTCATCTTGAATGTTTTGGCTATTATCATCCTTTTCTTAAAGTCTTTTGCGACAGTGCCTCTTGTCATCGTCCTTCACTCCTCTTATATTGTTGATACTTTATTTACGGAAGGATACCGATACAAGTTTCATTTTTTTGCAATAAAAAACCAAAACGAATAAATCGCTTTGGTTTTTCGAGACACACTTATGCTTGTTCTTCAAACAGCTTTACAATTTCCACAATGACATTTACAGCCTTCACCATGTTTTCAGCAGAAATATATTCGAATTTCCCGTGGAAATTTTCTCCGCCTGTGAAGATATTAGGTGTCGGGAGGCCCATGTAGGAAAGCTGAGACCCGTCTGTCCCGCCTCGGATCGGGGAGATTTTCGGCTCGATGCCCAAGTTTTCCATCGCTTGCCGGGCGGTGTCAACGATTTCTTTGACGGGTTCGATTTTTTCCCTCATGTTGTAGTATTGGTCCTTCATGTCGAGAATGATTCGATCTTTTCCGTATTGGTTTCTCAAATCACTGACAATGCGTTCCATCTCTGCTTTTCTATTGTTGAAGCCTTCCTTGTCGAAGTCTCTGATGATGTAATGAAGTTTTGTTTCTTCTACGTCACCTTGGATAGAAAGCAGGTGATAGAAGCCCTCGTAGCCTTCTGTTGATTCTGGCGCTTCTTCTTCAGGAAGCATCCGGTTCAGCTCCATTGCAATTTTAGCGGAGTTTATCATTTTTCCTTTGGCCGTGCCGGGGTGGACGTTGTTGCCTTTCACGGTAATTTTCGCAGCTGCTGCGTTAAAGCTTTCGTATTCCAATTCACCAAGCGGGCCGCCGTCTACTGTGTAGGCGAAGGCCGCATTGAACCGTTTGACGTCAAATTTATGCGGGCCTCTGCCGATCTCTTCGTCAGGCGTGAAGGCGACTCTGATGGTTCCGTGTTTGATTTCCGGGTGTTTGATGAGGTAATCCATGGCAGTCATAATTTCGGCAATGCCGGCTTTGTTGTCGGCGCCGAGAAGTGTTGTGCCGTCTGTTGTGATCAATGTATGGCCTTTATAGCCGGGGAGCTCCGGAAATTGATCGGGTGACAGGATGACTTGCAGCTTTTCATTGAGCGTGATGTCTTTTCCATCGTAGCTTTCAACGATTTGCGGATTCACATTTTTGCCGGTAAAGTCTGTGGCGGTGTCGACGTGGGCGAGAAAACCGATTGTCGGCACGTCTTTGTCAGTATTGGAAGGAAGAGTCGCCATGACATAGCCGTTTTCATCAATGGCTGCGTCTTCCATGCCGATTGACTTTAATTCCTCAACAAGCATGTTTCCTAACGTCAATTGGCCGGGTGTGGAAGGGCAGGTGTCGACTGATTCATCTGACTGCGTGTCGACCTTTACGTATGTAGTAAACCGTTCAATGATGTCTTGTTTCATTTCCAATCATCTCCTTTGTCTTATTCTATCATGACGAGATCAGAGATTTCTATTTCACAATGCCGTTTCGAATGGCAAAAACTACTGCCTGTGTCCGGTCTTGGGCATTGCATTTTTGCAGAATTCGATGCACGTGGGTTTTGACGGTGGAAAAGTATAGGGTCAGGTTGTGAAATGTGAAGAAACCATGAAGAAACTATTAAACTTTTGGAAAAGCGATGTGACCTGTTTCGAAAAACTATATAATGATTACAATTCATCCAATAGGGAGGCTATAAATCATGGCGATACTTGTAACAGGCGGAGCAGGCTATATCGGCAGTCATACATGTGTGGAATTATTGAATAGCGGCTATGATATCGTTGTTTTGGACAACCTTTCAAATAGCTCGGCGGAAGCGTTGAATCGGGTGCGGGAGATTACCGGAAAAGATTTGACTTTCTATGAAGCGGATCTGCTTGATCGTGAAGCGGTAGACACTGTTTTTGCAGAAAATCATATTGAAGCCGTTATCCATTTTGCGGGATTAAAAGCTGTCGGGGAATCTGTTGCGATCCCGCTCAAATACTATCATAACAATTTGACCGGAACTTTTATTTTATGCGAAGTCATGGAGAAATACGGAGTAAAGAAAATCGTGTTCAGTTCGTCAGCGACAGTTTACGGTGTGCCGGAAACCTCACCGATTACTGAAGATTTCCCATTGAGTGCGACGAATCCTTACGGGCAGACAAAGTTAATGCTGGAACAGATTTTGCGTGATGTGTATAAGGCTGACGCGGAATGGAGCGTTGCTTTGCTGCGTTACTTTAACCCATTTGGCGCGCATCCAAGCGGACGTATCGGGGAGGACCCTAACGGCATCCCGAATAACTTAATGCCTTATGTGGCGCAGGTAGCCGTCGGCAATCTGGATCAATTAAGCGTATTCGGCAACGACTATCCGACCAAAGACGGCACGGGCGTGCGGGATTACATCCATGTAGTCGATCTAGCGGAAGGCCATGTCAAAGCGCTTGAAAAAGTATTGAACTCCACAGGCGCCGACGCCTACAACCTAGGTACGGGAACAGGCTACAGCGTGCTTGAAATGGTCAAAGCTTTTGAAAAGGTGTCAGGGAAAGACGTGCCGTACCGATTCGCCGACCGTCGCCCGGGAGACATCGCGACATGCTTTGCAGACCCGTCAAAAGCCAAGAAAGAATTAGATTGGGAAGCGAAAAGAGGATTGGAAGAAATGTGTGCCGATTCATGGAGATGGCAGTCTTTGAATGTGAATGGGTACAAGGTGGTTAAATAAGATGGAGGCCTTCTCTTTTGAGAAGGTCTTTTTTAATAAAAATAGGGTGCCTTTTTGGCACCCTATTTGTCATTATTTAATTTTAACTACAACGTCATTGCTGAATTTAAGTGACCATGTTCCTTTTGAATAGGCGTCCTTGTCAATTTCAAATGCTTTGACACCAGTCTCTTTAATATTTGGATTTAATTTGCTAAGGATTTTGGAGTTATTCACTTTTGTTTCTGCAGCGTAACTTCCAGTAGCGTCAATATCTGAATCATACTCTGTTCCTTCTGAATCGACTAGTTTAATAGTTGGGATCGAAAATGAGCTTAACGGCTTTTTGGATACGTTTTTGATCGTGTATTGAACGGCAACTAAAACTCCGCCATCGGTTGCTTTTTTTTCAATAAACTGTGAACCTACTGAATCACGTTCTTCTACTTTAGTCACTGATACTTCAGTTTTTTCTGTTTTTACTGTATCGCCAACATTATAAGTTTTCTCTTTTTCTTCCTGACTGCTGCTACCTGTTTTAGTTGATGCTTCAGAGCTTCCGCCGCCTCCCAGGTTTGAAATAATAATAATGACGACAACTGCAAGAATAAACGTAATAATTTTATGTCTCATAAAAAAGTTACGCTGATCCTTACCGCAATTCGGACACTTCTTTACTCCCTTTGCAATCTCTTGACTGCAAGCTTTACAAGGTGCTAGTTTACCTGCCATGATTTTTCCTCCTATGTAAGTAACTGTTTAAAACATATGTACTATAATGCCTATATATTTACACCTAGTCAATACAAAAATATAAAATTATATATTTTTTCGTCATTTTATAGATCTTTTTTCTTGTAAAGTGAAGACTTTTTATAGTATCGGATTTGTCATCTATTTGTTTAATAAATAATACTTTTTTCTATTTTTAGCGTACATGTCTCAATTTGTTTAAGTGATTGTCATTCTTTTGCAAATAACACTTGATTGAAGGCGGTAAGTCCCTTATAATGCTGGAAGGTGAACAAGAATATATACTGAAAAAAGTGGTTTTCTAGGGTTCCGCAATGCAAAATTGGTCTGGACCGAGAGAAAACACATAACAGTCTGGCTGTTATGACACGGTGGGATAAAAGCCCAGGAGTTTCTGCTCTTTTGTGAGAGCGTACTCCTGGGCTTTTTTGTTGATACTATCTGAAGGAGGAGTGTTTTGTGATGAAAAAGAAAATGCTTGATGTGCTGATGCTTGTGATTGGCGCTTTTTTCTTCGCGCTTGCTGTGAATTTATTCGCGATTCCCAATGACCTTGGGGAAGGCGGCGTTACTGGGATTACGCTGATTTTGTACTATGTGTTTCAATGGTCTCCCGGGGTGACAAACTTTATATTAAACGCTTTTCTGCTATTGATCGGATATAAATTTCTCGACGGGAAAACTACGGTTTATACGATTATCGCCGTGGCAGCAAACTCGCTTTTTCTGCATTTGACACACGGGTGGAGCACACCGTCTGATGAGCTGATCATTAACACAATTTTCGCAGGAGTGTTTGCGGGTGTCGGGATCGGCATGATCATTCGGGTCGGCGGCACAACAGCCGGTTCTGCGATTCTGGCCAGAATTGCTAATAAATATTTAGATTGGAATATCAGTTACGCGCTGCTCTTTTTCGATTTAATCGTTGTCTTCAGCTCTTATTTTATTATTGGTGCGGAAAAAATGATGTTTACGATTGTGATGCTGTACATCGGAACGAAAGTGATGGACTTCATTATTGAAGGCCTGAATACAAAAAAAGCGATTACTGTCATTTCGGAAAATAAAGGTGAAATAGCAGAGCAGGTCAATAAGCTGATGGACCGGGGCGTCACTATTTTGTCAGGAAAGGGGAACTATACGGGCCAGTCAAAAGAAATTTTGTACATCGTCATTAACAAACAGGAGCTTTCTATGCTGAAGAAAATCATCAGAAGCTGTGACAAAAAAGCGTTTGTGATCGTTCATGACGTGCGCGATGTGTTTGGTGAAGGGTTTGTGGATATTTCAAAATAAGGAGGTCCCTCTGCGCAGATGCAGAGGGATCTATTTGTTTAGAACGGATATGTGCGGTATTGCTTCTGTATCGAAATCCATTACGTCTCAATTCATGCATATCCTCTTTATTGCCGTTGCAGTAAACGAAAGAGGGCCATCTCATGCGAAAAAGAAGCTGGAGAACATGTGTATTTCGCCTTATACTGAAAATACATATCCTTACATAGGAGAGGAGACCATATGAAGTCGCTGCTGGCTATTTATCCCGGTTCGATTGTGTCTGACAAGCTTTGTACAAAGGAAGACTGCCTATGTTTTTTTGATGAAAACAGTCAGAAATATATCTCGATCCCAAAAACGGAGATCAGCCAAAAGGAGACGTTGCTGCTCCAGTCATTTTTAACGCTAGCGGAAGAGGCGGATCACATGTCGTTCAAATCGCCAGAAGAAAACAAGTGGTTTGCGTTTCTATTCTCGAAAGGAGAAGTGCCCCCGAATATCACAAAGAGGACAAGGTTCATTCATTTTCATTTGATTGGCAAAACAGAACGGGCGTCATTTGCGGAAGCGATGCGCCACTTTTGGCCGGTGTCTTTTGTGATCGTTTGGATGCATGAGGACAGAGGCGTGATTGTCGAGCAGGAAAGTGAAGCGGCGGCCGGGAAAGACGAACTGGAGTCGCTCGCCAGGGTTCTTGAAAGTGATTTCTACTTCAGTGTCCGTTTTTACGCCGGAAGGTTTTATGAAACAGATGAGCGCTTACGAAAACATTATGCCCGTGAACAAACGTATTTTCTATTTGCTGAAAAGCGGCTGCCGCAGGTTCAGAGTGTGACGTTTGATATCATGTTCCCTTTTTTATTATTAGAAGAAGAAAAGGAACAACTGAAATCACTGCTTTGTGAAGAAGCCGAGCTATTATTTGAAAATGAACCTGAGCTGAGAAAAACGATCAAGCTGTTTATTGAAAACAACTCAAACGTGACATTAACAGCGAAAAAACTGCATCTGCACCGCAACAGCCTGCAGTACCGGATTGATAAATTTATCGAGCGGTCAGGAATAGACATTAAAACGTATACAGGCGCTCTGCTTGCGTATTTTATCTGCCTGCAAAGCGAAGGTTCAGAATAAACTGGAAATATGCACGAAAACGGCCGTGTGATTTTATGAATGCTGCCCATTTCAGTGTTGGATAAATGCTGATACACTTGATTTAAGAAAGCGTTTACAACAATAGGGGGATGTTAGATGGCTGAATTGCGGATGGACCACATTTATAAATATTATGATCAGAAGGAAGCGGCGGTAGACGACTTTAATCTTCACATTGCGGATAAGGAATTTATCGTATTTGTCGGCCCGTCCGGCTGCGGTAAATCAACAACACTGCGGATGGTCGCAGGACTTGAGGAAATTTCGAAAGGCGATTTTTATATTGAAGGAAAACGGGTAAATGATGTGGCGCCAAAGGACAGGGATATCGCGATGGTGTTCCAAAACTACGCGCTCTATCCGCATATGACGGTATACGATAATATCGCATTCGGGCTGAAGCTCCGCAAAATGCCAAAGCCTGAAATTAAAAAAAGAGTGGAGGAAGCCGCTAAAATTCTCGGGCTGGAAGAATATTTGCACCGCAAGCCAAAAGCGCTCTCAGGCGGGCAGAGACAGCGGGTTGCGCTGGGAAGGGCGATCGTGCGGGATGCGAAGGTATTCCTGATGGATGAGCCTTTGTCGAACCTGGATGCAAAGCTTCGGGTGCAAATGAGAGCCGAAATCATTAAACTCCACCAGAGACTGCAGACCACCACGATTTACGTCACGCATGATCAGACAGAAGCACTGACGATGGCGACTCGGATTGTGGTCATGAAGGACGGCAAAATCCAGCAGATCGGGACGCCGAAGGATGTTTACGAATTCCCTGAAAACGTATTCGTGGGCGGTTTTATCGGATCGCCAGCCATGAACTTTTTCAAAGGAAAGCTGTCTGACGGCACAATCAAAATCGGTTCTTACGTGTTGAGCGTGCCGGAGGGGAAAATGAAGGTGCTTCGTGAAAAAGGCTACATTGGCAAAGAAGTCATTTTCGGCATCCGCCCTGAGGATATTCATGATGAATTGATTGTCGTGGAATCGTATAAGAGCTCTTCAATTAAAGCTAAAATCAATGTTGCGGAGCTGCTGGGGTCTGAGATCATGATTTATTCGCAAATTGATAACCAGGACTTTATTGCGAGGATCGACGCCCGTCTCGATATTCAGTCAGGTGATGAGCTGACAGTTGCGTTTGATATGAATAAGGCGCATTTTTTTGACGGTGAGACCGAAGTCAGAATTCGGTTATAGCGTTTGCAAAACCAGACATGAAAAACATGTCTGGTTTTTTGATATGAACCTAAAAACCTATAAAAACAAACCGATAAGAAGAGTAAGAAATAGACAGAAAGCAGGAAAGAAATGAAGCGGTTGGTTTTGAGCTTGTGGCTTTTTGCCGGAGTGTTTGTTCTTGCGGCTTGTTCAGAACAAGAGGCAAATGCTGAGCAATCTGCGCCAAAAGCTGTACAGAAAACATCAGAAGCAATGAAAGAAACAGAGGATATTCCACAAGGGAAAAGGGATACGTCCGATTGGTTGAAAACAAAAGGAAAGGCGCAATTGCCAATTTTGATGTATCACAGTATTTCAACAGGAAACAGTCTCCGGGTGCCGCACGAGGAATTCCAAGCCCATATGAAATGGCTGCATGACAACGGCTATCAAACGCTGTCGCCTGAAGAAGCGTATATCATGCTGACTGAGGATAAGAAACCGAGTGAAAAATGTGTGCTGATTACATTTGATGACGGGTATACGGATAATTACACGAAGGCGTATCCGGTGTTGAAAAAATACGGAATGAGGGCCACGATTTTTATGATCGGCACATCCATCGGGCATAAGCATCACCTTACAGAAGGCCAAATGAAGGAAATGGCGGAAAACGGCGTGTCCATAGAAAGCCATACCATTCATCATTTAGAGCTGAACGGGCTGACTGCTGAACAGCAGCACAGTGAGATGGCTGATTCAAAGAAGTTGTTTGATCACATGTTTCATCAGAAAACGTCGATCATCAGCTATCCTGTAGGGCGCTATAATGAAGATACGTTGAAAAAAGCTGAAGAAGCCGGCTATCAAATGGGTGTAACGACAGAGCCAGGTGCAGCATCAAGAGATCAGGGACTGTACTCGCTTCATCGTGTGCGTATTTCCCCGGGAATGTCAGGGGAAGCTTTTGGATCGCTTCTTGAACAAGCTGTGAAGTAGTAAAAGACGATGTTTAATCACATCCGCCGCCCCCGTCACAGCCGGAATCGCTTGAAAAACCACCCCCGTCACAGCCGGAATGGTGTGTATAACCGCTGGATGTGTCCCAAAATCCATTGTCTGCTCGGCGTGTTTTCGTTTTTGAAGGTTTTGGATTAACGAGGCAATAGATGATGTAACTGATTAATAAACTGGATATGATGATATAAATCATACAGGAACCTCCTTTTATGTGGTTTCTGTAATACGAAGCGCGGACCAAAAAGTTTCAGCCGCAACGAACATAAAAAGAAGCAAGTTCCTCTACATGCAGAAGAACTTGCTTCTTTATTTTCTAGGAAATATCAATAAAATTGGTGCAGCAGCAATAAGGTCAGAGACACGGTGATCGCTCCGCCGATCCGGGTCGAGACTTGGGCGAACGGCATGAGTTCAAGACGTTCGGCCGCGCTGAGTATCGCTACGTCACCGGTTCCGCCTTGTCCTGAATGGCAAGCATTAATAATAGCGGTTTCGATTGGATACATATTCAGCCATTTGCCGGTGAAAAACCCAACAGTCATCATCGTGACGACAACTGATAAGATTGTAATGATATTGCTGAGATTGAAGGCGGCAACCAGCTTGTCCCACGGTGTCATTGAAACGCCGATCGCGAATAATAACGGGTAGGTGACGGCGGTTGAAAAAAAGCGGGAAACGCCAAAGGCTCCATTTTCTATCGATGCCGGAACCAGTTTAAAAAGTTTAATCAAAACGGTTAACACCAGCATAGCGACCGGAGCGGGAAACCCGAAGAAGTCATGAGCCAGCATTCCGACCAGATATAAAGAAACAGCAAGAATACCGCCTGACGCAACGAGAGAAAGGCTAAAAAGCTGTTCGCCTTTGTCCTCTTGATCAAAGTTGGTTGACTGTTGATCAGATCGGTCTACTTTTCCATTTCCCGTCCATTCCGGTTTTTTCTTACCGATGACATTTAACAATCCGGCTAAGATAATCGCGCAAAGGCTTCCGAGCATGATAGAAGGCAGGACGAGTGCAAACGCTTCCCCTTGAGACATCGGCATGATATCTGAATATCCGATTGATAGGGGAATAGCGCCTTCTCCGACACCGCCCGCCATAATCGGAATAACGACATACAGCAGCGTATGCTGAAATCCAAGGCCGAGCAGTGTTCCGACAGCTAATCCTACGCAAGCAGCGACAATAGAGCCGGCAATAAGCGGAATAAAGATTTTGACGAAAGCTTTGATTAAGACCTCCCTTTTCATACCCAGAATACTTCCGACAACGATGCCGGCAATAAATAAATAAAGGAAGTTTGAGTTTTCAGTAAATTCTGTTGTTGAAGAAATAATATCTTTTGGAAGCAGATGATAGTAGACGACAGCGGACGGTATAAAAGTAGCGAGAATTGCCGGGCCTCCTATTGATCGGACAATCGGGATAGATTTTCCGATTTGGGCGAAAGTGAATCCGAAAAAACTCATGATGGCGATAGACGATAAAATATCGCTTTTCACATTATGAGTCATGACAAACACAGTAATTAAAATCAATAGCAAGACATAAACCGGCAATGGTATAATACCGATTTTTATATTCATTGCTCTGGCAAAGTGATTTTCTTTTTGCACCCCTTGTAGTGAATCCGTTTGCAACTTTGGAACTCCCATCATAATCCCCCATTCTCTTTGCAGAAAAAATGTTAACTATATTAAGTATACTGAAAAATTTAAATTATTCATATAATAGAAATTTACTATCCCTGTTAAAAGTGTTTGGATGGATAAAAGTAAAGGGGCGGCCGACTCAAATTGGATGATACGAAAAAACAGAGGCTGCCGCTGTTCAATGAGAAAGCGGAAAACATCATCGGAAAGCTGTTTACCAACACTTTTTCAGTGAAAGGAGCATTTTATTCGCGTGATTTTCTGAGTTGGTGTACGATAATAGAGGGTCATTTTTCCTAGCCTTAGTCATAAATCAGCTACAAATTAGACAATAATCAGTCACAAAATAAACTGTTTTTTAGGTATATTGGTCTTTTTTTTTGAAGCAAATCGTTGTAAAGTACTTATTATGAACCATGTGAAGATTGCTTAAACTATTACATTAGCAATTAATGGGAACATGATTTGACGTATTTGTGAAATATTGAACAATATTTTAGTCTATTTTGTGAAATGGTGATCAATATCATAACCTGATTTGTGAAACATTGAGCAATACTATTTTAAAACAGGAATGGAGGATTACCGCATGAGTGAATTAGTTTTGGCCCGTTTTCAATTTGCATCAACGACTTTGTTTCACTTCTTGTTTGTGCCAATGTCAATCGGGCTTGTTTTCATGGTTGCATTAATGGAGACTCTTTATGTTGTGAAAAAACAAGAGATCTACCTCAAAATGGCTAAGTTTTGGGGACATCTGTTTTTAATAAATTTTGCAGTCGGTGTTGTGACGGGGATTTTGCAAGAATTTCAGTTCGGATTAAACTGGTCTGATTATTCCCGTTTTGTCGGGGATGTCTTTGGCGCACCGCTTGCGATTGAAGCGTTATTAGCGTTTTTTATGGAATCTATCTTTATCGGTTTGTGGATTTTCGGCTGGGATCGTTTATCTAAAAAGGTACACCTTCTCTGTATTTGGCTTGTGTCCTTCGGTACGATCATGTCATCTTTTTGGATTTTGACAGCCAACTCCTTTATGCAGGAGCCGGTCGGCTTTACGATTAAAAATGGCCGTGCGGAGATGAATGATTTTGGTGCGCTGATTACAAACCCGCAGCTTTGGGTTGAATTCCCGCACGTGATTTTCGGCGCGCTTGCGACAGGCGCTTTCTTTATCGCAGGTGTGAGTGCTTTTAAACTATTAAAGAAAAAAGAAGTGCCATTCTTTAAACAATCTTTCAAACTTGCAATGATTGTCGGCCTTTGCGCAGGACTTGGCGTCTCCTTAAGCGGACACATGCAGGCTGAACATTTGATGGAGTCTCAGCCAATGAAAATGGCTGCCAGTGAAGGGCTTTGGGAAGACAGCGGCGATCCTGCTGCTTGGACGGCCTTTGCCACAATTGATACGAAAAATGAAAAGAGCTCAAATGAAATCAAAGTTCCTTACGCATTGAGCTATCTGGCTTATCAAAAATTCAGCGGCAGTGTCAAAGGAATGAAAACACTTCAGGCAGAGTACGAAAAAGTGTACGGAAAAGGCGACTATATTCCGCCGGTCAAAACGACGTTCTGGAGTTTCCGCATCATGGTTGGAGCAGGTGTTGTCATGATTCTTGCTACGTTGGGCGGCCTTTGGCTAAACCGGCGCAAAAAGCTAGAAAACAGCAAATGGTATTTGCGCATCATGATCGCATTGATTTCCTTCCCGTTTATTGCGAATTCAGCGGGCTGGATTATGACAGAAATCGGACGTCAGCCTTGGACGGTCATGGGATTAATGACGACGGCTCAATCCGTGTCGCCTAATGTAACGTCAGGCTCTCTATTATTCTCTATCATTTCGTTCGGTTTGATGTACTTGATTCTTGGGGCTTTACTTGTATTTTTGTTTGTTCGTGAAATTAAAAAAGGTGCGGAGCATGATGATCATAAAGATGTTCCGGTAACCACAGATCCATTTAGTCAGGAGGTATACCATGGCATCTCTTCATGATCTTTGGTTTATACTGGTTGCCGTATTGTTTGTCGGATTTTTCTTTCTGGAAGGTTTTGATTTTGGTGTCGGCATGTCTACCCGTTTTCTAGGGAATAATGAAATAGAGCGCAGAGTGCTGATTAACACGATAGGCCCGTTCTGGGACGCGAATGAAGTGTGGCTTTTGACAGGTGCGGGAGCAATCTTTGCAGCGTTTCCTAACTGGTATGCCACAATGCTGAGCGGTTATTACATTCCGTTTGTGATTGTCCTGCTTGCTTTGATGGGCCGCGGTGTTGCATTTGAATTCCGCGGCAAGGTCGATCATCCGAAATGGGTGAAGGTCTGGGACTGGGTTGTTTTCTTTGGCAGTCTGATCCCGCCGTTTGTGTTAGGTGTTTTATTTACAAGCTTATTCCGAGGTATGCCGATCGATGCGGATATGAATATGCATGCTGGATTTTCAGATTATATTAATGTGTATTCAGTTCTTGGCGGTGTGACTGTGACGCTTCTTTGCTTCCTGCACGGATTGATGTTTATCACGCTGCGCACGGTAAGTGATTTGCAAGACCGGGCGCGCCAAATGGCGAAAAAGGTAATGGGCGCGGTACTTGTCGCGGTGCTTGCCTTTGCAGCGCTGTCCGCCTACGAAACTGATATGTTTACACGCCGGGGCGAAATAACCGTGCCTCTTGTCGTGCTGGTTGTGATCTGCCACATGCTTGCGGCGGTATTTATCCGCAAGAAAAAGGATGGCTGGACATTTGCGATGACTGGTGCCGGGCTTGCCATAACGGTAGCCATGATATTTATCTCCTTGTTCCCGCGTGTCATGGTCAGCTCTCTGCAAAGCACGTATGATTTAACAGTAGCTAACGCTTCTTCCGGTGATTACTCGCTTAAAGTCATGACATTTGCAGCTTTAACCCTTTTGCCGTTTGTCATCGGCAGTCAGATCTGGAGCTATTATGTTTTCCGGAAGCGCGTCAGTCATAAGGAGCCTATGATTTATTAATGGGAAAAGACCTGTTTCTTTATAAAGGAATGAAGCGGATTCTCACAATGATTACAGTTTTGACTCTGATTCAAACAGCCGCCATTATTATGCAGGCAGTATGGCTGAGTGAAGCGATAACCGGACTGTTTAACGGAAAGCGGATTACCGCTTTGTACCCGGTTATCGGTTTCTTCCTGTTGGCGTTTCTGGCTCGTCATGCCATGACCCTTGTCCGTCAGAAAATCGTGTATCAATATGCGGCGCAGACAGGTGCTGATCTCAGAAAAAGCTTTCTCGACCAATTGTTCCGCCTAGGCCCTCGGTTTGTGAGGAAAGAAGGGACAGGGCAAATGGTGACGTTAGCGATGGAGGGAATCAGCCAATTTCGCCGTTATCTTGAGCTGTTTTTGCCGAAAATGGTCAGCATGGCTGTCGTGCCTGCGGCTGTTGTGATTTATGTTTTTTTTCAAGACAGGACGTCTGCCATTATTTTAATCCTCGCCCTGCCGATTTTGATCATCTTCATGATTCTTCTCGGCCTTGTGGCGCAAAAGAAAGCAGACCGGCAGTGGAAATCGTATCAGACCTTATCCAATCACTTTGTTGATTCGCTTCGCGGATTAGAGACTTTGCGGTTTTTAGGACTGAGCAGGTCGCATAGCAAAAACATTTTCCATGTCAGTGAACGGTATCGAAAAGCAACGATGAGCACGCTTCGGGTGGCGTTTTTATCCTCTTTTGCCCTTGATTTTTTTACAATGCTGTCGGTGGCGACAGTGGCTGTGTTTCTCGGCCTGCGTCTCATTGAAGGGCACATTCTTCTCGGTCCCGCGCTGACTGCTTTAATCCTCGCGCCGGAATACTTTCTTCCTGTGCGAGAGGTAGGAAATGATTATCATGCAACCTTAAACGGGCAAGAAGCCGGCAAGGCGATTCAAGCCGTTTTGGCGCAGACCGGGTTTAAACAAGAGGCGCCTCTTGAGCTTGGTAAATGGTCTGATCAAGATGAACTGGTCCTGTCTGGCGTGTCTGTTCATCAGACATTATCGGATATCAATTTTTCTATTAAAGGGAAAAAGAAAATTGGGATCATTGGAGCGAGCGGTGCGGGGAAATCAACACTGATTGATGTTTTAGGCGGCTTTTTGGAGACCGATGGCGGCACAATTGAGGTCAATGGGTCACCACGTTCCCATTTGCAGGCGGACGATTGGCAGAAGAATCTCTTATACATTCCGCAGCACCCGTACATTTTTGACGATACATTAATGAACAATATCCGGTTTTATCATCCTGATGCTTCTTCAGGGGAGGTGGCGCGTGCCGCCGGCTTAGCAGGGCTTTCTGAGCTTGCCGGTCTTCTTCCTGGCGGGCTTGAGGGACGTATCGGTGAAGGCGGCAGATCACTCAGCGGCGGCCAGGCTCAGCGGGTTGCACTGGCCCGGGCCTTTTTAGGAAACCGTCCGATTCTGTTATTAGATGAACCGACCGCTCACCTTGATATCGAAACAGAGTATGAAATCAAAGAAACAATGCTTGATTTGTTTGAGGGTAAGCTTGTGTTTCTGGCGACGCACAGGCTCCACTGGATGCTCGATATGGATGAAATTATCGTACTGGACGGCGGTGCCGTGGCGGAAATCGGAACTCATGATGAATTGTTAGCGAAAAATGGTGTGTACGCAAAACTTGTAGAGGCACAACTGGGGGAAAGAGCATGAAGAACGAAGAATGGATTCGGCCGTATATCAAACAAAATGCCCGCTTGTTTGTCCTTGTGGTATGTTTGGGCGCGGTTACGATTTTTTCCGCCGCTTTTCTCATGTTCACATCAGGATTTTTAATCTCTAAAGCCGCAACAAGGCCTGAGAATATCCTGCTCATTTATGTGCCAATCGTAGCCGTGCGCACCTTTGGCATTGCGCGTTCTGTCTCCCGTTATGCGGAACGGCTTGTCGGCCATCACATCATTTTGAAAATCGTGTCTGATATGCGAGTCCGCCTTTACAACATGCTTGAGCCGGGTGCTTTGATGCTGCGTTCACGCTTTCGCACGGGTGACATGCTCGGGATATTGGCTGAGGATATTGAACATTTGCAGGACGCTTTTTTGAAAACCGTTTTCCCCGCGATTTCAGCCTTGCTGTTATACGCTGTGTCTATTATGGCGCTCGGGTTCTTTTCTTGGCCTTTTGCAGCACTGATGGCCATTTATTTATTTGTGCTTGTCGTGCTGTTTCCGGTTGTGTCGCTGCTTGTGACAAAAGCAAAAAACACAAGGCTGAAGAGCGGCCGAAATGCGCTGTACAGCCGGCTTACCGATGCTGTCTTGGGTGTAAGCGACTGGATGTTCAGCGGCCGTCAGCATTCATTTGTTGAGTCATATGAAAAAGAAGAAAACGCATGGTTTGAGGTAGATCAGAAAAGGCAGCGCTTTACGAGATGGCGGGATTTTGCCGCCCAATGTCTTGTCGCGGGCCTCATTTTGGTCATGCTGTTTTGGACGGCCGGACAGAATGCGGACGGGGAGCTTGCCAGAACAATGATTGCGGCCTTTGTGCTTGTCATTTTTCCGCTGACGGAAGCCTTTTTGCCGCTTTCCGATGCGCTGACGGAAGTGCCCGGTTATCAAGACTCTGTTAGAAGGATGAACAAGACGGGGCCTCAGACAGAAACAGCGCGAATTGCACCGGCAGCGGAGAAACTTGATCTGAACGATGTGACACTCCGCTTTGATCATGTGGCGTTTTCTTATGATGACAGCTCACAGGTGCTGAACCAATTCTCCTTTACGCTTCGCCAAGGCGAAAAAATGGCGCTGCTTGGCAGAAGCGGGTCAGGCAAATCAACCTCGCTGGCACTTATTGAAGGGGCTTTGATCCCCGCTTCTGGCAAGGTGACGCTAAATGGAATGGAAACAGCGTCGCTTGATGACCAGATCGCGGAAGCCGTTGCCGTGTTAAATCAAAAGCCTCACCTGTTTGATACCAGCATCTTGAACAATATCAGGCTTGGAAACGGACAGGCGAGTGATGAGGATGTCCGGCGGGCCGCACGTCAGGTGCAGCTTCACGATTACATTGAATCGCTGCCTGATGGCTACGAAACCTCTGTCCAAGAAACGGGAATCCGCTTTTCCGGAGGAGAACGCCAGCGGATTGCACTCGCCCGTATATTGCTTCAGGACACGCCGATTATTATTCTTGATGAGCCGACTGTCGGCCTCGATCCAATTACGGAGAGAGAGCTCCTTGATACGATATTTAACGTGCTTAAGGGTAAAACCATTCTGTGGATTACTCACCACTTGGCAGGTGTTGAAGCGGCTGATAAGGTTGTATTTCTTGAAAACGGCAAAGCAGAAATGGAAGGGACGCATGAGGAACTGCTGGAGGGTAATGAACGGTACCGCAGACTTTATCACCTTGATGTTCCTGTAAGATAGAGACAGCTTCTTTTGGAGAGGTTGTCTTTTTTTTTTTGTTTAAAAAGTGACGTTGTTTGGAATATATGTAGTAGATGCCAGAGGAGGTATGAAGATGAGTAATCAAGAGCAGGTACGTGAATGGACGGAAGAACACGTGAGGGAGACACTGCCAAAAAGAGATGCTTCAAGCCACAAAGGCACGTTTGGAACGGCTTTGCTGCTGGCGGGAAGCGATGACATGCCGGGCGCGGCTCTTCTCTCAGGGCTGGGGGCCATGCGCAGCGGTCTCGGCAAGCTTGTCATCGGCACGTCAGAAAGTGTGATTCCGCTGATTGTTCCGGTTTTGCCCGAGGCGACATATTGGCGTAACGGATGGGAAAAAGCCGCACAATCGCCGCTCGAGGAATCTTATCGGGCAGCGGCGATTGGATCGGGCCTGCCGCAAACGAAAGACGTTCAGCGGGCCGTTGATCATGTGATCGCTGCGGATTGCCCCGTTATTCTTGACGCCGGCGCCCTCACAAAGCGTTCTTATCCAAAGCGCAAAGCTCCGATCATTGTAACACCGCATCCCGGAGAATTCTCCAGAATGACAGGTGTTTCAATAGAAGATTTGGAAAAAGACAGAGCGGGTTATGCGAAAGAATGGGCGCATCAGCTGCAAACAACAATTGTTTTAAAAGGCAGACATACCATTGTGGCGTTTCCTGACGGAGAATGCTGGTACAACACGGCGGGAAATGCGGCGCTGGCTAAAGGCGGAACAGGCGACACGCTGACAGGAATGATGCTGGGAATGCTGTGCTGCCACCGGGAGGCAAAACACGCCGTATTGAATGCGGTATACCTTCACGGTATATGCGCCGAACTATGGACCGAAGAGCACTCGCCTCATACGCTGCTGGCGCATGAACTGTCCGCCCTATTGCCTCGTGTATGGAAACGATTTGAATAAAAAAAGCTGTCTTCCAATAAAGACAGCTTTTTTTTAATAAGCGGCTTGTTTTTTCAACCGGGATTTCATGAGAACATAATAAAGAACAGAAGGCACGGCTAAGCCGACAACCCAAGCGATATCTCCTCCGCCAAACATTTCCGCCAGCGGGCCGATGTAAAAGGATGTATTGATAAATGGAATTTCAAGCAAGATCGACAGAACAAAGGCTGACGATGTGATCCAGTTCACTTTTCCGTACTGTCCGTTTACATCAAACATCGCTTTGACATGGTATTTCCCGTGACGGACGAAGTAATAATCAACCAAGTTGATCGCCGTCCACGGGATTAGGAAATAACTAATAAAAAAGATGAAATTCAAGAACAGCTCCATGAAATTGCTTTGCCCGAGCAGACTTAACACCGTACCTGCGATTGTCACACACAGGATCATGATAATCCTGGTTTTTGGGGTGACCTTCATTTTGAGAAACGGCTCAAGTGTTGTGGTAGTAGACATAAATGCGCCGTACAGGTTAAAGACATTGATCGCCATTTGCCCAAACAAAACGATAATCAGCATAATGAATGAAAAAGGTCCGAACAGCTGAACAATCTGGTTTCCTGAGTTTGTGGTGAAGTCAGGAAGCGACGTTGTCAGCAGCGCGCCGAGAACCATCATCCAGATCGAACTCACCGAGGTGCCGGCATAGCTGTACCAAAACGTTTTGGAGGCTGGCGTTTTCACGGGCAGATATCGCGAATAATCAGCGACATAAGGTGCGTATGCGAGCTGCCATGTGGCCACAGCGCTGATTGCGACCAAAAAAACTGGCAGGTTTAAAGCACCGGGAACCCAGCTGCCTGCAGGAATCGGCAATTGAAAAATAATGATAGTCGCAGCGAGAAATACGGCAAAAGAAGTCCAGGAGAGAATTTTTTGCATTTTGTGAATCAGATCATGGCCGTAAATGGTGAGTAAAAAGCAAACGGCACTTAAACCGATAATACTCCATGTTCCGGGAATCGGTACAAAGCTGCTTAAAGTGCTGGCTGCGAGGATCGTGCTGCTCGCAAAGAAACCTAAGTAGATAAACATAACTAAAAAGAGAGGAAGAATTGCTCCGATCACCCCAAATTGGGCACGGCTTTGAATCATTTGCGGGATGCCGAGCTGAGGGCCTTGCGCAGAATGGGAAGCCATAAAGATAGCGCCGATCAAGGTTCCGCAAATAATGGCAGCGACACTCCAAAATAGATTAAGCCCCATCGCCACGGGCAGAGTGCCGGTTACTAATGTTGTAATATGCATATTTGCCCCGAACCAAACGGGAAATAAATCTTTGGCCTTTCCATGTCTTTCTTCTTTCGGAATGTGTTCAATCGTTCGCCTTTCAACTTTCACTAGACAGTCCCCCATATGTTTTTAAAAATATTGTTTTGCTTAATTTGATATATCAATAGGTAAGTTGTTTGACATAAAGTCTTAGCTTAACAGACTGCCCCGCCGTTTACAAATAACGGTCTGCGGAAAATACCGGTAAAATTATAAATGGCGATACTAAGAAATAAATGATAAAAAAATGAACGATCTGATAATTGATGTCGTCTCATAAGACAGAACGACAAGAAAAGGGGGCCGGCAACCTTTGGAGCTACCAGATGAGCAGCAATTGATTCAGCAGGCTAAAGAGGGGGATGACGCTGCATTTACAACCCTTTTCCAGCACCATTACACATTTTTATATAAGTATCTATTGAAGCTTTCACTCAATCCCGATGTCAGTGAAGATTTGCTTCAAGAAACCTTTCTGAAAGGGTATATGCATTTGCACAGCTTTCAGGGAAGGTCAAAATTTTCTACATGGCTGATTTCCATTGCCACACGGCTGTACCTTGATCATCAAAAAAAGAGAAAGAGAGAAAAGCGGCGGCAGCAAACCTTTACAGACGAAACGGTACGCAAACTGAAATGGGATATTTCTGCTAAAGGAAATGAGTGGAGCGAGACGCTAGAGGCATTCTCAAGGCTTGCCCCCGAGCTTCGCACACCGGTTTTGTTGAGGCATTATTACGGTTATACCTATTCGGAGATCGCAGTGATTCTTCACATAAAGGAAGGGACAGTGAAGTCAAGGGTGCATAAAGGATTACACAGAATCAGAAAGGAGTGGGCCGATGAATAAAGAGAAGCTTTCCGCACATTTACAAACAGAGCTCGATAAAATTGACCAGAGTGCAGAACCCGCCGTTCCCGATCAGAAAGAATTGCTTCAGCAGTTATCGCATTTTAAAGAAGTCCGAAGAAAATCCATTCTCAAAGAAGGTATCGCGTTTCTATTTTGTGCGCTGGCTGTGGTGAGTATCTTTGCCTTAGCCGTTTCTCAAATTCCGGCAGTCTTTATTTTCTTACAAGCATGTGCGTTTCTCAGCCTTCCGGTTCTGGTCATGGCTGAGAAAAAAAGACAGCCCCCTGTAATAGAGGTGAAGCGCAGATGAGCCAAAATGAGATATTCATTGTTGTGTTTGTTTTGTCTCAGGGAATCTTTTTATTTGTTGATGCGAAGAAAAGAGGGCGATTGGCATGGATGTGGGGACTTATCGGACTTATTCAAGCACCGCTGCCTATTCTTTGTTATTACTTTTTTGTTATCAAACCTGATCGAAAAAAAAGGAGGCTGTAACGATGAGTATTTCTTGGGAAATGATTCTTCCGCTGATCATATTGCAGGCTGTTCTGGCAGTGTTTGCGCTCATTACTTGTGTAAAGGAAAAAGAAACAAATGGGCCGAAGTGGATGTGGGCTGCAGTCATTATTTGTCTCAATATTATCGGCCCGATTTTATTTTTTACTGTAGGAAGAAAACAGAGATAGGAGAATGGCATGCTGACAATTAACCGTCTTACAAAAACATATAAGCAGCATCAAGCTGTGCGGAATATCAGCTTTGGCGTAAAAGAAAATGAATGTGTTGCTCTGCTTGGTCCGAATGGGGCGGGGAAAACGACAACGCTGCAAATGCTGGCGGGGCTTTTAACTCCAAACTCAGGAGACATTGAAATGTTGGGCAAGCACAGGATAGATCGGCGCCAGATCGGCTATCTTCCTCAATATCCATCTTTTTATTCGTGGATGACCGCAAAAGAGTTTTTATCCTTTGCCGGGAAGCTCTCCGGCCTTTCAAAAGAAGAGTGTCTTAAGGAAATAGCCCCTATGCTGGAATTTGTCGGTCTTGAGGAAGCGGCAGACAAAAAAATCGGCGGGTTTTCAGGAGGAATGAAGCAAAGACTTGGACTTGCACAGGCTCTCCTTCATAAACCGAAGCTTTTGATTTTGGATGAGCCGGTGTCCGCCTTGGACCCGACAGGCCGCATGGAGGTTCTTGAGATGATGAAGGAGCTGAAGAAGCATATGGCTGTTTTATTTTCTACACATGTTCTTCATGACGCAGAGCAGGTTTGCGATCAAGTTGTAATTTTAAAAGAGGGCTCGATTTCTTGGCAAGGCGCCTTGCAGCAACTGAAAGATCAGTATCAAACGAACGTTTACGTCCTAGCCGTTAAAGAAGAACTTAAAGGCTGGCTTGAGGACCTGCCTTTTGTTTCAGATGTTGTCTACAAAAATGGGTCCCAAGCTGTTTTTGAACTTCAAGATACAGCTTTCAGCGGTACGCTGCTGCGGAATTGTTTAGACCGGGGAATGACGGTTACTCATTTTGAACAAAAATCGGAATCGCTTGAAGACGTATACATCAAGGTGGTGCATTCGCAATGAAGACATGTATGGTTCTTTTAAAAAAGGAATGGTTTGAAGCGCTGAAAAGCGGCAGGCTGGTATGGCTTCCAATCGCCATGATGATTGTCGGATTAACGCAGCCGCTCAGCTTATATTATATGCCTGAAATCATCGAAAACGCGGGGAATTTACCCGACGGCGTAGCCATAAACTTTACCATGCCGTCGGGAAATGAAGTGATGATCAGCACGCTGTCCCAATTCAGCGTACTTGGAACGGCTTTATTGATTTTCAGCGTGATGGGCAGCGTGGCGAATGAGCGAAATCAAGGCGTCCTCGCTCTCATCATGTCTCGGCCTGTACCGGCTGTCTACTATATACTAAGCAAATGGATCGTTCATAGTGTGATCGGGGCAGGGTCTTTTGCAGCTGGATATGGCCTCGCCTATTACTACGTACATATGCTGTTTGACGGTACGGACTCCGCCAGGTTTTTATCCAGTCTTGGCGTGTATTCCCTCTGGGTTGTCTTCGTCATGACCGCCGGTTTGTTAGCCAGTACCGTATTTCGTTCAATCGGAGCAGCCGCCGCGGCCGGAATAGGATTGGTGGCTGCAGTGTCTTTGGCAGTGTCCCTCTCTCCAGATCATACGGTTTGGCTGCCGTCTGTATTGAGAACGCAGGCGGATCATATGCTGATGCACGGTGAATGGGGCGACTTCTTTGGCTGGACACTTGCGGCTTCCGTCTTGTGTATTGTAGTGCTCGCCGCTTTATCCGTCTTGTGTTTTCGGAAATATAAAACATATTAATCTATCATATGATTTCTTTTTATGAGTATTATACCAAGGGCAGCGAACGCCAAGATGCCGGCAGCGATGAACACATCATTCAAACCGAATGTTTGTGCAATTTTTCCGGCAAGCATCGGACCGATAAAAATACCGAGTGCGTAAAATGATTGATAAAACCCCATGACTGACATCTTTAAACGAGCTGAACTGATATCCACGGCCTGACCCAGCAGCAAAGGAAACACGAAACCCAGCGCCAGCCCGATGACAGCGTGGGTGAAACAAATCGAAAGTAATGAGGCCGAGAGGGGAATGCAGCATAAGCAGATCCCCGTAACGGCAAAACAGGTAATCAGCGTTCGGCGAATGTTATGTTTGGTAAAATGAAAGACTGCAAGACTTAATGTCGCAGCTGCATGTGGGAGGAAAAAGGAGCTCATCACCCATAGCAGCTCGATATCGTTCATCCCGAGCCGATTTGTATAGATTGGGGTAAAACCAAAAACAGTCATAAATAGAATAGCGTGAGACGTTAAAGAAAGCATTGTGAGCGTTTTTAGCTTCGGCAGAACCAGCGTTTCTTTGATAGATTGCGAGATGGAAATGGTTTCTCGTGTTCCCGGCGAAGATGAGGGGTCTTTTATAAAACAGCAGATGATAAGCCCTGCCCTTAAGGTACAAAACAGGTATAAAAAAACAGGGCCGGTGACGGTCCTGTTTTTAGGTTATTAATATGGATCAGACGGATGGCTTTCTTTTTCAGCCTGCTGAGCGGCTTGAGCGGCTTCTGTCGTGCCGATCGGCCCGTTGCTGTTGTTTTCCGCGGCTTTTTTCAGCCCTTCAGCAACTCGCTTTCCGTAATCAGGATCGGCTTTTGTGAAATTCTCGATCATTTGGTCCTGAATGTCTTTCTTGCATGTCGATAAGGTATTGACCAGATTTGTAATCAATTCATTCCGTTCAAATTCAGAAAATCTCCGGTACGTTTCCCCGGCCTGTCCGAAATTGTTGGTTCTGTCGATTGCTTCCCGCTTTAAGTCGCCTTCGACATGAGGCGTATGGTCTTTCGCCTGCTTCGGCGCTTCGTTCAATCCGCCCATGATGGATGGCTCGTAGTTGACGTGCGGGTTTTGTCCTTCGCCGATGTCCACCCGATATTGCATTTGACCGCCTTGCTGATTGGTCGCGACGTGTTTTTTCGGTGAGTTGATCGGCAGCTGCAAGTAGTTTGCGCCAACCCGATAACGCTGGGTGTCCGAATAGGCAAACGTCCGTCCTTGAAGCAATTTATCATCAGAAAAATCAAGGCCGTCCACAAGCACGCCTGTTCCAAATGATACCTGCTCTACTTCAGCATGGTAGTTTTCAGGATTTTTGTTTAACACCAATTTGCCGATCGGCTTCCATGGGAAGTCGTCTTTATACCACAGCTTTGTCGGATCAAGCGGATCAAAGTCAAGCTCCGGATGCTCATCATCGCTCATGATTTGGGCGTAAACTTCCCATTCTGGATAATCGCCATTTTCAATGGCTTCATACAAGTCCTGTGTCGCATGGTTGAAGTTTTTCCCTTGAATCTCTTCTGCTTCTTTCTGCGTCAGATTGCGAATGCCCTGCTTCGGTTCAAAGTGGTATTTGACGAGAACGGCCTTGCCTTCTTCATTCACCCATTTGTATGCATGAACGCCTGAGCCTTGCATATGCCGGTAGTTAGCGGGAATGCCCCAAGGTGAGAATAAGAATGTGATCATATGTGTCGCTTCAGGAGATTGAGAAATAAAGTCGAAAATACGTTCACCATCTTGGATGTTGGTCACGGGATCAGGCTGAAAGGCGTGAACAAGATCCGGGAATTTGAGCGGATCACGGATAAAAAAGATTTTTAAGTTGTTCCCGACCAGATCCCAGTTTCCGTCTTCGGTATACAGCTTAACGGCAAAACCACGCGGATCCCGTAATGTCTCAGGTGAGTGTTTTCCATGATTGACTGTTGAAAAACGAACAAATGCCGGCGTTTTCTTACCCTTTTCTTGAAAAAGCTTTGCCCGTGTGTACTTCGAAATCGGCTCGTCTCCAAAACTTCCGTAAGCTTCAAAATAACCGTGAGCGCCCGCGCCTCTTGCATGAACGACACGTTCAGGAATGCGTTCCCGATCAAAGTGGCTGATTTTTTCTAGAAAATCGTAATTTTCCAGCGTTGTCGGGCCTCTGTTGCCGACTGTTCTGACATTTTGATTGTCAGTGACGGGATGCCCCTGTCTGTTCGTCAAGGTTTCTTCAGACTCGCTTTTTCCAGTGGTCTTGTGAGAAAGCTCATCTTCACTGCCTTCGACATTTGTACCGTGATACTCATACTGATTGTCATCTTTCATTGGTTGACCCCTCCTTTTAGAACGGTAACAATATGCCCTATATGGAAAGTTTTTAAAACTGTTCGTTTTTTTTCATCTGTTTCGGGAATGGTACAGTGTACAGCAAAATGGGAAAAGGAGACGTAACTTGTGAATAGAGAAAGACATCCGATGCCTATCGAGTTTTATCAAAAAACAGCGCTTGAGCTTGCCCCGTCTCTTCTCGGCTGTTTATTAGTGAAGGAAACAGACGAAGGCATAGCTTCAGGTTATATTGTGGAAACAGAGGCCTATATGGGCGCAGAAGACAGAGCGGCCCACAGCTTTAACAATCGGCGGACGAAACGTACCGAGATCATGTTCGGGGAAGCGGGGCGGGTGTATACGTATGTCATGCATACCCATACATTAATGAATGTTGTCGCCGCAACATCGGATATTCCCCAAGCTGTGTTAATTAGAGCCATTGAGCCTCATGAAGGCCAGTTTTTAATGGAGCAAAGAAGGCCTGGCCGGCGTCCAAGGGAGTGGACTAACGGTCCCGGAAAGCTGACAAAAGCGATCGGGGTGACCATGAATGACTACGGCCGCCTGATCACTGAACAGCCTCTCTATATTGAAAAAGGGTATACGCCGGAGGAGATATCGACAGGTCCGCGTATCGGGATTGAAAACAGCGGTGAGGCGAGGGACTACCCGTGGCGTTTTTGGGTAACGGGAAACCGCTACGTCTCGCGATGATGCCATGTTTAGCCACTAGGCAATGCGGGGAATTATTAATAAAAAGGAAGGGAGAGTCCAAACGTGAAAAAATTGTTCAAAAACGTTGTGAAATGGGCGCCGATCATTTATCCGATCGTCAGAAAAATCATGAAAGATCGAAAAGCGTCTAAACAAAAGCATATGTCCGCATCCCATACAGCCGGCTGATCCGGCTGTTTTTTTATGGGTCTGTCCTCCTTCATCACCATCCCGGTATTTCCTCTGTTCATTGACTTGCATCCATCCCCATTATAGAATTTATGTACATTTACTCGTTTTCCTTCACCATTCTTTCTGCCTATTCTCCATGCCCGCATCTACTCTGATAGGAGGTTTTTCTCATGCTTCATGGGCGGCTTCGTGAAATATTACGCTTGCTTATGGCTGCTGATGCTCCGGTTACAAGCTCAGTCATCGCGGCAAATCTCAAAGTGACATCGCGGACGGTCCGCAATGACATAAAGGAATTACAAGACATCCTTGCCCAACAGGGTGCCGTTGTTCATTCAGTCAGAGGTTCAGGCTATCAGCTGCATATCCAAAACGAACAGAAATTCAGAGGGCTTCTTCAGGACGTATTTCAGCAAAATAAAGGCCTTCCCGTCTTTCCAGAGGAGAGAATCAGCTACTTAATGAAACGGCTGCTGTTGACAGAGCACTATCTTAAGCTCGACAGTCTTGCAGAAGAGCTGTTCATCAGCAAATCGACCTTGCAAACGGATCTCAAAGAAGTCAAGAAACGGCTGCTTCCTTACGACATTGTTTTGGAAACACGCCCGAATTACGGTTTTAAGCTTCGCGGCGATGAAGTCCGGATGCGATACTGTATGGCCGAATACATTGTAGATGAAAGAGAAACTGAGATTGATTATCTGAATGAAAAGGCTGATATTTTGCCAAAAGAAGAAATCACCGCCATCCGATCAGTCATCATGAAAAAAGTGAACAATGTTCAAATCCCATTGTCCAATCTCGGGCTGAACAACCTTATCATTCATATCGCCATTGCATGTAAACGGATACGAACAGGAAACTATGTATCTCTTTTTCCGGAAGATATGGAAAATATCTTGCTTCAAAAAGAATACAAAGCTGCTCAAACAATTGTGGAAGAGCTTGAATCAGAGCTGTCTGTAACTTTCCCGGAAAGTGAAACAGCCTATATCGCCATTCACCTGTTGGGAACAAAACGAATGACACAGTCTCAAAATGGAGATACAGAGTATACAGGATTCATAGATCAAGAAACAAGTAAACTGGCTGCCTCTATCATTGAAACGGTTGAGGAAGAGTTAACTTTAGGTATCATGCACGATCAGGAGCTGAGGATGGGGCTGGCGCTGCATTTAAAACCGGCAGTCAACCGTAATCGGTATGGGATGAATCTGCGGAATCCAATGCTATCAGCCATCAAAGAGAATTATCCTCTTGCTTTTGAAGCTGGAATTATCGCAGGGGTGGTCATCAAGGATAAAACGGGGATTGAGATCCACGAAAATGAAATCGGTTATTTGGCCCTCCACTTTGGGGCTGCGATAGAACGAAGAAAAACCGAAAGCCCGCCAAAGCGCTGTATCATCGTCTGTGCATCAGGAGCCGGCAGCGCCCAGCTTCTGAGAGAAAAGCTTCGTTCGCACTTTGGGAAAAGGCTCGATATTCTCGGGACGGCAGAATACTATAGTCTTGATCAAATATCCTATGAATCAGTTGATTTTGTCGTCAGTACGATTCCGATCAAAAGGGAACTGCCCGTCCCCGTTCTGAAAGTAAACACGATACTAGGCGGCAATGACTTTGCCAAAATTGAGTCCGAACTGGACGGCGATAAAGAACCGGATAGCCGGTATATCAAAAAAGAGCTTGTCTTTTTACATCAGAACCTTCAATCAAAGGAAGACGTGATTCGATTCTTGGGGCAAAAAGCAGTTGAACATGGCTTTGCGGAGGACGGAATCATAGATTCGATTTTTGAAAGAGAAGCCATTTCTCCAACGTGCTTCGGAAATCTTGTCGCCATTCCGCATCCTCTAATCCCGCAGACCGAATCTACATTCTGGGTTGTCTGCACGCTGAAAAAACCGATTGACTGGGAAAATAAACGTGTGCAATTTGTCTGCCTGCTGTGTGTGGAAAAAGAGAATAAAGCGGATTTGCAAAGCATGTATAAGCTGCTCGGCAGCATCCTGGATGATCCAGCGGCTGTCAGCCAGTTATTAAAAAGCCGTACATACAAGGAGTTTTCGGACATATTTCGTAAAAAAACGATCCGATAAAGGCCTGGAAATAACATTTTTCCGCTGTCAGCGGAAAAAGCCTGAGTGTATATGAAAGCGATTTCATAATATGATGATATCAACAGCAAGACAATACAAACCATCAAACTCTTAGGGGGCCTTTTACATGAATATATTACTAGTTTGTGCAGCAGGTATGTCTACTAGCTTGCTTGTGAGCAAAATGGAGAAAAGTGCAAAGGAACAAGGAAAAGAGTATACAATTTGGGCTGTTTCAGGTGACTCTGTAAAAAATCATATTGATAAAGCGGATGTTTTGCTGCTTGGTCCGCAAGTCCGTTACATGCTTCCGCAGCTGAAAAAACTAGGAGAATCGAAAGGAGTTCCGGTAGATGTCATTAATACCGTCCATTATGGCACATGCAACGGGGCTGAGGTGCTGAAATCGGCAGAACAGCTTGGAAATGCGTCATAGAGAGGGGCGGAACATGTGAATAAAGTCAACCAATTATTAGAAGAAAAGGTCATGCCAATTGCCGGAAGAATCGCAGCACAGCGCCACTTGCAAGCGCTTCGTGACGGAATCATTCTTACGATGCCGCTGATTATCATTGGTTCTTTCTTCCTCATCATCGGCAACCTGCCGATACCGGGATACGCGGAATTCATGACGAAAACGTTCGGCAGTTCTTGGACTGAGAAATTATCCTACCCGGTTGACGCCACATTTGAAATCATGGGCCTTGTCGCCGCGTTCGGGATTGCCTACCGGCTGGCTGAAAAGTATGGTGTCGATGCCTTGTCGGCGGGAGCGATATCCCTGGCGGCTTTTCTTTTAGCGACACCGTACCAAGTGCCGTTCATACCGGACGGATCGACAAAAGAAATACTGGTCAGCGGCGGTATTCCTTTATCCTTGATGGGAAGTAAAGGGCTGTTCGTCGCGATGATTATCGCGATGGTCTCAACAGAGATTTACCGTCTGATCATTCAGCGCAATATGGTATTTAAAATGCCGGATGGCGTTCCTCCGGCGGTCAGCAAATCATTTATCGCTTTGATTCCGGGATTTGCTGTTATCTTCCTCATTTGGGGAGCGCGTCTGATTGTTGAAGCGACACCGTTTGAAAGCCTTCATAATGTTGTAAGCGTTTTACTTGGGACGCCGCTTTCCATTCTTGGGGGCAGCCTCGGCGGAAGCCTTGTCGCTGAAGCCGTCAAAATGCTCTTGTGGGCTTGCGGCCTGCACGGAGCGAATATTGTCGGGGGCGTCATGGCGCCAATTTGGTACGGTGCCATGGATGCCAACCGGGTCGCATTTCAGGCAGGGGAAGCGCTTCCGAACATCTTCACTCAGCAATTTTTCGAAATTTGGATTAATATCGGCGGAAGCGGCGCCACGCTCGCTCTTGTCATCACGATGTTTTTGCGGGCCCGAAGTAAGCAAATGAAGCAGCTCGGCAAGCTTGCAGTCGGTCCGGCCATCTTTAATATTAATGAACCGATCATCTTCGGAATGCCGATTGTCATGAATCCGATGCTTCTCATTCCGTTTATCATCACCCCTCTGGTCACACTGACACTCACATACATCGGCATGAGCACAGGCCTTGTCGCTAAACCGGCCGGAATTGCCGTTCCTTGGACCATGCCGCCGATCTTCTCAGGCTATCTGGCAACCGGCGGAAAAATCTCGGGTGCGGTCATGCAGGCCATTAACATTGCCGTTTCGTTTGTCGTCTATTACCCATTCTTCAGAATGTGGGATAAACAAAAGCTGAGAGAAGAAAGTGAGCTCGAGCAGGCTCAAGCATCTTCAATCCCGGAAGACAAAGAAGCGGTTTTGTAAAGAAAGGAAGTGAAACGTGTGAATGAAAATATGGAACAAATCATCTTTCAAATTATTCTTCATGGAGGCAACGGCAGAAGCTCGGCAATGGAAGCGATAGCCGCCGCTAAAAACGGTGACAGAGCAGAAGCGCTGAAAAAGCTTCATGAGTCAGCTGATGAATTGCAAAAAGCCCATCATTTTCAAACCGAATTAATTCAAAATGAAGCGGGTGGGAAAAAAACAGAGATGTCGCTGCTGATGGTTCATGCGCAGGATCATTTAATGAACGCCATGACTGTGAAGGATTTGGCCGCTGAAATGATTGATCTTTATGAGAAAATCACCGTACAAAGGGGAGCGAGTATATGACAAAAGGATTGAAAATCGTAACGATAGGCGGAGGATCAAGCTATACACCCGAGCTTGTGGAAGGATTAATCAAGCGGTATGATGAGCTTCCGGTCAGAGAATTGTGGCTCGTTGATATACCGGCAGGAGAAGAAAAACTGAACATTGTCGGCACGCTCGCAAAGCGAATGATTGAAAAAGCAGGAGTGCCGATTGACATTCATCTGACACTTGATCGAAGAGAAGCGCTGAAAGATGCCGACTTTGTCACCACTCAGTTCCGCGTCGGTTTGTTGCAGGCGCGTGCCAAGGATGAACGAATCCCATTGAAATACGGCGTCATCGGACAGGAAACAAATGGCCCGGGCGGATTATTTAAAGGATTGCGCACCATCCCAGTGATTCTTGAGATCGCAAAGGATATCGAAGAGCTTTGCCCGAATGCCTGGCTTGTTAACTTTACAAATCCGGCTGGTATGGTGACTGAAGCGCTCCTTCGCTACTCGAATCTCAAAAAAGTCGTCGGCTTATGTAATGTTCCGATCGGCATGAAAATGGGCGTTGCCAAAGCATTGGATGTAGATGTCAGCCGAATTGAAGTCCAATTTGCGGGATTGAACCACATGGTCTTCGGATTAGATGTCTTCTTGGATGGTGTCAGTGTGAAGGATCAGGTCATCGAAGCGATGGGAGATCCGAAAAATGCGATGACAATGAAAAATATTTCCGGCGCCAACTGGGAGCCTGAGTTTATTAAAGCGCTTAATTTGATTCCATGCGGGTACCACCGTTACTACTTCAAAACGAAGGAAATGCTTGAGCATGAAGTGGAAGCGTCCCAAACAGAAGGAACCAGGGCGGAAGTTGTGCAGCAGGTAGAAAAAGAGCTGTTTGAACTTTATAAAGATCCAAACCTTGCGATTAAACCGCCGCAGCTGGAAAAACGGGGAGGCGCTTATTATAGCGATGCTGCCTGCAACTTGATCAGCTCCATTTATAATGATAAACACGACATTCAGCCTGTGAATACGATCAATAATGGGGCAATCGCAAGCATTCCTGACGATTCAGCCGTTGAAGTGAACTGCGTCATGACGAAAAACGGACCGAAGCCAATTGCAGTCGGCGATTTGCCGGTTTCCGTCAGAGGACTGGTTCAGCAAATTAAATCATTTGAACGCGTCGCCGCAGAAGCCGCTGTGACAGGAGACTACCAAACAGCGCTCCTCGCCATGACGATCAACCCGCTTGTTCCGTCGGACACTGTGGCGAAAGAGATTCTGGATGAAATGCTTGAGGCTCATAAAGAGCACCTGCCTCAGTTCTTTAGATCAATTGAAGCGTAATGAGAAAAGGTCCGGCGCACAGCCGGACCTTTTTAAAGGATACCCCGCCGGAGTTTTCTCTAAGGAACGAACACGCGGATGTTTCCAGGCAAACAAAAACCCAAAAATGAACGGGATGTTCATTTCTGGGTCATGCAGCATGTTATTTGCTTTCACTTAGTGACGCGACTTCTGTTGTCCAGCCAAATGGATCAGGCTCAGTGCCTTTTTGAATGCCTGTGATCGTGTCATATAATTTTTTGGCGATTTCTCCTGTTTCACCGTGATTGATAACGAGGTTTTCATCCTGCCAGATCAATTCGCCTACCGGAGAAATAACGGCAGCCGTTCCTGTGCCGAACGCTTCTTCAAGAATGCCGTCTTTGTGTGCCTGGATCACTTCATCAACGGAGATTTTCCGTTCTGTTACCGGCATTCCCCAATGCTCAAGCAGGTTGAGGACGGAATTGCGGGTGATTCCCTCCAAAATGCTTCCGTTCAGCATAGGCGTGATGATTTCGCCGTTAATTTTGAAGAAGATGTTCATGCTGCCGACTTCTTCAATGTATTTTTTCTCAATGCCATCCAGCCAAAGAACCTGTGAAAAGCCTTTTTCCTCCGCGATCTGCTGTGCTTTTAAGCTTGAGGCATAGTTTCCGGCTGTTTTTGCGTTTCCTGTTCCGCCTCTTACCGCGCGGACAAATTCGCTTTCCACGGCAATTTTGACAGGCTTGATGCCTTCTTTGTAATAAGAGCCGACCGGAGACAGAATGATAAACAGCTTGTACGTATGGGACGCCGCCACGCCAAGGAAAGGTTCGGTTGCAATGATAAACGGACGGATATACAAGGACGTGCCTTCTGCTTTCGGAATCCAGTCTTTATCAATTGCGATGAGCTGTTTTAAGCCTTCAAGGACCTGTTCTTCATCAATTTGAGGAATGCAAATTCGATCGTTTGATTTATTGAGCCGTTCCATATTTTTATCCGGTCTGAAAAGCAAGACCTGATCACTATTTGTCACATAAGCCTTTAAGCCTTCAAAAACCGTTTGGCCATAGTGATATACCATAGCGGCCGGGTCCAGTGAAACGGCTTGATAAGGAATAATTCTCGGGTCGAACCAGCCTTGATCAGCAGCATAATCCATTACAAACATATGGTCAGTAAATACTCTTCCGAATGCAAGCTGATTGGGGTCTGGTTTTGGTTTTTTGGCTGAAGTTAATTCAACACGAATTGTTTGTTTAGTCATGGTCAATCTCCCTGCATTTATATTGTTTGTAAAGTCAAACTTGTTTGAAAATAATTTATATTCTATTGTATACCTTCACCAAATATTCGCAATAGGTTTACTCAAATTTGTGAAAAGTTATCAAAAAAAGCAGGAGAAATGTTCCTCTCCTGCATGTTCATTTGCCTGCCATTTCGTTTTACTATCTCAAATCCAGCATGAAAATATGCAGTGTGGATTCTTATAAAGTAGAGACTTTTCCGGTTTTGTAAAACTCTTCAATCGCTTTATCGACGTAAACCCAGCCCTTCCAGCCGATATGGATGGTATCTTTCATAAAATATGGGTCATATTCGTGGCCTGATAAGTCTGCGACCTGAAAGCCCTTCGCTTCGATTTGTTTTTTCACCTTTTTATAATAATCGGTGCGGCCGTTTTTCGGGAAGCCGGTATAGTCATACCACTTGCCGTTTACCGGAATCGAAACAAACATCGGTTCAGCGCCGGCGTCTTTCAAGATATCGAGCATCAGTTCAAAATCACCGAATTCCGGCGATTTTGCATAGGTTCTGTGCTTGTTTCTGTCTTTAACTTTCAGAACCTTATGCTTTAATTTCCGGTATGACGGATCATCTATATGGAACACATTTGAACGTGAATGATCCTCACCCATTTTATCAGCCTCTTGTTTCAGCACAGACCATGGCTTATCCTTCACTGATTGTGATACCTGCCGTTTTGGACCCTCTGATTCGGCCATCGAATAATAAAGGTCTTTCTTTTGAAGGAGGCTGTAATACGATTTAGCAGCCGGCTTCAGAAGATTCACCTTCCATGTTTGGCCTTGCAGCATGGCTTGGTACAGCTCAGAAAGAACAGCATCGTTTGTGACGGCTTTATAGTGCAGCATACGTTTCATCATTTGCTTCTTGACGGCAGGGTCGATCGTATCATTAAACGCCAAATCAAGGCCTTGCAGCGCTGAATAGTTTGGCGCAAAATGCTGTTCATCGGACCCATGTTTGGTAAACCATTGCGGAGATACGATAAACACGAGTTTTTTACCCTTCAGCTGGTCAGCATGCGCGGCGAAATTTATAGCGTGAATCAAGGATTGTGAGCCGCCTTTCCCTACAAGGTAGGGAGTGAATCCTTGGTTGTTCACTTGAAAATAATTAGACGGATGAAACTTATCCAGCCGTGAAAGTTCAGAAGATCCGTAAATCGGCAAATACTTCTGTTCTTCAAGCATTTTATTTTGCAGATAAAGGCCTTGAAACATATTCGGATTCAAGGCAGTTGCTGATTCTTCGACACGTTTGTCCGGGATGAAACGCGTGAGCCATGAAGCCGGAACTGCAACGGCTCCCACGAATAGGATAAACGCCAAAATAATTGGCCCAAAAAAACGCTTTTTCATTATCTCAACTCAGTCAGCTTGTTCACAATATTGTTCGGCGTATTCCATTCGTCACGGTCAAACTCAGTGATCGGCACGGTAATCTCAAAACGGTTTTCAATCGCAAGCAGCAGTTCAACTGTTCCGAAAGAATCAAGCAGGCCTTCTTCAAAAATTTCAATATCAGGATTCTCTTTTACGATATCCTCTTGGCAAACCTCAGCTATAACGTCTAATACCTCTTGTTTAAAATCCATGTCTACATCAGTCTCCTTTAATGGTGGTGAAGAAATAATTTTCCTGAAAAGATATAAAATCCAAAGCAAACAAAATGGAATGTGATGACAATGGCTAAAGCGGTTGTCCAGCGGTTGGACGGAAGCCACTTGTATTTTTTATTCCATTTCTCAAAAAAGTTATAACAAGTCATAAGCAGGGCATGATAAAGCCCGTAGATTAAGTATTGCGGCGCGAGGCCATGCCAAATTCCCATCAGCATAAACAGCAGGAAGTACCCGATGTTCGAGATGGCCATTCGGTTTTTAA
Organism: Bacillus sp. HU-1818; assembly: GCF_022695965.1. Lineage (NCBI taxonomy): Bacteria > Bacillati > Bacillota > Bacilli > Caryophanales > Bacillaceae > Bacillus > Bacillus sp. HU-1818. The sequence continues at coordinate 261,605 of NZ_JAAPBE010000002.1, forward strand.
TCCATTTTTTCTTTGTCATCCAAAATACAAATCTCATAAAGACATAATCTCTGAACCAGAAAGACAATGACATGTGCCAGCGGTTCCAGAAATCTTTAATGTTTTTGCTGAGAAACGGTTTGTTGAAGTTCTCCGGTGACTTGATGCCCATTATATAGCTTACACCAACGGCAAACATCGTGTAACCTGCAAAATCAAAGAATAAGTACAGGCTGTAGCCATACATGTATAACAGGTTTCCGAGAATCTTATTATGCGTGATCGCGGGCAGGTTCATAATGAAATACGTGTTAATGGCATACCCGATAATAAATTTGTACAGAAACCCGATAAAAATTTTGTGAATCCCAATATACAATAAGTCCGCGTATTCTTCTTTCGTCCATGCTTTCTGTTCATCCTTTGCAAATCTGCGGTACCTGTCAATCGGACCGGAAGAAATGGTCGGGAAAAACAGAATGAAATAAAGCAGCCGGTGGAGCGGCGGTTTTTCCTTAATTAATCCGTCGCGCGTCTCCATAATCAGCTGGACGCCTTTAAAGGTTAAATAAGAAATCCCTAAAAAGCTGATCACATTGTGCGGCGGATGGTGGCCGTGCGGTTCCGAGAAAAACGGTATCACCTTCGATAAGAACAGCGGCAGAATCGAAGCGATGACAGCCATACAAAAGACAAAGCCGCTGTTTGCTTTCATTCTATAAGCCAAGTAGCCTCTGATCAGAAGCACCTGCCATAAGGTAAACAGACACAACGCGATAACGCCGTGTAAGTCGTGAGAAAAAATCAAAGCCAATACAAGAATCGATATCAACATGTTGTAAGCTTGGAACCTTTTTCCGTTGAGACCTAAGATGATGGTCGGCAGAAGAAGGATTCCAAGAATAATAAAGAACAAAAACGAACTGTAAGGCGTCATACAAGAACCTCTTCGCCAATGCGCTTCCGGTCAATTTTTCCGTTTGCCGTCATGTGTATATGATCTTGATAGATGAATTTTCTCGGAATCATATAAGCCGGCAAAAACGTTGCAAGCTCTTTTTTAATGGCGCTTGTCAGCTGGAATTCTTTCTGGAATTCGTGATCATCCGGCACAATCGCGGCAATGAGATATTCAACTGTTCCGTTAGGCTGATACGGGATGACGACAGCGGAACGCACATATTGAGACTGCCGTACATGGAACTCAATTTCCTCCAGCTCCATTCTATAGCCATGAAGTTTGATCTGGAAATCAAGGCGTCCTTGACAGAAAATCTGACCATTTTCTTTATAACCGGCGTCTCCAGTCCGGTATGCCGGCTGTCCTTCATGGAAAAAGAACACGTTGTCCGTCAGTTCAGGTTCACCAAGATAGCCTTTGCTTACACTCGGCCCGGAAATGATGATTTCTCCTTTTTCTCCGTCTGGAACCTTATTCCCTTGGTCATCCATAATGAGAATGTCCATATCAGGTTTTTCAAAGCCGACAGGAAGAAATTCATTTTGTTCAATGACCTCAGGGGTAATTTCCACGGAAGTCACTGCGACAGTCGCTTCAGTCGGTCCGTACGTATTAAAGACCTTTGCCTGAGGGAAACGTTCCAGCAGTGCTTGGGCCACAGACGTCGGAAGGGCTTCTCCGCAAAACATGAAAACCCTTGCTTCAGGCAGAAGCTCCTCTGTAAACGCAGGGTCCATCAAGCACACTTGGGCAAAGGAAGGAGTTGATGTCCAAACGTTCAGGCCTGACTGCTTCAGCTCTTCAAACAGTATCTTAGGCTTATTGACGGCATCCTTCGTTACACAGTGTAATGTTCCTCCGGATTGCAGGCACGGATATAAGTCCATTACAGATAAATCAAACGAAAATGGTGCTTGATTTAAAAACGTTTTCCCCTCTCCAATCGGAAAATCGGCACAAATCCAATCGGTGAAGCTTTGCAGGTTTCTGGCAGAAATCTGCACACCCTTTGGATTCCCTGTACTGCCAGAGGTATAAATAATATAGAACGTTTCATGTTCTTTGACCCAATGGTCAGGGCTGATCGGGCCTTCTCCGTTTGACAGCAGCTCTTCCGGCGACACTGTTTTGATCAAATGGCTGCCGGTATCAAGCGGGAGTCCTGAAACGTTAATCAACAGTTCAGCGCCCGAGCTTTCGATTATTTTTAAAATCCGATCAGCAGGAATAGACGTGTCCACGGGGATATATGGGTGCCCCGCTTTTACGCTTCCTAAAAAGGAAACAATCATTTCTGGTTCCATATGGCCGTACACCAAGACAGGTGCTTCTGGTTGGCCTGCCATGCTTTGCTGGATGGAGGCGGCTGCCCGGTCAGATGACTCCCACAATTCCTGATAAGTGAGAGACCGTCCTTGGGAATGGAAAGCAGCATTTTGCGGCTGAAGTTCCGCATGTTTCTGAATAGCATTTAATAATTTCATCATTATTCTCTCCAATTAGAAGTCGTTGTAAATATAAGAACCGGTATTCGCGGTGTGAAAACCATAAATGAAAAATAAAAGCAACAGTATCAGCAAATAAAAACACGTATAACCAATCCACTTTACGGCTGTGTTTTCATACAGCTTTTTCATCAATTGCATCATATAAAAATCCTTTCCCGTTTTTTCAACAATCACAACAGTATATGACGAGCGGATAAGCAAAAAGTTTCATAAATTTAATAAAATCCCTTTCTATTTTACCTTAACATTTGCTTAACACGAATCGGTCATTTTTTTAAAGTTGAAGCCAGACGAATGTAATATCGCCGCCTGCACCATAATAATGAAAAAAGGCGGTAAATTCAAGGTCACATACACCCGATTCGCCGAAAGTAAGGAGAAGATGCATGGGGAAAAAGAAAAAGCAGTTTGCCATCATCGGGCTGGGGCGTTTTGGCGGAAGCATCTGCAAGGAGCTTCATGAGATGGGGCATGAAGTTCTTGCAGTCGATATGAATGAGGACAAGGTAAAAGCGTATGCGCCATACTCTACCCAGACTATCCACGCAAACGCAGCTGAAGACAATGTACTGAAAGCGCTCGGCATCCGCAACTTTGAATATGTAATCGTGGCAATCGGAGCTGATATCCAAACCAGTATTTTAACAACCTTGTTTTTAAAAGAAATGAACATTAAAAATGTGTGGGTAAAAGCGCAAAACCACTATCATCATAAAGTGTTGGAAAAGGTAGGCGCAGATCGTATCATTCATCCGGAAAAAGATATGGGCGTTCGAGTCGCACAGCGCCTTGCCGACGAAAAAATTCTTGATTACATCGAGCTGTCCGAGGATTATAGCGTTGTCGAATTGAGGGCGACGCGCAAGCTTCATGACAAAACCATTTTGGAGCTTGATGTCCGTGCGAAATATGGCTGCACGATTTTAGCCGTTAATAAGGAAGGCAAGGTAGAAGTTGCTCCGAAACCGGAAACAAGGATAGAAGAAAACAATTGCTTTGTGGTCTTAGGGCGTAAACGTGATATTCAGCGGTTTGAGGACGAAGGAATGTAAGCGCAGCTTTTTAACTTATAGAAAAAGTATTGTATTTAAAAAAATTCTTTTTGCTTTCCGGACGCGGGAGGCTTAATAAAGAGGGAGCGGGCGGTCTGCCGCTGCTTTTCATCGCAAAATAGAGCTCTTTATCATGCCCTTTAGCGTCTTGTGAAATATGAAAGAAGTTATTATGATAGATAAGGGAGCAGAAACATCATATAACCTGCCATTTGATGGCATCCATGTCTCATTTTCATCACGACTGACGGCTGGAAAACGTAAGCCTTTTAATAGAAAGGAAGAGGAAGATGAACGAAAAAAATAAGGGTGGAGGCCGGAAAGCGCCGGAAAAAGAAAGTCTGGGGCACATTCTCTGGCAATTAACCCGTCCTCATACATTAACGGCATCGTTTGTACCCGTGTTGCTCGGAACGGTATTGGCGATGTTTTATGTGAAGGTTGATATATTGCTGTTTATCGCAATGCTGTTTTCTTGTTTATGGATTCAGATTGCCACGAACTTATTTAATGAATACTACGATTTTAAACGAGGATTAGACACAGAGGATTCTGTCGGGATCGGTGGAGCGATTGTAAGACACGGAATGAAACCGAAGACGATTTTGCAGTTAGCCTTGGGATCATATGGAATCGCCATTCTGCTCGGAGTGTATATCTGTATGAGCAGCAGCTGGTGGCTGGCTGTTATCGGACTTGTCGGTATGGCTGTCGGTTATTTGTACACAGGAGGGCCGCTTCCGATTGCGTACACCCCGTTCGGCGAATTGTTTTCAGGCATATGTATGGGATCTGTTTTTGTCCTTATCTCTTTTTTCATTCAGACTGATATGATTAACACACAAAGCATTCTGATCTCGATTCCTATCGCTATTCTTGTCGGTGCGATCAACCTGTCAAACAACATCCGCGATATAGAAGAAGACAAAAAAGGCGGCCGTAAAACATTGGCCATCCTGATGGGGCATAAGGGGGCCGTAACCCTATTAGCCGCTTCCTTTGCTGTCGCTTATATTTGGATTGTCGGATTGGTTATTATGGGAGACACAAGCCCATGGCTCTTTTTGGTCTTTCTAAGTGTGCCAAAACCAGTTCAGGCGATTAAAGGCTTTGTTAAGAAAGAACTGCCGATGAACATGATCGTGGCAATGAAATCAACGGCGCAGACGAATACATTCTTCGGATTTCTGCTGTCTATCGGATTACTGATCAGCTATTTTAAATAAAAAGGGAAAAAGCTTACAGGAAAAGGGTGTTCTTGTAAGCTTTTTTCTTTAATTACCGGAGCTGAGTGCAAACAGACAAGTGTTAAAAAGGCGGATATCTTGTTCAGCAATCTGTCATATTCGAAGTCATTTTGTAAAAAAATTCATAAAACCCCGCTGCCGGTAAGTCCGTCTAGTACATGGACAGGATGATGCATCCGTTCAAAGGAGATGACAATGATGGATTTAACTACGACAAATATGGATGATTTAAAAACAGTTATGGAAGATTGGAAAAATGAATTATTAGTATATAAATTTGCGTTAGATGAACTTGATACAAAGTTCTCAATCATCAGCCAGGAATATAACCTGATTCACGGGCATAACCCGATTGAACATACCAAATCACGTGTGAAAAGCTTTGAGAGCATTGTGAATAAGCTGATGCGCAAAGGATGCGAGATTACGACGCATGAAATGAAGGAGCATATCCATGATATCGCCGGCGTGCGTATTATTTGTTCATTTATTTCCGATATTTATAATATTGCCGAAGTGCTGAAGCAGCATGAGGATTTAAACATTGTAAAAGTAAAAGATTATATTAAACATCCGAAAGCGAACGGCTATCGAAGCCTGCATTTAATCATTGAAATTCCGGTGTATTTAACCAATCGGGTGGAATATGTGAAGGCTGAAATTCAGATTCGCACGATTGCCATGGATTTCTGGGCCAGTCTTGAACATAAAATTTACTATAAATTAAATAACGATGTCCCGAAGCATTTGACAGATGAGCTGAAAGAAGCGGCGGAAATTGCTCATTATTTAGATGAAAAGATGCTTGGGATTAAGAATGAAGTGGATTAACGGGGCGCTTGGCTTGGACACGGGCTGTCCGCTGGCCCAGCATGAAATGGCAAAAAAGGCCGGAGGTACGGCTCCAGGCCTTTTTTGGGTTATTCACTGACTGTTAATCTTACAAATTTTCGTTTGCCGACTTGGATGGTCATCTGAGGCAGAACTTGAATGTCTGCATGAATATTTTCTGCTTTTTCTCCGTTTATTTTAACCCCGCCGTTTTGAATCATGCGGCGCGCCTCACTCTTGGACGGAAGAAGTTCTAATGTCACAAGTAAATCTATAATAGGTGTTGTTTGATCACCTTTCCAACGTACCGTTGCGATGTCTTCGGGCAGGCTGTTTTGCTGAAAGACCCGTTTGAATTGCTGCTCGGCCGCTTCGGCTGCTTCTTCTCCGTGATACATTCTGACAATGGTTTTTCCTAAGAACATTTTTGCGTCTCTTGGATGGAGGGTTCCGGTCTCTAAGTCTTTCACCAGCCGTTTTTTATCTTCAAGCTCTAAATCGGTTGCCAGATGGATGTATTTTTTCATCAAACTGTCCGGCAGTGACATTGTTTTTCCGTACATATCATTCGGATTCTCGTCAATGCCGATGTAGTTGTGCTTGGATTTAGACATTTTTTCGACGCCGTCTAATCCTTCCAAAAGCGGCATAAGGATGACGACTTGTTTTTCTTTTTTATAGCGTTCTTGAAAATGCCGGCCCATTAGAACGTTAAAATGCTGGTCGGTACCGCCGAGTTCAATATCGCTTTCTAAGACGACTGAATCGTAGCCTTGCATTAATGGGTAGAAAAATTCGTGCAGAGAGATCGGTTTTTGCATAGCGATTCTTTCTTCAAAATCATCCCGCTCCATGAGGCGGGCGACAGTTATTTTCCCCGCTAACTCAATGACGTCTTCTAAATTCAGCTCTTTCAGCCATTTCGAATTGTAATGCAGCTCTACTTTTTCTTTGTCCAGCACTTTTCCGAACTGTTCAAAGTATGTTTTGGCATTATGCTGAACCTCTTCATCTGTCAGTTGTTTTCTAGCGGTTGATTTCCCCGTCGGATCACCGATTTTCCCCGTGAAGTCTCCGATCAGGAGCTGCACGATATGGCCGTTTTCTTGAAATTGGCGCAGTTTGTTTAAAACGACAGTATGCCCTAAGTGGACGTCAGGCGCCGATGGGTCTAACCCAAGCTTGATTTTTAAAGGCATGCCTGTTGCTACCGATTTTGCGATTTTTGTTCTTAATTCTTCCGGCGGGATGACTTCCTGAGCTCCTGTCATATATAAATCCAGCTGCCGTTCTACCTCTTTTTGCTGTGATGCTGTCAAGTGTATCGTTTCCATAGCTGTTCCTCCTCTTATTTTATTCAACACAAAAAAGCCGCATCCCGAAAAGGGACGTGGCTGTATGCACGCGGTACCACCCTAATTGAAGACATCAGTCTTCCGCTCAAACCAGATAACGGTTTCCCGTCCTTTGCTACTTCTGTTCACAAAGAAAGCTCAGGGAGGTAATTCACAGCTGCCTTTGTACCGGCTCGCACCTTCCGCCGGCTCTCTGTTACAGGGAGGCAATCTGCTACTGGGTTCCCATCGTTGCTGTTATGTTGTTAGATTGTCGGCTACTTTTTTTAGCAGCACAGAAAGCGTTTTTTGCTCGTCTTTGCTTAAACCCGCAACCAGCTCTATTTCTCCTTTATGAAAGTCGGGATAAAGCTCTTCAATCGCTTTTTTGCCCTCTTCCGTAATGGTCACAAACACAAGTCTGCGGTCTCTTTTGTCCGTGCTTCTAAAGCAAAGCTTCTTTTTCTCGAGTGTGTTGGTGACATTGCTTGCTGTGGCTGTTGAAATGCCTGACAGCTGCGCAAGCTTTCTCGTTTCAAGCTTATCCCACACCCATAAATCATAAAGAATCGAAAAAGCTGTCCAGGAAAGTTTATAAGAGGAAAGGACTTCCTTTTCCATTTTTAAACGAAGCTGCTGAGCTGAACGGTAAAGAGTCGTGGCAACTGAGGCCGCTTCCGTATGAAGAGACGCAATCGGCATTTGTTTAAGCTGTTTCAGCGTGTCTTGTTCTGCTTCATTCAGATGGAAATTCTTATGTTTTCTTTCCAATAGTATGCTGCTCCTTTAAATGTCAGAATCATTAGCTATGAAACGAATTGTAACAGACATTCAAGTTGCCTGCAAGCACTTCATTTGATTCGCTAACATTTTACTGAATGTGTTAATATAGAATAAAAATGTAAGATGAAGGGTGGGGTGGGTCTTGCATGAACAAAAGATTCCGTCTGCAATTATAGGTAATAAGCTGAACCAATGGTATAGGTTGATTCGTGAATTTGAGGTCTCGGAAGCAGAGGCATTAAAGCTTGCCGTCAAAGAAGAGCTTGATGTGATGGAAGAAAATCAAGACCTCCTTCTCTATTTTTCCTTGCTTGAATTCAGGCATGAATTGATGCTTAGCGTTTTTTTGCCGGAAGGATCGATAGAAGCCGATCGTTCGTTATCTGAGCTTTTAGAGCAAATCGAGGCAAATCAGCAAAAACTCACAGGTCTCCTTGATTATTATTATTATTTCTTTCGAGGGATGTACGAGTATAGAAACAGAGAAATTATGGATGCGATTGCTTCTTATCAAAAGGCAGAGTCTATGCTTTATGTAGTAGAGGATAAAATTGAGAAAGCTGAATTTTATTATAAATTGGCCGAGATCTATTGTGATTTGCATCAAACGTTTTTTTCGATGAACTATGCCAATCAAGCCATGGACATTTATAAACAGTTTGAATTATATGGAATAAGAAGGGCGGAATGTGCGTTTATTTTCGCGAGAAATTTGATGCGTGTCTCTCAGTTTGACAAAGCGGTGGAGCACCTTCAAAGCGTCTTGCGTCAAGCGGATGAATTGGGTAAATCGTGCTTGAAGTCTGCTTCGTTTTATTATCTGGGGAAATGCTCTGCCAAAGAAAACAAGCTGGAGGAAGCGGTGTCATTTTTTCAGCAGGCAGCCGCAGTTTCTGATGACGGCCAGACGTCGTCTTTTAAACTAAAATCAATTCTTGGCCTGACCCATATACGTTTTAGACAGGGATTGGTTCAAGAGGCAGCCGTTCTGTTTGAACAAGGGATGCAGCTTGCTGCGGACACACATAATCAGGCAGCGCTCTCTGCTTTTCAAACGATGAATGGTCTTTATATAAAAAATGATCCCATACTGGTAGTCAATGCTTTTCATGAACTTGAATTAAGGAAATTATACGCTGTTCTGGAGGAGCTTGCATGGGAAACCGCGGCTGTTTATCATGAACGTGAACAGCATCAAGACGCTGTTTTTTTCTATAACAAAGCCATTGAAGTGCAAAAATTGATGCAGGAAAATATCGTTTTTAAAACCACAGCGTTATAAATGGTGGTCGGGCGGCGCATTTCGCGCCGCCCGATCTTTTATTTAAAGTCTTCAAACTTGTCTTTCGCCTCCACCTGTTTTTTCTTCTTGGTCTCACTGTGCTTTGTCCCTTTTTTTATAACGTGATAAAGAGAGGCTGTGACGATTTCCCCCGCCTGCTGAAGCCGTTCTTTGCTGACGTGTTTAATGCTGTCATTTGGTGTGTGATACCACGGTTCCACTTCGCCTGTTTCAGGATCGCCCCATATGAAGTTTGCCGAGTCGATGCCAGCTCCGTGGAATGGTACATGGTCAGAGGAGCCGCCTTTCTTCAGAGATAAATGATTAAAGCCTAGTTTTCCGGCGGCAGTTTTACTTGATTGCCACACTAGATTTGACGCCCCGTCAACCGTGTTGACATAAAGCTCGGTCGCACTTTCCCAGCTGGTGCCGACCATGTCCAAATTGAAATTAACGATACTGCGTCCGGCCTCTTGTTCTGACAGACGATTTACATATTCGTTTGAGCCGAGCAGCCCGAGTTCTTCAGCTCCGAAAGCGATGAAACGTATTTCTTTATCAGACGGAATCTTCTTTAAAATACGGGCCGTTTCCAGCATCACGGATGTTCCTGACGCGTTATCATTTGCGCCGGGTGAAGACGGAACACTGTCGTAGTGGGCGGTTACATACACAATGCCCGGATTTTTCACATGTTTTGGCTTTCTGACACCGATGATGTTTTGGGAGGTTTGGTTTGTGAATGCCTTTAGCTGAAGGGTCGCTTCTTTTTGGGCTAAAAGAGCGGTTCCATCTTCTTTTTTAATGCCGACCACGGGAATATCAACAGTATGGCCGCTTAAATTTGGAGTGAACGGAACAGTGCTGTCCGCGTTATTGTAAATAATCACAGCTTTGGCTCCCGCGGCGGCTGCGTTTTTCGCTTTTTCATAAAAGGTCAGCTCTCCTCTGGAAATGAGTGCAATTTTCCCTTCAGAATCAGCCGGAAAATCTTCGGGGTATCCCAGCCCGGCATCAAACAGAGGTGCAGTCAGTCCCTCATTTGGAGTAGGCACAGAACCTGAGGCGGCGCGAAGTGGGATGTCATGGCCGTTGGCGGTGAGGGCGCCCTCAAGGCGATCGGGTATACCAAATGTTTGAACACTGACATCAAGCTTTTGTTTTTTGAAAGCAGCGGCAAGCAAAAGGGCGCTCTTTTTTTCTGCCGCTGTGCCCGCAACCCTTGGGCCGATCTTCTCGCTAAGCTGTGAAACCGTTGCATAGGCGCGCTCTGATTTAAAAGAATGCGCTATGTTGTGTTCCTTTTTCACCGTATCTGCCGCTTGCGCAGTGCGGGCAGCAGGGGTGATCGGTGAAATGACTGTGCCGACAGTCAGAAAAGCGGTTAAAGCCAATGGAAGAAACTTCATTTTCATATTGGTGCCTCCCTTTTTATTCGAATGACAAACTATTCGGGACACGAAGGTAATCTCCTGCAAGATGAAAGAGAAATCATCCGAAAGACTTAATTCGTTTTATAAGGTATATGTAGTTCCGAAGGACCACAGAATAAAGAAAAATGGAGGAAATGGGGTGTCCACTTGCAAACATATATTCAGCCTTCATACAAGCACGATCCCTTTCATCTTTTCTCAATCGAACATCTGGTGACCCTGTTGATAATAGCGGGGCTGGGAGTCTGCCTTTTTTTTGTCAGCCGAAGACTTAAACGGCCTTCTCCAGGCAGAGTGATTCGTTATTTGCTTGCGTTTCTTCTGCTTGCATCACAAATCAGCTACCACATATGGAGGCTTTATTACGGAACCTGGTCTGTGCGGACTTCTCTGCCTCTCGAGCTCAGTGACTTATCGGTATATCTTTGCGCGGCCATGCTGCTCACAAGAAGCAAAAAGATGTTTTCGTTTTTGATTTTTGCCGGCCTAGGGAGCTCGCTGCAAGCCATGCTGACGCCGAATCTCGGTATGTATTCATTTCCGCACTTCCGTTACCTCATCTTTTTTATATCTCATGGGTCTGTTTTTTTATCCTGTTTATTTATGGCCTTTGTTGAAAATTGGAAACTGAAGATGCGCTCTCTATGGATAACGGTCCTCATTGTGAATGTGTACGGGGTTTGCGTTTACTTCATCAATCGCTGGATTGGCTCCAATTATTTGTATCTCATGAAAAAACCCAGTGAGTCATCTCTTTTGGACGTACTTGGTCCTTGGCCGTGGTATATTGCGTCAGCAGAGGCCGTGATGATCATCAGTTTTTTAATTATCTATTGGCTCTATCACAGGCTCAAAACAATCAAATAATTGTATGTCTCGCTTTTTGTATAGCACATTCTCTTTCAAAATTTTTCAGGGAATTGTGTTTAAACTTTTAAAAAAGGGAATGTAACCTATACAAAACAAAGGGAGATGAATACCATTGAAGAAAGATGAAACCATGCATATCGTATCATGCGCTGATGATAATTATGCTCGTCATTTAAGTGGGATGTTCGTTTCTTTATTGACTAATATGAATCAAAACAGAGACGTGAAATTATATGTGATAGATGGCGGGATCGAACCCGGCAATAAAAAAAGACTAGAACAAACAACAATGAAATTCGGAGTGCCAATTGAATTTTTAGAGGTTGATGCCAACCAGTATCAGCATGCGGTGGAAAGCAGCCATATTACAAAGGCGGCTTATTATCGAATCTCGATTCCCGATTTAATTCAGGATGAAAGCGTGAAACGGATGATTTATGTTGATTGTGACGCAATTGTATTAGAGGATATTTCAGTTCTGTGGGACATGGATTTTTCCCCGGCAATTGTGGCCGCTGTAGAGGACGCGGGTCAGCATGAGCGCCTGAAAAAAATGAATATCAGCGACACTGCTAAGTATTTCAATTCAGGTATTATGATTATTGATTTTGAACCGTGGAGAAAGCAGAATATTTCTGAAAAAGTGATCAATTTTATTAATGAAAACAGTTCGGAAGATTTTCTCGTCTTCCATGACCAAGATGCACTTAATGCGATTTTATGTGATCAGTGGCAAGAACTTCATCCGCGGTGGAACGCGCAAACTCATATCCTATTAAAAGAAAAAACCCCGCCGACTCTTCTCGACCGAAAACGTTACATGGAAACGAGAGCGAACCCGGCCATCGTGCACTTTTGCGGAGGAAACAAGCCATGGAACTCCAATACAACGCATCCTTATCGTGATCTGTACTTCCATTATATGTCCTATACGAAGTGGAGCACTGTAAGCCAGACAGCAATGAATCAATAAGATTTTCAATATTGGAAAAATATACTATGAATACGATAGTACGACAAGCTGATACAAATAACAAAACGCTTTTGAGGCTAAAACTTGGCTTCAAAAGCGTTTTGTTTGTGCTTTACAACGAAACAGATCGATTATAGTATCTTTGGATATGCATTGCGATATAGCATAATTCTTTTTCGGGAAATTCAAACCCATACTCGCTTTTGATAAATTCCCCTGCCTGCCGGGCGCATAAAAAAGCTTTCTTGAATTTCTTTTTAATGAGAGCCATCATTTCTGAATCTAATTCATAAAATGTTTCGCCCGCTTTTATATGCTGGATCGCAAAGCGAAGATGGGTGACAAGCCGCTCGTATGAGATGGTATCCTCTACAATGCTGATGTCTAGTTTTGCTTCAATCATTCCAATAATATCCCGTATCATCGTCGTAATATCAAGTGTTTGTGTCATACTCCCGGCACTCGTTCTCGCCGTATGAAGATGCAGGGCGATGTTGCCGACTTCGTCTTCAGGAATGTCAATGTTGAGCTTTTCTTTAATTAAAGCCTGAGCCCAGAGGCCGATTTGGAATTCTTTAGTGTAAAGAACTTTAATTTCATTAAGCAGCGGATTTTTAATGACCATTCCTTTGCTCAAACGCTCGATGGCAAATGATAAGTGATCAGAGAAAGCGACATGAATCCGTTCATTGATTTTGATATCGAGTTCTTTTTCCGCGTGCGAAATGATGTCCTCAGAGACTTGAATATGATCTTCAGGCAATGTTTCTAAAATCTCTTCAAACTGTTGGGATTCTGATGAGTTTTTCATGACGAATGTTTTTTCAATCTTGGATTTATCTACAATATCATTTTTTCTTTTTTCAAAGGCGATTCCAGATCCGAGGAGGATTTTTTCTCCGTCTTGATCTTTGACCACTAACGCATTATTATTTAAGATTCTTTTGATTTTCATAGCTGCCTTCCTTTCATCCCCCGTTTTATGAATGAAAATGGAATAGAATGCTCATTCTTTCTCTTCTTTAAACCCCAGAATTAAAGTAGCAATGAAAGCTGAGACCGCTGCAATCGAAAAACCGATCATATAATGAACGAAATTCGTTACGCCGAGCGGCAGAATAATCGAAATCATCGGGATGCCGGTTAAGCCGTATGAATTTGAAACGACATGCATAGCGGCAACATACGCGCCGCCCAGCGCCCCGCCGATGGATGCCCCGATAAACGGCCTGACCAGCTTTAAGTTAACGCCAAACACGATGGGTTCAATTATACCCAAGAAAGCTGAAAGGGAAGCTGGAATTGATATTTTTTTTAAGTTGGCATTTTTGGTTTTGAAAAAAACCGCTAATCCTGCTCCGCCCTGAGCCACATTCGCCATAGACCAGATTGGCAGCAAAAAGTTAACGCCGATTTTAGGATCTGCAAGCAAAGATGCCTCAAATACATAGAAACTGTGATGTAAACCGGAGAGAACAATTAATGAATATAGCCCTCCGAATAAAAACCCGGCCGCAGTTCCGGCATATTGATACACGAAATCTAAAAGAAAAGTAATGATATGACCGATGAATGTTGCCGCAGGCCCCATCACCGTGAGTGCGATAAACCCTGTCACCATTACCGTAATAAAAGGGATAATCACAAGATCAAGAGAGTCCGGTATCAGCTTTTTTAATAGTTTCTCAATTTTACTCATGATATAAACAGATAAAAGAATGGGGATGATTGTCCCCTGATAGCCCATTAAAGGAACATGCATGCCAAACAAATGTAAAGCCTCGGGCGTTTGACTGCCAAGCATCGAAGGGTCAAGCAAGTCAGGGTGAGTAAGGATTCCTCCTATGACCGCTCCTACAAATGGGTTGCTTCCGAACTGTTTTGCCGCGCTGAAACCAACCAATATCGGCAATATAATAAAAGCCGAGCTCGAAAAGATGTCGAGCATATTGAGAAATGGGCTATGCGGAGAAATCCAGTTGAACACTTTGATCATCCCGATAAGCCCCATAAGCAAACCGCTTGCTACGATCGCGGGAATAATGGGGACAAAGATGTCGGATAACGTCTTGGCAAACCTCGTGATCACATTCATTTCGTGATTTGATGCAATAGGCTGCTCCGTCTGATCCTCTTGGCATAGCTGGATGACTTCTTTATAGATTTTATTAACAATCCCCGCTCCGAAAATAATTTGGAATAATCCATATCTGAAAAACGTCCCTTGTACACTCTGCATGTTCTCAATCGCAGCGATATCTATTTTAGTCTCGTCTCGGACTTCGAAGCGCAGCCGAGTTGTACAATGGGTGATATTGATAATATTTTCTTTTCCTCCTGCCAGAGGTAATAATTCTTTTGCAATGTCTTTATGCAACAATTATAACCTCCTATTATGCAAAACTGTTACTATGCATTTCACCTGTTATATCCTATCAAATGAAAAGAAGACAGGCAAAATGATTTTCGCGTTTTCTCTTCTTGCATGCTTAGCCTAAAAATACCCGCGTCAGTGACTCGGGCGGCAAAACATCGTAAAGAGAGCCGCTTTTAAAGGATTTCGCCTGCCGGCGGCTGAAACAGTGTGTTTTTGATAGAGCCGAAATTCAAGAAAGATTTTACAGATTTCGGATTGCGTTGTGTTCTTCAAAGCAGGAAGAGAGATATAATAAAAAAAGACCTAAAATATGCAAAGGACAGCAGCCGAAAAGCGCGTAAACAGCGCTAAATGGGCATACGTCTCCCTTTTACACATTTTAGGTCTTGCCTGCTTCACCAGTAACAATCCCAGCCTATTTTATGATCTCTATCTCCCATTCTATTCTGTTCGTGACTTCATATCAATAGTATAAAAAACCTATATATCAATCATGAAACAAGAGGAAAAATCCTTTAAGGCTGTCAGGCCGGCCCTAAAGGATTTTTGTTTTATTTCTTTGGTTTAATATGGTTCAGCCGCTTTTGCAGCTTTGTTTTTTCATTGGATGCTTTTAATTGATTGACCGCAGATTGAGCTGATGTCTTTGATTTTTTCGTTTTGTCTTTTTCGGCTTTTTTAACTTTGGCTTTTGCGTTTTCGACTTTTTTCGCTTCGGTTGCGGCCACTTTTTGCTTCACTTTGTCTAATCGTTTTTGTAACGACGTTTTGTCTTTGCCTGATTGGAGTTCGTTGACTGCTTTTTGGGCTTTATTTGCGTTTGAATCAGTTTCTTTCTTTTCAGCTGCTGCTACCGTTTGCTGAGCTGTTTTCAGAAGGCTGTTTTTTACGTTGTTGAGCCTTTTTTGCAGAGATGTCTTTTCAGAACCGGCAGGCAGTTTGTTGACTGCGGACTGAGCGCTGTCAATATCTGTTTTCTTTTTGTTTTTTTCAGCCTTCGACACTTTGTCTTTTGCCTGCTTTGCTGTGATATATCGTTTCACCTGATCAAGGCGTTTTTGCAGGTTCGTTTTTTCTGTTCCCTTCGGCAGTTTGTTGATGGCTGCTTGCGCGGTATCAACGGTTTTCTGTGTCTTATATTTTTCCGCCTGAACGGCCTTGTCCTTCGCCTCTTTTACGTTTAGGGCTGCTTGGACTTTGTCTAATCTGTTTTTCAGCGCTGTCTTTGCTTCTGAATTTGAAAGCCGGCTAACAAGTCCTCTTGCTTTGTTGATATCGGTTTGTTTTTTTGTCTGTTCGGCTGTTTTCACGGCTTGTTCAGCCGCGGTCAAGGCTATGTCCTCTTGCTGTGCTTGATACTGAATGAGACCGTAGCCGAATTGCTGATCTCGTCCGGTTTCTCCGAGATCCTCGATGTTTTTCTGCATTTGCGTACGAAGCTGTGCATTCGTGTCGGACGGATATCGCTGCTTTAAGATCGCAAACATGGCAGCCGCATGCGGTGTCGCTTGAGAGGTGCCGCTTCCCGTCGCATAATATTGGTTCAAATAAGTGCTCGTGATCTCTGTGCCGGGAGCTGAAAATTCGATTTCGTTTCCTGTGGTGGAAAAAGATGCGAGCTGATTATTATGATCTGTCGCTGACACTGCAATGACACTGCTGTATGCCGCCGGGTAATTGACAGGCTGATGATTTCCTTCGTTGCCGCTGGCCGCGACGAGAAGCACACCTTGTTTATATGCTCTGTTCATGGCGTCATGAAGAATCTGGCTGTCTGAAGACGTGCCAAGGCTCATATTGACGATATCCATTCCATTCGCTATCGACCAGTCGATCCCTTTGAGAAGACCTTGAAGATCTCCCGAGCCGTTCTGATCAAGCGCTTTAACCGCATATATTTGTGCTTCCGGTGCGATGCCGTCAATTCCGTAGCCGTTATGCTTGGCTCCGATAATCCCGGCGACATGTGTTCCGTGGCCGTTATCATCTTTGTAAGAAGAGGTGTAACTGACAGTTGAGTACCCGCCGGCAAGCGACAGGTCGTCGTGGGGAGAGATCCCGCTGTCAATGACAGCGATTTTGACGTTTTTGCCTGTCAGCCCATCCTTCCAAGCCTGTTTGACCTGAATCGGTTCAAGGCTCCATTGTTCGAAGTTGTCAGAAGTGGCGGTGTCCTCTGACAGCACCTTTGACAGCACCTTGAGGTCTGTATTGTCCGCTGCGGTGAACGTGACATTGTTTTCGACATACAAAATATCAGGGTCCTGTTTGAATTCTTTTACTGTCTCTTGATCTGCTGTGACAGCTACCGCCGGAAGATGCTTATACTGCTGCTCAACCTCAGCATCACTGTCCAGGACGGTTTCCTTGCCGTCTTTGTTTTTATAGACCACAATGATCTCTTTCTTGTTGCTGTTTTCTGCATGTGCAAGAGGCCCTAGGGCGAGAAAACTGAAAAACAGAGTGACTGATACAACAAGTTTGCAAAACGTGTTTTTCATGGCTCTTCTCCTTTTTCTATGATGTTTGATATATATATCGGAGGAAAATGTGATTTTGAAAGGAAAGAAGAGACTTTCTATGAAAAATGTTGAGTCACTGCTCATGAAAAAAGAGGAGTTCACTTTACTCCGAAAGCTCATATGTATTTTTTTTCCGTTAAAAGTGGAAAAAATCCATATGCAATTGTAAGCGTTTTCAAAATATGATAAAGAAAATACAGCAAGGCTGTTCACACAGAAAAATGAAAAGGGGGCTTTTAACATGAGTGGATTTAATGAGTTTATGGAAGAAAAAGTCATGCCTGTGGCAGGGAAAATTGCCGGGCAGCGACATTTAAGCGCCTTGCGTGACGGAATTGTTCTTACGATGCCGCTGATAATTATCGGATCAGTCTTTTTAATCCTAACAAGCCTTCCCATTCCGGGTTACGCCGATTTTATGGCGAGTATATTCGGGGATCAGTGGGCGGTTAAACTCGCCTATCCGGTAAACGCCTCATTTGATATTATGGCGATGATTGCCGCCTTTGGCATTGCTTATCGGCTGGCGGAAAGCTACGGGGTGGATGCCCTTTCGTCCGGGGCGATTTCTATTGCGGCTTTTTTATTAGCAACACCGTTTGAAGTGCCGTTTACGCCGGACGGTTCAACGGAATCCATTCTCGTTGGAGGCGGAATTCCGATTACATTGCTTGGCAGTAAGGGACTGTTTGTCGCCATGATTATTGCCTTATTTTCCACCGAAGTATATCGGTACATCATTCAAAAAAATATCGTATTTAATATGCCTGACGGTGTACCGCCTGCTGTCAGCAAATCATTTGTCGCGCTGATTCCAGGCTTTATCATCATTTTTCTTGTGTGGCTTGCGCGCCTTCTGATTGAAATGACGCCGTTTGAAAGCCTGCACAATGTCGTAGGCGATCTGCTTGGAACACCGCTCTCAATCCTTGGCGGCAGTCTTGGAGGAAGCCTTGTCGCAGAATTGGTGCAAATGCTTCTCTGGTCATGCGGAATTCACGGCGCTTCCATTATTGGCGGCGTCATGGCGCCGATTTGGTACGGGGCAATGGATGTCAACCGCCTTGCTTTTCAGGCAGGAGAAGCGCTGCCGAGCATTTTTACCACGCAGTTTTTCCAAATCTGGATCAATGTCGGCGGAAGCGGCGCCACGCTGGCACTGGTGCTGACAATGCTTGTTCGGTCCCGCAGCAAACAGATGAAGCAGCTTGGCAGATTGGGAATCGGCCCCGCCTTATTTAATATCAATGAACCGATTATATTTGGAATGCCGATTGTCATGAACCCTCTGTTAATTGTGCCTTTCATCGTCACGCCGCTGATAACAATTACAGCGACTTATATCGGCATGAGCACCGGCTTGGTGGCAAAGCCCGCGGGAATTGCCGTTCCATGGACAATGCCGCCGCTTATATCGGGATATCTTGCGACAGGAGGCAAAATTTCCGGCTCCGTCATGCAGCTTGTGAATCTGCTGATTACCTTTGTCATCTACTATCCGTTCTTTAGAATGTGGGATTTTCAAAAATGGAAAGAAGAAAGTGAGGCCGACCAAACCGCTTCTGAAACAAAAGAAACGCCCCTTGATATGTAAGCGCTTAGAAAAAGACAGGCAAAAGCAAGCGGATCACTTGCTTTACCTGTCTTTTCTTTATCTTTGGAAAAACTCAATCCACTCGCGGTCGGGTCCTTCGATATAAAAATAACGGTATCCGTTTGGAAGTGTAGTAATCTCTTCATCAATGAATGTGGCTTCCATTCTCTGCGCTTTTGTAAATTCCGCTGCGATGTCATCCGTTAATAAGGCGATATGATGCACCTTTCCTTCAGATGGAAGCTCGCTGCTGTAGCCTTGGATCAACTCGATTTCTGTTTCAGGGCCATCTTGAAATCCTAGAAAGGCGAGTTCAATTACACCGTTTGTGTGGGTGATACGATCCTTCAATTTCATGCCGAGTACTTCTTCATAAAACGAAATGGATGTATTGATGTCCTTTACCATGATGCCCGTGTGGTCAATTCTTTTTGTCGCCATGATGATCCTCCTGAGTATCTCTTTTTGTCTATCGTAGAAAAACCTTTCCTTTCTGTTAATGCAGACATCTTGAGGTTTTGTGGTACGATAAGAAAAAGCAAACAGAAAGAGGAAGGACATATATGAAGCTACTCACTCTAAAAAAAGCATTCGCTGAAAAAATAAAAAAAGGCTATCCGCTCATTGAAAAAGAAGCCCTCGCCGGCAGCGCGGCGCACCTAAAAGAAGGCGATCTTGTTGATATCGTAACGGAAAGCGGCGAGTTTCTCGCACGGGGCTATTATGGCCTGCAAAATAAGGGAGTCGGCTGGGTGCTGTCCCGCAATAAAGAGGAACAAACCGACCGGGCTTTTTTTCTGCGTAAATTAACAAAGGCCGTACAGGAAAGGGACCATCTCTTTGCTGCATCTGATACGACGGCTTTTCGCATCTTCAATGGCGAAGGCGACGGGGTCGGCGGTGTCACCATTGACTATTATGACGGATACTTGCTGCTTCAATGGTACAGCCAAGGCGTTTATACTTTTAAACAAATGCTGATTGCCGCTTTGGATGAGCTGGATATTGATTATAAGGCAATTTACGAGAAAAAACGCTTTGATACGGCAGGACAATATGTCGAGGATGATGACTTTGTCAAAGGCGAAAAAGGCGAGTTTCCAATTATAGTGAAGGAAAACGGCATTCAATTTGCGGTCGATTTAAACGATGGCGCCATGACCGGCATCTTTTTAGACCAGAGGCATGTGCGGAAGGCGATCAGAGACCGCTATGCAGACGGGAAGACCGTTTTAAACACGTTTTCTTATACAGGGGCATTTTCAGTCGCGGCGGCGCTTGGCGGAGCGGACAAAACAACAAGCGTTGATGTCGCCAACCGCAGTTTGGCGAAAACGATTGAGCAATTCAGTGTGAACAAACTCGATTATGAGGCCCACGACATTAAAGTAATGGACGTCTTTAAATATTTCTCCTATGCGGCAAAAAAACAACTGCGCTTTGATCTGATTATTCTCGATCCGCCTTCCTTTGCCCGTACAAAAAAGCATACATTCAGCGCGGCTAAGGATTACAAAAATCTTCTGAAAGAAACGATAGCGATCACGGCTGATAAGGGCGTAATTGTGGCATCCACGAACAGCAGCGCCTTCGGAATGAAGAAATTTAAAGGCTTTATCGACGCCGCGTTCAAAGAAACAAATGAACGCTATACCATTTTAGAAGAGTATACGCTGCCTGAGGACTTCAAAACGATTCCAGCGTTTAAAGAAGGAAATTACTTGAAGGTTGTCTTTCTTCAAAAAAAATAAAGATATAAAAAAGCTGCTCGGTTCAAGAGCAGCTTTTTTTAGGTTGAAATAATATGCTGGACGCGGCCGACACTGCCATCTTCAAGCCGAACTTTAATCCCATGCGGGTGAAAGCTTGATTTCGTCAATATGTCTTTCACTACGCCCCTTGTCAGCTTTCCGGTTCTTTGGTCCGCTTTTAGGACGATATCAACCTCCAAGCCTTTGGAGATATTGCTTCGCTGCTGGCCGTTCATAAAACACATCCGTTCTTCTGCGCTGCATTGCGCTTTTTTTCTTCGTATTCATTATAGTATATCAATGCTTATAAAGATAATGATGAAAAATAGCGAAGCACATGACGGAAAGCTAAAAAACGACTGTCTCATTAAAAGCGGACAGTCGTTTTTCTACATAAATGAAAGCAAAAACGGCGCAGCACAAAGCGTCATAATCGCCGCAAGAATCATTGATACGCTGGAAATCGTGCCGGACACAGAGCTGAGCTCAAATGCTTTTGACGTTCCGGCTCCGTGCGCTTGTGCCAAGCAGCACGCCCCGCGCGATTTCGTTATCAAAGCGGAAATAGTGAATGATCCTCGGCAATCTATCATCTGGGGAAGGGATTTCTTTGAAAAAAGCAAAAAAAATACAAATGACTATTTGACTAATGGAAACTATTTGTATATAATCCTTATCTATCTAATAAAAAGGAGTTATTAGGGTACCATGTTAATGCATATACGTCAGCAAGAACCAAGTATAATGATTCTTTGGTGTATCAAAAAAACTCTTGGATAGGTAAAGATCGCACATTACGTTTATGAGTTGTTGATAAAGATAAAAAAGATACTGTATCAGGCGGTCACTACATAGATATTACGAGCGGTCAACATAAGAACATTCCAAATGTTGCATACGAGAAAAATGGTAAGACTTCTGTGAGAGTAGCTGGAGAAGTAAGAGGTACTTCAAACGCAGTAGTTATTTCTGCAAAAGGAGTTTGGAGTCCTGATAGTCACAGATAGATAGAATTTTCCTAATAACTAGAAAGGATTTTATTCTTTCTGGTTATTTGAATTGGAGGTTTTTTTTTGTTTTATCAACTGTTAAAAAATAATATCAAAGATGTTTTAGGGTCGAATAAATACAAATTCTCCTTATTAATTATGATTATCCTTTTTGCAATAGATATTTTTGTGTCTGTCTATCAAAAATTTACTCTTCCTTTTTTTGATAAAGCGCATTTGAGCTTTTCGCTATATTTCTGGCTAGGTACAAATGATTGGGCTATTAGTGGGATGTTAATCTTTTTATTTGCTTTAATTTCTTGTTTGCCGTATAGCACAAGTGTATTAGAAGAAAAGAAAAGCGGTTATTTTCAATTTGTTATAACTCGCAGTTCTGTAATCAAGTATTTTGGAGCAAAATTGATAACAGCATTTGTTAGTGGTGGTTTCTTGTTTGTTTTTCCATTTATATTATCGTTTGTACTAATGACAGTAATGTTTGGGGATAATTTAACAAGTGGACAATTTGTTGAAAACTATCATATGTTCCATCAGCTTGTGAAGTATCATCCAAATATGTACATGTTAATATATATATTAATTTTGTTTTATTATGCAGGTTCTTTTGCAATTCTGGGAGTATGTCTGTCCAGTTTCTTAAAGAATAGGTATCTAGCATATTTGGCTCCATTTTTAATTGTTTTAGTTTTAGAACCTGTATTTGAAATTTTTTATCCGCAGTTATCACCGATATTATTAATGAATCCTATTCAATCGATTACAGGAATTTCAGTATTTTATGTTTTTGTAGTACCATCTTTCGTTTTAATATTATCTTTAATAGGCTGTTTTATTGGAATGAAAAAATATGCTCAGTCATAATTTTTTGTATTACTTGCTAAAAATAAATCATACAAGGATTTTATTTACTCTTATAGCTCTGATGTTGTTGAATATGAGTGTATTTTATAATAATACATTAAACGAAGTAACAAACATTAGCTTTATAAGGATTCTTTCAAATATATTGGGCTCACCTACGAGTTTCATGACAGTGTGTATTTTTTTATTAAATATGAATAGCTGGCATTTTTCAAATTATGTTGTTTCCCGTTTCAATAACAGAAAGATTTTTTTTCGATTTCTATCAATGCTTGTTTTGTTAAGAACTATTGTGTTTTTAGTATTATCAATATTAACCACAATCCTTACGGCATTGATTTTAAAACCTGGTATGTTTATGAATAGTCTTCAGATTGTTAATGTGGATGAAGTGATGCAAATAATATATTTGCTTTTAGGATGGTTAATGATCTTAATTATTGTGCAATTAATTATTTTAATGTTCGAATTAAAGCTCCCTGTTTATGGAACTTTAATTGGTTCAATTATTGTACTTATGATTTTATTCAATGATATGTACGACTCTTTTTCTATTTTATTCATTCAAGCTATATCTTCTACCATTGATTATTCACTTTATAAGTTGTTTTATGACAGATTGTATCTTTTGTTTGTAATTGTTTTTCTGACTTTAATTTGCGTGAAATTAACAAAATCTTTTCAAATGTTGAGGAGATAACAACGAATGTATTTATATGATATGAAAAATGTTTGGAGACAAAATAAATGGGCATGGATAATTTGGATTGTTGTTAATATTTTGTTGCTGCTTCTGATTGTCCATAGCCTGCAAATGATTAATATTAATTCAGTTTGGGAGTCAATAATGGGAAATAGAGTTTTTTCTTTACCTTTCCCTTATTTCTTTATTTGCGGTTTTTACTTGTTATTAAACGGTAATTATTTATATTATCAACGAAGTAACATGCTTTCTCTTACCCTTACTAGATGTTCATCAAGAGAACGTTGGTTATTTGGTAAACTACTTTACACTATATTATTAAGTTGCAGTTATTGTCTGTTACTGATTTTATTAGTGCATATAGCAGTTTTTATTGGACATGGAAGTTTTAACTACAACAATGATACAATCTACACATTTTTTACAGTCTTCTTAACATTTGTGATTTGTGGTATATGTCAGTCTGTATTTACTTTAAGAGTAAAACCCATTCTGTCCTTCATCATAGTATATGGATTGTTGATACTGCCTGTGTGGGTAAACATTCCTTTTATTCCAGGCAGCTATTCTTTTGTCAGTTATGCGTTTCAACTACATGCAGATTATGTTCATAGTAGTTATTTGCTTTTCTTTTTTCTTATTATGATTTTTTGGGTAATTTTAGCGATAAGGAGAATTAGTCGTCAAAACTTTTTCTAAAGGGAGAACAATATGTCTTTTACAATAAAATTAGAGAATGTAACAAAAACGCTGAACTCCAACATGGTAGTAAACAATGTTTCGCTGCAGTTGGAATCAGGAAACATTTATGGGTTTAGAGGCGCTAACGGTTCAGGAAAATCAATGCTTTTCAGAGTTATTTCAGGGCTCCTGGTGCCTGAAAAAGGGGTTATAACTGTAAATCAAAGTATTTTACATAAGGATATTTCGTTTCCAGAGAG
Organism: Bacillus sp. HU-1818; assembly: GCF_022695965.1. Taxonomy (NCBI): domain Bacteria; kingdom Bacillati; phylum Bacillota; class Bacilli; order Caryophanales; family Bacillaceae; genus Bacillus; species Bacillus sp. HU-1818. The sequence continues at coordinate 285,617 of NZ_JAAPBE010000002.1, forward strand.
CATGGGAATTGTTATTGAAAATCCAGAATTTATCCCTCATTTAACTGGTAAACAAAACTTAAAAGTACTTGCTTCTATCAAAAAGCAAGCGACAGACATGGATATAAATCATGCCTTAAATGTTGTGGGTTTGGACAAGAATGACTCAAGAAAATATAAGAAGTTCTCATTGGGGATGAAACAACGATTAGCTATAGGGCAAGCTATAATGGAAAATCCAGATTTGTTGATACTTGATGAACCAACAAATGCACTGGATGAAGCAACGATTGATAGAATTAAGATATTTTTGAATGAATATAAAAAAAGAAACAAGTTAATTCTTATTTCAAGTCACGATAAATATTTTCTAGAATTAATTAGTGATCAAATATATGAAGTGAAAGAGGGGCGCGTAACTATTCCTAAGTAATATTGATTAATTATAAATAATATAAAAACACCACTTCTCTTATTAACTCAGAAATGGTGTTTTTTATATTTATTTATGAATCTCTTACATAAATGAAAGCAAAAACGGCGCAGCACAAAGCGTCATAATCGCCGCAAGAATCATTGATACGCTGGAAATCGTGCCGGACACAGAGCTGAGCTCAAATGCTTTTGACGTTCCGGCTCCATGGGCGCTTGTGCCAAGCAAAACGCCTCTTGCGATTTCATTGTCGATGCGGAAATAGCGGATGACCATCGGGCCGATGATGGTTCCCAACAAGGCTGTCAAAATGACAAACACAGCGGTTACCGCGGGCATTCCGCCGATCATTTCCGAAACATTCATCGCAATCGGCGTTGTCACTGATCTCGGGACAAGACTGTCAATTAAGCCTGTGCCGAGGTGAAGCCATTTTGCAATGAGAGCTGTTGAAATAATGGCGATGCAAGAACCGATTGCCACGTTCAAAATGATTTCAACGGCGTATTTTTTTAAAATCGGGAAATATTTATAAAGCGGAATAGCGAACGCGACAGTTGCCGGCTGAAGCATATCGGTCAGCATTTCACCGCCAAGATTATATGTCTCGTACGGGACATTCACAAGCAGCAGCAATCCGACTAAAACAGCGGGCGTCACTAACAACGGTGATGTATAAACTTTCGGATGGCGGGCATATACCTTTTTCGCCCCCATATACACCAAAACCGTTAAAAACAAACTTATAATTCCGATGAACACGTATTTTTTCTCTCCTTTCTTTTTGCGATAAGCTGTGTAAGCGTTCCTGTAGACACCATCACGACAAACGTGCTGATCACCACAACAAGCAAAATACTTACACCGAATTTTGACATGATGTCTCCGTATTCAATCACTCCGACGGCAGAGGGGATAAAAAATAAAAGCAGCTCCCCAAGAAGCCACACTGCACCAAGCTCTATCCATTCAAGTTTGATGATTTTAAAATGAAGCAATGTGAAAAGAATCACAATCCCGATTATACTGCCGGGAATATTTATATGCAGAACCGCTGTCAGCAAGTTCATCAGGCGCGCAAATATAAATAACAGAGCGATTTGAATAACGGTAAGCAACATTTTTTTCATATTGATGCCTCCCTTTATATAATGAGTATACACGAGGCTATACTATAGGTAAAATACATATGTTGAATACTAACTATTCCTTTTGTCTATAGAAAGGACTGAAGCAAATGGATATCCGCCATCTGACATATTTCTTGGAGGTTGCACGGTTTAAGAGCTTTACGAAGGCTTCGCAGTCATTATACGTATCCCAGCCGACCATCTCAAAAATGATTAAAAATCTTGAAGCGGAGCTTGGAATCGAGCTTTTCTATCGGAACGGCAGACAGGTTGAATTGACTGATGCAGGCCAAAGTATGTATATACAAGCTCAAGAAATCATTAAATCATTTCAAAACTTAACGTCAGAGCTTAATGATATTATGGAGGTCAAGAAGGGGCATGTGCGCATCGGTTTGCCGCCGATGATCGGATCAGGGTTTTTTCCGAGAGTACTCGGCGATTTTCGTGTGAATTATCCTAACGTGACCTTTCAGCTTGTCGAGGACGGATCAATTAAAGTGCAGGAAGGGGTAGGGGACGGCTCTCTCGATATTGGGGTCGTAGTTCTTCCCGCAAGCGAGGATATGTTCCATTCCTTTACCATTGTAAAGGAAACCTTGATGCTTGTCGTTCATCCGACTCACCGCTTGGCGTCTGAGGAAGAAAGCAGTTTAAGCGATCTGAAGGATGAGCACTTCATCTTCTTTAGGGAGGATTTTGTCCTTCATAACCGAATTATGATGGAATGTATAAAGGCCGGTTTCCGTCCCCATATCATTTATGAAACATCACAATGGGACTTTATCAGCGAAATGGTGTCCGCTAATCTTGGTATTGGGCTGCTGCCGGAACGAATCTGCCGGGGCCTTGATCCTGAGAAGGTGAAAGTAATACCGCTTGTTGATCCGGTCATTCCTTGGCACCTCGCGATTATCTGGAGAAAGGACCGCTATTTGCCCTTTGCGGCAAGAGCTTGGCTTGAGCACACGAAATCATATTTATGGGGCCCTAAAAAAGAGAGAAAAGGATGATGTAAATTGGATGCAAAAACAGCAGCGAAACACTTAGTAACCGTTAAGCAAACAAGCCCGCTTGTCCACAGCATAACCAACAATGTCGTTACGAATTTCACCGCCAACGGCCTGCTGGCTCTGGGCGCGTCTCCCGTTATGGCCTACGCTAAAGAAGAGGCGGCAGACATGGCGAAAATCGCTGGAGCTCTCGTCTTAAATATTGGCACGCTCAGTAAGGAATCGGTGGAAGCGATGATACTTGCAGGGAAGTCAGCGAACGAACATGGCGTGCCGGTTATTCTTGATCCCGTCGGAGCGGGAGCCACGTCGTTTCGCACCAAATCTGCCCGTGACATCATCAGTGAGGTCCGTCTTTCCGCCATTAGAGGGAATGCGGCCGAAATAGCAAATACCGTCGGTGTTGAGAATTGGATGATAAAAGGCGTAGACACCGGAGAAGGCGGAGGCGACACGATCGGGCTGGCTAAAACAGCGGCCCAAGAGCTGAATACAGTCATCGCCATTACCGGTGAAATAGATACGATCGCAGACACATCAAACGTATATACCGTTCGTAACGGCCACAGGCTGTTAACGAAAGTGACAGGGGCAGGCTGTCTGCTCACATCGGTCATCGGCGCTTTTTGTGCGGTGGAAAAAGACACATTGGAGGCAGCGGTATCGGCCATTGCCTCATATGGCGCCGCGGCCGAGCTGGCTGCAAGGCATACATCACATCAAGGGCCGGGAAGCTTCCAGATTGAACTGCTGAACCAGCTCTATTCACTTTCAGAAAAAGAGATCATTGAGCTTGCATCAATAGAAAGGGTGACAGAATGATGAGACGTATTTCTCGGGAAATGATGAAGGATTTATTATCGGTTTACTTCATTATGGGATCTAATAATACAGAGGCTGAACCGCTGTCAGTTGTGCAAAAAGCATTAAAAGGCGGTGTCACTCTGTTTCAATTTCGGGAAAAAGGCAGTAATGCGCTAATCGGCGCCGATCAGCTTGTATTTGCTGAAAAGGTGCAGGCCGTATGCCGAAAAGCCGGTGTCCCGTTTATCGTAAACGATGATGTCGAACTAGCAGTAAAACTCAAGGCGGACGGCGTTCATATCGGGCAGGATGACGCAGACGCAAAAGAGGTCAGGGCCGCCATAGGCGATATGATTCTTGGCGTTTCCGCCCATACGATGTCTGAGGTCAAGCAGGCCGAGGCAGACGGCGCAGACTATGTCGGTATGGGACCGGTATACCAGACAGAAACGAAAAAGGATACAAAAGCAGTGCAGGGCGTTTCTCTGATTGAAGCGGTTCGGCGGCAAGGAATCAGCATCCCGATAGTCGGCATTGGGGGCATCACGTTAGAAAACGCCGCTCCTGTCATTGAAGCGGGCGCAGATGGTGTGAGCATGATCAGCGCCATCAGTATGGCCCAAGATCCGGAAGAGTCCGCGCGGCATTTTTATCAAGTGATTCAAAAGCAGAAGCCAACCAGCTAAGCAAAGTTATAAAGGACGAGCCGGAAAAATTCGGCCGCCTATTTTTGAAATCTGAGGGCTGCCGCCTTACAAGCAGCCCTTTTTTGCATGCCATAAAAACCGCCTGAAAAAAAGGAAGTTTCTTTAGCTTCTTTTTTAAAAAAACTAGTTGTAACTTTTTAAGTTACAGTTTATGATAGATATAAATTGAAAGGAGACAACTATGACCGTACACATTAAAGTATATTCAGATTATGTATGCCCATTCTGTTACGTAGGGAAGGCTTCCTTTGAAGAAGCCATAAAAGGAAAGGATGTCGAAGTGGAGTGGCTCCCGTTTGAACTGCGTCCAAGCCCGGCCCCTCAATTAGACCCGGTAAATGATCCTGCCAAGCAGCAGATGTGGAAAACGTCTATTGAACCGATGGCGCAAAAGCTGGGAGTAGACATCAAGTTCCCGAATGTATCACCGCATCCATACACAGATTTGGCATTTGAAGGGTTTCACTTTGCTAAGGAACACAATAAAGGGCATGAATATAACACAAGAGTGTTTACCGCATTTTTTCAGGAAGAACAAAATATCGGGGACATTGAAGTTCTCACGAAGCTTGCTGAGGAAGTCGGGTTAGACGGCGAAAGGTTCAAAGCCGCACTCGAATCGAGAACATATCAGGGCACACAACAAAAAGCCCTTCAGCACGCTTACGAAGAAGCTGACATCACAGCTGTCCCCACGTTTATCATTGGGGACGAAAAAATTCCAGGCGCCGCAAGTAAAGAAATGTTTGAAAAAATAATTGAGCAAGAATCAAATAAAATGAGCTGAGGCTGTCCTATGGAAAAAAGCTCTCTAAACAACCGTTTAGAGAGCTTTTTGCTATTTCTGATTCATATGAATTCCGGTGTGGGCCTTCACCTGAATTTCTGCAAACGTATCTTCATCTGTTTTGTTTTTAGACGAAAGCAACGTTCCGAGCCACGCACCGAGGAAGCCGAGCGGAATGGAGATGATTCCCGGATTAGAAAGCGGAATCAGCGGGTCGCCGATAAAAATCGCTCCTCCCGCCGGGTCCCATATACTCGGACTCATTGATACAAGGATGAGCGCACTCAAAAGTCCTGTAAGGCTTCCCCATAAAGCGCCTGCCGCGTTGAATCGTTTCCAGAAGACAGTGAACACAATCAGCGGAAGATTCGCGCTTGCGGCGACCGCAAAAGCCAGGGCGACAAGAAATGCGACATTCAGCGACTGTGCGAAAATCGCAAGAATGATAGAGAGAACAGACACGGCTACAGAAGCCCATCTGGCCGCTTTCATCTGCTCTTTCTCAGTCGCGTTTCCTTTTCTGATGATTTGGCTGTAGATATCGTGGGCGAAGGCTGAGGCCGCAGACAGCACAAGCCCTGTTACCACTGCCAGAATGGTGGCGAAGGCGATCGCTGAGACAAACGCAAACAAAAAGTCTCCTCCAAGCGCCTTGGCGAGAAGCGGAGCGGCCATGTTACCGGCTTGATCCGCCGCTGTAATGGCGTCAAATCCGACAAAAGCGGCCGACCCAAACCCGAGAAAGACTGTCATGATATAAAAAATGCCAATGATCCATGTTGCCGATACCACAGACGTACGTGCGGTTTTGGCATCCTTGACGGTATAAAACCGTATCAAGATATGGGGCAGCCCAGCCGTTCCCAAAACGAGTGCCAAATTTAAAGACAATGTCTCAAGCGGCACTTTATACTTGTTGCCGGGATTTAAAAAGTCGGCGCCGAGCGGTGTGGCGGTCTTCATTTGTTCAAACATTGTATTGAGATTAAAGCCGAATTTAGAAAAAACGATGATCGAAATGACAAGTGTTCCAGCCATGAGCAAAACGGCTTTAATAATTTGCACCCAGCTTGTGGCAATCATCCCGCCAAACACGACGTAAATGGTCATGAGCACTCCGACAATCAGTACAGCGACCGTATAATCAATTCCAAGCAGCAACTTGATCAGCGCGCCCGCTCCCACCAGCTGGGCGATCATATAGAGTGTTGAGATCGCAATCGTATTAAGGGCGGCAACACCGCGGATTTTTTTCTGTTTAAACCGTGCCGCGATCATATCGGCCATCGTGTATTTGCCGAGATTTCGAAGCGGCTCGGCGACAATATACAGTACGACGAGGTAAGCGACAAGAAACCCGATGCTGTAAAAAAATCCATCAAAGCCATTCAGCGCAATCATTCCGGCAATACCGAGAAAAGACGCAGCCGACATATAATCCCCGGCAATCGCCAGTCCATTTTGAATACCGGACAGCCCGCCTCCCGCGGTATAAAACTCACTTGTCGTTTTCGTCTGCTTCGCGGCAAAATACGTAATGACAAGCGTCAGCCCTACAATCAGCAAAAACAAAATAAAAGCGGTCGGATTCATGATTTTTCACCTCTCAGCTCTGATTGTAATGCGCTTGCAAAACGATCGAACTGAGCTGCCTTTCTGGAATACAATGTGCTGAGTGTCCAGGTCATGACAAACTGAGCCATGGCAAACAGCCAAGCCCAAGATACAGCCCCTATTGCCGGTTTGTTCAAAAAAGTAAAATAAGACGTTAAGACAGGCAGAAAGAAGTAAAATGCAAAAAAGAAGATCGTAACGGGTACAATAAATGCGTGTTTCTGTTTTAAAAAGGTTTGAAAAGACGGCGATTCAGCAATTTGCTTGTAATTGATTTCCCGGTCAGACATGGCTTTCCTCCTTTTAATGGGGATGAAGCAAGGACAAAGGTACATCAATAGGTATGAGCTGAAAGTTTGATTTATTCGTCAATATCACCGCCGAAAAACAAAAAATCAACAGTCTGCTAGCGGGGACTGTTTGTGATATAATGCCTGACAAATATCTTTCTGTCTTTTTCATACGCTTCTGCGTCAAATGAATCGCCGCAGTAATGAAGGCACCAAGGTTCTTCCTGCCGGGCAATGCCGATTTGAAAACCATGTTTTTGAAACTCAATGGATTGGGAGGAATCGTAAAAATGAAACCCCTCAAACAGGTCATCCCGCCATTTTAGATCATATTGGGTAGCGATTAATAAACCGTCAACAGCTTCAGCCGGCGTAAACGAATGGTTTTCGCTGCCGCTGCTTTCGAATTGCAGCGTAGAAAAGCAGCCCGCTCTATATTCAATCACTTTTCCGGCCTTCCGCTCACTTTCCCACCATATTCCGTTTGAAGGCATTGTCTCACATCCGGCCACACCAAGCAGCCCCAGCTCTTTATTTTGTTGAAAAAGCTGGAGCACATCATTCAGGAAATTCCGATGGATAATAAATGTATCTTGATGCAGGTAAACTTTGTATTTGGAAGGATGATCCAAAGCGAGATTATAAGAGGATGCCATACTAGTTGAACCGCGTACAGGCAGAATATCATAGGAGTAAGAAGGAGGCACGGCAAGATGCAGAATATGGCGGATGCATTGGCTGTAAAGCGCCTCATCGTTTACGCAGACAACAAATAAGACAGACGATTGGTTCATTCTCCTTTTCTCCCGGCTTCAATGACATATTGGTAAGCAGACGCCTCAGTCAAAAAATCTTGCCGAATGCCGAGCTGAACGCACACCCTATGCAAAGCCTCAACTGCATTGTGATAAGAAGGGTGATTAACGCGAATCGTTTCAATTGATTTGATGGTATAGCCGCTCTCCGTAAATAAAGCGTAAAGCTCATGAAGCGTGAAAAAGCGTAAATGAGTTTGATCCATCAAGCCGGCTTTTGTATACGTCCATTTTCCCGCCAACAGTTCCAACACTACAGAGATGTGCCCGACATTCGGCACACAGGCAAGCACAGTGCCATCTTTTTTTAAGTGAAGGCGAAGATTTTCCAGCACTGACCACGGATTGACAAGGTGCTCCAAAACATCGCCGAATAATATGCAGTCAAATTGCTCCGGCTCATAAGGAAGCGCCAGTCTTTCAATATCTCCGCATAAGACATGTGCCAGCTTGTTCCCCGCTTGTTGGGCTGCATCGGGAAATGCCTCAATACCATAAACCGTAATGCCTTGATCTTGCAGCGCTTCACCTAAATTTCCCGTGCCGCAACCGACATCCAGCACCGTCTTCCAATGGCGGTTTATTTTTTTCAGCAGATAGGGGTTCAGCCCCTCGTAATAGTTCTTTTTCTTTTGGTCATAAAAGGGAAGGAAATCTGAATTCATTTGGGTATCACCTCTTAAATGGCAGTTATTGCTCATGATATGTGCCAAGAGGTGATCGTATACCCGGCTGTCAGCCTGACGGAGGTACACAAACAAGCGGGGCGTCTATTAAAGATATTATGGGGAGCTGCTCCGAGAATAACCAATGCTTGTCCATCAAGCCGGTTCATTCATAGATGAATCAGAACCTTGCCGAAGGAAGGGCTTATGTGAAAACTCAGATCGGCTAATAGAGTAGAAATCATATATTAGATCATGGATAAAAGATCCGCCTTTTAACGTTAGTCGTGGCGGATGTATGTGTGCAGTGCCGAGTTCTTCTTCACCACTTTTTCTGATTCTAAAAATTGTCTGACATCATCAATGCATAAACCCATGGTTCTGGCTTCTTGAATTAACCTATGCCAATCTTTGTCTAAATCCTTCTCTACATGAGTTTTCATAAGACCCTCCAATTGAATAAAATGTTTTCCCGCAACATTTGTGCAATAAGATAGAGACCAAGCCGGCGCGCCGATTTAGCGTCTGTGCAACAAATTTCACACATTGCTGTCCTGCTATCGCAAACAGAAGGGAAATTCACCTACCTAATCCCTAAAAAACTGACTAAAATAACCAAAAAACATAAAAGATCCTTAACCCTAATAATAAACAATTAAATACTGACTGGGTAGTATGTAAATTAAAATAAATCATATTCCCTATTAACATTTACCCTCTATATCCGAATATCATCTTCTGTCCGAGAAAAAAATACCGCTAAAGAATTATCCGGTGTAAGATAAGATTATGATCAAACGGCTGGAGTAAAAAATGAAAAAAAACAAATTTCAGATAAAGAGAGAAGAAACGTTTGAGCGTTTTCTTGACGCAGGCCTTACTTTATTAATTGATAAAGCATATGACATGGTGTCTATAGAGGAAATCAGCAAAGCGGCGGGGTTTAGTAAGGGAGCATTTTATGTTCATTTTGAAGGAAAAGAAGACTACTTAAAGCATCTCTTAGACCGTCGGAAGATAAGGAAAAGGATCATCACTGATTATCTTAATGAAATTGAAAGGATATCAGCGCGGCCTTTGACTTTGCAGGATGCAGCCGGCAGAGCGGCTGAATTGCTGTTTTGCCACCTCAACAGCAAACCATCTTGGGACATTGCATCATTTGCGTTAAATATGCCCACTTATAAAGTGCTGCAGGAGTACAAAGCCTATTACATGCTGTACGAACTTTGGATAGAAGAAAATATCTTTTATATTCAATGGCTGAAAGAGAGAAACCTCGTTGAAGACAGTATTGATACAGAATATACGGCTAAACTAATGTGTGCCGCGATCGACGGAATTGTTAAGCAATCAAATGTGTTAGGGACTTCTGTGTCATTTCGCAGTTTATTTGATGCACTTTCCGTCTTTTTAAAAGCAGATAAGAATTCAGATGATAAAACCCCATTATGCTAGTCAGATTTTAAGGCAAAATGATATGCTAAATAGAAAAGATTTCAAGAAAGCGAGGAACATATGAAGCAGTACAGAGAGATGATCATGTACATCATTATGGGCATTTTTACAACCGCGGTGAATATCTCGAGCTTTTATATCCTGGTAGAGATTCTTGATACGGATTACAAAACCGCGACGGTAATCGCATGGATTTTGTCTGTTCTTTTCGCTTATATAACGAATAAGATTTATGTGTTTCAGCAAAAAACAAGCGACATGCGGAGCCTCCTAAAGGAGCTTACGGCGTTTTTCAGCGTGCGTTTGCTGTCTCTCGGGATTGATTTAGGAATGATGATTTTACTTGTCAGCCAATTTCACACAAATGAAACGTTAGCCAAAATACTGGATAACGTAGTGATTGTCGTAGTGAATTATATTGCAAGCAAATGGCTGGTGTTTAAAAAAACGACAGAAGAGGGTGTGTAAAGCCAAAGCAGCAGCTTATCGGTTTCACAGGGGATTTTCCGGGAAATAAACAATAAAAGTCATGAAAGGTGATGCACATGCGGGAAGCGGTTAAGGGGACGTTTGCAAGTGTTTTCGGGAAGCAAGACGGATTAAGGTTTTTTTTCGCACCGGGAAGAGTGAATATCATCGGAGAGCATACTGACTATAATGGCGGGCACGTATTTCCATGCGCTCTGACAATCGGTACATTTGCTGCTGTTTCTCAAAGAAAGGACCGGCTGGTTAGGATGTTTTCGGAGAATTTTAAGGAAACAGGCGTAAAAGAATTCAAGCTTGATGACCTCCGTTATACCAAAGATGACGATTGGGCTAATTATCCAAAAGGCGTTATTTTTGAATTTCAGCAAAGAGGATATGCAATTCCCAATGGCTTTGATATTGCTTTTTCGGGAAATATTCCAAACGGTGCCGGGCTTTCTTCTTCTGCTTCTATTGAACTGCTGATGGCTGTTGTGCTTCAAACCTATTTTCATCCTGAGTTGAATGCGCTTCATTTGGTGGAAATGGCTCAGCATGCGGAAAACACGTTTATCGGAGTAAACTGCGGGATTATGGATCAGTTTGCAATCGGGATGGGGAAGAAAGGCCACGCCATGCTCCTTAATTGTGACACGCTGTCCTATGAATATAGCAAGCTTGATGTTTCAGGACTTTCTTTAGTCATCGCCAATACGAACAAAAAAAGATCACTTGCGGGATCAAGCTATAATGCGAGACGGCAGGAATGCCAAGAAGCACTCCGAGACCTCAAGACAGAACTGGAGATTGCATCATTGGGTGAGCTCAGCCCCTCTGATTTTGATTCGTATGCCCATCTCATCCAAAATGAAACGAACAGGCGCAGGGCAAAGCACGCGGTCTATGAAAATGACCGTACGATCAGAACCGCTGAGATGTTCAAGAAAAACCAACTTGATGAAATTGGGTCATTAATGAAAGAATCCCATCTTTCTCTGAAAAACGATTATGAAGTCACAAGCCCCGAACTTGATGAATTGGCGTATGCGGCATGGTCCCATGAAGGAGTTATCGGCTCAAGAATGACGGGGGCAGGATTTGGCGGCTGTACGATCAGTATCGTGAAGGACCAGGCGGTTGAAGACTTTATTGAAAAAGCGGGAGCTGCCTACAAAGAAAGAACAGGAATTAAAGCTGATTTTTACGTCGCGGACATAGGAGAAGGCGCGGGAGAACTGAAGGGGGATTGATCATGACGATTTTTGAACAGATTGAGGAACTCATTCAATATGGTCTGCGAAAGAAACTGATCTCGATTTTGGATGTTGATTATACGAGAAACCGTCTGTTTGAAGCGCTGGAAATACAGAACGCTGAACTTGTACATAATCAAAACAAAAAACAGGCGCCGCACAGCCTTCCTGAACTGCTTTCTCCCATTTATGAGTGGGCGGCGGAAAATGGGCGCATTGAAAACAACACTGACACTTACCGCGATCTCCTGAGCGCCAAGCTCATGGGCTGCTTTGTTCCCCCTCCTTCTGCCGTAATCCGCCAATTTGAAGAAACGAAGTTATTGAACGGGCCTGAACAGGCCACCAAAGAATTTTATCAATTTTCTGAGGACGTGTACTATATTCGGTCTGACAGAGTCGCCAACAATCTCCATTGGCCGGTTTCGTCAACGTATGGCGTGCTGGAGCTGACAATTAATTTATCAAAACCCGAAAAGGACCCAAAAGCGATTGCAGAAGCAAAAGAACAGAAGCAATCCCATTATCCGCCATGTGTTCTTTGTAAAGAAAATGTCGGGTTTCAAGGCAGTTTAAACCAAGCCGCCCGTCAAAACCACAGAATCATTCCTGTCATACTCGGTGACGAACAGTGGTATTTGCAATTTTCGCCATATGTCTATTATCAAGAGCATTGCATTGTATTAAAGGATAAACATGAACCGATGCAGATCAGCAAAAAAACATTTGAAAGGCTGCTTTCGTTTATCAGCCAATTTCCGCACTATTTTATCGGTTCAAATGCCGATCTCCCGATAGTCGGCGGCAGTATTTTAAGCCACGACCACTTTCAGGGCGGAGCCCATGATTTTCCGATGGCGCAAGCTGAAATGGAGGAAGTGTACACCCTGCAAAATCACCCCGGCGTTACAATGGGCATCGTGAAATGGCCGATGTCTGTGCTGCGGCTTCAGAGCAGTGATCCGGCCATGATCGCTGAAGCGGCTGACAGCATTTTGGATGCTTGGCGGGGCTATTCTGATGAAACGGCGGATATTATAGCCTATACAGACGACACGCCGCACAATACAGTCACACCGATCGCAAGACGAAGAGGGGAGCTGTATGAGCTGGATATCGTGCTGAGAAATAACCGCACAAACGCAGAGCATCCGCTTGGTATTTTTCACCCCCACCAGGAAGTTCATCATATAAAAAAAGAAAATATCGGATTGATCGAAGTGATGGGCCTTGCCATATTACCGGGACGTTTAGAACAAGAAATGAAAGAAACGGCGGCAGCATTGTGTTCTGCCGATCCTGAAACGGCGATAAAAAACAATCCGTTAATCGTAAAACACCTTGACTGGTCATTGGAGCTCCTTGAAAAGCGAACGATAACCAATGAAAATGCGGAACAAATCATAAGAGAAGAGCTGGGTAATGTGTTTGCGAGCATTTTGGAACACGCCGGAGTATTTAAGCAGACTCCTGAAGGGAAAAAAGCGTTTAAACGATTTATCAGCTGCTTGGGAGTTGTACCTGAAAAAAGCCTCAATCCATAGGATTGAGGCTTTTTCATGCTGATTCGGCAGGCATTCCCGATGAGAAAGTCTCTGCTTCACTTGTTGTCTTTTCAAAGCAACATAAAAGCCAGATCATCTGTCATGATCTGGCTCTTCATTATTATCCTCTGCGTCTGGCTAATAAGCTGACAAGGAAAACAACAATCGCTGCGCCGATCACCGCAGGAATGATGGCGAAGCCGGCAAGGCTGGGACCCCATGTGCCAAGCAGACCGTGTCCGATCCAGGCACCGATAAGTCCAGCGATCATAGACCCGATAATTCCGCCGGGCATACTGCCTTTTACAAATAGGCTTCCGAGCCAACCGATAATAATAGCAACAATTAAAGAAACAATAATACTCATCATTAACACTTCCTATTTTTTTATTTACCTATATCCTTCCTCAAGTTTGTCTATACTAAACATTTGAATATGCTGGGCGAAATCTGAACTGCTGACAGCATATCCCGACTGTTTTCGACCTTTTCTTTCAGAATATCTTACGCTAAAATGGTAAACGTGCGAATTTATTCAAACAGTGGGAAAATTATTTCCAAGGCGAAAAGATTAACAAAATGAAATTTATGATTGACCAAAGTTTTTTATTGTGGTAAACCTTTATTTGACAGAATAAGTTTTTCATCATCTTTCTGTACCTATATGCTGAAATATCTAAAAACTTCTTATGTTAAGTGATAAGTGTGAAAATAGTAGGAGCAATTTATGTCGAATTTATGACATTTACTCGAAAAAAGGATGAACTTTAGAAAAAAATAAAGCTAATAAGAGAAGATTTTGATAGCATAACTAAGGTAGAGAAAAGATTTTGAGGAAGCATGCATTTCAGCTTTATTATATCAATAGGAAGGATGGTGATCTTCTTGTTCAGAGCATTTAAACCGATACTTTTATTTGCGATGTTGGCTGCAGTTTTTGTCCTTGGAGGATGCAGCAATATTTCCGTGTTAGATCCGAAAGGTCCTGTCGCTGATCAGCAAAGCGATTTAATCCTGTTATCAATCGGATTCATGTTATTTATTGTCGGGGTCGTATTCGTACTCTTTACCATTATCTTAGTAAAATACCGCGACCGTAAAGACAAAGACAACGGAAATTACAAGCCGGATATGCACGGCAACACGTTTTTAGAAGTAGTCTGGACAGTGATCCCAATTTTAATCGTTATCGCACTTTCTGTGCCTACCGTACAGACGATATATTCGTTAGAAAAGGCTCCTGAAGCAACAAAGGATAAAGAGCCTCTTGTTGTGTACGCTACTTCGGTAGACTGGAAATGGGTATTCAGTTACCCTGAACAGGATATTGAAACGGTCAACTACTTAAATATCCCTGTAGACCGTCCGGTATTGTTCAAAATTTCATCGGCAGATTCAATGGCTTCGCTATGGATTCCTCAGCTTGGAGGACAAAAATACGCGATGGCGGGAATGCTGATGGATCAGTACTTACAGGCTGACGAAGTGGGAACTTACGAAGGCCGTAACGCGAACTTCACGGGTGAACACTTTGCCGATCAGAAGTTCGATGTAAAAGCAGTAACTGAAAAAGACTTTAACAGTTGGGTGAAAAAGACTCAAAGCGATTCTCCTAAGCTGACAAAAGAGAAGTATGATGAACTTATGCTTCCGGAGAATGTTGATAAATTAACGTTCTCATCAACACACCTAAAATACGTCGATCACGGGCAGGATGCCGAGTATGCGATGGAGGCACGCAAACGCCTGGGCTATCAAGCCGTTTCACCGCACTCTAAAACAGATCCGTTTGAAAACGTAAAGAAAAATGAGTTCAAAACGTCTAAAGATACAGAAGAATGATATTGATCAAGAAAGGAGGAAGCTCGCATGAAATTCAAATGGGATGAATTTTTCGTAACAGGTGACCCATTAATCCTGGGCGCACAAGTGTCCATCGGACTTACAACCATCGCTCTTATTTTCGTGCTCACTTACTTTAAAAAGTGGAAGTGGCTTTGGTCTGAATGGATAACGACTGTTGACCATAAAAAACTCGGAATCATGTATATTATCGCTGCGGTGGTTATGCTGTTCCGGGGCGGGGTCGACGGCTTGATGATGCGTGCCCAGTTAGCGCTTCCTAATAACAGTTTTTTAGACTCTAACCACTATAATGAAATTTTCACGACTCACGGTACGATCATGATCATCTTCATGGCGATGCCGTTCTTAATCGGGCTTATTAACGTTGTTGTGCCACTTCAAATTGGTGCGCGCGACGTAGCATTTCCTTATTTGAACAACCTAAGCTTCTGGACATTCTTTGTCGGAGCGATGCTATTCAACATCTCTTTCGTTATCGGAGGATCTCCGAACGCAGGCTGGACCAGTTATATGCCGCTTGCAAGTAATGATATGAGCCCTGGGCCGGGTGAGAACTACTACCTGCTCGGACTTCAGATTGCCGGTATCGGTACGCTGATGACGGGTATCAACTTCATGGTAACGATACTGAAAATGCGTACAAAAGGCATGACGCTTATGCGTATGCCGATGTTCACCTGGACGACGCTGATCACAATGATTATTATCGTTTTTGCTTTCCCTGTACTTACAGTAGCATTAGCACTTTTATCATTTGACCGTTTGTTCGGAGCACACTTTTTCACACTGGAAGCTGGCGGTATGCCGATGCTTTGGGCGAACCTGTTCTGGATTTGGGGACATCCTGAAGTATACATTGTTATTTTGCCGGCATTCGGTATTTTCTCAGAGATTATTTCTCAGTTTTCAAGAAAACAATTATTTGGTTACAAAGCGATGGTTGGTTCCATCATTGCCATTTCCGTATTGAGTTTCCTAGTATGGACTCACCATTTCTTCACAATGGGGAACAGTGCGTCTGTTAACTCTTTCTTCTCGATAACGACAATGGCGATCTCGATTCCGACCGGGGTTAAAATATTCAACTGGCTGTTTACGATGTATAAAGGCCGGATCAGCTTTACAACGCCGATGCTGTGGGCGCTTGCGTTTATTCCGAACTTCGTTATCGGCGGGGTTACAGGGGTTATGCTTGCGATGGCGGCAGCGGATTATCAGTACCATAATACGTACTTCCTTGTATCTCACTTCCACTATGTGCTGATCGCTGGTACTGTATTTGCATGTTTTGCCGGATTTATTTTCTGGTATCCGAAAATGTTCGGCCACAAGCTGAACGAAAGAATCGGAAAATGGTTCTTCTGGATCTTTATGATCGGGTTCAATATTTGTTTCTTCCCGCAATATTTCTTGGGGCTTCAAGGAATGCCTCGCCGTATTTACACATACGGACCGAATGATGGCTGGACAACATTGAACTTTATCTCAACTGTGGGTGCCTTCATGATGGGTGTCGGATTCTTAATCCTTTGCTATAACATCTATTACAGTTTCCGTTACTCTTCTCGCGAGATCAGCGGAGATGCATGGGGCGGAGGACGTTCACTTGAGTGGGCGACTTCATCTGCAATTCCGCCGCATTACAACTTTGCGGTGCTTCCTGAAGTCAAATCTCAGGATGCGTTCTTACAAATGAAAGAAGACAAAGTTGATATTCATCCGGAAAGCAAATTCAAGAAAATCCATATGCCTAGCAACTCAGGCAGACCGTTTATTATGTCGGTTGCATTCGGAATAGCCGGTTTTGGACTTGTGTTTGAATGGTACTGGATGGGCATCATCGGCCTGATCGGAGTTCTGCTCTGTATGGTTCTTCGTTCATTCGAATATGACAATGGCTACTATGTAAGTGTTGACGAAATAAAAGAGACGGAAAGAAAGATTTCCGAGTAAAGGAGGCGTGACTTATGGAACATGCAGAACACGGCAATTCTAACGCGCCTATGGAATACCAATCTGAAACCGGCAGGCTGAATATCCTCGGGTTTTGGATCTTTTTAGGGGCAGAAATTGTGTTGTTCTCAACACTATTTGCAACCTTCTTCGTTCTTCAAAACAGAACAGCAGGAGGGGTCTTGCCAGAAGAACTATTTGAAGTCAACCTGGTAATGATTATGACATTCTTGCTGCTTATCAGCAGCTTTACCTGCGGGATCGCTGTTCATGAAATGCGCCGCGGCAGCTTAAAAGGCGTCGTCATTTGGACAATTATCACACTTCTTCTTGGCGCCGGCTTCGTCGGTTGTGAGATCAATGAGTTTGTCCACTATGTACATGAAGGAGCATCTCTCGGTACAAGTGCGTTCTGGTCTGGATTCTTTGTTCTGCTTGGAACTCACGGAACTCACGTAACGATCGGTATTTTCTGGATTGCAGGAATTTTACTTCAGTTGAAGAAACGCGGACTTACTCCGCAGACTTCATCTAAAATCTTTATCTCAAGCTTATACTGGCACTTCTTAGATGTTGTATGGATCTTCATCTTTACCGGTGTCTATCTCATGGGATTGGGGGGTCTGTAAGATGGCGACTAACGAACACAATCACTTTCCATGGAAGCACATTGTAGGTTTTGCGTTGTCTATTGTCCTGACCCTGCTTGCCCTTTGGGTTGCTGTGTATACGGACTTGAGCTCATCAGCAAAACTTTGGATTATTTTCGGATTTGCATTTATTCAGGCAGCCTTGCAGCTCCTCATGTTTATGCACATGAGAGAGAGCGAAAACGGTACGATACAGGTCGGAAACACGTTGTTCGGATTCTTCGGCGCAATCGTTATTGTGCTTGGATCTGTATGGATTTTCGCTGCCCATTATCACCACGGTGATCATATGGATGGAAATCCTCCCGGAGGCGCTGAACACTCAGAGCATTCCGGACACAATAAATAAAGACGAATTGAAAAAACCCTCTTCACATGAAGAGGGTTTTTTGCTGCAGTCAGGTGCTTCTTTTTCTGCGGAGATATGGAAGTCCGTAAATGATAAAGGCCGCAATATGGGCAACAATGACGTTGACAGCAAACAGTACGATCATGAGAGTGTGTCCGAGTGGAGAAAGGCTTTCTGTTGCATAAAAGTAGAAGAAAACCCACATTAAAATGATTGGCGGAATAGCTGAGAGTGCGACTTTTTTGTTATCAAGCCAAATAAAAAGAGGAGTGGCGGTAGCAACCAGTAAATAAGCAAAAAACATGTCCATTTTACCCGTCTCCTTTCATTTTGTGGTAGCGTTTACAAAAATGAAATAGAGGAAAGAAATTGTGTCTGTTTTGTGGTCGTTTTTTGAACATTTTGTTACATTTATTATACCATGTTTTCCAGAAATTGATACATGTTTTGTACGGATTGTGTTGCAACTATAGCCTTATTTTTAAAAGCTCGATGGATAGGAGTTTGTATACAGTTAGGCGAATATAACTGCGGAGAAGACTTTTGAATCAGGAGGAATATAAATGAGCAGAGTCGTTAAGCTAAAAACAGATGATGATTTAGACGAAGCCTTGCGCATGTCAGAGTATGCATTCCATTACCCGCTTTCAAACGAGGAACGGAAGAAGAAAAAAAAGATATTAGATCAGCATCATATTATCGGAGTGAAGGAACAAGGCAAGCTGGCGGCAAAGCTCCACATTATTCCTTTCACCGTGATGGTGGAACAGCGTGAGCTCAAGATGGGAGGAATCGCTGGTGTAGCCGCGTGGCCTGAAAAAAGAAGAAAAGGTGCGGTAAAGGAGCTGATCATCGAATCGCTGTCTATTATGAAAGAGCAGAAGCAAACAATCAGCTTTCTGCACCCGTTCCTCATATCCTTTTACAGAAAATTTGGCTGGGAGCTTTCTTTTTATCAAAAGCTATTCACGATAAAAAAAGAACACCTTCATCAGCTTGAGGAGGCCCCAGGAACAATTCAAAGACTAGACAGGGAAAATGGGGCTTTAAGGGCGGAAGGAATCTACAGCGAGTTCAGAAAGCGGTATAATGGATTGCTAGAACGCTCACGGGAGCATTGGTTAACGAAGCTGTCCAAAAACCAGTTTATTGCCGTGTATCACTCGGCAGATGAAGTTCCTTGTGGATATCTTGTGTACAGAATGGAGAAAAGAATCATGCATGTGGAAGAAATGATTTTTCTCAATCAGGAGGCACAGAAAGGCCTGTGGAACTTTATTTGCCAGCACGATTCGATGCTCGATGAGGCCGTCATAACCGCAGAGCCCCGTAGTGAGCTTGATTTCTTAATAGCCGAACCGCGAATCAAGCAGGAGCTTTATCCATACAGTATGGCACGAATTGTTGATGTGGAGGGCTTTTTGCAGCAATATCCGAAACAGGCGATCAAAGAACCGTTTTTCTTTCAGGTAAAGGACCCTTGGGCTGATTGGAATGAGCGGCTCTTTTGCTTGAATTCGCAAGGTGTCTCCATTGTTGAGGAAAAAGCGCCGGAGAACACATTGTACTGCGGCATATCAGCCTTCAGCGCCTTTTTCCTTGGCGCCCGCTCTGGCCAATTTTTGTATGAAGCCGGCCAATTGTCAGGCCCGCTTTCTGAAATAGAAAAACTGGATGCAGCGATCCGTCCGCGCTCTCCGCTGCTAATGGACTTTTTTTAAGCCAAAGCCCCTTCAACAAAGAAGGGGTTATTTCGTTTGAAAACTTTTGTGGCAGCCGAAACATTTCTGTTCCTTACACGTCATATTTCGTGTAGCATAAAAAGCCGTCAACGAATGGGCAAAAATCAAAAAAGGAAACAACCTTCTCGTATTATCTTGAAGGAGGTTCATGTATAATAAACAATAGTGATTTCCGATGAAAATGTAAGGCGGGATAGAATGAGTCGATACAAGAAACAGCAAAACCCCTTTTACCAGGGGGATTTGATTTTTATATTTGGTATGTTTTTTATTATTAGTGTGGTAGCCATTTATGCTGCCGGTCAGTTTGGACAATATGGCAGCAATGCTTGGACGAGACAAATTGTTTATTATGTACTGGGCGCAATTGTGATTGGCGTACTTCTATATTTTGATTTAGAACAGTTAGAGAAGCTTAGTTTGTATATATATTTATTAGGCATATTATCTCTTATTGTATTAAGAATAAGCCCGGAATCCATTGCTCCAGTAAAAAACGGCGCAAAAAGCTGGTTTCAATTTGGATCAGTAACCTTGCAGCCGTCTGAATTTATGAAAATCGGGTTAATGATGATGCTGGCTTCAGTCATTTCTAAGGCTAATCCAAAAGGTATACGCACTCTTAGGGACGATATGATTCTTTTAGCGAAAATTGCAGGGGTTGCTGTTATTCCGATTGGTCTAATTCTTCTGCAGGATGCAGGAACTGCTGGAATCTGTATGTTTATTGTTTTGGTCATGGTATTTATGTCAGGTGTAAACTGGAAACTGATCTCTGTTATTGGCGGATCCGGTGTTATTTTAGTTTCACTCATTTTATTAGTTATGATTAATTTTCCGGATGCTGCGAAGTCAATAGGGATTCAGGATTACCAAATCAATAGGGTGACATCTTGGGTTGCTGACTCTGGTTCGTCAGCTGAAACTGACAGTGATAACCATTGGCAGGTTAATCAAGCAGTAATGGCAATTGGCTCAGGCGGTATTACCGGTAACGGAGTCAATAATCTAAAGGTTTATGTTCCAGAGGGACAGACCGATTTTATCTTCGCTATTTTGGGCGAGAGTTTTGGTTTTTTGGGCTGTGCCATTGTCGTGATTATGTATTTCTTTTTAATATATAGACTTGTCGTTCTCATTGATAAAATAAGTTCTTTTAACCGTTTTGCTTCTTTCTTTTGCGTAGGGTTTACAGCTCTAATTGTCATCCATACCTTTCAAAACATCGGAATGAACATCGGCATTATGCCTGTTACCGGGATTCCGTTGCTGTTTATCAGCTATGGGGGAAGCTCGACGCTTGCCACATTGATCGGTTTCGGCATCGTCTACAATGCCAGTGTTCAGCTTACAAAATATAAGAGTTATCTATTCAATTCGTAAATGTAAAGACAGCCGTCAGCAGGCTGTCTTTTTTTCGCGGAGCATTTCACTTTTGGCATGGCTCTGTTTCGGATATGATAAAAAGAGAAGGAGGTTCTTTTGATGAACAATACAATCGAAACCATTTTAAATCACCGCTCCATCCGGTCTTTTACCGATCAGCTTCTGTCTTCAGAAGAGATTCATACATTAGTCGAAAGCGCACAGGCGGCGTCTACGTCCAGCTATGTACAGGCTTACTCTATTATTGGGGTTTCCGATCAGGACAAGAAGCGTGAGCTGTCGGTTCTTGCTGGCAATCAGCCATATGTTGAACATAACGGGCATTTGTTTGTTTTTTGTGCTGATTTGTACCGCCATAAAGCATTGGCTGAACAAAAAGGGGAAGATATCACCGAGCTGCTGGAAAATACGGAGATGTTTATGGTCAGTATAATTGATGCAGCGCTTGCCGCTCAGAATATGAGCATTGCGGCAGAATCAATGGGGCTTGGCATTTGTTACATCGGCGGCATACGAAATGAGCTGGACAAAGTAACGAAGGTGTTAGAGACACCGGATCATGTTCTTCCGCTATTTGGACTTGTTGTCGGGCACCCGGCAAACACTTCAGGGAAAAAGCCAAGGCTGCCGAAGCAAGCTGTATATCACGAGAATGTGTATGATTCGAGTGAGGAGAATTTCCGTAAAAACATGAATGAGTATGATCAAACCATTTCGAATTATTACAAGGAAAGAACGAATGGCCAGCGGGTTGAAACGTGGTCGGATCAGATTCTGCAATTCATGAAGCAAAAACCGCGTACGTATTTAAATCAATATGTGAAAGACAAAGGCTTTAATAAACAATAATCATAAGACCTCTCCAAAAAGCTGGGGAGGTTTTTTGTGTTTCACGTGTAACATATTCCGACAAATTAAGACATGTCCATCATATATTTGATGAACAAATAAATGACAATCCACAGGGGGACGCTAAAGAGGATTCCGAATAGCAGACTTTGAACAAATTTCTGTCATTTCTTAAGGCACTGGGATTTTGGCGCGGGGTTTGTTGATTCTTCATTCTGGATTGGCTCCTCCTATTGATGGCATGATGTTCATTTTATTATGTCCATGTTAAAAGGTGAAAGTGTGAGCGTCCTATGAGAAAAAAAGGCCGGGCAGTGATACGATGATGGTGAGGTGGTAGGGAATGATTTCATTAAGTATATTAGATCAATCTCCTGTATCAGAAGGTCAGTCGGCGGAAACGGCTTTACAGCAGACTGTCGAACTTGCGCAAGCGGCGGATGACCTTGGATATAAGAGATTTTGGGTTTCTGAGCATCATTTTTCCAAACGGCTGGCCGGCTCTAGTCCGGAGGTTTTGATCAGCCATATTGCGGCCAGAACGAAGCGTATTCGTGTCGGGTCAGGCGGTGTGATGCTGCCGCATTACAGTGCTTATAAAGTTGCTGAAAACTTCCGTGTGCTTGAGGGGCTTACGCCTGGGAGAATAGATCTCGGACTTGGCAGAGCGCCGGGCGGTATGCCGATTGCTTCATGGGCGCTGAATGATGGCGGAAAACGCAATGCAGATCAGTATCCTCAGCAAATTCGCGAGCTGACAATGTATTTGCATGACTTAGCTGATGACAATCACCGTTTTCCAAATCTGACGGCGGCGCCTCATATTTCCACTGCGCCGGATGTGTGGCTGCTTGGCTCCTCAGGAGAAAGCGCGCTGCTTGCTGCTGAAACGGGAGCGGGATACATGTTTGCGCATTTTATCAACGGAGAAGGCGGAGAAGACACCGTCAGACAGTATAAAAGAAGGTTTAAGCCATCTGTCTTGGGAAAAGAGCCGCGAGCGGCAGTCGCTATTTTCGTCATTTGCGCCGATACAGAGGAAAAAGCGGAAGAGCTTGCAGCGGTGCTTGATTTTACACTGCTTGCAGGGGAGCAGGGTATACCTTTAGATGGCGTGCCTTCTTACGAGAAGGTCCGCGGGAATACATACTCGCCCTATGAGCAGAGACGGATTGATGATAACAGAAGCCGGATGATCGTTGGCACGAAAGAGCAGGTGAAGGAACAGCTTTTGGCCCTCAGCCAGGCTTATGGGACAGAGGAGATTATGGCAGTGACGATCACCAACCAATTTGCGGATAAGCTAAAGTCTTACCGTCTGCTTCGTGACGCGTTTGTTGAATAAGAGTCAGCGCCTTGTTTGCATGTAGCGTCTGAGCTGATAAAGAGGAGCGATGATGAGAAGCGCCATAAAGTAGACAGCAGTCACGGCCCAGCTCAGAGGCTGAATAAGCAGAGTGTCCACCGTGTCTTCTGCCGCTTTTTGAAACGGGCGGCGGCTGCCTTTTTTGTGATGGGATAAGCAGTAGAGCGCAGTGAAAACAATAAAACAGACAAAAAGCATAGTGAGTGATAATAAGATGAAGAAAGAAAGCATGGCTTGTACGCCCTCCAAATCTTTTTTCAGACACTTATGTATGATCATTCATTAGTGTAGCACAAAAAAAGCCCTGCCGAGTCTTTCTCGGCAAGGCTTCTTATTATTCGACAGTAAAAGGTTCCTGCGTCAGAACCTGACTTGATTTGCCTTTGTTAGCCGCATAGGCGAGCATGTAATATTCTCCGGCCGGGAGCTTGCTTTCACCGTTGATTTTACCGTCCCAATCAAAGTACTGATAGCCTTTATCTTGGTTTTTGTAGATGCCTGCCTGGCCCATGAACTCAAAATTTTGGTCATATACGAGAAATGCCAGCTCTTCTGCTCCAGCAGGAAGATAAGTCTCAATCTCGTAGGTGCCTTGTACAGAACCTTCACTTACATCAATTGAAGTGACTCGCGGATAGTCAGGTTCCTTTACGATTAACAATGTAGGAATCTTGGCGACCGTTTTTCCGCCTTCTCTTACTGTAACCGTTCCTTCATAGGTACCGGCCTTTGCTTTTTTTGTATCCACTTTTACTTTGGCAACGGCTTTTCCGGTTTGGTGGGCAGGAATCACAACACGGCTTGTTCCTGACGTTGTAATGCCGTTACCGTTAAATGAATACTCAAGCTGGTACGACTTTCTGATGGAGGATTGGTTTTCAATTGTAAAGGTTTCTTTTTTCGTTTCTTTTCCTTTTTCCTTCAAAAATGTGCCGTATGAATAGCTTCCCGGAGAAACGATGGAGTCGGCTTTAAGGGTGTTTATAATTCTTGCGCTGCCCGCTCCTTGGGTATTATGCGGATACACATTGCCATCTCCGTCTTTTAATGTCACAGCTGTATTCATGATGGCGGATTTAATTTGTTCGACGCTCCATTTAGGCTTGGCCTGCTTTATTACCGCAACCGCACCGGCAATATGAGGCGATGCCATACTTGTTCCTTGCTTAGATCCGTATCCGTACGGGTTGTCAGAGTCATGTGTCGGAATGGTGCTGACAATGTTGACGCCGGGTGCGGAAATATCCGGTTTAATCATCCATGTATCCATGACGGGACCGCGGGAAGAGAAATCAGCGACCTGTTCGCCCAGTGCTTTAGAAATAGTCAATTCGAATGTTGCCTTTTTATCGCCTTTTTGGATATTTTTAACGAGTGTTTCACCGTCTTCCAGTGAAAGCTTCATTGTCGGTACAGACATACCCGGCACATTGGCTTCAATTTCTCCTGCATAATTGTTATACACAATCATACCGATTGCACCGGCTTTTTTTGCATTGTCCGCTTTTTCCACAAACGCAATATTTCCTCTTTTGACAACAGCGATTTTTCCTGTCAGATCTTTTCCTTCAAAATCCTTTGCTTCGCCGAGTCCCGCCTCCACAAGTTCTACTTCTTTGTTATTTAGCGCTTTCATGTCGTTTTCCTTGTCATATCCCAATACTTTGGCAGAGGCGAAAGATCCGAATGTGACGGCGTATTCATTGAGCGGCAGCTGGGTTGCTCCGACTGAAATTGCCTCTCTCGAAGTACCCGGCGATCCGACTGTCCAGCCATTTGGCCCGCTGTTTCCATTTGAGGTAACGGCGACGACTCCTTCTGACATCGCCCAATCTAGTGCGGTGCTTGTAGCCCAGTCCGGGCTATTCACTGTATCTCCAAGAGAGAGGTTCATCACATCAGCGCCGTCTTGTACGGCGCGTTCCACACCGGCGATCACATTTTCAGTCGTGCCGCTTCCTCCCGGCCCAAGAACACGATACGCAAGGAGAGTGGCATCCGGCGCAACACCTTTAATCGTTCCGTTGGCGGCAACTGTCCCAGCTACGTGTGTTCCGTGATCGGTCGCTTCACCTCTAGGATCGCCGACCGGCGTTTCTTTAGGCGTGTAATCATTGTCTACAAAATCATATCCTTTATATGGCCCAAAATTCTTCTTCAGATCAGGGTGGTTATATTCGACGCCTGTATCAATAACAGCGACTTTCACTCCTTTGCCTGTGTAGCCTAGATCCCATGCATCATTGGCCCCAATGTAAGGCGCGCTTTCATCCATCTGCGGAGAAATGGCGTCTTGGGCGATAGTGATGTCCTTCTTCTTCAGATGATCGGTCGTATAGGTTACATTCGGATAAACGGCCTTTACATCCTCAACGGCAAGGAGTTTTGGAATCTCATTGGCAGGAAGTTTCATAGAGAAGCCTGAAAATACCTGCTCATATTCTCGATTAACCTTCCCGTTTTTCACCGCTTTTGCCACTTTACTTTTCGCTTTTGAGCGTGCGTTTTTCAGTTTGTTTTTCGACTGGCTTTCGCCTGCATCCTTCGCTTCGGCTAAAGATTTTTCTTTTAACTCAACAATAACGGTCGTTTGCTTTTTGGTCGTCATATCAATGTCACCGAATACTTCGGCTTTTTCCAGGTCAGGCGACGTTTCGTTCGAAGCCGGAACGGCCTGAACACGTGTAATACTTGTGGATAACGTAAAGAATAATACAAAACTCAAGAGCAAAAAGCGAATCATCCCGTTTTTCAAAGTGTTTCCCCCTTTTGATAGTTAACAATATCTAGTATATATTTCTTGAAAATTCAAAAAAATCCTTGTGACAAATGGCTCATTTATGGATGTTTTTGTGTATAAAGAAGGAGTTATACACAGAACCCTGTGAATAACTTAATAAATCTGTGTATATATATAGGTGGGAATATATGTTCCTATACAAAATATTGATAGAGAATGTGGATATGTGGATATACCCTGTGATTAAGTTGTTCTTATCTTTGGGATAACGTGTGAATAATTTTTTTGATCGGTTCCCTAATTTTCATTCCGTTTCGTGCAACATTCAACAAAACTTCTTAAAACTAGTTTGTTTTTTCACTCATATTGTGACAAAGAATTCCTTTCATTCGGTCTATCATAGAGTCATGAGTTTGCTAGAGCCGCTAGTTTGCCAGAAAAGAAATCGGCCGTCTTTTCCGGTGACAGCGTCAAGAAAGAAAAACAGGCTGGCTGCAAAGGCCGCCTGCAATAAGAAGCGGAGGGATGTTTTGCGATGAAACGTTTACTTGTATCTTTAAAGGTGTGGATGGTCTTTCTGATGAACTGGGCTGCGCCGGCGGAACGAAAAATGGTTGCGACAGCGGTCAATATGATTCAAGGTACATATCAGCGGAATGCGGCAGTACAAGCCGGAGGGGGATTCTCGTTATCGGATTCGCCGGGGGCGCTTTATAATAGAGAAACAGAAAAACTGCAAGCAGCAGCCGGCTATAAGAATCGATGGCTGAATGCATTCAAGGAATCGCCAAAGCGGGAGAGAGCGGGTCCGGGTATCTTTACACAAAGAATAAAAGGAGGTACAATCCGCTCATAAAGGCTAATTTGGCGGGAGAGAGGACCTCTTGAAAATAGATAAGGTATTAAACAACAATGCGGCTGTCATAAAAGAGAATGGCGAGGAAAAAATTGTGATGGGCCCGGGAATTGCGTTTCAAAAAGGGAAAAATGATATCATTCCCACTAATAGAGTCGAGAAGATCTTTGTCGTGCACGACAAGAATGAAAAGTTCAAACAGATTCTTCAAACGCTGCCCGAGGTGCACATAGAAGCGGCTGAAAACATTATCAGCTACGCGGAAGGAAAGCTCGCTGCACCGTTGAACGACCACATTCATATCGCGCTTTTGGATCATTTGTCCTTTGCGATCGAAAGGATTCAAGATGGTTTGTTTGTGCAGAATAAATTGCTGCATGAGATTAAAGCGCTCTATAAAAATGAGTATGAGATCGGTCTATGGGCCATCGCTCATGTAAAAGAAACATTGGGTGTGTCTTTGCCTGATGATGAGGCAGGATACATTGCCCTTCACATCCATACCGCGAAGATGGATGCGCAAAGTATGCATTCAGCGCTGAAGCATACGACAATGATTAAAGAAATGATAGAGAAAATAGAAACCTATTTTAATCGAAAGGTGGACGAAAACAGTATTTCCTATCAACGCCTCGTCACGCATTTACGATATGCAGTCAGCCGGTTGGAATCAAATGAAGCGCTTCATGTCATGGACGATGAGATGCTTTGTTTCATCCAAAAAAAGTATTCTTTTGCTTATCAGTGTGCGCTTGAGCTGGCGGAGTTTTTAAAAAATGAATATCAATTGAATCTGCCGGAGTCCGAGGCCGGTTATATCACGCTGCATGTCCAGCGTCTTCAAAATATCTCGGAATAACTGCCCCTGAGCTTGCAGAGAGCCTGATCTCTGGAAGTTTTTTTTATTTGTCTGCATTTAATATCACGGCGGCGCCCGCGGTTAGATTTCCGAGCGTCACGGGAATCAGGTTTCTAGCAGTTCCCATCAATGTTACTGTATCTGGATGGTCGATGAAAAGTGTGATCGCGAAGGAGCACATATTTGCGATACTTTGTTCATAACCGGAAGCGAAAAAACAGAAAACAAAAAGCATCATGGCAAGCAGCTTTGCCTCTTCTCCTTTTAGAGACATCGGGATGAAAAAAGCTTTCCATAGCATGTCTCCTGCCTTCTGTGTGGGTAATGTCAATTATTGTCCATTGCTCTTCAACCTCGACTGGTGGTATTTTAAAAAACTGTTGACGAAAACGCTATCATATTTTATGATGAAAGCGCATTCTAAAATGAAATCAAGCGGGATTGTGACTGGTAAAGCAGGCAAGACCTAAAATTTGCGTAAATGAAAAAGGATCGCTGTGTCCTTTATTCGTTGGCGAATTTTAGGTCTTTTTTGTTTTTAAAAAGGGGGAGAAATAAAAGATGGATTACAGAGAGACTGCAAAACGCCTTATTATGCTTCTCGGAGGAAAAGAAAATGTCATCAGCGCCGCTCATTGTGCCACAAGACTGCGTTTGGTGATAAAAGATGAACAAAAAATAGATCAAGCGCAAGTGGAAGAGCTTGAAGACGTTAAAGGCGCTTTCAGCAGTTCAGGGCAATATCAGATTATTTTTGGAACAGGCCTTGTGAATAAGGTGTATGATGCTTTTTCTAAAGAAGCTGATTTAGAACGTGAAGAGGATGTGAATCACCAGGACGCCGCAAAACAGAAACTGAATCCTGCGGCGAGATTTGCGAAAACGCTTTCTAATATATTTGTTCCGATCATCCCGGCTATCGTAGCCAGCGGACTCTTAATGGGATTACTGGGGATGATAAATGCTTTTCATTGGATGAGTGAAGATTCCGCGCTGTTACAGCTGCTCGATATGTTTTCAAACGCGGCCTTCATCTTTCTGCCGATTTTGATCGGAGTCAGCGCTTCGAAAGAGTTTGGCAGCAACCCGTATCTGGGAGCGGTGATCGGGGGGATCATGATTCACCCTAATCTTCTGAATCCATGGGGATTGGCGGAAGCGTCACCTGATTATATGCATCTTTTCGGGCTTGATATCGCGCTTCTCGGTTATCAGGGAACAGTTATACCCGTTCTTTTAGCGGTTTACGTCATGAGCAAGGTGGAGAGATGGACAAGAAAAGTCGTTCCTCATGCAGTGGATCTGCTTGTTACGCCGTTTGTGACGGTGATTGTCACCGGATTTGTCGCCTTTATTGCGATTGGTCCTTTCGGAAGAGCGCTTGGCTCCGGCATTACTGTTGTTTTAACCTTTGTTTATGACCATGCCGGATTTATGGCGGGCCTTCTTTTTGGAGGGGCTTATTCACTTATCGTGCTGACAGGCGTTCATCACAGCTTCCATGCGATTGAGGCCGGCCTCATTTCAGACCTTGGAAAGAACTATTTGCTGCCGATCTGGTCAATGGCCAATGTCGCGCAAGGCGGCGCAGGCCTAGCAGTATTCTTTTTGGCGAAAAAGGCAAAAACGAAAGAAATTGCTCTTCCCGCTGCGTTTTCTGCTTTTCTCGGAATTACAGAGCCTGTCATTTTCGGCGTCAACCTCCGTTACCGAAAGCCGTTTATTGCTGCGATGATCGGGGGTGCATTGGGAGGAGCTTATGTAGTCCTTACTCATGTGGCTGCTAACGCTTACGGATTAACCGGAATACCGATGATCGCGATTGCGGCGCCGTTCGGATTTGGGAATTTGGCTAACTATCTCATTGGCATGACCATTGCTGGCGCAACTGCATTTATTGCGGCATTTGTAATGAAGATTAATGAGAATGAGGAGAGGAAAAAATGACAAAACATGATCAAGAACTGCGTCGCCGGGCTTATGAAGAGATGGAGAGAAAAGAGCATATTGTCAAAATGGATCCGTACCGCCAGCATTTTCATCTTATGCCGCCGGTAGGTTTGTTGAATGATCCGAATGGGGTGATTTATTGGAAGGGGATGTATCACTTGTTTTTTCAGTGGCAGCCGTTTCATACGGGGCATGGCGCTAAATTTTGGGGGCACTATTCGACGACGGATCTGGTGAATTGGGTGTGGGAAGAGATTGCGCTTGCACCAAGCGAATGGTATGACAAAAATGGCTGTTACTCTGGCAGCGCGGTCGGAAAGGATGGTCGTCTCTATCTTTTTTACACAGGGAATGTCAGGGATCAGGACGGGAATCGGGAAACCTACCAATGCCTTGCTGTGTCTGATGATGGGCGGACCTTTGAAAAGAAGGGGGTCGTCGCCCGCCTTCCTGAAGGATATACGGCTCATTTTCGCGATCCAAAGGTGTGGGAGCATGACGGCAAGTGGTATATGGTCATTGGCGCACAAACGGAGAACCTTAAAGGCAGTGCGGTTCTGTTTACTTCTGACAATTTGACGGAATGGACATTTCTTGGTCCGATTACTGGTCCCGGATTCAATGGACTTAAAGATTTCGGGTATATGTGGGAATGCCCTGATTTGTTTTCTCTTCAGGGGCATGATGTGCTGCTTGTTTCACCGCAAGGGCTTTACGCGGAAGGCATTCGTTTTCAAAATGTGAATCAATCAGGATACTTTGTCGGACGGCTTGATTATGATAAGCCCGAGATGAAGCATGGCGGTTTTACCGAGCTTGACCGCGGTTTTGATTTTTATGCACACCAAACCCTTGAAGATGAACGGGGTCGGCGGATCATGTTTGCGTGGATGGGTGTTCCTGGCCAGGATGAAACATCTCATCCGACAATTGAGTATCATTGGATTCACTGTATGACGCTGCCGAGGCTGCTGACCTTATCAGGGGAGAAGCTGATACAACAGCCGCTGCCTGAACTGAAGGCAATGCGGACCAATGAGCAAACAATCGATGTGAAATTGCATCAATCAACCGAAGCGCTTCCTGTGGAGAACGTAGAAAGAACAGAGATTTTGATTGAGAATATCCAGACTCTCTCAGGGTTTGAATTCGACATTCGAGGAGCGGCACGTTTTATATTTCGGCAGGATGAAGGGCTTGTAACATTGAAGCGGGTAAGCTTTGACGGCGAAAAAACGGAAGAAAGGCATTGCCATATCAATCGTTTGCATACGCTGCACATGTTTATAGATGCGTCTTCTTTTGAAATCTTTATCAACGAAGGGGAAGAGGTATTCAGTGCAAGATATTTTCCTTCCCTTGAAAACCATGAGGTGACAGTGAAGTCAAATGGAAATACGGGGATGAAGGTTTCCGTTTGGGCATTGAATTAGAATAAAATCTCTATCACTTTTGGACATAACGCTGTAATCGCATCTGGTGCTGTGGTAATAAAAGACGTTCCTGATAATACGGTGGTAGGCGGTAATCCGGCAAGAGCCATTAGACAAATTGCTTAAGGATCATTGATCAAAATAATAATATGACAATAGGTAAGTTGTTCAACCTGAAGTAATGCTTAAGTTTCCATGGTGTCTCCTGCCTTCTGTGCAGGGAATGCCCATATTATATATTGTGATTGTTTTCACATAATGATTTGCAATTTTTTCTCTAAAAGATGAAGAAGAAGTGCTTAGCCCAAGATATTTTCCTTTCCCGGGAAATGAGGAGGTCTCTGTCAATTCCGCTGGGAAAACGGAGAGAACGTGTCGATATGGCCACTTGGTCAATAAAAATAATCCTTTTTTCTTATGTGAAATCTATGCCATCTGTGCTATTCTTCAACGATAGACTACTATTTTTAAGGAGTTGTTTTCTTGAATTTGAATGAACAGAAGATAACGCCGGAATGTTTAGAAAAGGCAGCAGATCAAGTAGAGGATAAGAGAGAAGAATATAAAGAGGTCTTGCTTCAGCTCAAAAAGATGCTGGGAGGTTCCATGCCTCATAGTGAAATGAGAGAAAAGCTTACTGATACATACGAACAAATGAAGGAGTACGCGTTGTTTGTTCAATCTATTGAAGCGTTTCTGAGATCATCGGCGAGAAATCTTAAAGTGAAATAATCCCCCTCTTGAATAGAGGGGGATATTTGTTTATTTTTCAGCGAAGCGCATCGCAGAATGCTTCGTCGGTCCGATATATTGGTTCAGCGGGAACGATTCTTTAATCGCTGCTGTAATAAACTCTTTTGCCGCGTAAATCGCCTCTTTCACTTCAGTTCCTTTCGCAAGCTCTGCTGTGACGGCGGCGGAGAATGTGCAGCCTGCCCCGTGTGTGTAAGGCGTGTCGATCATTTCGCTTTCAAGAACTTCAGCCGTTTTTCCATCATACAAAACATCTACGGCTTTCTCGTGTTTGAGTTTGCCGCCTCCTGTAATTAAGACATATTGGGCGCCGAGCGCGTGAATTTTTTTCGCGGCTTCCTTCATGTCTTCCACTGTTTTTAATTCATCCATTCCGCTTAGCTGGCTTGCTTCGAATAGGTTTGGTGTAATGACTGTCGCAAGCGGTGCCAATTGCTCACGCAATGCTTCAGCGTGCTCAGGATAGAGAACTTCGTTTGCCCCTTTACATACCATAACGGGATCTATGACGACATTTTTTAATTGTTTTTCTTTAATCGTTTTTGCAGCAAGCTCGATAATCTCAACGGTTGGGAGCATGCCTGTTTTCATCGCATCAACGCCAATCCCGTCAACAATCGTTGCCAGCTGGGCGCGGATGGTGTCCGGATCAATCGGGAATACCTGATGATCCCAGCTATTTTCGGGGTCCATCGCCACGATAACCGTTAAAGCTGTCATTCCGTAGACGTTTTTTTCTTGAAACGTTTTTAAATCAGCCTGAATTCCCGCGCCGCCGCTGGAATCCGAGCCTGCAATAGTGAGTGCTTTGTGCATTGACATAAGTAAACCTCCATCATGTTTTATACCTCATTATAGTTAGATTTTCTCTTGATCACAATATTGAAGCCTATCAGGAATGAATTGACAATGACATTGAGGTTTCGTAAAATGCTACATAAGAATACTAGGTAGGGGTTTTGAATATGTTTAATCGTGAGCTTGTAAAGGGCAGTACCGTCATCTTACTTTTAACGCTGCTTAACGAACGGCCGATGTATGGCTATGAGCTTGTCAAAGAAATGGAGCAAAGAAGCGGGAATGAACTGCAAATGAAGGAAGGCACCCTTTATCCGTCGCTACATAAGCTTGAACGCCAAGGTTATATTTCTTCTTATTGGGAGAAGCAGTCAAAGGGGCCTGATCGGAAATATTACCGCATAACAGATGAAGGACAAGCGGTTCTGCTTGAGCGGACGAAGGAGTGGAGTCTGTTTTCGACGATGATGGACCGCATGCTGAAACGGGGCGGCCAGAATGGATAAAGACGCTTACGTAAACGAGATCAAAAAAGGGCTGCAAGATCTGCCGGACAGTGATGAATGGATGGAGGAATTGGAAAGCCATATCAGCCAGGCATTTGCTCATTACCTGAATGAAGGGAAAACCGAAAAGGAAGCGATGATGCGTATTTGGCACGAGGTTGGATCGCCGGCTGACATTATTCATTCCATTAAAAAAGAAACATCCGTATCTCCCCGCGGGTTTTTATTATTTCATTTCTTTTGCAACCTATCACTCTTTGCTGCGGGTGCGGCCTTAACCATGATCCATGTATGGTCCGTTCATCCGCTTGTGAAAGCAGTGTGGAGCGGAATTTCCGTGTCTGTTTGGCTGATATTAGGCGGTTATCTGCTTTATTGGATTTTTATTGGGTATCAGGCGGGAAGGGAATTTGGTTTTAGCGGGAAGAGGCTTGTACATCATACGGTATCGGTTTCCATGGCGCCGAATGTGTGTTTTATGCTTGTCTTTCTGTTCGGCCTTGTGCCGGCTGATCTGTTTCAGGCTATGCTCACACCGGGTTTTGTATTGGCCTGTGCCGTTGCGACCATGCTTTTTCCGGCATGCAGCCGGCTGGGCTGTTATGTAGGCAGGCGCCGTCTTGCCTAATTTTTTTCACCAAACTACATAGAAATACTATATACCGAGAGGAATATAATTAAAATGAAAATACAATCGTTTCTATACGGATTAATCGTTCATATAGCTATCTTCTTTTTTGTTGTATTTGGCATGTTTGCCGCTATGGCTGCGGCTGTTCTTCCTGCCTTTTTGTTTGACTGGCTCCCGGATGCTTTTTTTATGTTTTTCGGTGTTTTTCTGATGCTTTTTTTGTATGCGTTTGGCTGGTTTTGGGCCGCGAAATTTGCGTTTGATCAAAAGCTGCGATGGATTGATTTTCAAATCGGGTCGCTGGTGCCGCTGGTTTTAATGTTAGCTCTCTTTTTTATAGATGGCGCAAGCGTAGCGGACATTGTTTATGATTGGGATGATGCGGGATGCGGTTTTGTTCCTCCGGCGTTTGTTTTTTTGTGCTCTTTTTATGCGTTTGTATTGCTCCCTGTTTATCAATATAAATTGCGGCATCAAGTATTTGCTGACGGGGCTGATATGAAAAGAAAACTGTATCGCGTCTGGGGAGATCTCGTTCTCTTGCTTTTGCTGCTGATCGGAATTACGCTGCTCTTTGTCGATCGGTAGGAAATGCCCACTGTTCTCTTGTTGAATTTGTGTTTTAATAATACATGACAATAAATTAAGAAGGAGAGCATCATGAAGATATCCATTGTAATTGTGACGTATAATCGAATTCCAGCTTTATGCGAATTGCTTGAGTCGATCTCTAGACAAACGATGAATCCATATGAAATCATTATCGTAAATGACGCGGGGGAATCGGTTGATCATGTAAAAGAACTGTATGCCGAACTTCCGATTGCTGTTCTCCATTTAGAAAAGAACGCGGGGCATGTATTAGCCAGAAATGCCGGTGTCAAACAGGCGTCGGGCGATTGTATTATGCTTTGTGATGATGACGATTTCTTTACGCCCGGCCATCTTGAGAGAATGGCGGAAGAGTTGGAAACGGCGGATCTGGTCCATTCTGATGCGGAAATTGTTTCATTTGAAGAAAGAAACGGTACGAGATATCCGCTGTCACGTAAGTTATTCGCCTATACGGCCGACTATGAAGACATGAGAGTTTTCTCCACATATGTGCCGTCCGGCAGTATGTACAGACGTTTTTTGCACGATGAATTAGGGTATTTTGATCCTGAGGTTCATAACTATTGGGATTGGGATTTTTATTTACGAGCGGCGAAAGAGCACCGGGTCAAGCGTGTTGCTTGCGCAAGTGTGATTTATGCGTTTTCTGACGCAGGCGACAATCAGTCCAGCGACCTTGGCGCCAAACGGAAACAATATTTAGACCGGCTGAGCGAGAAGCATGGGCTCGGGGAGCTTCCGACAAAAAATTTCGCCGTCTTGTTAGAAGAGCCTGACATGAAAAGGCGTGAAGCAGCAAGCGACATCGTTTGGGACGGGCAGCCCGTTTATTCCAGACTTCACCGCTCATAAGGGAGGATCACAGCCTTGAAGCAGCTTTTAGAAAACAGCTGGTGGGATCAGCTTAAAGATGAATTTGAAAAACCATATTATCAACAACTGAGAGAAATGCTGAAACAGGAATATGCAAATGAAACGATTTTCCCGGAAAGCAATGATATTTATAATGCTTTGCACTATACTGCTTACGATCACGTAAAAGTAGTGATTCTTGGCCAAGATCCTTATCACGGTCCCGGCCAAGCCCACGGTTTAAGCTTTTCTGTGAAGCCGGGCGTAAAGCAGCCGCCTTCACTAAAAAATATCTTTCTGGAGCTTCAGAATGACCTGGGATGCAGCATACCGAATCATGGTTCGCTCGTCAGTTGGGCGAAGCAGGGAGTCCTGCTTTTAAATACGGTGTTAACGGTGCGGCGCGGCCAAGCCAACTCCCATAAGGGAAAAGGCTGGGAGCAGCTGACAGACCGGGTCATTGACGTGCTGAATGAGAGAGAGCAGCCGGTTATTTTTATTCTATGGGGCCGGCATGCGCAAATGAAAAAAGAACGGATCGACACGTCTAAGCATTTCATCATTGAGTCGACTCACCCAAGCCCATTCTCGGCGAGGAACGGATTCTTCGGAAGCAAGCCGTTTTCACGGGCGAATGCTTTTTTAGAAGAAATGGGTCAAGAGCCGATTCAATGGTGCATTCAAGATTTATCATAGGAAAAAAGCGCAGGCGTGTTCTGCGCTTTTTTATTTCAATAATTTACGTATCAAACGCAGCCCGTTTTTTGAGGAAGGGTAACGGAAAGCAAGATCGAAGCGGTTTGTTTGCTTCAAAACGCTTTTTTTATGTGTAAACGTGTTGAAACTGTCGAACCCATGATAGCGTCCGATTCCGCTTTCTCCGACACCGCCGAATGGCAAATATGGTGTAGCCGCATGCATTAATGTATCGTTTATACATCCGCCGCCGAACGATATATTTTCTAAGATGTGTTGTTCGACCGTTTTATGATTTGTAAATAAATAAAGGGCAAGCGGCTTCGGACGTGCGTTCACCATCGCAATGACTTCGTCGGTGCTGCGATAGGTAAACAGCGGAAAAATCGGCCCGAAGATCTCTTCTTGCATCACAGGCGCTTCATCCTTGACTTGATCAAGAACCGTCGGGGCGATTTTGTGATGCTTATGATCCGCTTTGCCTCCGGTCAGAGGAATGCCGTCATTCAGAAAACCGATAAGCCGCTGAAAGTGGCGCTCACTTACGATTTTGCCGTAGGCCGGGTTCAGCTCCGGCTGGTGACCGAAAAATTCGCCGATTATATGCTTCATTTCTTTCACGAATTCCGATTTTATCTCCTCGTGAACGACTAAATAGTCAGGCGCAATGCATGTTTGGCCTGCATTTGTAAATTTCCCGAAGACGATCCGTTTGGCGGCGAGCTTGATATCAGCATCCTTATGGACGATGCAGGGGCTTTTGCCGCCAAGCTCCAATGTCACGGGAATTAATTGTTTAGCAGCTGCTTCCATCACGATTTTTCCTACGGAGACGCTTCCGGTGAAAAAAATATAGTCGAAGGGCTGTTTTAATAATGCTGTGCTGGTATCAGGCCCGCCTTCAACTAAGGTGACATAGCCAGGCGGAAACACGTCGCGAATGATGCTGGAAAGAACCGCTGAAACGGCGGGTGTATATTCTGACGGCTTTACGATGACGGTATTTCCGGCCGCAATAGCCCCGATGAGCGGAGAAAGAGCCAGTTGAAATGGATAATTCCATGGCGCAATCACCAAAACCGTTCCATACGGCTCGGGTATCATCACACTTTGTGAGCCGATATGGGTTAATGGCGTTTTTACCTTTTTTGGCTTGGCCCATTTTCTCAGACGTTTCATGACAAAGCTTATTT
The DNA here is from genome assembly GCF_022695965.1 of Bacillus sp. HU-1818. Classification (NCBI taxonomy): domain Bacteria; kingdom Bacillati; phylum Bacillota; class Bacilli; order Caryophanales; family Bacillaceae; genus Bacillus; species Bacillus sp. HU-1818. The sequence goes on from NZ_JAAPBE010000002.1 coordinate 322,620, forward strand.
CTTTAAGAACAATCCCGATTTCTGTCGTGTAAGCCTCGTGCTCTGATTTGTGGAGATCCTGGTAGAGAGCGGATAATACATCAGCTTCATAGGTTTTGATGGCTTGTTTTACGTTACGTAAAGCGTCAAGCCGCGCTTTAATTGGTCTTGTATGCCCTGCTGTGAAAAACGCTTGATGCCGGCTGATGATAGAGGGAATGCTGTTCATTCCGACTCTCCTTTCTGTATGTGACAGTCAGTTCATTATGGAAGAATGATTTTTCGATTGTCAAATGCGCAAAGCTTGTCAGAAAAAATAACAAACTCGCATCTGCATTGGTGTCAGGAATTTGATAAAATGCAGGTAGTACGAAATTTTAAGATGGAGGATTCTTTCATGAATATTCATATATCCGCGTTACTTCAGAAGATGGAAGAGGAGCTGAAAAAGGCCAAAACGGCACAGCGGGATGAGGAGCTGAAACAGCATATAGCAGTCGTCCGTTCTTTGTGCGACGTCGTCATGGACAATTCAGATACGCCTCGTTCGCCAGAAGCTTCACCAACTATAACCGCGTCTCCTGTTGCGGCGCCTGCGGCAGACCCGATGCTGCTGGAAAAAATGATGGGCAGCGCCGGGCTGAGCCAGTATCGCAAGAAGGAAAAAGAGAAGAGCGAAGAAGATGGAAATGGCGATTCATTATTCGATTTTTAACAGGAAAGGTTGATTGATTTGAAATTGGTTCTTGGCGCCTTGCAATGGACGGCTTTTATGATTGCGGCGGCGATTGTGGTCCCGGTGGCGGTGGCGCAATCGTTTCAATTAGATCACTCTGATTCAGCCAGATTGATTCAAAGCACTTTTTTTGTGCTGGGGGTTGCTGCAATCATTCAGTGTCTCAAGGGACACCGCCTGCCTATAAATGAAAGCCCGGCCGGCCTGTGGTGGGGTGTTTATACAATTTACGGCGGTTTGACGGGCACGGTCTTTGCCACGTTTGGAGATACACTCCGGGCATTGCAGGGCGCGCTGCTGTTAAGCGCGGTATTCTTCTTTATATTTAGTGTATGTAAAGTCATTGAAAGACTTGCGGTTCTATTTACACCTGTTGTAACGGGTGTGTACTTGCTGCTTCTAGTTATGCAGCTGAGTCAGCCGATTATAAAGGGGCTGCTTGGGATCGGCTATTTAAAGGACAGTGTCGACGGTCTCGTATTCGGCCTCGCCATGGTTGTGGTAGCAGCCACTTTTATGATGAGCAATTCAAAGGTTTCTTTTTTAAAGCAATATTCAATCTTACTGGCGTTATTCGGCGGCTGGGTGCTGTTTGCTATCGCGGGTGCCGCCAAACCGATTCAAATGCCTGACCGTCTGTTTCAGCTTCCGACGCTGTTTCCGTTCGGTAAGCCGATCTTTGACAGCGGCCTTGTGATTACGTCACTGTTTATTACGATTTTGCTGATTGTTAATATGCTCGCGAGCATACGAGTCGTCGAGCTGGCTGTGAAAAAGTTCGGAGGAAAGCCGGAGCGGCATCATGAAAGACCCGCCGGATTCGCAGCTTCATTCAGCCATTTGCTCAGCGGTTTGACCGGGGCAATTGCGCCGGTGCCGATTTCAGGCGCGGCTGGTTTTATTGAAACAACGAAAATGCCTTCTAAAAAACCATTTTTATTAGGAAACGCTATTATTATTATCATCAGTATCATCCCTTTCTTTATGAATGCGTTTGCGAGCCTGCCGTCACCTGTCGGGTTTGCGGTGAATTTTGTCGTGTTTTCAACAATGGCGGGTTTGGCTTTCGCCGAATTCGATTCATATGAGAACACGGAGACAAAGCGGGTCCGTACCGTGATCGGTCTTTCTCTGCTCACCGGCGTTGGTGTGATGTTCATTCCTGAAAGCGCATTAACGGGCATGCACCCGATTTTTATTTCGTTATTGAGCAACGGGCTTGTCCTGGGCACTTTAGTTGCGATAGGGGCAGATCAATTACAGCTTTGGAGAAAGAGGAAATCTGACAATCTCGTGTCATCGACGGACGATCGTTGAATTTTGGTTCATGTGCGTTATGATAAACATATCAATTTAACGAAAAGGCAGGAGAGGAATAGATGAAATTATTTTTAATATTAGGCGCGATTAATGCATTGGTCGCAGTGGGGCTGGGCGCATTCGGCGCGCACGGTCTTGAAGGGAAAATTCCTGATAAATATCTTCAGGTCTGGCATACAGGCGTGCAATATCATATGTACCATGCGCTTGGGCTGCTGGCTGTCGCGTTTCTTGCTGATAAGCTCTCAGGTGTCGGCAGCGTCACTGCGGCGGGCTGGCTGATGTTTGCAGGTATCGTGCTGTTTTCCGGAAGCTTATACATTCTGAGCGTGACGCAGGTTTCCATACTCGGCGCCATTACACCGCTTGGCGGCGTGGCGTTTATCGTTTCTTGGATTATGATCGTCGTTGCGGCTGTTAAATATTTATAAAGAAAAAAAGCCAATCCTCACAGAGTGAGAGATTGGCTTTTTATTTATCTAGGCGAATAGGAGGCCATCGAATATGGATAGGTGTAAGCAATTTCTTCATCAAACGTGACGTAATCAAGATAAATTGTCAAGAGAAGGTAGCGGGTCCCTGTTTTCGGGTCGCTTATGATAATGTGGTCACGCCCAGCCGCTTGTATCACACCGCGGAATATTTTTGAGTTCCACTCCTTGCTGTTTTCAAATGTCATATAAATCGTGGCGGTTTTTCCCCGATTCAGCCTCAGGATATTCTCGATATACGATTCTTCAATAGGCAGCATGCCGGGTACGTTTTGAGATGAAGAACCGCCCGTTTGCTGAGACGGTATTTGAAACCCTCCGCCTTGCTGCTGAGTCGGAAACCCTCCGCCCTGTTGCTGGGTCGGAAACCCTCCGCCTTGCTGCTGTTGGGATGGAAAGCCGAATCCTTGCTGTCCCTGCTGCATTTGCGTCCCCTGTCCTTGTTGCTGCGGATAAGGATTGGGGCCGTATTGCGGCTGATACCCCTGCATATCAAATCCTTGCATTTGCTGATACTGATTCTTTTTCGGTTTCATTTCGTTCCTCCTTTTTATAAAAACCATTAAGGATCATCTCCCGCCTCGAATCTTATCGAATATCGGTTTTGATTGTATGGAATGACCGCTTTAGATGACTCACCTCCGATGAAAAAACGATCTGGGTCGCTGTTACAATTTTCATCTCTTCAACCATATGTAAACGGCACAAAGTTTATGCGCAAAATGAACAGGGGACAGCCATGAATCCTAAAATGACATGAGGAAGCGGAAAATAGCCTGATTTGCATTAGGCTGTTTGCTGTTTTTTTTGTCGTTTTCGCATTATAGTCTGTATTCCTAGCGCAACTTGAGCATATGGAACATATCATAACGTTAGTTTCAGGAGTGAATGTTTTCAAGAAGGAGGTGAGGATGTGCCAAAAGTTTCTGTGATTATGACGAGCTACAATAAAAGTGATTATGTGGCAAAGTCCATTAAAAGTATCCTTGCTCAGACCTTTCCGGATTTTGAATTGCTGATTATGGATGACAATTCAAACGAAGAAACCCTGAATGAAATCCGGCCTTTTTTGGAGGATTCTCGTGTCCGTTTTTACAAAAGCGATGTATCCGGAGTGAAAGAAAGAACAGAGAAAACAAGGTATTCAGCACTTATTAATCAAGCAATTGAATTAGCCGAGGGCGAATACATCACATATGCGACAGACGATAACATCTATATGCCGGACCGTTTGAAGAAAATGGCGCATGAGCTTGATGTTCATCCTGAGAAAGATGTCATTTATTCAAGTTCTAAAACCTATCATTTGAATCAGCAGCAGGAAGTCGTGAAAGAGACCGTCAGACCGGCCAATCAAGTGATGTGGAACGCACCATGCGCGGTCGATCATTGTTCGGTGATGCACAGATTTTCAGTATTGGAGAAGGTCAAGGATACGTTTGGCTCCTATTGGGATGAAAGCCCGGAGTATTACCGGATTGGAGATGCCCGTTTCTTTTGGAGGGTCAATCATTTTTACCCGCTCTATCCGATAACCGAAGAGCTTGATCTTAACTATATTACGGATCAGTCCATTCATTTTCAGTTATTTGAAGAAGAAAAAAATGAATTCGTTCGCAATCTCCCGCCTCAGCAAAACTGCCGGGGTCTGCGTGAATCATTAAGAAAACTTAGAAAGGGGTGAGAACTTGTCGGCTTACTTAGCTAATTACTGGGTGCTGTATCGGCAGTTTGTCATGTTTTTTGACAATCTTCGCTATAAGGATATTCCGCTTGCATTGCTCAGTAATTTTTACCAATATATCAGCCCTGAACTGAGAGAGCGCATGGAAACTGATGCGGAGCTTTTTGGACCGGCTGAGCAGCACATAGCTGAAGAGCAGATTCAGGCTTTTTTTGACATCAAAAAACAAAGCATAAAAAAAGCGGCTGATGAAGCACCTGCTCCGGGAAAGGTCATTTTGCATTTCGATCATTTGCGGTTTATCGACGAAAATTATTATCAATTTGACCCTGAAACAACGGTTGTTTTGGCGAGATGGAGCCTGCCGCATCATTGCGATTTGCCTGTGATTTCTAAACTAGATCTTGCGGCATCGGACAAAAAAGGAGACCCTCAGCCGTATATCGAAAAGGCTTCCTCCATACTTTCCGCCTTGGAGGCACACACGGCATTCGGAGATGAAGCATTTCAAAACCGGCTTTATAAGGACATTCCTTTATTTATAGAAGCGATTGATGCAGTGGACGCTTTATTTGAGACTGAAAAGATTTCCGCCGTTGTGGTAGGGACCACTGAAGACATCTACAGCAGAGTGCTCGCATTGACATGTGAAAAGAAAAAGGCTGTAAGCATTTGTCTCCAGCATGGCGCACTCATGGGGGATGAGGCGTTTCTGCCTGTTTTCACCTCGTATCAAGCTGTATTTGGCGCTTATGAAGCAGAGTGGTACAAACAGAAAGGATGCCGCCCGGAGCAAATCATCATAACCGGACACCCTCGTTTTGACCAAATTTTTCATAGAAAACCGATAGAATCGGATACCTTTCATCGAAAACTGTCCTTTCACCCATCTAAACAAACAATTCTGATCGCTACACAGCCTTTTTCAGATGATTTCTATTCCGGTGTGATAAATGAGCTGATGAACCATCAGCATCTTCAGCTTGTCATCAAGCCTCACCCGTGGGAAATCGGCAAAAATAAGCTCAGCGTGTATCAAGCGGCGATGAAAAAACATAAAGCCTGTAAAGTGATTAAAAAAGAAATGGGCTTGTATGATATTCTCCCGTACGTTGATGCGGCGATCACCCAAACCTCCACTGTCGGCCTTGAAGCCATGCTGTTTCAAAAGCCCGCTTTCATCGGAAGATCAAATGGGAGCCGCTCTTACCCCTACTACGAATCACTCGGAGAATTCATCTTTGAACAGCCGGAAAACCTGGTTAAAACGTTGGTTGAGGTTCTGGAAAAACCTGATATGCATAAGAAAGCCGAGCAGGCCCGCCTTCAATTTGTGGCTGCCAATTATCCGGTTGAACAGTCAGCGGACGCTTTATTTACATTTTTAAAAGAAAAAACGGGGGTTGATTACAGGCGGGATCACCTTGCATAAAAAGATGGGAGTTAAGAAAATAGGTGCAAATATGGAAAGTGTTGATTGATTGTACACCATAAAAGACAATTTGCCGCATGATATGATTTCAGCGTTTCTTCAAAGCAAACAGCTTGCCTCTGACGACAAATATGAGTTCTCGCTCTGCCTTTTGGAGAACAGCCAGATTCAAGGGGTCATTTTATATAAATACTCTCTTTGGGAAAGCCAAATGCTCAATAAACAAGTGATGAACGTTAAACAGCTGGCCGCAAACAGCAGAGGACAGCTGAAACAGCTGTTTCAAGCCTTTTATACGGCCCGGCAGGCGGAGGGGACTGATTTTATTTTCGTTCGGATTCCGGCGGAGGATATAGGAGCGATGCAAGTCATGCAGCAGCTTCCCTCCTCTTATTTTGTCGGCAGTCTGATTAAGCTGACGAAACCAGCTTGTCTATATGGGGAAGACGCTCCGTTTGAACTTTCCACCCCTGAGCCTGGCGACACGGATGAGATTTGCCAGTTATCCCAGGGCGCATTTACAAAAAGCAGATATTTTCAAGATCCTTATCTCAGTCATGAAGAGGCGAACCGGATCTTTCATGAATGGACACGGAATAATGTAAACGGCAGAGCGGATATAAACATTGTGGCGAAGCAAAAAGGCGAGATCATCGGCTATCTTCAAGGCCTTTCAAGGGGCGAAGAGTTTGTTCTCGATCTGATGGCTGTAAAACCCGGATTTGAAGGCAAAGGAATCGGTTTTCATTTATTGGCGGACATCATAGAACAATCGGAACGCCTTCAGCATAAAACAATAACAGCAGGGACGCAGCTTCACAACGTAAGGGCGATCCGACTTTACGAAAGAATGGGCTTTACCGCGGCGCAATCGTTCTACCATTACCATTTGTGGCCGGGCCGGAAGGCGAAATAATGGCAGGTTTTCATATTGAACATAAGCCAGGGACACGGCGTTTCTTCGAGATGTGCTATCTGGCCATTAATACAGGTACAAAAACGCACGTAAGGATGTGTTAACGTGAAAGGTGTTATTTTAGCTGGAGGAACCGGCTCGCGCCTTATGCCGCTCACCAAAGCGGTCAATAAACATTTGCTTCCCGTAGGTCCGTATCCTATGATCTATTGGTCGATTATGAAGCTTGAAGAAGCCGGAATTAAAGACATTTTACTCATCACTCAAAAAGAATATTTACCGCAGTTTCATAAACTCATTGGAACCGGAGAAGAGCTTGGTGTTTCCGTTACGTATCAGGTTCAGCCCGCCGCTTCAGGGATTTCAGACGGTTTATCCTATGCAAAACGCTTTACCGGAAAAGAGCCTTTCATCTTATTATTAGGTGATAATGTATTTGAAGATTCATTGCGGCCTTTTACAGAGCGTTTTGAGAAACAGGGAAAAGGGGCGAAGGTGCTGTTAAAAGAAGTCAATGACCCTGAACGCTTCGGGATTGCCGAAATTGATGAACAGCATAACAAGATTCGTTCCATTATTGAAAAGCCTGAAAAACCGCCGACCAACCTTTGCGTAACCGGTATTTATATGTATGATGCGGAAGTGTTTTCCTATATTGAACAAATCTCTCCCTCAAAGCGCGGCGAGCTTGAAATCACTGATGTGAATAATTTATACATTGAACACAGCCAGCTCACGTATGATGTGTTAACGGGCTGGTGGGTGGATGCCGGCACTCATGAATCGCTTCACCTTGCTTCCACATTGGCATATCAGGCATTGCAGAAAGGACAGGAAAAATAAACATGGCACAATCATTTTTGATTACAGGCGGAGCCGGCTTTATCGGGCTCACATTTACAAAACTGATGCTGAAGGAGACAGACGCCCGCATTACGGTCTTTGATAAACTCACTTATGCGAGCCATCCGAAAGAAATGGAAAAGCTGAAGGGAAACAGCCGGTTTCGGTTTATCAAAGGAGATATCAGCAGTCAGGCGGATATCGACCGGGCATTTGATGAGAGCTATGACGCTGTGATTCATTTCGCGGCTGAATCCCATGTAGACAGAAGCATTTCGCAGGCGGAGCCTTTCATCACAACCAATGTCATGGGGACGTATCGGCTGGCGGAGGCTGTGCTGCACGGAAAGGCAAAAAAACTGATCCACATTTCAACAGATGAAGTATACGGAGATTTAGAAGCGGATGACCCGGCATTTACGGAAACGACACCGCTTTCACCTAATAATCCTTATTCCGCCAGCAAGGCCAGCTCAGATCTCCTCGTGCAGTCCTATGTTAAAACCCATCAGCTTCCGGCCATTATCACAAGGTGCAGCAACAATTACGGTCCTTATCAGCACCGGGAAAAAATGATTCCGACCATCATCCGCCACGCGGCAAAAGGCCAGCCGGTTCCGCTGTACGGTGACGGATTGCAGATCAGAGACTGGCTGTTCGCCGAGGATCATTGCCGCGCGATTAAACTGATTTTGGATAAAGGAACGAACGGTGAGGTTTATAATATCGGCGGCGGCAATGAACGGACGAATAAAGAGCTTGCCAGTGCCATTTTGAAGCATCTTGGCTGCGATCAGGAGCTGTTTGCTCATGTGGAAGACAGGAAAGGGCACGACCGGCGCTACGCGATCAATGCCTCTAAGCTGAAAAACGAGCTGGGCTGGCGTCAGGAAGTTACGTTTGAAGAGGGGATTAAGCGGACCGTTCGCTGGTATACAGATAACGGCCAATGATGAGAAGAAGGTGATCCGATTGACAAAGGTTTTAGTGACCGGTGCCGGCGGACAGCTCGGAATAGAACTGTGCCGCCAGTTGAAGCAAGCCGGATATGAGGTCATCGCGTTAACGAAGTCGATGATGAATATTTCTGATCAACGGTCAGTGCGGCATTCCTTTCGCCATTATCGGCCGGACATTGTCGTCAACACAGCGGCGTTTACGTCTGTTGACAAATGTGAAACAGAGCTGGAGAAAGCATATTTAATCAATGGAATCGGAGCCTATTATACAGCGCTGGAGGCAGAAGGCATCGGTGCGGCGTATTTTCATATCAGCACGGATTATGTGTTTAACGGAAAAGGCACAAGTCCTTACAAAGAAGACGATACCCCCGAACCAAGCACAATATACGGTAAAAGCAAAAAACTCGGGGAAGAGCTGATTCGATTAGCCGGCAAGGGCAGCACCATTATCAGGACCTCCTGGGTTTATGGAAGCGGCGGCCATAATTTCGTCAATACCATGCTTGAGCTTGCTGAAACAAAAGATGAGCTGCGCGTCGTCAATGATCAAATCGGTTCGCCGACTTATACAAAGGATTTAGCAGAAGCGGTCATTACGCTGTTTGGCCATCCCCCGGGCATGTACCATGTCAGTAACTCAGGTATGTGCAGCTGGCATGAATTCGCCGCGGCCATTATGGAAGAAAGCGGACTGGACACAACGATTCTGCCAGTCAGCACCAAGGAATACGGAAATCTCACACCGCGCCCTGCTTACTCTGTTTTAAGCCACCAGGCGATAAATGAACGCGGAATACGGCCGCGGCATTGGCGTGATGCACTGCGTGATTATTTACAGGAGAGGAGTGAAGTGAAGTGATTAAAGGAGTCAAAGTCAAAAAGCTGACGAAGCATAGTGATGACAGAGGTTTTTTCGCCGAGCTTGTTCGGGATGACGAGAATCTTCTTGAACATTTCGGGCAGGCCTCATGGTCAAAAAGCTATCCAGGCGTAATTAAAGCGTTTCATTATCATGAAAAGCAGGATGATCTCTGGTTTTTCCCGACAGGCCACGCCCAAGTTGTCCTTTATGACCTGCGTGACGATTCTGAAACGAAAGGAAAAACGGATGTCTACTTTATGGGAGAAGACAATCCGATGCTTCTGTTGATCCCAAAAGGAGTCGCCCACGGTTATAGGGTGCTTGGAGAAACACCGCTGACGATTATCTATTTCACTACAACCTCGTATAACCCTGATCAGCCTGATGAAAAAAGAATCCCTTGGAATGACGAGACAATCGGTTTTAACTGGAACACAACTTTTCGATAACATACAGCAAAATAGCCGGACGCAAATCGAAGATCAAGAGGTATCTTCGGTTTTTTTTGTCCCTTTAATTTAATAGGAAAATAGTATTGATCAAGACTGTATATTTTACTAGCGGGAGGGTGAAAATCTTTCGTTTGGCCCTTGTCCGGCTAAGCTGATTGTCTCAAACAATATCAAGTTGTCATATCCCTAAAAAAGCATTTACTTCCATGGAAAATGGTGTTAGATTTATCTCAAGAAAAAGGAAAAGTAATTCGCGAATTTACGAGATTCACGCTCTTTTTCTTCAGAGGACGCTCTGACCAACTTTAATAGTAATCATGAGGAGGAAAATGTCATGCTAAAAAGAACATCATTATCTTCATTATTCATCAGTTCAGCTTTCCTGCTATCCATCTTGCTTCCTTCAGTCCATGCGAATGCGCAATCTGCATCAATCGAAGCAAAAACTATTAACAGTACGAAAGAATACGCGACTTCAGATATTGAAGTGACATACAAACCAAACGCCGTTCTTTCTCTCGGAACGATAGAATTTAATTTCCCGGACGGTTTTCATGCCAATACGAGAGACTCGATCAATGGAAAAACGCTGAAAGAAACACAGATTTTAAATGACGGGAAAAAAGTCAGACTTCCGCTCACACTTGATTTGTTAGGCGCATCGGAATTTGAACTAGTCATGGTTCGCAAAAACCTTCCGCGCGCAGGAACTTACACGATTAAAGGTGATACGGTAAACGGTTTAGGAATCGGCAGCTTTTACGCTGAAACTCAATTGGTAATTGATCCGCGCTAAATATTAAGAGCCCTCCAATAAAAATTGGAGGGCTTTATCATGTCTGCGTGTTTCTTTTTACAAGGAAAACGTAAGAAAGAACTGCCAGAAGATCGAAGCCGAAGATGCTCAGAGCCATCGGCCATGCATTTTCTTCTCCGGCGATGCCGACTAACGGAGCGGCAAGCGCGCCGCCGATAAATGGCAAGAGGCCGAGAAGCGCGGCTGCGCTGCCGGCGCCTTTCTCCTGTTTTTGCATCGCTAATGCGAAACCTGTGGTTGTGACGATCCCGACGCAGGACACAATCACAAACAGGGCAATGCAGACTGCGATGATGCCCAAATTCAGAGCAAGCGCAGCAAGAAGTGCGATACTTCCGATAATGGATAATATCAGGCCGAATGTGAATAGTGTCCGCTCATCACGTTTTGCGGCAAGTCTCCCGGTGATCTGGGTGGCGGCGATAATTCCCGCGCCGTTTACCGCAAATAAAAAGCTGAACATTTGCGCCGAAACCCCGAAGATATTTTGCAGCACAAACGGCGAACCGGAAATATAAGCGAACATGCCGGTTAGAATGAAAGCCTGGCTGAAAGCAAATCCCATAAAAGAACGGTCGCCAAGCAAGAGCCGAAAGGTTTGCAAGGTTTCTTTCAGGCCTCCCGTTGTCCGTTTTTCGATAGGCAGTGATTCAGGCAAAGTGGCCGTCACGGCAATAAAAATGAAAAAACCGATAATCGCTAAAATGATAAAGACCGTCGGCCATTCAGAAAATTGAAGGACAAATCCCCCGGTGATCGGCGCCAATATCGGAGCCGCCCCGTTCACCAGCATCAGCATGGAGAAGAAAGCCGTTAATTCTTTCCCCGAATACATATCACGAGCGGACGCACGGGCAATGACAATGCCGGCCGCTCCGGTGAAGCCTTGGATAAATCTCATGATAATCAAAAAAGTGACGGAAGGGCTGTAAGCGCACAAAATGGAAGAGAGCGCATAAAAAACCATCGAAACGATCAGCGGTTTCCTGCGGCCTTTCATATCACTGAGCGGTCCGACGACAATTTGTCCTAAAGCCAGCCCCAGCAGGCAGAAGGTTAGGCTTAGCTGTGCGAGAGAAGCTGTTGTATGAAGATCATTTGCGACCTGCGGAAGAGCGGGGAGATACATATCGAGCGAAAGGGGCCCGAAAGACGCCAGCGTTCCGAGGAGCAAAACCATGCCGAGCTTAATTGGTTTTGCTTGTGTATAAACTTTGTCCATGAAACGATCCACCTCATATTACATTTGATTTCTATCACTATACCATAATGCTCATTGATGTTTAACGAGCGGAGAAGAAGTCTGTTTAAGTAAGAATTTTCGAATGAAAAATATTATCGCAGTCAAGTATACATTTGAAAATTATAAATGGATTTACTTTATCAAACAGAATACAAAAAGAAATTTTACAATGCTAAACTATATGGAAATCAGTATTTGAAGAGGTGTCCATACATATGAAAACCAATAATATGATTGAAACGAAACGCCATTTTCCGATTTTATTAGCACTCGCTCTGACATTGGGCGTGTTTGCGGCCGGATCTGAAGAACTAGTGATGTCACCGCTGCTGCCAGATTTGGCACAAACCTTTCATTCAAGTATTGATGTGCTGGCACTTTCTATCAGTATGTACGGGATCATGATTTTGGTTGGCGCGCCGCTGTTAGTTCCTCTAGGCGATAAATATTCGAGAGAGCTATGCTTGATGATTGGCCTCTCTTTATTTATCATCGGAACGGTCATATGCGCCGCGGCGCAGGATCTATACACATTCTTTTTAGGGCGCGCGCTTTCCGGTCTGGCGGCAGGCGCGTTTGTGCCGACCGCTTATGCGGTTGTAGGAGACCGCGTTCCTTATCAATATCGCGGAAAGGTGATGGGGCTGATTGTTTCAAGCTGGTCGCTCGCGCTGATTTTTGGCGTGCCATTAGGAGCTTTTATCGGCGGCTCTCTGAATTGGAGATGGACATTTTGGATTTTTGTTTTTATGGGTCTGCTCGTATTGGCTTTGGTTTTATATGAGGCGCGCACCTCTGCCAATGGAAAAGCCGGGCAAGAAAACGGAGAGCAGCCGGCCGGTACGTTCCTTCAGGCGCTTCGTGTGCCGCGGGTGCCGGTCTACATTACGATTACCTTTTGCAACATGACGGGCTTTTATGGAATGTATTCTTATTTAGGGACATATCTCCAGCACGTATTTTCGGGAGGGAATACTGTGGCGGGGCTGTTTATCATGATATATGGCATCGGCTTTTCCATGAGTGTTTTTTCCGGTAGGGCAGCGGACCGTTTCGGGAAAATGCGGTCTCTTGTTATCGCTATGGCTGTCCTCAGTATACTATTGGCGTGTTTGCCATATGCACCGAAATCACTGCCGCTATTATGTATCGGTTTATTGATTTGGGGCGTGATGCAAAGCCTGACGGTAACGCTGCTCAGTACGATTCTGAGCGACTGTTCCCAACATCACCGCGGGAAAATCATGGCATTTTACAGTCTGGCATCAAATTTGGCAGTGACCTTAGGCTCGGCGGTTATGGGACCTGTTTACATCCGGTACGGTTATTCCTTCGTCGGTTTGATTTGTGCCGCCATCACCCTATGCGGATTTGTGCTCAGTGTGTATGGATATAAACGGTACAGCACTCATGATCAGAACATGGAAGAGACGCTGCACCAATAAAAAACTCCCGCCGTACGACGGGAGAGCTGATTATACATATAAAAATTTAGGCAATGATTCTTTTGGCAGGTAGTTGCCGACAAAGAACGAACCGAATTCTCCATAACGGGCGCTGACTTCGTCAAAGCGCATTTCGTATACAAGTTTTTTAAATTGAAGAACATCGTCGCTAAACAGTGTAACGCCCCACTCATAATCGTCAAAGCCGACAGATCCTGTGATAATTTGTTTCACTTTCCCTGCATAGCTGCGTCCGATTAAACCGTGGCTTCTCATTAAGTTTCTGCGTTCGTCCATTGATAGCATATACCAGTTGTCGTTGCCTGATCTTCTTTTATCCATCGGATAGAAGCATACATGCTTTGATTCAGGCAGTTCAGGATAAAGGCGCGCACGCACATGTGGATTCTCGTAAGGATCGCCCTCTCCGCTTGCCAAGTAGTTGCTCAGTTCGACGACTGACACGTAGGAGTATGCCGGAATGGTGAATTCAGCGAGTCTTGATTTATTGAATTCAAGCTCAATCTCATTTAATTCTTCCATTGTCGGGCGAAGAACCATCAGCATGAAATCAGCTTTTTGGCCGACGATGCTGTACAGAGTCTGCGAACCTTTTCCTTCTTTTTGGGCAACGCCCCATTTTTCAAGCAATCCCGTAAATTCATATGTAATGGATTCGCGTTCATCACTTGAAAGCAGTTTCCAGGAAGCCCAGTCCATCGTACGGAAATCATGCAGGGCGTACCAGCCGTCAAGCGTTTTTGCTGCTTCATTTGTCAATTGCTGTTCACTCATTTATCTTCACTCCTATATCTCTTCATTATGCCTACACTATACCATAGTTTATCCGATTCTTCTGTGTAGAAACCTTGAATATCTCTTCGTATAATCTTTGAAAATCAGAGGGACACTATAAGAAGTTTTTCAGTTGATTAAATTAGTTAGAAAAATAAGATTTTTAAATGAAAGCGCTATAATAAAAGTTGCTTATTTGAATTTAGCTGGAAGAAGAGTATGCTAATAAAAGAAAGCGTTTTTTGCAAATTCAAGGAGGGTATATTGTGGCAGATTTATTTACAACAGTGCAAGAAAAAGTAGCAGGAAAAGGCGTGAAAATCGTATTTCCTGAAGGTTTAGATGAACGTATTTTAATAGCGGTAAACAACCTTGCCGGAAACAAAGTGCTTCAGCCAATCGTGATCGGCAGTGAAAATGAGATTCAAGCTAAAGCGAAAGAATTGAATTTAACGCTTGAAGGCGTTGATATTTATGATCCACATACATATGAAGGCATGGAAGACCTTGTACAGGCTTTCGTTGAACGCCGAAAAGGGAAAGCAACGGAAGAACAAGCTCGTAAAGCTCTTTTAGATGAAAACTACTTCGGCACGATGCTTGTGTACAAAGGTCTTGCGCACGGGCTTGTCAGCGGAGCGGCTCATTCAACAGCAGACACAGTGCGCCCTGCTCTTCAAATTATCAAAACAAAAGAAGGCGTGAAAAAAACCTCCGGCGTATTCATCATGGCGCGCGGCGACGAACAATATGTATTTGCGGATTGCGCGATTAACATTGCGCCTGACAGCCAGGACCTTGCTGAAATTGCAATCGAAAGCGCCAATACGGCTAAAATGTTCAACATCGAGCCTCGGGTAGCCATGCTAAGCTTTTCTACAAAAGGCTCAGCGAAGTCAGATGAGACTGAAAAAGTAGCAGAAGCGGTGAAAATCGCAAAAGAAAAAGCGCCTGAGCTTACTCTTGACGGCGAATTCCAGTTTGACGCGGCATTTGTGCCTTCTGTCGCTGAGAAAAAAGCGCCGGATTCTGAAATCAAAGGTGATGCGAACGTATTCGTATTCCCAAGCCTTGAAGCAGGAAACATCGGCTATAAAATCGCACAGCGTCTGGGCAACTTTGAAGCGGTAGGACCAATTTTACAAGGCTTAAACATGCCTGTTAACGACCTTTCAAGAGGCTGTAACGCAGAGGATGTTTACAACCTTGCCCTTATTACGGCGGTTCAAGCGCTGTAATAATAGAAAGCAGCAGCTCCCGCATGGCGGGGGCTGCTTTTTTATGATTGCAGCTTTTTTGATAGGCGGTTGCATAATGGTTGGCGCCTGACTTCGAATCAAGCACATCATCCGGGGGGAGGGCGATCTCTGCTTTCTCCTTCTTTAACGTTTCGTGTCACCACGAGACAAAGTGGAAAACCTCTTACACCTAAAAACGAAAGCGGTTTCATTATATAAGGAGGAAAACAATCACATAACCAAACAATGATAACAGAACCGAGCCGATGAGACCGGCTGTCAGCGCCCTCCCTCCATTTTCTTGAAACTCGGTAACATGTACCTTTAAACCAAGCCCGGCCATGGCCATACCGATCAGAAAATAAGAAACGCTCACAATCTGCTCCGCCTGCGCTTCCGGAATCATATCAGACGTATGAAAAGCACTCATCGCCAGAAAACCAAGAATAAACCAAGGAATAGGCAAAGATGTAAATGAAAGCTTCCCGGCTCCCTTTTTCCTCTGCGTCATCATGCCGAGTATCAGCGCGACAGGAACCAGTAAGGCGACTCTTGTGAGCTTTACGATAATCGACATATCGACAGCATCGCTGCCGCCGGCGGCAGCGGCAGCCACAACATGTGCGACCTCATGAAGAGTTCCGCCGGCAAATGCGCCGAAAGCGCCGGGTGCCAACCCGATGATTGAATAAATCACTGTATAGATGACGGTAAACAGGGTGCCTAATAAAGAAACGGCGGCTGCGCTTATTGCCGTCTCATTATCATTTGCTTTAATCTGCGGGGCGATGGCAACGACAGCGGCAGCTCCGCAAATGGCAGTCCCGCAAGCTGTCAAGATGCTGAGTTTTTGATCAACGCGAAACCAGCGGGACAGGATATACACTGCGGCTAATGAAAAAGCCATACTAAAGAACGCGACAAAGAATACGTTTGCACCCGCATGATAAATATCCGTCAGGTCCAGCCTCATGCCGAGCAATATAATGCCCAACCTCAGAACATGCTTACTGGAGAAAGAAATCCCAGGCTGTAATGTTTTCTTTGTGCCGAAAATAGAACGAAACATGATGCCGAGCATCATCGCGATCACAAGGGGCCCCAGCATGGATAAGAAAGGCAGCTGGACGGCCCAAACACTTGAGAGGGCAAGGGCGGCGGTAAGCGTCAGCCCGTGTATAAGAGAAAATGAGGTACGCATAGATTACACTTCCTTCATTGGTATAGCTTCACTTTACAGGGGTTTATATCATTAGTAAAATACAGTTAAATGATTGTAATGATAAAAAATATTAATGATTGAGGTGGAAGCTTTGTATTATGGCGAACTGAAAACGTTCATCGCTGTTGTGGAAGAAAAAAATTTCACAAAAGCGGCGCAAAAACTGATGATTTCCCAGCCGAGTGTCAGTCTGCATATCAAAAACCTGGAAAAAGAGTTTCAGACCGCGCTGCTCAACCGGTCGCCGAAGCATTTTACCACGACGCCGACAGGAGACATCTTGTATCAGAGGGCAAAGCAAATGGTTTTTCTATATGATCAGGCCAAATCAGAGATATATGCGCACCATCACTATGTGAAAGGCGAGTTGAAAATCGCTGCCAGCTTCACCATCGGAGAGTATATTTTGCCGCCGATTCTTGCCCAGCTGCTTAAGGCGTATCCAGAGCTGAATGTGGACGTAATGATCGGAAATACAGAAGAAGTGAGTGAACGTGTAAGGATGCTTCAAGCGGATATTGGGCTGATTGAGGGACATACGGGAGAGAATGAACTGGAGATTCAGCCTTTTATGGAGGATGAACTATGTATCGCCGCGCCGAACCAGCACCCATTGGCCGGGAGAAAAAACATCCCCATCAATGATTTGCAAAACGAAGCATGGATCACAAGAGAAAAGGGCTCAGGCACGCGGGAATACTTGGATCATGTGCTTGCCTCAAATGGTCTGCGGCCGAAGTCCATGATGACCATCAGCAGCAACCAAGGCGTAAAAGAAGCTGTGATCAGCGGAATGGGGCTGTCCGTTTTATCAAGAAGCGTACTGCAAAAGGACCTGGCATATCACAGCATTTCGGTGCTCAACGTCAAAGGCTTTGCTTTAAAACGCAAGCTTTCATACATCCAATCTCCTATTATGGAGAATACGAAGAACAAAGAAATCTTTATCACCCTGCTCAAAAGCAATTTTCAATCATAACGGCTGAAATGATATAATAGTCTTATTCATAAACCTATAACGAAAGGGTTTTACATAGATGGCAAAGCAACCGATTGATCTATTGATGCAGCCGAAGTGGAGAATAATTGACCAATCCAGTCTCGGCCCATATTTCGACGCAAAGCAGTCATTTGCGATGGACGACACGCTGTGCGCGTCTGTCGGCAAAGGACTATCGCCGGCGACAGCCCGTTCTTGGGTGCACCACCAAACCATTGTTCTCGGCATTCAGGACACAAGGCTGCCGTATTTGGAAGACGGCGTAAGATTATTAGAAAACGAGGGTTATCGCGTCATTGTCCGAAACTCAGGCGGTCTCGCAGTCGTTTTGGATGAGGGCGTTCTGAACATTTCACTCATATTTGAAGACCAAAAAAAGGGGATCGACATAGACAGAGGCTACGAAGCGATGGTCGAGCTGATGAAACGTATGCTGAAATCATATGAGGCGAAGATTGAGGCGTACGAAATTGAAGGCTCATACTGCCCGGGAAGCTATGACCTCAGCATCGGCGGAAAAAAATTTGCCGGCATTTCCCAACGGCGCCTGCGCGGCGGGGTTGCTGTCCAGATTTACCTTTGCGCTGATAAAAGCGGAAGCGAACGGGCTGATCTGATCAGGCAATTCTATCAAGCCGCCCTGAAAGATAAATCAAATGACGTAAAAGGAGTCTATCCCGATATACGCCCGGAAACAATGGCTTCCTTAAGCGAACTGCTGCAAACGGATATCACCGTTCAGGATTTAATGCTGTCTTTACTCACAGAGTTAAAACAACTGGGCAGCCACCTCTATTCGGCAGGATTAACAATAGATGAAGAGCTGGAGTTTGAGAAAAACCTTGTCCGGATGGTCGAGCGGAATGAAAAAGTGTTTAGTTAAGTAAATAGAGAAATGCTGAAAGCTTGGAATGGTTCCAGGCTTTTTTATGAATTTTTGGATGACCTTCTTTCTGCGAGAGCATATATCCTGATAAAGCGTCTTTTCATCATTAGATGGTTGCATTCCCGATAGTGATTCAATGCCTTTCCTTCCTTTGGATAACTATTTCTTGCAAACGGACAAAAATGCAAACCGGAAAAGCGATAAAATAAAAGAACCAATCTCAGGATAAAAAGGGGAGATACGTATGAAAGGCAATCTTTATAGTTTGTTTGTGCTTGCGGCGGCTTTCTTTTGGGGCACAACAGGCACTGTGCAGGCTTTGGCCCCTGAAGAGTCAACTCCGCTGGCCTTTGGGGCAATCAGACTGTTGATAGGAGGAAGCGTTATGCTTCTGGTCGTTTTTATAAGCGGAAAGCTTGATTTGAAGAACTGGTCGTGGCGCTTAGTTTTTCTTGCCGCAGTCTGCATGGCTTGTTATCAGCCGTTTTTTTTCACCGCCGTTAAGGAGACGGGAATCGCCGTGGGCACTGTCATTGCGATCGGGAGCGCTCCTATTATAGCCGGAAGTTTGGAATGGGCTGTTTTTAAAAAACGTCCGCAAAAGTCATGGTGGGCCGCTACGGTTCTGGCTCTTGCCGGATGCTGGCTGTTGTTCGCCGACAGTTCTGCTGTTCATGTTGAACTTACTGGTGTCATTCTGGCTCTGGGTGCGGGCGCGTCTTTTGCGGGCTACACGTTAATCAGTAAGTCGCTGATAAAAACCCAGCCTCCCGAAGCCTCGGCAGCCGTTATCTTTATGATCAGCGCGTTGTTGCTTTCACCGCTTTTATTGCAGGAAGATACGGCTTGGATACTCACAGGGCGCGGAGCCGGCGTAAGCCTTTATATAGGGATCATCGCGACATGTGCGGCTTACTTCATGTTTACAAAAGGGCTGACGGCCGTCCCCGCTTCCGCTGCGGTCACGTTATCCTTGGCAGAGCCGCTGACAGCGTCGTTATTGGGGGTTTTCTTTATCGGTGAGATGCTGACGCTTTCCTCATGGATTGGAATCGCCCTTATGCTGTTAGGGTTACTGGTGATCTCCGCGTCACCGCGTAAACATGAGCCGGCGGGAAGCGTTCATGTGTCTTAATAGATTCACGTGTACCTTAATATAAAACAATAAAGAACACAAAAGGTAAAAACCCCCTTTTCACAATATAAAAGGGGGTTTTTGCTATTCGGCCATTTTTTCTAGATTTCCGTTCCGATCCATCTTAAATGATGGTGAGGCATGTTCATCTTCTTCAAATAAAACTAGTTTTCTGGCTCTATTCATAATTCTGACAAGGGTTTCGTAATCTTCCTGGATTGTTGTGTGATCCTTTTCAAGCTTTTGAACCTCTGTTTCAAGCTGTTCGATTTTGTTTTGTAATTCTTGGTTTTCCTGTTTTAAACGATCATTTTCCATCTTAAAAGCCGCTGATTGTTCACTGTTGCCTTGATAACCCTGTAAAAAGCGGATGACATCGTCCATCGTCATCGTCATCTCCGGCGCCGCTGATTGAGGAGACAATAAGTGTGATAGACTAGCTAACTCTTCCTTAAAACTTTCATCTACATAAGGCATATGTTCACCTGTCATAACAGGAACCTGAGTCTCTTCTGGCGCCGCTGCCTCGGTTTGAACGGGTTCTTGTACGGCTGGTTCATTTATCGCCTCAGTCTCAACTGCCGGCGGCTGATATAATAAACGTTTTTTCGCAGGCTGGCCGTTTCCGAGAGCCCTCATTCGCTGTTTTCGCTGTTTTTTGGCAAGCTGAAGAGCTTTTTCATATTGATGCCGGACGACGGCGTTCCACCTGAACCCGCAGGCCGCAGATGTTCGGTTTAATTTATCACCGACTTCTTCAAAGGCGTTCAACTGAGTGCTTCCTTCTCGTACATGCCGCAGCACGGTTTCGGCAAGCAGCAAATCATTTTCTTCTGACCAAGCGTCTTGACGTTGTTTTGTCATTGGATCTCAACCCCCAAATATTCTTTTGATGATATTAGAATGTCCAGATTGGAAAATATTTATACAAGGTTGATGAAAGAATAGGAGATACGGAGGGAAAACGCGATCAGGCGGGATTTTACTAAGACTGCTTGCGGGAATTGGCGAATCCTTGTACAATTAAGAGTGATGTTATTTTTTAAAAGCGTATTTAAATGTTTGACATAGATGAACATAGAATGAAGGGAAGCGTACGTCATGGCTAATGAATTTCGAGTGTGTGATGATTGCCAAGCCACAAATATCAAAACATTGCTGCCGCGTTTAAAAGAAGTGGACCCGGATGCCAAAGTGGAAGTAGGCTGCCAATCTTATTGCGGTCCCGGGCGGAAAAAATCGTTTGCTTTCGTGAACAATCGTCCGCTGTCAGCTCCGAATGAGGATGAGCTGCTTGAAAAAGTAAAAAAGAAAATAAAATAACGAAAAGTTGTTTTTTTAACAGCCTCGGCCCATGGGTCAGGCTTTTTTGCTTCATAAAAAGCGTTTTTCGGTAAACTGGAACAAAACGCCGGACAAATTCAAGGATGTTTTCAAAGAATAGAGCCGATATAATAGAAGCATGGCTAAAAAAAAGAGGGAATGACGATGGCGTATCCAAATGGAAAATTATCAGAAGAAAAAGTGTTTAAAGATCCGGTGCACCGCTATGTGCATGTCCGGGACAAGCTGATATGGGATTTAATCGGAACCCGTGAATTTCAGCGGCTGCGCCGGATTAAACAGCTCGGCACGACCTATTTGACGTTTCATGGAGCTGAACACAGCCGTTTTAACCATTCTCTCGGTGTCTATGAGATTGTCAGAAGAATGGTTGACGATGTCTTTAAAGGCCGGCCGGAATGGGACGACAGTGAGCGTGAACTCTGCCTGAGCGCCGCGCTGCTCCACGATTTGGGGCACGGACCGTTTTCACATTCATTTGAGAAAGTCTTTCATCTTGACCATGAAGATTTTACAAGGGACATCATTTTGGGAGATACGGAGGTCAACCAGGTTCTCAAAAAAGTAAGTCCCGATTTCCCGCGGGATGTCGCTGAAGTCATTGCCAAAACATATAAGAATAAGCAAGTGGTCAGCCTGATTTCGAGTCAGATTGACGCGGACCGCATGGATTATCTTCAGCGGGACGCCTATTACACGGGTGTGAGCTATGGCCACTTTGATATGGAGCGGATTCTTCGGGTCATGCGCCCTCGCGAGGATCAGATTGTGATTAAACAGAGCGGGATGCATGCTGTCGAAGACTATATTATGAGCCGTTATCAAATGTACTGGCAGGTCTATTTCCACCCGGTCACCCGGAGTGCCGAAGTCATCTTGACAAAAATCCTGCACAGAGCAAAGCAGCTGCATGAGGAAGGCTATATCTTCACGCATGCTCCGGTTCATTTTTACTCGATTTTTGAAGGGAATTTGACGCTTGAGGATTATCTGAAGCTGGATGAGTCGATTATCCTGTACTATTTTCAGGCTTGGGAAGAAGAAGAGGACGCGATTCTGTCGGACCTTTGCCGCAGATTTATTAACCGCCAGCTGTTCCAATACGTTGAATTTAATCCAAATGAAGAAATGACTGCTTACTTTGAGTTGACAGCTTTGTTCAAAGAGGCGGGGATTGACCCGGGCTATTATTTGGTTGTCGATTCTTCGTCCGACCTGCCGTATGATTTTTACCGGCCGGGAGAGGAAGAAGAGCGTCTGCCGATTCACCTCTTAACGCAAAGCGGGCAAATTAAAGAATTGTCCAGACAGTCAGCCATCGTTGACTCGATTTCTGGGAAAAGACGGACCGACCATAAGCTGTATTTTCCGATGGACCTTATTACCGGCGGAGCAGAAAACAGGGAAGCGAAAATGAAAATCCAGCAGCTGCTGGGACTGACATAGAGATGTAATGAAGGAAAAAGGAGATGTCGGGGATTTGTTGAAAGAACATGCAAAACTGATGAAGGTGTTCTCGGATTCTGGAGAAATCGTCGGGCGGAAGAAGCTGCAAAAGATGATTTATATCGCTAAGAAAATGCAGTACCCCTTTTATGAAAAATACGATTTTCACTTTTACGGCCCTTATTCTGAGGAACTGACACTTCAAATAGAAGAGCTGTGCAACCTCGGATTTCTGCATGAGGTCAAAGAGAAAAAGGGTGGTTATTTTCAATACCGCTATTCGCTGACGGACACGGGGGCGGAGTTCTTGCATCACGCCGAACTTGATATGCCCGATATGAAAGAGTATATCGACCGCGTCAACAGCCGTTCATCACGGTTTCTGGAGCTTGTCTCCACGATTATGTACTTTGACGGGCTTGAGGCTGAGGAGAAGAAAAATAAGGTGTTCACCATTAAAAGCAAGCTGAAATATACAAACGAAGAATATGACGAAGCGCTTCAATACATAGAGGAACTGAAGCAGATTTGTTAGCGGAAAGGCAAAAGAACAGGGAATGCGCCCGTTTCTTTTGCCTTTTTTATTTCTCTCTGACAAGAAAAAAACCAGTCCGCTGGTAAGCGGGCTGGTTTTCATTTATTTTCTTAATAAGCTGTGCTTGTACGAATACAAAAAGTAAACGGCCGCGCCTACGATGATCCAGATCAGGAAATACAGCCACGTTTTCCCCGGCAGGTTGATCATTAAGAACAAACAGCAGACAATGGAGAGGATAGGCAGCACCGGAACAAACGGGACACGAAATCCGCGTTTCAGATTCTTATGAGTGCGGCGCAGAATCAAAACGGATAAGCTGACCATGGCAAAGGTGAGCAGCGCGCCGATATTGGCGAGGTTAGACAGCTCTTTCAGGTCAATGAATCCAGCCACAAGGGCGCTTAATGTTCCGATCAGCCAAGTATTCCAGACCGGCGCTTCTGACTTTCGGCCGACAATATTGAAAACTTTCGGCAGCATTCCATCTCTTGCCATCGCGAAGGAAATCCGCGATGCGGCGTATGTATTGGCAAGAATAACAGCCATCAGGCCAATGATAGCCCCCACTGAAATAATACCCGCAACAGCGTTTTGGTGTACGGCTTCTAATACGTAAGACATGGCTTCCGGCACATTCAGCTCGGAATAAGGAACCATTCCCGTCATGACAAGGCAGACCAATACATAGATCATTGTGCAAACCAGCAATGATCCGATAATGCCGATTGGCAAATTACGCTGCGGTTTTTTGACTTCTTCAGCAGACGCTGAGATGGCGTCAAACCCTAAAAATGCAAAAAAGACCGCAGAAGCCCCGGTGATAATGCCTTGCACACCGTAAGGCATAAAAGGATGCCAGTTGTCAGGCTTTACATAAAAGCTTCCGGTTACTATAAATAATAATACAATACTTATTTTCACAAGCACCATTACATTATTGAAGGTTTTGCTTTCCTTTGAACCTCTCGAAAGCACAGCCGTAATCAGCAATGTAATGATAATGGCAGGAAGATTGACGGTTCCTCCTTGGCTCGGTACGGTCAGCAGGGTATCCGGTATAGATAAATGGAAACCGCCTAACAAATTATTAAAGTAGCTGGACCAGCCGCTCGCCACCGCAGAAGTTGTCACCATGTATACGGATAACAATGTCCATCCCATAAGGTGGCCGATGATTTCTCCCATTGTCGTGTACGAATAAATATATGCACTTCCGTATACAGGAAGGCAGGAAGCAATTTCCGCATAACAAAGCGCTGCCAGACTGCACACGACAGCGGCTATAATAAATGAAAAAATTACGGAAGGACCAGCATCATTTGCGGCTGTGATACCTGTGAGCACCATTACGCCCGTTCCGATTACAGCGCCGATTCCCATTAAGGTTAAGTCGAAGGCGCCCATTGTTTTAGCCGTTTTTCGGCTGCGGCTTTGTTCAAGCAGTTGACCAATGTCTTTCTTTTGCAGGATATTCCGCAACACGCATCCCTCCATCCAAGAAGCAAAAGCTATGAGGAATTCTTTGGCTTTTGCCCGTGTTACATAGTTTTTAAATCATTTTTTTGTATGTTGCCCGAATGTTTGGGGCAGCCGCTTTTTGAAATGATTTCCTAAAAGGTATGAAATTCAGTCTTCGAACATTGCCGGCACCAGTTACTTTCTGCCGTATGTACACTATCTTGTCTCCGCCGAACACGCTGATATCCTTGCAGATGTCAGCGATAAAAAGCCATACTTATTGATTTTACCTGAATCCCTCCTATAAAACCAGCATCACTGGCTAAGATGTCAGCCATAACGTTTGAAAGCGTCAGGGGATAAAAGCGGCCGAATAAATACCATTTTAGAATAAATTATAAACTTTGTAAAATAGATTAGTTTGTGAATAATTCGATTTTAGAATTAAATATTGGAATAAAAGGGAATTTATTTCCCTGGACTAGTTAAAAAGTTGTGCTGCATCAGCTTGCTTTTTTGACTTTACCAGGAGGATATCAGTAAAATATGTAGTAAAAGCATTCAGATGTTCTGATGAATGGATCTGGAAATGAGGAACCTCACATGAATTACGATAAAATGGAAGCCAATCTGCTTGACCACGCCCTCACGAAGTATTTGAAAACAACGAAACAATTAGATGAAGCAACCGTCCCGAAACCTGTGAATAATATTCGCGGATTTATTCTCCGCATTATTTATAGACACGGAAGTTGCACCATTAAAGATATTTTACAGGAAGTGACGCTGTCTCCATCTGCGACGACGACTGCGCTTAATCATTTAGAACAGGCAGGTTTGATCGAAAGGTCCAGAAATAACGATGACCGCCGCACTGTGTGGATCACGCTTTCTGAATCTGGCAGGCAGGCCGCTGTTCAAATGATTGAAAACAGGCAAAGCCTGATTGATGATATGTTTGGCCGATTAACGGAAGAAGAGAAGCAGACATTTTTTTCACTCATAAAGAAAATCATGTAATAGGAAAAGAAAAAGCCGGCGCGTGTATGACGCACTGGCCTTTATAAGGAGATTATTCCATATCGCTTAAGCGTTTGCCGGCGATGGCATAATGATCCTTTCTCATTTCCTCTATCATGACGACAATTTTTTCTTCAGCCGCTCCGGTTGTTTCTTTTACTGCTTCTGTCACTTTCTCGACAAGGTTGCGCTTTTGCTCATCTGTGCGGCCTTCGAGCATTTTGACGGTTACGTATGGCATGGGTGCTGAATCCTCCTTAAAATCGTTTCCTCTCTTTAGGTAGAGAGGCTTCTTATAGTATACTGAATAAAGTAAATTCTTGCATTTTAGAAAGAGGGATTTCAGCCTTTGGACCGTTTTTTATATTATCCGTTAGAACTGATGCCATATCTTGTGATCACATTGATTGTTGCATTTACGATGCACGAGCTTGCCCATGCCTATGTAGCGTATTTATTCGGTGATGATACAGCGAAAAAGCAAGGCCGGCTGACACTGAATCCGATCAAACATCTTGATCCGTTCGGCACGATTTTAATTTTAGTCATGGGCTTTGGATGGGCGCGGCCGGTGCCGGTGAATCGCAATCTCTTGAAAAAACCCCGTCTGGCGGGAATTCTGGTCTCTATTGCAGGACCTGTCAGCAACCTGATTCTTGCGTTTATCGGTTTCCTTTTGTTAGTGTTGATGCATGCTTACGGAGCCGAGCTGCTATCGGCTTTCAGTACGGGTTTGGACCAATTTTTTAACATTTGGATCAATTTAAATCTTGTCTTGTTTTTATTTAACCTGCTGCCGCTGCCGCCTCTGGACGGCTATCGGATTATTGAAGATCTCGTCTCGCCGCGTCTGCGCGTCAAGCTCTCTCAATATGAAAGTTACGGCGTTATTGTGTTTTTAATTTTATTTATTACCCCGCTCGGATCTTACGTGCTCTGGCCTATGCTAGGTAAGGGCAGGGATTCGATTATTGAGTTGTTTACAACGATATTTCAACCGCTTTTGTAGGAGGTATGACTCATGGAAGAAGGAAAGAAGAAAAAATCAATCGGATTTAATATTATCAAAAGTGATCCGACGGATGGACATGGCGGTTTTGGCGTGGGGGCGCTCAGCCTCGATAACATTTCTCCCGTATTTGTAGATGTGGAGGAAAAGGAAGCATTCGTTGATATCGGCGCGATGCACGCCCGCAGTGTTGTTGAAAAAGGAATTAAGTTCTTGCCGAATAAAGAGGATGTGCCGAACGGAAAGCCGTACTGGCTTGTATGGGTCACCATCGACAGAAGAGAAGAGGGCCCTTATTATGCCGGTGTCACCGCTTGTGAAATGACAGTGGACAGAAGCATCAGAAGAGGTTACAAATCCTTGCCGGAGCACGTAAATCTCATGGATAAATCAATGAAGCGGCACATTATCATTGATAAAATGGATGACAGCTCGAAGCAAGTGCTCGCAGCCTTTTTGAAAAATCACGATCAAGGCTTGTGGGATCGCTCTTCATCAGAATTGAAGGCGGGATTGCTTCATGAAGAAAAGTAGTTTGTGAACTTTTTGTGAACTTTATGAATATTTGCACTTTTTTCACGGTCATTTGAGTAAACTGATGACATAGAACTAGGACATGGAAAATCCCGAGCCGAACCAAGACTCGGGGTTTTTCATTTTTTTTGCTGTTGATAAGGGAGATATTATGTATCAAACAATTAAAGTCGGCGATTGGGTTATTGAAGCGGACATGGAAGAGACGAGAAAGCAGTATGAGAAAGATATTGATGATATGTGCGGATGCGGCAACTGGCTTAATTTCCATGCAGCAGTGAGAATAGCTCAAGTTTTAGAAGGTTTAGGTCTAGTGTCGTCCAATAGATGAATCATACGAATAACCCGGCATACAAGCAGCCGGGTTATTCTCAATGATTCCGCCCCAGCCATTTGTCCCACCATTTTTTCGGAGAAGCGGGCTTTTCTTTGACTGGATTTTGATCTTTTGTTTGTTTTACAGGTTCTGATCCGAAGCATACATTGGACGGCTCCGTGCCTTCAATAAAATACGTATAGTGCTTGGCTGCACAGCCCGGCCCTGATGTGTAGCCTGTTGTCGGATCGATATAAACGCCGGTTACTCCTTTCGGCGGTTTGAATGCTGTTTCCGGTTCTCCTTTGAGCGCATCCTCCATAAACTCCGCCCAAATCGTTTTGGCGTAGCTTTTTTCCTCCACCGCGTCGATGGTGCTGTTTTTGTCATAGCCGGTCCAGATACCGGCTGCCAGCTTCGGATTGAAGCCGATCATCCAGCTGTCTGCACTTGTCGTGCCTGATTTTCCCGCATAGGTTCTTGTCAGGCGATCGGTGATTGTTCGGCCCGTCACCGAGGTATAACCGTTTAAATCCTTGTCGAACATGCCTGTCATCATACTAGCCGTGACAAAGGCGGCTTTTTCATCCAGCACCTGTTTATGCTGAGGCGGGTTTTCGTAAAGCACATTTCCGGCTGCGTCAGTTACCTTCGTGATAAAGGTCGGTTCGATTTGTTTCCCGCCGTTTGCCAGCATCGCATAAGCATTGACCATCTCAATCGGGCGCACGGGTTCTGTGCCGAGGGCCAAAGATGGAAGCGCTTGAAGAGGCGCGGTAATGCCGAATTCCTTGGCTGCGGAAACAAGCTTGTTCATACCGAGAAAAAGATGTGTTTTCACGGCATAAATGTTGTCAGAAAGCGCCAGCGCCTGAAGAAGCGTAATCGGTTTGTTTGCATAATACCCGTTGTAGTTGCTTGGGGAATAGGTTTCTCCTTTTGCGTCAATTTGAAATTCGGTTTCTTCGCTTTTCATCAATGTCACGGGTGTAAACCCGCTCTGGATCGCTTTATAATACAGTAAAGGCTTGATCGTTGAAGCCGGCTGGCGCTTTGCTTGTGTCGTCCGGTCAAACGGGCTTTTTTGATAGTCCCGGCCGCCGACCAGGGCGAGAACTTTACCTGTGTCCGGATCAATTGCCGAAAATCCGATTTGTATGTCCGACCCTGCGTTGACCGTTTCGGTAATGGTCTCCTCGGCGATGCGCTGAAGCCGTTTATTCACCGTTGTATACACGTTTAACCCGCTCGTTTCAATTTGCTCCCGCGTCATGCCAAGTTTTTTCTCAAGCTCTCTCATCGCATTATCATAGAAATATGGCGCTTTTTTGCTGGATGCTTGTTTGTTTAAAGGCTGATAGGAGAGAGGCTCTTTGATCAGTTCGTCTGCTTTTTTGCGGCTGATCATCCGCTGCTTTTCCATCATCCGCAGTATCGTTTTCTGTCGCTCCTTTGCCTTCGTTTCATTCACATATGGCGAATAATCGGATGGGCCTTTCGGAATGCCTGCCAAAAGAGCAGCCTCCGCATCGGTAATGTCTTTTGCATGCTTCCCGAAATACAGACGGGACGCCGCTTCGATGCCATATGCGCCGTGGCCGTAATAGATGGTATTTAAATAGCCTTCTAATATGTCGTCCTTGGAATAGTTTTGTTCCAGACGAATTGTATAGAATGCCTCATTCCATTTGCGTTTCCATGTTTTATCATGCTCAAGGTACAAGTTTCTCGCATATTGCTGGGTAATGGTGCTTGCGCCCTGAACCTTTGCCATTGCTTTAATATCGGCAAGCGCTGCGCCGGCCATTCGCTTATAATCAAAACCGTGGTGATCATAGAAATTCTGGTCTTCAATCGCCACGGTTGCCTGAAGAATCGCGGGATTCATATTTTTCAGCGGAACCCAGTAGCGTTTTTCGCCATAGTCTGTTTCTCCGAGTTTCGACCCGTCACTCGCAAACAGAATCGTGGATTGCGGCACTTGAACAGAGGGGGCGCCCTGCCACTTGGCAATCAAAATTACAGTCAAAAACACAGTGGCGGCGAAAAGCCCCGACAGCACCGCGATAAACACGCAGGCGCGAACGGTTTTGATGGTCAGCCGCAGCCGTTTATTTGTCATTGCATCCATTAGCGGAACCCCCCTTTTCTCATGTTTCTACTATTATGAGAAAAAAAGATTGGTTTTAAACATAGACGACGGGACGCATCTTTACTTTTTCCCCGCCATCCTCTATACTTTTTCCTTAGGTGAAATTGAGAAATTCAACCGAGAATAAAAGCGGAAAAGACGCTTACAATAAATCAAATACGAGTCTTGAAAGGGAGATGACACTTGAGCGAACTTTGGTATACAGAGAAGCAGACGAAAAACTTTGGAATTACAATGAGAGTCAATAAAACATTACATACAGAACAAACTGAGTTTCAGCATTTGGAAATGGTAGAAACTGAAGAGTTCGGCAACATGCTTTATCTTGACGGAATGGTAATGACTTCTGAAAAAGATGAATTCGTGTATCATGAAATGGTGGCGCACGTACCGCTTTTCACTCACCCGAATCCTGAAAACGTACTTGTTGTCGGCGGCGGCGATGGCGGTGTCATCAGAGAAATTCTCAAGCACCCAAGCGTAAAGAAAGCGACGCTTGTAGACATCGACGGCAAGGTCATCGAATACTCGAAAAAATTCCTTCCTTCCATTGCGGGCAAGCTTGAAGATCCCCGCGTTGATGTACAGGTGGATGACGGTTTTATGCATATCGCCAAATCAGAAAATGAATATGACGTGATTATGGTAGATTCTACTGAGCCTGTGGGGCCTGCTGTGAATCTATTTTCCAAAGGCTTTTATGCCGGAATCGCAAAGGCGTTAAAAGAGGACGGCATTTTCGTCGCTCAGACGGACAACCCTTGGTTTACGCCTGAGCTGATTACAAACGTACAGCGTGATGTAAAAGAAATTTTCCCGATTACAAAGCTGTATCTTGCGAACATCCCGACATATCCAAGCGGCTTGTGGACATTTACGATCGGTTCAAAAAAACACGATCCGCTTGCAGTGGAAGAGAGCCGTTTCTTTGATATTGACACGAAATATTACACAAAAGAGATTCATAAAGCGGCGTTTGTTCTGCCGAAATTTGTGAGTGATCTGATTAAATAATGATACGAATTGCGCAGGAGCGAATCTTGCGCTTTTTTACAGGAAAGCGAGGTCTTTATGATGAGATTTGATGAAGCTTATTCAGGAAAAGTATTTATCGCGAGCCGCCCGGACTGGGAAGAGGCGGACGCCATCCTTTACGGCATGCCGATGGATTGGACGGTCAGCTATCGTCCCGGATCAAGATTCGGTCCGGGGAGAATCCGCGAGGTGTCAATCGGTCTTGAAGAGTACAGCCCGTATTTGGACCGCGACCTTGCCGACCTCAATTTCTTTGACGCCGGCGACATCCCGCTTCCGTTCGGCAACCCGCAAAAGAGCCTTGATTTGATTGAGGAATATGTGGACAGCATTTTGGAAAAAGACAAATTCCCGCTCGGCATGGGAGGGGAACATCTTGTGTCTTGGCCCGTTATCAAAGCGATGTACAAGAAATATCCGGACCTTGCGATTATCCATTTTGACGCACATACAGATCTTCGCGTTGATTATGAGGGAGAACCGCTTTCTCATTCTACGCCGATCCGCAAAGCGGCAGAATTGATCGGACCGCAAAATGTGTATTCATTCGGAATTCGTTCCGGTATGAAAGAAGAGTTCGAATGGGCAAAGGAAAACGGCATGCACATCTCTAAGTTTGAAGTGCTTGAGCCGCTGAAAGAGGTTCTTCCGAAGCTGGCAGGCCGTCCGGTATATGTCACCATCGACATTGACGTATTAGACCCTGCTCACGCACCGGGAACAGGAACCGTTGACGCAGGCGGCATCACATCTAAAGAACTGCTTGCATCCGTGCATGAAATCGCGCGTTCAGAAGTAAACGTGAAGGGCGCTGATTTAGTGGAAGTAGCTCCGATTTACGATCATTCAGAACAAACCGCTAACACGGCGAGCAAAATGATCCGTGAAATGCTGTTGGGCTTTGTGAAATAGTTTAGAAAAAGGGCCTGAATTACATTCAGGCCCTTTTTAATCTTTTAATTATTTAAAGACATTTTATATGAAATTCTTTTATTTGATTCGTCTATTACAGTATAATAAGCAGATACTTTTGATGATTCAGGATTGAAATTTTTGTAATTTACTCTTTCATCCGTATACAAACTTAATCCTACATATCCGTGTACTGTTTTTCCTGATGGGATCTCTGTATTGAATTGATACTCGTCCGGCAAATCATAATTATAAGGCATCAATTGTTTATTATATTGATACTGACCAAAAAATAAATAGTTTTTTCCGTCCGGAGAAAGTTCCTCTAAAGTAATTTTATGATTGGAGGTATTTTCAGCATTAAAAGGTAAAATGTATAAATATCTTATGGAATTTGTTTCTTTATCAACTGACTTGACTGGCTTTAATGGTTTTAGAATATGAAATTTTATTCCTTTTTTTGTATCAATCGTTTGGTTTGCGGCAATGTTAATATTTTTTGGAGTGTATTTATCATTTTGGGCGTTCACTGTATAGTAACGAAAACAGCTGAATGTTACTATCATTAATAAAATAATAAAGAAAATCCAACGCTTATTCATCTGCATCCTCCAGTTTACCTTCACTAATATCGATAATTCTGTCGACAATACTATTTTCACATAGTGTATCATCATGACTAGCCACTACAATTGTTGTGCCGTTTTCTTTTTCGGATTTTAGGATATCCAGTATAAGATTAATCCCTTTTTTGTCTAAGGCATTCGTCGGTTCATCTAATAGGAGTAATTTAGGTTTTTCCATTATTGCCTGAGCAATTCCTAAGCGTTGCTTCATCCCTAAAGAATACCGTTTGACTTTACGCTTATCTTCGGGATCTAATCCAACTTTTCTTATTACTTCTTTTATTTCTTCAACAGAAACCTTTTTCTTAATAGAGGCTAAGAATTTCAAATTTTGCAATCCTGAATAGACAGGAATGAAGCTGGGGTATTCAATTAACAGACCTGTATGCTCCGAGAAATCTGTATCTCTACCGATAACGAGACCGTTAACAGAAACTTCGCCTTTTGTTAATGTTAACAGTCCGGCAATGGCTCTTAAAATCATTGTCTTTCCAGAGCCATTATGGCCTCTTAACACAACAAATTCGTTTTCTTTAATTGAAAAACTGATATCATTTAATACATGATTTCCCTTTAATTTTTTGACCATATGTTTACATTCAATAAATGACGTCATAATTATTCTCCTAAAATATCTGTTTTTTTAATAAAAAATAAGCTGATGAAGGTGCAAGCTGCACAGAAAATGAGTGCTATGATTAAAAAATCGGAGGCATGAAAAAAACGGCCATCTGAGTAGTTAACGTTCATGCGTGAATAATCAATAAAAGCCCACTTTCCAGCCATAGCAAATGAAGCAATGAACAAAGAGCTGTGAAAAAAAATAGATATTACAATATAAACAACAATAATCATAAATGCTGATATAAAAGATATCATGAAAGTTAAAGTTTCTAGCAAAACTGCATACATAAACGAAACTAAGATTTGAATTAACATAAATAATACTACCTTGCTGTTCAGTTCTGCTGTAAAGCCTTTAAATGAGGTAAATAACATAATGTATATAAAAAGCCATATGCACCAAATAGATACAATCAGAACAAACAGTGACAAAAGTTTGCTGAATATAAATACTCCTTTTTTAGGGAGTTTCGGGAGGATATAAGCTCCAGAAATTTGAATGTCACGAAACATAAAATTACCCACAATCATCAAAGGCAGCACTTGAAAACTAATCCATTGTAGAGGGATAGATAATCTATGCTGTGTATATAAGATATGTAGATCAAAGAAATTCATCGAATGAAATAGTGTGGTCAGGCTGTCGGAAAAACTTTGATGGCCTAGCTGTCCCGTCTTCTTGCTATTCCAGAGGAAGCATAAAAGAAGGAGGGCAATAGCTAAGCTTATGACAAAGTATGTAATCTTACTTTCATTGAAACGCATTACAATATCACGTTTCAGCATATTCATAAAAGACAATCAGTTTGCTCCTTTCTCCTCAACCTGCTGTAGATAATTACGTCGCTTTATAGATTCTATAGAAATCCCAAATAATAACAACATAATCCCTAATCTAATCAATAAAAATTCAGCCAAATCACTAAATTCCAGCACAAAACCATTTAAAAAGAGCATACCATTACATACAAGGTTATCAATCAAAAATAAAAGAATGAATAGAAAAACTACAATGACTTGATTCAAATACAGTAAAGTAAATGAAACAACATAACAAATGAAAATAAATGCAAAAACATGAGTGATAAAAGATATAGGGGTCAAATACAATAGTCCCGTATTATTGAATACACATAAAGTATACAATTCACCTATAATGATAATCCCGTATGCTGCTGAAAATAAAAGTGTTTTGAACTGGTATATCAATGTTAGATAAGGTGCATTGTTTACTCGGATTACAGTATAAATTGAAAAGTAATCGGATGAGATCAAAACAGAAAATACAACGGCAGCAGGGCATAAAATAGAAACGAGATGCCAATAGGAAAAAATATTTTCCAGTACAAAACCATTACTACTACCATTTTCTTGATAAAAAAAGAAATAAACAGCAATTAACTGTAACAGTAAAGCGGCGATGATACCCGGCCACTTCATTCTTAATGTTGATTTTAGAGTATTATAATAAAACACGGCGTTTTTTTCCCCACATATAAAGTAAAGTAGTTGCAATGAACACGCTAAGGTTCAAATAAATAAACTTATTTAAACTCAAAAATCCTCCATCGTTAACGATATATTTCATTGGATTGTAATTGTTGTTGAGTAAAGTAAAGCCTATTAAATTGATTAAGAAAGGTGTGATATAAACAAAATATTTCTTTTTAATAAAAAATGATAAAGCCAATCCAATGGAAGAAAGAACAGCTCCATACATCCCATTTAATGCAAAAAGAATAAGAGTATATATTAATGAGTGTTCGTAATACAGGTTTGCTAAGTCTGTTCCGCCTGTAACGATTGGGTCCATGTAATTGACGATCCCGTCTGGGTTTACCGAAGGATATGTCATCGATAGCAAATAAAGATTTAATAATAATGGTAAGATAATGACGAAAAACGAAATTACAAAGTTCAATCCGAATAATGCTGTGAAGTATTTCTTTTTAGTTGTTTTTGTTATAACGTTCATAAAAAATCCAGTATTTTTATCTTCACGGTACATACCTGACATTGGAAGTGATGCTAATAACGGAAGAATGAGAATCCAGACAGTCTGAGCTGAGGTTGTGTTTCCTTCTGCAATATTCGATAAAAACGGTGAGTTATGGATTTCATAAGGAAGATTGATCTTCTTATGAAAGAAGAGAATACCTAGATAACTGACGAGCATAAGAACGATACTAATGAATAAAGAGAAATAAACCTCTTTATTTTTTAATAAACGCTTTAAAAAGAAAGAAATCATGTGCAAGGCTCCTGTTTATTTTATTAAAACTCTGTGTGAGTTTTGGATAGTTTTATTTTAATAAAAAATTTTGAAGAGTGGATATTATTTTTACCTTAAAAAGCGATCTTACATGTTTAATGTAAGATCGCTTTGTTTTGAGAAAGGTATTAATAGATTGTGTAATTTCCCTTAG
The DNA here is from genome assembly GCF_022695965.1 of Bacillus sp. HU-1818. NCBI lineage: Bacteria > Bacillati > Bacillota > Bacilli > Caryophanales > Bacillaceae > Bacillus > Bacillus sp. HU-1818. Next base: position 357,518 of record NZ_JAAPBE010000002.1, read on the forward strand.
GTTTTACGCTGTCAGGACTCCAATCAGTTGAGAAGGAATCATTGCTGCGGCTGTAACCGCCAAACCTTACGGGTACATTTCTGCCGTAATCTTCAACAGCAGTGTTGGAAAATAAGTATGTATGACCCGGGTGTACTGTTCCTTCGTGAGTTCCACCACCGGATACATTGTGCCAGTCACGCCCGCCAGAGTGAACGTTTTTATCTGCCTCTGCCCATACATCAAATTTACCTCCGTCATCTTTCTTTAGGAGATGCATATACATGTAGCTTCTATTTTGTTTTCTTCGAGCAGTTGTATAGTCGTAAGGGCTGTACCATCTGAAAGTAAAATGCACCCTTGAATCGCTCGTATTGGCTTTTGCATGAACCGCCTGTGTAACACCCAGTGAGGAAACTGCGAGCCCAAACATGATGATGAGTAAACTAATCCTTTTTTTGAATTGAACTTTCAAAATAAATCCTCCATTTTTAACCTTCAATTGAAGTGATACTGAACTTAAGTCTTATATATATTAGTTCAAAAAAAAGGAAAAGTAAACAGGTTTTTATTTATATATAATAAAAGTTATCTTGTTTCTTATGTTTCTGGGTTAGGAAAACAATTTTAAAATTAGTTAGTAATAATATTTTTAGATTTAAAAAACAAAACTTTTGTCCTGATTGTTTATTTAACAAAAAAAACAACCGGTGAAAACCGGTTGTATTCATTAAATCATTCCTCGCTGAGCAACTTCCATTTGATGTGCAGGTACAGTTTCAATACTCGTTGCGACAAACACTGTGCTTAGGGCCAGACAAGAGAGTAATATTTTAGACTTCAATTTCATACAACTTCACTCCTCCTTGAATAAGCTGTCTTACTCGTTCCACCTTCAGAAAATAAGCGGAAGCTTTTTGGAAATTTTCACGTCCATGATAATATTTTGCCACATCAAGCGCAAAATCTTCAAGATCAGCATACATCATTTTACTTTCGAGAAAATCGAAGAATTTCTGAATTGCCTCTTCATCCGGGCCAGATGAGTATAAAGATTTCAAAAATTCAAACTCCGATAAGTAAATGATATCTCCGGCCTCTTTAGAATAAGCAATTCCTTTACTATGATATTCATGAGCTTTATCCATTTTTCCTAATTTATAATGAATTTGTGTAATCAAAAAATAAGCTTGAGGCAGAGAAGGAAGAATATTAGCTTCTTCAAAAACAGATATGGCTCTTTTGAAATATGTGATTGCTGACTCATACTGGTCTTGGCTGTTTTTGCAAAGCCCAATGTTATACAGCGTTCTTCCCATTAATTGGGGCTGTTTTTCGGATTCTGCCATTGTATAAGCTTTTTTGAAATGTGATATGGCGTCCTCATATTGCTTGAGATCTAAGAAATTGGTAGCAAACAAAGAATGGCATTGAAGCAATCTAATATTATATGCCGTGTGCTCTTTGTATATTTCATATGCCTGCCGTGCATAGTCCATGGAAAAATACGTTTGTTTCATATAGTAATAAGATTCAGACATTTTAAAGAAAAACTCAGCTTTTTCTATTCGATCCTTTACAAAAATCAGCTTACTTTCGGCTTTTTTGAAAAATTTAATAGCAGACAAGTACTCCCGCTGGTCCAGTTCGTACATGCCCCTGAAGAAATTAAAGTAATAATCAAGGACTCCGGTTAAACGAGCCTGTTTTTTATCGATTTCAAGCAGCAAATCGGACAGTCGCGGCTGTTCCTCTATCCGCATTTTTTCTAACGGTTCAAGATACTCAAGCATCAGATTATGCCGGAATTCCATCAGTGAATAATACAAATGAATATCCTGATCTTCTTCCATTTGATCCAGCTCTTGTTTGATTTCTCTTCGTAAATATTCCGCATCCGGTATGCTGAATCGGCGTATGTACATGTACCATTCATTAATCTTTTCTCCAACGGAAGAAGATATGACGCCTGTCACGTTTGAAAACCCCTCCCTTCCTCATTCTATATATGTCATATTTTATCATTTTTGTTTTGTTTGGAAGCGCAAAAAAACCGCAAATTTTTTTGCGTGACCGAATAGTGGAAACGCGCGCTCTCTCTTCCGGCCATATCAAAGCACAATAAAAAGAAACTGTTAAACATATTGGATAGGGCCAATTTGTTTAACAGTTCATCATCATGTTCTTCCTTTATTTTGAAGATAGTTCGCTTTCTGTTACCCACTTGTGATTTTTCACTTTTTCTCCGCCCGTTGTCGGGGTGTAATCAACCGTATAGACAGTTGTTTTCTCAGCTGAATCGATTTTTCCTGTTGCACCCTTCATGCCCTTCATATGATCCGCTTCTATAATCACGTCCGTTCCGGGTTTTAATGTTTCATCACTGGCGTTTTTTATTTCTTCTTGAATCACCCATTTATGATTTTCCACTCTTGTTCCGCCGGTTGTCGGTGTATAGGAAACAGCATAGGCTGTCGTATCATAGGCACCTGTAATGGTTGCTTCGGCACCCTTCATGCCTTTCATGTGATCCGCCTTGATGATGGCTTGGCTTCCGACTTTATAAGTTGGGTGCTGTGATGCTGTCAGGCCTTCAGGAATCTCACTGGACTCAGAATGAGTATGTGTGTCGTCCGAATTCATCGTTTCATCTGATTTTTTGTCTTGAGTATCACTGCCGCATGCAGACAGCATTAATAGTAATAGCAAAGAAACGATTCCGATCAAGGTTGTATTCTTTTTCATTATGATCCTCCTTTTATTTACCCAGAGAAGCTTGGGAACTTATATAAGTAGTGTAATAAGGCTGCTTGTATAAATAAATCCTCCTTAGGAAGTCTTTTTTTATTTTATATAACCTGCATTCCTGCTATAAAACATAATTTGTAAATAACACTTTTTCTTTTTACCCGTTTTCAGTTTTAAAAAAACACTTTTGGCTTAGAGCTTTTGTACAAGCAAAACCTTTTTGTCCCCATACTCTAATACTGCTGCGCTTAGCAGCTATTTCTGAGAAGGAAGTGAGCATGTGAAGAAGATTGAGCGTTCCTTTAAAGAAAAAGCCGTCAGACAGCAAGAGGAGTGTTTATGTTTTTGTGATGAAGCGGTCAGCCGTGAAGCCATGTTTCAAGCGCCGATAGAAGTGCCGGATGGGTTTGTTGTTGATCCTGCTGAAGCTGTTGCAAACGTAGCGTGGAACGCAGACAGCCTATCCTGTGTCAGTGAACGCTGCTTCATTCAGACCGGACCCGGGCCTGATGAGATCGAAATCCATTTTGCAGTCCGCCTGCAGGGAACCGTCACGCTTCTTGTCAGTGTCTCACCTGTGCGAAACCAATATGGACAAGGGGAGGGGGCTGTTTCTGTCATTCATAATGCAGAGATCGATCAAGTCGTCTATTATTCTGATGAACCCGATGATTGTCCGGATTTCAGTGACATCACGATCGAAAACCTTGTTGTCGTCCCGCCGTTTTACGGCAGTCCTTTATCGGTGACCGGAACGATTGTGCTTGTACCGGGACCGGAGCCTGTTTATGCGTTTACAGCGAATCCAGATGATCAGTCGGTTTCTGTGATTGATACCAATACTCATACCGTGGTGACAACGATTGCTCTTCCGTACGAGCCGACAGGTATTGAGATGACCCCGGATAAAAGCTCTGTGTTTGTCTTGCATTTTAACAATAATATGATGTCTGTCATCGATAATGGCACATTGACTGTTACTGGATCCATTCCGCTAGATCAGCCGCCTGAAACAATTAAATTTATGCCTGAACATGATTTCGCATATGTTCTCGCCGGTAATGCCATTTATGTGATCAGAATTGAAACGTCTGCCGTAGAAAGGTCTATTCCTGTTGAAGGGTATGATATTGCAATTGATCCCAATGGAATGTTCGCCTATGTTCTTGATTTTGGTTTTGTGCAAAAAGTGGATTTATCTACCGGTGAAGTTACAGGAATGATTGAACGAGAGCTTATTGTCAATTCTATAGAAACAAAGCCGCCGGAGCGGTATGCCTATGTATTAGAACAAGATCACTTCTTAAATTATTTGACGATTATTGATTTAGATACGTTTACGATCAGTAGCACCCAAGAGCTGGAGTATGAGGGTGAATATCGAATGTTTAAGAGCGGATCAGGGTTGTATTTGTTTGATGATTTCACTCACAATCTATATTCCGTCAGTCCAAGTGGTGCAGGCGTAATAGGAAATCTTCCGCAATCGGCAAGAGATTTTGCGTTTACCCCGAATGGCGGCTTTCTGTATGCAACAAATTTTATAGAGCAAAGCATCACTGTTTACAACACGGATGATTATTCTGTGGAAACTGTCATATCGCTTGGCGTTTCACCGAGTGACATTGCGATTTAACCAAATGCATGTTGTGCATTTTTAAAAGGACGTGACATTATGAAAAAAAATGATCTTTCTGCTTTTCAGGAAAATTGTTTCTGTTTTTGTGATGAGGAGATCAGCCGAGAAGCGCTGTTTCAAGTGCCGATTGACATTCCGGAGGGATTCACTATTGATTCTGCCGAAGCAGCTGCAGCGGTTACGTGGAGTACAGACAATTTGTCCTGTATCAGTGAGCCTTGCTTAATCCAGACTGGGCCGGAACCAGAAGATATCGGTGTTCAATATGCTGTGCGTCTGCAAGGGACCGTTACGCTTCTTGTCAGTGTCTCACCTGTGCGAAATCAATATGGACAAGGGGAGGGGGCTGTTTCTGTCATTCACAATGCAGAGATCGATCAAGTCGTCTATTATTCTGATGAACCCGATGATTGTCCGGATTTCAGTGACATCACGATCGAGAACCTTGTTGTCGTCCCGCCGTTTTACGGCAGCCCTTTATCGGTGACAGGAACGATTGTGCTTGTACCAGCGCCGGAACAGCGATCTTACGTGTTTACTGCCAACACTGGAGACAGCACAGTTTCGGTCATTGATGCTGAAGTGAATACTCTTGTAAGTAATATTTCTTTAACTGATGTGCCGACTGATCTGGGTGTTACATTGGATAAAGCGTATACGTATGTTCTCCATAGGAATGCGAACCTTGTATCGATCATTAACAACGCGACATTAACGGTTAAACAAACCATTCCTCTTTCAGGAGCACCAAGGAAAATCCAGTTTGAAACTGGGGGCGAATTTGCTTATATTCTCGCAGGGGGCGGCTCCATTTATGAAATTAACACTTCCTCACAAACCATTACCAATACAATCTCGGTATCACCCGCTGCGGACGATTTTGCGCTAGACCCTAACGGACAGTTTTTCTATACGACAAACTCTGGATTTTGGGTCGTTAATAAATATGACATAAATACAGGGCAGCTGATTGATAGTTTAAGTAACTTTGAAACACCAAATCTTATTGAAACCCCGTTAATAGGGGATTTTGCTTATCTGGAAAATGGTGAACTAAGGCCGAATGGCGTTTCTGTGATAGATTTGACAACATTTAGCGAATCTTCACAAATTAACAGACTGTTTGACGGTTTAATAACAATTGTTTTTTCTGCTGACGGGACTCGTGCATTTTTCCTTGAGCCATATTATGATTCATTTCCGGAGAATCTGACTGTCGTTGATACGACGCTGCATACCTTTATAACAACTGCCTCCCTCCCCGGTGCCATTGACCTCACAGTAACACCGGACAATCAATATATCTATGTTGCACAGCCTGCAGCCAATACAGTGACGGTATATCGCACGAGTGATTATACAGCCGTAGCGGTCATTCCGGTTGGCGCTGGCCCGTCTGCGATTTCGATGTAGATGCTTTCACAGGTCGAGAGAAGCGGAGCTGCGATAAGAGAATCGTTTATAAATAAAAGATCCGAGCTGCTGGATGGCAGCCAAGAGGATCAGAAAGAGCAGTTCGCTAATGGTAAAACTGAACATCCACCATATCCCGGCTCCTGCTAATATCAGAACGACAGCCTTTTAGCCGTTTGCCCATTCTGGAGAAGCTGGAGCAGGTATGACCTCATATAAAACAATAAATAGATGATGAGAACAATCGCAATCCCCTTCGTGACAGCAGGGGGCGTGTGAAAGCTGAAGGGAACGGCTTTGACCACTTCAAACATGTAACCGAACACGATCACTTGGCATAATACAGCCCCCATCACGTATGTTTGACGGATGCCCTTGTAGCTGTCGCGCAATGATTTCACATCGCCTGCATAACGGCTGCACAGCTTGCGATGCTGAAAATCACAGCAGCTTTGATGAGATTGCGTTATCTTCTGAAAAGCTGCTGTCATGCTTTTGACGGATCGGGTGACATAGTGAAGATACAAAAATGCCGGCAGCATCAGCAAAGAAGCGGCACAAGAAAGCAAGCCGAGCCGCCCATAATCATTTTTGATCAGCTGTACATATTGCCCTGCGGCTTCAGCGCTGGCTTGAAACCAGCCAAATGAATAGGCCGTCATGACCATAAGCAGCAATAACACAGTGAAGACAGCGCTTTTTTTCATTGTCCAACCACCTCTGGCTGAGAGACATGAATGGTTGCTTTTTTAGCAGAAGCCACTGTATCAATAAGATATAAAAAATCCTGTACAGTCATGTTTTGAATCAGCCGATAAAGCTCGAAAAAAGAGCAATCATACCGCTCACATTCAGCCGCCCATTCAAAGCATTTACGCACATAATCACTGTCATAGATAATCGCGTTCAGCAAAGATTCCTTGCCGTACTCAAGCCAAGCTTCCGCCTGACATTTCTGCTGCATCACATAGTACGCCGCTACATCGATATAGGCTGAAGAATGTGCCCCTTTACTGTCAAGGATCAAAAAGCCGCCATCTTCTGACATGTGACTTTCCGCTGATATGCTTTGGATATTAAGGAGGCGCGTTTGCCGGATTTCTTGAAACAACGGCGAATCTATATGAAAAAGAACGAGGGAGACGATGTCCCAATACATTTGCAATGTAAAAAGATCGTTTTTATCGGGGAGTGCTCCTATATGTAATCCGGTCCATGTTTCCCCCGAACACTCCGCATGAATGAATGCATCTTGTTCTGCTGATGAGGCACCTGCAGAAAGGAGGAAAAATCAAAGAAAACGCCCCATACCATGTGAACCGCGCATAATGGGATCGTCACAGCGGGCATAAAAACCACGCTGTCGCAGATACAGGCAAATGCCGCCGCATGCAGCAGGAACACAGATCTCTTCTTTTTGACGAAAAGGTTGCTTAACAGAACGCCTAATAGAATGGAGTAGACTGTGAAAAACGAAAACTTGCCGAGCCAAAATAACGTTTCCGTCCCTGACAGCGTGCCGGTTCCAAATAAAAACAACGGTAAAAAAAAAGAATAACGTTCTTCTCAAACAAGTATCCACAAACAAAACGACACTTTGAGCCAGCCAAAAGCTCCGTGACGAGATTGGCAAAAGACAGCTCAGCTTCATGTAAGATTCTTTCCATTGTGAAGAAACGGAAATAAATACCATATACACATTCATAAAAAGAAGTGCGAGTGTGACATATGTTTTTCCTAAAATCGACTCATCAATGCCCGCCTGCCGGATCAGCCCGATTTCAAACAAAGCCAGAACAGCAAGTCCGGCGGTGATGCGAATGGCATCCTTTGTCCCTTGCCGTCCGTAAAGCTGTTTGAACAGCAGGGTAAGGGATCCGGAACACATTATTCATGGCCGATCACCTCAAAAAATTCTCGGCGCAGATCTGTGTCATCCTTGGCGCCTGCGCTTTCCATAGTTTATGGACGAGAGCGGAATCAAAGATGCTTTCATATGAATCATGAAATATATTTCCCAATGAAAATTCCTTCGGGAAGAGCGCGCACGGGCGTACTTCTCCGAACGGGCTGATCACAATTGATTTCCAGCCGGCGCCGCAGTTCGCCGCGCGTTTTCTTTCATACGGAATGATCGGGATCAAATCTTTAAATTCATCAATGACATTTTGCTCGTACTCCATAAATTTGCAGTGCTGTTCGGCATCTTTCGTCGGATGGACAATATCTCTGCCTCTTCCGAAATCATCAACCCAATTGTAAGAGAACGCTTTCGCACCAAGTCCCCGTACCTTTTGGGCCATATCGTGGATTTCCCACATGTTTTTTTCGAAAACCGACATGGCGACTCTGACAAAAATACCGTGATCACTCAATAATTTTATCGTTTTACAGGTTTGGGCAAAAGAGCCTTTTCTCCCTCTAAAGGAATCGTGGACTTCAGAATGGACACTGTCCAGTGAAATACCGACGATGATCTTTTGCTTGTATGCTTTTAAAATCTCCAGGCTTTCTTTTCGCATCAGCGTCCCGTTTGTTAAGACGGCAACCTTTTTAAATTTCTTTAATACATACTCAAGAAGTTCATTGGCGTTCGGGTGGACAAAAATCTCTCCGCCCGTTATTTCACATGTTAAGACACCTTTTTCGTACAGCATATCCGCTGTTTTCTTGAATTGTTCAAGAGATACCGTTCCCAGCGCTTCAGGCGAGCTTTCTAAATAACAGTGGGCGCATTTTAAATTACAGCGGTGGGTCAGCTCAAAGGTCGCATGCAGCGGCATCGGGAAGTTGCTGCTCCCGCTTGTGGTGATGCGCTGATATTCGGGCTGGTCTGTAAGCCGAATAACCTGCTTGTTCAGCAGCATGTCGAGCATTTCATAATACCAATCCTTGTGGTCTTCGGGGGATTCATTGTACGTCGCGCATTGGTATTCTAATATTTGTTCTGCCGTTTTTTGCCCGTCCATCAGCATACAAAGCTCGTAAGCCGTTTTATTGAGATCCAAGTATTCAAAATCAGAGATTGAGACATTATCACGCATATAATCAATTTCTAATACTCCGCCCTCAGGAAGCTGGTGAACTCTTACACTTTCATTGATAAATGGAAACATCCGCTCTATAAGCAAAAATACCATCTCCTATACATATGATCCAAATAATGAGAAAACATGTATGTATAACTAAGGAGTAGTTAGAAAGTAAAAATACTTTCCTAAAAGAGGCACAGTAATTTACTATGCCTCTTTTAGGAAATGCTTTATCCCCATAAACCGAATAGCCCTGTTGCACCTGCGATTTCAAAGTCTGGAATAGGTCCGTCCACTAAACAAGCAGCTCCGATTGAACATGTTGCACAACCTTTGTTTTCTACAATGACAGCTTTTTTCATAATAGAAATCCTCCGTTGTTTAATTTCTCCAGCAGATCTCTGATGTAATTTAATCTTAAAACTATCAAATTACCTTTTCAATATGTATATTTTGAAGAAAATGTGAAAAATATTAGATAGATTACAGAAAAATTCAACAATCAAAACGGCATTAATTTCTATTTAAATGCTCTTCTTTTCATTAATTGCTTTTTATGAGGTTTATCTTCAAATCTGATGAGTAATGATGGTAAGATAGAAGCAGTTGAACTTTAAATAGCGAATGATTATACTATTCAAGTCAAAGTGGAATGATGAAAAGGACGTGTCAGCATGAAACAAGAGACACCGATAACGCTCCATGTAAAATCTGTGATTGCGGATGACGGGAAAGAAGAGGTCATTGAGTTCCGCACCTCCGGATCTTATCATGTGAAACAAAATAAAGTGTATCTTTCTTATTATGAAGAACACGATTTGGGCAAAGTGAAAACGATTGTGAAAGTAAGCGAGGGCGAAGTGTTTGTCATGAGGTCAGGCGCAGTGAAAATGAATCAGCGGTTTGTGCCGGGAGCCTCTACCATTGCCAAATATAAAATGTCATTTGGCGAACTTGAGCTGACTACAAGCACAAAATCAATTCAGTCTGACATCGGCAAAGAAAGAGGCCGTATCAGCATAGCTTATGATATGCATGTTGGAGACGAACAGCAGCATTTACATAATATGACGATCACGTATGAGGGAGGACTTGACGCATGAATATTGCGGAACAAATGAAGGACGTGCTGAAAGAGGAAATTAAAGCAGCCGTTCTGAAAGCGGGATTGGCTGAAGAAAACCAGATTCCAAATGTCATTTTAGAGACACCGAAAGATAAAACACATGGTGATTATTCAACGAACATGGCGATGCAGCTGGCAAGAATCGCAAAAAAAGCCCCGCGCCAAATCGCTGAGGATATTGTAGCTTCTTTTGATAAAGGAAAGGCTTCAATTGAAAAGCTTGATATCGCAGGCCCTGGATTTATCAATTTCTATATGGATAATCAATATTTAACGAAGCTGATCCCATCTGTATTGGAAGCGGGGGAAGCATACGGGGAAACAAATATCGGAAACGGCGAGCGCATCCAAGTGGAATTCGTATCTGCGAATCCGACGGGCGATCTTCATTTAGGCCATGCGCGCGGAGCAGCCGTCGGCGATTCTCTGTGCAATGTGCTGGCTAAAGCCGGATATGATGTAAGCCGCGAATATTATATCAATGACGCGGGAAATCAAATTAACAACTTGGCGCTTTCTGTCGAAGTCCGTTACTTTGAAGCGCTCGGCCTTGAAAAAGAAATGCCTGAGGACGGATACCGCGGCGAGGATATTATCGCAATCGGAAAGCGTCTCGCTGAAGAATACGGAGATCGCTTTGTCAAAGAAGAAGAGAGCGAAAGACAGAAGTTCTTCCGCGAATACGGCTTGAAGTATGAGTTGGAAAAGCTTCGTGTAGACTTAGAAAATTTCCGCGTGCCGTTTAATGTCTGGTATTCTGAAACGTCACTGTACGAAAACGGAAAAATCGACAAGGCGCTCGAAGCACTGCGCAAACAAGGCCACGTGTATGAAGAAGACGGCGCAACATGGTTCCGCTCAACAACATTCGGCGATGACAAAGACCGTGTTTTGATTAAAAAAGACGGCACTTACACTTATTTGCTGCCTGATATCGCTTACCATAAGGACAAGCTAGACCGCGGATTCGATAAGCTGATCAACGTTTGGGGCGCAGATCACCACGGCTATATTCCGCGGATGAAAGCGGCCATTGAGGCGCTTGGCTATCAAAAAGGAACGTTAGAAGTAGAAATCATTCAGCTCGTGCATCTATATAAAAACGGCGAGAAAATGAAAATGAGCAAGCGTACAGGAAAAGCGGTAACGATGCGCGACTTGATTGAAGAAGTCGGCTTAGACGCCGTCCGTTATTTCTTCGCGATGCGCAGTGCCGATACACATATGGATTTTGACTTGGATCTTGCGGTGTCCACTTCAAATGACAATCCGGTGTATTACGCGCAATACGCTCACGCGAGAATCTGCAGTATGCTTCGCCAAGGAGAAGAGCAGGGATTAACGCCTGCGGCTGATCTTGACTTTAGCGCCGTCAATTCTGAAAAAGAATACGATTTGCTGAAAACGATCGGCGGCTTCCCTGAAGCAGTGGCGGAAGCGGCGGAAAAACGCATTCCGCACCGCGTGACGAACTATATTTATGACTTGGCATCTTCTCTTCACAGCTTCTATAATGCGGAAAAGGTAATCGATCCTGAAAATGAAGAGAAAAGCCGCGCACGCTTAGCTTTAATGAAAGCAACCCAAATCACGCTGAATAATGCGCTTCAGTTGATTGGCGTTTCGGCTCCTGAAAAAATGTAATGAAGATGAAAGGACAAAGCCTTGGGCTTTGTCCTTTTTTGTTAAAAAAACGTGTGATGTACTTCACAATCCTATTCACCGAGTTTTTGTATGATAAGACTGATTATTGAATCATTGAAAGGGGCAAGGCGAATGCTTAAACGTCAAAACATTCAATTATCGTTACAGTCATGCAGTTTGGTGGCAGGATTTATGGTTTGGGTTTTGATTTCTTCATTAATTTCTCAAATGTCATCTGATATTCATTTGAGCGCCGGCGATATTTCGCTAGTTACGGCCATACCTGTCATTCTGGGATCGCTTCTCCGCATTCCTTTGGGATATTACACAAACAGGTTTGGCGCGCGGATGACTTTTATGATCAGCTTTCTATTGCTTTTGTTTCCTGTGTTTTGGATCAGTATCGCAGATTCTGTGTTTGATTTGGCCGTGGGCGGTTTTTTCTTGGGGATTGGAGGAGCGGTTTTCTCCATTGGGGTGACATCTCTTCCGAAGTATTATCCTAAGGAAAAACACGGTTTTATAAACGGCATTTATGGCGCTGGCAATATCGGAACCGCCATCACAACGTTTGCAGCTCCTGTTGTAGCTCAATCTGTGGGATGGAAGAGTACGGTGCAAATGTATATGGTCTTGCTGGCTTTATTTGCTTTGCTGCACTTTTTCCTGGGCGATCGAAACGAGAAGAAAGTCAAAGTTTCCGTAAAGGTTCAAATAAAAGCCGTTTACCGAAATCATCTGTTGTGGTTCTTAAGCCTTTTTTATTTTATAACATTTGGCGCGTTCGTTGCCTTTACCATTTATCTTCCTAACTTTCTTGTTCAGCACTTTGGTCTTAGTCCTGTGGATGCCGGGTTTAGAACGGCAGGTTTTATTGCTGTATCCACGCTTCTCAGACCTGTTGGCGGATATTTGGCAGATAAGGTGAGCCCGCTTAGAATGTTAATGTACGTCTTCGCGGGTCTGACATTATCGGGCATTATCTTGTCGTTTTCTCCGAGTCTCGGCATTTACGCTTTTGGGGCGTTAACGGTTGCTGTCTGTTCAGGAATTGGAAACGGAACAGTTTTTAAATTGGTGCCTTTTTATTTCTCAAAACAAGCGGGGATTGCAAACGGTATTGTTTCTGCCATGGGGGGATTAGGAGGATTCTTTCCGCCGCTGATCCTGGCAAGCGTATTTCAAGCGACAGGACAATATGCAATCGGATTTATGGCGCTCTCGGAAGCTGCTTTAGCCAGCTTTGTCATTGTCATCTGGATGTATTGGCAGGAAAGGATGAAAACGCACACTGAGAGAAATGGGCACAGCGTAAACTAATGGGAAGCCGGCGTTTGGGGAATTCACGAGATTGTAAGTTTTTTTAAAATGATGCAAATCGATTCACGTTACAATAGAAATACACAACGTGACTATCTTCGAGGTGAGCTCATGAATTTTCTCTCTGTTCGAAAATCTGATAAGGATCTTCTCTCACAAGATCTGCATCAATTGCTGGAATCAATCAGTACAAAAAGAAGAATTGAAAAAAACACGTTTCTGTTTCAAGAAGGAATGGATGCAAAAGAGCTTTATCTGATTCAATCAGGACTCATTGAAATTGGCAAACTGACGTCTGACGGCAAGGATCTGACGCTCAGGATATGCCAAAAAAATGATATTGTCGGGGAATTAACACTTTTTACAGAAGAGCCGAGATATATGCTGAGTGCAAAAGTGTTAGCAGACGGTGAAGTGTTCGTCATCAATAAAAACAAACTGGAAAAGGAATTGGTTCAAAACGGTGCTTTGACATTTGAATTTATGAAATGGATGAGCACCCACCTGCGAAAAATTCAGTCCAAAATCCGTGACCTTCTTCTTCATGGCAAAAAAGGGGCGCTTTATTCCACACTCATTCGTTTGTCAAATAGCTATGGGGTGAAACGAAGCGACGGAATTCTTATAAACATTGCACTGACGAACCATGATTTGGCGAAGTTTTGTGCGGCTGCAAGAGAGAGTGTCAATCGCATGCTGGGTGATCTTCGTAAACAAGGAATCATTTCAATTGAGGAATCCGGAAAGATTGTATTGCATCAGCGGGACTACTTAAGATGTGAAATTGAGTGCGAAAATTGCCCGCTGGATATCTGCAATATCGATTAATCAAGAAATAAACAAGGACTGCAAACTTCAGTCCTTGTTTTATCTTGTTAAAAAAATACACATGACTGCGAAAAAGAAGCACGCGTTCACGATTTCAAGAATGCCGATCGTCTTAATAGATCGCTCCTTTCCGTGTAAGAACCATGCTCTCAAACTGCTTGGAATAAAAGCGAGAGCCCCCCAGCTTGCTCCGAGAAATATAGAAAGAAAGGGAAGAAGCAGGTGATATCCCCATGAACAGTATGCAAATGTTTTGTTGTTTTTCTCCCGGATCATAGACTTCACATAAAAGGAACTTCCGATAAAAAATAAGCTGGATTGCGCGAAAATAAACCATGCCCAGCCGTCAAGGCTTCCCGCCCCCAGCCAGCAGCTGGCAAATCCGCCTGTACTAAAGAACAAGACTCCCGCAATATCATTCAGAAGCGCTCTTTCGTTTTTTCGGCGGGCATAATAGACATGAACGAAGAACAGCGGAAACAAAGAGAAGCCGAGCCAGATGAACGCAGGATTATGGATGACAACGGCAATGATAGAGCAGCAGGCTGCAATGCCGTAATAAAAAATCCATTTTTGATAATCTTTTGTTTTTTTCTTTTTCACCGCCAAGGTAATGGGGTAAACGGTCAAATAGAGAAATAGCCAGCCCGTAAATAGCGGGATATGCCATAGAACGGGACCTCCCTTCACCATACCGAGGCAAAACGGAATCAACAGCATAGCCCATGCACCGTGCTGCTTCGGAATGAGCATCTTCATTGAAACACCCCTTTCTGTATCATTATAAAAGCAATCATTCTTCCGATAAGTGACATTTATCATAATTTCTGTGAATTACATCACTGCTGTATTGTTTCAATCAATATACACTAAAGCTATCCTTATCACAGGAGGCATTCCTATGAATCAGTGTGACTATTTATTATTTCTGAAACGTCTTCCAATGTTTAAACAAGTATCTCTTCCCATTGTCGAAACATTACTGAATAACGGGAAGTTCATCCGTTGCTCATCTGATCAGTCTCCATCTTTTTTGCATTCACAATCAGTTTATTTTGTATTAAAAGGCAGCATTCGTTTTATTGACAGCAGACTGCCTGAAGGATCGCGCGCCATAGCATTTTGGAAAAAAGGTGATGTGTTCCCCATTGATCAAAATGGCGAGCTGCTTTTATCTCCTTTCATTTCAGTCAAAACATCTGAAGACACACTCGTGTTGGAAATTCCTTTTTACATATTTAAAAAAATAATGACCTATCATCCGCAGCTGCAGACGAATTTTCTGGTCATGCTTCAGGAGAATCTCTTTTTTTCCTACCAGTTATTTTTACGTTATCTGCATACATCTCAGGATGAAAACATCACTCCCGATTCCTAACCAGGAACCGGGTTTTTTTGAATCTTGAATGTGAAAAATTTGTGAAATAAGGGGTGTATGTGACAAAGTTCACAAGGGAAGATGCTGCCTCTGTATATAGTGAAATGAGAATCACCTGACTCAAAGGAGTGAAGCATCGATGAAAAAGAAGAAAATGAGTCCGCTGTTCAGGAGACTAAACTATTTTTCTCCTATTGAGCATCATTCTAATAAACATAGTCAAACAACATACGAAGATCGCGATTGGGAGAATGTATATAGAAACAGATGGCAGTACGATAAAGTTGTCCGCTCCACCCACGGAGTCAACTGCACGGGATCTTGCAGCTGGAATATTTATGTGAAAAACGGCATCGTCACGTGGGAAGGGCAAAATTTGAATTATCCTTCAACCGGTCCTGATATGCCTGACTTCGAGCCAAGGGGCTGTCCCCGCGGGGCAAGTTTTTCCTGGTATATCTACAGCCCGCTGCGTGTCAAATATCCATACGTTCGCGGTGTGCTGATTACTATGTGGCGGGAAGCATTGCAAACACACAAAAATCCATTGGAAGCATGGAAATCTATCGTTGAGCATCCGGAAAAAGCGAAGTCCTATAAACAGGCGAGAGGAAAAGGCGGTTTTGTGCGAGCTGAGTGGCCGGAGGTGCTGAAACTGATTTCTGCTTCTCTATTATATACAGTTATGAAATACGGCCCTGACCGCAACGTCGGGTTTTCTCCGATTCCCGCCATGTCAATGATCAGCCACGCGTCAGGCTCGCGGTTTATGTCTTTAATAGGCGGTCCTATGCTGAGTTTTTATGATTGGTATGCGGATCTTCCTCCAGCGTCTCCGCAAATCTGGGGAGACCAGACAGACGTGCCGGAAAGCAGTGACTGGTACAATTCGGGCTATATCATCACATGGGGCTCCAATGTCCCGCTCACAAGGACGCCTGATGCGCACTTTTTGGCAGAAGCCCGCTATAAAGGAGCAAAAGTCATCTCAATCAGTCCGGATTTTGCGGAATCGTCAAAATTTGCGGATGACTGGCTGAGCATCCGACAGGGAACAGACGGCGCGCTTGCGATGGCAATGGGGCATGTCATCCTGCAAGAATTTTACGTGAACCAAGAAACAGAGCGTTTCATCGATTATGCGAAGCAATACACAGATTTCCCGTTTTTTGTCACCTTGTCAAAAGAAGATGGCGCTTATACAGCCGGACGTTTTCTCCATGCGAAGGACATCGGACGGCAAACAGAGCATGATCAGTGGAAGCCTGCTGTGTGGAATGAACGTACAAACGCATTTGCGATACCGCAAGGAACAATGGGATCACGATGGGACGGCCAAAAGAAATGGAATCTGCACATGGCAGATGAAGAAACAGGGGAACAAATTGAACCGAGGCTGTCAGTGCTCGGAATAGAAGACGAAATCGGCACAGTTCGAATCCCTTATTTCTCAAATGAGGGAAACAGAGTGCTTGAGCGCGATCTTCCCATTAAGAAACTAAACCTGAATAATGAAGACGTATATGTCACAACCGTTTTTGATTTAATTCTGGCAAACTATGGCGTCAATCGGGGAATCGGGCAGAAATCAGCCGCCTCTTTTGATGATGCTGAGCCGTTTACACCCGCTTGGCAAGAACAGGTAACAGGGATCAAAAGGGAGATGGTCGTTAACATTGCCAGAGAATTTGCCCAAAATGCGATCGATACAGACGGACGGTCAATGATTATCGTAGGGGCGGGAATTAACCATTGGTTCAACTCTGACACGATTTACCGGGCGGTTTTAAATCTTGTTTTATTAGTCGGCGCCCAAGGTGTAAACGGGGGCGGATGGGCTCACTATGTGGGGCAGGAAAAGCTTCGCCCGGCTGAAGGCTGGCAGACGATTGCCAATGCAAAGGACTGGGAGGGGGCGCCAAAGCTGCAAAACGGCACATCATTCTTCTACTTTGCGACAGACCAGTGGCGCTACGAGGATCAGCCGATCAGTGACTTGGCTTCTCCGATCGCAACATCCTCCCGCTACAAGCATCACGCCGACTACAATGTGCTGGCGGCAAGATTAGGGTGGCTCCCGTCTTACCCGACGTTTAATAAAAACGGAATTGATCTTTACAAGGAAGCTGAAAAAGCGGGTGCAAAAACGCCTGAAGATGTTGGTGCTTATGTGGCCGGTCAGCTCCAAGACAAAAAACTGAAATTTGCCATTGAAGATCCTGACGATGAAGCCAATTTCCCGAGAAATCTCTTTGTATGGAGAGCGAATCTGATCTCAAGTTCGGGAAAAGGACATGAATATTTTCTTAAGCATCTCTTGGGGACGACAAACGGATTGATGAATGACGACAGCGACAGCATCCGTCCGGAAGAAATCAAATGGCATGATCAAGCACCGGAAGGAAAGCTCGACCTATTAATCAATCTCGATTTTCGAATGGCTGGAACGGCATTGTATTCCGATATCGTGCTTCCGGCGGCGACTTGGTATGAAAAACATGATCTCAGCAGTACGGATATGCATCCGTTTATTCATCCTTTTGCTCCGGCCATCTCAGCGCCTTGGGAATCCAAGTCAGACTGGGATATTTTTAAAGCATTATCAAAAGCCATATCCGACTTGGCTGAAGAAGTGGAGATGGAGTCGGTTAAAGAAGCTGTCGCGACGCCGCTCCTCCACGACACTATGCAGGAAATGGCGCAGCCTTTCGGAAAAATCAATGACTGGAGCAAAGGCGAATGCGACGCCGTTCCGGGGAAAACGATGCCGAACATTCATGTTGTTGAACGGGACTATAAACAAATCTTTCATAAAATGACCGCACTCGGCCCTAATGCCGCCCTAAAACCGAGTGGAACAAAAGGGATGAGGTGGTCGATAGCCGAAGAATATGAATCACTCAAAAAAAGATTGGGAAAAATTACTTCAGACAGCGTCGCAAAGGGATGTCCGAATATAAGTGAGGCGAAGCAGACGGCAGAAGCCATTTTAACCCTTTCTTCCACTTCGAATGGAAAAGTTGCGGTGAAAGCATGGGAATCACTTGAAGACATAACAAACCTGAAGTTAAAAGACCTGGCTGAAGAGCGGGAAGAAGAATGCTTTACGTTCGAACAAATTACCGCTCAGCCAAAAACGGTCATCACGTCTCCGGCATTTACAGGCTCAGAAAAAGGGGGACGCAGGTACTCGCCGTTTACGACAAATGTGGAAAAATTAATCCCTTGGCGGACGCTGACGGGCAGACAGTCTTACTATGTCGATCATGAACTGATGATGGAGTTCGGAGAAACGATGGCGACATTTAAACCGATCCTTCAGCATCGCCCGTTTCTGAGTAAACGGCCTGATCAAGAGGGGAAAGAAATCGTTCTCAATTATTTAACGCCGCATAACAAATGGTCCGTCCACAGCATGTACTTTGATTCATTACCGATGCTGACGCTATTCCGCGGAGGGCCGACAGTGTGGATGAATAAAGATGATGCAGAGGACACAGATATCAGAGATAACGATTGGATTGAATGCTTCAACCGAAATGGCGTTGTCGTAGCGAGAGCCGTTCTTTCTCACCGTATTCCTAAAGGGATGGCGTTTATGCACCATGCACAAGACCGCCACATCAACGTACCCGGCACAAAACTGACGAATAACCGCGGCGGCACCCATAACAGTCCGACTAGGATTCATGTTAAACCGACACAAATGATCGGCGGCTATGCTCAGCTTAGCTACGGATTTAATTACTACGGCCCAACTGGGAACCAGCGTGATCTGAATGTGGTCATCCGCAAGCTGAAGGAGGTCGATTGGCTTGAAGATTAAAGCGCAAATCGGAATGGTCATGAATTTAGATAAATGCATCGGCTGCCACACATGCAGCGTGACCTGCAAAAACACGTGGACAAACCGTTCCGGAGCGGAATATATGTACTTCAATAATGTAGAAACAAAACCTGGCATCGGCTATCCGAAGCAATGGGAGGACCAAGACAAATATAAAGGCGGATGGACATTAAAAAAAGGAAAGCTTGAGCTGAAATCAGGACCGAAAACCAACCGTCTTGCCAGCCTTTTCTATAACCCGAATCAGCCTACAATTGATGATTACTATGAACCTTGGAACTATGATTATGAAACATTAACGAACAGCCCGCAGAAAAAACACCAGCCCGTGGCGCGTCCTAAATCGGCATTGACGGGAGACTTTATGAATATCGAGTGGGGGCCAAACTGGGAGGATGATCTGGCGGGCGGACATATTACGGGACTTGAAGATCCGAATGTTCAAAAGATGGAGGAGTCTATCAAAACAGAATTCGATGAAGTTTTTATGATGTATCTTCCGCGCATCTGTGAACACTGCATCAACCCGGCGTGTGTCTCATCTTGTCCGTCAGGCGCCATGTATAAACGCGAGGAAGACGGTATCGTGCTGGTGGATCAAAACGCATGCCGTTCATGGAGATACTGTGTCTCTTCCTGTCCTTATAAAAAAGTATATTTTAACTGGCAGACGAATAAAGCCGAAAAATGCACCCTCTGCTTTCCGCGATTAGAAGCGGGGCTGCCGACCATTTGTTCCGAGACATGTGTGGGCAGAATCCGTTATCTGGGCGTTATGCTTTATGACGCGGATAAGGTGGAGGAAGCGGCATCGACTGAAAATGAGAAGGATCTCTATCAATCTCAGCTGGAAGTGTTCCTTGATCCGAATGACCCTGCTGTCGCTGAACAAGCGAAGGAACAGGGCATCCCGGCTGAATGGATTGAAGCTGCGCAGCAATCGCCAATCTATAAAATGATCATCGACTGGAAAATAGCGCTGCCGCTTCACCCCGAATACCGCACATTGCCGATGGTTTGGTACATTCCGCCACTGAGTCCAATCATGAATGTCTTTGAAGGAAAAGGAAGCCGTCAAACAGCGGAAGACATTTTTCCGGCCATCAATCAAATGAGAATTCCGATTGAATACTTGGCTCAATTATTAACAGCGGGCGACACGGATCATATTCGAACAACATTAAAGAAAATGTCTGTCATGCGCCAGTACATGAGAGCGGTACAAACGAAAAAGCCGATCGACCCGGCATTGATCTCCAGTGTCGGACTAACAGAAGAACAAATCGAAGACATGTATCGGCTGCTTGCGATTGCCAAATATGATGACCGCTTTGTGATTCCAAGCAGCCACCGTGAAGAAGTTGCAGACTTATATGCTGAACAAGGCAGCTGCGGCTTGTCATTTTCAGGCGGCCCAGGCTCTTGTTTATAACCTATGAAAAATGAGGTGTAACACGATGAACACCACAGACCGGCAAATGATTTTCTCAGCGCTTTCCTATTTTCTCTCTTATCCTGATGAAGAGTGGAGAACCGAACATTCTGAATGGCAAGATCTTATCCGCGAGATCGAAAATCAGCAAATCCGGGAGAAGCTGTTTCACTTTTTAAAGACATCGGCCGGCTTTTCTCAAGAAGCGCTGATTGAACATTATGTATACACGTTCGATTTTGGGAAAAAAACGAATATGTACGTCACCTACTTCAATTCAGGTGAACAAAGGGAACGCGGCATTGAATTGCTTCATTTGAAAAACACATATCAGCAATCCGGCTTCCTCCCGACAGAGAAAGAACTTCCCGATTATCTGCCGCTTATGCTGGAATTCGCGGCCATTGCGGAGATCGAGGCGGCGAGGAGTGTGTTTGAGAAATATCTGTCTAATTTGCAGGAGCTCACATCCCGTCTAAATGAAAACCATAGTATATATGCTTCACTGTTAGATGTGCTGCTGACCGCGCTGCAAGACATCGGCGTGTATGAAAGCAGTGAAGGGACTGTCCGAACATGAGCGGGCAGATCCTCTGGGTCATCATGCCGTACATTGTGTTTACGATATTTATAGGCGGGCATATTTATCGTTATCAACATGACCAGTTTGGCTGGACCGCCAAATCAAGCGAGCTGTTAGAAAAGAAAAAGCTAGCGGTAGGCAGCACTCTCTTTCATTGGGGGATGTTATTTGTCATTGGCGGACATATCATGGGAATTTTAATCCCTGAAGGCTTTTACCATGCTATTGGCGTCACAGAACATATTTATCACAAAATGGCGATTGCGGTAGGGTTGCCAGCGGGGATCACTGCATTGACTGGACTCTTCATTTTGACATTTAGAAGGCTGTTCGACAAAAGAATCCGGAAAACAAGCTCTGCATCAGATATTCTCACGCTGTTCCTGTTATTATTTGTGATGATTTCAGGTGTAGCGGCGACGTTTTTAAACATAGATTCTAAAGGATTTGATTACAGGACAACAGTCGGGCCGTGGTTCAGGCAAATCTTTTTGTTCCGGGCTGACGCTTCCCTGATGGAGAGTGTCCCCCTATGGTTTAAGCTTCATATCATCATGGGATACATTGTTTTTATCATGTGGCCATTTACGAGATTGGTTCATGTGTTCAGCCTGCCGATCAAGTATCTGACCCGCAGCTATGTTGTGTATCGCAAACGTTCAAAACGAAACATGCAGCATATGTAAAAGAACCCCCCTTAGTCAGATAAAGGGGGGGTTCGGTGTAAGGATGCACCGAAGCGAAATGTTATATAGAAAAATAAAAATGTAAGACATTTGCTGAGAAGGTGTTTGCTTGTCAGTAAAAAAACTGTTATTTTTATATATTAAAATAGTAATATTTCCTGGACCTTGCTTAAAAACATAAGTCCGGGCCAGTCGCAGGAAGCCTCATCATAAGCCTTTTCGCCCAGAGCGAGGGGGCTTTTTTTCATAGAAAGGTTTAAAAGTTAGAAATAAGAGGAAATACGGAGGTAATCGGATCAGATTGGAGAGAATACAGATGCTCAAAAGGAGACTGGAATTTTTCTTTTTATACATTATGCTCATCGGGGCGTACATCATATGGTTTTTTCCGGTTTCCAGGCTGGAGTTTTACGGAGGTTTGCTATGTTATGTCAGCATCATTCTTTTCAGTATTTATTCCTTAATTCTTGAAAACCGAACATCTCAGCATACGCTGTTATGGATACATATCCTCGTCTTTTTTCCGATCGCAGGCTACATGTTCTATCTGTTTTCCGGACAGCTCTATGTGAAGGGCAAGCTTTTTAAAACAAAGCGAATGTACAATAGAGAAAAGCTCCGCATGCTGTTTGATATGGAGGAAACGCCTGAAGTGACGGGTCTTAAGGACAATCAAGAAAGATTCTTTACTTATTCGATCAGGGCCGCACATATGAATATCAATACGAAAAGTAATATAAAAGTGCTGAAAAACGGGGAAGAAACTTTTCCCGAGATTTTCAAAGCGATGCGTGAAGCGGAGTCTTATATACATATTGAATACTACATGTTTAAGTCAGATATGCTTGGCCATGGCATGATGGATATTATGATCGAAAAAGCGCGCCAGGGTGTAGAGGTGCGGTTTTTATACGACGCGGCGGGAAGCATCAAATTGGCGGGGAAGGACATCGTCAAACTGAAAGAAGCGGGTGTAGACATCGTTCCGTTTTCCCCGTTGAAGTACGGATTTTTCAACCAGAAACTCAACTTCAGAAATCACCGGAAAATCGTGGTCATAGACGGCAAGGTCGGTTTTGTCGGCGGATTGAATGTCGGAAAAGAATATATCGGCAGTGATCAGGGCATCGGGTTTTGGAGAGATACACACCTGCGGCTGGAAGGAGAAATTGTGCAAACGCTTCACGCCATCTTTATGCTTGATTGGGAATACATATCAAATGAAGTGCTGATCGATCAAAAAGCATACAATACGCCGGTCCCTACGGAGGGCGGCGGCATTTATCAAATTGTCGCGACAGGTCCTGACATGAAGGAAAGCATGAGCGACCTCTATTATGAAATGATATCATCTGCGTCGAAATCAGTGTGGATTGCAACGCCTTATTTTGTTCCGAATGAACCGATCCGCACCGCTCTGAAGGCCGCCGCAACAAAAGGCGTGCAGGTTCGTGTCATGGTGCCGGAGACCAATGACAGCTTTTTAACACAATACGCGTCGAGATCATATTTTCCGGAGCTTCTTCTCGAGGGAATTGAAGTGTATTCGTACCAAAAAGGCTTTATGCATCAAAAAGTCTTGATTATTGATGGAGATCTCGCATCAGTCGGCACCGCGAACATGGACATGCGCAGCTTTCAGCTCAATTTTGAAGTGAACGTCTTTTTCACGGATGACGAAGCGATCCGGGAGCTCGAAACCCATTTCCAAGAGGATATGCTGGAAAGTGAGAAAATCAGCCCTGTCGGCTTTTATAAAAGAGGAATGGCCGATCGGACAAAAGAATCGTTTGCCCGCTTATTTTCAGGTGTCCTGTAAGAAAAAGAAAATCTATCTTTCAAAACAACCAGTGTATAGTATAATTGAGAAATCTTATCAACGATTATTCGTGCATTGGGGGAAGATTGTGTGCTGCGTCAATTTTTTGCGTACTATAAACCATATAAAACATTGTTCTTTCTCGACTTTTTCTCGGCGATTGCAGGCGGGTTAATGGAGCTGAGTTTTCCTTTGATCGTCAATTATTTCATTGATACATTGCTTCCGGGAAGAGATTGGGGGCTGATCATCGCGACCTCTATCGCGTTGTTTGCGGTATACGCAATCAGCTCAGGCCTCCAATATATCGTCACCTACTGGGGGCATATGCTCGGTATCAATATCGAAACAGATATGAGAAAATCACTTTTTGACCATCTTCAAAAGCTGTCTTTTAAATTTTATGACAACAATAAGACGGGAAAATTAATGTCCAAGCTGACGAACGATTTAATGTACATCGGAGAAGTCGCGCATCACGGGCCTGAAGATTTGTTCATCGCCATTATGACGATTCTCGGAGCGTTCGGGGTTATGCTGTTTATTAACTGGCAGCTCGCTTTATTAACGTTCATCATCATGCCGGTCGTCATTTGGCTTGCGCTTTATTTCAACAAAAAGATGACCAAAGCGTTCACAATGCTGAACAAGGACATCGGAGATTTCAGTGCGCGGGTGGAAAATAATATCGGCGGCATCCGGCTCGTTCAAGCGTTCGCCAACGAAGAGTTTGAAAAAGAGCGCTTCGCTGTAAATAATCAGCGCTTCCGCCTGACTAAGCTGTCCTCATACAAAATCATGGCGAAAAACGGCTCAATCAGCTATATGCTGACACGGTTTGTCACGCTGTTTGTCCTTCTGTGCGGAACGTGGTTTGTCATTCGCGGATCATTAACGTACGGGGAATTTGTGGCATTTGTTCTGTTAACGAATGTGCTGTTCCGGCCGATTGACAAAATCAACGCCATCATTGAAATGTATCCGAGGGGAATTGCGGGCTTTAAAAGCTATATGGAGCTGATGGAGACAGAGCCTGATATTCAGGATTCACCCCAAGCAAGAGAGGTGTCTGCGTTAAAAGGAGATATCAGATATCAAAATGTATCATTTGGATATGAAGAAAACAGCAATGTTTTGAAAAATGTCAGCCTGTCGATCAAAGCAGGAGAAACAGTGGCGTTCGTAGGCCCGTCCGGTGCCGGGAAATCAACGCTGTGCAGTTTGCTCCCGCGTTTTTATGAGACCGTTGAAGGAGACATTACGATAGACGGGATCAATATTAAAGAGATAAAAGTGCCGTCTCTCCGCGGGCAGATCGGCATCGTCCAGCAGGATGTCTTCTTGTTTGCCGGAACACTGAGGGAAAATATCGCCTACGGCCGATTGGGAGCATCAGAAGAGGAGATTTGGAAGGCAGTCAAACAAGCCCATCTGGAAGAGCTTGTGAACAGCTATCCAGAAGGCTTGGACACGCTTATCGGCGAGCGCGGCGTTAAGCTGTCGGGAGGCCAAAAGCAGCGTTTGTCGATTGCCAGAATGTTTCTGAAAAACCCATCTATTCTTATTCTTGACGAAGCGACATCCGCACTTGATACAGAAACAGAAGCCGCCATCCAAAAGGCGCTGCAAGAGCTGTCAAAAGGACGGACAACGCTTGTCATCGCCCACAGGCTGGCGACGATTAAACACGCCGACCGGATCGTTGTCGTCACTAAGGACGGAATCGCCGAGCAAGGCCACCACAGTGAATTGATCGCATCAGGAGGCATTTACAGCAGGCTGCATCAAGCGCAGTTCGGGGAAATGGTGCATTAGCAGAGTATGTTTAAGGCGTATCACAGATCATGTGATACGCTTTTTATATCTGCACATTTAGGAGGGAAAAGATGAACCGAAAAACGATTCTCTACATTGCCGCTTCACTAGACGGTTTTATCGCAAGAGAAGATGGAAGCATTGACTGGCTGGATGACTTTGAAGGAGAGGGCGACAATGGGTACGGAGATTTTTATCAAACGATTGATACTGTCATTTTAGGGCGCAGTACATATGAACATATTAAAGTCCTCGCGGCTGATTTTCCTTACAAGGATAAAACATGTTATGTTCTGACGAAAACGCCTGACCGTTTTTCAGATGAACATGTCCTATTCATTCATGATGATATGAAAGATTTTATTCAGCGGTTAAAAAAACAGAGAGGCTCCAACATCTGGATCGCAGGCGGGGCGGAGCTGGCTCATACGCTGATAAAAGAAGGGGCAATAGACGAGTTTATCATCACCATGATTCCGGTCATGCTGGGAAGCGGCATTCCGCTGTTCCATGAGCATCAGACTGAGACAAAGCTTCGTTTAACGGATATGCGGCGTTTCGGACAGGCGGCGCAGCTTCATTATGAAACAACCTAAGATTAAAAAAGAATAGATAAAAGCGTTGATTGGCGCTTTTATCTATTCTTATATATGTAAATATTAATGAACTTGTTTTTCTGCCGGCTCAATCAAGCCTTGGAACTTTTCGATCATATGATCCGCTTTTTTTCCTTCGATTACAATTAAATACTCATTTTCTTTATGAGCCATTCTAAATGTTTCCAGCTCAATCAAATCTCTAATTTTACACATGGTTTTTTTAGAGTAAATATATAGTTCATGGCTTCCTGAATGGCAAAGCTGATAAAGCTGAATCAAATTTTTTAAAGTAAAAGCCTGTGCGGCGATTTTGAGAGATTTTATGTTTTTCATGGTTTTTTTCCTCCATCTATTGTTCTGTTCGATTGATGACGCTTGTTACAGGGAATATTCCCGTTTTGTCCAGGCGCTAAACCTGCATGACCATATCCAAGATTTATCACGATTTCCATTGCAATGTTCCGCCCCCAATCCGCTTGACTCCGCGAATTGCGCTTAATTCGTCGAGAAGCCGGAGAAGCGCGCGGTCTTTTTGCTTGGCCTCAATCATAAAATCAATGTTTGTTCCCCATTGTCTGAAACGCTCCAATAACGGCAGCAAAAAATTAGCATCGACATAATCGGCGTGGCTGCGAATGGCGTTATCTGATTTGGGAGATGAGAGATGGACCTTCGGCTGCAACCCGATTCTTTTCCACGTTTCAATCATCCTGGGCAGCGCTTCATTCAGGTCGGCTTCATCCGTTGGATTTGCGTAAAAGTGATGATAATCAAAGACGAACGGAACTCCCTCTTGCTCACAGACAGCCAAGGTCTCTTCGGTTGTGTACGTTTTATCATCGTTTTCAAGCGTCATCCGCTGTTTTATTTCCTCCGGAAGCTGTTTTATATTTTCATGAAAACGGTCAATCGCGCCGGCTTTATCTCCATAAGCTCCGCCGATGTGAATATTAATGACCGAACGATCAGCAATTTCCATCGCTTCGAGCATATGATAATGATAAGCCATATCGGTCACGGCGTTTTTTGTAATGGTTTCTTTCGGGCTGGTAAACAGCGTAAATTGGTTGGGATGAAAGCTTGTTCTTAGATTGTGCTTTTTCACAAGCTCCCCGATCTCCCGAAACTCCTTCTGAAAAGGAGTGACAAAATCCCACATGACGTCGGGATGGGTGGCCAGCGGTACGATTGAGCTTGAAAAACGGTATAACGGGATGTCATGGCCGATTGTATAATAGATGGTCCGCAGGGTATTGTTCAGATTGGCCTTTGTTGTATAAAGAAGCGCTTCCTTTCTTTCTGTTTTCGAAAGCGCAGCGTAACGGGTGAATGTCAGCGTTTTTGCCGGAGACGCATCCCACAGGTTCATCGCATTTGACACGTACCCAAATCTGAAAATCATAGGATCTCTCCTTCACAAAAAATAAGATAGCGCTTTGCCGAGCCATTCTGCCGGTCTTTGCCGAATTGAACGCTTTTTATAATGTTCTTTCGTCAGCAGATCAGATTTTTTGATATCCAGCTCAATGGTTTCCAACACTGTTTTTGTAAATGCATCATCATCAATGACAACATTCATCTCTTCATTCAAAAAAAAGCTGCGCTTATCAAAATTAGCCGTGCCGATAATGCTGATGATGCCATCTATAACCATTGCTTTCACATGATAAAATCCTTGATAAAAACGATAAATCATGCAGCCTGCATCCAACAGCTCAGCATAGTAAGTGAAGCCGGCCTCTCTGACCAGCGGGTGATCCGATTTCATAGGGACAATAAGCGTAACCGATACGCCGTTTTTTCTTGCTTCTAACAACGCCTGCTGAAGCCGCTTGCTCGGAATATAATAAGGCGTGCATATGATAATGCTCTGCTTGGCAAGACGGATGTGTGACAAATAGCTTTCCTCAAGAGAAAAACCATCACTCGCATAGATGGTATGAGAGAGATTCCCTTGCGGAAGCTGAGGGAAGACATCTGAGGCTGTTTCAGCAGGACCGCCATTTCGCTTGAGATCCTCTAAAAAAACGGTTTGAAGGTCGGCTACGCCCTTTCCCGTCATTCGCAGGTGATAGTCTTCCCAATTACCGAATTTTGCTTTTTTGCCAAGGTATTCACCCGCGATATTAAATCCGCCGACATAGCCGATTTTCCCGTCAATCACCGAGATCTTTCTATGATTGCGTTTTTGCATACGAAAGAAAAAATAAGGGAAGGCGGGCCGATTAAGTAAATAAACCCGGACACCGGCGCTTTTCATCGTTTTCAGAGTGTCTTTTTTTATCGTGCGTCCGACGGCCCAGTCCAGCAGCAAATATACGGGCATTCCGGTTTTGGCTTTTTCCTTCAGCAAAGCATACATATCATGGCTGACCTCATCGTTTTTCATGATAAAAAACAACACATGAATAGAAGATGAGGCTTGGCGGATGTCATCCATAAGACGCTGGAAAAGAACATTTCCGTTATCTATCAGTTCGATATCGCTTTTTTTCTTTGAAAAAACAGGCTCATATGCTTTTTTTCTGTAAGCCGCCCGTCCGAGAAATATATCAAGCAGCAACAAGGCGAACAGGAGGATTAGAATAATAAGAATTGCGAAAAAGACCTTCATCAAGACACTCCTTTCCTGAAGTAACTGTAGTGTGCCCAGAGAAAGGAAATTTAATTATTGACTGAACACTCATTCATTATTTATGATAAAGATAACCTTATACAGATTCGGAATGGGGATCAGAGTCTGAAGGAGAATAAAGGGGGAATCGGAATGAGCGGCTTTCTCGTCGTGAATACACTGGCATTTTTGCTTGTAACCGCTTACGCTGTCTATCTGTTTTTTTATTTGATCAAAACAAGGCTGGCTTATATCAGACTCGGCCAAAGGGAGCAATTTGACAAACGGCTGAAAGAACGGCTTCAACGCATTTGGGTGAATGTGTTCGGCCAGAAAAAACTGCTCAAGGATAAAAAAAGCGGGATCATCCACGTTTTATTTTTCTATGGATTCATTCTCGTCCAGTTCGGAGCAATGGATTTTATTATAAAAGGACTGCTTCCGGACAGGCGATTGCCGCTTGGGCCGGTATATCCTGTATTTACCTTCTTTCAGGAAATCGTCACCTTTCTTATCTTAATTGCGGTTTTCTGGGCGTTTCACAGGCGCTACATTGAGAAGCTTGTCAGACTCAAACGCGGGTTTAAATCAGGGCTTGTCCTCATTTTCATTGGCGGGCTGATGCTGACTGTTTTACTTGGAAACGGAATGAATCTCATCTGGCACCATCACAGCCTTTCTTGGAGCGAACCGATCGCATCGGCCATTGCGTTTCTGCTTGGAGGAATAGGAGAGACCGGAGCGGCCGCGGTGTTTTATGTTGCTTGGTGGGCGCATCTATTGATTTTGCTGAGCTTTTTAGTATATGTGCCTCAATCTAAGCATGCGCATTTAATCGCCGGACCCGCCAATGTCTTTTTCAGCAGACTGACAACGCCGGGCAAGCTTGAGAAGATTGATTTCACTGATGAAACAAAAGAAAGTTTCGGCGTGGGAAATATTGAGGACTTCCGTCAGTCCCAGCTTATTGACTTATATGCGTGCGTGGAATGCGGCCGCTGCACCAATATGTGCCCGGCTTCCGGCACCGGAAAGATGCTGTCGCCGATGGATTTAATCTTACGTTTGAGAGACCATCTGACTGAAAAAGGCGCTGCCGTCACATCGAGATCGCCGTGGGTGCCTGCGGTTGCGTTTCAGCACACGAAAGGCAATCAGCTTGCAGCCGCTTCTGCCGCAAGCGGATCAAAGGAAGCCGCCGCCGCCGCTGAATACAGTCCGGACTTAATCGGAGACGTCATTACAGAGGAAGAAATTTGGGCCTGCACCACGTGCCGAAATTGTGAGGACCAGTGCCCTGTCATGAACGAGCATGTGGATAAAATTATCGACCTCCGCCGTTATCTGGTTCTTACTGAAGGAAAAATGGACAGTGACGCGCAGCGGGCGATGACAAGCATTGAAAGGCAAGGAAATCCGTGGGGCTTGAACCGCAAAGAACGCGAAAACTGGCGGGACGCAGCTTCAGACGTAGAAATACCTACTGTGAAAGAAATGAAAAAAGCAGAAAAAGAATTCGAGTATTTATTCTGGGTCGGTTCCATGGGTTCATATGATAACCGGAGCCAAAAAATCGCCGTTACCTTCGCCAAGCTGCTGAACGAAGCCGGCGTTTCATTTGCCATTCTCGGCAATAAAGAAAAAAACTCAGGAGATACGCCGCGCCGCCTCGGAAATGAATTTTTATTTCAAGAGCTGGCCGAAAAAAATATTTCTGAATTTGAAAAAAATGAAGTGAAAAAAATTGTGACCATCGACCCGCACGCATACAATTTATTTAAAAATGAATATCCTGATTTCGGATTTCAAGGCGAGGTCTTTCATCATACCGAAGTGCTGGCCGACTTGGTGAAGAACGGAAAACTCAAACCGAAGCATCCGGTAAATGAAACCATCACTTTCCATGATTCATGCTATTTGGGCAGGTACAATGAAGTGTATGAACCGCCGAGAACCATTTTAAAAGCAATCCCGGGCGTCCGGCTGACAGAAATGGAGCGCAGCCGGGAAAACGGAATGTGCTGCGGAGCCGGAGGGGGATTAATGTGGATGGAGGAAGAAACGGGCAACAGAATCAATGTCGCCAGGACAGAACAGGCGCTATCCGTTAACCCGTCAATCATCAGTTCAGGCTGTCCGTATTGCCTCACGATGCTTGGCGACGGCACAAAAGCAAAAGAAGCAGAAGACCGCGTCGGAACTTACGATGTCGCTGAACTTCTGGCTCAATCTGTCTTTGGCAGTCATCAAGGTGAACCAGTGAATGCGGAGGAGAAGCTATGAATTTCAATTTATCAGATGAACATGAAATGATTAGAAAATTGGTCCGCGACTTTGCGAAGAATGAAGTAGCCCCGTCAGCAGCAGAGCGTGACGAACAAGAACGCTTCGACAGAGGGCTGTTTCAAGAGATGGCTGATCTGGGGCTGACGGGCATACCTTGGCCTGAACAATACGGAGGGATCGGAAGCGACTATCTTGCCTATGTCATTGCGGTGGAGGAGCTTTCTAAGGTATGCGCTTCAACGGGGGTGACGCTCTCCGCCCATACCTCTCTTTGCGGCTGGCCGCTTTATGCTTATGGGACGGAGGAACAAAAACAGACGTATCTTACACCGCTTGCCCTCGGAGAGAAGATCGGCGCTTACGGCTTAACGGAAGCGGGATCGGGATCAGATGCCGGCGGAATGAAAACCGTCGCTGAAAGAATCGGAGATGACTATTTATTAAACGGTTCGAAAATCTTTATAACGAACGGCGGGGCGGCTGATATTTACATTGTCTTTGCCGTCACTGACCCTGAACAAAGGAAAAAAAGTGTTACTGCTTTTATCGTTGAGAAAGGATTCGAAGGCTTTTCCATAGGCAAAAAAGAAAAAAAACTCGGCATCCGTTCCTCACCGACAACAGAAATTATCTTTGAAGACTGCCTCGTGCCTGCCAAAAACCGCCTCGGCGAGGAAGGGGAAGGGTTCAAGATCGCGATGAGCACGCTTGACGGCGGACGGAACGGCATTGCGGCGCAAGCTGTCGGTATTGCTCAAGGCGCCTTAGATGCGGCGCTTCAGTATGCAAAGGAAAGAAAACAGTTCGGTAAGCCTGTTGCAGAGCAGCAGGCCATCGCCTTTAAGCTTGCCGACATGGCGACAATGATAGAAGCCTCGAGACTTCTGACTTATCAGGCTGCGTGGCTGGAATCCTCGGGGCTTCCGTATGGAAAAGCTTCCGCGATGTCTAAACTGTTAGCGGGGGATACGGCGATGACGGTTACAACAGAAGCCGTGCAAATCTTCGGAGGTTACGGCTATACAAAGGATTACCCGGTTGAACGCTACATGCGAGACGCGAAAATCACTCAAATCTATGAAGGAACCCAAGAAATTCAAAGGCTGGTGATTTCAAGGATGCTCGCGAATTAAAGCAGGTTTCTATCATTCCAGTTCAGCCCAAAGGCGGCACTCCGCTAAAAAATCTTAAATTAACACTGTTTAGGGTAGCATAATCTGTTTTATTTTGTTTATAATGAGAGGTATGGTTTGTCTTAAGAACAATACAAAATCGCTTTTATTATAGGATAAAAACAGATACATATAAGTAATAGAAAGGGAGTGTCTGACCTTGGGTATCAAACAATATTCACAGGAACAGCTAAAGGAAATGGCTTTAGTTGAAATCGCTTATGAAATGTTTTCAGACAGTAAAAAACCAGTTCCTTTTCAGGAGCTTTTAAATGAAATTGCTTCATTGCTCGGTGTAAAAAAAGAAGATTTGGGAGACCGGATCGCACAGTTTTATACAGACTTAAATATAGACGGCCGATTCTTGGCTTTGTCTGACCAGACTTGGGGCCTTCGCAGCTGGTATCCTTATGATCAGCTGGATGAAGAAACGCAGCCGACCGTTAAGGCGAAAAAGAAAAAAGCGAAGAAGGCTGTCGAAGAAGATCTTGACCTTGATGAATTTGAAGTGGTCGATGAAGATGATATCGATTTGAATGAAGTTGAGGAAGAGCTGGATCTTGAGGCTGACGAATTTGATGATATTGATGAAGACGATGACGAAGAAGAAGACTTAGACATCGATGAAGATCTAATTGACGATGAAGAAGATGAAGAAGAAGACTTAGATGAAGATGAGGAGAAAAAAGAGTAGAAGGCGGATTCTTTTTTCCGAAATAAAACCATCTTGACTTTCATAGTCGAACTATGTAGTATGTATTTTGGGCTCTTCAAAAAGAAGAGGAATTCATACGAATACTACGCTCCCTTTCAAGAAATTGAAAGGGAGCTTTCTTATTTTCACCCCTATATAACGGTATTTTCTTTGCATAATCATTTAGAAATAGAAGCAAAAAACTAAATGATTTTTTATAAAACGGTACATTTTAAAGAATGTAGCTTAGACCGAAGAGAGGAGCAATCGAAATGACTAAATATATTTTTGTAACCGGGGGAGTTGTATCCTCGCTTGGAAAGGGTATTGTTGCCGCATCATTGGGACGTTTGCTGAAAAACAGAGGACTGAATGTGACAATCCAAAAATTCGACCCGTATATCAACGTTGACCCGGGAACAATGAGCCCATACCAGCACGGTGAGGTTTTCGTTACAGATGACGGAGCTGAGACAGACTTAGACTTAGGCCACTATGAGCGTTTTATCGACATTAACTTAAACAAATTCAGCAACGTAACAACAGGTAAAATCTACTCCACGGTTCTGAAAAAAGAGCGCAGAGGAGACTATCTGGGCGGAACGGTTCAAGTTATTCCCCATATTACTAATGAACTGAAAGACCGTGTTTACCGCGCAGGAAAAGAAACAAAAGCGGATGTTGTCATTACAGAAATCGGAGGTACAGTAGGAGATATTGAATCCCTGCCGTTCCTTGAAGCGATCCGCCAAATGAAAAGTGACATCGGACGAGAAAACGTAATGTACATTCACTGTACACTCGTCCCTTATATTAAAGCTGCGGGAGAATTGAAAACAAAGCCGACCCAGCACAGCGTGAAAGAATTAAGAAGCTTAGGCATTCAGCCTAATATCATTGTAGTCCGCACTGAAATGCCGATCTCACAAGATATGAAAGACAAGATCGCTCTTTTCTGTGACATCGACACGAAAGCGGTTATTGAATGTGAAGATGCGGACAACCTGTACTCCATTCCCCTTGAACTGCAAAAACAAGGACTTGATAAACTTGTCTGCAATCATATGAACTTAGAATGTAAGGATGCAGAAATGTCAGAGTGGAAAGAGCTTGTCAACAGAGTAAGCAATTTGTCTAAAACCGTGACAATCGGTCTCGTGGGCAAATATGTAGAGCTTCAAGATGCTTATATTTCTGTTGTTGAGTCACTTCGCCACGCGGGTTACGCGTTTGACGCTGATGTGAAAGTGAAATGGATCAATGCCGAAGAAGTGACAGAAAGCAATATCCATGAGCTGACAAGCGGCACAGACGGCATCATCGTTCCCGGCGGATTCGGCGATCGCGGCGTGGAAGGAAAAATCATTGCGACAAAATACGCGCGTGAAAACAAAGTTCCTTTCTTCGGTATTTGCTTGGGTATGCAAGTGGCATCCATCGAATATGCGAGAAACGTGTTAGGACTTGAAGGTGCTCATTCAGCTGAAATTGATCCATCAACGCCATATCCGATCATTGATCTTCTGCCTGAACAGAAGGATGTGGAAGACCTTGGAGGAACGCTCCGCTTAGGCCTTTACCCTTGTAAGCTAATAGAAGGAACAAAAGCCTTTGAAGCGTATCAAGATGAAGTGGTTTACGAACGCCATCGCCACCGCTACGAGTTCAACAACGAATTCAGACAGCAGATGGAAGCAAACGGTTTTGTATTCTCAGGCACAAGCCCGGACGGACGTCTTGTGGAAATCATCGAACTGAAGGATCACCCATGGTTCGTGGCATCCCAGTTCCATCCTGAATTTAAATCAAGACCGACAAAACCTCAATCTTTATTCAAAGACTTTATCGGAGCCTCTGTAGAAGCTTCAGACCAGAAATAATAAAAAAAGACTTGCCGTTTTTTCAAAACGCGCAAGTCTTTTTTATTTGGTCTTTCTGTATCCGGCCTGTACAATGGATTAAGCATACTCTTGAAGAATCTCCTTTAATGTAAAAGACACCGCGTGGTACACGTAAAGACCTACCATCAAAGAAGGAAATCCGTACCTTGTGCCATCTTCATCAGGTACGAGGGGCATTTTTAATTTTGTATCAATATGAACATCGCAATATTGTTCAATTCCGTTTTGATCCTTCGCAACGGGTGACACACATACAACACCGGCGCCTTTTTCATACAGCTCTTTCGCAAGCGCCTGTTCTTCCTCTGTTCCCGGACTCGAACAAAACATGAGCACCCTGTCGCTTTCAGTTATATGTTCAATGCTGTCAGGAAAGACTTTTATTGAAGGGAATGGTTCTCTGCCGGCTGATGCTTCCCAGTGAATGCCCTGCAATTCATTCGCTCCATATAAATAAATGGAATGTCCGCTGACCACGGCCTGCGCAAGCAACCGGGCCCCATCTTCAATTGCTTCTGATTCCTTATCCTGAATGCGTGAAAAAATGCCTGTCAATTGCGTTGTGAATATTTTCAACATAGGTGAAGCCTCCTTTATAACGTACAATATAGTATATAACAAAAGAGAAATTGCTCAGAAAATGTCGGAAAGTAGACTATTATAATTAAAGGAAATGAGAAAATCAAACAGAATACATTAACTACTGCTTACTTTTGACGAAAATCATAACATTGGGGTGTAAAATGATGAATGAGAAAATTTTAATCGTTGATGATCAATACGGAATTCGTATTTTGCTTAATGAAGTATTCAATAAAGAAGGCTATCAGACGTTTCAGGCTGCGAACGGCCTTCAGGCGCTCGACATCGTAACAAAGGAGCGCCCTGATCTTGTTCTCCTGGATATGAAGATACCAGGTATGGATGGAATTGAGATTCTGAAACGAATGAAGGTTATCGACGAAAGCATCCGTGTGATCATCATGACCGCATACGGCGAGCTGGATATGATTCAGGAATCAAAAGACTTGGGTGCGCTTACACATTTCGCTAAGCCTTTTGATATTGACGAAATCCGGGACGCGGTAAAAAAATATTTGCCGCTGAAATCAAACTGACAAAAATAAGAAACAAATTGAATCAGGCCATTATGTTGCCGATTTGTCGAAAAGTTGGTATCCTAGAGGTGGAGAAAAAGCGATCTGAGAATTTACATATGACGAGAATTTATGGTCATGCTAGGGTGGAAAGCTTTTTTCGCTAGAAGCAAATCAGGCTACATAAGGAGGACTTTCGACATGCCTTTAGTTTCAATGACGGAAATGTTGAATACAGCTAAAGAAAAAGGATATGCTGTTGGACAATTTAATTTAAACAACCTGGAGTTTACTCAAGCAATTTTACAAGCTGCTCAAGAGGAAAAATCTCCAGTCATTCTTGGTGTATCAGAAGGTGCGGGACGCTACATGGGCGGCTTCAAAACAGTCGTAGCTATGGTGAAAGCACTTATCGAAGAATATAATGTGACAGTTCCTGTTGCGATTCACTTAGACCACGGTTCAAGCTTTGAATCTTGTGCAAAAGCGATTCATGCAGGTTTCACATCTGTTATGATCGACGCTTCTCATCACCCGTTTGAAGAGAACGTAGAAACAACTTCAAAAGTGGTTGAGCTTGCTCATTTCCACGGCGTATCTGTTGAAGCTGAGCTTGGAACAGTCGGCGGACAAGAAGATGACGTTATCGCAGAAGGCGTAATCTACGCTGACCCTAAAGAGTGCCAAGAGCTTGTTGAACGCACTGGCATCGACTGCCTTGCACCTGCATTGGGTTCTGTTCACGGTCCTTACAAAGGTGAACCAAACCTTGGTTTCGAAGAAATGGAAGCGATCGGTAAATCAACTGGTCTTCCGCTAGTTCTTCACGGCGGTACTGGAATTCCGACTGACGACATTAAAAAATCAATTTCACTTGGCACAGCCAAAATCAACGTAAACACTGAAAACCAAATTGCTTCTGCAAAAGCTGTTCGCGAAACACTAGCAGAAAAGCCAAACGAATACGATCCGCGTAAATACCTCGGACCTGCTCGCGAAGCGATTAAAGCAACGGTTATCGGTAAAATGCGTGAATTTGGTTCTTCAAACCAAGCTTAATTCAATTCATAACCGCCTGACAGCTTTGACAGGCGGTTTTATGTCTATCGTTAGAAAGCGCAAACATGTTCCACAGTTCAGAAATTTCTTAACCAGGGAGGTTCTTCAAAATGTTGTTTTTTATTGATACAGCAAATATTGATGAAATTAAAGAAGCGTATGAATTAGGAGTTCTTGCGGGTGTTACGACAAATCCTAGTTTAGTAGCGAAGGAAGCGAACGTATCATTCCACGACCGCCTGCGCGAAATCACTGAAGTGGTGCCGGGTTCAGTAAGCGCAGAGGTTATTTCCCTCAACGCTGAAGAGA
Organism: Bacillus sp. HU-1818; assembly: GCF_022695965.1. Taxonomy (NCBI): domain Bacteria; kingdom Bacillati; phylum Bacillota; class Bacilli; order Caryophanales; family Bacillaceae; genus Bacillus; species Bacillus sp. HU-1818. The sequence goes on from NZ_JAAPBE010000002.1 coordinate 394,538, forward strand.
TGATTGAAGAAGGAAAAGAATTGGCGAAGATCGCCCCTAATATCACAGTGAAAATCCCAATGACTTCTGACGGTTTAAAAGCGGTCAAAGCGTTGAGTGATCTGAACATAAAAACGAACGTCACGCTGATTTTCAGTGCGAATCAGGCGCTTCTTGCGGCTAGAGCCGGCGCAACCTATGTCTCTCCTTTCTTAGGCCGTCTTGACGATATCGGCCACAATGGCCTTGAACTGATCTCTGAAATCAAACAAATCTTTGACGTGCACGGATTAGATACGCAGATCATTGCGGCATCCATCCGCCATGCCCAGCACGTAACTGAGGCTGCGTTAAGAGGGGCTCATATCGGCACAATGCCGCTTAAAGTCATTCATCAGCTGACAAAGCACCCATTGACAGACAAAGGTATCGAACAATTCTTGGCTGATTGGAATAAGTAATGAAGATTGCGGCAAACGGCGGGCTATTGTCTGTTTGCCGCAGCCTTCGTTTTTATAAGCTCATACAGCGGACCTTTGGGCGCTAAGGTATGATTCTTGCTCTTGCGCATCGCCGGGATTGAAGGGTGTACGTGCTGCGTTTTGCCGGATTTCTAAAAGACGGCCGGGTCTCTGTACAACATGTGAAACCAATACCCCGCAAAGCTTCGCTATTTTCTTCTTGATAATTCACATTGTGTTGTATTCTTTCTCTTCGAATTGGCTAGATTTTGGACATGGGCTTTTATTTGCAGAGACAGAATAAAATGCCATTTTATTTACGCTCCGCAGCTATCTTCTTAAGGAAGGAGACTATCATGGAAAAGTTGAATATTGCCGGCGGCGACTCGTTAAATGGAACAGTACATATTAGCGGCGCAAAAAACAGCGCTGTCGCTTTGATACCTGCAACCATCTTGGCAAATTCCGAAGTGACCATAGAAGGGCTTCCGGAGATTTCAGATATTGAAACCCTGCGTGATCTGTTAAAAGAAATCGGCGGCAGCGTCCATTTTGAAAATGGAGAAATGATTGTTGACCCCACTTCGATGATCAGCATGCCGCTCCCTAACGGAAAAGTGAAAAAACTGCGCGCCTCGTATTATTTAATGGGTGCGATGCTCGGACGCTTCAAACAAGCGGTGATCGGTCTGCCGGGAGGCTGCCATCTAGGTCCGAGGCCGATTGACCAGCATATAAAAGGCTTTGAAGCGCTTGGAGCCGAAGTGACAAATGAACAGGGCGCGATTTATCTGCGGGCTGAAAAGCTGAGAGGCGCCCGGATCTACCTGGATGTCGTCAGTGTGGGGGCTACCATTAATATTATGCTTGCCGCCGTTCTCGCTGAAGGAAAAACATTGATAGAAAACGCGGCGAAGGAGCCTGAGATTATAGATGTCGCCACACTACTGACCAGCATGGGCGCAAAAATTAAAGGCGCCGGAACCAATGTCATACGGATAGACGGCGTAAAAGAGCTTCATGGCTGCAAACATACGATTATCCCAGACAGAATAGAAGCCGGAACATTTATGATCGCCGGTGCGTCAATGGGCAAGGAAGTCATTATCGACAATGTGATTCCGACTCATCTTGAATCCTTAACGGCAAAGCTGAGAGAAATGGGTTTTCATATTGAAACAAGTGACGATCAAATATTGATTGTCGGCGGCCAGAAAGAATTAAAGCCTGTAGATGTTAAAACACTTGTATACCCGGGATTTCCGACAGACCTGCAGCAGCCGATGACATCGCTTTTGACAAAGGCGAGAGGGACAAGTGTCGTGACGGACACCATTTACTCGGCAAGGTTCAAGCATATTGACGAGCTGAGACGAATGGGAGCCAATATGAAGGTGGAAGGAAGATCCGCCATTATTACCGGTCCTGTGGAGCTGCAAGGCGCCAAAGTCAAGGCCAGTGATTTGAGGGCGGGCGCCTGTCTTGTCGTCGCCGGGCTGATGGCCGACGGCGTAACGGAAATTACCGGTTTAGAGCATTTGGACAGAGGCTACAGCAATCTGGAAAAGAAACTGGAAGGTCTTGGAGCCACAATCTGGCGGGAAAGACTGACAGACGAAGAGATAGAACAGTTGCAAAATTCTTAGAATGTGTAATTGTGAGAGGAGATCGTGCTGAGATGGAAAGAAGTTTATCAATGGAATTGGTACGTGTAACAGAAGCGGCCGCATTGGCATCAGCAAGATGGATGGGCCGGGGGAAAAAAGACGAAGCGGATGACGCTGCGACAAGCGCAATGAGAGATGTATTTGATACGGTTCCTATGAAAGGAACCGTGGTAATCGGTGAAGGCGAGATGGACGAGGCGCCAATGCTTTATATCGGCGAGAAGCTCGGCAACGGCTACGGCCCGCGCGTCGATGTGGCAGTTGATCCTCTCGAAGGCACGAACATCTTAGCGAGCGGCGGCTGGAACGCGCTGACGGTTATTGCGGTTGCTGATCACGGAACCCTGCTGAACGCTCCCGATATGTATATGGAAAAGATTGCAGTCGGTCCTGAAGCGGTAGGCTGCATTGATATCGAAGCACCTGTCATTGATAACTTAAAAGCGGTGGCGAAAGCAAAGAACAAAGATATTGAGGATGTCGTTGCTACCATCTTAAACCGTGAAAGACACGAAAAAATCATTTCTGAGCTTCGTGAGGCCGGTGCCAGAATCAAGCTCATCAACGACGGAGATGTCGCCGGCGCCATCAACACTGCCTTTGACCATACAGGTGTTGATATCTTGTTTGGATCAGGCGGCGCCCCAGAAGGTGTGCTTTCCGCTGTCGCTCTGAAAGCTCTTGGAGGAGAGATCATCGGCAAGCTGCTTCCCCAAAGCGATGAAGAAAGAACGCGTTGTGAAGCAATGGGCTTAGATGTAAACAAAGTCCTCCGTATGGAAGACCTTGTAAAAGGCGACGATGCCATTTTCGCGGCTACGGGCGTCACGGACGGCGAGCTGTTAAAAGGCGTTCAATTCAAAGGCTCTGTCGGTACGACAGAAAGCTTGGTTATAAGAGCAAAATCCGGCACAGTCCGATTTGTTGATGGAAGACACAGCCTTAAGAAAAAACCAAATTTGGTCATCCGTCCATAAGAGAGAGAAAAAGCGGGGAGATGATCCCGCTTTTCTTTTGCAAACAAGAGTCAACCCTATCATTTATATGTCAAAGTGTTATTTAAGTTGAATATTCCTTTGAAATGAGGTAAAAATAAAGAGTGCTGCGATTTTTCTGCGTATTAACTTCTTTTAAGCACTAGGAAAGTTTTAATTTCTACCGCATACAGACGATATAAATATTGATCTTCTCATGTTTTTGTCCTCGCTTCCTTCAAAACTCATAAAGATAATCCTTTTAAAAAAGCGCCGATAATGGGTGGAAGTGTTACCGATAGAAGTTCCTTTACGTTAAAAAAAGAAAGTGCTTTGGCGGATGATGCAACAAGCAGCCAAACGAACATGTACGGCAATCAAGCAATACATTGACTATGAAAAGCGTGGTGTTTTTATGAAAGACGTATCTATTTCCTCTTTGGAAAACATGAAGTTAAAAGAACTTTATGAACTTGCAAGACATTATAAAATCTCCTATTACAGCAAACTGACAAAAAAAGAATTGATCTTTGCCATTCTGAAAGCCAATGCCGAGCAGGAAGATCTTCTGTTCATGGAAGGTGTGCTTGAGATTATCCAATCCGAGGGCTTTGGCTTCCTGAGACCGATTAATTATTCTCCAAGCTCGGAAGATATTTATATTTCTGCCTCTCAAATCCGCCGTTTTGATTTGAGAAACGGAGACAAAGTATCGGGCAAGGTTCGTCCTCCGAAAGAAAATGAACGGTATTATGGACTTTTGCACGTTGAAGCAGTAAACGGAGATGATCCGGAATCCGCGAAAGAACGCGTACATTTCCCTGCTCTTACGCCGCTTTATCCTGACCGTCATATGGTCCTTGAAACAAAACCGAATTATTTATCTACGAGAATTATGGATATGATGGCGCCTGTAGGTTTTGGACAGCGCGGATTAATTGTAGCGCCGCCAAAAGCCGGTAAAACGATGCTGTTAAAAGAAATCGCCAACAGCATCACAGCGAATCAGCCGGAAGCAGAGCTGATTGTGCTGTTAATCGACGAAAGACCGGAGGAAGTAACGGATATTGAACGTTCAGTGGCAGGCGATGTCGTCAGCTCAACGTTTGATGAAGTTCCGGAAAATCATATTAAGGTGGCTGAGCTTGTGCTTGAGCGCGCTATGCGCCTCGTTGAGCACAAAAAAGATGTTGTTATCCTTATGGACAGCATCACACGGCTTGCCCGCGCCTACAACTTAGTGATCCCGCCAAGCGGAAGAACGCTTTCCGGAGGGATTGACCCTGCGGCGTTCCACCGTCCGAAGCGTTTCTTCGGAGCTGCGAGAAATATCGAAGAGGGCGGAAGCTTAACCATCCTGGCGACGGCTCTTGTTGACACAGGCTCCCGTATGGACGATGTCATTTACGAAGAGTTCAAGGGAACAGGAAACATGGAGCTTCACCTTGACCGTTCACTCGCGGAAAGACGGATCTTCCCTGCAATTGATATCCGCCGTTCCGGAACACGTAAGGAAGAGCTTCTTGTGCCTAAAGAGCATCTTGACCGTTTGTGGTCGATTCGAAAAACAATGTCTGATTCTCCTGATTTCGCAGAGAAATTCATGAGAAAAATGAGAAAAACAAAAACAAATCAAGAGTTTTTTGATATTTTGAATCAAGAATGGAAACAGGCGAATCTATCATCTGCAAGACGCTGAGAAAACAAAAAATCATTTGCAAAAAAAGTCATTCACTGATATAATTTTCTCATGTGCGTTTCGGACAAATGCTCCGAAATAATAACTCTGTTTCCACACGGGATTCAGGGCGGAAGGAGATGGACACATTGAAAACAGGAATTCATCCTAATTTCAAAAAAGCAACAGTTAAATGTGCTTGCGGAAATGAATTTGAAACAGGCTCAGTAAAAGAAGAGGTACGCGTTGAGATTTGCTCTGAATGCCACCCATTCTACACTGGCCGCCAAAAATTCGCTTCTGCTGATGGTCGTGTTGATCGCTTTAACAAAAAATACGGTCTTAAGTAATAATAGATTTTATCAACAGGCAAGAAGCAATTCTTGCCTGTTTTTATGTTGTCTAAAATAGACGCTGGTGATGAAAGGGGAGCAGAAGCCTATGTACATAATGAAGCAAAGCGGGTGGCTGGAGCTGATTTGCGGCAGTATGTTCTCTGGGAAATCGGAAGAGCTGATCCGAAGAGTGAAGAGAGCGACTTATGCAAAACAGGAAGTCAGAGTATTTAAGCCCGCTATAGATAACCGTTACAGTGAGGAAGCCGTTGTCTCCCACAACGGTACGTCGATGACAAGCCATGTTATTGCCGCGCCTTCTGAAATATGGAACCACATCAGTGAAACGACAGATGTGATCGCAGTTGATGAAGTGCAATTTTTTGACCGGATGATTATAGAAGTCTTGTCGTCACTCGCAGATAAAGGATATCGTGTCATTGCGGCGGGTCTTGATATGGATTTCAGAGGAGAACCGTTCGGCGTGGTGCCTGATTTGATGGCAATGGCTGAAACAGTTACAAAGCTTCAAGCCGTCTGTTCTGTCTGCGGATCACCCGCAAGCCGCACTCAGCGCCTTATTAATGGTAAGCCTGCTTCTTATGATGATCCTATCATTTTGGTCGGGGCGTCAGAATCATATGAAGCAAGATGCAGACACCATCACGAGGTCCCGGAGAAAGCAGGAAATGCAGGAAAGTAGTTCATATATAAATTGGAAAACACCGGCAGGAAAAAGCCGGTGTTTTTTATTTTTCACAAATATTGTAGTTAAAAAACTTAATTAAGAGTAATAAAAAATTAAGTAATTTTCATCACTTGAATTTTGATTATAGCAGGCATAAAATGTCTTACGTAGTGTAAATAGTTTTTAGACATTGTTCGAATAATTGTCAAAAAATCGTTTAACGATCATGATCGATTTTATTGTAGATGACTTATTATTTAACCAGATTAACAATTAGAAAGAAGGAGATTTGCTTGAATAACATTAAAAAAACACAGGAAGGTCATTTGGAAACGACTCTCAGAGGAAAAGAAGTATTGTCCATTCCTACTTTGAATAAAGGTGTAGCTTTTTCACTTGAAGAAAGACAAGAACTTGGTTTAGACGGACTTCTTCCGCCGACTGTACTTTCTCTTGACCAACAGGCGAAACGCGCGTATGAGCAATTTTTAGCACAGCCTGACCGTCTTCGTCAAAATGTTTATTTAAATGACTTGCAAAACCGTAATGAAGTTCTTTTCTATAAATTGTTACAAAATCATCTTCGTGAAATGCTTCCGGTTGTTTATACACCGACAGTTGGTGAAGCGATTCAAGAATACAGCCATGAATACAGAAGACCGCAGGGGATTTACCTTTCAATTGACAACATTGACGGAATTGAAAAGGCGTTTGAAAATCTTCATGCAACGGCGGGCGATATTGACTTGATCGTGGCAACAGATTCTGAAAGTATCCTTGGTATCGGTGACTGGGGTGTAGGCGGAATTAATATTGCGATCGGTAAACTGGCTGTTTACACTGCGGCGGCGGGTATTGATCCAAGCCGGGTTATTCCTGTTGTGCTTGATGTTGGAACAAACAATGAAAAACTGCTTAATGATCCATTATATATCGGTAACCATCATGAGCGTATTCAAGGTGAACGTTATGAAGCGTTCGTTGATGCGTATATCAAGGCTGCATTGAAGTTCTTCCCTAAAGCGCTTCTTCACTGGGAAGATTTCGGAAACAAAAATGCGCGCAATATCATGAAAAAATATAACCATGAAATCCTGACTTTTAACGATGATATTCAAGGTACAGGTGCGATTACTCTTGCGGGTGTGCTTGCAGCTATGAAGAAAACAGGCGCTTCTATTAAAGATCAGCGCGTTGTTATCTTTGGTGCGGGTTCAGCGGGTATCGGTATCGCTGACCAAATCCGTGACACAATGGTTCTTGCTGGATTGTCTGAAGAAGAAGCCAACAAAGCGTTCTATACACTTGATTACAGAGGCCTATTGACAGACGATATGGAAGGCATTCTTGATTTCCAAAAACCTTACCTTCGCAGCACTGAAGAAGTGAAAGATTGGAAACATAATGAAAAAGGCGAAATTCCATTCGACGAAGTGGTTCGCCAAGCGAAACCGACAATTCTAATCGGTACATCAGGGGTTTCAGGTGCGTTTACAGAGGATATTGTAAAAGAAATGGCTTCTCATGTAGACCGCCCTGTTATTATGCCTATGTCAAATCCGACTCATCTTGCTGAAGCAGTGCCTGAAGATCTGTTCAAATGGACGGACGGAAAAGTGCTTGTTGCAACGGGAAGCCCGTTTGACAATGTTGAATACAACGGCGTTTCTTATGAAATCGGACAATCTAACAACGCATTTGCGTTCCCTGGCCTTGGACTTGGTTCAATTGTAGTCGAAGCAAGCGTCATTACACCTGCAATGTTTGCTGCAACAGCAAACGCGATTGCGGAAATGGTCGACTTAGAAACACCTGGAGCAGGATTGCTTCCAAGTATTGATGATCTTCAAGAGGTTTCAATCCGAGTTGCGATTGACGTGGCAGAAGCAGCCATCAAAGACGGCGTAGCTAATGTACATCCGGAAGATGTAAGACAAGCAGTGCTTGATGCAATGTGGTCCCCGCAATACAAAAAAGTAATTGCAAAATAATTTTTTGAGTAATATTTCTGTCCGAGGGAAAGCTTTTTAGTAAAGCTGCAGTATACGGACATCAAGGATACGGAGGAGAAAATCTTGAGCTTCTTAGATATTTTAATCCTCCTGGCGCCGATATTTTTCGTTATCGTGCTGGGATGGTTCGCTGGTCATTTCGGAAGTTATGATGCTAAGTCTGCAAAAGGGGTAAGTACGTTAGTCACAAAATACGCACTTCCGGCTCACTTTATAGCTGGTATTTTAACAACTTCCAGAAGTGAATTTTTATCACAAATACCTTTAATGGTATCATTGATTATTGGAATCGTCGGCTTTTATATTGTTATTCTTTTAGTATGTAAATTTGTTTTTAAATATGATTTAACAAATTCATCAGTTTTCTCACTGAACTCAGCCCAGCCAACTTTCGCCTTTATGGGTATTCCTGTATTGGGAAGTTTGTTCGGCGCTCAAGAGGTTGCGATTCCGATCGCGGTGACGGGTATCGTGGTTAACGCGATGCTTGACCCGCTTGCCATCATCATTGCAACTGTCGGTGAGTCATCGAAGAAGAAGAAAGATGCGAACAGCGAAAGTTTCTGGAAAATGACAGGAAAATCAATTTTGCACGGTCTTTCTGAACCGCTTGCTGCAGCTCCGCTGGCTAGTATGATTCTGGTCCTTTGCGGTGTTTCGCTTCCTGAACTAGGCGTGAAGATGCTTGATCAGCTTGGAAGCACGACTTCGGGCGTGGCGCTCTTTGCAGTAGGTGTAACAGTTGGTATCCGCAAAATTAAACTCAGCGTGCCGGCCTTTGGCATTGCCTTGCTGAAAGTTGCTGTTCAGCCTGCGTTAATGTTCTTGATCGCTCTTGCTGTCGGTTTGCCTGCTGACCAAACAACAAAAGCCATCCTGCTAGTTGCGTTCCCGGGTTCAGCTGTAGCAGCTATGATTGCGACACGATTCGAGAAACAAGAAGAAGAAACGGCTTCGGCGTTTGTGATCAGTGCGATTCTGTCACTGATTTCACTGCCGATCATTATCGCGCTTACTGCGTAGAAAAAAAGCTCCCTGTCAAAAGGGAGCTTTTTTATTAGGTCTGAAACTTAAAAAGTGATAGGAGCGGTTTTTTTCTGGTTTTTGTCTTTTCAGAGGAAACAGCCGTTTCGGGGATTGGCTCGGCACCGGATAGATGCTTTGTTTGTGAGGCGAGAGATTGCAGATCTGCGTGTAAGTCATCGATCTCTCTTCTGTGCTGGAGCAGCTGATACGACACACCTTCGTCAGCCTTCTGTTTGAGCTGCCGTTCAAGCTCATCCAGCCTTGCCAGAAGCTTGTCCTCTGACTGCTTTTGCTGTAAAAGGGCAGAGAGCTTCTGTTCCAGCTGCTCTATTCTTTGTTCGGATGCACCTCTGTTCGTTTTTTGCAGGATAAATCCCGAACGCTTTTTATGCTGCCGCGGAACGTTTACTTCCTGGAGCGCGACACCCTCAGAAATTTGTTTTTGAACCGATTTCAGCACGTTCACATCATCTTCTGTAAAGGAATAGTGTCCAAGTTCATTCCGTTCTGCCGGAAGATTCAGCTGCTTGACCCACCGCTGGACAGTTTTGGTTGATACACCGAGTTCTCTTGCCACCACATTGGTATTCATAATCGCATACCTCCTTTTCAGGTAGGTATTCGACTAAGTGATCCGGTTCCCTTCATGTTAGACAAAACAAGAAAAGATTCGTCAAAGAAAGTGGTGATTTCCCTTTTTTCTTCAATTAATCGTTACCGCTCATACAGTTCCAAAGGGAGCCCGTCAGGATCGGAAAAGAAAGTAAATCGTTTGCCTGTCAAAGGATCAATTCTGACCGGCTCCGTAACAATGCCTTTTTCACCAAGCTTCTTTACAGCTTGATCAAGATCTCTGACTGTGAAAGCGAGGTGGCGCAACCCTGCCGCTTCCGGATGCGTCTGGCGCGCGGGTGGATCATTGAAAGAAAACAGTTCAATGGCATACGTGCCGCCAAGGGATAGATCAAGCTTATATGAATCCCGTTCTTTCCGGTACGTTTCTTGAACGATATCAAACCCAAGTTTCTCTGTGTAAAAGGTTTTCGACTTTTCATAATCGGAACATATTATAGCGATATGGTGAATGGATTCGAACACTGGAAACCCTCCTCTTTTTTTACAGTATATCAAAGCGGATGTTTTGATCGGATAGAATTGCTTTTGACTGGCGGTAAGCCCTATACTATAATGAGAATGTTACGCACAGGAAAACAGAGGTGAAGACCGTGTTAGACCGTTTAAAGTCAATCGAAGAACGATATGAGAAATTAAATGAACTGTTATCTGATCCAGAGGTCGTCAATGACCCGAATAAACTCAGAGAATATTCAAAAGAACAATCCGACATTTCAGAGACAGTTGAAGTATATAGACGCTACAGAGATGCATCAGAACAGCTGGCTGATGCAAAGGCGATGCTTGAAGATAAGCTCGATGCCGAAATGCGGGAAATGGTGAAAGAAGAGATTTCTGAGCTTCAGGATGAAACGGAAGCCATGACAGACCAGCTCAAACTATTGCTTGTACCTAAAGATCCGAATGATGATAAAAACGTCATCATGGAGATCCGAGGAGCAGCAGGCGGTGAAGAAGCTGCGTTATTTGCTGGTAACTTATACCGCATGTACAGCCGTTATGCCGAGCTTCAAGGCTGGAAAACTGAAATCATGGAAGCGAGCGTAACGGGAACCGGCGGTTATAAAGAAATCATTATTATGATCAACGGAAAAGGCGCTTACTCGAAACTAAAGTATGAAAACGGCGCACACCGTGTGCAGCGTGTCCCTGAAACAGAATCAGGCGGGCGCATCCATACATCTACGGCAACAGTAGCCTGTCTTCCGGAAGCGGAAGAGGTTGAAGTGGACATTCATGAAAAAGATATTCGTGTCGATACGTTTACTTCAAGCGGACCGGGGGGACAAAGTGTAAATACGACAATGTCTGCCGTCCGTCTGACTCATTTGCCGACTGGTGTCGTGGTGTCTTGCCAAGACGAGAAATCACAGATTAAAAACAAAGAAAAAGCCATGAAAGTGCTTCGCGCGCGTGTTTACGATAAGTTCCAGCAGGAAGCGCAGGCGGAATACGATCAAACACGTAAGTCTGCAGTCGGTACAGGCGACCGTTCAGAGCGGATCCGCACGTACAATTTTCCGCAGAACCGTGTGACGGACCACCGTATCGGACTCACCATTCAAAAGCTTGATCAAATCCTTGAAGGTAAGCTCGATGAGTTTGTTGATGCTCTGATCATGGAAGATCAGTCCAGCAAGCTGCAAAAGGCGGAAGAATAGGATGAAGAAGATATTTGAAGCCCTGAATTGGGCTTCTTCTTATTTAACTGAAGCGGGCAGAGACCGGAATGCGGCGGAGCTATTGTTAATGAATGATATCGGAATGGATCGCAGCAAGCTTTTCGCCAGTCTGCAGGACCCGATCAGCGAAGACGAGCTGTACCGATTCAAACGACACGTGGAGATGCATAAAGAAGGCGTTCCCGTTCAATATATCATAGGGAAAGAATCCTTTTATGGCAGAGTGTTTATCGTAAACGATGATGTACTGATTCCCCGTCCTGAAACTGAGGAAGTTGTCCTTCATCTTCTTGAAAAACAGAAGCAGGTATTTCCGGAAGGCGAACCGTTACGTGTCATTGATGTAGGCACCGGGAGCGGGGCGATTGCCGTCACACTCGCACTTGAAAATAAACACTTTTCCGTTTCAGCAATTGATATATCAAAAGAAGCATTGCAGATTGCAGCCGAGAATGCAGAACGGCTGGGGGCGAAAGTCGACTTTTTTGAAGGTGATTTACTGGAGCCTTTTATTAAAGAGGGAAAAAAAGCGGACATCATCGTATCAAACCCGCCATATATTTCGGAAGAAGAAATGGCGGACTTATCGAATGTCGTTCGTTTCCATGAACCTCTTCATGCGTTGACAGACGGGGGAGACGGATTGAGATTCTACAAGCGCTTTATGGAAGATATTCCACGCGTGATGAATGAGAAAGCACTCGTCGTCTTTGAGATCGGCTGGAAACAGGGAGATGCGGTCAAAGAGATGTTTCTGCGCACCTTCCCGAATGCGGAAGTGGAAGTGTTGAAAGACATTAATGGAAAAGACAGAACAGTATGCGCGTTGATTCAGAAGTCTGAGTAAAACTGATTTTGAAAGCTTGCCGGCTATGTCCAATAAACGGATGCAGCCTGTAAGCTTTTTTTAATAAGTGAAGTTTGTTTACAGAAAAAACAAGGAATGTAAAGTAGAGCAGGGGGGATTGTGGTTTTTTGCCAATCAGTTTCATAGGATAAAATGAAACCTTTCTTAGTGAAAGGAGAAATGCGGAATGAAGAAGGCCTTTGCGGCGGGTATTGTTCTTGCGGGCATTGAGGGGATCATCGGTTTTATATGTAGGGACAGCATGTCATATCAATCTATATTCGGAACGGGAGCTATTATTTTCATTGCAATAAGTATCATAACATCCGGATTGGCTGTCAGCGGAATGCAGCAAAGAGCCAATTATCACTCAGAAACAAAAGAAGGCCGGGATGCGCGTTTTAAGATCGCTCTCACTTTTTTAGGGATAGCGGTGCCTACTATCATCTGCTATCTCATTTTTCTCCTCATATAACTGCGGGTGAGCAGGGAAGCCTGTCATACTCAGGCTTCTTTTTTCTCTCCCAACACAGAATCCCAAAACCAATAAACAACAGCCGTTAAAACCCCGAATAGATAGAATGCTTTATTTTGCAGCAGGGGCGGCTGGTCGGCTGATTGCAAGACGGAAAAGATGATGCCGTTGGCCACGAAAGCCGCTGCGAGATAATACAGCAAATATAAGGGACTGAACCGCTTCGGCTTTTTATTCAGCACAACTTGAAGCGGAAGCGCAAAAACCAAATAAGGAAATAAAAAATAAAATGCCATCGTCACAAGAGCGGCGATCACAAACGCTTGAACATAAACGACAGAATAGATAACGGACATTGTAAAAGCCGACAGAAGCAGCACGTAACTAAATTTCATCATAAACCTCCTATTAAAACTATATCGTACCATATTTGATCATAAACGAAGAAAAAGCAGATTAAAAGCTTACTAGATTTTTTCTTCCCGTTTGTTTAAACTCTCTCCTTCTTGACCATAATAAAGCTAGAAGAACAAAGTACGGAGAGGAACGGTGGGGACCGATGAAGAAAACAATTATGATCTGTGTATATATATTTCTCTTATTAACAGGAGCACTTGTGAATTTGGGGAAAGAAGAAACCGCACAAGCATCCAGTAATGAACCAGTTGTAATACCGGATGAAGCGATCCGGCTGAGAATATTGGCAAACAGTGACAAAGACAAAGACCAAGAATTAAAACGGCATATTCGAGACGCTGTGAATAAAGAGATAACGAAATGGGTAAAGGATATTACATCTATAGAAGAAGCGCGGAGACTCATCCGCTCAAAGCTGCCTGAAATCAAAAACATTGCTAAAGAGGTGATGAAAAAAGAAGGCGCCCATCAACAGCTATCGGTCGATTTTGATAAAATCTCGTTTCCGACCAAGCTTTACGGCAATATGGTTTATCCGGCAGGCGAATATGAGGCCATCTTGATTACTCTTGGCGAGGGAGAGGGCGCCAATTGGTGGTGTGTTCTATTCCCGCCGCTATGTTTCCTTGACTTTTCAAACGGGGAAGCCGTCAAAGAACAAGAGGATAAGAAAGCTGAGGAAGAAGCTTCAAAAGAACAGACAGAAAAGGCCCTTGATGATTTGACAGCGAAAGCGGAAAAAGCAGAAAAATCGCAGGATGACAAAAAAGAAGATGATACAGAAGTGAAGTTTTTCCTTGTTGAATGGTTTTCTGATCTATTTTCTTGATGGAACAGGCATAAAATCATTTTCACCTCATAGATTGAAAGAAAGAGACGTAATAAACGGGGTGAGAGCATGTTTTATCAATTACGGGCAGCGAGAGAAAAGGACGGGGAAACGATTGAGGCGTTTTTAAAGCAGGCGGGTACTAATCACGCAGGTGTGAATAGAAGCAAAACGCGGTTTATCATCTTAGAAGACAGCGCGAAACAAATTGCCGCCTGTCTGGGAATGGAAAACTTCAGCAAGGGGAAAGGCCTGCTTCGCTCACTCGTCATATCGGACAAGCTCAGCCAAAGCCATATTGTGACTCTGTTTCAAAGCATGGAGGTACTTTGTGAAAAACACGAAATCAAAACCGTATACCTGATCGCTAATCAGCATTCATCAGTGGATTTCCTGCAGGTTATGGGGTTTGCACAAGCCGACAGTGTACCGGAAGAGCTCTATGACTCAGAGCATTTTCGTGAATCTCTGCAAACAGAGGGATCAATTTTAATGAAAAAAACATCAGCATAAGCCGATTTATACACATACTTATCCACTTCTTCCTCAGCGTTGTCCACAATTTGTGGATAACGCTTGTTTTATTGAAGGACATCTTTTATACTTTCAAAAGGATTAAACGAGTGATAATAAAGTTTTATTGTTGTGAATAAGGAGTTTGGTTATATATGGAAACAAAAAGATGGACTGTGGATGTACATGATAAGTTATCCACAAAAGACCCACAGATTGCACAGGCAGCTGATTTACTGCGGCAAAATGAGGTTGTGGCATTTCCGACAGAGACCGTCTACGGACTTGGAGCAAATGCAGAAAGCACAGAAGCGGTCATGAAGATTTATGAGGCGAAAGGACGGCCGAGTGATAATCCCCTGATCGTTCATATTGCAGACATCAGCCAGCTTGATCGCATAGCCGGACCTGCATCGGAAAAAGCAAAGAAACTGATGAAACAGTTTTGGCCGGGAGCGCTTACTCTTGTATTGCCGTGTAAACCCGGCGTGCTTTCTCCGCGTGTGACGGCAGGCCTTGAAACAGTGGCGGTGAGAATGCCGGACCATCCGCTTGCGCTTGCTCTCATTCGCTCATCGGGGCTGCCGATTGCGGCACCGAGCGCCAATTTATCCGGGAAGCCAAGTCCGACAAGAGCGGAACATGTTGAGCATGATTTAAACGGGCGGATTGCCGGAATTATAGATGGAGGAGCCACCGGTCTTGGCGTGGAATCTACCGTGATTTCGTGCTCGGATGATCAGCCGGTTTTGCTTCGGCCGGGCGGAATTACCAAGGAGCAGATTGAAGAAGAAATCGGTGAGGTTCTTGTGGATAAAGGGCTTGCTGAAAAAAATGAGACACCGATTTCTCCCGGCATGAAATATACGCACTATGCGCCATCTGCGCCGCTTGCGGTCACCGAAGGAAGTGCAGAGCGCATTCAGGCTCTTGTCAGGGAATATCAGAAAAGCGGAAAACGAGTCGGCGTGCTTACCACAGAAGAACGCGCGGATATCTATGAAGCTGATTTTGTGAAGAGCTGCGGCAGGAGAGATCGGCTTGAAACAGTAGCCGCCTCGTTATATGACGCGCTGCGGAGCTTTGATGATGTAAAGGTTGATTTTATTATAGCTGAAGC
Source organism: Bacillus sp. HU-1818 (assembly GCF_022695965.1). NCBI lineage: Bacteria > Bacillati > Bacillota > Bacilli > Caryophanales > Bacillaceae > Bacillus > Bacillus sp. HU-1818. The sequence goes on from NZ_JAAPBE010000002.1 coordinate 409,877, forward strand.
ATTTCCAAATACAGGCGTTGGCCACGCCATCATGAACAGGCTGATGAAAGCTGCAGGAGGAAAAGTCATTCACTAATACAGACAAGGGTTCTATCCTCTTTTGGACACGCATAAGCTAAACAAGCGGGCATGTCCGAGGGGGTTATGTATGTAATGGCGGGTATCTTTGTAGGGGAACTGCTCACCTTAAGCATGATGGCATTTGCGCTGGGTATGGATGCTTTTTCAGTCGGTCTCGGGATGGGCATGATCAAACTTAGAAAACAGCAAATTTTTCATATCGGGCTGATCATCGGCCTCTTTCACGTCATCATGCCGCTCGTTGGAATGGCGACGGGCAGGTTCTTATCCGGTGCTCTGGGCGTGCTGGCTATCTATATCGGAGGCGCCCTGCTGTTAATGCTGGGAATCCAGATGATGCTGGCATCTTTTAAGCAGTCGGAAGAACGGCTGATTTCACCTGAGGGGCCGGGATTATTGATATTTGCAATCGGTGTCAGTCTCGACAGTTTTTCAGTCGGTCTGAGCCTGGGGATATATGGATCGAAACCGATCGTGACCATTACGCTGTTTGGCTTGTTCAGCATGGTTCTGACATGGGTTGGGCTGCTGGTCGGAAAAAAAGTGCAGTCATGGCTCGGCTCCTACAGTGAAGCGCTTGGGGGAGCGATATTAATCGGATTTGGCCTTAAGCTGCTTTTACCAATTTAATATACATAAAAAAAAGAAACGAAATCGCCGTTTCTTTTTTTCTTCATTTATAATAGTAGAATAAGGGGTGACTGAGATGAACATCATATTTGTTTGTACAGGAAACACGTGCCGCAGTCCGATGGCTGAGGCGCTTTTTAAATCAATTGCAGAAAAAAAGGGTCTGGATGTCACCGTCCGTTCAGCCGGCGTCTTCGCTTCGCCAAACGGAAAAGCATCACCCTATGCGATAGAGGCGCTGTTTGAAAAACACATAGCGCTCAATCACGTGTCCTCACAGTTAACGGAAGAAAATGTGGGAGCGGCTGATCTCATTTTGACGATGACCAATCAGCACAAACAACTGATCATCAATCAATTCGGTTCACACAGTGACAAAGTATTTACCATTAAAGAGTATGCGGCGGGTGTTGACGAAGATGTAACGGACCCTTTCGGAGGAACACTTGAAGTTTATCGGCGGACAAGAGATGAGCTGGAAGATTTATTGAATCTCCTGGCTGAACAATTGCAGAAAAACAAAGACAGATAATTTGTCAGAAAATCTGCAAACAAGTCATTTGCAAAACCTCCGTGAAAGAGTAGAATAAAGGCAATATCACACGCTGGGAGGAAAAGCTGATGAAAGTAGCCATAGCATCAGATCATGGCGGCGTTCAAATTCGAACTGAAATTATAAATCTAATGCAAGAAATGCAAATTGATTATATTGATATGGGATGTGACTGCGGCAGCGGATCAGTCGATTACCCGGATTATGCTTTTCCGGTAGCGGAAAAAGTTGTAAACGGTGAAGTTGACAGAGGCATCCTGATTTGCGGTACGGGGATTGGAATGAGCATCTCCGCCAACAAGGTCAAAGGCATCCGCTGTGCTTTGGCGCACGATACATTCAGTGCGAAAGCGACGAGAGAACATAATGATACAAATGTACTCGCCATGGGGGAGCGTGTTATCGGCCCTGGCTTAGCGCGCGACATTGCGAAAGTTTGGCTTACGACTGAATTTACCGCAGGACGCCATCAGACTCGGATCGGCAAAATCTCAGATTACGAAGAGAAAAACCTGTAGGGGTGCAGCTTAATGAGTGAGATGAAGCAAACATGGACGGCGATGCTCTCTGAATTTCAGGAAAAAGCAATGCTGAAAAAGAATCAGCTTCTTGTGCTGGGCTGCAGTACAAGCGAAGTGGCGGGCAGGCATATCGGCACCTCCGGAAGCGAAGGCATTGCTGAGGATATTTACAGCGGCCTTTATGAGCTTCAGCAAAACACGGGAATCCGCCTCGCTTTTCAATGCTGTGAGCATTTAAACAGAGCGCTTGTAGTGGAAGAGGAAACGGCTGAGCTGTACAGGCTTCCCGCTGTTTCTGCCGTGCCCGTTCCGAAAGCCGGCGGAGCAATGGCTTCCTATGCCTTTAAACAGATGGCATCTCCAGTCTTGGTGGAAACCATTCAAGCTGATGCCGGAATAGACGTCGGCGACACATTCATCGGCATGCATCTCAAGCCTGTGGCCGTACCCATTCGCATCTCGAAAAACCAGCTCGGCGCAGCTCATGTGACACTGGCGCGTTCAAGACCGAAGCTGATCGGCGGTGTTCGGGCCGTTTATGAATGTGAATAACACGAAGTGTTTCACAATTCTAAAAATGGTCGGGTTTCGAACTATAATAAGGATTTGAAGTAATAATATTCGGTTTTGCCAGAAATAAATTGTGTTTTTTCAAAATAATCTTTTACATTCACCTGAAAAACCATGTACAATAGTGGTGGCAAAACATAAAGAAATGGAAACGGATAGGAGAGGATCTCGCTGATGAAACATTTACCTGCGCAAGATGAACAAGTTTTTAGCGCTATTAAAGATGAGCGTAAACGTCAACAGACAAAGATCGAATTGATTGCTTCTGAAAACTTTGTAAGTGAAGCAGTAATGGAAGCACAAGGATCTGTCTTAACTAATAAATATGCGGAAGGCTATCCAGGCAAACGCTACTACGGAGGCTGTGAGCACGTAGATGTCGTTGAGGACATTGCACGTGACCGCGCGAAAGAGATCTTTGGAGCGGAACACGTAAATGTTCAGCCGCATTCAGGCGCACAAGCAAACATGGCTGTTTACTTCACGATTTTGGAGCATGGCGATACTGTACTTGGGATGAACCTCTCCCATGGCGGTCATTTAACTCACGGAAGCCCTGTGAACTTCAGCGGCGTTCAATACAACTTTGTAGAGTACGGTGTAGATAAAGAAACTCAATACATTGATTACGAAGATGTACGCCAAAAAGCTCTTGAGCATAAGCCTAAACTTATCGTAGCCGGTGCGAGCGCTTATCCTCGCACGATCGACTTTAAGAAATTCCGTGAGATCGCAGATGAAGTCGGCGCTTACGTGATGGTAGACATGGCTCACATCGCAGGACTTGTAGCTGCAGGCCTTCATCCGAACCCGGTTCCTTACGCTGATTTCGTAACGACAACGACTCATAAAACACTTCGCGGACCTCGCGGAGGAATGATCCTATGCCGCGAAGAGTTCGGCAAAAAGATTGATAAGTCGATCTTCCCGGGAATCCAAGGCGGACCGCTTATGCACGTTATTGCTGCGAAAGCCGTTTCTTTCGGTGAAGTATTAAAAGACGATTTCAAAACATACGCTGAAAACGTCATCTCTAACGCAAAGCGTCTTGCTGATTCATTAAATAAAGAAGGCGTGCAATTGGTATCGGGCGGAACTGACAACCACTTGGTGCTTGTTGATCTTCGTTCCCTTGGCCTAACCGGTAAGGTTGCGGAGCATGTGCTTGACGAAATCGGCATTACATCAAATAAAAACGCGATTCCGTATGATCCGGAAAAACCTTTCGTAACAAGCGGTATCCGTCTTGGAACAGCAGCTGTAACAAGCCGCGGTTTTGACGGAGAAGCATTGGATGAAGTCGGAGCCATCATCGCGCTTGCATTGAAAAACCACGAAGATGAAGGAAAACTGGAAGAAGCAAGACAGCGCGTCTCCGCTTTGACAGAAAAATTCCCTCTATATAAAGAGTTAGACTACTAAAATGCAAAAACCCGCCGGCAATGAGCCGGACGGGTTTTTTTACGATGTTCTTGAAACTCGCTGTCTTTTTTTGTAGAATCAATAGAAGTGTGAAATTGTCACTCGGGACAATAAAAAAGGAGCTGAAACACAGCATGGGAAAGGTTTATGTATTTGATCATCCTTTAATTCAGCATAAGCTGACATATATTCGAAACGTAGAGACTGGCACAAAGGATTTCAGAGAGCTTGTGGATGAAGTTGCCACTCTTATGGCCTTTGAAATTACACGTGATCTTCCTCTTCAGGAAGTGGACGTTAGAACACCGGTTCAAGCTGCAAGATCGAACGTCATCGCAGGGAAAAAGCTTGGAATCGTCCCTATACTGAGAGCTGGGCTTGGAATGGTTGACGGTATATTGAAGCTTATTCCTGCCGCAAAAGTGGGACATGTCGGTTTATACCGCGATCCAGAAACCTTAAAACCTGTTGAATACTATGTGAAGCTTCCTTCAGATGTGGAAGAGCGTGAGTTTATCGTTGTTGACCCGATGCTTGCCACAGGAGGTTCTGCCGTAGAAGCAATCAACAGCCTCAAAAAGCGCGGGGCGAAAAATCTTCGCTTTATGTGTCTGGTTGCAGCGCCTGAGGGTGTTGAAGAATTGCAAAAGCATCATTCGGATGTGGACATTTACATAGCCGCCCTTGATGAAAAATTGAACGAAAAAGGATACATTGTCCCTGGTCTAGGTGATGCGGGAGACAGAATGTTCGGAACGAAGTAATGAAAGGAAACCCAAATGGGTTTTCTTTTTTTTATCCATTTTTTTGATATTCGGGTAGCTCTTATACATTTATAGGTGAAATTGTGAACATTCTGTGTAGGCTGTTGTTATAAAAAGTTTTTTAACTTTAAACAGATTGACACATGTTGGGGGCTATTGTATGCTAAACGAGGGTATTATGAGAAGGTTTTCATAGCTTTCATTATAGTATTCGTCCTCAATATAAATCCTCCTAGAAACCCTTGTTAATGAGGATTTATAAAAGCGAACGAAACAGCATCCTTGCAAGACTTCAGGTCATGCTGGCGGATGAATGATTTTTTCGAACAGGACCGTTTTTTCCGAGCGGAAAAGGGTCTTCTACTAGGGTTAACCGCTGATATTGCCGTATCCAAGATACACATTACTTTTCATCAGGAGACAGATAGTCGATGGACGATCCAAATCTTACATTCAGCAGACAACGAAAATATCTATTCATCATGTTAGCAGTCTATGTACTGGGTTACGGTTTTACAGCATATAAAACCATATTCTTAGGCTTGATTCTCGGGACTGGTTTCAGTTTGTTTAACCTTTGGCTTCTCATCAGAAGAATGAATGCTTTTGATAAAGCCGTCGCAAAAGGAAAGACCATACGATCTCTTGGGAGCGCAGCGCGGTGGTGCAATGCGATTCTCGCTGTGGCCATTGCTTACAAGTATCCCCAAAATGTTCATATGGCAAGCGTAATTATTGGATTAATGACGATTTACCCTGTCATTATGATAGATTCCTTTATCCAGCTTAAACGTTCATCAATGGAAGAGAGGTGAAAACCCTTTGAATCATGAATACAGAACTTATGAGTTTCTCGGTTTAACTTTCAATTTAACAAACGTTCTTATGATTACTGTGGCGAGTGTGATCGTGTTTTTAATCGCTTTGCTTACGACACGCGCGCTTTCAATCCGGCCAGGAAAAGCCCAGAATTTTATGGAATGGATTGTTGATTTTGTCCGTAATATTATTGGCAGTACAATGGATTTGAAAACAGGAGCTAACTTCTTGGCCCTCGGTGTCACTTTGCTGATGTACATATTTGTATCAAATATGCTGGGGCTGCCGTTCTCTGTTACAATCGGACACGAGTTATGGTGGAAATCACCGACAGCAGATCCGGCCATTACACTGACTCTTGCCGTTATGGTTGTTTCATTAACCCATTATTATGGGGTTAAGATGAAGGGATTAAAGGAATACAGCAAGGATTACTTAAGACCGGTTCCGCTTTTATTCCCGATGAAGATTATTGAAGAGTTTGCAAACACGCTGACTCTCGGCTTGCGTCTTTACGGTAACATTTTTGCCGGTGAAATACTTCTCGGACTGCTTGCGAGTATGGCAACGAGCTTCTACTCGAACAGTGTGTTGCTCGGCTTGGTTGGAACAATCGGAGCGATTATTCCAATGCTTGCATGGCAGGCGTTCAGCTTGTTCATTGGTGCCATTCAGGCGTTTATCTTCACGATGCTGACAATGGTATACATGTCTCACAAAATTAGTCACGATCACTAAAACATTATATCCAAATGGATAACATTTTAAAGGAGGAACTTTTTCATGAATTTAATAGCAGCTGCGATTGCAATTGGTTTAGGCGCACTTGGTGCAGGTATTGGTAACGGTTTGATTGTTTCACGTACGGTAGAGGGAATTGCCCGTCAGCCGGAAGCAGGTAAAGAACTTAGAACTCTTATGTTCATGGGTATCGCTTTAGTTGAAGCCCTTCCTATTATCGCTGTCGTTATCGCATTCTTAGCGTTCTTTGGCTAAGCATGAAAGCCTTATATGAACTAAAAATGGCGAAGATCATTCCAAGAGAACCTTCGCCATTGCTTTATGTCTGATAAGCGCCGACTGGCTGCCGTCAGCAAAGAAAAACCTGCAGAAGGGAGTTGCCGTAGTAGATGTCTCAATTACCACTTGTGTTAGGAGCCGGTATTTCGTTTAACGGCGGAGATATCCTGTTCCAACTGATCGCAATGTTAATTCTATTAGCGCTCTTAAAGAAATTCGCTTTAGGGCCGCTTTTAAACATAATGAAACAACGTGAAGACCATATTGCGGGAGAAATTACGTCCGCTGAACAAAAAAATGAAGAAGCGAAGCAGCTTATTGATGAGCAGCGCGTTCTTCTAAAAGAAGCGAGACAAGAATCCCAAACGCTAATCGAAAATGCGAAGAAACTTGGAGAGCAGCAGAAAGAAGCCATTATTTTGGCTGCCCGCGAAGAATCTGAGCGTTTGAAAGAAGCAGCAAGAACGGAGATCGTAAAAGAAAAAGAACAAGCGGTCGCCGCTCTTCGTGAGCAAGTCGCGTCACTTTCTGTCATGATTGCATCGAAAGTCATTGAAAAAGAACTTGACGAACAAGCTCAAGACCAATTGATTCAGGATTATCTTAAAGAGGTAGGAGAAAGCCGATGAGTGGATCTGCTGTCTCTAAACGCTATGCATCAGCTCTTTTCGACATTGCGCTTGAGTCCTCTCAAATCAATGAAATAGAAGAAGAGCTTAAAGTTGTAAAAGAAGTGTTCCAAAACGAAAAAGAATTAAATGATGTATTAAACCATCCGAAAGTGCCGGCTGCGAAGAAAAAAGAGCTGATTCAAAATGCTTTTGGTTCTGTCGCCCAGCCTGTGCTGCATACAATCTTTCTTCTGATTGACCGTCACCGGACTTCGATTGTGCCTGATCTCACAGACGAGTTTGTGAAGCTGGCGAACAAGGTCCGCCAGACTGAAGATGCGATTGTATACTCGGTAAAACCGCTGACAGATGCGGAAACTGCATCATTATCTCAAGTATTTGCAAAAAAAGCCGGAGTCGCTTCACTCAGAATCAGAAATGAAGTGCAGACGGATTTAATAGGCGGCGTAAAAGTCCGCATTGGAAACCGGATTTTTGACGGCAGTGTAAGCGGAAAGCTTGAACGCATTGAACGTCAACTTGCCGGTGAAATTCGATAGAAGGGGTGAAACCTAAGTGAGCATCAAAGCTGAAGAGATTAGCACGCTGATAAAGCAGCAAATTCAAAATTATCAATCTGAGATTGAAGTTCATGACGTAGGTACTGTCATCCAAATCGGTGACGGTATTGCCCGCGTACATGGCCTTGACAATTGTATGGCCGGTGAACTTGTCGAATTTTCAAACGGTGTTTTGGGAATGGCTCAGAACCTTGAAGAATCAAACGTAGGTATCGTTATCTTAGGACCTTACACAGAAATCCGTGAAGGAGATGAGGTCAAAAGAACGGGCCGCATCATGGAAGTTCCGGTAGGGGAAGAATTAATCGGACGTATTGTGAATCCATTAGGACAGCCTGTTGACGGACTTGGTCCGATTTTAACAAGCAAGACTCGTCCGATTGAAAGCCAGGCTCCTGGTGTAATGGATCGTAAATCCGTTCATGAACCGCTTCAAACCGGTATTAAAGCGATAGATGCTCTTATTCCGATCGGCCGCGGCCAGCGTGAGCTTATCATTGGAGACCGCCAAACAGGTAAAACATCTGTAGCGATTGATACGATTTTAAATCAAAAAGATCAAGACATGATCTGTGTGTATGTTGCGATCGGACAAAAAGAATCAACAGTCCGCGGCGTTGTAGAAACATTGCGTAAACACGGCGCTCTTGATTATACAATCGTTGTAACGGCTTCTGCGTCACAGCCGGCTCCGCTTCTGTACCTCGCACCGTATGCAGGGGTTACAATGGGAGAAGAGTTCATGTATAACGGCAAGCACGTTTTGGTTGTATATGATGATCTTTCTAAACAAGCGGCTGCTTACCGTGAGCTGTCCTTGCTTCTTCGCCGTCCTCCGGGCCGTGAAGCGTTCCCTGGAGATGTATTCTATCTTCATTCACGTCTGCTTGAACGTGCAGCGAAGCTTAGTGACGCGAAAGGCGCGGGTTCAATTACAGCTTTGCCATTCGTAGAAACGCAAGCCGGAGATATTTCAGCTTACATTCCTACGAACGTTATTTCTATTACAGACGGACAAATCTTCCTGCAATCCGATTTGTTCTTCTCGGGTGTTCGCCCGGCAATCAACGCCGGATTGTCTGTATCACGTGTCGGCGGTTCAGCTCAAATCAAAGCGATGAAAAAGGTTGCAGGTACATTGCGTCTTGATCTAGCTTCTTATCGTGAGCTGGAAGCATTCGCTCAATTCGGATCAGACCTTGATCAAGCGACTCAGGCTAAACTGAACCGCGGCGCGCGTACAGTTGAAGTTCTGAAGCAGGATCTAAACAAACCGCTTCCGGTTGAGAAGCAGGTTGCAATTCTTTATGCGCTCACAAAAGGGTATCTTGATGATATTCCTGTAGCGGATATCCGCCGTTTTGAAGAAGAGTACTACATGTACCTTGATCAAAACCATAAAGAACTGCTTAACGGCATTTCCCAAACAGGAAATCTTCCGGCAGATGAAGAATTCTCTGCCGCAATCGAAGGTTTCAAACGTACATTCGCACCAAGCAACTAACAGGCATGTTTATGAGAGAAAAAGGTTCTCTTTTTCTCTCTTTTTACGCAGATGAAGAAAAAAGGTGGTGAAATCTTTGGCCTCATTACGCGATATAAAGTCAAGGATCACGTCAACGAAAAAAACAAGCCAGATTACAAAAGCCATGCAAATGGTATCTGCTGCAAAGTTGAATCGTGCTGAAAACAATGCAAAATCGTTTGTTCCTTATATGGATAAGATCCAGGAGGTTGTTTCAAACGTTGGGCAGGGATCCGGAAGTGTAAATCATCCGATGCTTGTCAGCAGAGAAGTGAAGCGGACTGCGTATTTGGTCATCACATCTGACCGGGGACTCGCAGGAGCATTTAACAGCTCTGTTTTGCGTAACGCATACCAGGCGATTCAAGAGCGCCATCAGTCAAAGGATGAATATACGGTTATCGTGATCGGAAGAGTAGGCCGCGATTTCTTTAAGAACCGCGGAGTTCCGATTATTTCTGAATTAACCGGACTTGGTGATGAAGTCACATTCACTGAAATTAAAGATTTGGCGCGTCAAACGGTGCAAATGTTTATTGATGAAGCATTTGATGAACTGCATTTGTTCTACAACCATTATGTCAGTGCGATTTCCCAAGAAGTGACGGAGAAAAAGCTTTTGCCGTTAACTGATTTAGGCGGCGGAGGCAAAAGAACGGCTTCATACGAATTTGAACCGTCTGAAGAGGAGATTCTGGAGGTTTTGCTTCCTCAATATGCAGAAAGCTTAATTTTCGGAGCGCTTCTTGACAGTAAAGCAAGTGAGCATGCTGCGAGAATGACGGCGATGAAAAGCGCGACTGATAATGCGAAGGATCTTATTGATTCGCTTTCACTGTCATATAACCGTGCACGCCAAGCAGCCATCACTCAAGAGATTACGGAAATTGTCGGCGGTGCATCTGCCTTAGAATAGAGATTTTGTCAGGAGGGATAGCGATGAAGAAAGGACGCGTTAGCCAAGTAATGGGACCTGTCGTTGACGTACGTTTTGAAGACGGTCACTTACCTGAAATATATAATGCGATTAAAGTTTCACAACCAGCAACAGGTGAAAATGAAGTAGGCATCGATTTAACGCTAGAGGTCGCACTTCATTTAGGCGACGATACTGTACGTACGATTGCGATGGCATCTACAGACGGTATTCAGCGCGGAATGGAAGCGGTGGACCAAGGTTCTCCTATTTCAGTGCCGGTTGGTAATGTAACATTGGGACGTGTATTTAACGTACTCGGAGAAAATATTGATTTGAATGAACCGCTTGCGGCAAACACGGAGAAAGATCCGATTCACAGACAAGCTCCGTCATTTGATCAGCTTTCTACAGAAGTGGAAATCCTTGAAACAGGTATTAAAGTTGTTGATTTGCTTGCTCCTTATATTAAGGGCGGTAAGATCGGATTGTTCGGTGGAGCCGGTGTAGGTAAAACCGTATTGATCCAGGAATTGATCAACAACATCGCGCAAGAGCACGGCGGTATCTCTGTATTCGCCGGTGTCGGAGAGCGTACTCGTGAAGGAAACGACCTTTTCTACGAGATGAGCGATTCTGGCGTTATTAATAAAACAGCCATGGTATTCGGACAAATGAACGAACCGCCTGGCGCACGTATGCGTGTTGCACTTACAGGTCTTACAATGGCAGAGCACTTCCGTGATGTCCAAGGACAGGACGTATTGTTCTTTATTGATAACATCTACCGCTTTACACAAGCAGGTTCTGAAGTATCAGCCCTTCTCGGCCGTATGCCGTCAGCGGTTGGTTACCAGCCTACGCTTGCAACAGAAATGGGTCAGCTTCAAGAGCGGATCACGTCTACAAATGTTGGATCGGTTACATCTATCCAGGCGATCTACGTGCCTGCCGATGACTACACTGACCCGGCGCCTGCAACGACGTTCGCCCACTTGGATGCGACAACGAACCTTGAGCGTAAGTTAACTGAAATGGGTATCTACCCTGCGGTGGATCCGTTGGCTTCTACATCACGCGCCCTTGCTCCTGAAATTGTCGGAGAAGAGCATTATGCGGTTGCCCGTGAAGTGCAATCAACGCTTCAGCGTTACAAAGAGCTTCAGGATATCATTGCGATCCTCGGTATGGATGAATTGAGTGACGAAGACAAGCTTGTCGTTCAGCGCGCACGCCGCATTCAATTCTTCCTATCTCAAAACTTCCACGTGGCTGAACAGTTCACAGGGCAGAAAGGATCTTACGTGCCTGTTAAAGAAACCGTACAAGGTTTTAAAGAAATTTTAGCAGGTAAGTACGACCACCTTCCTGAAGATGCGTTCCGTCTTGTCGGACGTATTGAAGAAGTCATTGAGAAAGCGAAAGAAATGGGTGTAGAAGTTTAATCTGGTCCTAGGAGGGTAAAAGCATGAAGACCGTTAAAGTCAATATCGTTACTCCCGACGGCCCAGTGTATGATGCGGATATTGAAATGGTGAGTGTAAGAGCGGAGAGCGGAGAGCTCGGTATTTTACCCGGACATATTCCGACTGTCGCTCCGCTTAAAATCGGCGCTGTCCGTTTGAAAAAAGACGGTCAGACTGAATTGGTTGCTGTCAGCGGCGGATTTGTTGAAGTCCGTCCGGATCATGTTACCATTCTTGCTCAATCTGCGGAGACAGCGGAAGGTATCGACACAGAGCGTGCCCAGGCTGCGAAACAGCGGGCACAAGACCGTTTGAATACACGATCAGATGATACTGACATTCGTCGGGCTGAGCTTGCTTTACAGCGAGCCTTGAACAGATTGGATGTTGTAGGGAAATAAACGAAAAAATCCTTCTCAGTTTGAGAAGGATTTTTTTCTATCGTATCAGAGAGTCAAATAAAGCAAGCAGCGGTTGATGTTCTTTTTTACGCAAATATAAGTTCTCACAGCAATTGGCTGTGTGCCATGTTTTGTTCCCTCTTCTGTATCCCATTGTGTACGCGCCGTCTGTATACGGATATGGGGCTACAACCCATTCCGCGTCGTGATGATGCTTAATGGCGCAATCTATGATGTAAATGCTGATCATTTTTTCGAATTCTTCAATTGGAAGCTCCCAATCAGCGAGCAGCAGCTCTTGTATACTTTGAAAATAGAGATGTTCCAGCTCTTCAAGGCTTTCTCTTGTATAAGTCAGAGAAATGTTATGAAACTGACACAATTCACTCAGTTCTTCAAGCTGTGACTGTCTATAATCGTAGTAGAATGCGATTGCTTCCCACTCCTGCTCAAATGTCGGCAGGCCTTCACCGTATTGCTTTTCCGGCTGAAAAAAGGAATGATTCACATTATCAGCTCCTCTCGGGAGACATTATATCATGCACAAGAACCGCCGGATAAGCGGTGATTACTCCTAGATATGGATAAAAATTCTGACAGAACATTCTGAAATGATAAAAGTTATCATCTTTATCTCTGCTTCCTATATAATAAGAAAGGATATACGGAGTGCGGAAATGAATGAAAGGAGATGGGAAACGATGGGCGCATTGGGTCAGCAGGCCGCCATCAGCATTTTGACACATTTGCTGTTTATTGCGATTACTTGGTGGGCGCTGCAAGCCGTTAATTTTGATCCGATGATCCGAAAAGGGAAAGTGGTTCAGGCCAGACTTCTGATCATTCTTCTGACGATTGCGATCGGAACGACAGTCGGCAACTTCTTTTTAGATTATCTCAATTACTCAAAACAGCTGCCATACCTTTTTTAATGGTTTTGAATGTCGAAATACCGGGTATAAATGGAGAGTGCTCTCCTGATTTTCCGCGAGTTTTGACGAGTTTTTCCACGTATGCCGCTCCTTATCTCCGGTAACAATGGAGGATAAGGGGAGAGATGCGAAATGAAGAAAAAACAAGTGATTCACGCCATTATTTTATCCGTTTTTTTAAGCTTTATGATTGCAGTATTTCACTCGATTCAAGCCAGCGAGTTAAGCCCGCTTGCCCAAATCGCCGAGGGTTTGACACGCCATGATGTATCAGTTGACGAATGGACATTGCATGCGAAAAAAAATATGGCGCTGTCTGAAAAAGAATTTTATAAAAAAGTGCAACATTTAAAAACCCAATACCGTCAATATCATTGGGAACTGGCAAAGGAAGAGCAAATTGTAAAGGCTGTTGGCACATATACTGACCAAAAAAATAACACAACTTTTAAACTGCAGCTTGTTACTACCCTCAAAAACTTCAACCCGACATCGTATTTACTATATGAGCAAAAGAGTCTTGATACACCGGAAAGCTGGAATGATACATATGAACAGTTTGAACGGCAGGCACTCGACATATTCCAAGAAAAAGTATTTATTTTCACTTGTCTTAAGGGTCATTTAGATGGTAAGATGAATATTGTTTTGCAAAAAAATGCAAATCAATTAGTTAAGGAATTTAAAGCAAAACCTGTTGAACATGTAGTTGAGCCAAATTTCGTCTCTATTTCTGCATACACCGATGAGTGGAATGATTCCATCATGACACCAGAACACAAAATGAATTTGCAAGTTGCACTTAGAAGTGCGGGAATGGGCGAAAAACATACCGTTACGGTTGGCACACCAATCGTTACGACTGAATATTAATATAGAGAATATTGGGACGCGGAGGGGAATACCTTGGAAAAAATCATCGTCCGCGGCGGTCAAAAGCTAAACGGCACAGTTAAAGTTGAAGGAGCAAAAAATGCCGTTTTACCTGTTATCGCTGCATCTTTGTTAGCAAGTGAAGAAAAAAGCGTAATTTGTGATGTACCTACGCTCTCCGATGTATATACAATTAATGAAGTGTTGCGTCATTTAGGAGCAGATGTGCATTTTGAAAATAATGAAGTCACTGTGAATGCTTCATACGCTTTACAAACTGAAGCACCTTTTGAATATGTGCGTAAAATGCGAGCATCTGTGCTTGTCATGGGTCCGCTTCTTGCGCGTACAGGTCATTCAAGAGTAGCGCTGCCCGGCGGATGCGCGATTGGTTCAAGACCGATAGATCAGCATCTAAAAGGCTTTGAAGCAATGGGCGCTAAAATCAAAGTAGGCAATGGCTTTATTGAAGCTGAAGTAGAAGGCCGTCTGCAAGGCGCAAAAATCTATCTTGATTTCCCAAGTGTGGGAGCGACAGAAAACTTGATTATGGCAGCCGCTTTAGCCAAAGGAACCACAACGCTTGAAAACGTGGCAAAAGAGCCTGAAATCGTTGACTTAGCGAACTACATCAACGCCATGGGCGGCAAAATCCGCGGAGCTGGCACCGGCACCATCAAAATTGAAGGGGTCGACAAGCTTCACGGCGTGAAACATCATATTATTCCTGATCGTATTGAAGCCGGAACCTTTATGGTTGCAGCTGCAATCACAGAAGGAAATGTTTTGGTAAAAGGAGCAGTTCCTGAGCACCTTACTTCTTTAATTGCAAAAATGGAAGAGATGGGTGTGAAAATTCAGGATGAAGGAGAAGGCCTGCGTGTTATCGGTCCGGCTAAGCTGAAACCGATTGACATTAAGACAATGCCTCACCCTGGATTCCCGACGGATATGCAGTCGCAAATGATGGCGCTGCTGCTTCGTGCCAACGGAACAAGCATGATTACGGAAACTGTTTTTGAAAACCGTTTTATGCATGCTGAAGAATTCCGCCGTATGAATGGTGATATTAAAATTGAAGGACGTTCTGTAATTATTAACGGTCCTGTTCAGCTTCAAGGAGCTGAAGTTGCCGCTACTGACTTGCGTGCGGGTGCAGCTTTAATTCTTGCGGGGTTAGTGGCTGAAGGCCATACTCGTGTAACTGAATTGAAACATTTGGATCGCGGCTATGTAAACTTCCACCAAAAGCTTGCAGGTATTGGAGCGGATATCGAACGTGTAACGGACGAATCAGCCGCTGAACAAGAAAGCCAAGAAGCAGTATCGGACTTAAATGCATAAATGATCAGAGTCAGTATGTCAGCAGTGGCATACTGGCTTTTTTATTCTTTTATAAAATGAGTTTATTATCATCATTATGCACAAATGCTGAAAAAAGAATACATGAAAACTATAAAAACAAATAAAGTTCATGTCCAAAAGGAGAGTCATATTAGCTTGTCCCTGCCCATAAGATGAAGTAGAGTCGAATCTCAAGCAGGAGGCCGCTAAATATGAAACCTTTCGTAATTACACTTTCCGGACTATGTGTATTGATTCTCTTAATCCCGACGCTCCTTGTCATACCGTTTCAAAATGAAAGAGGGGCAGCGGTATCAGAAGAAGTCAAACACCCAACAGCAGGCTCACAGAGGGAGTCAAAAGGAGCGGAAACATTGAAAAAGTCACCGGTTTCTATTCCTGTCTATCGAACGGCGCATCAATCTGTAGAAGATATTCCTCTTGAAGAGTATGTCATCGGAGTTGTCGCCTCGGAAATGCCGATAAAATTTGAAATGGAAGCATTGAAGGCTCAGTCTCTCGCAGCCAGAACCTTTATTGTAAGACTGATGGTTTCAAACTCAGCGGTAAAAGCGCCAAAAGGCTCGCTTGTGGACGATACGCAAATGTTTCAAGTCTATAAAAGCAAGGACGAGCTGAAAAAGCAATGGGGATCAAGCTACACGCAAAACCTGAAGAAAATTACAGAGGCTGTTGCCGGCACGCAAGGCAAGATTTTAACGTATGATGATAAACCGATTGAAGCGTCTTTTTTTTCCACAAGCAACGGTTATACTGAAAATGCTGAGGCTTATTGGACAAGTGCGATCCCTTATTTAAAAAGTGTGAAAAGCTCTTGGGACAAAAAGTCGCCTAAGTATCTTGCCAGCAAAACTTTTACTGTTGCCGAATTTCAGCAAAAGCTTGGTGTTCAGCTAACGGGGCAAAACACGGTGGGGCAGATTACCGAGGTGACCCCGGGGCACCAGGTGGCTTCAGCAGTGATTAATGGCAAGAAGCTGAAGGGAAGAGACATACGGGAGAAGCTCGGCCTCAATTCCGCTGATTTTGAATGGAAGCGGAGCGGAGACAAGATTACCGTGACAACCAAAGGCTTCGGGCACGGAGTCGGCATGAGCCAGTATGGCGCCAATTACATGGCTAAAGAAGGAAAGACGGCCGATGAAATCGTAAAGTACTATTATCAGGGTACGGCCATTTCTGAAGCTGACGGGTTTTTAAATAAGTATATGGCTAAGAAATAAAGACGCTTGCTTTAAGCGTCTTTTTTTCATATGGGAAAACTCATATCTTTTGCGGCTTGACAAAGATTTACAGGGGCTTCGGCTATTCTATGGCAGACATATAACATGCCGTATGTGAGATAAATCTTTGAGCTGATTTCTTTTTGCGTAAGAAGAATGAAAGAACCTGCCGAACTGCTGTTACTTTAAAGTGGAAAAGACATCCACATACCGTGTTTTTTTCTGATCGAGCGTCGAGGGACTCATATAACGAAAGCCTAAAGGCGGACAAACTCGTTTTTTAGCCCTTTCATTAGGCGGAAATCACTAATAGAAGCGCCCATATCTATGTGAAAGTAAACAGCGGGAATGGGGAAGCCCGCCCTATTTATTTCTGTGTGTGTGTCGATTACGATTAGGTTGTTGTGTTTAACGTTGAACGCCTTCACAGAATGAAAGATGATAAGGAGCATAGATATGAAAAAAAGATTTTCTCTACTAATGATGGTCGGTTTGGTTTTATCAGTAGCTTCACCTGCTTTCGCGGCAGAACAAAAAGTGCCGGCTGCAAAACCGGATACAAATGTGGCAGTCTTACTTGATGCGAGCGGCAGCATGGCGAAAAGAATAGATGGTGTATCAAAATTTAATTTGGCGAAAAAGGAAATTTTTCAGTTTGCCAAATCTCTTCCGACAGACTCTCAATTGAAAATGAGTGTATTTGGATCAGAAGGTAACAATAAAAACTCTGGAAAAGTCCAATCATGTGAAGCCATTCGCAACGTATACGGCTTTCAAGGATTTAACGAGCAAAGCTTCCGTAATTCTCTCAACACAATCGGGCCGACTGGCTGGACACCGATTGCAAAAGCGTTGAACGAGGCGAAGTCTTCTTTCGATCAGCTTGATAAAAAAGGCGAGAATGTTGTCTATCTTTTAACAGATGGTGAAGAAACTTGCGGAGGCAATCCTATTAAAACAGCAAAAGAGCTTCATAAGCATAATATTACTGTCAATGTCATCGGATTTGACTTTAAGGAAGGTTACAAAGGTCAGCTTAACGCCATTGCAAAAGTGGGCGGCGGAGAGTACTTCCCGGCATCCAGCCAAAGTGACATTCAGCAAATTTTCAAGGCGGAATCTATTAAATTAGCGAAATAAGCAAAATGGGAGCCGAAAAAGGCTCCTTTTTTCAGGGTTTTTTAACAAAATATTCAAAAACGAAAAGCCGGCGACCTGTATTATAGAATCAGTTTAACGCTGACTTGACAGCACATAAACGTAAAAAGCATCAATCTTGTCATTTCCTGTCTATACTTTTTAGGTTGAAACGTCCAAAAAACAGCTCTATCAATACGTTTTTGAAATTAGATATGAACATACATAAGAGGCAGCTAGCCCTATATCTTTTTACTTTTTCGTACTCTAGCATAAAGGAGAATCCAAAATGTTTTTGGATACTAAATATGAAAAAGAAAGGAAGATGCGTGATGAAAAAAATGTTAACCGCTGGAATTGTTGGTCTTTTGACAGTCTCACTGGCTTCTCCGTCGTTTGCGGCTGAGAAGAAAACCCCTGACACAAATGTAGCTGTTTTATTTGATGGAAGCGGGAGCATGGTCCAAAAAACAGGAGGAGAACGCAAAATAGACGTAGCGAAAAAATCGGTGAAGTCTTTTGCGGAATTGCTTCCTGAAAATACAAATCTGATGCTTCGCGTCTTTGGCCATGAAGGTAACAATAAGCTGTCAGGCAAGGCTCTTTCATGCAGCACAACGGAAACCATTTACGGCTTGCATCCTTATGAAGGCTCGCTATTTAACAATGCCCTCAGCCAAATCAATCCTACAGGATGGACGCCGATTGCAAAAGCGCTTTCTGATACGAGAGAAGAATTTCAAAAAGTGAACGCTGAAGGGAAAAATGTCGTTTACTTGATCACTGACGGTGAAGAAACATGCGGCGGAGATCCGGCGAAAGAAATTGAAAAGCTTCGTGAAGCGAATGTGGACACGATCGTGAACATTATCGGCTTCAACTTTGACGTAAAAGGAAATCAAGAAATGAAACAAGCGGCCGTTGCGGGCGGCGGAGAATATATCTCAGCTAAAAACGCAGAAGAATTCGAACAGGCTTGGGAAAACGAAGCTCAAAAATTCACAGAAGAATAAAGTTAAAAAAGGCGCCGTGGCGGCGCTTTTTTTTATAGATAATGAAGGTTTTCAGACATTGTTTTAAAAAGGGATTGCGGGGGAATGATAGGACAAAAAGGGGATGACAGTATGGGATTATTAAAACCGATAGGACTTATTCTTATTCTCGCCACCGTGGCATTTGTATTGCTCGGTATCTTTTTAAAACTTGCGGCATTTCTTTTCGTCAGCGTTCTGACTCTGATAGCCGCAGTCATTTTATTCACAATGATCAGCAAAAACCGCCATAAACAAACGTAAAGAGTCCTTTTAGGGGGCTCTTTTTTCTTTGGATCGGACATTCGACAAAATGGAATGAGTGTGAAAAAATATAGAGGAAGGATCATGTGGAGGGGAAGAAGTTGAAAGATAGGGTAACAGCGGTCAGGGAGATTATGCGTTATGAAAATGGGGGAATGAAAAGGCGGACAGATCAAATGGTCACGGAGTATCCATTAACTGTGATGCTCAACGGCCGTGAATTTGTCACGCTGGTCTGCACGCCGGATCATGTAAAGGAACTTGTTATCGGATTTTTGGCGTCAGAAGGGGTCATCCGATTTGAAAAAGAGATTAAACGGTTTACAATAGATGAAAGTCTCGGATTTGCATATGTTGATCTCACTCATCCGGAGACGTTAGAGCAAAAGGACTATACGAAGCGGGTGATTGGCTCATGCTGCGGGAAAGGGCGACATTTTTACTTTCAGCAGGATGTCAAAACCGCGAAAACGGCGGTCAGCCAAATCAAAATATCCCCTGAGGCATGTTTGGCGTTAATGAAGGAAATGCAAAGCGGAAGCGGAACCTTCCAGGAGACAGGCGGCGTCCATAATGCCGCGCTTTGTGATACGGATCAGCTGCTATTGATGCGTACGGATATCGGAAGGCATAACGCGCTTGATAAATTATACGGCTATTGCTTACTAAATGGAATGTCCGTCCGTGACAAGCTTATTGTGTTCAGCGGCAGAATATCATCAGAAGTATTATTGAAAGCCGCCAAAATTGGCGTATCCATTGTGATTTCCAAATCCGCTCCGACTGAACTCGCGCTGCAAATGGCGGAAGAACTAAACATCACGGCGATTGGATTTGTCCGAAACGGATCGTTTAATGTATATACTCATCCTGAGCGAGTCGGGATATAGAAAGGGGTTTGGGGCTAATGAATACAGAAACGCGCCAGGTGTTAGACAAAAGAGACAGGCCGCTCAGAGATCTTCGTATTTCTGTCACCGACCGCTGCAACTTCAGATGCACGTACTGTATGCCTGCTGAATTGTTTGGACCGGATTATCCGTTTTTAAAAAAAGAGGAGCTGCTTTCTTTTGAAGAATTGGAACGGCTTGCGAAGCTGTTTGTCAGCCGGTTCGGGGTGGAAAAAATCCGCCTAACCGGAGGAGAGCCTCTCATGAGAAAGGATATGCCGGAACTCATCAAAAAACTTGCGCGGATTCCAGGGGTCCGGGATATTGCCATGACAACAAATGGCTCGCTGCTTCCGGTCTATGCGGAAAAGCTGAAAAACGCGGGACTGCACAGAGTCACCGTCAGCCTCGATTCTTTAGAGGATGAGCGTTTCAAAGCGATTAACGGCCGCGGCGTCTCGGTCAGCAAGGTGCTTGAAGGCATAGAGGCGGCGAAACAGGCCGGTCTGGGCATTAAGGTGAATATGGTCGTCCAAAAAGGCGTGAATGAAAAGGATATTCTGCCGATGGCCCGCTATTTTAAAGAAAAGGGCCACATCCTTCGGTTTATTGAATTTATGGATGTCGGCAATACGAACCAATGGAACAAAAAAGACGTTATCACGAAGGCTGAAATTATTGATATCATTCACCAAAACATGCCCGTGGAACCGATCGAAGCCAATTACACGGGAGAAGTCGCTTCAAGATTCCGTTATCTCGACGGTTCAGGCGAGATAGGCGTGATTTCATCTGTGTCAGACGCGTTCTGCGCTTCCTGCAACCGGGCGCGGCTGTCCGCAAGAGGAGAGTTGTTTACATGCTTATTTGCGGCAAGCGGCTACGATATCCGGGAGCTAGTGCGAAATGGCTTGTCTGATGAAGAGCTAACGGATGCGATCGGTTCTGTATGGAGAAATCGAACTGATCAATATTCAATCGACCGCACGCTTTCAAAACCGAACGGCAAAAGGAAAGTGGAAATGTCTTATATCGGCGGTTAAAAGAACACTTGCATCATGAGAAAAAAGCTTACCGGCAGTCCGTCAGCGGACACTGCCGGCAAGCTTTTTTATTTAACAAAGGAATGAATAAATGATATCAAGCAGAAAAACAGGAGACATAACGAAATCTATAGATAAAGTAGGATTGATTCGTCGAATATGTGAGGATCACATGATTCTAAAGCCATACAATATGATAAAATAGTACTAACAGAAAATAGAAAAGGTTGTGAAAGGGGCATGGCCACGAAAGAGATTCCGTCGTCTCAAGTAGGAGTGAAAATCAATAAGTGGTATAAGGATATATTAACATTCAATGTGGCAGATGCCATCAGACTGAAGGAAGAGATCGATCAGGATATACAGAACATGGAGGAAGATCAGCTTTTATTGCTTTATTATCAGCTGATCAGCTATCGCCATCAAATCATGCTGGATTATGTAGAGCCGGACTTAAGTGAGGAATCTGAGGGCCAATACTGTGAACTGCTGAAAACAATAGAAAGCAGGTCAGACGGCATTTCAGGTTTGTCCGAATACTACTTTAATTTGTTCAGGGGAATGTACGAATTTGAGCAGAATAATTACGTATCGGCCATATCCTTTTATCGGAAAGCGGAAAAGCTGCTTGCGTATGTAGAGGATGAAATTGAAAGAGCGGAATTCCATTTTAAAGTGGCAGAAGTTTTTTATATGATGAAACAGACGCACTTCTCTATGAATCATGCCATTCAGGCGCTCGAAACCTATCAATCCAACGAGTTCTACAGAGTGCGGAGAATTCAATGCCATTTTGTCATTTCAGGCAACTACATCGATTATAAAAAACATGAAAAAGCGCTGGAGCACTTAGATGATGCTTTGCGTCTGGCGCAATTGGAAGGACAGCCGCGTTTGATCGGCTCCGCACTTTTCAATATCGGCAATTGTTATTTTGACAAAGAAGAGCTTGACCGCTCTGCCGAATATTTTAAAAAGGCGCTTCCTGTGTTTGAAGAAAACCAGCTGGAGCAGTTTCCTAAATTATTATTCAGCTTGACGCACGTCCTCTTTAAGAAAAAAGACACTCCAAATGCGATGCTATATTATGAAAAAGGAGTTGCCATCGCACAGGAAAGAAACGACCGATTCAGCTTGGAGAAATATAAATTTTTGCAAGCATTATACATAGAATCGGTAAACCATGATATGCTCCAAGACGTGTTTGACTATATGGAAGATAAATTATTGTACGTGTATATAGAAGAATTTGCGTTGGAGGCGGCAAAATACCACAGCCAGCGTAACAACTATAAAGAAGCGATGTTATTTTATGAAAAAGCCGTCAGCACCAGAGTGCAAATCCAAAAGGGAGAATGTTTGTATGAAGTGTAAAGTGTAACCGGCATCTGAATCAGTATAGACTTTGGCAAACCATCTGAATCCGGGTGGTTATTTTTTTTTGGCGCATCGGGACGTTTAAATTTGGGGGGAACAGGAATAAAACCGCTAAAAGCAGTATTTCAAATCAATGTATGCTAAAGGATGTGACGCCGCGGTTTCTGTTTTCGATTCAAGCATGAAATGGCGGAAGCTGTGTGCGGCCGATTCTCATAGGATAGTTGGGCAAGGAGGAATTTCATGTTTGGTTTTAATGATATGTTGAAGTTTTTTTGGTCTTTCTTGATTGTTCTGCCGCTTGTTTCTGTCACTCATGTTGCGGGGCACAGCTTTATGGCATTTATTTTTGGCGGCAAAGCGTCTTTGGATATTGGCATGGGAAAGAAATTATTTAAAATAGGGCCGATTCGGGTACGGCGTATCTATTTTGTAGATTCTTTCTGCCAATTTGGAAACCTCAAAATAGATAATCGCTTCTCGAACGCGCTCGTGTACGGAGGGGGCTGTCTATTTAATTTCATCTCAATTTTCACGGTCAACTTGCTCATCTTAAACAGTGTATTAGAGCCGAATATGTTTTTTTATCAATTTGTCTACTTTTCCACTTATTATATATTTTTCGCTCTGCTGCCGGTCAGGTATTCAGAAAAAAAACTGTCTGACGGGCTGGCTATCTATAAGGTCCTCCGTTACGGAGAACGATATGAAATACACAATTAACATTGAAATGTTTAGTTCAGATAGGACCGGGAACATAACAAGTACACAAATAAAAGATAGGAGATGAAAAAAAATGAGTAAAGACAACGGTTTAAAAGATAAAGTAAAAGGCGGAGCAAACAAAGCCAAAGGTGAAATGAAGGACAAAGCCGGCGACATGACAAACAAAGCAGACATGCAGGCTGAAGGGAAAAAGGATAAAGCCAAAGGCAGCATTCAAAAAGGCGTCGGTGAGACAAAGGATAAACTCAGCGAAGATAAGTAATCGATTAAGACTGGAAACTTAGGTTTCCAGTCTTTTTTGTGCATTTCAACAAGTGGTAGTAAATGTAACAAAAATTATTGTTCATTTGGTTAATATATCTAAATTTTTTTAAAATTCATTGAATTTCTATCTTTGTCGTATATAATAGTTACATAATTTTATAACATAGGCAGTATCCAGGTTGGCCCAAGGCGGATCGCAGCTTGTTGAAGGAGAAACGGCATCGGCAAATCTACATTGCTGAAAACGATTATGGGACTGTCCACCCGCCAGACATGGAAAGGTCCGCTTTAATCAAACGTTTGTTCAACATTGAAAACAGAAAAAAGGGCAAAAGCAGGAATCGCGTATATTCCGCAGTGGAGAGCTATATTCACCTCTTTAACCGTTCGGTACAACCTCTTATTAGGAGAAGGACCGCTGTCAAGGAAAGACCGGACGGAACAGGTAAGGGAAGACATCTTTCAATATTTCCTGTTTTGAAAGAGTTGATTGATCGGAAAGTCGGCGATATAAACGGAGGGCAGTAACCGCGGTTATAATTGCCAGAGCGCTGATAGGCAGCCCGAAAATGATTTTAGTTGATGAACCAAGGAAGGAATTCAGGTGCAGCTGATGAAGACACGGCAAAGCGCTTTGAGCGCTATCTTATCGTATGAGTCAGGTTTCACGAAAGGAAGGTGATGCCCCGTCTGCATGGTTCCGGAGATTCATTCCTGCGACAGCCGCTTTATGAATAATCAATAAGGAGGACAACAGATGAAATTAACACCGATTGAACAAGAGAAATTGCTTATTTTTGCAGCGGGGGAGCTGGCAAAACAGCGTAAGGCGCGAGGGGTGCTGCTGAATTATCCTGAAGCGGCCGCGTATTTGACCTGTTATATCATGGAAGGCGCGCGTGACGGCAGAGGAGTGTCGGAGCTGATGGAAGCCGGCCGGCATGTGTTAACGGAAAAAGACGTCATGGAAGGCGTGCCGGACATGCTTGAGAGCATTCAGGTGGAAGCAACATTCCCGGACGGCGTAAAACTTGTCACTGTGCATCAGCCGATTGCTGCGGAGGTGAAGTCATGAAGCCGGGTGCTTTTCAGATTGCAGAAGGAACCATCACCATTAATGAAGGGCGGGATACACAAGAGCTGTTAGTGAAAAATAACGGATCACGTTCGATTCAGGTCGGTTCACATTTTCACTTTGCCGAAGCAAACGGGGCCTTGTCGTTTAACCGGGAACAAGCCATCGGCATGCGTCTTGATATCCCTTCAGGAACGTCGGTCCGCATAGAGCCGGGGGAAGAAAAAACCGTCACCCTCGTTTCGATTGGCGGACGAAAAACGGTGCGGGGCCTAAACGGAATGGCTGATACGTATATGGATGAAAGAGGAAAGGAAAAAACCTTATCAAACCTTAATAAAGCCGGCTGGCTGGAGGGGGTTATCCGATGAAAATGACACGCAGGCAATACGCTGAGCTGTTCGGTCCGACAACGGGGGATAAAATAAGACTCGGAGATACGGATTTATGGATAGAAGTAGAAAAGGATTTCACCATTTACGGGGAAGAAATGGTTTTCGGGGGCGGAAAAACGATTCGTGACGGCATGGGGCAAAACGGCCGGATAACCGCAAAAGACGGCGCTCTTGATTTGGTCATTACAAACGTTGTCGTCTTGGATTATACCGGCATTGTCAAAGCGGATGTCGGCATAAAGGACGGGCGTATTATAGGCGTTGGAAAAAGCGGCAACCCTGATATCATGGACGGTGTCGATCCCCATATGATCATCGGAGCCGGCACCGAAGTCATTTCAGGTGAAGGAAAGATTTTAACGGCCGGAGGAGTCGATACTCATATTCACTTTATTTGTCCGCAGCAAATGGAAGTCGCCCTATCTTCAGGTGTGACAACACTTCTCGGGGGCGGAACAGGTCCGGCAACGGGCAGCAAGGCGACAACCTGTACCTCCGGAGCCTGGTATATGGCGCGTATGCTGGAAGCCGCTGAGGAATTTCCGATTAATGTCGGGTTTTTAGGAAAAGGGAATGCTTCCAGCAAAGCACCGCTTGTCGAGCAGGTTGAAGCGGGTGCTATCGGCCTGAAGCTTCATGAAGACTGGGGCACGACGCCGAGCGCCATCAAAACCTGCATGGAGGTGGTCGAGGACGCCGATATTCAGGTGGCGATTCATACTGACACGATTAACGAAGCGGGTTTCTTAGAAAATACACTTGAGGCGATCGGGGACCGTGTCATTCATACATACCATATTGAAGGGGCGGGAGGAGGACACGCGCCTGATATTATGAAACTCGCTTCCTATGCGAATATCCTTCCGTCATCCACCACACCGACCATACCTTACACGGTCAATACGATGGATGAGCATCTGGATATGATGATGGTTTGTCATCATTTAGACGCCAAAGTGCCTGAGGATGTGGCATTCAGCCATTCGAGAATAAGAGCCGCCACAATTGCCGCGGAAGATATTCTGCACGATATCGGCGCGATCAGTATGACGTCCTCCGATTCGCAAGCGATGGGACGGATCGGCGAAGTCATTATCCGGACATGGCAGGTAGCGGATAAAATGAAAAAACAGCGCGGGGCCCTGGCCGGAGAAAACGGCAATGACAACGTCCGCGCCAAACGTTATATTGCGAAATACACAGTAAATCCGGCCATTACCCACGGCCTCAGCCATGAAGTCGGGTCAGTCGAAAAAGGAAAGCTAGCCGACCTTGTGCTTTGGGACCCGGTATTCTTCGGAGTAAAGCCTGAATTAGTTTTAAAGGGCGGCATGATCGCCCGCGCGCAAATGGGTGATCCGAATGCATCCATTCCGACTCCGGAGCCAGTGTTTATGCGCCAGATGTACGCTTCTTACGGAAAAGCCAACCGCTCCACGTCAATTACTTTTATGTCTCAAGCAGGGATTGATAAAGGAGTGCCGGAAAGCCTCGGTTTAGAAAAAATGATTTCCCCGGTTCGAAACATTCGTAAGCTGAGCAAGATGGACATGAAGCTCAATGCCGCTATGCCTAAAATCGAAGTCGATCCGAAAACCTATCAAGTGTTCGCTGACGGAAAAGAGCTGTCATGCCAGCCTGTCGATTATGTTCCGCTCGGGCAAAGATATTTCTTATTTTAATCACAACGAACGGCCGGGCTCTCTTCGGCCGTGTTATTTGATTTCTAAAAACGTTGCACGTTCGGCTGTCTTTTGGTGTATATTATATGTTGACAAATGAATTAAATGTAACTACAATGGTTACAACGGTGGTGAAAAAACATGATTAACAGCCGTCTTGCCGTTGCCATCCATATTTTATCCATTATTTCTATGGATGAAAAAGCATCTTCAGAGATCATTGCAGATAGTGTGAATACCAATCCGGTTGTTGTCCGAAGAATGATCAGCCTGCTGAAAAAAGCTGATATTCTCACATCGCGCGCAGGCGTGCCCGGGGCAAGCCTCAAGAAGGACCCGGCAGACATTTCCCTATTGGAAGTGTATCGCGCCGTTCAGAAACAGGAAGAATTATTTGCGGTTCATGATAATCCGAATCCAAACTGCCCAGTCGGCAAAAGGATTCAATGCGCATTAGATGAAACCTTTGAAAGCGTGCAAAAAGCAATGGAGGATGAACTGGCAAGCAAGTCATTAAATGATGTAATGAATCATCTCTTTTTATAAAGGGATGACTTCACACCGCTAACGTGTAACTAATTTTGTTACAGTTTAATCTATAGGAGGAATCAGTTATGAAAATTGGAATTATCGGAGCAAGCGGAAAAGCAGGAAGCCTTATTTTAAAAGAAGCGAAAGACCGGGGCCATGACGTAACGGCAATTGTAAGAAACGCATCAAAGGTGAAAGAACAAGGAATCGCTGTATTGGAAAAAGACGTGTTCGATTTAACGGCTGCTGATATAAAGCCATTTGACGTTATTGTGAATGCTTTCGGCGCAGCGCCGGGGCAGGAGCATCTTCATGTGGAAGCAGGAAAAGCGTTAATCAGCATAAGTAAAGACGCTCAAGATACAAGATTATTTGTCGTTGGAGGCGCGGGAAGCCTTTTTGTGGATGAAGCTAAAACAACACGCCTGATTGACACACCGGAATTTCCGAAAGAATATGTTCCGACAGCCGCTAACCAAGGAGAAAATCTGGAAGATCTCCAAAACACAGATTCTATTTCCTGGACATTCTTCAGCCCGGCAGCGATATTTGACGCTGAAGGAAAACGCACAGGATCATATAAAAAAGGGAAAGACCATTTGATCGTGAACTCAAAAGGCGACA
The DNA here is from genome assembly GCF_022695965.1 of Bacillus sp. HU-1818. Lineage (NCBI taxonomy): Bacteria > Bacillati > Bacillota > Bacilli > Caryophanales > Bacillaceae > Bacillus > Bacillus sp. HU-1818. Next base: position 437,189 of record NZ_JAAPBE010000002.1, read on the forward strand.
GCTACATCAGCTATGCCGACTATGCGATTGCCGTTCTTGATGAGCTTGAACATCCTTCCCATCAAAACGAGCGCTTCACAGCAGTAGGAGAAGCGGAATAAAGAAAAAACCGGACACGGCTTCAAGCCGCGATCCGGTTTTTTTCATTTTACTCATAATATTGATAATCGTACTCATTAAACAATCCGTCAGCAACCCCGAGCATCATAAATACGAATACCGCAACCATCACAAGAATGGAAAGCACGATGCTGACAATTAAATAAATCCCTTGCATTTTCACAAATTTTGCGTAATTTTCAAGCATGATTTCCTCGGCATTATCGTCAAGCTGCTCAAGCATTTTGGCAGCTTCTTTTGCTGAACGCAAGAGAAAGATTCCCGCAATGATTTGCAAAACGCCCGGCGCTGCGCCAATAATGAAAAAGAAAGCTCCTGACAGAGCGGCTAAAGCGCCCATAATAATAAATAGAATTCCTGTCGCCTTTCCCCATTTGGCGATGATAGAAAGGGATTTGTTCACCAGCTCAGACTTCAATCAATTCACACACCTTTACAAAAATTCGTTACTTTTCTTTTATACACTATTTGTGACAGCTTTTGTATAAAGAATGTGGTTTTTTCTCATTGACTTTCACGCAACGTAATAGTTTAGGATTTATTAAGGAGGTGAGGAAATTGCTTTATCAAGTTAAGGAAGTGGCCGATATGACCGGTATCAGCATTCGGACACTTCATCATTATGATCATATTCAGCTGTTAAAGCCCGCGTCGGTTACTGAATCAGGGTATCGCCAGTACAGTGATGCCGATTTAGAACGGCTGCAGCAAATTTTATTTTTCAGAGAAATTGGTTTTCGCTTAGAGGAAATCAAAAAAATGATAGACCATCCGGAATTTAATCGGGAGGCTGCGCTCCGATCTCAAAAGGAGATTCTTTTAAAGAAGAAACTAAGGCTTGAGAATATGATTCAAACGGTGGAAAGAACCATGGCGGCAATTGAAGGCAGAGAAATCATGAGTAAGCAGGACCTGTTTGCCGGCCTCAGCATGAAGGACATTGAAGACCATCAAAAGAAATATACGGAAGAAGCAAGAGCGTTATACGGCACAGAGATTGTAGATCAAACAGAGAAAAAAATGGCCGCTTATACGAAAGACGAGTGGGCGATGATGATGTCAGAATGGAATGGAATTTATGAGCGGATCGCCGAGACTATGGCTGCCGGACCGGGTGATCCGCAAGCACAGGCGGCAGTAGAAGATTTCCGGAATCATATTAGTAAGCACTTTTATGAATGCACACTGGATATTTTCAGAGGACTGGGCAATCTGTATGTAAGCGATCAGCGATTTACTGACAATATTAACAAATATAGCCCGGGCCTCGCCGCTTTTCTTCGCGAGGCGATTATCATTTATTGCGACAATGCGGAAAAATAGGCTCAGTGTGAGTACAAAAAATCCCCGGACACAAAGTCCGGGGAATGCGCCGCTTATAAAATAGGAGATAACAGGCGTGATACTGCCTCTTTGATGCGGATCCATAAGGAACGCTGCTGGTACTCCTCGTACGTTAATTTTCTGGAGACAAGCAGATCCTCTTTGAAAGAAGCGATCAAATTTTTTGCGATCGTGACGTCATAAATGAAGGCGTTCACCTCGAAATTCAGCCTGAAGCTTCGCACATCGATGTTAGCCGTGCCGACTGAAGCGACCTCATCATCCACTACAATCGTTTTTGCGTGTATAAAGCCATTATCATAAATATATACGGAAGCCCCGGCTTTTAAGAGATCGCCGACATTTGAAAGAGTGGCCCAGTAAACAAACGCGTGATCAGGTTTATTCGGAATCATGATTTTGACGTCAATGCCTGAAAGACAGGCGATTTTTAAAGCGTCCAACAAGCTTGCGTCTGGAATAAAATAGGGCGTTTGAATCAGAATGGAATGTTTAGCGGTTGAAATCATTTTGATATAACCGTATTTAATTTGCTCCCATTCAGAATCAGGCCCGCTTGTCACAATTTGCATTCCGACGTTCCCTTTCGGCTCACATTCCGGAAAGTGGTTTGGCATATAGGTAATAGTATGACGATGAGACGCCTGATTCCAGTCTAAAATAAAGCGTGTCTGGATGGCGTGTACAGCGGTTCCCTGCAGCCTGATATGCGTATCGCGCCAATAGCCGAATTTAGGATTCAGCCCGAGATATTCATCACCCACATTAAAACCCCCGACATAGCCTGTTATCCCGTCTATAATTACAAGCTTTCGGTGGTTCCGGTAATTCAGCCGCAAATTAATCGGTCTCAGCCTTGAAGGGAAAAAGACCTCCACATGTCCGCCCGCTTCGCGCAGCTCTTTAAAAAACTTCTTTCGCAATGTTCTGGAGCCCAGCTCATCGTATAACACCTTGACCTGAACCCCTTCCTTTGCTTTTTGCACAAGGGCATCCCGCAATTTTTTTCCTAATTCATCACCTTTATAAATATAATATTGTAAATGGATATGATCTTTTGCTTTTGAAATGTCGTTTAAGAGGCGTTTAAACTTATCTCGCCCGTCTGTTAAGACTTCAACCGAATTATCCTCTGTGAACACGGCATGGTTATTCATCACAAGCATATAGATCAGATCTTTATTATCAAAGGTTGCCCGGTTGTTGAATTGAAATTGCCTGGAGTTTAAATCTTCAAGCTGATGCTTCAGCAGCTGTTCGATCCCGATCTTTTTCCGATCCTCCCATTGAAACAAATGCTTCCGTCTGAGATTATGACCGAATAATAGGTATAGTATAAAGCCTAAAACGGGAATAAAGAAAAGAACAAGCAGCCAAGCCCATGACGCGCTGGCATCCCGCCGTTCTTTGAAAATGACAATGATGGCCAAAAGAATATTCAAAATGAAAAAAAGCCCTAAAAGGATGGAAGAAATACTCACTTTGTAACCCCGCTAATTCATATTTATCAAGATGATTGCCATTAGTATTCCATGAATAACAACAATCTGATTCTCATTACAAATTATAACACTGACATTTTAAAAGAATAAAGAGCGATGACGCAGATTCTTCATCGAAAGTACGGGCAGATTTCTTTAAAACCAGTTTGCACCTGCGTTAAAATAAACACATATGATAACGTTCGTGAAATCATGCAAGACAAAATAAAGGGGGAGAATTACATGAACTTTCAAAGAATTGAACAAATGCCGGGGTTCATCAAAACTGAAATGCAAAAAATTCAAAATGCTGTACAGCCTTTAATGAAGAAAACCGTCATCTACCGTTTTCTTGCTTTTCCGCTTGCCGCATTCTCTCTCTTTAATTTGGCGGCTTTCCTTTTTCATGCTTCAGCAGACCGGAAGTCTCTAATCAGCGCAGGCATCTTTGCGCTATTGGCTGCGCTAGGCTTGGCGTTTTTTAAAGAAGCAGGCTACCAGCATAAACAAATCCAAAAAACTATCCATATTTATATGCTGAACAGAATCAAAAAGAGCAATATCCTTTCAGAAGAACGCAAAAACACATATACACGCGAAATCAAGGAAGAACCGTTTGCAATGAAAAGTTTTGTTGAATTTTTGACAGAGGAAGACAGACGCAAGAAAATGCTGTATGAAAAGAGCTGAACACCTGAACTGCAACCCGATTTGTTGGACATATTAGGGTGCAGTTTTTTTATGATCATATAGTTTTAAGAAACGAAAATGAGAGGTTTATTAAAGTGAAAAGAGACCGACTCATTTAATCGATAGAGTGTTATGCGAAGGAAATTGGATATTATAGAGAACTTGAGCAAAATGAAAAGGCATGAGTCGGGTCCATTCCGAACTCATGCACAGTAAGCTGTTATATTTGTGTTTAAACTTGAAGGTACTGGAGAAGTAAAGGCGTCAGTGAACTTTCTCCAACTCGCAATATTCGGCTTATTCGATTTAAATTAGAGATTAGAGTTCCGCTCTAGAACAGTTGGTGATGATACAAGAAAAAGCGATATATAGACTATATAGAATCCCATTCCAGCGGTGTTCCTGCTGAAATATGTTTCTTTGCTGTTCTGCCGATAATTAAATCAAAGTACTTTGGTTCCAAGCCATAACCAGGCCGTACCACCTTAATATTTTCTTTGGTGAACATGTCCCCGGCTTTTATATCGTTTGTTACATATATAGAGCGGCGAAATTTAAGCGAGGCTTTTTCTTTGTCAGTTGGTCCATAAGTGATCTGTCCTAACGCTTGCCACGCCCTTTCAGTTTCAATGACAAGTTCTTTCAATTCAGGTGGTTCCAGTGAAAAGGCAGAATCTACGCCGCCATCAGCTCTTGATAAAGTGAAATGTTTCTCAATCACAGTCGCGCCTAAGGCGACACTGGCGACAGCAACCCCGGTTCCCATCGTGTGATCTGATAGGCCAACTTGGCAATTAAATAATTCTTTCATATGAGGGATCGTAGAAATATTGGTGTTTTCCGGTGATGCCGGGTAGGTGCTTGTGCATTTTAGAAGGATTAATTCTTTACAGCCTGCTTCCTTGGCAGCCCTTATTGTTTCATCAATTTCTGCTACTGTAGCCATTCCAGTGGAAATGATAATCGGTTTACCTGTAGCAGCGACCTTTTTGATAAGAGGGATATCAGTATTTTCAAAAGAGGCTATTTTATATATAGGCACACCCAGGTCTTCCAAAAAGTCGACAGCCGATTCATCAAATGGCGTACTCAAAGGAATCATTCCAAGCTCCCGGCATTTATCGAAAATGGGTTTATGCCATTCCCATGGGGTATACGCCTGCTGATATAATGTATAGAGCGTACTGCCAGACCACAGACTATTGTTATCCTCAATTGTAAAATCTTTCGTATTCATATTTAATGTCATCGTGTCAGCGGTATATGTTTGTATTTTCAAAGCATGTGCACCTGCTTTGGCAGCTGCTTCTATAATCTTAAAAGCACGTTCTAACGATTGGTTATGGTTCCCGGACATTTCAGCAATAATAAATGGGGGATGGTGCGGGCCAATACTTCTTCCGTCTATATTGATTTCGTTCATATTTGCACTCCCTTCTATTCACAGTAATACCAGCCGTAAAACAACAGACTTTGATGTCATCTATATGAAATGATTGTTCAGATTCTAAAGTTCATTAAAATCTGTATCAATGTCCTTGATATCTATTCCTCTTTCAGCCAATTTCTTGATCACTTTCGGCTTTTCAGCAATCCATTCTTCTTTTAAGAGACCATATCTGATCACATCAAGATATTTATGATTTCTTACTATATGGTTTCGAAAATGGCCTTCTTTACAAAAACCGAATGTTTGGTGAAATGATAAGCTTTTTTCGTTATTCAACAGGACTTCTCCGTATACCTTCTCAATCCCCAACTGTTGAAACGCCCATTCTAACGCTAAAAACCCCATGACAGAGCCAGAGCCTCTTGGACTCTCGGCCTCTCCAATATAAAAACCCCAATAGCAGTGGTTATGTTTATCATCAACATCTTTAAAACTTACAAAGCCAGTTTCTTTATGATCAATTGTAAATATAAAATAATGTTCTGTTTTGGATGAATTTATTTTCTTAAACCATTGATGATGCTGTTTTTCATTTATCATTTCGTCATGATACATTGATTTTCTGATTCTATCATCGTTACGCCAACGGAGAACTGTATCTAAGTCTTTTTCTTTTAATGGTCTAAGGGAATATTTGAACATAGATTTATCCCTTCCTCACGTTAAAATTTCTAATAAGAGGTTTTGGCGATGATCAATATTTCCTTCTAGCAGCAGTCGGGCTTTTCTTGACATTTGTTTTAATGGCAAAGGGTTATTCATCATTTCTTGAATGGCTGAGACGACATCTGATTCATTGACTGATTCTTTAGGTCCCAAATATTTAATCGCGCCTAATTGATCAAGCGTTTGTGCAATCGATTCTTGATTTTCTGCGACGGTGATTACGATGGCTGGAAGGCCGAGATAGCAGCGCTCCCAAGTAGTTGATCCGCCAGCACCTATTGCCAGGTCGGCATTGTACATTAATTCAGCCATATGATTCACTTGGCAGTGAAAGCTGCAAAAGGCATGTTTCTTACAAATAGTTTCAATTTCATTCTTATGAGTATTGGTATTTCCAATCACGATATCAAGCTCAATATCCTGGGAGGGAAGCTGCTGAAAGGCTTTCATCACCTTTTTCGTTTCATTAGTGGGATCACTGCCCCCAAAAAAGACAAGAATCTTTTTTACACTTCCATCGCGGTTTATGTGATGGGGTAAAAATGAATAAAACTCGTCTCGCAATAAGACATATTCTGGTCCTAAGAATTGTTTGCAGCTTTTGGGGACTAGATTGACATAACGGTCTTTATAATGATGATAAAGATTCTGATCCAATAATATATCACAATCGTGTAAACGATCAGCCAAGTCATCAATCACCATCATTTTTTTTACATGTTTTTTCACATTCATCTCCCAATTGATATCAATTGCGTAGTGATCAATGATAAGGAGGGAGATGTCCATGTTCATGTCTTTCATCGCGCTAATGGTTTCAGCTGCGTCCACATACCAAGGGACACCAAGCCAATCAGAATGGGGAGTTATTTTAGGAATGAAAACATTCTTAGGTTCTGGCAGCATAATGAGATCAAAATGCTTCTCTCGGATGACCTCCGCTAGATGACCTTGTAAGTTTCGGCAAACAAATATAATATTTGCCCCCTTTTTACGCAGCGCATTAGCAAGCGTGAGGCACCTCATGACATGGCCTGTTCCTATTTCAATTGAAGCATCTGTTCTGAAAAGAATGTTCATCACAGCACCTCATTATCACTTGGATTTATTGTCGGTTTCATTCATGATTTCTTTTTGTTCAATTCGGGCGTTGAGCAATGACCATTCCGGAAACGTGTTCAATAATGTTAAGGTATCCTCTAGGCTGAAGTCAGGTTTAGCTGGGTATAGTTTTTCAATAATTTTTTTGATTAATAAAAAATCCTCGAGTGTATCTACAGTCCATCTATGCTGTTTCTGATTTTCGGTATAGGTGATATTAGCTAAGTTGAAACGATCGGGGTTCAAATAAATAAAGGGTGTTACGTGTTCCCGTTCGTAGTCAAGGCTGGACTCGAGATAAGCTTTTTCTAACAAAGAAGCAGAAAAAACCTCTATATCCATTCCGCGGGGATACGTTCGTTGTAAGGTGTTAGACACATAATCATATTGGCCATTTGAATCCAGGTAACATTTTATTACTTTATCAATCACACGATAATCAATAATAGGGCAGTCGGAGGTTAGCCGGACGACAGTTTCGGCGTTGCTTATTTTTGCTGCTTCGTAATACCTTGATAAAACATCGGTTTCTGACCCGCAATAATAAGTAAGAGACAATCTCTTACTTAATTCAACAATGGGTTGATCTATCGCATTTGTTGTCGTGGCGATCACAATATCATCAATAAGTGCTGCCCTTTTGATTCTTTCAATTTGATATTCCAGCAAAGGTCTATTCAACACTTTTTTCAACACTTTACCCGGCAATCTGCTGGAACCCATCCGTGCTTGGATAATAGCCGTTACCTTCAACAAACCACCTCCTACGAATAATAATTCACTACTTTTTTTAATGCCTTTATAACATCGTCTGCATCTTTTTTGTTCATCGATTGAAACAGTGGCAAGGTGATCATTCCTTTATACAGCTTTTCGGCATTTGGGCATAAGCCCTCCTGGTAACCTAAACGTTGATAATAAGGGTGTAAATAAACAGGTATATAGTGAACGTTAACACCTATATTTTCTTTTTGCATAGCGTTGAAAATATCATCGCGATTTCCTTTAAGCGAATCTAGCTTTAAGTCAATAACGTAAAGGTGCCAGCTTGAAGTTGAGGCTTCATCTTGAATTGGGAGATGAATGTGGGAGACCGTTTTTAATTTTTCGTTATAGGTCGTAGCAAGATGTCTTCGTTTTTCAATAAAATCATCTAATTTTTGCAATTGGCTGATGCCTAATGAAGCTTGGATATCTGTCATCCGATAATTGAATCCAAGAAAGTGCATTTCATAGTACCACGATCCATGGTTTTGGCTTAGCTTTTTAGGATCACGGGTAATTCCGTGACTGCGGAATTGGAGCAGCTTCTCATAATATTCTCTATTATTAGTTGTTATCATTCCGCCCTCGCCGGTTGTAATATGTTTAACAGGGTGGAAACTAAACATCGTCATATCACTGATTGAACCGATTGTTTCCCCTTTATACGAAGCGCCTAATGCATGGGCAGCATCTTCAATAACGACCAAGTTATTGGCTTTTGCAATTTTTCGAATCTGATCATGATTCACCGGCTGCCCTGTAAAATCTACCGGTATAATGGCCTTTGTTTTTGGAGTGATCAGCTTTTCAATAGAATCAGGGTCAATATTGTATGTTAGCGGGTTAATATCTGCGAAAACCGGTTTGGCTCCCATGTACAGAATGCAATTGGCACTCGCCGCAAATGTGATGGGTGTCGTAATGACTTCGTCTCCCTGTGAAATTCCTGCAGCAAAGCAAGCCGCATGCAAAGCAGCTGTTCCGCTGGAAAATGCAACAGCATAGCTGCTGCCAGCATATTCAGCGACTTTTTGTTCGAATAAGTCAATTGTTGGTCCCGTCGTCAAATAGTCTCCTCGTAAAACATCGACTACCGATTGGATATCTTCTTCATCCAGCCATTGTCTGCCGTATGGAAGATAAGAATCTCTGACAGGCTTACCGCCTGTAATTGCCAATTTATTCTCATCTGTCATCTTCAATTCTCCTATTAAATAAGATTCGTGCCCTTAATCCATTCTTCTGTTTTTCTTATTCCTTCCTCCAAACTGACCTGCGGGCTCCAATTAAGAATTTTCTTTGCTTTTTCGTAGTTACATAACAATTTTGGAATTTCACTTTGAGGATGTATATGCTCTACATGGTGAATGTTTTGTTTATCGCCTGCAATTAATTCTGCTAAATCATTAATAGATATATCTCTTCCAAGGCCTGCATTTATAATTTCACCGTTTGCTTTTTGTGAATAACCAGCCTGCACGACGAAATCAGCACAATCCTCTACATATAAAAGATCACGGGTTTGTGTGCCGTCACCATATATATGCAGTTTTTTACCGTCCAATTTGTTTTTTATGAAAATAGCTATTACTCCGCCTTCACCGCCTGTTTTTTGGTAAGGTCCATACGTATTAAACGGACGTATAACCACCGCAGGAAGACCATATGCGTGATAATAGGAGAGCACCATATTTTCAGCCGCGATTTTTGATCCTGCATAAGGAGAAGCGGGTTTAATAGGATCTGTTTCTTTAATACCTTCAGCAAATGCAGCCCGGTCGTATACCATACAGGTACTCATAAAAACAACTTTCACATTATGCTTCTTACATAATTCTAAAATGTTAAAAGTACCAATTGTGTCATTTTCAAATGTGGTTTTCGGATCGTCAATGCTATCTTGTACGTTTATGCTTGCACCTAAATGGTAGCAAATATCAAATTTTTTCAAGAAAAGATCTTCTAATGTTTTTACATCCTTTATATCCCCATGGATAAATTCGATAAAACCTGGGTCGTTTTTCAGGTCTTCTATATTTTCTAAACGCCCATTCGATAAATCATCCAGTACCCATACTTGATGACGGTCTTCTAATAATTTTTTCACAACCCATCTGCCGATAAAACCTGCTCCTCCAGTGACGAGAACATTCATGATCATCTTCCTTCCCGAATTAAATTAATGTTTGCGATTTTAATAATGTAAAGACCTCTTCTTTTGAAATTTGCTTTTGATCATTTGAACTATAAGTCCCTTCAGTTGCTTTTTTCGCTTGGGTATAATGATTTTTCTCCCCATAACTTGAAGGTATAACAAACATGTCAGGAAGCTCCAAAGCCATTGTGGATTCGTCATAAGTCATCAGTTCTTCATACATTTTTTCTCCGGGCCGCAACCCGATTTCTTGTATTTCTATTTCATCAATATTCATATTGTGTTTTTTGCATGTTTCTTCAACGACGACTGACACTAAGTCATGCAGTGATATGACCGGCATTTTTAATATGAAGATTTCGCCGCCCTGAGATTCCTTTAGTGCGCTAATTAATAATGACGTCGCCTGATCCAGTGTCATCATAAAGCGATTCATCTGTAAATCCGTAACAGTCACCTTTTTTTGCGTTAGGATTTGTTCTATAAACAAGGGAACCACGGAACCCCTTGAACCAATTACATTTCCAAACCGCACACAAGAAAAAACCGTCGCAGCTTTTCCCTTGCTGTATTCTGCTGCGGAAATTAATCTTTCAGCTGTGAGTTTTGTTGCTCCATATGCATTCGTTGGAGATATTGCTTTATCTGAACTTGTGAAAACTACTTTTTTTACGTTTTGGGCAACTGCCGCTTTAATGACATTATTGGTTCCTATAATATTGGTAAGGACCGCTTCATAGGGATTGTATTCGCAAGCGGGAACATGCTTCATGGCAGCAGTATGGAAGACGTAGTCAATGCTGTCCATTGCATTTAACACCCGGTCATAATCTCGCACATCTCCTATTAAAAATCTAATATCCTTTCTGGGACCGATTTCATTTTCCAACATAAATTGTTTATATTCATCTCTGCTAAATATACGAACAACCTTTGGCTGATCCTTAAGAATTTGTTTTAGAAGGCTTTTTCCAATCGTACCTGTTCCGCCAATTATGAGTATTTTTTTATCTTTGAAAAACACTAGTATATCCACTTCCTTTTTCTTAAATGGATGAAAAAATGTCGGTTATTGAAGTATATGCTTGTTACAAAACTCTGTGTTTGCTCTAGCCTAATCGGATTCAACTATTATTTTTTAAAACCATAAAAAAAAGAAATGAAAGGCATTGTTGTAACAGGACATCTGTGGGGCGGGGGAGGAATAGCTGCTTCAAATACTTGTCATCATAGAAATCATATAACAGTCTGTCTCTTATGATTTAAATAGAGAGATGGCTATGGCAAATGTCCCGATTGTTTCTAACATGTAAGATAGCGATGCTATACAAAATATGTCACACGGAAGAGCGTGCCTGGATGAATGACGATAATGCAGAGAATTGAGGAGAACATAATAAAAAGGCATGAATCCGGTTCAATACCGAACTCATACCTCTGCTGGTCGTGTCTATCTTTTTTTAGGTCAGATCCACACCTTTATTCAAACACCGGCTCATCTTCATAATAATAGGAATCCGGATCTTCATAAGTATCCAAGTTCTCGAAAGCGGCGATACCGACAAACACCATGAAGAAAACGAATAAAATGATCCCTATAATGCCTGCGGCGATACTGGAAGCGGCGTAAAACAACTGCATTTTGATGAATTTTCCGTAATTCTCAAGCATACTTTCGCCTGCGCTGCCGCTAAGGGTGCTGCCTGCATCTGCGGCTGCTTTTGCCGAACGCATTAAAAACACACCTGAAATAATGAGCAATACGCCCGGAATAGCGCCTATGATTGTAATCAGTGCTGATAAGGCGGACAATGCGCCCATGACAATCAGTAAAATCCCCGTAATCTTGCCCCACTTCGCAATGTCCGAAAGTGAATTTACAGCAACGGCGCTTAGCTGACGGCTCTCACCCTCTACTTTATCGCTATCCTGTTCAGTGACGGTGTTATCTTCAACAATTGTGCTGTTTTGATTCTCAATATGGTTATCATCTTTATCAATATCAATCATGATAGCTCTCTCCCTAAAATTTTTAAATCATATCGTTTTCCATCCATCTCGGCAATTCCGGGGAACAATCCCCACTCTTCGAATCCGAACTTCTCGAACAATTTGATGCTCGGTAGATTATGGGCGAAGATAAAAGCCATAAGAGACCGGATGTCGAGTTCCCGAGCGAGGCGGAGAGCTTCTTGAAGCAAATAAGACCCGGCCCCTTTTCCGCGGAAACCTTCATGAATGTATATGCTGATCTCGGCTGTCTTATTATAGGCGGGCCGGCCGTAGAATGTTTCAAAGCTTATCCAGGCTGATATCGTCCCGTTCTCATCCTGGGCAACATACAGCGGCCGCTTTTCAGTATGGGCTAAAAACCACTCCATCCGGTCTTCCGGCGTAACCGGTTCAGTATCTGCGGTCACCATACGTGAGGCGACAGTCGAGTTATAAATCGCTACCACAGCGTCTAAATCTTTTTTGGCCGCACGGCGCAATGTCATAGTCATCTTCGTTGAAACCCCCCAAAATTTTCAATGATGCATACATATTTTTAAATTTGCTTGCGCAAACTACTTCTAAAAAAGTTTTTTCATCGTGTATATATTTTCAGAAAAGTGTTCAGAATGTTGCTGAGGTGATGAAACAATGAGAGAGGAAGAAAAGAAAACTTCTCAAGTCAAAAAACTTCAGCAGTTCTTTCGTAAACGCTGGGTGTTCCCTGCAATTTACTTAGTCAGCGCGGCCGTCATTTTAACAGCTGTCCTTTGGTATCAATCCGTTTCAAATGATGTGAAGGATAATTTGGCTGATAACGGCGGAAATTCCGCATATGACAACAACAAGGACGACGCAGTTGAAGTAGGCAAGCCAATGGAAAATGTCGCAATGCCGGTTGTTGATTCTGAAAATGTATCTGTTGTGAAAAAGTTCTATGAAACTGATGCCGCGAAAGAAGAGAAAGAAGCAGCACTCGTTAACTATAATAACACGTACAGCCTAAGCAAAGGAATTGACTTAGCTGAGAAAGACGGAAAAGCATTTGACGTTTCCGCTTCTCTGAGCGGTACGGTTGTGAAAGCTGCAAAAGATCCGGTCTTGGGACATGTGGTTGAAATTGAACATGCAGACGGATTATCAACGGTATATCAATCTCTTTCTGAAGTAGGCGTTGAGCAAGGTGACAAGGTTAAACAAAACCAAGTCATCGGAAAATCAGGTGAAAACCTGTACAGTGAAAAAAGCGGAAACCATGTTCATTTTGAAATCCGTAAAGACGGTGTGGCAATGAACCCGTTAAACTTCATGGACAAGCCGGTTTCTTCTATTGAAAAAGCGGCAGCTGAAGAAGAAAACGCAGTCACTGAAGAAACAGAAGAATCCATTCAGCAGTCTTCAGAAAAAAAGAATGATTCTTCGACGGAAGAAAAAACAGAAGAAAAATCCGGCGAACAAACGGATGATTCAACTGAAAAATCCGGTGATAAATCGGATGGCTCATCAGACAAATCAGGTTCAAAAGAAAGCAGTACGACAGAAGACACTGAACAATCTTAAAGAAGCAGCGCCTATCAATTCCGATAGGCGTTTTTCTTTTTTATGTTACTTTTCTCTCTTTTCCTTCGTCTATGTATATCAAATACGCATTTTCCCTTTTATACTGGAAGAATGAGAAGATGCCGAGAAAGGGAGGACGATGGAATGAACGCTTTCATTCTCGCAGGATGGACTATTTTTATCTTGATCTCTACTTGTACAGAAAGCTTCCATGACATGGTTGTTTCACAAACAGTGGCATTTCGCTTTCGTCCGAATCCCGATCCATCAGACTTTCTGGCCTTTGATATTACGGAATTAGCCGATCCTGAAGCTGCAATCCAAAAGCTGGGCCACGCGTTTTCCTTCTTTGTTCTGACTTATTTGCTGATGAAACAGTGGGGCAGTGTAAAAACGGCCGCCGCCGGTTCGCTGGCTTTTGCTTTCTTTACGGAAATCGTCCAACTTTTCTTCAGCAGAAATGGCTGCATTCGCGATGTTCTGATTGACAGCATCGGGATTGCCCTCTTTTGGCTGCTGTTGGTGTTCGCTAGGCGGAGGAAACATGAAGTGTATGAAAAATATTAAAAGCCGGCTGTCTGGATGCCAGACGCCGGCTTTTTTTCTCTAAAAATTTTGGTCAGTAGGTTTTCCCGTGACCTTATTGATCAAAGCTTCATAGATCCGTACAATCAAATCGACAAGCGGCCGAAGGATGTCCGAGAATCTAAACAGTAGGAATCCGATGACGATCGAGACGACAAGACTGCCCAGAACATCCACCGGGTAATGATGGCCAACCCAAATTCTTGAGAATCCGGTTAACAGCCCGAAGATGACCAGCGGCCAGCCAAGCTTTTTGCTTCTGAAAAGCATCGCGATAGATATGGCCAAAGCACCCGTTGTGTGGTCACTTGGGAAAGAAGCGTCCGCCGCGTGCGGAATCAAAGTATGAACCGTGTGTGCAACGAAAGGACGCGGTTCAAAATAGACAAGGGTAATCAGATAATTGACGATCAGAGCCGCAATTCCCGTAAATCCTGCGTACAGAACGTTTTTTCTTCCTTTTGTGTTTCCGAAGAGCCAGACCGCCAATAAAATAAGCGCGTAAGCAATAATAGCGTATTCCGTTATGAAGACCATAATGGAATCGAGAACAGCGCTATGATGGGATAAACCATGGATGGACTTAAAAATTTCGTAATTCAAATAATCACCTTTTATCATTATTTATATCAACAGTGTAAAGCTTTTTCTCGAAAGACTCAATTGGGAACTAAAATTATAATAAAAAAGTAAAGATATTGAAACGAGTCTGTCTTACAATGCGTCAAATGTAGCGGGGGAAAAATATCTGAAGGATCTTTTTTGAATAAATCAATACATAAGGAGTTTTGTCAGTTGCTGGGGCATTTTAAAAAAACCAATCTGCTGCTGATATTTGTTATCTTGCTATTGTGCGGATTTGGCCTTGTTATGGTGTATAGCGCAAGTGATGTCATCGGGGCTCAAAAATTTGGAGACTCGGCTTATTTTTTTCATAAGCAAAGAACGTCAATCGTGCTCGGCTTATGTATATTTGTCATCGCAGCCTGCACGCCCTATAAAAAATATGAACGGCTGGCGCCGATTCTTGTTGCTGGTTCTTTGTTCTTATTAGTGCTCGTTTTCATTCCGGGAATAGGAGTCGAGCGCAATTTTTCACGCAGGTGGATCGGCGTCGGCCCATTAGTCGTTCAGCCGTCTGAATTGTGCAAGATTGCGATGATCATTTACTTTGCTGCCATTTATACAAGAAAGCAGCCTTATATCCACCAGTTTTTTAAAGGAGTACTGCCGCCGCTTCTCATTTTAGGCGCTGTTTTTTTACTGACTTTACTAGAGCCGGATTTAGGAACGGCCTCTTTAATGTTAGCCGCCTGCGGAGCTATTTTGCTTTGCGCGGGGCTGAAAAAGCGGCACTTGCTTCTGCTTGGGTTGACGGCTTTTTCTGCCGTCGGGTACCTTGCGTTTTCCGCCTCGTACCGGCTGAAGCGTCTGGTTTCCTTTACAAATCCGTTCAGTGACGCAAACGGTGACGGATATCAGCTTATTCAATCTTACTATGCTATTTCATCTGGCGGCTTTTTTGGAAAAGGTCTTGGAAACAGTGTTGAAAAAATGAATTATCTTCCCGAGGCCCAAACTGATTTTATCATGGCCGTTATTTCGGAAGAGCTGGGGATATTCGGAGTGCTGATCGTCCTTGGTTTATACTTTTCATTTATGCTGCTGGGCGTAAGGACTGCTGTCCGCACGCCAGGCCTGTTTGGCAAACTGCTTGCTGTCGGCATCACTTTTCAACTGATGTTTCAAGCCGTCCTAAATCTAGGGGCGATGAGCGGGCTTTTGCCTGTTACAGGTGTTCCTCTGCCGTTTATCAGCTACGGCGGTTCATCTCTTATGATGAACTTGTTCCTATGCGGAGTCTTAGTGAATATCAGCGGATTTATTCCGAAACATCAATTTAATGGAAAAGCAGCTTTTGCGGGCCGCCATAAAAAAGAGACCTTTTAGACAGGTCTCTTTTGTAATATTGGAATTGTGTTTTATCAATAACTTTTACAAAGCGGAGGGCCCTTCTTCACCGGTGCGGATGTTGATTGTATTACTGATTTCATAGACAAAGATTTTCCCGTCACCCGGTTCTCCCGTTTTCAGAACCTTTTTAGCGGTCTCAGTCACTTGATCAACCGGAACCTTGCTGACCACAATTTCGACCTTCAAACGCTCATATACATTGCTTTCGATCTTGACTCCGCGATAAAGCTCCGTGTGCGCTTTTTGGAGGCCGCAGCCGTGGACGTTGGAGAATGTCAGGGACGTTACACCGATTTTTCCCAGCTCCTGCTTCAGCTTCTCAAAATTTGCCGGACGCGTTACAATTTCCACTTTGAACATTTGACCGCTCATACTGTCACTCCTCACAAATTAGTCTTGATATGCTTTTTCCCCATGCATCGTTAAATCAAGCCCAAGTGACTCTTCTTCATCACTTGCGCGAAGGGGAAGGAAGAGACCTACAACTTTTATAATAACGAAAGTGACAATAAATACAAATACATAGGTTGCCGCTATCGCTACAATCTGCTTCCAAAGCAAGCTCGGATCACCGTAAAACAGACCGTCCGCTCCCGTTGAATTGACTGAGGTTGTGGCGAATAATCCCGTTGCGATACCGCCCCATGTTCCGCCGATTCCGTGTAACCCGAAGGCGTCGAGCGCATCGTCGTATCCGAATCTCTGTTTAAGTGAATATACTCCCCAGAAACAAACCGCTCCGCCAATAAACCCGATAAGAATGGAAACGAAAGGTGTTACAAAGCCGGCTGCAGGCGTGATGGCGACAAGTCCGGCAATTGCTCCGGATACCGCGCCGAGCATGGTCGGTTTTTTATTAAGAATCCACTCAACTAAAATCCAACCGAAGATTCCAGCCGCCGCCGCTGTGTTTGTATTCATAAAAGCGAACATTGCTACGCTGTCAAGGGTCAGCGCACTGCCGACATTAAAGCCGAACCAGCCGAACCAGATCAGTGCGCCGCCTAAAAAGGTGTAAATTAAATTATGCGGAGAAGAGACAGTGCCGTCTTTCCGTTTGCCCAGCACAATGGCCAGAACAAGACCGGCTACACCGGAAGAAATATGCACAACATTTCCGCCGGCAAAGTCAAGAGCGCCAAGCTGGCCGATCCAGCCGCCGCCCCAAACCCAGTGAGCAACCGGTGTATAAACAAGCGACACCCACAAAAATGAGAATACGAGGAAAGCGCCGAATCGCATCCGTTCTGCGAAACCTCCTGAAATAATCGCGGTCGTCAGGACGGCAAATGTCATTTGAAACATCATAAATAATGAATGAGGAATTGTTTCGCTATAATCCCCCGGTTCAAATCCGACTCCTTTTAACCCTATCCAATCCAGACCGCCGATGAGTGAGTTGCCTGGAGAAAACGCAAGTGTATATCCGAACAGCACCCAAACAATAGAGACGATGGCAAGGGAAGAAAAACTGTGCATCACTGTGCTGAGCACATTCTTGCTTTTTACCATTCCTCCATAGAATAATGCTAAACCCGGGGTCATCAGCCACACGAGTAAAGCACAAAAGAACATAAATACTGTATCGCCCATTTGCATGTCTCATACCTCCGTATCTTTCAGAAAATTATTATATTTCTTCATTATAGAGAAAAAAGAATGATAAAACATTTTCATGTAAGGTTTCCTAACATGTTTTTTAAGTGAATGTTATGAGTGACTGATGGGGATGGAAAAGAGGCGCTTTTAGAAGTGAATCTTTATGTCTATAGAAAATGATGTGGATTACAGCCATCAGAAAAAAGAGGTATATTTTACATAATTCGGTACTGTTTTTTGAAGATTGACAATATATAGAATTCCTTGTAGTGTATTAAATGTATTAATTGGGATAGTACACTCTGGGAGGGGAATGTAAGGATGGAGACAAATAGCAGGCTGATGAGAACGCTGAAGCAATCTGTTCCTGCGACATTTCGATTGTTTTTGGCGTTAAACTTTTTGTTGTACGGACTGGCGAAATTAGTGATCGGACAATTTGGTGTACCGTCTGCTGAATCAGTAATGGCGAACGGAGAGGGGTTTGGCATGGTATGGGAATTTTTTGGCTATTCCCGTCTGTATGAAATATTTATTGGAGTTGGGGAAACGGCTGCGGCCATTTTATTATTAATTCCGAGAACATATACATTGGGCGCGGTTGTGTTTTTGCCCATTATTGCAAACGTTGCAATGGTTAACTATTGTTTTAACATTGGTGTGCAAGATCTCAGTACGGTTCTTTTGATAATGTGCCTCATCTTGCTGTGGATTGACCGGGGCAAGCTGTTTCCTGTCTTTTTTCAGTATCCGGCAGAAAAGAGGGTGACGAAGTTATGACAAACTTTATGATATTGATGCTCGCCGGAAGCTTTTTTTGTACAACCATTTATTTTTATATAAAGGAATATAAAAAAGAAAAATCATAAGAACAGCTCCGTTTGTCCGGCTGTTTTATGTGTGAAGATGTCTGATGTGTGATAAAAGAATTTATTGCAGGGTGAAGAGTAAAATAAACAATGAGAGAAACAATAATCGCATCAGGAGGAGACATCGTTATGAATACCTCACTCAATATAAATTTTCGAAAAACAGCGTTAGTTCTGATTGATTTGCAAAAAGGAATCGTGCCGGTAGACCGGAGCGGGAAAGTGGTTCCGAATGGTTTTGTAAAGGTCGCGTTTCATGATGGGACAGACGCGCTGAAGCCGGAAACGGACGCGCCGCAGCAGGCTTCCGGTGAACAGCCGCCAGACTGGGCCGAGTTTGTTCCTGAAATAGGAGTGACAGAAAACGATTATACCGTAACAAAGCGGCAATGGGGCGCGTTTTTTGGAACAGATTTAGATATGCAGCTTAGAAGACGGGGGATTGATACCATTGTTCTTTGCGGGATCGCGACAAATATCGGTGTGGAAAGCACGGCGCGAGAGGCTTTTCAGCTTGGGTATCAGCAGATTTTTATTACCGATGCGATGGCTGCATTCAGTGAGGAACAGCATGAATCCACACTTCGGTTCATCTTTCCGAGGATCGGCAAATCTCGTACAACGGAAGCGTTTTTAACTCAAGTCAGATGATGATTTCGAAAAAAAGCCGCGTTGTTTTTTTAACAGCTGTTGCTTCGGGAACCATGCTGAATCCGCTGAATTCGTCAATGATTTCTCTTGCGCTTCACAGCATTCAGAATGAATTTGATCTGTCGTTTACGACGGTTTCCTGGCTGATTTCTTCTTTTTACCTGGCAAGTGCCGTCGCGCAGCCGGTGACAGGGAAGCTGGGAGATTTGCTCGGCCGGAAAAATATGTTTCTGTTCGGACTGATTCTTGTCGCGATATCGGCGATCGGAGCGCCTTTTGCGCCGACTTTTATGGCCTTATTGTTCATGCGGCTGTTTCAATCTATCGGAAGCAGCGCCATCTACCCATCAGGAGTAGGGCTGATCCGAAGCCATATTCATGAACGGCAGGCTTCGGCTTTAGCGGTATTGTCGATTTTCGCGTCAGCGATGACGGCTTTAGGGCCGACAGTGGGCGGTTTTTTAATTGTGTGGGGCGGATGGCCGGCGATTTTTATCGTCAATCTGCCGTTTATTTTGATCAGCTTTCTTCTTGGAATGTATATGTTTCCGAAAGATAAGAAAAGAGAAGGAGCCGGCTGGAAAGTGATATTCCGCAGGCTCGATGTGCCGGGAATTCTCTTGTTTGCTGGAGGAATTATTTTTTTGCTGTCTTTTTTGCTATCTTTCAGCACAACGCCGCATTATGCAGAAGGCGTTATAGGGCTTTTGCTTCTTGGCGGATTTATATGGCGGGAGTTGAAAGTGCAGCATCCATTTATTGATATCCGATTATTCAAAACGCAGCGGAGCCTGTCGGCTGTATATGTACAATTTATCATTTTAAATGTATTTTTCTATTGCTTATTTTTTGGGCTGCCGAGTTATTTTCAGGATGAAATGCATCTATCTGTTCAAGCCAGCGGATTGATCATGCTGTTTATGTCAGGAATGAGTATTGTAGTTTCGCCGATTACGGGTAAATGGATTGATAAATCGGGCGAAATTCTGCCAATCCTTACGGGAGCGTTCCTGATGACAGCCGGGGCCGTGCTTTTAACCGCCTTTTTCATTCAGGCTCCGATGATAGGGAAAGGCTTGATCTTGTCTGTATTGGGAGTAGGCTACGGGTTGGGGAATGTCGCGCTTCAGGCTGCCATGCTGAAAACAAGTCCGCCGGATATGACAGGAACCTCTTCTGGGCTGTTTCAAACCTGCCGCTACTTAGGTTCCATTCTTTCATCGGTGATTCTTGGCATTTTGTTTGGAAAAGAAATTACCGCCGGCCATTTCAGCATGCTGGGAACCATCCTTATCCTTGTGGGAGCGGCAAGTCTTTTGATGGCGTTCCGATTTGCAAAACTAATGAAAGCTGCAAGCTAAAGAAGAGACAGGCGATTCAGTCTGTCTCTTTTTCTTGTTCAAGCTGTTCAAAACCGAAGAGAAGGTTTGTGTACCATGTCCAATGTTATTGTCTCAATTTTCAGTTATATTAGTTGACATGTGATGTCAGAAAAAGAGACATAAATGGGAGGGGACATATGAGTATAGAAAAGATAAAGCAGCCGGCCGTCGGTCTGAGCAATAAAGATCTGCTGCCTTTAGAACAGGAACAGCGAACGTGGAAAGCGGTGAATTTTGCCTCGATTTGGATGGGGTGCATTCATAATATACCGACGTACGCCACAGTAGGCGGATTAATAGCGATCGGCCTTTCGCCTTGGCAGGTGCTTGCCATCATTATTACAGCTTCTCTTATCTTATTTGGCGCACTGGCGTTAAACGGTCACGCCGGGGCGAAATACGGACTGCCGTTTCCTGTCATCATCAGAGCGTCTTACGGGGTGTACGGTGCGAATATACCGGCCCTTCTGCGGGGCTTTGTTGCCATCATGTGGCTGGGCATCCAAACCTTTGCGGGGAGCACAGCTTTGCATATATTGCTCTTAAATATATGGCCGGGATGGGGGAGCCTCGGCGGTGATTGGAATGTGCTCGGTCTTCATGCATCCGGTTTACTTTCTTTTGTTTTCTTTTGGGCCATCCATTTGCTCGTTCTGAATCACGGCATGGAGTCTATTAAAAAATTTGAAGTGTGGGCCGGTCCTTTAGTCTATCTTGTGTTCGGCGGTATGGTATGGTGGGCTGTAGATATTGCGGGAGGGCTTGGACCGATTTATTCGCAGCCTGGAAAATTTCATTCCTTTGCAGAAACATTTTGGCCGTTTGCCGCCGGAGTCACCGGCATTATGGGCATTTGGGCCACCTTAATATTGAATATTCCCGACTTCACAAGGTTTGCTAAAACGCAAAAGGAACAAGTGAAGGGCCAATTCTATGGGCTTCCCGGCACATTTGCTCTTTTTGCCTTCGCGAGCATTACTGTAACGTCGGGTTCGCAGGTTGCATTCGGCGAGCCGATTTGGGATGTAGTTGATATTTTAGCCAGATTCGATAACCCGTATGTTATTGCTTTGTCTGTCATTACTCTCTGCATTGCCACAATCTCCGTAAACGTGGCAGCTAATATTGTGTCTCCGGCTTATGATCTGGCGAATGTATGGCCGAAGTATATTAATTTTAGGCGGGGTAGCTATTTGACGGCGGTTCTTGCTTTGTTCACGATCCCTTGGAAACTGATGGAGAGCGCAACAAGTGTATATGCGTTTCTCGGATTGATCGGAGGCATGCTCGGCCCGGTCGCCGGCGTCATGATGGCTGATTATTTCATCATTCGAAAACGGCAGCTTTTTATTGATGAACTTTATTCTGAAACCGGACGATACACATATTACAAAGGGTATAATTATCGGGCGTTTCTTGCGACATTTCTGGGCGCCCTGATTTCTTTAATTGGGATGTACGTTCCGGCGCTCGCCGGTTTATATGACATTTCATGGTTTGTCGGCGTTCTGATATCCTTTCTGTCCTATATCACTCTCATGCGCCTTCATCCGCCTTATCCCGCGACGGTTCCTGTGCCATATTCTGTGAACGATAGACAAGTAAAATGATATAAAAAAAGAAGCCGGCTGGAATCGGCTTCTTTTTTGATTAATCTGCTATTGAAACGTTTCCTTCGGCTTCTAAGCTCAAAGGCTTTCTCCGGCTCCACGTGTAAAGAGCCAAGGAGACGAGGACGAACAGCCCCGCTGATAAATAAATGGCATGGAAACCGGCGGAAGCAACAAATAGCCCGAATACATACGATCCTGCAGCGATCCCGGTATCAAAGAAAGTAAAGAATGTTGCCGTTGCAAAACCTGAGCGATGGGCGGGCGAATTTTGGATAGCTAACGTCTGCATACAAGGGACGATGGAGCCGTATCCAAGCCCAATTACAGCGCCTGATAATAAAAGCATCCATCCGCTGTTTGTGAAGGACAGCAGGCATAAACCGACTGAGAAAATCAAGATTGACGGATAAATCACAATCCCCGGTCCGACTCTGTCAAAAAGTTTGCCGGTAAATGGGCGAGCAAGCATCATCGTGACAGCGAAACACACGAAGAAATAACCGCTGATATTAAGCAGGTCGATTGATTTCGCGTAGACTGACAAAAATGACGTCACACTTGAATAGCAAAAGGAAATAAACAACCCGACAATCGCGATCTTTAGCGCGCCTTTCTCAAACATGTCAGAAAAGGAAAAGCGGAATACGGTCGTTCCTGTCTCTGTTCCCTTCGGAACTTTAATGAGCAGCGTAACAAAAAAGCCCAGAGAAATAAACACTGCAAAGATCGTGAAGAAAACAGGGAAGGATATCACTTTGACCAGACTAAGCCCGAGAAAAGGGCCGATAGCCATGGCGAGGTTCATTGACATCGCAAAATAGCCTAATCCTTCTCCACGCCGTTTCATCGGGATGATGTCAGCCGCAATCGCACCGGTTACCGTCGTTAATATACTGAACCAAATGCCTTGGAAAAACCGTAAGGCGAGCAGTAAATAAAAATCATGAATCGGCATATAAAGAAAAGAAGAGAGTGCAAAGACAGCCAAGGCAATAACGGCCATTCTTTTCTTTCCGAACCGCTCAATAATCGGCCCGGAAAACGGGCGGGTGATAATGGCGGATAGCAGGAACAGACTGATCAAGAGTCCTCCTTGAGATTCGGTGCCGCCAAGCTCCTGAATCATATATATCGGCAGCACGGCTAAAAACGTATAAAAGAAAACAAAAACAAATAAGTTCACAAGCACAACCATAATAAAGTCTTTGGTCCAAATAGGTTCAGCTTTTTTCAAATGTATGGCACTTCCTTTTCTTAACCTTTATTTAAAAACAACTTCAAAAAATGAGAAAAAGCTTCTTTCTCTTTATCTTCGTACTCCGCAAGCAGCTGTTCCTCAAACTCAAGCATTTTTACATTAATTTCGTCGTATTTTTTCTCGGCTTCATGAGTCAGGACAACGAGTTTTTCCCGTTTGTCTTCGCCCTGTTCACGCTGTATCCAGCCGTTTTCTTCAAGGCGTTTGATCGTACGCGTAACCGTTGGTGCTTCCACGTTTAAATAGGACCAGATCTCTTTTTGAGTCATCGGTCCGATTGTTCGCAAACAATATAGAATCGTCCACTGGGATGAGTAAAGGCCGAATGGTTCCAGCTGTTCATTGGCTTTTTTTGTAATCAGGCGGGCGCTTTGATTGATTTGGTGGATGAGGTGTCTGTTGACGTAGGACATTTTTTTCTCCTTTTGAAAAAAACTTACCTAAGTAAGTAAATACATTTTCTTATTTTACAGCAGCGTTGGCCGGATGTAAAGAAAAAATGTAGAGAGGCGAAATAGTTTGGAGAGTGAAAAAAGTTCCATAAACCCCTTGTCCGCATTGAGTTTTTAGCATATTCCCCAATGAATGCTAATACACTGTTACAAACCTAACAAAGAGAGTGTTTGAGGTGAGGGATCGTGGGCATATTTCAAAAATCTACTTATAATATCATACAACGAAGAAGCGACATCATCAGTGTATCTTTACAGAATACGGATCTCATTTCACACTTCTCACATCCATTTTAGGGAGGTCGAGTGGTGTGCACGATTACATCAAAGAGCGAACAATCAAGATAGGGAAGTATATCGTGGAGACGAAGAAAACCGTTCGTGTCATTGCGAAGGAGTTTGGTGTTTCCAAAAGTACAGTACACAAAGATTTAACAGAGCGTCTGCCGGAAATCAATCCTGACTTGGCAAACGAAGTGAAGGAAATACTCGATTATCATAAATCCATCAGGCACTTGCGGGGAGGAGAAGCAACAAAACTGAAATATAAAAAAGATGAAATTCTCGAAGGAGAGCCCGTTCAGCAATCGTAAAATATCCAGTGCTGATCAGCTTATGTTTGTCTTCCGACAATCTTCAGTGAAAATCCACAAAATTTTGTAAAGAACTTATGTTACTGCAACTTTTTTTCTAGAATTTATGATAATATATATAATTAGGGCACAATGTGGATATTTACTGTGAAACAGATTTTCAAGGAGGATATAAATAGATGTTTGCAAGGGATATTGGTATTGACCTCGGTACTGCAAATGTACTGATCCATGTAAAAGGTAAAGGAATAGTTTTGAATGAGCCATCCGTTGTCGCTCTCGACAAAAACAGCGGTAAAGTGCTGGCGGTTGGAGAAGAAGCAAGACGAATGGTTGGACGTACACCTGGGAATATTGTTGCGATTCGCCCGCTGAAAGACGGGGTTATCGCAGATTTTGAAGTAACTGAAGCGATGCTGAAACATTTTATCAACAAACTGAATGTGAAAGGCCTTTTCTCAAAGCCGCGCATGCTCATTTGCTGCCCGACAAACATTACGTCTGTTGAGCAAAAAGCAATTAAGGAAGCTGCTGAAAAAAGCGGCGGGAAGCATGTGTTTCTTGAAGAAGAACCCAAAGTTGCCGCTATCGGCGCGGGTATGGAAATATTCCAGCCAAGCGGTAACATGGTTGTAGACATCGGAGGCGGGACGACTGATATCGCAGTTATTTCAATGGGCGATATTGTCACCTCCTCTTCTATTAAAATGGCTGGGGACAAGTTTGACATGGAAATCTTAAATTATATCAAACGCGAGTACAAGCTGCTGATTGGCGAACGTACTGCTGAAGATATTAAGGTTAAAGTCGCAACGGTTTTCCCAGACGCACGTCAAGAGGAAATCTCCATTCGCGGTCGGGACATGGTTTCCGGTCTTCCAAGAACAATTACAGTAAACAGTAAAGAAGTTGAAGAAGCCCTTCGCGAATCTGTCGCTGTTATTGTGCAGGCAGCTAAACAAGTGCTTGAAAGAACACCGCCGGAACTTTCCGCAGACATTATTGACCGCGGCGTCATCATCACAGGTGGAGGCGCACTCTTAAACGGGCTTGATCAGCTGTTAGCCGAGGAGCTTAAAGTTCCCGTTCTTGTCGCTGAGAACCCGATGGATTGTGTGGCAGTGGGCACAGGTGTGATGCTTGATAATATGGACAAGCTTCCTAAACGCAAACTAAGCTGATGATCAACCTCATTCTGATAAAGAATGGGGTTTTTTTCTGAAAAGGCTTCACGATATCCTGATGCACGCCGATAATATTATAAAATAATGAAACTTATTATAGAACGAACGTTCCTATATGACAACTGGAAAAAATGTGATTTCTGAGGTGGGAAATTTGTTAAAAGGATTATATACCGCAACATCCGCAATGATCAGCCAGCAACGCCGGACGGAAATGCTTTCTAATAATATCGCGAATGCAAACACGTCGGGCTATAAAGAAGATCAAGGCTCTCTGCGCGCATTTCCTGACATGCTGCTAAGCAGAATAGAAGCAAAATCCCCGGGAGGAGTATCGAAGAAAGAAATCGGTTCTCTGAACACCGGCGTATATATGCAGGAGCTCAAGCCTCTTTTTACACAAGGAAGCCTTCAATCCACCGATCAGCCGACAGACATCGCGCTTGTGGAAAACCAGCTCCCTGTAAATGGAGAAACAAATGAAAACGCGGCTCTTTTTTACCCGGTAGAAACGGCGAACGGCGATGTGAGATATTCAAAAAGCAGCACATTTTCGTTAAATGAAAATAATCAGCTGACGATCAGCGGAAATCCTGTGTTATCAACTGACGGGCAGCCGATTACTGTGGATAATGAAAATTTCACTGTGTCCGAAAACGGCACGGTCACCACAAACGGAAGGACAGCCGGACAGATTGACATCAGAATGGAAGAGGATGTCCGCAATTTGAAAAGGGACGGCAATGATTTATACAGCACGGCTGTCGGCAATGATCTGCCAAGCGCAGCCGGCAATCCGGAAGTGTCTTATTCATTAAAGCAAGGCCTTTCCGAGCTTTCTAATGTAGATGTCACGAGCGCCTATACAGAAATGACCGAAGCGTACCGAACTTTTGAAGCGAACCAAAAGGTCATTCAGGCTTACGACAAAAGTATGGATAAAGCCGCAAATGAAATCGGTAAAATATAAGATAACGGAAGAAAAAACGGAGGGCTTCAACTATGCTCAGATCAATGCTCACGGCTTCAACGACGCTGAATCAACTGCAGCAGCAGATTGATACAATCAGCAGCAACCTTTCAAACAGCAGTACGACCGGCTATAAGGCGAAGAATACGAATTTTTCTGAGCTAGTCAGACAGCAGTTCGATCAGGTTGATGAAAAAAATGATAATGTGGCAAAAGCGCGGAAAACTCCGCCCGGACTGCGTCTTGGGGTAGGCGCCGCCATGAATGCGCGCCTTATATCCGATCAGGGGAGCATCGAGAAAACGGAACGTGATTTGGACATCGCGTTTACATCTCCTTATCAGTATCTTCAGGTGAATGTGAATGGAAATCGTCAGTATACAAGGGACGGGGCGCTTTATTTGACCCCTGCGGCCGGGAATGACAATCAGCTCCAACTGGTGACGGGGGATGGATATCCAGTTCTTGATGAAAACGGAAACCCAATCAACATTGATGATTCAATGAAACAGATCACTATCAGCGAAAACGGGACGCTGACGGCTTCAACCGGCAATGCTGGGGGTGCATCGCAGCAGTTTAATCTCGGTGTTGTCCAAGTGAATAATCCGCAAAAGTTGAAATCGGAAGGAAATAATCTTTTCTCCCTCAACGGGAATGCCGCAGCAGCCCTTGAAGAGCTGAACGGCGCAAACCGGCAAAGTATCGGGATTCAGCAGGGCGCGCTTGAAATGTCGAATGTGGATATTTCAAAACAAATGACAGATTTAATCAGCTCGCAGCGCTCCTATCAGCTGAACAGCCGGACGATTACAATGGGTGACCAAATGCTTGGTTTGGTTAACTCCGTCAGATAACCATAGAAAGACTCGGGCGTTTTCAATCAGCCGCGCATGATAAAAAATGCGGCTTTTTCGAAATCGCCCTTATTTTTGTAGTATCCAGCGATGTCTTCTAAAAGCACTTCCAAATCGACCCACGCTTCTATTTTTTCCAACTCGAAAACCAGCTCCTGCAAGGTGTCATACGGGTCTTCCTCACATGTGTAGAGAGCCTCCAGTATGTTCAGCTTCAATTTGATTGTTTCTATGTTCACTTTGTCAGATAATTCTTTCCCTTTTTGTAAAACGGATTTCCCTTCGCTTATGAGACCGGTTTTAAAAAAGGATCGAACTGATTCGTATATGCAGTGAAGATAGGATACAGGCGAATTCAGTTCAAATTCTCTGTTGTTCAGAACTTTTTTGAAATAAATCAAAGCTTCTTTGTCCTGTTTTTCGGTAGCCTTTAAAAATCCCAAGTTATAGTAAGCGTGGCACAGAAGATTATAATCATTCATTTCCGCGGTTTTCTTTATAATCTCTTTAAAGAGCTGTTCGGCTTCCTGATAGCGTAATTGGTCTATGTAGTTGACCGCGAGTAAAAGCTGGCAGCTTAATACTTTTTTGATATAACCGAATTGATGCTCATAGATCTGCATCGCTTTTGAAACATATTGAACAGAGAGCGGCGGCGATTTCATCAAATAATAAGCCCCGGCGGTTTTGTAATAAAATTCAGCGGCTTCAAACTTATTTTGGATGGCCGGCAGGTTTTTTTCAGCTTCTTTAAAATGAGAAACAGCGTTTTTGGGTGCGGCTTTCACCATTTCGTATAATCCAGAAAAAAAGTGTAAATAATATTTTAATTCATTGCTCATGTTGTCTTCTTGTTTTTTGAGATCATCAAATAATGCCTTCAGTCCGTCCCTGTTTTCAAAAAGAAGCTGAAAGCGCGACAAAAATAATTGGTAATGCATCCAAAGCTTTGTATTCTTTTTGATTTTGGGAAGGTTCTGATCGATTTTCTCTTTGAATGTGCAGGCGAGATCCAGCTGGCGTTTGCCCATTGATATATACCATTCATTTAACAGATTCTTTAGTCGTTTTTCAGTAAACTTCGAAATCATTTTCCTACCTCTTTACTTATGGTAAAATCTTTATTTATCATATCACAACTACAGACGGGTCTCATTACCAGCTGGTTACACTTGAACGCGGTTGAAAAAGAAATTGATTCATAATATACTTCCAAATGTACAGAATGGATCAGCTTATACTTTCTATACATACTATTGTCGATGAAGGAGATGTCAAGAGAATGCTTGATACTCAGCAAATTAAAGAAATTATTCCTCACCGTTATCCGTTTTTGCTTGTAGATAGAATTACGGAAGTGGAAGAAGGAAAACGGGCTGCAGGCTATAAAAACGTAACAGCTAATGAAGAGTTTTTTAATGGCCATTTTCCTGAATACCCGGTAATGCCCGGCGTATTAATCGTGGAGGCTCTTGCTCAGACCGGAGCTGTCGCTATGCTTATAAAAGAAGAAAACCGCGGCAGACTCGCATTTTTCGCTGGTATTGATAATTGCCGCTTTAAAAGACAAGTGAAGCCTGGCGATCAGCTTCAGCTGGAAGTTGATATTACTCGCGCGCGCGGTACAATCGGGCGCGGAAAAGGCGTTGCCAAAGTTGACGGAGAAGTGGTTTGCGAAGTTGAACTGACTTTTGCTCTCGGCGAATAAGTGAAAAAGGCAGGTGGGCTGCGGCACATTTGCCTTTTTTCTTTCAAAACATGAAATAAGCAGGTGATTGTATGTGGAAAGAGTTTAAGACCTTTGCTATGCGCGGGAATATTGTTGATCTTGCGATTGGTGTTGTGATAGGGGGCGCGTTCGGTAAGATCGTCACATCGCTTGTCAATGATATCATTATGCCTTTAGTTGGCTTGCTTCTAGGTGGGCTTGATTTTTCAGGGCTGTCATTTACATTCGGTGATGCGGTCGTCAAATACGGCAGCTTTATTCAAACCATTGTGAATTTCTTAATCATATCGTTCTCTATTTTTATTTTGATTCGGACTTTGAATCAATTGAGGCGCAAGAAAGAAGCGGAAGAAGAGGCCGAGGAGGAAGCGGCGGATGCGCAAGAAGAGTTATTGAAAGAAATCAGGGACTTGCTGAAGCAGCAGACAAGGTCTCCTGAATAAAAGAGACTGCCGCTGGAATGCGGCAGTCTTTTTTTATAGGTTATGGGATTCCCGTATTTCCTATTGTTTTGCATCCGGAGACGTGCTTAAGGGTTCAGGAGAATCTGTTGTTTCAGTAATGTGTATCACCATTGAGACAGCCGTGCCGGCATCCGGAGTGCTGCGGATGTTCAATTCACTGCCGCAGAAATGCTTGAGCCGCTGGTTAATATTTTTCAGCCCGACGCTGCAATCGAAGTCTTGAGACAGGATATCCTTTTGTTTTTCCGGGGCAATGCCAACCCCGTTATCTTCAACTTGGACGTAATATTCGTTTTTGCTTTGTTTTTTTGCTGTCAGCTTAACCCATCCCCCTCCTCTTTTTTTGCTGATGCCATGATGGACGGCATTTTCCACCAGAGGCTGAATCATTAAAGGCGGTAGTATAAAGTCAATGCCTTCATCAATATCGAAAAGGATGTTCAGCCGGTCGCCGAAGCGCGTCCTTTCTATAGAAAGATAGGAACTGATGATTGAAAGCTCATTTCTGAATGAACTGATGGCCGATGTGTTTCGGAAATCAAAACTCATGCGTAAGTAGTTGGTGAATTCAGCCGTTACTTCACGCGCTTTTTCAATATCCAAATGACTAAGAGCAATAATTGTGTTTAACACATTATAAAGAAAGTGTGGCTTGATTTGGGACTGCAGAAATGCCATCTCCATATTTGTCGCTTGATTTGCTGTATGTTTCATCATAATCAGGTTTTTAATACGCGCCATAAATTCAGAGTAATGATAAGGTTTTTGCAAGATGTCATTTGCTCCGGCATGAAAAGCTTTGTATTTGTCATGGCCGATAATGGCTGCTGTAATGATCAGGACAGGAAGGTCAACCATGCTGAATCTTTCCCGAATATTCATGCACACTTCGAAACCAGTCATATCAGGCATCATCAGATCCAATATAACCAAATCAAGCTTAGATCGGGAGACCACTTCTAATGCCTCTTTTCCGTTTTTTGCTGCAATTATGTTATAAGGAATACCTTGGAGCATATCGTTTAAAATTTTTAAGCTTTCGATATTATCATCTACAATCAATATCGTCGGAGCATCAATTTTCTCAGAAAAATAAGGCGTACTTAAGGAGATATTTGACATACCCCTTCCGGATTGCCATTCAGGCAGCCCATCTTTTACTTCAGGCACAACATCATCTTGAGCTGCAGGCAATGTGAAATGGAATGCCGATCCTTTCCCAACTTCTGATTCTACCCAAATGTCTCCGTTTTGGAGCTTAATCAGCTGTTTCACAATGCTTAAGCCCAGACCGGCCCCGTCGTCTTTATTCATTTCAGCCTGCTGAAAAGATTCAAATATGGATTGGCGATCGGTCTCTGGAATGCCGATTCCGGTATCCGCTACTGTAATCTTGATCGTCTTATCATTGAGCCTCACAGCAGAGAGAGTGATTTGTCCCTCAGGTGTATACTTTATGGCATTGTCTACAAGGTTGGTTAAGATTTGCCGAAAACGGTTTTCATCCGCAAGTACCATAGGAAGGCCGGATGGAATATGGTTCACAATGTTGAGGTTTTTATGTTTAGACAAAAGCCGGTAAAAGTTCATTTCGGAACAAATCACTGTATAAATGTCAACGGGAACCGGATGAATTTGCAGCATGTCTTGCTTTATTTTTTCTAGATCAAGGATGTCATTCACCAGATTGGACAGCCTGTAGCCCATGCGAATGACAAGCTGCATATTATCTTTCTCTTCTTCTATCGTTCTTTTTCTTCTGCCGGCCAGCAGGGTTTGGCATATATTAATAATGCTGTTCAGCGGCGTTTTAAATTCATGCGACGTTTTGGCAATGAACTCATCCTTTAGCCTGTCAATACTAAGTAATTTCCGCGTCAGGACTTCATTTTCGCGGAAAGCGCCGGCGAATTGCTGCGCCATCAATAGAACAATCGCCAGCAAAGCGATGACTGTTGGCAATGAATAAATCGAATTAAATGAAAAAGCCGTTTTGCCGCTGTAAGCGGAAATGGTGGTTAAAATGACAAAAGAGCTCATTGATATAGATGCAATTGTAAGATATAAGCTTCCTTCCATTTTGCGGATCGCAGCAATAGTAAAAATATACGTAATATAAATCAGAGTCGAAACGGCTAACACAGAATGTAATATGTATGAGACATGGTCTATAAAACGCCCGGATAAAAAATCTGTGGCCAGAATGATCCCAGAGACAACAGTCGCTGCGAGTATAAATCTTTTTGAAACAATCTCCCTGTAAGCAAAATAGAGGTAGAGAAAAACAGCAATGCTGACAAGCACCGTAGTGACTGCCGTCAAAGATTTATACAATACAAATGAAATTGAGGGGCAGAGAAGATAGATGACCCGTTCTTTTCCGATCAAAAGAATAATGAACGAAAAAAGAAGACACATCACAGCAAAAAACAATAAATGTTTATCCTTTTTTCTTTGCAGGAAAAAGCCGAGAAAATATAATCCAGTGATGAAAAAAGCCGTAATCATAACAGAATCATTAAGAAAGGAAATCTTATTTTCACGTAATATTTGCTCCTGGGTTCCAAAAGTGATCGGTTTTGCAATCCCCCATCCCGGCGATTTTCCGAAGTTTGAGTATTGTAAAATGAGTTCATTTTCGCCCTTATGAATCTTAAAATAGCTCGTATACGGTCTGTTTTGCGCCGTGAAATCTGGTTTGTTTGAAGGGCTGCCGCTTTGGCCGATTAACTCTCCATTAAGATAGATACGATTTGAACTGTAAATAAAAGAGGTGCTGATTCCGAACATCTGATTGTCTTGATTCGATCGGATGATCAGCTT
Organism: Bacillus sp. HU-1818; assembly: GCF_022695965.1. Classification (NCBI taxonomy): domain Bacteria; kingdom Bacillati; phylum Bacillota; class Bacilli; order Caryophanales; family Bacillaceae; genus Bacillus; species Bacillus sp. HU-1818. The sequence continues at coordinate 469,516 of NZ_JAAPBE010000002.1, forward strand.
ATATGTGCCATAATCTACATTGATACCCTGTTTCACGATTTTTACATTGCTGGGGACATCGACAAATATTGAGTCCTTCCCTTTGACTGAATGGATATCTTTTGGTGACAGCAGCTGATTTGGATATAATGTCCACTTTCCGTTCAGATGCACGTTTCCATCCTTCTGAAAATCCCAATTCTCCAGATGAATAACCCCGTCTCTCGCTTCAGGAAGAGATGATCCAGACAGGTGATTCATCACTGTAAATAAAATAAAGAAAGCTGCATAACCGGAAATAATCGAAATAAAAATAAATGTCTTTTTCAATACCAAGTCTCCCTTATTAAATAGGATCGTTCTGATCCTCATTTTCTTGTAAATATTGTAATCTAAAGCTATCAAAAACTACAATAGAAAGAAAAATAATTCAAATAAAGGAGCTATTTGGCATGATATAATAGAATTATTTACTGATATCTTGATTTGAATATAGGGTGGGATGTTGTTTTGAACGCGTTAATTGTTGATGATGAGCATCTGGCATTGCTTCATTTTAAGAATATGCTTGAACGGACAAACGCCTTTCAATCCATTATGGCATTTCAAGATCCGATTGAAGCTCTGGAGCATGCGGCGATTCCTGCTGTAGATGCGGTGTTTCTTGATATTGAAATGCCCGGAATAAATGGCATTGAGCTTGCTGAAGCGATTCAAGCGCAGAATGAAAACGTCCAAGTCGTTTTTATCACGGCTTATAATGAGTTTGCTATCAAAGCGTTTGAGCTGAATGCCATTGATTACTTGCTGAAGCCTGTCATTTACAAGCGGCTTGAGACAACCGTTGGACGTATCAGAACGAATAACAAGCTCAGGGCACCTGCAGAAAATACCGAGGCGCATTTTTTCATTCAATGTTTTGGAAGCCTGCAGTTTCATCAAACCTTAAATAGTGTCAAGACAAACATACCGGTCAAGTGGAGAACGTCCAAGGCGCGTGAAATCTATGCTTTTTTACTTCATAATCAAGGACGTGTCGTTAGTAAAGACATGTTAATCGACCTATTTTGGCCCAATTATGATGTTTCAAAAGCAAGCACCCAGCTTTACTCAACCATTTATCAAATACGGAAATTAATCGGTCAGGTTCCTTTCAGCCAATCAATCGAGAAGACCGACACAGGATATACTCTTCGATTTTCAAACGTAAAAATTGATGTTGTTGAATGGGAAAGGTCACTGAAAGAGGCTCCGCCGCTTAATACATCTACGTTACATCAGCACATGGATATGTTAATGTCATACGAAAACCATTACTTTATGGAGCACGGCTACTTGTGGGCAGAACCGGAAAAAACGCGTCTTGCCCAACTGTGGATCGGCAAGGCTTATGAACTGATTGATTTTTTCATTCATGAAATGAACTACAGTCAAGCGATGGACATTTGCCTGCAGGTTGAGAAAATTGAACCTTTCGATCATAAAATTATGCAATACAAAATGCAGGTATTTAACAAAAACGGGAAGGTAGAAGAGGCGATAAAGGAATATCAGCGCTACAAACAAATGAAAGATCAGATCAATTGAAGAATAGATACAGGATGCTGGTCTCCCAGTGGTCAGCATACAGGAAAAATCAATCAGCAACCAGTGTGTTTCGAGATTTAATCGAGCACACTGGTTGTTTTTTTGCGTTTTTGCGCATTTGGATCTTCAAGAACTTGCCCTCATGCTAAGTCAGCTGAAGCATATTTATATGTACAGAAATTGTATAGTTCCATTTCATACAATATAGTTTGGTTCGAATGAACAGGATGTGACTCCATCCGGTCAATATTTCATGACTTTGAAAACTCATTCGACATTGCAGATGTTTTCGGGGGAAGAGGCAGTGAGACCCATCGTCTCGAGAATCTGCCGGAACGTAAAAATGAATAAAAGGGGAGGAATGAGATTTTGAGAGCGAGGAATTTTCCATCCGGCCTAAAGAAAAACAGAAGGCTAAAGACATTTTTGACGACATGCTTTGCGCTGCTTTTCTTCTTCAGTCAGGTTGTAAGCTATACTCCTATAGCAAAGGCTGCCGGTACGTCGACAAGTGTAAGCCCATTCTTTGATTCAGTGAAAGTCAAAGACGGCAATGATCAGGTTGTTGACGGGTCAACGGGCAACGAACCTGCGTTAACACAGGGAGATAAAGTGACACTGACATACGAATGGTCATTGAAAAACAACGAAGAAGCCGCAAGCGACCAAGACATCACCCTAGAGATACCTAAAAGTTTTGAATTTGATAAAGATGCCGAAGGTGAATTGAAGTCAGCTGAACAGGTTATCGGCAGCTATAAAGCGGCAGCAGGCGGCAGCACACTTACGGTGAAATTGAACAATTCAGCCGCAGGTTCCGCAAAAGGGGAAATGACACTGCCTGCAACGTTTATCGCCGATACGAAAAGCGTACATTCCGTAGAAACCCTTTTTCAACTGGGAGAAGGCAAGACTCAGCAGGTGATTATTCCTGTAAAGCACGATAAGACATCTGATTCTGACTCAGAAGAGCCAAAAGCGGATTCTTCAGAACCTAAAGATGATCAGGCAGGTGCAGATGACAAAACAGAATCTCCAGTCAGCGCTGATCAAAAAGAAGAGAAAACAAAGCCTTCCGCTGACTCTAAGAGCGATGATTCTAATAAGAGCAGCGATTCAAAAATCACATCCTCAAGCGAATCGGCATTCAGAAGTCTTGAAGCCGGTGATGGCCAAATTACCCAAAATATTTTGACCGGCGTGACATTGACAGATGAGAACGGAGAACCATTTGACAAAAGCAATCGTGCCAATACGAATTCTCCGGCGAAAATTTTAATTGACTGGGCCATTCCCGATGAGTTGGGAAAAACGGTAAAAAACGGCGATAAGTATGAATTTGATTTGCCTAAAGAATTTGTTATGCACAATGACATTGTGAACCAGCCGTTAAGCGCCGGCGGCAACACGTACGGCACTTTTTCAATTAATACAACCGGCCATGTGGTCATGACCTTTAACGGCGATGTAAAAACAGCTACAAATGTCAAAGGAACATTGTTCGTAAATACGCAATTTAATGAGAAAAAAATTAAAGGGTCTACAACACAAACCATTACATTCCCTGTTCATTCAGATACGCCGGAAGTAACGATTTATTTTAAACCGAAAGTGAGTAAAACCATTGATAAATCAGGAACTTTGGATAAAGGCATTAACCCGGGGAAAGTAACATGGACGGTTGATATCAATAAAAAATTAGATCGCGTAAAACATGCAAAACTCGCAGAAAGCCTACCAGAAGGATTGAACTACCGTTCGGTTAAGGTATATGAACTCGATGTGAACATTGATGGTTCGGTAACGAAGGGCAGCGAAGTATCTTCAGGCTACAGTGTAGATGCAAAAGGGAATGTCACGTTCGATGGGACAATTGATTCAGCCTACCGCCTTGTATACGAAACTGATATTGACAACAGTGCCAAGCCGAGCGAAGGCGGAAATGTGACGCTGACCAACAAGGCGGCATTCAGCGGTGACAATGTGGAACCAATTTCTGCAGAAGCTACAGTCACGGCCAAATATGGAAAAATGATTGAAAAATCTTCAACCGGCTACAATGGGGAATCTCAAACGTTCAGCTGGGCGATTCTCTACAATTACGGTGAGAAAAAGATAGACCAATCAAAAGCCAGCATCAAGGACACTTTTGGATCAGACGATTTGCATCTCGTTTCTGACTCATTGAAGGTCATTCCTGTTACATTTGGCCAAAACGGCAGCGAGCAAACCGGAGTCCCTTTAAAGGAAGGCACGGACTACACGCTGACCGACAATGGAAGCGGCTTTGACATCAAATTTAATCAAGCTGTTACCGGTGCTTACAAAATTACGTATCAAACACAGGTCAACAGCGGAGTGATCATTGATAAACCTACAAAATACACCAACACTGCGGTGACCGGTACGGGAGAAACGAAGGAAGATACTGGAACAGCCGATCAGCAGAATCTGGTCAAAGGTTATTCAAACGTTGATTATGAGAAGAAGAAAGTTGATTGGACGATCACAATTAATAAAAACCGCTATACAATGAACAATTGGACTTTAGATGATCAATTCGACAGCGGCGGACTGACGCTGGTTGACGAATCATTTAACATTCAAGACACGACGAATAACAAAACTTTGCAGGAAGGCAAAGATTACACGTGGACAAAAAAACCCGACCATAAAGGCTTTACATTGGCATTGATCGGGGATTACAAAAAAACAGACAGTCAGTTTAAGATCACTTACAAAACAACATTTAATGCTGATTATTCTAACGAAAGCGTCAAGAATACAGCACATTCAACATGGACTGATCAAAACGGCAATGACCGCACAAATAAGGTATCAAGCGGTTTTACACCGAATCATCAGACTTCAAATAATGGTTTCAAAAACGGATCATACAACGGGGTATCAAAGGAAATCACGTGGAAAGTCGGCATCAATTATAATGGCGAACCCACAAAAAATCCATATATAAAAGATGTTATAGCAGATCCTCAGCAATTTGTGCCGGGTTCTGTTGTGGTAAAGAGCTATACGATCAATAAAAACGGCTCCATCACAGAAGGAGACGCGCTTGACCCTTCCAAGTATGACGTGGAAGAGCCTTCAGCCGACAATAAACGTACGCTGACTGTACATCTTAAAACAGACGATTCTGTACCTTTTTTGATTGAGTTTAAAACATCGCTTAAAGGACAGGTGATTAAGCAAAGTCAGTACACAAATAAAGCAACGTACCATAATGACGGCTATTCAGACCGCACTTTGACTGGCTCCGTTTCGGTTGCGAACGGAGGAAACCTGATTTTCAAGGGCGGCAAACAGAATGGAAGCTATATTGATTGGAACATTAATGTCAACTCCAGCCAATCGACACTGAATGACGTCAAAGTCATGGACACTCCTGATGAAAATCAAATATTAGATGCAGATTCTTTTAAAGTGTATCAGGCAAAATATGATGAAAACGGTGTGATTAAGGACAGCAGCGGAAATCTTGTCGCAGATGATACCGAGCTTCAAAAAGACAAGGACTATACATTAGACATCAAAACCGACAATACAACGGGTGAACAATCATTTGTCCTTAAATTTACTGGAAGCTACAAGCAAATTGACCGCGCCTATGTCATCCAATACCGTTCGATGATTAATATAGCCGGCACCAGCGGCCACGTCAGCAATAAAGTGTCGATTTCAGGTGCGAATGTAGAAGAACAGACGCAGGAAAACAGCAGCTCGATCTATGTTGCAATTTCAAGCGGCGGCGGTTCCGGATCAGGAGAAAAAGGTAGTCTGACGATCTTTAAAACCGGAGAGGACGATACACCTCTAGACGGAGCTGAGTTTCAGTTATGGACCGAAGACGCCAAACAGCTTCTGCGTACAGGCACAACAGATGCCGATGGTAAGCTTACATTTGGAAATATTCGCTACGGCTCTTACGTATTAAAAGAAGTAAAAGCGCCGGACGGATATACCATCAGTAACGCTTATGTAAATGGAGTTTCTATTAAGATAGACAGCAATTCCTCCAAGGCAGGGGCGCTGCACAAAGTCGTAAATCAACAGAACAAGGTGACGCTTATCAAAAAAGACGAACAAAAAAATCCTTTAGCTGGTGCTGTTTTCAAGCTGGAGAAAAAGGCAAACAACGGCACCTATACCTTAATAGAAACGAATATCAAAAGCGATGAAAACGGAAAAATTGAAATGAATGGTTTGCCGGCGGGCTATTACCGCCTGACAGAAACGAAAGCTCCTGCTGGCTTTATCGTGAATACAAAAGCGATTCATTTCTCAATCGCAAAGAATGATAAGAATCAAGTGTCTGACGTAGAATTAGGAGAAATGGTCAATTATCAAGGAAGGGCCTATTTAACGAAGGAAGATGCCGCAGGGCACAAACTTGAAGGAGCCGTCTTCAAGATTATCGATGACAAAGGCCATACGGTTCAAGAAGAGCTGACTTCGGATAAAGACGGAAAAGTCGAGGCTTCGGGCCTTGCCCCGGGACGCTACGCTTTTGTCGAAACGAAAGCCCCGAACGGATATGTATTAAACATCGAGAAACAAGAGTTTACCATCTCTGAATCAGCAGAAGGAAAGCCGGAATCAACTAATGCTGGGATAGCCGTTAACTATAAAGGCTCCGTTCAGCTGGTGAAGGAAGATGCTGAAGGCCAGAAACTTGAAGGAGCCGTCTTCAAGATTGTCGATGACGAAGGCCATACGGTTCAAGAAGAGTTGACTTCGGATAAAGACGGAAAGATCACAGCTTCAGGCCTCGTACCTGGACGCTACGCTTTTGTTGAAACGAAAGCGCCTGAAGGATATGTGCTGAACACTGAGAGAAAAGAGTTCACCATCTCCGAATCAGCAGAAGGAAAGCCGGAATCAGCTGATGCCGGGATAGCCGTTAACTATAAAGGCTCCGTTCAGCTGGTGAAGGAAGATGCTGAAGGGCAGAAACTTGAAGGAGCCGTCTTCAAGATTGTTGATCATGAAGGCCATACAGTTCAAGAAGAGCTGACCTCTGATAAAGAAGGAAAAGTCACAGCTTCAGGTCTCGTACCTGGACGCTACGCCTTTGTCGAAACGAAAGCGCCTGAAGGATATGTGCTGAACACTGAGAGAAAAGAGTTCACCATCTCCGAATCAGCAGAAGGAAAACCGGAATCTACTGATGCCGGGATAGCCATTAACTATAAAGGCTCAGTTCAGTTAACGAAAGTAGACCAAGATGAAAAAGGATTAGCCGGTGCAATTTTCAAAATCGTTGACAACAATGGAAACACAGTAAGAGATGACCTTGTCTCAAAAGAAGGCGGCAAAATTGAGGTTGACGGTTTGGCTCCGGGAAGCTATCAATTTGTTGAAAAACAGGCGCCAGACGGATATCTCCTATCCGAAAGCCCGGTGCCGTTCACTATTAAGGCTGAACATGACGGCCAACCAGAACAAGTTGAAGTAACAGCTGTCAACACCGAGAACCGTGTCGTTCTCACAAAAGTGGATCAACATGATAAAGAGAAAGTTCTCCAAGGAGCAGAATTCAATCTGACAGATGCCAACGGCAAAGTTCTGAAATCCGGCCTGACAACTGATGACAAAGGACAGATTACCGTACACGGTCTCAAAGCGGGAGAATATCAGTTTATCGAAACAAAAGCGCCAGTGAATTACAGTTTGGATAAAACGCCAATATCGTTCAAGATCACCAATACTGAAACAAAGCCAGTCGAAATCAACGTAGAGAACATACTGACACCAGGCGACGTGAAACTGACAAAAGTGGATCAAGACGATAAAAAAGCCGTTTTGGAGGGTGCTGAATTCAAGTTATTGGATGCCAGCGGCAAGCCTGTAAAAACCGACGGCTATGGCAAAGGACTTCCGGAATTCTGGAAAACAAATCAAAATGGACAATTCACTATCAAAGGCCTTGCGCCGGGACGCTACCAGCTTATCGAAACGAAGGCGCCTGATGGCTATAAACTGGATGAAACACCAATTGTATTCACAATTGAAAAAGGACAGCCAAAACCTGTTGAGATTGTCGCTTCTAATCAAAAATTAAAAACGCCAACGCCGAGCAATGATACACCGGATAAAAATGTGAAGGGAGATGGACAGCATCCAAGAACCGATGGTACGGATGGTCATGTGAAAACAGACGACTCACATCCAAAAGCCGATGATACAGCTGGCCATACGAAAACACACAATTCCCTTCCGAAAACCGGTGATACAGACAGTACGGTGCCGGTTATGATCGGCATTCTGCTGCTCTTAGCAGGCGGAGCTATGGCTCATGTCTCAAGAAAGAAACAAAGAAAGGCATAAATGTGATGGCACCTGATCATTGAAGATTTGATCAGGTGCTTTTTTAAACACATAGCATGACACATTAGAAAGGAATGTACTGCATGTATAAAAAGATAATCATTGCGGTGTTTATTCTTTCCGGCCTGCTGCTTATCTTTTCTCCTTTCATAAAAGGAAGCCTCATCGCCTACTTTAGCAAAAACCAGTATGAGTCTGAATTGACTGTGGGCCAACTGCAAGAAAATAATGAGGAAGAAGCAGAATTTGATTTCGATTCCATTCAGCCGCCTACGCTAACGGAAGCTATAAAGGCGGGCTTCGATCAGGATGCGAAGGCAATAATCGGCAGGATCACCATTGAAAGTGTGGATCTGAAGCTCCCCATATTAAAAGGCACCACCAATGAAAACTTGCTTATCGGGGCGGCAACAATGCGTCCGGATCAGAAAATGGGCGAGGGAAACTATCCATTGGCAGGCCATCACCTGAAGCAGAAGAGTCTTTTATTCGGACCACTGGCCAACATAAAAAAAGGCGCCAAAATTGTGATCACAGATTTCAAAAAAGATTATATTTACTCTGTGACATCAATAAAAATGATTTCTGAAATAGATGCAGATGTGATTCAGGATACAACAGAAAAAGAAATTACATTAATCACATGCGACAAAGCTGTGGAAACCGAAGGACGTATCGCAGTGAAAGGAAAATTAATTGAAACTGTCGGTCATACAAATGACAGATCGATTAGCGGAATGTGAAGATGTGTGTGTGCCATTTATTTTCCAAAACCGCTTCAAATCGTTCTTTTAATTACAAGAAAATGAAAAAAGACTGTCTTGTGATAAAAGGCAGTCTTTTTTCTAATGCAGAATATATTTGTTTAATATGTCCATTGTTTCGCGCGTTGATCTTCGTAGACGAATGTTTTTTCGTTTTTTAGATCACGTAAGATATAAGTTCCGTCGTGATCAGAAAAACTCATCGACAGAATGGATCCAAATGTAAAATAAGAGAGGGGATGATTTCCACTCTCTTTTATATCTTCTGCTTAAACGCCTCAATCAAATTCGCTCCTGTATAGCCCTCTTCCACAAGAGATTCCAAAATGGTTGCAGTGCCTTGCTGTTTTCTTGTTACCATTTGTCCGTAAATTAAAACCGAAATGCTTTCTTCCAGTTCAGCAATGTTCTTCACAGCTGCAGTAAGCTGGGCGGGACGGTTGCTTTTTTTTGTAATCGTCACAAACACTTTGACTTCATCTTGTTTTTTTTGAAGCTGGTCAAAAAAAGACAGGTGCTCCTTCGGAACAAGCGCTTCAATCAGCCAGTGATTTTCGCCGTCTTCTTTATTTATAATCAGTCCGTCAATAAGGGGAAACTGTTCAATTGACTTTTCTTCCTTGTCCACTCGTTCCACGTTCAAGTCAACCAGTTTAAAGGTTTTCATTTTTATCTCACCCCATTTACTTACAAAGAATTCTTAAAATGAATTATAACACATATTCATTTTCCCGTGAAAACGCTGTAATGCAGGGGAAAGTTTTTTTGTACTGGTACAACATTTAATAATTTCTATTTTTTCATTATACTGTAACTGAATATGGATTACGGAGAGGTGTGTATGAATCGATTTCATTTAAAGGAAATTTATATTGACGGCACTCCGGCGGATCAGCGTTTGATTCAATGGAACGAAACTTATATGTTAAGCCGTAAAGATATTTTTGAGGTTCATCTATATAGAAAAGAGAGGATGACTTTTTTATACGAAACATATGATGGGATGGAACAGTACAAAATCCAGTTGTCGCTCCCGGAAAAGAAGCTCAGCTTTCAGTGGTTTGCATGGGACGGCTCTTCTTATGTCTGTATGAATACGCAGCATCGGTTGACATCTAATTTGTTTTTCCGGTTTTTAAAAAATACATATTTCTTTAGAGAGAAAAAACAAAAGCTGTTTTTAGCTGAGGGAAAAATGAAAACGAAAGATAAAAACAGAGGCTGAAATCAGATTTTAAGCGTTTTTCTTTTCTCGATGCACCGTCTACAATACATGTAACCGCAAGGAGAGGAGGAATCGCATTGTTCAATCAGGTCATGCTTGTCGGACGTTTAACAAAAGACCCTGAGCTTCGGTACACTTCCGCAGGCGCGGCAGTCACACACATTACAATCGCGGTAAACCGCAGCTTCAAAAATGCTTCAGGAGAAATTGAAGCGGATTACGTCAATTGCACGCTTTGGAGAAAAACGGCCGAAAACACGGCGTTATATTGCCAAAAAGGCTCTCTCGTCGGCATAAGCGGACGGATTCAGACAAGGAGCTATGAAAATGCGGAAGGTGCCAAAGTGTACGTAACTGAAGTGATGGCTGACACTGTTCGTTTTATGGATTCTAAAGCCCGGGAAAAAGCTGCCGATTGATATCCCCCGGCTCCTCCCGCTTTATATCCCATTCGCAATTACTTTTCTTCGCATCATCCCCTCTGTATTGACCAGTCGACCAGACTGGTTTTTTCTTTTTGTTTGATCTAGGAAAAACTGGTTCTTACGATGCATCTTTACTTAATTTCACTTGAAAATATTGATTGTTATTATATAAAAACTTATAATCGCTTAAGGATAACGTTATATGAAAAGGAATGAGGGTGTGTACCAAGAAGAAAGATTAGTAGCGATTGTGGATTATTTAAAAGAGCATAACCGCATTACAACAGAGCAGATCTGTACGCTCCTTCAAGTGTCCAGAGATACAGCAAGGCGGGATCTTGTGAAGCTGGAGGAACAGAATGCTATTATCCGCACAAGAGGCGGCGCCATTCTGCCGTCTGTGCATCAGAAAATCCAAGGGTATTCCGGCCGGCTGAAAACAGTGTCCGAGGAAAAAAACAAGATTGGCAAACTCGCAGCATCACTGATCCAAAATGGCGACCGGGTTATTTTAGACGCGTCTACAACCGTTCAGGCGTGCGCTAAGCACTTGAATGCAGACGACTGTACGGTTATCACCAACTCCATTAATCTCGCGGAAGTGCTCTCAGACAAAGACGGTATCGAGATCTATCTTCTCGGTGGCAAGCTTGAAAAGGAGCACCGTTTTTTGTACGGGGCCTCTGTGATTGAAAAGCTCTCAAGCTATCACGTCGATAAAGCGCTGATCGGTGTTGTCGGCATTTCTGAACATGGCATTACGATCGAGCATGAAGAAGATGGGCTGGTGAAACGAAAAATGATTCAGCAGGCGAAGCAGGTGATCGCTCTTGCGGATTATTCAAAGCTGGGAAGCACCGGTTTTTATCAGTATGCCGAGCTGAGTGAAATTGATCTCTTGATCACAGACCGGCTGCCGGATCGAGCGTTTTGCGACTTGCTTGACCTTAATGGCGTGGAACTTCTCGTGACAGACCAGGATGAAAGAAAGGGCTGATAAACATGAAATTGATTGCGATCGACTTAGACGGAACCTTGCTGAACAGTAAGCATCAAGTAAGCTCAGAAAATGAAAAAGCTCTGCGGCAGGCGCAGCGGGACGGGGTTGAGGTTGTTGTATCAACGGGGCGCGCTTATTTTGATGTCGTGTCAATTTTTGAACCGCTCGGGATCAAAACGTGGGTCATCAGTGCGAACGGCGCCGTCATTCACGACCCTGACGGCAGGCTTTACCATCAGGAAACAATCGATAAAAAACGGGCTTATGACATTCTCTCATGGCTCGAGTCAGAAAACTATTATTACGAGGTTTTTACAGACTCAGCCATTTATACGCCGCAAAACGGCAGGCAGCTCCTTGATGTTGAGCTTGACCGGGTCAAAAGTGCAAATCCAGAGGCTGACCTTTCCGTTCTTATGCAGGCAGCCGAGGTGCAATACAGTCAATCGGGCTTCGCTTATATCAACACGTTTCAAGAGCTCTTTGAGGAGGATAAACAGATTGATTTTTACAACATTCTTGGTTTTTCTTTCTTCAAAGAAAAGCTGGAGGCCGGGTGGCAGAGATACCAGTATGATAAAGATCTGACACTTGTCAGCTCTGCTGATCATAACTTTGAGCTTTCCTCCAAAAAGGCATCCAAGGGGCAGGCGCTTGAAAGGCTGGCAAAGCGGCTTAACATCCCAATGAATGAGACCGCAGCCGTGGGCGACAGCTTAAATGACAGATCCATGCTGGAGGCGGCCGGAAAAGGCATAGCGATGGGCAATGCGCGGGAGGACATCAAAGCGATAGCCGACGCTGTAACCCTGACCAATGATGAACACGGTATTGCCCATATGATTCGGCATTTGCTATAAGGTTTATTTATCGAAAAAAAGTGCATCCTGAACATAACCGGCGTAACGGATTCTGTGAAATTCGGCGTGACGGCTATGAACGGAAAAAAGCTGGCTCTTTTAAGGAGCCAGCTTTTTTGTGGTTATTGTGCCTGCGCTGAGGCGCTTAATGTGAATAATTCTTCGAGCTCATCTGTGGACAACTCGGTAATCCAGTTTTCGCTTTGGATAATTTGGTCATTCAGCGTTTGCTTCGTTTCAAGCATCATATCAATTTTTTCTTCAATTGTTCCCGTTGTAATCATTTTATGAACATGGACAAATCGCTCCTGCCCGATGCGGTATGCCCGGTCAGTGGCTTGGTTTTCAACAGCCGGATTCCACCATCTGTCATAATGAATGACGTGATTGGCGGCTGTCAGATTGAGCCCGGTGCCGCCCGCTTTCAGCGAAAGAATCAGAGTCGGATATTCTTTCTTTTGAAACTTTTCGACGAGAGAGTCGCGGTCTTGTTTGGACAAGCTTCCGTTTAGGAATTGAACTGGCTCACCGAAGGTTTTTTCAAGCAATCGCTTCATCATGTTCCCCATTTGAATATATTGCGTGAAAATTAAGCAGCTTTCGTTTTGATCGCGGATCGCGGTCATCAGCTCAAGCAATTTTTCCAGCTTGACCGATCTTCCCGCCAGCAGCTCCGTCTGGTCTTCTTTTAAGTAAAGCGCCGGGTGATCGCATATTTGCTTCAGCCGTCCGAGCATGCTGAGAATCAGTGCTTTACGCTGCATCCCGGTCAGTGACGACATATGTTCAAATGTATCTTTCACAAGCTGTTCATATAGGGACGCCTGTTCGGCTGACAGCGGAATAAACTCTTTTTGCTCGAGTTTGTCAGGAAGATTAAGCGCCACTTCTTCATCTCGTTTTGTACGCCGCAATAAAAACGGCCTGATTAACTGCTGAAGCTGTTCAATTCGTTTTTCGTCGCGGTCCTTCTCAATCGGGAGCACATAACGTTTATGAAAACCTGTCAAACTGCCGAGATAGCCTTTATTCATGAAATCAAAGATAGACCAGAGCTCAGTCAGGCGGTTCTCCATCGGTGTGCCGCTGAGGGCAATATGATGAAGCCCTTTGAGTTTTCTGATGGCCCTTGATTGTTTTGTGTGCGCGTTTTTAATATTTTGCGCTTCATCAAGACAAATCGTGCTCCATGTGACAGAGGACAATTCATCCGCGTCTGTGTGAGACAGGCCGTAAGAGGTAAGGACAACGTCAGCATCTTTGTAGTATTCGGCAAATCCTTCGCCTTTCTTGCGGCGCGGGCCGTAATGCAGCGCCACGGAAAGCTGGGGAGCGAAGGTTTGCAGCTCCCTCTGCCAGTTGCCGAGCACGGAAGTCGGCGCAATAATCAAAGACGGCGTCTGTTGCTGTCCGTTCTCTTTAATGTGAATGAAATAGGCAATCATTTGAATCGTTTTCCCTAATCCCATATCGTCGGCAAGGCAGGCGCCGAAGCCGCTTTCCCGCAGGAACAGCAGCCAATTCATGCCGTATGTTTGATAGGGGCGGAGCGTGCCCTGAAACGCGGGGCTGACCTCATGTTCAGGCAGATTTTCGGCGGCTGTGAGCTTACGAATCAATGATCTGAGCTGCTTAGACAGTTCGAATTGGATGCCGGCAAAAGCTGACGAATCAATTAGCTCAGCGTCTTCGGGGCCATGTTCCTGCTGGTCCATCAGCTCCCGCGACAGCACATCGGACATATGAAGGCCTTCTGATTCTGCCTGCTCCATCAGCCGTTTCATTTGTTTAATGAAGTTCGGATCAATCTTCACCCACTGTCCGCGAATATTAACAAGCCGTCTGTTGTTTGCGACAAGCTCGTTGAATTCATCTTCTGTCAGCTCAATCCCGTTTGTCGCAAACCGCCAGTTAAAGTCAAGCAATGCATTCATACCGACAAATGATTCGCCGCGCGGTGTAGAAGATACTTTAGCTTTCAGCATCATGTTGCTTTCTCTGACAATCTGCCACCATGACGGCAGAAGGATTTCAACGCCCATATCGACAAGCGTCTCACTTGCTTCAGATAAAAAAATCCAAGCCTCTTCCTCAGAGATAAGCGTGGTGCCTGAATCAAACGACAGCCAAGGGACTGTTTTATGAAAACGGTCCTGCTCCCGCGCGATTTTATCGCTGAACTGCTGCCAAGATTTTTTAAGGCTCTTCAGCCCGTCAAAAAACTGTATGCTGCCGTTTTTCTTATCACGCAAAAACATTTCAATTTTCCAATCATCTCCGTCAAATTCAGGTTCGTTCAGACGGAGGCCGACGGTAAACGGAGAAGGATCATCAGACCAGCCAATGCCCTCAAGAAAATCCTTTTCATCAAGAAAATGACCGCGGAAAGTGGTGACTGCCGGATATTGTGCTTCGATTTTCTGCCATTTCTCGTTTAATTCGTCATCATATCGGATGTAATCGTGAACCGCTGCTGAAAACCAGTCCGCTGTGAAGCCTTCAAGAATGCCATCCCGATCCTTCCATCGAAATACGCCCTTTGTCCAAGCTTCATAATCGGGAAGAAAATCGCCGTCAGCAATAAATTCATAAATCGTGGAGGCCGCTTCTATTAATGGCTCTGTTTCTTCAGTTAGCTGCACGGAGCTGAACGTGTTGAACGAGTTCTTACCGAGAAGCTCTACAGCCATCCATGGCGAAAGCAGCACAGCCGTTGTGCCGATGAAGCTGACATCTTCCAGAAACGTTCCGTAAAATGAAGACTCATGCCATTGGAACAGGTGCTTTTTCATTTGGCTGAGAGAAAGAGGCTGTTCTTTTTCATCAAAGCTTGACAGCGTAAAAGCCCAATCTTCCATTTGTTCGACATGAATAAGAATTTCATTAAGACTCGCCATCAATTAATTTTCCTTTCTGCAGTTCTTCTTGAAGGGCGCGCAGGCGCCTGTAATTTCCGCTTAACTGCTTGATATACCGATCCCATACTTTTTGTTTCTTAGCTTTTTTATATAAGGTGCGGAGCTTTTTCAAATGGCGTGCCGCTTCTTTATACGCGCTGCGGTTTTTCTGATCAATATAAAAGGCCACTTCGCGGTGGTAGGAAGGAATGAGCGCTTCGGGGTCGCTCGCTGAAATTTCCTTAATCATCTCTTTTTCCATTTCCCACACAGAAAATCCGACAAGGCTGTGAATCTCTATCCACTCGGCAAACCGCCGTTTTTCATACAAATAATGGCTGTATTCCGTGAAGGTATATGGAAGGCAGCCTGCGGCATAACGCTCAAACAGCGCATGGTCATTAGTTTGCTTCACATAGACATTCAAAACAAAGAACAGCTCGCTGATCACATCGCGGATTTCCTTAAAAGGTTTATCAAGCTTCGTATATCCGATGGCGATCGGTTCGATACGCTGATACCATGTTTTGAGGCGCTTCCAGTCCTTTTTCGCACTTATTTCACTCAGCCATTGGAATGTATAAGGCAGCGACTCGGGCGGAAAGTGTTCTGCCTCCCTGAAAATCACTTCATCATTTTTCTGTAAAAATTCAAGGTGCAGCTTGCCGAATTGCACCTCAGGAGAAAACCGTCTCCCTGCTTCTTTTGTTAAAACCTCATGCTCGCGCGCCACCCATTTTGGCCGGGACAACAGCGAGCTCCAGATTTCCCCAAACACACGCAGCCGTTCATACTGAAAGTAATCTTCTTTTAACAATAATCTGCGGACCACATCCGGTGTTTTTTCTAAAAAAGGATCAAGCGCAAAGGACAGGGCGTACGTTTTCAGTTTATCTATCGAATCGTATATCGTATCCATCAGCTGCTCTACGTAAGGGTTGAGAGAATAAAAATCCTTCTCAGGGTCAATCCTCCCTGATTCAATTAATGAGAACATGTGAAGCCATACGGCGAGCGCTGAATGGATTTGATATAAGCTTTTCAGCTCCGGTTTTTTCGGGGCATGTTTTTTCAGTGCCGACAAGTAGCCGTAGTACAGTCCCTGCATGGTTTGGCTTCCTTCAGGCGTCCGCGTTTCCCATAAGGAAAACTCCGCCTCGAAGAAAGCGAGCCAGCTGGAAAGGGAATTTTCATTAGGAAGAAGTTTTTCCTGGAACTGCCGCCGGACAAGCTCTTTGCTTTCCTCAAGCTTTTCCCTTTCCAGCCAATCATCAGTAAAGGTACCCACCCGTTCAAATGTTGCATATACATATAAAAAAGCAGCCAGCACATGGCGGCAGATTTTTTCAGAAGGACATGAACAGCCGCTTTTGACCATAAGGAACAAGTTCAGCGTGACCCGCACAGGCACAACATCCTGCACATAAGCAGATACTTCGGTCGGGCTTTCCGCTTTTACACGATAGACCGAATCCTGCCGATATAAAATAAGCGCCCTTTTCATCAGCTGAACGTTATCCTCGTCATAAGGAAGAAGCTGTCTGATCTGTTCAGCCGCTGCCAGCACATCGTCTTTAGAAATCATATCCTGAAGCATGATTATCGCTCCTAACCGAGTCACTTAATAAAAAGATTCCAATTCCTCTATTATATCGCAACACGTCGGCTCGAAAAAGTTTTTCCTAAAAAAGGACATAAAAAACTAGAACTGTCGAATGATGTATTAGACTATTGCAAAACAACAACCGACATCATATAATAATCCTGTTTTCAACTTAATGGAAGCTGAAAGGAACCGAACGATGAATAACAAGAAGTTAAATCAAGAAGAGTTTCTGAAAATTTTGATGCATGCGCATGACATGGGAGAACAATCAACCGAGATTACCACAAAGGAAATGCTTGAAAATTTAATTTCTTATATTAAAAAAGGATATGTGACGTAACTCCGTGAGAATCATCGCGGAGTTTTTTTATTTCAGCCGATTCTTCCAAAGGTAATACCGAGTATGCGCTTTGGCAGCACAGTAATTTAAGCGTTTACAAAAGGGGTGTAAAAATAACCAAATGTCATCTAATGTCGTTTTTTGTCATGTGAAATGATTAGAAATGCTGTACCAAAGTTGTATAATCATAGTTGGAAAAAAATAAATTGGCAGCAACAGAATTTCGAATCAATTATCAACTGATTTGGAGGTATCATGGGAGAAACTACTAGTTTAAAAGAAATATTCATAACCTTGAAAAAACGCATACTTTTCATCATCTCAATCACTGCAGCAGCAACAGTTTTGAGCGGAGTCATCAGCTTCTATGCCCTCACACCAGTCTACCAAAACTCAACTCAGATTCTGGTCAACCAATCAAACAGCGAACAAAAAGAGGTTCAATATAATGAAGTGCAGACAAATCTGCAATTGATTAACACGTACAATGTCATCATAAAAAGCCCGGTTATATTAGATGATGTGATTAAAGAGATGAATCTCTCAATGTCATCCGGAGAACTGAATGAAAAAATCACTGTTTCCAGTGAGCAGGATTCCCAGGTGGTTAATATTACAGTAAAGGACGAGAATGCTGAATTGGCCGCTGATATCGCCAATAATGTCGCTTCTGTCTTTAAGGATAAAGTCACTTCCATCATGAATGTGGACAATGTAAGCATTCTTTCCAAAGCGGAAGTTTCAGCCAATCCGTCTCCAGTGGAACCAAGGCCTATGCTGAACATCGCCATTGCGTTTGTTGTCGGGTTAATGGGAGGAATCGCACTTGCCTTCCTGCTGGAATACTTGGACAATACCATTAAATCAGAAGACCAGCTCGAATCTTTGCTGGACATTCCGATACTGGGCACCGTTTCAACCATAGAAAACAGGCTGAACGCAAACAAACATGTCAACGGGATCCAATCTGATAAAGGAGGGAGCGGACGTTTTGGCGCGTAAAAAAACAATACGTTCTCTGATGAGCATAAGAAATATCATTACGATGACAGAGCCAAAGTCGTTGAACTCAGAGCAGTACAGAACAATTCGAACAAATATTGAATATTCATCAATAGACAGCCAGGTGAAATCGCTGATCATCACATCAGCCGGTCCGGGAGAAGGAAAATCAACGACAGCTGCCAATCTCGCTGTTGTTTTCGCCCAACAGGGAAAAAAAGTTCTTTTAGTTGACGCAGATTTACGTAAACCGACCGTACATTTCACATTCAGGCTAGATAATGCGGATGGGTTAACATCTATTTTGTTAAAACAAATCTCATTTGAACAGGCTGTGCACCCTTCCGAAGAGAACAATCTGGATATATTGACGAGCGGCCCCATCCCGCCGAACCCGGCAGAGCTGCTGTCTTCAAAAGGAATGGAAGACCTGCTGGAAAACATATATGAATGCTATGACATGGTTATTTTTGATACACCGCCTCTATTAGCGGTGGCAGATCCGCAAATTTTAGGAAACTATGTCGATGGTTCAATCATGGTGGTTTCGAGCGGAAAAACTGATAAAGAAAAAGCGGCAAAAGCAAAAGAGGTGCTGGCAACATGCAAAAGCAAGCTGCTTGGAGCGGTGATGAACGGAAAGAAAATAACTAAGAATTCGTACTACGCCTACTATGGTAACTGATCATTCAGCATAAAGAATAAAAATAAATAGCGTGCGATGCCCGTTATTTATTTTTGGAATAACAGTAGGTCTATTATCCTATTAGGAGGACATTCGCATGATTGATATCCATTGTCACATCCTCCCGTCAATGGATGATGGGGCAAAGCAATATTCAGAAAGTTTAGAGATGGCGAGAGCGGCGTCCAGTCAAGGAATCGCCACGATCATTGCGACACCGCATCATAAAAATGGAAAATATGAAAACGATCCAAAGGCAGTCAGACAAGCAGTCGGGCATTTGAACAAGCTTTTAATAAGGGAACAAGTGCCGCTGAACGTCCTGCCGGGCCAAGAAATCAGATTGTACGGAGAGTTGGCGGAGGACATGACGGCACATCAGCTTCTTTCACTGAATGCTACGAAATATATTTTAATAGAGTTTCCATCAGAGCAAGTCCCCAGATATGCCGAACAGCTTTTTTATGATTTGCAGGTAAAGGGTTATATTCCTGTCATCGCCCACCCCGAACGAAATAGAGAGATTCACGAAAACCCGTCCTTGCTGCATAACCTTGTGAAAAAAGGCGCGGCAGCCCAAATTACAGCAGGCAGTCTTGCGGGGGCTTTTGGAAAACGGATAAAGAATTTCTCGCTACAGCTGGCAGAAGCACACTTGGTTCATTTTATAGCGTCAGATGCGCATAATTTGAAAGCCAGAGATTTTCGGTATCAGGACGGGCTCGATGTTCTTCGTAAAAAATTAGGCGCTGAGTACACATATATGATGACGGAAAACGCTGAGCTGCTGCTCCAAAACAAAACGATATACAAAGAAACCCCGGTACATGTTAAACGAAGGCATTTTTTAGGATTGTTTTCGTTGTGAAAAAGTGACACCGCGAGAAAAACAGGAGGGGGACACAGGCTGCATATTGCGGTAAAGGCTGTCGTGCCGTTAGCCGGACGATATTGGCTGATTGGGGTAATGGGCTCCGTTTTGGGTCTCGCTGTGCGTATTGTTTATCGCGGTGGTGATTTTAATTAAGCTGGAAGATCCGAAAGGGCCTGTTATTTTCACACAAGAACGAAGTGACTGGGGTCGGCGATCATGTGACCATCGCCAGCGGGGTGAATTTGATCACGCATGATGGAGGGCATGAATCCTCAGGGATTAATTTAAGAAACACCCATATTCTTATTCTTGTTGCGGAATTCATGATAGGATTTTTTCATAAGATAATAGCATAAGCTGCAAAACAGCAATTGAACTGGTGGAGGGAAACAATGAAGATAACAGTGATCGGCACAGGCTACGTCGGGCTTGTGACAGGTGTTTCTCTTTCTGAAATCGGCCACCAAGTGACGTGTATTGATATTGACACACGGAAGGTCGAGGAAATGAGGAAAGGAATTTCACCTATTTTTGAGCCCGGACTTGAAGAAATGATGAAAAAAAATATAGCAGAAAAACGGCTGAGCTTTGAAACAAGCTATAAAAAAGGACTGTCCCAGTCTGAAATCATATTTATAGCCGTCGGCACACCGCAAAAAATCGACGGTCATAGCAATCTTGAATATATTGAAAAAGCGGCCGCAAGTATTGCCGAGCATGTGAAACAAGATGCCATTGTGGTTACGAAAAGCACGGTGCCTGTCGGAACAAATGATGATATAAAGAAACAGATAGCGGAACACCTTGTATCCCCCGTGAATATTTCAATCGCTTCCAATCCGGAGTTTTTGCGCGAGGGCTCGGCGTTAAAAGATACATTCCACGGAGACCGTATCGTGGTCGGAGCTGACGATGATCAGACCGCTGAGACGCTGGAGCAGGTATTTCTCCCGTTTGGCGTTCCGATTTATAAAACGGATATCAGAAGTGCGGAAATGATTAAATATGCGTCTAATGCTTTCTTGGCAACGAAGATCAGCTTCATTAATGAAATATCAAATATTTGTGAGAAAGTTGGCGCTGATATTGAATCTGTCGCCTGCGGAATGGGCCAGGACAAACGAATCGGAAGCCAGTTTTTGAGAGCGGGCATTGGATATGGCGGTTCTTGTTTTCCGAAAGACACAAACGCTCTAGTTCAAATTGCCGGAAATGTAGAGCATGACTTTGAAATTCTGAAATCGGTCATCAAAGTCAACAACAACCAGCAGGAGATGCTTGTTGATAAGGTGCTGAACCGGCTCGGCGGGGTAACGGGCAAAACCATTGCTCTTTTAGGGCTTTCCTTTAAGCCGAATACGGATGATATGAGAGACGCACCGTCGATTGTTATTGCTAACCGATTGGCTGCGCTTGACGCCAATATCAAAGCATATGATCCGATTGCCGTCAGCCAGGCGAAACGGCTTCTTCCTGAGGCGGTGACCTATACGAAAACCATAGAAGAGGCTGTAAAAGACGCGGATGCTGTGATGATTTTAACGGATTGGCAAGAGATTAAGCAATTTTCTTTATCAACTTATAAGGATGTAATGAAAGAAGCAATTATATTTGACGGCCGGAATTGCCATGAGCTGGACGAAGCAGTCAAGGCCGGTGTGGAATATGTATCAGTGGGGAGAAAGACGGTTGTTCCCGGGACAAAGTGAAAGTGAGACTGGCAGCTTGCCGTCCCACTTTCTTTTTTTGCGGCTATGAATCGTTTTATATCAATGAGAATGCTGCTGCGATCCGGTTCATTCCGGAATCAGTTTGTAAATCAGCCAAGTAATCGCCCCGCAGATAAATGTAATAAAGGGAAAGATGATCAGCCAACTGATTAATTGAGAATCCCCCGACCCGGCGGTATACAATGGCGAAGAGAAATGGAAAAACAATGAAAAACATCATCATGGGACTGAATAGCTCATTCGTTGACCTCATTTCAATGAATGATATTCAATTATTATATGGAAATATCCATTTTTTCCAAATGGGTAAGAACTAATAGACAAAAGAGACTGGTCATTTCATGAGGCCTCTGTTTTTATTGTCAAGCGCCTTTTGTACCGTGACTTTCACCCTTTTACTAAATATTTTCTGCCTGTTTCGGGATATCAAGTGGAAAAACAAGTCTTTATACCTTATTTTTAGGCTATTTTTGAGCATATAAGCTGGGTAAAATAAGCATTTTACCCTATTTAAGCAGCCTTCTAACTATTTTAAAATATAATATATGGAAATAAAACGTGAAAAAGCCTATCATCACAAAGCATTCCGTAAGGCTTTTTGAGTATGAAGAGGTGATGCAGATGAGTTATGCAAGCTATTTAGCTGATATCAAAAGTTCGCTTAACGGAAAAATTTCCGACGTAGAAGACAAGATTGAAAAACTGAAAAAAGCAAAAAAGGATATAGACACGCTGCAAGAAGAAGCAATTACTGAAATTAAGGAAATTGTAAAACCGGAATTGGGACAGCACTGGAAAGGAACAAAAGCGGATGATTTTGATAAGGGAAGAGAAGATGCCGAGTCGGAAGCATCCAAGATTGTGAATGATAAATATAACGAGTATATGTCTTCCATACAGATGAAGGTTGTGGGACTTGAAGCGGATAAACTTCTTTATACCGGAGAATTGTACGCAGCAAACCTTGCTGGCGAAACGCTTGCTAAGGGAGAAGAGTTCTTAGATGAAGCAGCCAAACAAATAAATAAACTGAAATGGTGGTGATTCTTTCTCATGTCTGAAATTAAGCTGAAGTACGATACAGTGATCAAAACATTGGAGTCTGTCAAAGATGCGCTTGCCGATGTGACAATCGGTGCCGCCGGCTCCAATGGGAAAAACAAACTCGACTATACGTCAAAGTACAATGAACGAGAAGAAAACATCCGTACCATGCTCGGAGATTACAAGAAAGCGGTGCACAAAAACATCGAGGATACGAAAGACAATGTTGATTCACTCAAGGAACAAGACGAGGCGATAGCCGTAAAATAGCGTAGAAAGGGCAGTGCGATGAGCAAAGTATTTGAATCACAATCTTTAATAGATGAAGCGGAGAAGAGAAAAAAGCAATATGAAACGTTTGAAGAGCAGCTGAATACGCTGAAAAAAGCGTTTCAAGGCGTTGCTGATTTAGGTGATGATTTTAAAGGAAAAGGCGCAGACAATATTAAAGATTTCTTTCAAGGACAAGCGGAAATCGTTGACAGCTGGCTGACGCTTGTCTCCTCTCAAATTGCGTTTTTAAAAGGCATTTCAGGCGACATTAAAGATCAAGAACTCAGTGATTCTTATGTAGAGACTTCGTTTTTGGATCATGAGCTGCCTAACGGAGATCTAAAAGCGTCAGAGATTGTCTCCGCCCACAAAGCGGAAATCGATTCCATTTTGTCAGGCATCAGCGATATTATCGATCTGGACATGTATTCGCTTGATCATTACGCCGATAAGATGGACAATGCCCAGAAGATCAGACGGGATACGATTACGGCAGTCGATCAACTTGATGAATCACTGACAACTGAGTATCAAAATTTAGAATCTCTGGATAACGCAGTGCTCAGCAAGTATTCTGTTTTAATGCAGGCAACCAGCAACGGAAAAAGCGCAACCCCTATGTACTATGACAAAAAAGCCTTCCACAGCAATGAAGTCTATAAAAGCGTAATCGAAGTGGAGAAACAGGGAACCTCTTATATTGAGGCAAAAGAGCAGCAAGCCGAAGCAAGACGGCTTCAGGAAAAAGCAGAAGAAGAAGCGAACAAACCGTGGTATGAAAAAACATGGGACGGAATTTGCACCTTTACGGGTGAAGTCTCCGGCTATTATGATTATAAAAGAGCCACAGAAGGCGTCGATCCGGTCACTGGCGAAAAACTCTCCGCCGCAGAACGTGTGACAGCAGGAGCGATGGCCGCGGCTGGATTCATACCGGTCGTCGGTTGGGCAGGCCGCGCCTTCAAAGGCGGAAAAGCCATCTACAAAACCGGCAAAGCTGCAATCGCGGCAGAACACGCTTTGGACGCCTACAAAACAGGCAAATCCTTAGACATTCTCAAAATGTCAGAAATGGGCGCATACGGCCTTATTGCTTCAAACGGATTCTCAGAAGCTGTTACAGGACGGGATATGTTTGGGAATAAAGTGTCTGAGGAGAAACGGAAGCAAGGTACGCTGGAAGCTGTATTGGGAATGGTTGGTGCAGGCAGTCTGGCAAAATCCGTTGATCATAGTGTATCAATGTATCGGAATGTGGATAAAGGATCGACACTTAAAACGAAACTATCAGATATACGGCATGTTGTGAATCCAACCCATGTGAAAAAAGTAGCTCATCAAACATATCAATCAGTCAAAAAAAGATCTTTATCGGTGATAGAGTCAGCTGGTGAAACCGTACGTTTCGCAAAACAGCTGATGGGATCATCAAAGAACCAACTAGCATATGCCTATGCGAAAAGCGGCCATCATACTGAGAGTATGATAAATAAAGAGGCTGTAAAGAAAATCGCACAGTATCCAGTGAACTACCTTAAACAAGTGGCTGATGACCATATTCACTATATTACACAAACCGGGAAGGTATTCTATGATGCCACGTCGAAAGTGTTTCGCACAAGTGATGGAAAATTTGCGAAAAAACCGAAAACAGAGTATGTAGAAGAGTCTAAGGTGCGGAAAGTTGCAGACGTTCATAGTGAAAGTCCTAAAGCTACTGGTGAACTTAATAAGGACTTGGCGAAAGCTTATCTAAGAGATATAGAGGCTAAAACTGGGCGAAAGGTTTATAAAGAGCAGATTGACCATATAAAAGAAGCTTTGAGAAACAATAACTATGAAAAATTAACACCAAAAGAGACAGCTAAGCATAGGAGCAAATTTACATCGAGTTTGAAAGATAGATTGATTGCAGAATGGGAAGAAAAAACCGGTCAAAAGTGGCCTAGATATACAGAAGCGGTGTTTGATAAGAATGGAGAAATTGCCCGAAGTGTTGGTCAACCGTATGATGCTCATCATATCATAGAGAACAACTTTGGTGGCCCTCATGAGTGGTGGAATATTCATCCGGCAAAATACCCTGATGAACATCAAGCGGGTATACATGGAAAGGGAGCACCATCAGGAAAACTATTTCCAAGGAGGTAAAAATAGCATATGGCTGATTTTAAATTTATTAATGATTTAGAAAATAAAACCTATAAGGTACCTGAAGAGGATATATTAAAAGCTGAGCAAAGAATGAACGTGAATATTCCAAATGATTTAAAACAATTATATTTAGAAGTCGGTTATGGTTTTATTAAAGGTAGAAGTGATAATGCAATAAATAGGATATTGGGTCCAGGGGCGGTAGCTGACATTAGACTAAGAGAAGGTATTTTTGAGTTTGACCCAGATTTAGATGAACTCTATGATGATGAAAATAAACTTATTTTTTTTGAAGTAAACGAAGGTGTTTATATTTCTATAGACTTGCAATTGGTAAATAATCCAGTATTTTATTTTGATACTCAAATAGCTGAATCGTTAGAGGATTTTTTAAAAAAGTTTCTCAATGATAACGAATATTATATAGATTTAATTGAGGATTAGACTTATAAGTGGGAATGGTTAGAAGAATTAATTGACCTTGATTGGCTACTGAAGCCTTTCAAGGTTTTTTTATAAATGAATTGTTGTTTTCTGTTTTATAAAGTTTAAATAATCTGTTTACTTTAAGCTACGACCCTGTTACAGGAGAAAAACTCTCCACAGCCGAACGCGTCACAGCCGGCGACATGGCAGCCGCGGGGTCCATACCGGTCGTCGGCTGGGCAGGCCGCGCCTTCAAAGGCGGAAAAGCCATTTACAAAACCGGCAAAGCTGCGATCGCGGCAGAACATGCTTTGGACGCCTACAAAACAGGCAAATCCTTAGACATTCTCAAAATGTCAGAAATGGGCGCATATGGCCTTATTGCTTCAAACGGATTCTCAGAAGCTGTTACAGGACGGGATATGTTTGGAAACAAAGTGTCTGAGGAGAAACGGAAGCAAGGAGCGCTGGAAGCAGCTTTAAGCTTAGTTGGCGCAAGTGCATTGGCGAAACACATTGACAAAGGCATCCCGCTTGCAAAATCACCACAAGTGATAAAAGCTGCAAAAGGGAAAAGGATTCTTGACCAAGTAAAAGAATTCAAAGTGCCAACGAATGTGAAAATTCGCGTTCATAAGACAGTCACACCGGATGGGGCGATTTTCCCGATTGTTCATGCAGATGTGAAAACGAAAGCTGTTAAAGATCTTGGGATTGTGAAGATGGCGAGTAGTGGTGGCGGGAATAGCAAGAAACTTTTCGGTGAAAATGGAACCCAAATTGCAAGTAAGACAACATGGCAAAATGGAAAGACAGAAAGAATAGATATTGAAAACCCTAACCCAGGGCAAAGAGAAGGTCAAATTCACTATCATGAGCCCAATAATAAAAAATGGTATTTTGATGTTGAAACAAAGAGGTTTTTTGACCAAAAAACAGGTGAAGATGCACCTAGTAAAATTCAAAAAGTGCTTAAAGATAAAAACGTTCAGAAAGCTATAAATAAAGGATTGAAATTTTTAGGTGAGGGTCCTGTATTTTAGTTATAGGAGTGTAATTATACATGGAATATACAAATAAAAATATGAAAAGACTACAAGAACAACGCCTTAAAGATCTGAGCAATACAAAAAAAGTTGACTTATCTAATTTAAAGGATGTTATTTCTCCCAATATAGTTAAAGTAGACGATTGCTTTATTCTGGACCTAGAGTATGAGTTAACTGATAGTCCAACTATAAATTGGAATAGAATTTTGAAAATGTATGGTGATAAAACGGGGTATGAAGCATCCTGTAATGAGCTCCGCATAAACGATTATTTAGACTACAGTGATTTGTCCGATGAAGAGATTTTAATTTACGCGCTTCAGGTTATGGATGGCTGGGAACATCATTTAAATGAGAAATTTCCTGAGCATAAATTTGTTGTGGTATTAAGTATCGGTGAAGGTTTTGCGACACTTAGATTTTATAAATATAGAAAAGAGGAAAGCAGTTGGCTAAAGGAGGATATTGAAGAGTACGGAAACGAAGCTATCCTAGTAAAAGAAATTAACTGTCATAATGATATTTAACCGTAAAAGCCTTGGACAGGATTAGTATTCAAACTATTTCAAAACGGTAAGCTAATGTATTTTTGTTTCTAATAAGAATGAACGAAACGCATCGATTGGTTTTATTTTTCACCTTGATTGGCTACTGAAGCCTTTCAAGGTTTTTTATGTTTAGAATATTGTTTTCTGTTCTATAAAGCTTAAATACCTGCTGGGCTTAGGGCTACAACCAAGAGAAAAACTCTCCGCCGCAGAACGTGTGACAGCAGGAGCGATGGCCGCGGCTGGATTCATACCGGTCGTCGGCTGGGCAGGCCGCGCCTTCAAAGGCGGAAAAGCCATCTACAAAACAGGAAAAGCCGCCATCGCCGCAGAACACGCTTTGGACGCCTACAAAACCGGCAAATCCTTAGACATTCTCAAAATGTCAGAAATGGGCGCATACGGCCTTATTGCTTCAAACGGATTCTCAGAAGCTGTGACAGGACGGGATATGTTTGGGAATAAAGTGTCTGAGGAGAAACGGAAGCAAGGAGCGCTGGAAGCGGCTTTAAGCTTAGTTGGAATTAGTTCTGCTCGTTATGTTGATAAATTGCAAAGAGTAAATGCTCCATATAATAATGTATCAATGCCCATTACAAAAAATAAGGATATTCCACAAAGAAATAGTAGAATTGAATACTTGCGAAATAAATATGGAAAATTATCGAAAGAGGAAATCCATCAAAGAATTAATTTAAGAGGAGAAGTACATCAAGAGCTGAATAGATTGATTAGTAAAGGAATAGGTAAGAAGCAAAGAGGACCTGCTATTGCTGGCGTACTTGATAAAAAAACTGGTAAGTACTTTTTTGGTATCAATGAAGCTAAAGGATACTCTCCGGAAATACAACATGGAATTATAAGAAATAGAATAGAAAATATGCCAATTGATTTAAAAACAGGTTACGAAAAAACTTTAGGTGCGGGTTCTCATGCTGAAGTCTATGCTTTAAATGATGCTCTATTGTCAAGACCTGATGCAAAGTTAGATGAATTTATGGTATATGTAATAAGTGCAAGGAAGATTAATAAGTTCATGCCACAAGGGTCGCCGATGCCAAGATGTCCGCACTGCGAATACATTACGGATAAGGCTCATTATATACCAGAGGTGCTTAATTATGGAAGAAAATGATAAATACACTAAAGACTTTGTTATTAAAAATGGTGTTAACTTTGATGATTTATGGTATACATCATACAGTGATGAGGTTCTGGATAATCCAGAAGATGAAGGGGGAAAACCTTTTACGGGATTAGCATACGAATTGTTCGGGAATGGTAGTCTAATGTATTTTTGTCACTATAAAGATGGTTTAGCTCATGGCTTAAATCGTGAGTTTTATAAAAGCGGTAATTTAAAGTGTGAAGAACATTTAAAGTATGGGTTAGTTAATGGTAAGAGTGTTTGCTGGCACGAGAATGGGAATATTAAATCAATAAGTGAAGTTGAACTTTCAGTTAATTTAGTTTATAAAGAATGGGATGAAAACGGAAAACTTCTAAATGAAAAAATATTAGAGCAAGATAAAAATAATGCTCAATATGTGACGTTATTAAAAAGAAGAGAAATTAATCGAAGTTTAGGAAGATCTTAAGATATTTAATAGTCTATACTAAACTATTTAGAAAAAGTTTAGCCTTTTAACAGGGTGATAATTGTAATTAATATAAATTTGTTTAAACTTGCCGAGATTAAATCGGCAAGTTTTTTAAATAATGATGCATAATAATGGACTGATTTCTATTAAAAAGCTGATAATTTGAAGTGTGGTGGAGAAGCAGATATTGCACAGTGATCAAATATCTAATTTACGTCCAATAAAGATCTTTGATCGCTGGGCAGGGGTGGAAAATCATTTAAAGCTAGAAAGCCAATTGAAAGAAGGGTGTGCTTTACTAATAAAAAGATTTAGTGGCTTCAATAGAGTCTAATTTGGCAATTGTAAGCGACAGCCTCGAACAATTGGAACCTTTTGTTCAAGATGTGCTGAATATATTTAGGCTATAGGTGCCGGCGTGCTAGACTATTGACTATCATACATAAAAGGATACAAATCCAAGAACTTTGGGGAAAAAAGACGATACATGGCTATTTGTTTTTAGCCAGGATATTCTTCAGGATTTTCATAAAACAAAATGTTAGTTATTAGATGTTGGCTGGTATCCAGACGGGGAGCGGCAGGAAACTACGGAATAGAGCTGATTCAAAACGGAGACTGCGAGAATTCTTTGGAAGAATTGGGTGTGGTGAGCCGAATGAATTAATGGAAAAGTTACATTTGATTTTGAAAAGGTGTTGCATATTCAATATGAAAAAATGTAACGTAATGAGAGGAGGGGAACTTTAATGCATGTTGAACAATTACATGATTTTAACCTAAACAATAAAGATCAGTTTATTGAAATTCAACAGTCACTTAAACATAAAATCAACATATCAAATCACATCGCTATAGACTCCATCAAAACCTGCGCAGGCGTTGATCTCGCCTATTGGGAGCAAGACGGCGAGCCATATGGGGTGTGCAGTATAATCGTCATTGACGCCGATACAAAAGAAATCATCGAAAAAGTCCACAGCATAGGCAAAATCAGTGTGCCGTATGTCGCGGGTTTTCTTGCGTTTCGTGAGCTGCCGCTGATCATTGAAGCGGCCAAAAAGCTGGAGATTGAGCCTGATGTGTTTCTTTTCGACGGGAATGGCTATCTGCATTATAATCAAATGGGCGTTGCCACACACGCGGCTTTTTTCCTCAACAAGCCGACAATAGGCATTGCCAAAACCTACCTCAAAATCAAAGACTGTAATTTCGTAATGCCTGTAAATGAAGTCGGCGCTTATACTGACATTGTCATTGACGGCGAGGTGTACGGCCGGGCGCTGCGTACTAGACAGGATGTAAAGCCTATTTTTCTGTCATGTGGAAACAATATCGATTTAGACAGCAGTTATCAAATTACAAAGAGCCTGATTAATCAAGAAAGCAGGCTGCCGATACCGGTTCGTCTGGCTGATCTTGAAACACATATCTTGCGAACGTTTTATCAGGAGAATCAGGTCTAAACATTTGCTGGCTAAGCTGCAAGTGTTTTTTACATG
Source organism: Bacillus sp. HU-1818 (assembly GCF_022695965.1). NCBI lineage: Bacteria > Bacillati > Bacillota > Bacilli > Caryophanales > Bacillaceae > Bacillus > Bacillus sp. HU-1818. The sequence continues at coordinate 499,432 of NZ_JAAPBE010000002.1, forward strand.
GAGAGAATATGATCTACCTCCGTCTTCAGATTAATTCCTGTATATCTGGCTTAAGTATACAGACGGGGACACTCCAGTGACTCTTTTGAACACTCTGCTAAAATGGTACGGATTAGAAAATCCTAACTTGTTGCTTACTTCCGTTATGTTTTTATTACTTTTTTTGAAAATATCAATCGCCTGTTCAATCAGCAGTTCATTTTTGTATGCTGTGATGCTTTTTCCGGTTTGTTTTCTGAAAAGGGAGGAAAGGTAGGCATAGTTCATGCCTAAAGCACTTTCAATATCTTTGCTGGCCAGCTTTTTATTTTTGTCCTGATGGAGTAATTCAATGATTTGGCTAATAATTCGGGAGGATCGCGAACAGACGATACGTCACTCGTCTTTCAAACGGAGCCGATTGGCCAGCCGAATCATGCAGAGATCACGCTTGTGCCGTTTTATGAGCTCCATCATCAGCGTTACTCCATCTACTGGTATCTCATGAATGAAGAGGAATATCTCCATTTTAAAGATGAAGAAAAAGAAAAACAGGAGAAGCTCAGAAGAATTACAGTTGATGAAGTGCAGCCAAATGAACAACAGCCGGAGGTCGAGTATCATTTGAAAAAAGAGAATTCATATTCCGGTTATTTAAATACTGTCCATAGCGGCTGGAGAGGCAGCAGAGGGGACGGGTTTTTGAAAACAGATCCGCAAAAAACGATGTGCCTGCTTGTCACTTATTTTGGGAGTGATGATACGCTGCTTGTGGATGAAAAGAGCTATGAACGTGATTTTGACATCATGATAGATCATCAAGGGATAGCCAGACAGCAGTTGAAATCAAATAAACCCGGCCAGCTTTTTGATGTGTGTTATGAAATCCCCTTTGAATTAACACAAGACAAGGAAAACGTAACGGTGACATTTAAGTCTCGTGAAGGAACGGCAGCCGGTGGAGTATATGGCGTAAGGATCATCAATGAAAGCGACTTTTCATTAGACACTTTATAAACCGAATATACAGGCAAGAGACTTATGGAAGAGGGAACAGTTAGCTGAAATAAAAGAGGAGATAACTGTCACAAAGCCTCATGCCGCAATTTTTTAAAGCTTTTACAGACTTGCTGATTTTGAATCACAGTCCAATACAAAAAACTTGCTGACCCGGGTCGCAAGTTTTTTTTGTGTGTTATTGATTTGTTTCAAATGTTTTCCGTGTCAGCCGAATAAAAGCCTCCAGCGGAGCGGACATCCACTTGTCCTTATGCCACGCCATTTGAGTAAAAACGGGGCATTCATTTTTCCACATCAGTTCCTTCATCCGGCCTGTTTCAATTTCTGTTTTCACTGTCATTGCAGGCAGTATAGCGATGCCGAGCCCTGCCATCACGCATTGTTTGATCGCTTCAATGCTGACAAATTCTAATTTGTTCGGGTATACACACGCTTCATTTAAAGTTTCCTCAAAGAGTGTGCGGTAGGAACAGCCGTTTTCCGTCAGTAAAAGGGTTTCATTTTGAAGATCCTGCGGTGATACTGGTGAGTCAGCGGAAAAGGGATGATCGATCGCCGCTACCATTTTAATCTCATCCGGGATCAGTGACTCGATGTGAAGTGCTTCATCCGGACGGTTTACATCCATCATAAAGGTCGCATCCAGCAAGCCCTGAAGGAGCTGTTCTTTCGCTTGCTCGTTGGAAATATAGGGTTTGAATATGAGTTTTACCTGCGGGAAAGCTTGTTTGAATTCTTTTATGATTGATGGAAGACGGTAGGTGCACTGGCTTTCTGTAGCTCCTATTTTTAATGTTCCTGTTGCTTCTTTTACTTTGTTTGCCGCCATTTTTGCTTCCTCGGTTAAAGTGATGATCTGCTCGGCGTAGCACTTAAACGTTCTGCCGGCTTCAGTTAACACGAGCCGCTTGCCAAGCCGTTCAAACAAGGGGGTTCCGATTTCTGCTTCAAGCGATTTAATCTGAGACGTGACACTGGATTGAGCGTAATTCAGCATCTTAGCGGTGAGGGTGAAATTCATCTGTTCTGCGGCCGTTTTAAAGGTGATCAGCTGTTTTAATTCCACCTGTCATCTTCCTTTCTAAATCGATTATACCGATTGATGTAATCGAAATAATCATCTGTATCGATTGATGAGTTCATTATAAGATAAAGAAAACCATTCGTAAATAAAGGAGCCGATGAATCATGAATATTGCAGTGATTAATGGAGGAACAAGGCCGGGCGGAAATACAGAGCTTCTCACGGAGAAAGCTGTTCAAGGGTCGGCTGCGGATAAAATCAATTTGCGTGATTACCGAATTGAGCCTATTGAGGATTTGCGCCACACTCAAGGCGGGTTTCAGGCAGTAGCAGATGACTATGATTCAATCATTGAACGTATCTTGCCGAACGACATTCTTATATTTGCTACGCCTATTTATTGGTACGGCATGTCAGGAACGTTGAAAAATTTTGTTGATCGGTGGTCACAGACCATGAGAGATCCGAAATACTGTGATTTTAAAACGAGCATGTCCGCCAAAAAGGCATATGTGATTGCAGTCGGAGGAGATGAACCCGCGAGAAAAGGACTGCCTTTGATTCAGCAGTTTGAATATATTTTCGATTTTATGGGGATTTCTTTTGGCGGTTATGTATTGGGAGAAGGCAACCGGCCCGGCGATATTTTACACGATCAACATTCATTGTCTGCTGCCAGCCAGTTATTGAAAAGAAGTGATTTTATATGAAAATTCTAATAGCTATACTCATTGGAATGCTGACTGTGGGATTATACTTATCTTTGAAATTTCAATCATCTGCAGAATGGACATATGTTAAAACAGAACCGCACAACGGTAATACAAATAAGCAATTTGTCCGAATGGCAGGGGGCACCTTACAAATAAAGTATAAAGTCACAAACGATGAAGATGAAGAAATGGTCTGCATGACAAACGGGATCTCCGGACCAAAATAAAAAAGCACCTGCACAGGTGCTTTTTCACAAATAAGGAACCACAAGCCCGCCGTATAAAAACGCCGCAATAATAAGAAAAGCGGGATGCAGCTTAAATTTTGTAAGGGCGAGGAGTGAAATACCCGCGATCACAAGAGATTGAATCCATCCGATGGCTTTGATGCCGTCTGCGCCAATTTGCCATGTGAGGATGAGCATCATCACGGCAATGACGGGCTGGACGGCCAGGGTCATGCCTTTGATCACCGGCGATTGACGGAAGCGCTGAATGATACGTAAAAGGACAATCAGTGCGAGAGCGGACGGCACAACAGTTGCGATCAGCGCAATCAGAAATCCGAGCCATCCGCCTGCGCTGTAGCCGACATAGGCCGCGATCTTCGTTGCGATCGGACCGGGCAGTGCGTTTGCGAGTGCGAGCATGTTTGAGAATTGGTCGTTTGACAGCCAGCTGTATCTGTTCACGACTTCTTCAAACATAAGCGGAATAGACGCAGGGCCGCCGCCGTATCCCAGAACATTTGCGATAAAAAACGCCAGAAATACATATAAAAAGATCATGAGGCGGACATTCCTTTGTCTTTATTATTTTTATTGGATATTTTGTTTTTCAGTTTAAAGTGAAATGCCCCGTATGCTAAGAAAATGATAATGACGATGCCAGGATTGATTTGCAGAAATTGAAGGCCGGTAAAAGCGATCATAAAAAACAGGATGCCGGTGACCCAGCCGAAACCTTTGAGCGCTTTTTGTCCAAACTCGTAAGCCATGATTCCGAGCATCACCGCGATAACAGGCGTCACAGCGCCGATCATACCTGCGACAACAGCCGAATGGCTTAAGACGTTAACGGCCGCAAACAAGGCAACCATGGCGAGACAGGTCGGCAGAATATGCGCGGCTGTCGCGATAATTGCACCCCATGTTCCCTTCAGTTTATAGCCTAAGTATGCCGCCATTTTTGTCGCGATCGGTCCGGGCAGCGCGTTGGCGATTGCCAGTATCTCTCCGAATTCATTATCATCAATCCACTTATATTTCGTAACGGCTTCATGGCGGATCAGCGGAATGACGGATGGTCCGCCGCCGAATCCCAATATTCCGGTACGCACCATGGCAGCCGTCATATCCCGATAAACATGGTTTTTCATCAGTTTCTCCCCTTTACAGCTTCATTCCCATACGGCTTTTATATCGTTTGATCAGCATCTGGCAATCGACACTGACAACTCCCTGCAGCGGATACAGCCGTTTTGTCAGAAATTGTTCCATTTCTTGGTCATTTGCAAATATTCCGTGCATGTGCAGTTTACTCGGCCCTGTCATGTGATAAAGGCTTGTGACCGCGGGTTCTTCCTCAAGCTGTAAGGCAACTTCCTCTAAGTACTGCGGTTCCACCTCGACATTAAAAAACACGGAGACGTGAATCCCGATTTTAGCGGGATTGATCACGGCGGTGAATTTTTCGATGACGCCGGTTTCGATGAGCTGATTAATCCGTGACTGAACGGCGACGCGTGATAAACCGACCCTTTTCCCAAGATCGGTATAGGAAATCCTGCCTTCCTCATGCAAAATGGTCAGAATTTGTTTATCTATATCATCAACAACGAGATTAGGAATTTGATATTCATTTGCCATTTGCTCCACCTGCTTTCTTTAACCTTTTAGAAAACATTTTATCACATAAAATTCGTTTCGCATGAAGAAATTTCACTTTGTTTTCATAAAGAATGCAAATTGGTTATTTTATTTTCGAAAAGTAAATAGTTCGTCAGTTTTTCTTCCTCATTAATAGATGGCAGAAAGGAAGCTCCTTATACTAAAGAAAATTTCTCAAAAAGGGGCCTTGGCATGAACAAATCAATCATCGGAACAAAGCAAATGGTCGTCAGTCCGCATTATCTCGCATCGCAAGCGGGAAACCGCATCCTTGAAAAAGGAGGAAACGCATTTGACGCCGCCGTGGCGGTGAGTGCTTGTCTTGCTGTTGTGTACCCGCATATGACAGGGCTTGGCGGTGATTCCTTTTGGCTGACCTTTCATCATGAAACGGGCGACATGAGAGCATATAATGGAAGCGGCCGTTCAGGCAAAAACGTGACGAGAGAGGTGTATAAGGGAAAAAAGGCGATTCCGCTTCGGGGGATCGAGAGCGCCATTACAGTTCCGGGAATGGTTGACAGCTGGGATGCCGTGCTGAAGGAGTATGGAAGCATGTCACTGGCGGATGTGCTGGAGCCCGCGCTTGAGTATGCTGTGAATGGGTTTCCTGTATCTGCTGATCAATGCCGTCATACAAATCGCAACCTTGAGCTGCTGGCGTCTATGCCTTATACGGCTGATATTTTCACGAGAGTTGGCAAAGCGCCTGTGCCGGGAGAGCGGTTTAAGCAAAAAGAGCTTGCGGACAGCTTGAAAATGATTGCTGAAAAAGGGCGAAGCGCATTTTATGAGGGAGATGTCGCCCAAATGATTGTTGCGTATTTGCAAAATAACGGAAGCTTTTTGACGTTTGCTGATTTTAAGGAGCACCGGGGCGAGTGGGCGGAGCCTGTGTCAACAGATTACCGCGGGTACAGCGTGTATCAGGCACCGCCGAATTCTCAAGGCTTTACGGGGCTGATGACACTGAATATGTTGGAAAACTATGATTTCAGCCAAATTGAGCACGGTTCTTTTGAATACTATCATGTACTTGTAGAAGCGCTGAAAAAAAGCTTTCTGGATCGAAATGCCGTGCTGACCGATCCTGCGTTTTCTGACATTCCGCTTGAGAAACTTTTGGATAAGAGCTATGCGAAGCAGCTGGCGGCGGAGATCGGCTATACCGCTGAAGCAGCAGAAAGCAGGCCTGTGGGGAGCGACACTGCATATGCGGCGGTTATTGATACGGACGGCAACGCGGTGTCATTTATTCAAAGCCTGTATTTTGAGTTCGGATCAGCTGTAACAGCCGGAGAGACCGGCATTCTGCTGCAAAACCGCGGCTCATTTTTCTCATTGGATGAACTTCATGTTAATACCCTTGAGCCTAAAAAGCGCACCTTCCATACGCTGATGCCGGCGATGGTGTGCAAGGACGGAAAACCGAAGATTCTGTACGGCACGCAAGGCGGTGAAGGCCAGCCGCAGACTCAGACGGCCATCATCACCCGGATGCTCGATTACGGAATGCATCCTCAGCAGGCGATCAACGAGCCGCGCTGGGTATGGGGCCGGACGTGGGGAGAGGATTATGAAGGGCTCAGGATGGAAGGCAGGATAGAACCGGAAACGATAGAAAAGCTCAGAGAAAGCGGCCATGTAGTGGAGGTCGTCAGTAATTTTGACAGGCTGATGGGACACGCCGGAGCTATTTTGATAGATGATGAGCATTTTCTCCAAGGCGGCGCCGATCCGCGGGGAGACGGGGCTGCGGTTGGGATCTGAGGAAACGTTTAGAAGAAAATGCACATATAAATAAAGATCACTAGAAACAAACACGTGCCAAACAGATTGTAGATATATTGTTTTTCTTCCGGTTCATACTTCCATTCCATAAAGGTGCGAAATGAGCTAAGCAAGAGAAAGAATAAGATAAGCATATACTCTGTGGGAAAATAGATGAGCGCAATGAGATAACTAATGAGCAGAACAATCTCCAGCCATCTCTGTGTGCTGTTTACAGGCTTATAACGCCAGCCCGGCTTATGTATGCCGAGTTTTTTCTTAGCATAGAAATGAAAGGCTGTACTGAAAGCCGCGGCGATCAGCATTAAAATAATAAAGTGCAGCGTACTCATATAAAAACCCCCAACGATTAAGTCTTCATTTTTTATACGAAGCGGCGGGGCAGAAGTTTCATAGAAAAAAACACCCGGAAGTTACTCCGGGTGTCCTATATCAGCGGTGTTTGTCTGCTGTTGAAAGATGTTCTTCATTTTATCCCAGGCGATTTCTGTATTTTCATCGAGATCAAATAAGCCCGAGTTGCCGATGATGAAAATATCATTTCCCGCTTCTGCAAGCGTGCGGAAGGTTTTTTCATTACAAGAGCCGTCTACTTCAATACCATACGTATAGTGGTTCGTCTCTCTCCATTTTTTTGCGGCACGGATTTTTTCTGTCATTTCTGCGATAAACGGCTGTCCGGCAAAGCCCGGATCGACCGTCATAATCGTGAGCTTATCAATCAGATGCACGTACGGGCTGATCCAATCAAGCGGTGTGGCAGGGTTCAGCACGATCCCGACCTTTGCGCCATAATCCTTGATTTTTCTGATCAGCCGGAATGCATTCCGGTTAATGGTCTCGGCGTGCACGCTGATATAATCTGCGCCTGCCTCAGCCGTCATGTCTATGAAATCTTCAGGCTTTTCGACCATCAGGTGCGCGTCAATAGGGAGGTCCGTCATCATTCTAAGCTGGCTGATGAAAAACGGAGACAGCGTGATGTTTTTCACGAAATGGCCGTCCATGATATCAACATGGTACATATCGGCCCGGCTGTTTAAAATCGAAATCTGCTCGGTGAATTTCGTTAAATCCATACACATTAAAGAAGGCGAAAATTGGTATTTCATCATGTATACCCCGCTTTAGTTGAATAGTTGAATGATCCAGCCAAGGATAATGCCGATAATGCCAAAGTCTGAATCACCGTATGTGGTTCCTTCAAACCCGAGGGAACCGAGAACCGGCAAGAGAAGCGCCGGCAGAAAAGAAATAAGGAGACCATTGGCAAACGCTCCGATCACGGATCCGCGAACTCCGCCGGTCGCGTTGCCATAAACCCCGGCCGCCGCTCCTGTGAAAAAATGAGGGACAAGTCCGGGAACAATGACACTGAGGCTGAAGATCGGAAGAAGGAAAATCGAGACAACCCCCGCCAGAAAACTGGATAGAAATCCGATAATTACGGCGTTTGGCGCAAAAGGAAAGACCGTCGGACAGTCGAGAGCGGGCTTGGCGCCTTTTACAAGTTTTTCAGCGATGCCTTTAAAGGCAGGCACAATTTCCGCGATCACCATCCTTACGCCGGCTAAAATGATATACACACCGGCAGCGAAGGTAATGGCCTGCATGAAGGAATAAACAAGATAATGGCTGCCGCCGCTTAACGATGATTCAATGTAACCCTTCCCTGCAAAAGGGGCGACAATAAAGAAAAGAAGGGCCATCGTTAATGAAATCGAGACTGACGTATCACGCAGAAACCCTAATGATTTTGGGACTTTAATGTCCTCTGTCGAATGGGCAGTATTGCCGACACGCTTGCCGAGAAAACCGGCGATAAAGTAGCCGACAGAGCCGAAATGCCCGAGGGCAAGATCGTCACTTCCGGTGATTTTCTTTGTATAAGGCTGAAGAATCGCAGGTGATAGAACCATAAGCCCCCCTAGAATAATGGCCCCGGCTGCAATGAGCGGAACGCCGCTGACGCCGCCGGTGATCAGCACGGCAGAGATCAGCGAAGCCATGTAGAGAATGTGATGGCCGGTCAAGAAAATATATTTGAACGGTGTCAGCCGCGCCAGCAGAATGTTAACAATCATGCCGAAAATCATAATTAATGCCGTTTCTGTTCCAAATGTTTTTTGGGCAATCGCTGAAATTGCATCGGTATTCGGAACGATGCCTTTAATATGGAATGCCTTTTCGAACATGCTGCTGAATACGGCGAGGGAATCGGAGACAATGGCGGCCCCGGCGCTGAGAATGACAAAGCCCATGGCTGTTTTCAGTGTGCCTGACACGGTATCAGCCGCGTTTTTCTTTTGCAGGAGAAGACCGGCTAAGGCGAAAAGTCCGATTAAAATTGCCGGAGTTCCGAGGAAATCGTTTATTAGAAAATCAATCATACGTTGCACCCCCGTTGTCTGTCTTTTTTTGTTTACAAGTTATTCAGGATGGCTTCTTTGATTTCATTTTGATCGAGCAGGTTTTTGAGACCGGCTACCGTACGGGTGCCGTCATCAAGGCTCGACACGATGTCCGTTGAGCCGAGGTACAGATCCGCTGTCTCTGTTTTGCTTGAAGTGAGATCTGTATGGGAAACTTCTGCTTCAATGTTCAGTTCCTCAATTATTTTTTTCACATTCATTTCAACAATAAAGCTTGAACCGAGTCCGTTTCCGCAAACGATCAATATTTTTTTCATCTGAATCTCTCCTATATTGAGTATTTTTTAATCAGCGTCAGCACTTGTTCCGTCGATTCTGCGTTTATTAAATATTGAATGTTTTCCGGATCTCCCAGCATATTTGTCAGCTGGGAAAGCGCTTTTAAATGGGTTTCATTGTCGATCGCCGCAAGTACGATGATCAGCTGGGCTGTATGCTCGGGCTGATCTGAAAACGAAACGCCTTCTTTCAGTCTCAAAAAGCTCATTCCGATTTTGTTGACGCCATCCTCAGGCCTCGCGTGGGGAATGGCTACCTTTGGCGTAATGACAATATAGGGGCCGAGCGTTTTGATCGTGTTGATCATGGCCTCAATGTATTGAGGGGTGATAGAGCCGTCATCCAAAAGCGGTTTTGCTGCCAGGCGGATAGCTTCCTCCCAGTTGCGGGCAGAGTGGGTCATTGTGATGTTTTGGTGTGTCATTAATTCAGCAAGCATTGGTTTATCATTCGCCTCCTTTTTGTGTTTGTACGGCTGTCCTAAGTATTCGGCAACTTCTTGTAACAGCTCATTTTTATGGAATACATCTGCATGTTTTTCGATGATTGTCATCAAATCGCGGGCGCATGGGTGGAAACGGGAAGCTGCGCCTGAAAGAGTGTCCACTTTTTTCAGCAGGCTGATTTTTTCCTGGCTATTTAATATCGGATTGACAATAAATACAGGGATGCCTCTGTCAGGAAGCGGTGCGGTTGAAATCAGAAAGTCTGCATCAAGCGCCATCGTTTCATAGACCCGGCTTGAGATTGTGCGTAAAATATCGACATTCGGCAAAAGATCCTCAATCTGGCTTTGCAAAATCTTTGAAGTACCGATCCCGCCGGGGCAGACAATGACGGTTGTTTTTCTGCTGGAGGGAACCACACCTTCACGTTTCATCCATCCGCCGAAATGCATGGCGATAAACGCTGTTTCTTCACTGCTGATGGTGTGTCTGACCTCTTTTTCGAGATGATGAACAACCTTTTTGGTCAAATTGTATATGTCGCTGTATTTCGTCTGAATGGAGGCCGCCACATCACTTTCATTGTTGGAGATGTCGTATTTGATTCTGTAATACGCAGATCTCAAGTGAAGCGTCAGGTGTTTCCTCAGGCTTTCAGGATCTTGAAAAAGCACGCAGGCATAGCGCTGAAAATCCACGACCATTTTGTCAGCAATGTCATGAATGTCCAGCTCGCCCGCTGTCAGACAGGATGCGGGAAACTGGCTGATCTTTGCCCCTAACAGGTGAGTCGTAAAGTAACACAGTTCTTGCTCAGGAATAAAAGCTTCCTCAGGCAGAGCGGTTTCAAATGCTTGGTTGGCTGCCTTGTACTCCTTCGTTTGCCGGATGGCGTACTGTTCCGCTTGGTCCAATTCAATTTCCTTTCCCGCTTTTATTCTGATAAGAAATAGGGTGAAGTGAACGCTTAAGCTGTTCAGCACGTAATCGGCATATTTGATTTGAAGCAGGCCTTCGCAATTCAGCAGAATGGAACGCATCTTCCGGATAAGCGGCTCACAGGCGGTTCCGTCGGGACAAAGGTCAGCAGTTATGGATTTGCTGCCGTTTTTTTGCATCAGTTTATTCGTGTATTCCGCCAGCAGCTTGCGTTTTTGCTGTTCAAGCCCAGACATAAAATAGCCTTTTTCCTTATTGAAAGAAAGTACGATGCTGAAGGTCTTCAGTTTTTCACGGATTTGCTTCATGTCCTGTATGGCAGTATTGCGGCTGACTCTGTTCAAAATGATAAAGTCTTGCAGGAGATGACGGCTGCTCCTTATTAAAAGGCGAACGATGACTCTTGCCTGACGTTCGGAGGGAGAAAATTCATAGCTGTTATGTGTGAACGTTTTCATTTCTGATAAAAGGGATTTTTTTGTGTTGTCTTCCAAATAGAAACCTAAGGAACGCATCCTTTTAATCGGTGATAATCCCGTCTCCTTCAGCCAGCCGTTAATTTTTTCAATGTCATAATACAGCGTTCTTCGAGAAATCTTTAAATGCTCGGTCAACTCGCTGCCAGTAACATAAGAGTTGGTGTTCATGACCAGATTAAGAATTGCTGAACTTCTTTGGTCCAAAGGCATGATGATCAGCTCCTTATGTCCACATAATATCGGTCTGCCGTCCTTCATCCGGCTCGTGCTTAATTAAATTGTAACGGGGAGGGCCGGAATTTATAAGACCAAATCAGTGCAATCGGTTTGTGCAAACATAAAGACGGTTAAACATATACCTTTGTCATTTAGAATTTCAGCCGGTTGAAGAGATATAAGTAAGCTAAACAAAAAGACCTCCATTAGGAGGTCTTTTTGACTAGTTCTTTCTATTATAATAGTTTCATTTGTTAAGTAGGACGGATCAGTGTAAATTCCTCTCCGAGCTTGGAATATTGATTTCCCGCCAGTCTTGCGACAGCCTTTAATTCCTCGGTGATAACGTACCCTTTCTCCTTGTCATATACACGTTCATCTAAATGAAAACAGACAACTCTTCCAATCAGCAGATCTGTCGTAACCGAGCCTTTATCATTTTCAAATGTGATATGCCGCTCTAATTTGCATTCAAAGCGAATGCGTGCTTCTTTAATGCCGGGAACTGACACACAGGCGCTTTCTGCTATATGCAGGGCGGTTTGCTCAACTTCGCTTTCCTCAGGGCTCAATCTTGCAGCGGTTTTATTAATTTCTTCAATGATATCCTCATCACTGACATGTACGACAAATTCACCGCTGTATATTGCGTTTCTTGCTGTATCTTTTTGAATGCCTTCTGCCCTGGCGACGGAAATGCCGAGAAGCGGCGGATTGGAGCTGATGACGTTAAAGAAACTGAATGGCGCTGCATTGACAGCTTTGTTTGTGGAAGAAAGCGTTGTGACAAAAGCGACGGGTCTTGGGATAACAGCTCCAGACAGTAATTTGTAAGTGTCTTTTGCACTGAGCTGCTCCGCTCGAAATGTGTACATAATATCAGCCACCTTATGTGTTAGTATGTGTTGATTATATAACCAAACCCGTTAAAGTAAAACAATTGAAGGAGGGTTGCATATTCTAAGTCGTGACATATATCTGATATGGGGGAGAAACAAAACATTCGAGCCGGAAAATGAAAAATAGGCTTCCGTATGCCGGCAGCCTATTGGTAACGTATTCAGTTCAGGGCAAAGTTATTTATATTTCTTTTTCACTGTCCAAACATTGCCGTCTTTCCAGAACTCTTTTTTGCTGTGGTAATAGTCTTTTTTGTAGCTGCGTGAACGTTTAGAGCAGAAGTGTTTGTGTGAGCGATATGATTTCTTATGGCTGCGGGATTTTTTCTTGTGAGAACAGAATGATTTTTTATGGCTGCGAGATTTTTTCTTGTGAGAACAGAATGATTTTTTGTAGCTGCGAGATTTTTTCTTGTGAGAACAGAATGATTTTTTGTAGCTGCGAGATTTTTTCTTGTGTGAACGGTATGACTTTTTGTAGCTGCGAGATTTCTTGTGAGAACAGAATGACTTTTTGTGGCTGCGAGATTTCTTGTGAGAACAGAATGACTTTTTGTGGCTGCGAGATTTCTTGTGAGAACAGTACGACTTTTTGTGGCTGCGAGATTTCTTGTGAGAACAGTACGACTTTTTGTGGCTGCGAGATTTCTTGTGAGAACAGTACGACTTTTTGTGGCTGCGAGATTTCTTGTGAGAACAGTACGACTTTTTATGGCTGCGTTTTTTTCCATGTGGCTCTTGGTATAAATAATCCTTTAAACCTTCTTTTTTTGCAGATTTCACCGCTTTTTGAATATCAGAATGGGAATAGTGGCCCATTTTGAAACCCTCCTTTTTATCATTTGCTTAAGGATTAATATCCTTACTAACCTCATAGTACGCAGTGATGTAAAAAGTGTATAAGTGTTCCGCTGAGTTCTGAAAAATAATAGTGCCTAAATATGGGAGGAGGACTCCTGATGGAAAAACAATCGACATTACCGCTTTATCAGCTGTTTATTCATCCTAAAGATTTACGGGAGCTTAAAAAAGATATTTGGGACGATGATCCTGTCCCGGGTGTGATGAAAGTGAATCATAAAAGGCTTGATATTGACATTGCTTATCGAGGGTCGCATATCAGAGATTTCAAGAAAAAATCATACCATATCGAGTTTTTTCAGCCTAAAATATTCCGCGGCGCACATGAAATTCACTTGAATGCCGAGTATAAAGATCCCTCACTTATGAGAAATAAACTCTCCTTGGATTTTTTCTCAGAGCTGGGGACTTTATCGCCTAAAGCGAATTATGTATATGTGAAAATAAATGGGAAAAATGAAGGGATCTATCTTGAGCTTGAGTCAGTGGATGAGCATTTTTTAGCGAAGCGTAAAGAAGCGAAGGGCGCCATTTTTTATGCGGTTGATGATGACGCTAATTTCTCTTTGATGAGTGATCTGGAAAAAGAAACGAAAACATCTCTTGAACTTGGGTATGAAAAGAAGACGGGGACCGAGCAGGATGACTTCTATTTGCAGGACATGATTTTTAAAATTAATACAGTGCCTAAAGCCCAATTTAAAGAAGAGATTACAAAGCATATAGATGTGGATAAATATTTGCGCTGGCTTGCGGGCATTGTGTTCACATCAAATTATGATGGGTTTGTTCATAACTATGCGCTGTACCGGAGCAGTGAAACCGGCCTGTTTGAGGTCATTCCCTGGGACTATGATGCGACTTGGGGAAGAGATATACACGGGGAGCGGATGGCTGCCGATTATGTAAGGATTCAAGGGTTTAATACACTAACAGCCAGAATTCTCGATGAATCTCATTTCCGCAAGGCATATCAGCAGCTTTTAGAAAAAACGCTTCAAACGCATTTTACAATTGATTATATGAAACCGAAAGTCATGGCGCTGCATGAAGGAATCAGGCCTTTTGTCCTGACTGATCCATACAAAAAGGATGATATCGAGCGTTTTGACCGGGAGCCTGATGTCATTTGCCAGTACATTAAAGAGCGTGCGAAGTTTATCAAAAGCGAATTATATCGTTTATCATGATGTTGAAAAAACGGGGCGGCTTCCAGAAGATGGAGCGCCTTTTTTCGTTTTTCTGATGTAACAGATAAGTTGGTTACATACTTCCGGAGACTTCTTTGACTGCCTTCGATATATCAACAAATTGTCTCAGCACGGGATTCTGGCTGTCTTTTCTGTATGCAATGATCCATTCCGCTTTGAGCTGAAAATCATTAACGCTTCGGTAAGTTACATCGAGATTAAACAGCCTTCTGGCAGAGGAAGGGACAATGGTAATGCCGATGCCCGCTGTCACAAGTCCGATCACCATCTGGTATTCGGTTGCCTCCTGCACAATGTTCGGAACAAATCCGGCCTCTTCGCAAAGCTTTATAAAATCCGTATACAAAGTGGGCCACGCTTCTTTTGCCAAGGTTATGATAGGCTCATTGGCCAAATCTTTGACGCTGATAGATGTTTTTAATGCGAGCGGATGCTGTTTTGGCAATGCCAATATGCATGGGCTGCTTTTCGTTGTTTCGGTATGTAATTCCGGATGAACCAATGGCGGGTGAAGAATGCCGATGTCAATATTCCCCTTTAACAGTTCCTCCTCCTGCCTGTGTGAAGAGATTTCTTGAAGTTCGATTTTGACGGAGGGGAACGTTTTCCGATATTCCCGAATGATCGGCGGCAGAAATTCATAGGTGGCTGAGCCGACAAATCCGATGACAAGGTGTCCGTGTTCTCCCCGCGCGGTTCGCTGCGCCATTTCAATCGCCTGATCAATTTGGGTCAGCGCCATCCGGCATTGTTTTAAAAAAATTTCCCCGGCTGCTGTCAGCTGTACAATTCTCTTTGTCCGCTTCAGTAACGTAACCCCCAGCTCCTTCTCAAGCTGTTTGATCTGCTGGCTGAGCGGGGGCTGCGTCATATTCAGGCGCAGAGCCGCTTTACCGAAATGAAGCTCTTCAGCGACTGCGATAAAGTATTGAAGGTGGCGAAGCTCCATAGATTATGCATTCCTTTCTCTGGTAATTAATTCGTAAAACATATTAATCATAAGTCGAATTGATATTGGAGGTCAATTTCCAAAGGGTGTATAGTGAATCATATCACAAGATTTATTTAAAATTTTATATTTAATCTGCATAATAAGGAGTGAGGGTGTTGACCAAAGCAACAAAAGAACAAAAATCCCCTATCAAAAATCGGGGGGCGGAGCTTGTTGTTGATTGCTTAGTGGAGCAAGGTGTCACACATGTTTTTGGCATTCCGGGTGCAAAAATTGATGCGGTTTTTGATGCTTTACAGGATAAAGGGCCGGAGCTGATTGTATGCCGGCATGAGCAAAATGCGGCGTTTATGGCAGCCGCTGTCGGGCGTTTAACCGGAAAACCGGGCGTCTGCCTTGTCACGTCCGGTCCCGGCGCATCCAATTTAGCGACAGGCCTGTTAACAGCAAATACAGAAGGTGATCCGGTCGTTGCGCTCGCGGGAAATGTCATACGGGCAGATCGGTTAAAACGGACACATCAATCATTGGATAACGCGGCTTTATTTCAATCCATTACAAAATATAGTGTAGAAGTCCAGGATACAGGGAATATACCAGAAGCAGTCACAAATGCGTTCAGGGAAGCATCAGCAGGTCAGGCGGGTGCAGCTTTTGTAAGCTTTCCGCAAGATGTTGTGAATGAAGTCACAAACATTAAAAACGTTCGCGGGATCCCAACGCCGAAACAAGGGCCGGCACCGGACGAATTGATCAGCGCGGCCATTGCAAAAATCCAAACGGCGAAACTTCCCGTAATATTGGTAGGAATGAAGGGCGGAAGACCGGAAGCGGTAAAAGCCATCCGCAAACTGCTGGAAAAGGTCAAACTTCCTTTTGTTGAAACATACCAAGCTGCGGGTACATTATCGAGAGAGCTTGAAGACCAATATTTCGGCCGTATCGGGCTATTCCGCAATCAGCCGGGCGACCTTTTGCTTGAGCAGGCGGATGTCGTGCTGACGATCGGTTATGATCCGATTGAGTACGATCCGAAATTCTGGAATGTAAAAGGAGACCGGACGATCATCCATCTTGACGAAATTCAGGCTGATATTGATCATGCTTACCAGCCGGAGCTTGAATTAATCGGTGATATCGCGTCAACTGTTCACCATATTGAACATGATGCCCTGAAGGTTGATATAGAGAAACGGGACCAAATGATGCTGAGCGAGTTGAAGGACATGCTGAATGAGAGCGAACAGGCCCCGGCAGAACAGAAGAAGGACCGGGTGCATCCTCTTCATATCATCAAAGAATTGCGCAGCGCAATAGATGATAACGTGACTGTCACTTGTGACATCGGATCACACGGCATTTGGATGTCCCGGTATTTCCGCGCGTATGAACCGCTTAAACTTTTGATCAGCAACGGCATGCAGACGCTTGGAGTCGCGCTTCCGTGGGCGATCGCGGCAGCATTGGTCAATCCAGGAGAAAAAGTGGTATCTGTCTCAGGTGACGGCGGTTTTCTTTTCTCAGCGATGGAATTAGAAACGGCGGTTCGCCTTAAGACGCCTATCGTTCACCTCGTTTGGAATGACAGCACATATGACATGGTGGCATTTCAGCAAATGAAAAAATACAACCGCAAATCAGGCGTCGATTTCGGCAATGTTGATATTGTGAAGTATGCGGAAAGCTTCGGCGCAACCGGTTTGCGTGTTGAATCTCCGGATCAACTGTCGGATGTCCTTCAAAAGGGTTTAAATACAGACGGCCCGGTCATTATCGATATCCCGGTTGATTACAGCGACAATGTTCATTTAGCGAGCGACATGATTCCGAAGAAATTTGAAGAACATATGAAAACAAAAGCTCTCTAGCACTCTGCGCAACAGGAACCTGTTTTCTTATGAACAGAACAATAATTAAAGGAGTGAAGGGAATATGAAAAATGCAAGCGATGTGCAAGTATTAAGCCGCGGCCGGAAAGGCCAGCCGGCAAGCCAGGTGTACCAAGTATCAACCATGACATCTTTATTGGACGGAGTATACGACGGCGATTTTGAAATGAGAGACATTCCGAAATACGGTGATTTCGGAATCGGAACTTTTAATCAGCTTGACGGAGAGCTGATTGGTTTTGACGGAGAGTTTTACCGTCTTCGTTCAGACGGAAAAGCGACACCTGTCCAAGACGGAGACCGTTCTCCGTTTTGTTCATTTACTTTCTTTAAGCCCGACATCACACATAAGATTGATGCCAAAATGACACGGGAAGAATTCGAAGAAGAAATCATCAGTCTTCTGCCAAGCAAAAACTTGTTTTACGCGATCCGTTTAGACGGCGTATTTAAAAAGGTGAAGACAAGAACAGTGGAATTGCAGGAAAAACCATATGTGCCGATGGTTGAAGCGGTGAAAACGCAGCCCGTTTTTAACTTTGATAATATCAGAGGAACAATTGCCGGCTTTTGGACGCCGGGTTATGCAAATGGAATTGCTGTATCAGGCTATCACCTGCATTTCATAGATGAAGGCCGCAATACAGGAGGTCACGTGTTTGACTATGTCATTGAAGAATGCACAGTCACCATTTCACAAAAAATGAATATGAATCTGAGACTTCCGAATACATCAGACTTTTTCAATGCAAATTTAGATAACCCTGATTTTGCGAAAGATATTGAAACGACAGAAGGAAATCCTGAATAAAAAAAGAAAGCCCGCAAACGCAGGGCTTTCTTTTTGTTTGGCTATTTAAATGTTTTTAGATAAAATACAATCAAAACAGTAAAGGTGTGGATTCAATGAAAATATTGGTTTTGGCTGTTCATCCTCATATGGAAACATCTGTCGTCAATAAGGCATGGGTTGAAGAATTGAAAAAACATGATCAAATCAGGGTTCGTGAACTTTACAAGGAGTACCCGGATGAAGCGATTGACGTAGTGAAAGAGCAGCAGCTGTGCGAGCAATATGACCGGATCGTTTTTCAATTCCCTCTATATTGGTATAGCTCTCCGCCCCTTTTGAAAAAATGGCTTGACCTAGTGCTGACATATGGCTGGGCCTATGGTTCTGAAGGAAAAGCTCTGCACGGCAAGGAGTTGATGCTGGCCGTTTCCACAGGGAGCGAGGCAGAAAAATACCAGGCGGGCGGAAGCAACCATTATTCGTTAAGCGAGCTGCTCAAGCCGTTTCAAGCGACTAGCAATTTGATCGGCATGACGTACCTGCCGCCATATGTTTTTTATGGAGTAAAATATGCAAATGCCGATGACATTGCGATCAGCGCAAAACGTTTAACAGATCATATCCTGAATTCATTCTCTTAAAACAAAGTCCTGGCACATATGTGCCAAGGGCTTTTTAAATTAAAATTCGGGTAATTCTGATAGGTTATTTTCTTTTGTGCCATCCGGTTCACTGCGTAAGATGTCGCGTCCGTATTTATGGAAGACATCCGTGTGAGCCAGATTCCCTGCTTTCGCTTCTGCCAGGGCAGCGGGGTAATCAAGCTCCCTGCCCGTGTTTGTTTTAACCGCAATAATATTTTCCTCATCATTCCTTCGTACTGCGATAATTTCTTCTTTTCCCGATGTATCTGTTGTCTGATCATTGTTTGTTTGCCTGGATTTATAATCCTCATACGCAGCTTCAAACTTATCCATCTTACACCACCTCCATTGTTTAACGTAAACAATTGTTCTCCATATCATGTATTTTCTTAAAATTAAATTGACTTAGGTGAAATAAAAACGCAATTAAAGCGCAAATGATGTACGGTCAAGAAAATAATAGCTTGGTCAAGACAGCAGAAAAAACCGGCATACGACAATATTTCCTGAGAAATATTTTGGAAATGCGACAATACGATTCATCATTAGAGAAAATAAAAGGGATTCCGCGTTATTAAACGGAATCCCTTTTCTGTTATTTTGACATTTGTAAGTCTTTTGTTTTGATATAACCTGTTTTACCGCCATAATCGACAAATACCCAATCATAATCAAATCCGCCATTTTTCGTCTTATTCCAGCCTAAAAAGGAGACACTGGTGTTGGCTGGAAGAGAAGCTGTGCTTTTTCCGGCAGCAGAAGCATAAACATTGGTTTTTGTTGTGGTTTTCACTGTCGTTGCTTCTTTTACAATATAATGAGTAGAAACAAATCCTGTCTTACCGTTTTTATAATGAACCTTTGCCCAATCAGCATTTGAAAGTGAAATCATTTTTAAGCTGTCGCCCAGATGAAGCGTGTCAGCTTTTGCGCTGGATGCCGAAGCTTTTGTTCTGACATTCAGTGCTTCTGCAGAAACCAAATATGAATCAATAGGGTAGCTGTATAGATCGTCAATGCTCACTGCCTCCATTGGCTGTTTTGCCTGCAAAGGGCTTGCGCCAAGTGCGGAGGCGGCTGTCACTCCGGCTGCGAGTGTAAGTACTGACAAAGTTTTTGCCGTTCTCTTCATCTTGTCCCTCTCCTTTACTAAGAGAAATGAAAAAGTTTCTTTTATACCTTTTCACGTTTCCGTGGGTTGCTAAACATAAAAAAGGATCAGATAATCATCTGATCCGTAAATGGCCTTATTTCTGTGTCTGTAATTTTAACGGTGCGGAAATTGATTCTTTCACTTTTTTCCCCTTTAGGATATCGTTCGCTGCTTCTGTTGCCAGCTTTCCGATCAGTTCTGGCTGCTGGGCGACGGTGGCTGAAAGCTTCCCGGCTTTAATGGAAGAAATCGCATCCGTATTGCCGTCAAAGCCGACGACGAGAATGTCTTTTCCAGAGCTGTTGATGGCTTCAAGAGCGCCGAGCGCCATTTCATCATTATGGGCGAAAACCGCCTTGATTTCAGGATGCCCTTGCAGCAGGTTTTCCATGACGGTCAGCCCTTTGGTACGGTCAAAGTCTGCGGATTGCTTTGTCACGACATCCAGTTTTTTGTCCGCTATATTGTGGAAGCCTGAGCCGCGTTCCCTTGTCGCGGAAGCACCCGGCACGCCTTCGAGCTCGGCAACCTTGGCGTTTTCTCCAAGCTGTTCAGCGATATATTCGGCGGCCATTTCACCGCCCTTGATGTTATCAGAGGCGACCAGTGTCTCCACTTTGCCTTTTTCTGCAGAACGGTCAAGCGTCACGACAGGGATTCCAATCGAGTTTGCTGATTCTACGGCTGTTGAAATGGCCGATGAGTCGGTCGGATTAATTAAGAGAGCGTCTACTCCTTGCTGAATGAGATCTTCCACATCATTTGTCTGTTTGGAAGAGTCATTTTGCGCATCAACGATAATCACTTTGATGCCCCGTTTTTTCGCTTCCTTCTCTACTCCTTTTTTTAAAGAAACAAAGAATGGATTATTAAGGGTTGAAACGGATAAACCGATTTTTAATTCCTTTTTTTTGTCCGAGTTTGAAGGCTTTGCCCATTGGGGAGGCTCAAGCGAACAAGCGGACAGCAAAACCAATGATAATGATACGATGACCAATAACGCCTTCTTCATGTGTAACCCTCCTATGCTGACTTCTTACGGTCTAATAATACCGCGATTAAAATGACGATCCCTTTAACGACCATTTGATAAAATGATGATACGCCGAGCAGGTTCAGTCCGTTATTCAATGTGCCGATGATTAACACCCCGATTAATGTTCCGATCATGCGTCCGCGTCCGCCTGAAAGGCTTGTTCCGCCGAGAACCACCGCGGCAATCGCATCCAATTCGTAGGATTCTCCGGCGGTCGGCTGTGCTGAATTTAAGCGGGAAGTCAAAATAGCGCCCGCAAGAGCGGATAAAAGGCCGGCCAGTGAATAAATCATTACTTTGACCCGCGGTACTTTAATGCCTGAAATCAGTGCTGCTTTTTCATTTCCGCCGATTGCATACGTGCGTCGTCCAAACGGTGTTTTATGAAGCAAAATCCAAAGAATGGCAAAGGCAATCACCATCGTAATCGCAGGGACGGGAATGCCGAGAAAGTAACCGCGCCCGAACAATTGAAACGCATAGTTCGTGCCAAGTCCTGTAATCGGGTTTCCGTCTGTATAAACAAGCGTCAGCCCGCGGAATACAGTCATGGTTGCCAATGTGGCGATAAATGGAGCCATTTTTCCTTTTGTAATTAGAAGTCCGTTGATCATGCCCAGCACAGCACCGATGACACAGCCAATGATCACGGCGAGAATCGGATCAATGCCTGACACAATCATGCCGGCAACTAACGCGCTGGACAGGGCGAGAATGGCGCCGACAGACAGGTCAATTCCTCCTGTTAAAATGATAAAGGTCATGCCAAACGCGATAAGCGCGTTAATGGCAACTTGACGCAGCAGATTTAATATATTTAACGGTTCAAGAAAACTTGGATTTAAAATAGATACAATCAAAACGAGTATAAATAAACCGAGAAAAGGGACGAGCTTTTGAATAACTGTATCAAAATGAATGCGCTTTTGTTGTTGTGTATGTTCAATTTTCATCTTACTGCCCTCCTGTGGCGAGTGTCATAATCCGTTCCTGTGTGGCTTCCCGGGAGGCGACTTCTCCGCTGATTTTTCCTTCATGTACGACAATGACTCTGTCACTCATTCCGATAATTTCAGGAAGCTCGGATGAAACCATGATAATCGCGACTCCCCGATCGGTCAGTTCGTTCATTAAAGTATAAATTTCTCTTTTTGCTCCTACATCAACACCTCTAGTCGGTTCGTCCAAAATCAATACCTTAGGACCGATGCCGATCCATTTGGCAATTACGACTTTTTGTTGATTTCCGCCTGAGAGATTGCGCGCATGGGTTTCAGGTGAAGCGGTTTTAATGGTCAATCGGTTGATCAGCAGCTCGACAAATGAGGCTTCGCGTTTTTGGTCGATCACGCCTTTAGGAGAAAAGCTGGTCAGACTGGGAAGAGCTATGTTTTCCCTGATAGACGTATCTAGCAACAGCCCCTCGTCTTTACGATTCTCAGTAATAAAGCCGAGCCCTTTTTTGACTGCGTCATTCGGGTTTTTAATGTTTGTTTTTTCTCCTGCAAGCCAGATTTCCCCGGAGTCCAGACGGTCAATGCCGAACAGCGCTCTCATAATCTCTGTCCGTCCGGCTCCCATCAAACCTGAGACACCGACAATCTCGCCGGAGCGTACATGGAAGCTGACATGTTCGAAGCTGCCTTTTTTGGACGCGTCTCTCACTTCTAATACGATATCGCCGAGCTCGGGTCTGCGTTGAGGATAACGATCGGTCAGTTCACGGCCGACCATTTTTTTCACGACTTCATCAAAGCTCGTTTCCGGAATGTTTGTCGTATCAACTGTTTTCCCGTCCCGCATAATGGTGATTCGGTCGCAAATCGTAAAGATTTCCTCCATTCGATGCGAAATATAGACAATGGACACTCCGTCCTTTTTTAAGGACGCAATAACCTCAAAAAGTTTGTTGATTTCCCGTTCTGTCAAGGCTGCGGTCGGTTCGTCCATAATGATGACTTCAGCCTTTGTCATCAGGGCTTTAGCGATTTCTATCATTTGCTGCTGGCCGACAGAACATTTCCCGGCTTCTTGATCAAGAGATAATGAGACGGAAAGCTTTTCAAATTGCTTTTTTGCTAGCGCTTTCATTTTCTTTGTGTTTAGAATTCCGAGTTTTGATGTCATCTCTTTTCCGATAAAAAGATTTTCTAAGACAGTCATTTCCGGCCAAATATTCAGCTCTTGGTGAATGAATGCGATTCCATTTTGTTCCGCTTCTTTTGGATTGGAGAAATAGGTTTCCTTGCCGTTGATTCTGATGCTCCCTTTATCAAGGCCGTGCAGACCTGTCAGGAGGTTCATGAGAGTTGATTTGCCCGCGCCGTTTTCTCCCATCAACGCGTGAACCTCGCCTGGCTTTAGGTTAAAAGAAACGCCTGAGAGCACTTGGTTTTTACCGAATGCCTTATGGATGTCATTCATGTCGATCTGCATTCTTGATCCCCTCTTTCTAGAAAATCACACCTGCCTGCAGGATGCAGTTGGCGTATGGCGTGACTTCGCCTGTTCGTATGATGGCTTTTGCTTCCTTAGTCAGCTGTTTGAATTCTTCGTGAGACAGGTATTCAACCGGCTGTTTTTTAAACTGGTTTTCTATAAAATTCGCACTCTGCGGATTGGCTGTCTTGATTTCAGAAGCTGCCGTGACTTTTTCGACGACCATTTCCTCTGCCAGCAGTTCGGTGACGTCCTTAAAGCCGGGAACACCGGGCTTTAGGGACAGATCAATTTTCAGGACGCCGTCAGGCACAGGCAATCCTGCATCCGCGATGACGATTTTGTCTGTGTGGCCAAGGTCCGCCAAAATCTTGGCGAGATGGCTGTTTAAAATGCCGTGTTTTTTCATGACAGCAGCTCCTCTACTTCTTCCCTTGTCGGCATCCCGCCCTGAGCGCCGAATTTACAGACGGAAATGGATGCAGCACGATTAGCGAATCGCAGAGCGTCGTCAATTTCTTTACCTTCCGCAAGAGCGACTGCAAATGCAGCGTTGAAGGTATCTCCCGCGCCCGTTGTATCAACCGCTTCAACAGGGAAGGAAGGGATGAGCCTTTCTTTGCTGCCGTCTGAGTAGCGGACGCCTTGTTTGCCTTCTGTAATAAACAGCTTAGCCGGATATTGTGTGAGTGCTTCAGAGGCTGTCATACCGGGAAACAAAATGGCCGCTTCATGTTCGTTTGGCGTAAGAAATGAAGCATAATCGATCGTTTCCTGTTTAAGCGGACGGGCAGGAGCCGGATTCAGCATGATCGGAATATCGTGTGAGCGGCAATAGCTGCAAACTTCATCTACCGTTAATTCAGGAATTTCCTGCTGAATGAGCACGATGTCGATTTTTTCAAGCTGTTCAAGTGCCTGTTTGGCATACTCAGGTGTGATCTCATCATTGGCGCCTTTCACAACTACAATGCTGTTATCGCCTTCTGCAAGCACGATGTGAGCTGTTCCGCTGTCTTTGTGTGTAACCGGTTCCATATATTCCGTGCTGACACCGTTTGCTTTCAGATTATCAATGATCGCTTTACCGTAGTGATCGTCTCCGACCTTACCGACCATTGTGACGCGGGCGCCGAGTCTGGAAGCCGCGACTGCCTGATTCGCTCCCTTGCCGCCGGGCACTGTCTGGAATGAGGTGCCAAGCACGGTTTCTCCTGCTTTCGGGCGTTTATCCGATGTGACGACTAAGTCCATCGAACAGCTGCCGATTACGCAAATATTGCTCATTTTTCAATCTTCCTTTCTAGTCGTTTGTCTTTTGATAAAGGTAACGGGCATCTGGATTGCCGTCTCTTTTAAAGGCTGTTTTTTTATGATGGTCAGAAGGAGCTTGGCCGCTTCCTTTCCCATGTCATATGCCGGCTGTCTGATCGTGGAAAGCGGCGGGAAGAGGAGTTCGCTTTGCGGTATATCATCATAACCGATAATCTGGATATCCTCAGGGACCCGTTTTTCTTGCTGCAATGCTTCATGCAGAACAGCCGCAGCCACAATGTCATTGCTGGCAATTACGCCGTCCGTATCCGGATAAGCAGCAAAGAGTTCTTTTGCCGATGTTTGGGCATCCTTAAAAGAAAATGATGCTGTCGTGATGATCTGAAAGTTCACATCAGCGTGACGTAAAACGTCGAGCGCGCCGCTAAAGCGTTCTTGCGCGGTCGGCAGGTGGGCAGGCCCTTTGAAGAGCGTAATGCACTTACTGTTCCCGCGCAGCATTTCCTCGGCAGCGATTTTTCCCCCGGTCCGTCCGTCGCTGTATACAGAAGGAGCGCCTTCAGGTGTCCGGTCTAAAAAAACCACAGGCTGTTCCATGCCGCTGTATTCCGCAAGGTCGGGATAGTTTGTGGCAGCAATCATTCCAGCGACTTGATTTTGCTTAAAGGTTTGAAGGTATTCAAGCTCTTTTTCAAGATTTTCATCACTGTTTCCAAAGATAAGCCGATAGCCTTCACGCTGTAATTCATCCTCAACACCCCGGGCAAGCTGAGGAAAAAAGGGGTTTGTAATATCCGGAAGCAATAGTCCGATCAGTCGCGATTCTCTTTTATAGAGGGATCTGGCGACTTCATTCGGATAATAATTCAGCTTTTCCATTGCCGCGGTCACCCGTGTTCTTGTTTCTTCATGTACATAACCGTTGTCATTCAGCACGCGGGAGACTGTCGCGACAGAAACACCCGCGGCTCCGGCGACATCCTTAATCGTAGCCACAAAAGCTCCTCCTTACAGTGTGTAACCGTTTACATGAAATAGATTATCACGAACAATGAAGGTTGGCAACAGAAATGTGCAAACCAAAAAAGGAGAACGAATCTCCTTTTCAATTCACTATGCCAATTTGAGAAATGCGAACGTCGATATCCGGAATGATTTCGATAGAGGTATACAGGTCTCTCCAATTGAATCGCCTGTAATCTTCGAGATGCTTTGATTTGTATTTTCTTCCTATTCCTAAGACATCGGATTTGTAAGATTGAGTCTTTTTAATAATAGAGGCAGCATCTTTTTCTAAATGGTTTGAAGCCTGCCGATTAATTCTTGTAATTGCCTTGTTTGAATCCAGCATGTCCTTCGGATATTCGACAACTCTTGCGTCCAGCTTTAATGACAGCTTAACTTTTAGATGATCGGGATTTGCATCTATAAAGGAAATCGAGCGCGAAGCATCTGTAATTCCTAAGGAAATGTAGTTTTTGATATCGGGTGTGTAATGATCCCAGAGTTTCAGGTTGATGCCGGCTGATTTGTTAAAATGGCCTGCCAAAAGAGTCAGGAGCGTCGAATCCTGTCCGCGTATTTCTGTCACTTTTTTCTGGTTGCTGAACAAAGCGGTACCTTCCACTTTAATCGTTTTTCCATTATGAACAGAAAGATAAGGAAGAGTAAAATCCTCACCCGTATGCAGCATTTTTGAACGGATGGTTTGCAGATTTTCAAGCTGAATGTTTGATTCCTCACTCGCGCTGTTTAAAAGGTTGCTCAAAAATTTGCTTACAATCAGTTTTTGGTCAACAATTAGCTGCAGCACTTCAATTGCTTTCCCGTCCTTTACGACAGCGGGTTGTGCGAGCAAAGGGCTTTTCGCATCTCTGTAGTACGTATCAAGATAAGGAAACATCTGCTTTTCCGCCATTTTTTCTCCGATAAGCAATATCCGCTGTTTCGAGATATCGATCCGCTGATCCACAAGCTTATCTAATTTAAAACGGGCCTCACGTGTTGTATGTCCTGTAGCACTGAGAACGGTGGTGATGAATGTCCCGCCTGTTTCCTGCTCCGCCTGTGAACTCTGTACTTTTCGATAGGTAATGCCCATCGTGTTATTTCCGTTTTCATCAGTGTCAAGACTGGCTGTCAGAACAAGTGCTATGTCTTTTAATAAGTTCTGGTCCCAACAGCCGGTTACACCCATACATAAACACATGATAATGACTAGTACATGTTTAGAGCGCATGCCGTCCCCCCTTTTTCATCATAAAAGCAATGAGTGCCACAATAACCGGAAAGAGATAGACAAAAATAAAGTCCGCGATACGGCTGACTTGATCGACAACATGCACACTTTGATCAGTACGCGTTGCCGAGATAGACAACATAAAAACGATGGCAGAGAGGATATAAACAAACCATTTATGATCTTGTTTCCCGAATAATTTAGCTGCCCCGGTACTTGCAAGATAGAAGACATTTGCTAGTGTGGCAAATACAGTGACAAACCAAAATGTCAGAAAGATGAGGTCCGTCCGCTCGATTACCCGGAATGAGACGGTTTTTAATAAATACAAAACAGGTTCAGGAATGATATTGATTTCCTCAGGGCTGAAAATGACAAAACAAGTCACAGTGATATATAGATAGTAGAAAGTCGTAAACAAATTGGCAATCGTCATGATCTTATAGCGCTGTCTGACGGTACACTTCACAAGCGGCGCTAAAATCAGCATGGATTCAAAGCCATTCACACTGACAAACATATCCTGTGAAGCCCAGAATATATCCCTTACATCACCCTGAAAAATCGGAAGGATATAAGAAATATCGGCATCGCCAAGAGTGTAAATTAAAGGCAAAGACAAACCTACCATAATCGGTGTCAAAACAAAGCTGAATCTGGCAATGGCTTGTATCGGTTCTTTTGCAATATAAACGGAGCCAAACACAATCATCAGACTGATCACCCAATTTGGCGTCAGCGGCAGCACCCAAATATCTAAAATTCTTGAAAAAACAGATAAAATAAGAACACAGTTGAGCATGAAATAAAATATATATATCAGCTGAAGCGCTTTTCCGACATATTTTCCAAACATTTTTTCCAGCATCTCATAAAAAGTCAGCTCGGGAAATCGGAAAAATAAAATCATATACAGGCTGATCGTAACTTGGATTGAAATACCAGATAATAGGATGGAGATCCATCCGTCGCTTCCCGCTCTCTTCATCAGCATATGAGGCAAAGCGAGAAGCCCTATACTAACTTGGGTTTGAATAATAAAAAAGACGGCTTGCAGCTGGCTGATGTTTTTATTTTTCATCTTTTTTCCATCCTCTTATGTTTTTAAGACGGGTTGCGGCTTTTGGTTTGAGATAAACTGGCCGCTTCTTATACAGCCAAGACGGGAGCCTGATAAAGGCATCTTTTAAATCGGAAAAATGAAACGGTGAAAGCGGAGATAAATAAGGAATTCCGAGAGATTCAAGCTTACATAAATTCATCAAAATCAATCCAAACCCAAAGCCGATTCCGATAAAACCAAAGGAGGCGGCTAAAAACATGAGCGGAAAACGTATCGTGCGAATTGTGGTGCTCATTTCATAGGAAGGAAGCACAAAAGAAGACACAGCTGTCACCGCTACGACAATAATCATCATATTAGAGATTAATCCCGCCTGGACGACAGCGTCGCCAATGACCAGTCCGCCGACAATGCCGATTGTCTGGCTGATCGGCTTAGGAAGGCGCACCCCTGCTTCACGAATGAGTTCAATTGTAATTTCCATAATCATCGCTTCAACCAAAGGAGGAAACGGAATATTGACGATCGAGTTTTTCATCGTGACAATCAAATCGTTAGGAATAACCTCAAAATGAAAAGCAATCAGAGATATATAAAAAGCCGGCAATGTGATGGCGATCGAAAATGCCAAAAATCGCAGAATTCTCATAACACTGGCGGAAACCCATCGTGTGCTGTAATCATCAGGAGATTGAAAAAACGAAAAAAAGGTAATCGGGGCTATAATGGCCGACGGGCTTCCATCCATCATCAGAATCACGCAGCCTTCCATAATATTCGCTTTTACTTTGTCAGGCCGTTCAGTATTGATGACTTGGGGGAAAAGAGAAAAGGGATTATCCTCAATCGCTTCTTCAATGATTCCGGGAGTCAATAAGCTATCTATCTTTAAATATGAAAGACGACGTTTCATTTCTTTTACGATTTCCGGATCAGCGATATCCTCTATGTACAGCAGTGCTACCCGTGACCTGGCTTTTTCTCCGATATTTACATAGTGAATAGCCATGTTATGATCCTGAACATGATAACGAATCTGCTGAATATTCGTATCCAGGCTCTCTACAAAACCGTCATGAGCCCCGCGCACGATGCTTTCCGATTCCGGTTCGGTGATAGAGCGGAGCGGATTTTGGCCCGCTGTAAAGAGTTTTGCCTGTTCGGACTGTTCGCTGAAATACACAACGCTCCCCGATAAAATCGCATCAATGATATCGCAAAGTTCATTCTTTTCCGAGCTGCTGATGGCCTTCATATACAATTCAGGAGACTCGTCCTGCTGATAAAAATCAATAATAAATTCGTTGAGTTTTTTTTCATCAATCACGTTTTGCAGATAGAAAAAAACCGCTTTCGTATCCTTCATGTCAATCATGCGAATCCTTAAATCTTCGCACAGGATCAATTCCTCTTTTAAGGTCTGAACGGCAGAATCAAAATCGCCTTTCAAAAGGAGTTTCTCATCAGATGAATTCTTGCCGGCGGGCATCCTATCACATCCTTCCGATCTCGTAGTGTAGTTTTTAACAGCTATGCAGGTTTTATTCATGTATAAAATCGAGCGAATGTGACTTCATTTGCGAAAAAAACACAAAATTTGACAAACCATTCACATTTATGGATGAAGATTTCATGAACAAAAATTAAGTTTTATTAAAATTGTTTCAAAAGCATGTGAATAGACCTGCAAATGAATAGAAATCAAAAAGACTTTTTGCATAGAAAATGTTTATTTTTGTTAGTAAACACGGACCTCTCTTCAACCTATATTCGTTGTTGAGCGGCATAGTCATTTTGGAATAGGACTGCTATCTGCTATTCCTTGCGCAAAGGATGACTATATGACCTTATCCTTAAAAAACAGGTAAATAACGTTTCAAGGTCAAAGGAAGGCCAAACCTGCGTCATACCCCTGAAAAGTTGATATGAAAGGGATGGAAAAGATAGATTCGAAGTACATCTTTATTCCAATCCTCTACACTAGGCATAAAAGTCCAGAAAAAAATGAAGTTGTAAATGTAAGCGTATTCGTAATTAAGAAAGAAAAATCCAGTAAGATCTAAGTCCTGTTATTTACCAAAAATATCAAATGTAAATTGGGTATTATATCTCCTTCAAAAGAGAGGTTTGGCTCAGAGGCTGGGGGAAGATTATGTTACATAATGCCGATTGAGAATTCATAGTGATTCTATATACTGATGAATGAATTTACAACAAATATAGAAGGAGATGTCGATAAGCAATGTGGTTACTCATTTTAGCCTGTGCTGTCATAGTAGTCATCGGAATATTAGAAAAAAGGCGACATCAGAAAAATATTGATGCCCTGCCTGTGCGAGTCAACATTAACGGCATTCGCGGCAAATCCACAGTCACAAGGCTGACAACCGGAATTTTAATGGAAGCCGGTTACAAAACTGTAGGAAAAACAACAGGTACGGACGCAAGAATGATTTATTGGGATACTCCGGAAGAAAAACCGATTAAACGGAAACCGCAAGGACCAAATATCGGGGAACAAAAAGAAGTAATGAAAGAAACGGTGGACAGAGGAGCCAACGCAATTGTCAGTGAGTGCATGGCTGTAAATCCTGACTACCAAATTATCTTTCAGGAAGAACTGCTGCAGGCGAATATCGGAGTCATCGTAAATGTCCTGGAGGATCATATGGACGTCATGGGACCGACACTCGATGAGATCGCGGAAGCATTTACCGCAACGATTCCTTATAATGGACATTTGATTATTACAGATAGTGAATATACAGATTTCTTTAAACAAAAAGCAAAAGAACGAAACACAGAAGTCATTATAGCTGATAATTCTAAAATTACGGACGAGTATTTGCGTAAGTTTGAATATATGGTATTTCCTGATAATGCTTCGCTCGCTCTCGGTGTTGCCCAAGCGCTTGGCATTGATGAAGATACAGCTTTCAGAGGCATGCTGAATGCGCCGCCTGATCCGGGAGCAATGAGAATTCTTCCATTAATCAGTCCGAGTGAACCTGGTCATTTTGTAAATGGCTTTGCTGCAAACGACGCTTCTTCTACATTGAATATATGGAAACGTGTGAAAGAAATCGGGTATCCGACCGATGAACCGATCGTCATCATGAACTGCCGGGCGGACCGTGTAGATCGGACACAGCAATTTGCAAATGATGTTCTTCCTTATATTGAAGCAAGTGAACTGATTCTGATCGGAGAAACGACAGAACCTATTGTAAAAGCCTTTGAAGAAGGAAAGATACCTGCAGATAAGCTGCACGATCTTGAATACAAGTCGACAGAAGAGATTATGGAAGTCTTAAAGAAAAAAATGCACAACCGTGTCATATATGGTGTCGGTAACATTCATGGTTCAGCAGAACCGCTAATCGAAAAAATCCAAGAATACAAGGTTAAGCAGCTCGTTAGCTAGGAGGAAACGTAAACATGTTCGGATCAGATTTATACATTTCACTTATATTGGGAGTTCTACTCAGTTTGATTTTTGCGGAAAAAACAGGCATTGTGCCGGCAGGTCTTGTTGTACCGGGTTATTTAGGTCTTGTTTTTAACCAGCCGATCTTTATTTTACTTGTTTTGCTGGTCAGTCTTCTCACTTATGTCATCGTCAAATACGGCTTGTCCAGATTCATGATTTTATACGGACGCAGAAAATTCGCAGCCATGCTGATTACAGGTATCATCTTAAAAATTGCTTTTGATTTTCTATACCCGATTGTGCCATTTGAAATCGCCGAATTCCGCGGAATTGGAATTATCGTTCCCGGTTTGATTGCCAACACCATTCAGAAACAAGGATTAACCATCACGTTCGGAAGCACGCTGCTATTGAGCGGAGCGACCTTTGCTATCATGTTTGTTTACTACTTAATTTAACGTAAGGTGTGTCAAACGATGAAAAAACAATTAAGCTTTCAAGAAAAGCTGCTAAAGATGACAAAACATCAAAAAAAGAAAACAAATAAGCACGTATTTATCGCACTTCCGATTGTCTTTTGCCTTATGTTCGTCTTTATGTGGGCGGGAAAAGCACAAACGCCTTCAGTCAAAACGTATTCCGATGACCTGGTGTCAGCCTCCTTTGTCGGCGACATTATGATGGGCCGGTATGTTGAAAAAGTAACCGAACAAAAAGGAACAAAAAGTTTATTTCAGTATGTTGAGCCGATCTTTAAAGCATCTGACTATGTAGCCGGAAACTTTGAGAATCCGGTGACCTATAAAAAGAATTATACAGAAGCAGATAAAAATATTCATCTCCAAGCCAATAAGGATTCAGTGAAGGTTCTGAAGGATATGAACTTCACCGTGCTGACGGGCGCAAACAATCACGCGATGGATTACGGCGTGCAGGGGATGAAGGATACATTAGAAGAATTCTCAAAACAAAACCTGGACTTAGTCGGAGCCGGTTCGAACTTGAAGGAAGCTGAAAACAGCATTTCTTATCAGGAAGTAAACGGCGTTAAGATTGCGACATTAGGTTTTACAGATGTGTACGGTAAAAATTTCACAGCCAGAAAAAATACGCCGGGCGTTTTGCCGGCTGACCCAGAGATCTTTATTCCGATGATATCAAAAGCAAAGAAAAATGCGGATATCGTTGTGGTTCAGTCACACTGGGGACAAGAATATGACAACGATCCAAATGACAGACAGCGCGAACTCGGAAGAGCGATGTCCGACGCGGGAGCTGACATCATTATCGGCCATCATCCTCACGTACTTGAGCCGATTGAAGTATATAACGGAACCGTTATTTTCTACAGTCTCG
Organism: Bacillus sp. HU-1818; assembly: GCF_022695965.1. Classification (NCBI taxonomy): domain Bacteria; kingdom Bacillati; phylum Bacillota; class Bacilli; order Caryophanales; family Bacillaceae; genus Bacillus; species Bacillus sp. HU-1818. The sequence continues at coordinate 531,879 of NZ_JAAPBE010000002.1, forward strand.
GAAACTTCGTGTTTGACCAAGGATGGACAAGAACGAGGGACAGCGCGTTAGTCCAGTATCATTTGAAGAAAAATGGAACGGGGCATTTTGAAGTCACCCCGATCAATATTCATGAAGCAACACCAGCGCCGGTCAAAAAAGGCGGTTTGAAAGAAAAAACGATTATTCGGGAACTAACAAAAGACTCGAATTTCGTCTGGGATATCGAAGACGGAAAATTGACGTTTGATATCGACCATACTGACAAATTAAAATCTAAAACGGAGTGATAAAAAATGAAATGGATTAAAGCAAGCTGGCCATTTGCCGCTATTATCATGGTATTTATGTTTATGTCAGCCTTTAAATATAACGATCAGCTGACAGATCAGGAAAAAGAAAAAATCGACACAGAAATCCATAAAATTCAGCAAGAAGAGACTGCACAAACAAATTAGTAATAAAAAAGAGAATGCCCTAAATGGGCATTCTCTTTTTTGATTCGTAATACCAACTCCTCTATAATCTACTTTTAACTTCTGCTAGATTTCAAAACCTTCAAAAAAACGTCAAAAAGTAACTTAACATCTCCAAAAAAATACCGATGTAAACACTGCAAAAAGAGGAGGAGAAATGTGAAGTGAACACCTTTGCAAGCTGGAGGAAGTATTTGCTTGTTGCTATGATGATTGGACTTTTGACACCTATTATGACAAGGGCGGAGATTGCGGAAGCTGACACGAAAAAAGACGCAGCGATCAGCCGGGCCAAGGAACTGGTAGGATATAAATATAAATATGGAGGCGAAAAGCCGAAGGAAGGCTTTGACCCGTCCGGCCTGATTATGTATATTTTCGCTCAGAACGGCATTCACTTGCCGAGGTCTGTAAATGACCAATGGAAAGTGGGAAGCGCTGTGAAGCAGGACGACCTTAAGCCGGGGGATATTTTGTTTTTTAAAAAAGCAGGAGGAAGTAAGCCGACACATGCAGGGCTTTATGTCGGAAACGGCCAAATGATTCACAGCTCTCAGACAAAGGGCGTTTCATACGAGAATTATAAAAAAAGCACATATTGGAGCACGTCGTACATCGGCGCAAAACGAATCTCATCAGATCCCAAAATAGCCGATACTCCGGTCGTCGAACAGGCGGCAAAGTATTTAGAAACGCCATACGTCTTTGGCGGAAGCACACCGAGTGAGGGGTTTGACTGCTCCGGGCTTGTGCAATATGTCTATAAAGAAGCGCTCGACGTGTATTTGCCTAGATCGGCAGAACAGCAATGGACTGCAGGAGAGAAGGTTGCGCTGAAAGATATAAAGCCGGGTGATGTGATCTATTTTAGCAACACCTATAAAAAAGGCATATCACATGCGGGCATCTATGCAGGGGGCGGCAGGTTCATCCAAGCAAGCCGCTCCGAAAAAGTAACGATCTCTTACTTATCAGAAGAATATTGGAAAAAACGTTTTTCAGGAGTCCGGCGATTCGAACATTTGAAGATTCCGAAAGAAAATCCGATTGTGTCCGAAGCAACGCTTTATCTTGGCGAAGTTCCTTATAAAGACGGCGGCACATCGCCAAAAACGGGCTTTGATACAGCGGGCTTTATTCAATATGTCTATCAAGAGGCGGCCGGTATTACGCTGCCCCGTTACGCGGAAAACCAATACAAAGCCGGAACGAAGATTGATAAATCCGAACTTCAGCCCGGCGATCTCGTCTTTTTTAAATCAAGCAGCCTTAACCCGGCTATCTATGTCGGAAACGGCCAAGTCGTGCATGTCACGCTATCAACCGGTGTGACGCTCACCAACATGAATACGAGCACCTATTGGAAAGACAAGTACGCGGGCAGTGTCCGAATTCAGTAGCCTGTGCGATACAGAAAAACCTCCGGAGCTTTCTCCGGAGGTTTTTCTTATTCATATTGATTGGCAAGCAGCTGATCTATAAAGTAGGCCACGCCATTTTCGTCATTGCTCTTTGTCACGAATGTACTTTTTTCCTTAAGCTCTTCAATCGCATTCTCCATGGCGATTCCATGGCCGGCGACCTCAAACATCGACAAGTCATTCGGACTGTCGCCGATGGCATATATGTCTTGTTTTTCGATGCCGTATCTTCCGGCTAACTCAGTCAGCGCACGGCCTTTGCCGGATGAGGCGGGCAGAATCTCAATAATATGTTTTCCCGATGAAGTCTGGGAGAGCTTTTGATGATTCGTCAGTTCTTCTTTTGCTTTCTTCAGCTTTTCCATGTCAAAAGAGAAACAAAGCAGCTTGTAAACATTTTCGTTTCCGTCAAATACAGATTGAATATCATGCACAGGTTTAATGCCAAACTGCTTAAATTGAGTTATGGCGCCTTGCCACAGTGTATCAAAATCTTCATCCGGATTTGCGCTCTTCAACATATCAAGCTCAGCCTGAAGCTTGGATTGGCCGTCAAAAGGAGAAAGCAGATGATGGTCAGTATAAACCTCGAAGTATATATTTTGAGAGAGAAGGTAGTCAGCAATGTCTTTTCCAGCTTGCTGATCCATTAATGTGTTGCTGATCAAACGGTAGCCTGTATCATGGACGGTTCCGCCGTTAGCTGCAATAATGGGAATATCCAAGTCTTCCAGGAGCGCCTTGACATCGAAAGTGGCTCTCCCTGTACAAATGGTCACGAGAATTCCCGCATCAACCGCTCTTTTAATCGCCGCTCTGTTTTCTGCGGAAATTTTGCTTTCCGTCGTAAGTAATGTTCCGTCTAAATCAATTGCGATTAATTTCATATGTATGAAAAACCTCCTTGTGAATAAAATGCCGCTTCGTGTAGTATGTTCAGCTTTCGTATGAAACATAAACTAATGGATAGTAAGCCGACAGTAAAAGGCTAAACCTTAATTTCGAATTTTTCAACGGGTAATTAAGCATTTAATAGAAAAAACGGGATGGTTTATAAATAACCACCCCGTCAGGCTTTCCATTAAGCGTCCAAATCTTTTTTTAATTCCTCTTTCACTTCTTCCAGCTTTTCTTGATTGAGCTGTAAGTAATAGACTCCCGCAGGCTCATAATCGGACCCTGTCAGCTGAATAGAATCAACCGAATTCAAAGAAGTAATGAAAGGGAACAAGCCAATCGCATCCTTAAGAGATAAATTCATTTTGAGATTTTCTCCCATCGTATCCACGATATCATCATAAGCCGGAATTGAGCTTAATGATTTTGATTTTTCAATAATGGCTTTCAGCACTTCCATTTGTCTCTGTCCTCGGTATAGGTCGCTGTCTGCTTTACGTGTTCTGACATAAGCTAACGCTTCCTCGCCGTCCAGCGTGTGTGTTCCTTTTTGCAATGTAACTTTTCCTTTTGTATCTTTTTGAATTTGCTGAATGACTCTGTCACTGTCCACGGTTACTTTTACGCCGTTTAATTCATCGACCACATCTTCAAAGGCTGTGAAGTTGCTCTCAACGACATAATCAACCGGAATATCAAGCAATTCCTCAACGGTCTTAACTGACAAGTCGACACCGCCGAGAGCATGAGCGTGTGTAAACTTATCATAGCCGTGACCAGGGATATTGACATAAGCATCCCTCGGTATGCTCAGCATTTTGGCGGTTTTATCCTTGCGGTTAAAGGTAATCAGCACATTTGCATCACTTCTGGCTTGATCAACAGTTTCACCTTTGCCCGCTCTGGCATCTATACCGAGCAGCAATACAGAAAAAGAGTCTTTTCCGGGATCAAATTCCTTAATCCGCTTAACAGATTGTTCACCTCGGCTCAGGCTAACGTGTGCCTGTTTAGAAGCGTTATTGAGCTTTACATATGCATACGTGCCGGCAGAACCGACAATAACGAGTAAAAAAGCAATTGTGACGATTAAAAATTTAACCCATTTTCTCAGGCGTTTCTTTTTTTTCTTGCGTTGGGATCGTTCTTCCATATCAATACCTCTCATTTCTTTACTGTTTGAAGCGTACCATGAAAGTTGTGTTAGTACAATTTCAAAAAGACAATATTCGATAAACTTTCCTAAATTTATATATAAAGTGCGGATGTTTGCAGTTAATTGTCAGCCGGATCACACTATATTGGACGACAGGAAGAAGGAAATGTTTCGCTATCTCCTAAAAAATTAATTGGTAAATATATGGATATTAGAGAGTTGCGGTTGATCCCAAGGTTTAAGGACCGTAAAAATAGGATAAAAGATTTCTACAAGAACTCCTTGCTGGTACGATCGTTCTAGTTATGGAGGAGAGGAGTCAGGATTTATGAAGAAAAATCGTTCTAATATATGGCTTTATTTTTTTGGCGCTCTTGGCGGCGCTTTATACGGATATGATACCGGAGTGATTTCAGGAGCCATACTTTTTATGAAAAATGATTTAGGCCTTACTGCATTCACAGAAGGGCTGGTCGTCAGCTCATTGCTTGTCGGGGCCATGCTTGGATCAGGGTTTGCAGGAAAACTGACGGATCGATTTGGAAGGCGGAAAGCGATCATGGCAGCCGCGCTTCTGTTTTTTATAGGCGGACTCGGAGTTGCGCTCGCTCCCAATACAGAAGTCATGGTGCTTTTTAGAATTGTGATTGGGCTCGCAGTAGGCGGATCTACAACAATTGTGCCGCTCTATCTGTCTGAACTTGCACCGAAAGAAACACGCGGGGCGCTGTCTTCGCTTAACCAGCTGATGATTACTGTTGGTATTTTGCTTTCATATATCGTCAATTACATCTTTGCCGATGCCGAAGCTTGGCGCTGGATGCTCGGCTTGGCGACTGTGCCGTCGCTGCTCTTGCTCGTAGGAATCATGTTTATGCCGGAAAGCCCGCGCTGGCTGTTTACGAACGGCGAGGAAGATAAGGCGAGAAAGATTCTTGAGAAGCTGCGGGGCGGAAAAGGGATTGATCAAGAAATACAAGATATTAAGGAAACGGAAAAACAGGAGGAAGGCGGTTTGAAGGAACTGCTTGATCCATGGGTGCGCCCCGCACTTATCGCCGGGCTCGGACTGGCATTTCTTCAGCAGTTTATCGGAACGAACACCATTATTTACTATGCGCCGAAAACCTTTACCAATGTCGGCTTTGGAAACTCCGCTTCCATTCTGGGAACTGTCGGAATCGGAACAGTGAATGTGATTATGACACTCATAGCCATCAAGATTATTGATAAAGTAGGGAGAAAGCCGCTGTTATTAATCGGCAACGCAGGAATGGTCATCAGCTTGATCGTTCTGGCGATGGTCAATCTTTTCTTTGATAATACCGCGGCCGCATCGTGGACAACGGTTATATGCTTAGGCTTATTCATCGTCGTTTTTGCCGTCAGCTGGGGGCCTGTTGTGTGGGTGATGCTACCTGAATTGTTCCCTCTCCATGTCCGCGGAATCGGTACGGGCGTTTCTACACTGATGCTTCATGTCGGTACATTGATTGTTTCGTTAACCTACCCGATTCTCATGGAAGCGATCGGAATCAGCTATCTGTTCCTGATCTACGCAGCCATCGGAATCATGTCCTTCCTGTTTGTCCGTTTTAAAGTAACAGAGACTAAAGGAAAGAGCCTTGAAGAAATTGAACAGGATTTAAGAGACAGAAATGGCCGTGACAAAGCGGCAGGAAAACAACAAACAGTGAATACGTAAAGAGAGAGGACTGTCATTTATGGCAGTCCTTTTTTAAGTTGACTATTAATAGAATATTAAACAAACGTTTGATTATAGACTGCTGTGTGTCCTACATAAAAATCGAATCCGCCTCATACGCTAAATAAGAAGTAATGAAAAAGGCGGGGGCGCAAGTGAAAACAAGTATTATTATACTTACATATAACGAGCTGGATTTGACGAAGAAATGTCTGGCCAGTATCGAGAAGCATACACAAGAAGAGGACATTGAATTAATAATAGTAGATAATGGATCAACTGACGGGACGCGGGAATATTTGTCGGGCCTTTCATCCGTCCGCACCATCTTGAATGCTGCAAATCTCGGTTTTGCGAAAGGCTGTAATCAAGGGATCGAAGCCGCAAAGGGTGACAACTTGCTTTTTCTCAATAATGACACCATGGTGACGCAAAACTGGCTTAGCGCGATGCTGCGTGTGCTTGATCAATCGGATCAAACCGGAATGGTCGGGCCTGTCAGCAATTATGTCAGCGGCGCCCAGATGATCCCGAATGCGTATCAAACGTTAGAGGAAATGGAGCCTTTCGCGAAAGCCCATTGTGAAAAAGAAAAACACAAAACGAAACGGGTGCTGCGTCTCGTGGGTTTCTGCCTGCTTATCAAACGGGCTGTTATTGACGAAATCGGCGGATTCGATGAAAGCTTTGCGTACGGGTCATTTGAGGATGATGATCTTTGCCTGCGCGCTATCCAAGCCGGATACAGTCTGGAAATCGCCCTTGACTCATTTGTTCATCACCATGGGCACGCGACATTTACGGCTAATCGAGAAATCAATATCAATCACCTATATACGGCCAATAGGCAGCGCTTCATAGATAAATGGGGAACAGACTTCAATTATTTTACCCATCCCCGTCCAGAAATTGTGCAGCTTGTTCCCCCAGAAGCGAACCGGATTCTTGATATCGGATGCGGTGCAGGAGCGACCGGATTAGAGCTGATGAACAGGCAGTCCTGCGAGTTATACGGAGTGGAGCTTCATCCGCTTGCTGCAAAAGCGGCAAGGAGCCATTATAAAGCCGTAATCCAAGAAGATGTTGAACAGGCACAAATGCCGTATCCGGAAGGCTTTTTTGATGTGATTATTTTCGCCGATATATTGGAGCATTTAAAGGACCCGTGGACCGTTATTCAAACGTATGCCAAATATCTAGCTCCTTCCGGCTGCATGGTGTGCAGTATCCCGAATATATCGCATGCGGAGGCCCTGTTTCCTCTTTTGCTCGGTGACTGGACTTATAGAGATGCCGGTATATTAGACCGCACTCATTTGCGTTTTTTTACACCGCAAACCGTGCACACTCTTTTCCCGGTGGAGCAGTTTGAAATCAAAGCAAAAACCTATAATATAGTTGATGTCGATGTAAAGGTTCAGCTGTTTTTTAATGAAATTGCCAGGCTGGCAAGAGCGCTCAGTTTCCCCGTTACACAGTTGGCAGACCAATGCAGCATTTATCAAATATTGATTCGCGCCGAAAAAAAGGCCCAATAGGATCTGCACTTTATTTTCCCGCTGTTCCGAAATTCACGATTTTAAGAGAAATATCATAATGAAAATCGGCTTCAGCAAACACTTCATCCCAATCATTCTTCACCTTATTCCAATAATCAGGAAAGTTAATCCGGACGTAATCAGAAAAAAAGACAGGGTCAGTTCGATACGTATGCTGGAGTTTATACATCGCATTTTTCATATCGGCTTCAAGCTTTTTTTCAAAAATCCGTTCAACTTCCTTCAAATAACTCTCGTTAAATGAATTTTCTTTAGGATTTTGATTCTCTGTCAGCATGCCTTTTGTAAAAACGGAAACGTAAAATGAAAGTTTCCCGTTTTTAACGGCCGGTTTTATTTTTGACTTTGAGCGCTTGATTTCAAAGGTAATCGGATACCCCTTTTCCTCAGCAGGCAGTACACCGCCTTGAACCGTTCCGATCAGCCAATTAAGGGTTTGCGTTTCGTAGGGAGAAATAAATCCGATTAATTTATTCTCTCCGCTTTTTATAATCCCGGCTCCGTCATAAACGGCTTTTTTTCCTTTATTTGTTACAGTCTGAATGAGAAAGCTATTGCCGTTTTGACAGTAGATCGAAGCTCTTCCGATGCGAAGCGGCATCATGATTTTGCCATTATAGCCGCCATGGTTTGTGATATCAATCAGCTTTTCAGCCGGCATCACCTGCTGCTGGGTGGGGGTGCTTTCAGTCAGGATATCTGCCGCTTTTCCTTTCGCTATAAATATATAGCTGCTTCGTCTTAACTCATCATCACGAATAAAATGGTTAATGAAATTGTTTATATTTTGATTGGTCATTAGTTTTTCGCCAAAGATCAAGACCTTTAAATGGTCACTATAAACGGGAGGATCTTGTAAAGCTATCTCACTGACCGCTTCAAGCATAGTGTTCCCCCGTGCTGTTACATTTACGAATTTGGGCTTCCCAGCCGTCTGGCTGTCCTCACTTTGCGGAAGAAGGTTTTGATACGTCAGTTTGTACTGATGATCACTTGTTTCATCAATCGCCAGTCCTCTGGCAAATGACAATTTTTCAATCTCCTTTACATCCCAGCATCCGCTGAGTACTTGTAACACAAGGCAAATAACCGTCAGCTTAAAGAGAAGTTTCATTGCGGCTGCTGCCCCCCCATTTTTTCTTTATCCAACTCACAAACCAAACGATAAAAGGAATCAGAAGAATGATTAAAAATACATAACCTAACTTCCCGCCAAAATAAATGACAGCATTCAGATCGTCAGGATACATTGCCACTCCAAAAGTGAAGAGGAGCAAACCAGCTATAAGCCATGCATTGTTTTTATTTTTTAGACGGAACAGAGTATTTAAACCTAAATGCGCGCCCTGAAAAGAACCGAGCATGCAGGTGAACTGCTGGCATGTCCAAGTGATCAGTAAAAAGAGATCAAACCGTTCAATAAAAATACCTTGAATCTCCAAGGCGTGTATTAAAGAAATCGTCGGCCACGTCAAGGTCTTCGCTTCGGCAACCGTCATACAGCCGATCACGACGAATAGTGTGATGCTGTAGAATATAGCAGAAGTCGCAATCCCGAGCACCAACGCTTTTTTAGCCTGTTTAGGGTCTTTCATAAAAGGCACTAAATAAAAGATAACTTCAAAGCCTGAGAAATATATAAGCGTCTTCGGAAATAAGGATAAATAGCTTTGATAACCGCCTTCTAAAACGGGACGAAGAAAATTAAGATGAAATAACCGAAAGCTGAACATCAGGAGCATCAGAAAAATGATAATCGTGATCGGAAAAATATAGGCATATAGCTTAGAGACCGGATAGACGCCGCCTGTCACGTGATAAATGCCGACTGCGAGAAAAATAAATACGACAATCTCCATCGGTGTATTTTTCAAAAGAAAGAAATTCACGACCTCGCCCAGCAGGCGGGCCTGAAAGCAGACCATGGCAATAAAATAAAGACTCATAAACAGATTCAGTAATGACCCGACAATGTTGCCTGTGATATCACGATTCAGTTCGTAAATGGTTTTTCCGCTGTTCTTTTGCAGAAAGGGTAAGAAAAGCAAACCAATAACGATAAAAATAATACTTTGAAGAAGAATCATGATCCAGCCGCTTGGGCTATCTGATTGTGCAGCTGAACGGGGAAGCGTTAAGGCCCCGGCGCCAATCATCGTTCCGCTCACCATAATGAATGTCTGCATAAATGTAAGCTTGTCTTCCTGTTGCTTCATGGCCATCACCTTTGTCTGAGTTTATCTTTCGGCCCTTTTCTGGTCGGTCTTTTTTTCATATATCTGGTTGGAAACCGAATGACAGTATCCTTCAAATCTTGGCCGGGCTGCGCCAGAATAGGAATAAGGTAGTCCTGGCCAAAGCTTTTCAGACGCATTAATTGGCCGAGGACGAGCAGAAAGCACATGATGACCCCGTACATGCCGAGTACCGCAGCGCTTACCATAGAAATGATCCGAATAATCCGTAACGGAAAGTTGTAGGCATATGACGGAACGGTAAACGAGGCAAGTGCCGTTACGGAAACGACGATTACCATCAGCGCGCTTACAATATTCGCCTGAACAGCCGCCTGTCCGATTACGACTCCTCCAATCAGTCCGATTGTCTGTCCGATCGGTTTTGGGAGTCTCAGCCCGGCTTCTCTGATCAGCTCGATCGTGAAGGTCATAATAAAAGCTTCTACAAAAGGCGGGAAAGGAACGTTTAATCTGCTGCCGGCAATTGCAATCGCCATTCTCGTCGGCAAAAGCCCCGTATGGAAAGAGACAAGCGATATATACAAGCCGGGCAAATAAATGGTGAGCAGGATGCAAGAATATCGCAGCAATCTGAGCAATGAAGACTGATACCATCTCTCATAATAATCCTCAGGAGAATGAATAAATTCATCTACTGTAACGGGTACGATCAACGCAAAGGGTGTGCCGTCCAATAAAATGGAAACCCTTCCTTCAAGCAGCCCTCCGACAACCCGATCGGGCCGTTCTGTACTTAAAATGGTGGGAAAGATGGAAATGGAACTATCCTCAATAAGCTGTTCCAATACCCCCGATTCCGGCAAGTCATCAATATGGACGGAATTCAGCCTTTTAAAGACCTCTTTTACAACATAATCGGGCGCGATATCACGGATGTAGGCAACCGCCACTTTCTTCTTTACTCTGTCTCCAAGTGTCAGTTCCTTTATCACAAGGTTCGGATCATTCGCGCGTTCCCTCAAAAGCGCTGTATTTGTCCTTAATTTCTCGATAAAGCCGATTTTTGGACCGCGCTCAAGCACCTCTGACTTCGGCTCTTCAATATCGCGTATTTTAAAGGTTTTCGTATCAAAGGCGAGTCCTTCGCTGTAATCGTCAGCCAATAAGACCGATTTTCCTAAAAAAATATTGTTCTGTACATCTTTCAATGAAGAGATGGTGATGTGATTAAAGCCGAAAAAGAAGGACGATAAATCTTCAACAAATACATCCTTTTGTTTTTTAGCCTCAGTTTGCAAAGGGGAAATAATATGCTCTGCAAGCAGTTCATTTTTTGTCAGGCCGTCAATATAAATTAAACAAGCTTTCCGTCCTGTATCTCCAAAAGAAAATGTATAAAAAATGATGTCGTCATTTTGGCCGATTTTCTTTTTCAAAGCTTCTATATTTTGTGTAAGATCAGAGTTTATGGTCATGTGTTCATCTCCTTTACAAAGATGCGGACAGTCATATTAATTTGCATCAAAACAGGAGAATTATTCTTATAGTGGAAATGTGTGAGTAAGAAGGTTTTAAATGAAAGCGCTTGCTGTATTAAGACGCCGCAGCAGCGGATGAGCATTGACTAATTTATGATTCCCTTCATAATGGAAGTGGGAAGCTATACATATAAAGCCATACATAAGCAGATCAGCCATTTCTGGCGTTTGCCAGTGTGGCGCAGAGGGAATTGGATATCAGCCATTTTTAAGGGGAGGGGAACGCAACATGACGCAATCACCCATTTTTTTACGGCCCGTATATAAAGAAAAAATCTGGGGCGGCACTGCTTTTCACGATACGTTCGGATATAACATTCCATCAGAAAAGACCGGAGAATGCTGGGCTATATCCGCTCATCCGAAGGGGACAAGCACTGTGATAAGCGGCGAATATAAAGGAAAAACACTAGCTGAGCTTTGGGAGCATCACAAAGAGCTGTTCGGAGGAATAGAAGGTGACCGGTTTCCGCTCCTCACAAAAATTGTAGACGCCAATAAAGCGACGTCAATACAAGTCAATCCTGATGATTATTACGCAGGAGAAAAAGAAAACGGGGAACTCGGCAAAACACAGTGCTGGTATATTATTGACTGCAAGGATAATGCTGAAATCGTTTACGGGCACACTGCCCGGACAAAAACGGAGCTTGTTACTATGATTAATAGCGGCGACTGGGACGGTCTGCTCCGCAAAGTGAAAATCAGGCCGGGAGATTTTTATTATGTGCCAAGCGGAACAATTCATGCATTAGGCGAGGGGACACTCGTATTAGAAACCGAGCAGAGTTCAAACATTTCCTATTGTGTATATGACTATGACAGGTCTGATCAAAAAGGAAACACACGCGAACTTCATCTCGGACATGTCATCAACGTTACAACCGTTCCCCACGTGGACGGCTTTATAGACGAATCAACGGAATCCAGAAAAGGTATCACGATTAAAACGTTTGTACAGGCAGAATATTTTTCAGTATATAGATGGGAAATAAACGGCACCGCTGAGCTGTCGCAAGATGCTCCTTTCATGTTATGCAGTGTTATAGAAGGAGACGGAATACTTGCAAGTGAAGGAAGGTCAAGCGAGCTGAAAAAGGGTGACCATTTTCTCCTGCCGGATGATATGCCGGACTTTACAATAGAAGGCGCATGCACACTGATCGTGTCTCATATTTAAACAGGTCAAGAGCTTAATCTCACTGAGAGGTTAAGCTTTTTTTTATTTTTCAGAAATGGAACCTATCAACCTATAAATCTAGCTCGCCTTTGCCGATAAATAAACTAGTTTTATAGATGACAATTGAATATGAAAGAGGAGAAGGTATGAAAAAGAGATATTTTGCATCCATGTCATTGTCCGCCGCTGCCCTTGTCTTTTTTACGATAGCAAGCTCTGCTCAAGCAGCCTATATCGACAACTCGATTTATAAGATTGACCCGGCTAAGCAATTTGCATCCGAGAGCGAGGCATCACAAGCCGTAAGCAAGCTGAAAAAGGACACCGGCTGGCAGGCTATTTACAAAGCTTCAGGAAACAGTTCTGCAGCCTACCAAATCTCAGCTACTGGAATAAACAGCGAAGCCGCAGCTAAATCTGCGTTGGGGCAGCTCACAAAACAGACAGGCATCACAGGCACATACAGCCCGGTCGGCAGCAAACAGCCGTATGTCACCATCACTTCGGGCGCAATAGCTGGCGAACAGCCGGCAAACAGCTTGCTGGCCAAGCTGAAAAAAGAAACAGGAATAACAGGATCAGTAAAGGCAACTGGAGTAAAACAAAATTATATAAATGTCGTTACTTCAGAAATAGAAGGCGAGACAAAGGTCAAAGGTATCACCCAAGGCCTTGCGAAAGAGACGGGCGTCAAAAGCACCTACCAGCCAGTTAAAAATGAAATATCCTTGACACGAATCCAATCTGGCATCATTCAAGGAGACGGCAAAGCAGCACAAATGAAAACCGCGTTCCAAAAAGAGACCGGTCTGACGGCTTCATTAAAAGAAACATCAAAAGGTGAGATTTATTATACCTTGACCACAGCTGATCTCTCTGGCGAAAGCAATGCGAAAAATCTTGTTAAGCAGCTTGAACAAAGTACGGGAATCAAAGGAAGCTACAAGGCGATCAGCCAGAAAAAAACCGTTTCCGCCTATAACGTCCAATCAGGCTACTTTAAAGGGCTGAGCACAGTGAAAAACGCGATCGGTCAAATTAAGAAAAACACGGGAGTGAGCGGGACCTATCAAAAAGTTGGAAAAAGCACATCGTATACCGTGAATATGAAAGGCATCTCAAAACAAGAATTACAAAAAGTTCAGGCATTCTTTAAGAAAAAAAAGTGGCGCTATACCTCTGCATCAGCAAAAACAACAACGTCAGCTACAGTCTATCAAATTACGACTGCACCGGTTTTAGGCGATCAGCTTGCCAATAAAGGCACTGCCTTCTTCACACAGAAAAAAGTAAAAACAAGCAGAAAATCAACCGGAAAGAAAACTGAAAACCAATACCGGCTTGTATCGGAAGAAACATCTGATCAAGGGAAAATCACCAAGGGGCTGAGCTTTTTAAAGAAAAACAATCTCAGCGCCACAACACAAACCATCAAAAAACAAACGAACAGTCAATTCAAAATAACGACAGAGTCTTTACTTGATACAACGAAAATCAATCAGACATTGGCTTATTTTAAAGGGAAAAGCATCCCTGCTAGCAGCCAAAAAACGGGAAAAACCACAAACAGCCAATACCAAATCACCACGGCCGAATTGCTCAATCAACAAGACATTGATCGCGTGCTCACCTTTTTCAAACAAAACAAAGCATCCGGTTCAAAAACACCAACGGGTAAGACAGCTTATACGCAATATAAAATTGTCACTGCGCAACTCAGCGACAAAACGACATTGAATAAAGGGCTGAATTATTTTAAAACAAACAAGATCTCAGCAAGCTATACGAGCAAAAGCAATCCGCTTTACGAGATCAGCATTACTCAACAATTCACAGGAAATGACACTGCTTCGGCGGCAGCCGCAAAATTGAAGAAATTGTACGGCTGGACATCTTCCATTGTGAAAATCAAAAACGGCCCGCAAATCATGAAAACGAATTACAACATCTCGCTTCGTGATATGGTACAAAAACAAATGACTGTCAGCCCCCAAACAGACGGAGCCGCATACGTGTCACTCGCCTATATCTACACAGGCACCCAAACGGTCACGGCAGATGTATTAAATATCCGATCAACACCGGCGGTCAGTCCGACCAATGTGATCGGCCAATTCACAAAAGGCAATAGAGTCAAAATCATCAGCCAGGCAAACGGCTGGGCTAAAATCAACATGAGCTGGAGAAACGCAAGCAGTGATGAAGTAGAGCAATATGTTAATCCCGATAACTTCTCATTAGACAGCAAATACTATTTTCAGTTCTTAAAGCTGTCGCAAACAGCCGGACTGACAGCGTCAGAGGTTAACCAAAAGGTGCTTTACAACAAAGGGATCCTTGCGGGGAAAGGCCAGTCCTTCATAGACGCAGCCAACAAATACGGCATTAATGAGCTTTACCTGATTTCACACGCCCTTCTGGAAACAGGCAATGGTACATCTGATCTGGCAACAGGAACAACCTATAACGGAAAAACCGTGTACAACATGTACGGAATCGGCGCCTATGACAGCAGCCCGTTATACTACGGAGCAAAATATGCCTACGAACAAGGCTGGTTTACACCGCAGGCAGCAATCATAGGAGGTGCAAAATTCATAGGCTCATCCTATATTCACAACACAGCCTACCAGCAGGACACCCTCTATAAAATGAGATGGTCGCCGACTGCTTCTCACCAATACGCCACCGATATCGGCTGGGCCTACAAACAGGTGAACCGCATGTACAGCCTGTATACATTGCTGGATGGATATACGCTTTATTATGATGTTCCGGTTTATAAGTAAGGATAAAGACGGCTGAAGCTTTTAATGCTTCAGCCTCTTATTTTTTTAAAAATCTTCCACTGCTATTTCTTCCCGCCGCATTCACTTCTTCTGGGCTTTCCAACGTACTTAAGCACTGGTGGCAATAAAAAAACACTTGCTCTTGAAACTGAATTTTCCAGTTTCAAGAGCAAGTATTATTATTTGTTACCTCATATTTTTCTCAATAAAGTGCAAGAGATTATAGCTTGAAGACCCTTTAGAGTAGAGATTCCATTTCTGCGAAAATCGTTTTATTTGTTCTGTATCAGCAGAAGGATCAGCTATTTCTTCGAGCAGCGAGCCGCTGTTCATACAGGCTTTTCCGGGAATAACAGCTTTATAATCGTCAATTAAACCCCGTTTTTCATCATATTCTTTTAAGTCATATGTGAAAAACAGCATAGGTTTATTTAGAAAAGCATATTCAAAAGGTACAGAAGAATAATCAGTAATTAAAATATCCGAAGCGATAAATAAATCCTTAAGACGGAAATCAGACACATCTTTCACATACTGGCCGTCCGATAGTACGGTTATTTTATTACGTAAAGCGGGATGAAGCTTCACAAACAGGATATAATCGCCATTTAACTCATTTATCAGCTCTTCTTTTGTAAAGGGGAGGCGCAGTGAATGCATGTCGTAATCTCTAAACGTCGGTGCATACAGAATGATTTTTTTATTTGAAAAGCTTCTGAGGTATTCCGCCTGTGTCTTTTCATTTGTCTGATAGTATTCATCTGTTAAAGGAACACCGATTTTTAATAACTGCTGATCTTTTACGCCAAAAGAATTTTTGAATATCCTGCCCATCTCTTCTGATCCTACAGTTACATAATCGAATGATTTGTAAACCTTTTTAAATCTTTTGATATCCTGTTTGGACCTCTGTTTATTGGTGACATCCTCTAAGCCAAACTTTTTCAGCGATCCGTTTGCATGCCACACCTGTATACATTTTGTTTGCGGGCGATTGTTCAGCGCGCTTGTCAGTAAAAAGTAATTGTCTGTAATTACAAACTTACTTTTAAAAAGTGTAAGAACGGCATGAAAAAGATGAAATGGATTTTTTTCGTTAAAATAACGTGAGTTATGACCGGACAACTCATCTTTAAGGGAAACGGCATGCCTTGTATACAAAACGGTTAAATCATAGGAGAGTGAATCGGAATGGGCCCTGTAAGAGTTGATGACAGCTTGTGCATTTTCTTCAAAAGACACAAGCAGTGTCACTTTATCCCCGGGCTTAGTCCATCTCAGCAAAGCGCCGAGGATATATAAATAAATTGAATAAAAAGCGGTCAATAAAGATCGAATGTTCATATATTACCAGTCTCTTTTGTTATAAAATTTTATTTAAAGCTGCTTTGTTTGATCCTTAGCCTGTTCCGAATAAAAACCTTTCTGAGTTTTATTTTCTCTCAGAACGGTAAAAGCATACTTCGGAATGTTCAACATTCTTTTCCATCTCCACGGATTTTTGATAAGCCTGTAAAGCCACTCCGTATTTGTTTTAATCATCCAGCGGGGAGCTCTTTTTACCGTGCCGCTGAATACGTCAAAACTTCCTCCCAATCCGATTGCTACAGCTTGAGGAAAGAGATGTTTATATTCATAAATAAACTTTTCTTGATGCGGGTATCCTAAAGCAACAAACACGATATCAGGCTTGGCTCTGGAAATTTGTTTGGCAACAAAACGTTTATCTGCTGCATAGCCGTCACTTGATCCGACAACTTCAATTTGCGGAAATTCCGTACCGATACGTTTCAAAACCGCATCCAGTACTTCTTTTTTTGCACCATATAAAAATATTTTTTTAGATTGCTGGTTTGCAAGATTGAGCAGGGAAATAAAGACATCGAATCCTGCAATTCTTGATTTTAATGGATGCTGAGTCAAACGGGACATCAGCACTACACCAATTCCATCCGGCAAGACGAAATCAGCTGAAGAAATGACATTGTGGAAACCTTTGTCTTTCGCTGCCGCATACCCGATTTCAGGATTTACAGTCGCAATTACCGCCCCTTGGCGTTTGGCAATATAATAGGTGTTTAAATAAGACATAAATTCCTGCAAATCTCCATTTATATAAGAAAGGTTGTGTACCATTTCAGTTTGCATCTGTTCCGCCCTCCTTCTTTCATTGGACTTTGATCTATAATGAAGCGATCAATTTTTAGGGTTATTTGGGTAAACTTTATTTTAACATAGAAACTTCACCTATACTTAACAATAGTTTTACAAAAATATAAATAAGATAACAATTTTTAAATCCTGGGCAGTATAACCAGTCTGAAACACCAAGAATACAGTATTTTTAAATTGTGTTGAAAAATTTGGAATCGGATGATCTTTACATAAGCTTAACCTTTTCTAGGCTATGTGATATAATTAGGTTCCATGAGTTACGAATTTGTTGTCGAATTTTAAAAGATTAAGGATATTGCAGCTGCTTCACTATCCGGGCAGTTACTTGGTATACGTATGAATATAGAAAGGAGCTTTTGTTTTCATGAAGAAAGTCATTACTTACGGAACGTTTGATTTACTGCATTGGGGTCATATTAAACTGCTTGAGCGTGCAAAGCAGCTTGGAGATTACTTAGTCGTCGCGATTTCAACTGACGAATTTAATCTTCAAAAACAAAAAAAAGCGTATCACAGCTATGAACACAGAAAACTGATTCTTGAAACGATCCGCTATGTTGATGAAGTTATTCCAGAGAACAGCTGGGATCAGAAAGTACGTGACGTAGCAGATCATAATATTGATGTGTTTGTCATGGGAGATGACTGGGAAGGCAAATTTGACTTTCTGAAAGATCAATGCGAAGTTGTTTACCTTCCGAGAACAGAAGGCATTTCCACTACGCAGATTAAAAAAGAAATTGCTGGGGTATAACATACATTTGGATATCTAAATATCATAGAAGTACTCCCTTATAGATGAGGGAGTACTTCTTGTAATATAAGGTTATTTTCGCTATATTTGTTATGCGCTTTTGAAAAAAAAAGCTAGACAATAAGAGGAGAATTTAATTATGAATCTTAGTAACTTTTTTAAACTGAACAAAAAAGAATCCGATCAGTCTGAAAAAAAACGAGAATATACATTATTAAACAAAGAAGCTTTAACAGAAGAGAAAAAGGTAGCAGTTGTTGTACCTGTATATAATGCGGAACAGTACTTACGAAAAACTGTTGACTCAGTCATTTTGCAGAATATTGGCTTTCACCATATTTCATTAATTCTGGTAGATGACTGTTCTACAGATGAATCAAGGAATATTTTGACTCAGTATGCCGAATTGTATGAAAATATTACTGTTGTATTTCTGAAAAACAACACGGGGACTCCGGCATTTCCTAGGAACCTGGGAATCGAGCTTGCAAATGCAAAATACATTACTTTTTTAGATGCGGATGATTGGTTTGCACCAAATGGAGTAAAGATCTTATTTGACATGCTTGAAGAAAATAATGTGAATTATGCAGTCGGAAAAACGATTGAAATGCAAGTGAACGGCCAAAAAGCAATAGGGAAACATGAGTCTTCACTTAAAAGAGAAAAAGTCTCACCTTTTTCAATTCCTCATATTTTTTATCATTTAGGCCCTCGTGCCAGAATGATGAATTTGCAGTTCTTAAAAGATAATAATATCAGATATCCGGAAATGAAATTTGCTGAAGACAAGCAGTTTTTTATGGACGTTCTGTTGTCTTGCGGAGATATTGCCACGTCTACAGAACCGATTTATTATCTCAATCGAATGGATAATAATGAATCGCTTACAAAACAGACGAATATTATGGAAAAAACTGATACGAACATAGCTGTTATGAAGTATATTTTAAACAAAAAATTAGATGTTGAAAAAGAAAAGATGGCTATGAATCGTCTGATTGAATTTGATTCAATCACCCGTCTTTTTGACAGAATGCATTATTTAAAAAGTGAAAACAAGCAAGCCTATTACAATAAATTTAATGAGATACTCTCTGTTTTAAAGAAAACAAATTATGATATTTCTGAAACATTTTTTCATCCGATTCATAAAACTGCGTTTCAGCTTCTAAAGCAAAAGCGTTATGCCGAGATTGAAAAGCTGTTTCGCTGGTCAAAAAAAGAGCCGAATAAGAAGATTATAACGAAAGATGGTCTGGCCTTTTTAGAGAGTCCATTAACCGATGAAGAAAACAAGTTAATTGAACTTCGAATGCATGGTGAGACAGAAAATGCAGAGTTTTCGAATGGCAAATTCGTCATCACTTTTCAATTGTTTGGAAGAGCGAGAAATAATGCAAAGTATGTACAATTCCAGAGCAGAAACGATATGAAGGTATACTATCAATTTAATGTTCAGCTTCAGGAAGATGGCCGATATGTTCTTGAAATTCCGCTGGGTGATATTGAAAAAATCGGAATTGGCGGTTATATTATGTATGTCATTTATAACGATTATGAGCGTGTTACTTTATATAAAGAAGACGATCAGCAAATTTTGGCAGAAACGAGCGGACGAAAATATCAATTTTATCGGACGGTGAAGGAGAACCTATCGTTAAAAGTCATTAAATAATTGTTGTTGTGATTGGATATGTTTATTTGAAATAGAGGAGTAGACTTATTTTATGGGTATAGAAAATCCTGTCAGGTACAAATTGAAGCATCTTAGTATAGAGGAAGAGAAACTCAGTATTACTATTTCATGTGAGAATATAACATTAAAGGAAGAACCAAATCTTCAGATTATAAATCGTAAGACAAAAGAAGATATTTCCGTACCTTTAAAAAAGATTGATGAACTAGGTCAACAATATCTTGCCGTCATGGATATTCACTTGCTTTCGGCCCATGTGCAAAACAAAGGGTGCCTGGATTTTTATGTGAACTTTTTAAGTGATGAGAGTGATATAAGCAAAAAAAGGCTGAAATCAAGCCTTGAGCCAATTGAACTGTCTCATTATAAAGATGAAGTAAATAATATCATTTTTTTCCCGTATACCACCAAAAAAGGGAACTTTTCATTGAAGTTATTGGTGAAAAAATTTGTCACTCGTATTGACGACATTAAGCTTACATCTGAAGGTATCTTGAAACTGAAGGGATTCGCTTTTCGCCTAAATGCCGCAGAGTCACTTAATATAAAAGAAAAGTATCTGATATTGAGAATGAAAAAAGGCAATGATGAAGAACCTCTCATCATGAAATACGTACTGAAGGATCTGCCGAGATATGATCTTGCTGAATATGTAAATGAACAATCAAGTCTTGAATCCATAGGTTTTGATGCAGAACTAAACTTAAAATCTTTATATGAAGAATTAAACACGCAGCTCGTTTTTCAATTCTACATTCAATTCATTTATGAGAATACAACTGCAGGTGATGAAATCATCAGCACCAGTAAACCGATAAAAGTGATAAAAACGGAACACTTAAACCCGAATCAGTTTACTGTGCTGACTACAGAAAAAGGGCCTGCCAGATTCCATGTGTTCACGAAGAAGAAAACAAAACATTTTCAATTGAGAATGAATGATTATCGTCTTAGCACACGGATAGAGTATTTTGTGAAGGGCAAACTGAAACGCGGCGCTGCCTTTATTCGCAGAAGAAAAAATAAATTGAAAAAATCGATTGAAAAAAGGATTCAAAACTCCTATAAAGCTGGATTTAAAATGGCGGGGAAATTGCCGGTTAAGCAAAAGCTTGTGATGTTTGAAAGCTTTGCTGGTAAACAATACAGCTGTAACCCAAGAGCTATTTATGAGTATATGAAAAAAGAAATGCCGGAATATCAGCTTTGCTGGAGTGTTAATTCTGCATATACGCAAACATTTGAAGAAAAAGGAATTCCCTATATCGAACGCTTTTCTTTAAAATGGCTGTTTGCGATGGCAAGAGCAGAATACTGGGTAGTAAACAGCCGTATGCCTTTGTGGATCCCGAAACCTGAACATACGACATATGTACAAACATGGCATGGAACGCCTTTGAAACGACTGGCCGTGGATATGGATGAAGTGCATATGCCAGGGACAAACACTGAAAAATATAAAAGAAACTTTACAACAGAAGCGTCTAAGTGGGATTATTTGATATCGCCAAATGCGTATTCAACTGAAATTTTTGCAAGAGCTTTTCAGTTTAATAAAACAATGATTGAATCAGGATACCCGCGAAACGACTTTCTTCAGACAGATAATAGTGCAGCTGTAATCAAAGCACTAAAAGATAAAATGAAACTCCCTCAAGATAAAAAGGTGATTATCTACGCGCCAACATGGCGAGATGACCAGTTTTATAAAAAGGGAAAATATAAATTTGATCTTGACTTAGACCTCCATCAATTGAGAGAAGCAATAGGGGAAGACTATGTCATTATCTTAAGAATGCACTATCTTGTAGCAGAGAACTTTGATTTAGGACCTTATGAAGGCTTTGCATATGACTTTTCAAATTATGAAGATATCCGCGAACTCTATATGGTATCAGACTTACTGATAACAGACTACTCTTCTGTATTTTTTGATTATGCAAACTTGAAAAGACCGATGCTGTTTTATGTACCGGATATCGAGACATATCGTGATAAACTCAGAGGCTTTTACTTTGACTTTGAGAAGGAAGCTCCAGGTCCTCTTGTAAAAGAAACTGGTGACGTGGTTAAATGGGTAAAAGAAACAGAATCAGAAGCCTATAGTCTGCCACAGTCATTTGGTCCTTTTTATGAGAAGTTTTGTTATCTAGAGACAGGGGAATCATCTGAGAAAGTTGTGGATGTCGTTTTCAGGAAAAATAAATAATAGTTATAAGGCATAATTTAACTTAATGTTAATTATGCTTTTTTTGTACAGGAGTTCATTTTCAATTAAATGGGTATCAACAAGTACATTTGTCCCTATATGAGTTTCTGTGCTTTCTTAAGCAACCTTATATGCTGCTAATGGCAACAGTTTTAAGAAATGAATTTAGAGCATGATAAGAGGTATAAAACGATAAACAGGCCAACTTGTTTAGAAGTGAAAATTACATCATAATCTGTTACAATTATGAGCGGTGCTTTTGTAAGTCAAAGCTATACCCAAAACTTACGACTAAGGAAGATTAGAATGAATGCATTGGTTAAAATTCTGAAAGAGCAATTCAAC
Source organism: Bacillus sp. HU-1818 (assembly GCF_022695965.1). Classification (NCBI taxonomy): domain Bacteria; kingdom Bacillati; phylum Bacillota; class Bacilli; order Caryophanales; family Bacillaceae; genus Bacillus; species Bacillus sp. HU-1818. The sequence goes on from NZ_JAAPBE010000002.1 coordinate 553,959, forward strand.
TCGTTTCCGCTTATAATGCGGCTTGCAGTGTATGAAACGAAGTCAAAGTATCAAATGAACTATCTGGGTGTATTGTGGCAGTTTCTAAACCCTATGATTCAGATGCTCGCATACTGGTTCGTATTTGGGCTCGGAATACGCGGCGGGCATGATATGAAACTTGGAAATGGAGATAGCGTATCCTTCATCATTTGGATGCTAGCGGGCTTAATTCCTTGGTTCTTTATCAGTCCGACCATACTTGATGCATCTAACAGTGTCTTTAAAAGAATTAATTTGGTTTCAAAAATGAACTTTCCAATCAGTTCACTGCCTTCAGTTGTCATAGTTTCTAACTTGTTCAGCTATTTTGTCATGATGGCGATTTATTTGATTGTTCTGTTAAGTAACGGTCTTTTTCCGACGCTTCACTGGTTGCAATATATTTATTACTTGTTTTGTATGATTGCTTTTATGTTTGCCTTTGGTTTGTTTAATTCGACCATTAGCGTGTTAATCAGGGATTATCAATTTCTGCTTCAAGCTGTTACCAGGCTGCTCTTTTTTCTTTTGCCGATCTTCTGGGATATCGCCGAGAAATTTGGAGATAAGAAAGAAGTGTTGACCTTATTAAAGTTAAATCCCCTCTTTTATATTATAGAAGGATTTAGGGACAGTTTTATGGAAGGGCAGTGGTTTTTCCAAGATATGAAGTATACGTTGTATTTCTGGCTGATTACGCTGCTTCTGTTGACAGTCGGCTCACTTCTTCATATGAAATTCAGAGATAAATTTGTTGACTTTCTTTAATATAGTAAGGAGATTATACGATGAAACTAAAGGTTTCGTTTAGAAATGTTTCAAAACAGTATTTTCTATATAAAAAACAGTCTGACAAAATAAAAGGGCTGTTTTTCCCAAACAGAAACGAAAAAGGTTTTTTTGCTGTCCGAAATGTTTCGTTTGATGTGTATGAAGGAGAAACAATCGGATTTGTAGGCATTAACGGTTCAGGTAAATCGACGATGTCGAACCTGCTGGCAAAAATCATACCGCCGACAAGCGGAGAAATTGAAATGAACGGACAGCCGTCTTTAATTGCGATATCGGCCGGGCTTAATAACCAATTAAGCGGTAAGGACAATATCCGTTTAAAGTGTTTAATGATGGGGCTTAACAATAAACAAATTGACGAGCTGTATGAAAAAATCGTTGAATTCGCAGACATTGGCGACTTTATTGATCAACCGGTTAAAAGCTATTCAAGCGGTATGAAATCGCGTCTTGGTTTTGCAATATCCGCCCATATGGATCCGGATATTCTTATTATAGATGAAGCGCTATCTGTGGGAGACCAAACATTCTACCAAAAGTGTGTAGACCGCATCACTGAATTTAAAGAGCGGGGAAAAACCATTTTCTTTGTCAGTCATTCAATCGGACAAATTGAAAAAATGTGTGACCGTGTGGCTTGGATGCATTATGGTGAGATGCGGATGTTTGATGAAACAAAGCCGGTTGTCAAAGAATATAAAGCGTTTGTTGACTGGTTCAATAAGCTTTCAAAAAAGGAAAAAAAGAAATATCAGAACGAGCAAATTGAAGGCAGAACACGTGCTTTGGAAGAGCAGGAAATTGCTCGTACTCAAAGTGAGAAAGCAAAGCCGAAATTCATTGCAAATGCGATTCAAATTACGCTCCTTGCAGTTCTCGCAGTGTGTCTGGCCGCTTCTATGTTTTCGGACAAGCCTTTACGTACTCTTGCAACCTTTGGCGCAACTAAGCAAGATGACGTAAAGCAAAATGAAAGTGATAATCAGCAAATGCAAAAGCTAGAAAAGTCGAATGGATCTGCTTTGATTAAGGCAGAAAAGGCAGATGTTTTCTCAAATCAAAATCTAAATGGGAAAAGCTCTGCAAAATTAGATTTCGGTACAAAGGTACAAATAAAAGCTGAAAATGACAAAGTGTCGCAAATCAAAATCGGAGATAAACAGTATTTTGTGAAAAAAGCTGATCTCCATAAATTAAATGATCTGCAAGCGACATCTATAAAGCTCAGTGCTTTTCATCCGTACTTAGCCCAACAAACGGCAGCATCTCATGAGTATCTTCTTTCTTTTTTAAATAAAAGCCAAGAAAGCCTCAAAGATAAAATGGGCGGCCTTAAACCGGGTCAAACCGATGATGGGAGAAAAGTGCTGAAGTCTTCAAATAAACAAACGGATTTTGTAATTGAAAATAACATAGCTTCTGAAGCGATTTTTCATTTAACTAGTCCTGTTGATTTTTCTGCTTTATCTATTAATGATGATAACGTGATTTCAAACCAAAATAAGAAACAGTTTATCTTCAAGAATAATCAGTATACGTTCTCAGTCGACAATGATCAAAAAACAATGACGGTTGTTTCTAATACGGATGATCAAAAAACGTCGTGAATATAAGGATGTGTGCATCTGCTGAAGAATCGATAAATAAATATGAAGGTTCTCTGACCAGATAGCCGACTATCTTCCTGTATTAAATTTTGCACAATAAAAAGCTGCCAAGCAAATGGCAGCTTTTTATTTAATTCATATCTTCTTTTGCCAATAGATCTTTCATAAACGGAATTAACTTATGACGGATATCCTCATCTTGCAAGGCGAATTCAAGAGTTGTCTCTATAAACCCGAGCTTTTCTCCGACATCATAACGTTTTCCTTCAAAATCATAGGCAAACACACGCTGAATGTCATTGAGTTTTTGAATAGCGTCTGTTAATTGGATTTCTCCGCCGGCACCGACTTCTTGCTGTTCTAAATACATAAAGATTTCAGGTGTAAATACGTATCTTCCTAGAATAGCTAAGTTTGAAGGTGCTGTTCCTGGTTCAGGTTTTTCAACGAATGTTTTCACTTGATAGCGGCGGCCTTCGTTTGTTAACGGATCGATAATACCGTATCGGTGTGTATCACCTTCCGGCACTTGCTGAACTCCGATAATGGAAGATAACGTTTTTTCATACTCGTCCATTAATTGACGAAGACCAGGTTTCTCAGCTTGTACGATGTCATCTCCGAGAAGAACGGCAAACGGCTCATCGCCGATAAAGTTGCGTGCACACCATACTGCATGACCAAGACCTTTTGGCTCTTTTTGGCGGATATAGTGGATATCCGCAATGTTTGAAGATTTTTTCACTTTTTGAAGCAGTTCTATTTTTCCTTTTTCTTCTAGGTTTCGTTCGAGCTCTGGAGCGTTGTCAAAGTGATCTTCTATCGCTCTTTTTCCTTTTCCTGTTACGATAATGATGTCTTCGATGCCAGATTCTACAGCTTCTTCAATAATATACTGAATTGTTGGCTTATCAACGATTGGAAGCATTTCCTTAGGCATTGCTTTGGTTGCCGGGAGAAACCGAGTTCCCAACCCAGCTGCCGGTATAATGGCCTTACGTACTTTTTTCAATGAATACACCATCCTTGTTTCTGAAAATCTTTTTTTGGAACAAAAAAATTCCTAGCCTTTTTCCACTTTACCACACTCGTTTGATTTTCTCACGTTTTAATATAAGGTAAACTCCCGCTTTCAACATAATATAAATTGTTTTTGATTTGTTTATCAGGAAGCTTTAAAATATCAAAGAAATCATATAAATATGTTAACATTAAGTGCATATTCTCATACATTTAAACGAGGTGCAGATAAACCGTTGAAAAAATTAAAAGTTATGACCGTATTCGGTACAAGACCTGAAGCAATTAAAATGGCTCCGCTTGTATTGGAGCTTAAAAAACATTCAGAAATTGATTCGATGGTTACTGTGACTGCTCAGCACAGACAAATGCTTGATCAAGTGCTGAAAGCATTCAGTATAAAACCTGATTTTGATCTAAACATCATGAAAGAGCGCCAAACACTATCTGAAATAACGTCCCATGCGCTTTTGAAACTGGACCAGCTGTTTCAAGATGTGAAACCTGATATTGTTTTAGTTCACGGAGACACAACGACAACGTTCGCGGGCAGTCTTGCTGCTTTTTATCATCAAATAGCAGTCGGCCATGTTGAGGCTGGATTGCGTACACAAAATAAGTACTCACCCTTCCCGGAGGAAATTAACAGACAAATGACGGGCGTGATTGCTGATGTGAACTTTGCCCCGACAAGTCAGGCGGAACAGAATCTGCTCACGGAACATAAAAAACCAGACACCATTTTTGTCACTGGAAACACAGCAATTGATGCACTTAAAACAACAGTAAGTGAAAACTATCATCACCCGATATTTGATCAACTGGGCTCAAGCAGAATGATTCTTCTCACGGCACACAGGCGCGAGAATTTAGGTGAGCCGATGGAAAATATGTTTAAAGCTATCAAAAGAGTGGTTGAAGAGTTTGAGGACGTTCAGGTTGTATACCCTGTACATCTTAATCCGGCTGTTCGTGAAGCCGCACAGGCTCAATTTGCGGACCTGGACAGAGTACATTTGATTGAGCCTTTAGAGGTTGTAGACTTTCATAATTTCGCTGCGAAATCACACTTTATTTTGACGGATTCGGGCGGCGTGCAGGAAGAAGCACCATCTCTTGGTAAGCCGGTTCTTGTATTAAGAGACACAACCGAACGGCCTGAGGGTGTGAAAGCAGGCACTTTGAAGCTTGCCGGCACAAATGAAGAGATGATTTATGAACTGATAAAACAGCTGTTAACAGATCAAAAGGAATATGAAAAGATGTCAAAGGCCTCAAATCCTTACGGTGATGGGTTTGCTTCAAAGCGAATTGTAGAGGAATTGCTCTATAGATATGGGCTGAAAGCAGATCGTCCGCAGCCTTTTACAGAATAAAAAAAGACTCTGCATTCTGTGTGCAGAGTCTTTTTTTATTTATTCCAAGCTTTCCTTTAATTCCTTTTTCACAGAAGCAAGGCTTGTTTCATCTAATTGATAGTAATAAATATTGTTAATTCTTGTGCCTGATCCCTTAAGCTCATGCTGATTGACTTTATTGCGTGCTTTTTTATAATCAGTCATGATCGTCCACATATCATCAAATGACATGTTTGTTTTCATGTTGTCTTCAACAACTTTGAACATATCGCCAAATTTCGTTATGGACGAAATATTTGCTCCTTTGGAAATAATCCCTTCAATAACTTGGCGCTGACGCTGCTGTCTTCCAAAGTCTCCCTTTGGATCTTCTTTTCTCATACGTGTATAGGCAAGAGCTTCTTTGCCATTCAAATTGATGTTCCCGGTGCCGAAGGAATGCCCGTCATAGCTGAATGCAAACGTGCTGTTTACCGTAATTCCGCCGAGTGTATCCACGGTATCTTTAAAACTTTCCATGTTTACTTTTACAAAATAATCGACTGGAACATCAAGCAGTTCTTCAACGGTATCTGCAGCCATTTGGGTACCCCCATAAGCGTAAGAATGGTTGATTTTATCCATGGTTCCTTTGCCGACAATTTTTGTATACGTGTCACGCGGAATGCTGACCATTTCGGTCGTCTTTGTTTTTGGGTTGACTGTCATGTAAATAAGCGTATCAGCCCGCCCTTTGTCATTTTTTCGTTCATCTACGCCCATAATTAAAACAGAAATCGGGTCTTTCTTGCTGATATCTATATCTTTATCCCGTTTATCGGATTTTTTTAAATCTTCCTGAATACTTGCAACGGTTGATGCCGCCTTGTTCCACAAGTAATAAGCATACCCGCCTGTTGCTAAAACAAACAGCCCAATGATCATTAAAACAATTAGAAGAATCTTCTTCTTCTTTTTTCTTCTTTCAGCTCTCATTTGACCCTCACCTTTTCTATGATCTTTAATGATTATAGATTTACTAATCTTTATAAACAAGTTATTTATTTACTGCTAACCTAGTAATAGACGAATTTCTGAAAAAAAGGTTTCAAAAAGCCTTAAAATTACCTTAAAATATTTTATTGTAAGACGATACATAATGATGAGGTGAAAAAAATGAAGAAAAATGTCGCATCATCGTTCTTAATACTGCTTTTTTCTATAATGCTGGCAGCATGCGGAACAGCCGAACAATCTAAGGAAGGAAACGGTTCTTCAAGTTCTCAAGTTCAAAATGAAACAGCATACTATGTCGGTATGGCGGATACACACACCATTGAAGTGAAAATTGATGATCAGCCGGTAAGCTTTGAATTTACAGATAATTTTTCGGAAATTTTAAATGAGTTTGAAGAAAATGACAAAGTGAACATTTCTTATTTTACAAACGATAAAGGACAAAAAGAGTTAAAAGAAATCGAGAAAGTGCAATAGAAAAGGCGGGATGAACCAAATTGAAGAAAAAGATATTGGCTGTTTGTGTCTCTGTGATATTCAGCCTGGCTTTATTACCGGAAAATACTTTAGCAGCTAGCTCTAATATTTCAGTGAAACTAACAAATTACATAGGTAATAAATCGACTCTGGATATCGAATCTTCCGGAACCTATAAGCTGACAGGAAGCAATGTTTCCGCAGTCACAAGGCTGGGAGGGGCATCTAAATATGACACAGCAAACACCGCAACTTCTAACTATTGGAAAAATCCGTCTAATGTTGTTGTTGTCAATACTGATGCTTATTTTGCGGATACGCTTTCCGTTATTCCTTTAGCTTATAAGTTAAAGGCACCGATTTTATTGACTGAACAAAATAAACTCAGCACCAGTACAGAAGCACAGATTAAAAAATATAATCCAGACAATATTCTAGTCATCGGCGGAACAAACAGCATTTCTTCTGCCGCTGAAAAAACATTGAAAAAGTATGGCCAAACAAAGCGTATAAGCGGAAAGAACAGATACGATCTTTCTAGAAATATTGCGAAAGAAATGGGCAGCTATGATCAGGCGATTGTCGTGACGGGGGATGTGTATACAGATGCCCTAGCCATTGCTCCGTACGCTGCGAAGAACGGTTACCCTATTCTATTAACGAAGAAAGATTCATTGCCAAGCTATGACCTTCCAAAAAAAGTGATTATAATGGGAGGAACTTCAAGTGTAAGTAAGACAGTAGAGAACCAAATTAAGTTGAAGTCAACGGTTATGAAAAGGATTACCGGATCTAACAGATACCAGATTTCGGCTAACGTCATAACTAGCTTAGGAATGGACGCAAGCAAGGTAGTTACAGCGAACGGAACCAAATTGGCTGATATGGTAGTCGGTTCGAATATCGCCGCAAACAATAATATTCCTCTGCTTTATGTCAAAAAAGACGAAACGACGACTGATGTCAAAAATATCTTTAAAAACAAAGGCACCTATTCTTATACATTAATAGGGAGCACTAATTCAATTACTGATTCTGTCAAGAATTCATATGCAAATGAATTCTACCTTGTTAGCGGAAAGACATATCAGGTCAACGCTAGTGGCGGAAAGCTGGGCATTAAAAATATTAATAGCGGGAAATCATCCTTTAAAGCAATTCCGGAAAAATATTCTACTGCTAATTCAATTAGCATTAATGGAAAAACATACTTGGGAGATATGAATTTTTCTGTTGAATCAAGTAAATATGTAAGACCGGTTAATGAAAACATCCCATTCGAGGATTATTTGAAGGGCGTACTGCCAAACGAAATGCCGGGGAGCTGGCCGATTGAAGCATTAAAGGCTCAGGCTGTAGCTGCTCGTACATATTCAATCAGCAGTGTTGGCAAAACGGTTGCAGATACAACTGCATTTCAAGTTTACGGAGGATATAGCTGGTATCCTAATGCGACAAAAGCAGTTGATGGAACTAAGGGCAAAGTGCTCGAATACTCGGGTAAGTTAATAACCGCCAATTACTCATCAAGCAATGGGGGTTATACAGAGGCAAGTGATGAAGTATGGGGAGCGCAAGTCCCTTATTTGACCGCTAAGAAGGATACAATGGATCCTGAAATCAACTGGTCTGTGTCTCTTCTGAAAAATCAGATTGCCACAAACTTAAATATGAACGACCCTAATTCTTGGTGGTCTAAGACAACTGAGCAAAATGCAACACAAGTCGCTGGAATCAAAAATTGGTTGATAAAGAATAAAGAGACCAATGCAAGATCAGTCAAAATAGCGAGTATTTCTGGGCTTACTTTCAGCGGAAAGACAAAAGGGCAGCGTGCTGAAAAAGCCACGATCAAACTGACCTATCATGTTGATGATAAGTCAAAAGGTTATGTTTTGAATAAAAATGCAACAATTGATGTAAAGGCTTCAGAATTCAGAACAATGATTGGGGCTTCCTCAATTAAAAGTACGTACGCCAGTGTGAGCAGTGATTCGAAACAATTCACAATATCCGGAAAAGGATATGGCCATGGTGTCGGAATGAGCCAATACGGGGCAAAAGAAAGAGCGGAAGCAGGAGACTCATATACTTCCATTCTTAAGTTTTATTATCCTGGTACAACACTTACTAACTACTAAAAAAATGTGGAGGAGATTATATTGAAATTTTTATTTAAATGTCTCCCTATTTTCCTGCTGGGAGTGATTCTTTTTGTTCCTTCTGCATTGGCTGATAATTCGGTCAAAAGAGTAGGCGGAAGCACTCGATATGATACAGCGGTATTGGCAGCGAAACAGTCATGGAGTGAGGCGAGAACAGCAGTAATTGTCGGAGGAACTGCATATCCAGATGCCATTACTGCAGCACCGTTAGCATACCAAAAAAATGCGCCATTGCTGTATACAAATAAAGACCAGCTTTCTGCAGGAACAAAAAAAGGGTTGATAGATCTTAAAACTAAAAATGTCATTATTGTAGGCGGAACACCTGCCGTTTCAAAAAATACTGAGAATCAAATTAAGAAATTAGGAATATCAGTTAAGAGATTGTCCGGCAGCACAAGGTATGCAACAGCTGCAAAGGTTGCAAATGAAATGGCCAGATCCACTACGGCTCTTGTAGTTAATGGTTTTGTTGATGCTGATGGAATGGCCGCTATATCCTACGCATCTTCAAAAAAATACCCGATTTTATTCACTAATGATTCCACTTTAAACGGGTCTGCAGCAAATGCGATTAAAAATTTAGGGATTAAAAATACAATTGTCATTGGCGGAACGAAAAGCATCAGTAATTCGCTTTATAATAAACTTCCTAACCCTTCAAGGGTCACCGCCAAAAACAGATATGATTTATCTGTAAAACTTTCAAAAAAAACAAGTTTAAGTACTAGCTACACATTTATAACAAACGGGTTCAAAGAAGCGGACTCTATCGTCGCAGGAGCTATTAGTTCAAAACAAGGCAGAGCGCATTTGCTGACAAATGGAGATAACTTATCAAAAGAAGTAAGAACCTATATAGGCGATAAAAATATGAAAAGCTTTACAGTAATAGGAAAAGCATCATCCTTAAGTGACAACGTCGCATCCCAGCTCAAAAATCCAGTCGTCGGAAAAACTGTCTTTATTGATCCGGGACACGGGGACCAAGACTCTGGGGCAACTGGTTATGGATTGCTTGAAAAGAATGTGAATCTAGATATCGGAAAACGCCTTAACAGTAAATTATATAGTGCAGGCGCCCTTCCTGTGATGTCTAGAACAGGCGACACATTTGATTCCCTTGAGGAACGAGTTAATAAAGGAGCAAAGGCCAAGGCTGATATTTTCATCAGTGTTCATGCTAATGCAAATGATAACAATAGCGCAAACGGAACGGAAACATATTATGATAAAACCTATCAATCAGCAAACAGCCTGAAGCTTGCGCAAAATATTCAGCCGCAAATGGTCTCTGCTCTCGGTACACGTGACCGCGGCGTGAAAACTGCCGGCTTCTACGTTATTAAATATTCTCAAATGCCGAGCGTATTGTTGGAAACCGGTTTTGTCACAAGCCCGATTGATTCAAATATTTTAAAACAGTCAGCCAAAAAGGACCGCCTAGCAACAGGCATCAGCAAAGGCGTCTCTTCATACTTTAAATAAACCGTAAAATCGGAACACGAACAAGCAACAGAAAAACAATTCTGTTGCTTTTCTTTTTAAGATACAATTATTTTAATTAGTATGTTTTTTGTTATGATTGAATGATTATGAGGAATTTGTTTATAAGTAACTTGCGATCTGTGTAGGATAAAGGTAAAAGAATGGAAGAGGTGAAAAAGTTGAAAAAAGTATTCATGTTGCCGCTGCTTTTAGGTTTTATACTAACAGCGTGCGGAACAAATGAACAGTCTGCTGAAAAACCTGTATCAAAACAAAAAAACACAGAAGAAGCGACAAAGGATACTTCATCTGGGAAACAAAGCGAAACAAGTGAGGAGACAGTAAATCAAGAAAAAGAAGAGGACAAGCCTAATGATCAACAGAACGCTGAAAATACGGCCTCAGCCAATTCTGTTAAAGTGTACAAGAGTGAAGGAACATTTGTAGGGCTTGCTGATAACCATACAATTGCAGTTGATATTAACGGAAAAGAAATAGCAATCCAAGTAGATAACACACTGAAAAATAAAATCTCAAAACTGAAAGAAGGCGCCTCAGTAAAAGTAACATACGAAAAAGATCAAAAAGGTACACTTAGACTGAAAGAAATTGATGAAAAGTAAGAAGGGACCGCTCGCTGTTAGACACATCTTCTCCCGGATGTGTCTCTTTTTTATGGAAAAAAACAAATTCAAGCACTCGTAAAATATGCTAAATCCAATAAAAGTTTTCAGAAAACAAAAGTAATTCACACTTCTTAACATACCCTTTACAACCAGTTTACATCCGTCTGCTAAACTGACTGGCATAGGTCATCATAAACATCCCCAACAAATCGTGAGGTGTGTGTCAGTGGGTGCAGAGAAAAGCATGGATGTGAGTTACGAGTTTTTAAAGCAGCAAGGGAATATTGGTGCTTTATCGGGAAAAACGGCTCGTTATTTGGCTGTTAAGCGCGTGATGGATGTGTTGTTTGCGCTGGTTGGGTTAGTGGCAGCGCTGCCGATGATAGCTGTGTTTTCTATATTAATCAGTCTGGAGACGCCGGGCCCTGCGATTTATACACAGGAGCGCGTGGGAAAAGGCGGGAAATCTTTCAAACTTTATAAGCTTCGTTCTATGAAAATAGATGCTGAGAAGTCGGGTGCGGTGTGGGCGCAGAAACAAGATCCCCGTGTGACAAGGATCGGGGCCTTTATAAGAAAAACGCGGATTGATGAACTGCCACAGCTGTTCAATGTGCTTCGCGGCGAGATGAGTATGATCGGTCCGCGTCCCGAACGCCCTGTGTTTACAAAAAAATTCCAAGAGGAAATCCCGGGATTTACGCAGAGGCTGGCGGTTAAGCCCGGTTTAAGCGGATGGGCTCAGGTAAATGGGGGTTACGAAATGACACCGAAGGAAAAGCTGATATTTGACTTATATTATATCCGCAACCTGACCTTTACGCTGGAATTGAAGATTATGTTAAAAACTTGTAAAGTGGTTTGCACAGGTGATGGCGCAAGATAATGGCCTGAATGTGTCATCAAGCTGATGCTTAAAAAAGAAGTAGGGAAAACAATGCCAAGTATTACAAACCAGATTTTGAGCGGCGCAAAATGGACAAGTTTATCAACAGCATTCATCACGATTATTCAAATCGTTCAGTTTGCCTTGCTCGGAAACATGATGACCTTAACAGAATTCGGGCTTGTCGGAATGATCACAACGGTTGCCGTTTTTGCCCAAATCGTGCTTGATATGGGGTTTGGCGCCGCGCTGATTCAAAGAGATGATGCTACAAAGCGTCAGATGTCCACCTTGTATTGGCTCAATATCATGACCGGCCTTTTGCTGTTTGTGATTCTTTACTTATGCAGCCCCGTGATTGCGGGATTTTATCAGCGGGAGGAACTCACCTTCCTGATTAGAGTTTTGGCGATTATGTTTGTGATTGCTCCGGTCGGACAGCAATATCAGTATATGCTTCAAAAACATCTGCAATTTAATACGTTAAGCAAAATAGAGATTGTTTCAAATGTGGCGGCTTTTGGTTATTTAGCGATATCAGTCTTTATGATGGACGCGATACTCGCCTATGTCATTTCACAAGTCATTTTGCAGTCTTGCAAAGGAATCTTATTCTGGGCTGTATATCGAAAAAAGTGGCGTCCTTCCTTTGTTTTTGATCTGCGGGGAATGGGAGATTTCTTTTCCTTCGGGGCATTTCAGCTTTCATCAAGGCTTGTGAACCGTTTGGGTTCCAATATTGACATGATTTTGATCGGGCGTTTTATCGGAGCGGAGGCGCTGGGAATTTATAATCTAGCTTATCAAATCGTGACAATGCCTGTGTTAAAAATTAACCCGATTATAACGAGAGTGGCTTTTCCCGTGTTTGCAAAAAACAAACATGAAAACAGCGTGATCAGAGAAGGCTTTCTCGATATGACAAAGATGCTGGCACTTGTTTCATTTCCGCTGCTTATCGGCCTTGTGTCCGTATCAGACGCATTTATTGCAACAGTTTTCGGAGACAAATGGCTTGTCGCGGTTCCCGTTCTGAATGTCCTTGCCATTGTTGGCGTCCTGCGCGTGCTGATGAATCCGAATGGGTCTGTGCTTCTTGCGAAAGGAAGAGCGGACTTGGCGTTTTATTGGGACTTCGGCGTTATGCTGCTGTACGGAGTTTCGCTGTATGCGGCGGTGCAGACAGGTAATCTGCTGACGGTGGCTTGGGTCTATGCATTTATCAGCGTCTTGAATTTTATGATCGGCCGCTGGCTTTTGTCATATGTCATCAAATTACAGCTGGCTGCCTATTTTCAAGCCGTGACTAAGCCCCTCCTCATTACGGCTGCAATGGCGGCCATCGCATTTGGCGCAAGCTACGGGGGAGGGCGCTTCAGCCTGAATGCTGAGCTGCGGCTGGCGATTTCTGTCGGCGCAGGCGCCATGTGCTATCTGTTTCTTTTAATAAAAGCGTATCCGCAAATGAAAAGCAAATTACGAAAAGGGCGTTTGTCATGAAAATATTATGGATTACAAGCGTTTATCCGAGCGCTCAAAAACCGGGTGAGGGTGTTTTTCATGAAACTCAGGCACAAGAGCTTTATAAGCTTGGGATTGACATTACCGTCATATGCCCAAGACCTTTTCACCCGGCACCGGTGCGTATGCTGAAAAAAGCATACCGTAAAAAGGATGCAAGACCGGAATATGAAATACGAAAAGGGATTCCGGTATATCGGCCGTTGTATCAAGCGCTGCCGGGCCAGTTAAAATGGGCGCAGCCGCACAGAAGAATTGCAGCTTCCGTCTTGCGCACCATCAGAAAAAACCGCTTAAATGCCGAACTGATACACGCGCACTTTGCGATGCCATCAGGCGGAACAGCGGCTATTGTCTCACAGGCGCTGGGAATTCCCTATATGCTGACCTTGCATGGCAGTGATGTCAATATCTACCCGCATTACAGCAAGGGAGCGTACAAAGCTTTCCGGAAGTCGGTGCAATCTGCGGCAGATGTTCTTGCCGTCAGCTCCAAGCTGCAAGAGCAGACAAGAAAGCTGACAGGGGTAAACAGCACCGTCCTGCCAATCGGCATACAACTCGGCAGGTTCCAAGAAAACGAAATGCCAAAGCATGAAATCAGAAAAAAGCTGGGGCTGCCGCAGGATCGAATGTTACTTGTCTATATCGGCAGGCTTGTCAAAGAGAAGGGCATATTCGAATTGGCGGAAGCAACCGATTCACTGGATGAGCGATTTACCGCCATTTTTGTCGGTGACGGGCCGGCCAAATCAATGCTTGAGCACAAGGACAAAATTATCCTAACAGGCCAAGTGCCGAATCAAAGGGTAAAGGAATATCTTCTTGCGGCTGATATGTTTGTGCTTCCTTCCTACAGTGAGGGAATGCCGACTGTTGTCATCGAAGCGCTCTCGCTTCAAGTTCCGGTCATCTGCACGGATGTAGGCGGAGTAGGGTCCTTATTCGAAGATCACAAGCATTTACTGATTGAGCCGAAATCATCGCTTGCTTTAATGAATGCGATTGTCTCTTATGCAGATCAAGATGGTTGGAAGCCGGATGTCTCAGCTGACTTATATCAAACCATCCGCACTGAATATGACGCGAGTAAGAATGCAATGGCCTTGCGTGACCGTTACCAGGCAGTCATTCAAGCTCAAGAGGAACAGTTTAAAGCCGAGCGACAACGTCCAAGCTAAAGAGTAAGAAAAGTTCATTTCGCAAAAGAGAGGAATGATTGGTAGTGAAAAAGATCGCTGTGATTGGAACCGGATATGTAGGCCTTGTGTCGGGAACATGTTTTGCTGAAATCGGAAATAAGGTTGTCTGCTGTGATATTGACGAGTCAAAAATCAGAAGCCTGAGAAACGGAGTAATCCCGATATATGAGCCGGGTCTTGCTGATTTAGTCGAAAAGAACGTCCAAGAACAGCGCCTGTCTTTCACAAATGAAATACCGTCCGCTGTAAAAGAGGCCGACATTATTTATATCGCTGTGGGAACGCCTATGTCTAAAACCGGCGAGGCTGACTTAACGTATGTGAAAGCCGCAGCCAAAACGATCGGAGAACACCTCAACGGCTATAAAGTAATCGTAAACAAAAGCACGGTGCCGGTCGGGACAGGGAAACTTGTTCATTCTATTATCCAAAAGGCCTCAAAGGGAAAGTGCCCGTTTGATGTCGTGTCCAATCCTGAATTCCTCCGGGAGGGCTCGGCGATATACGACACGATGAACATGGAGCGCGCGGTCATTGGCGCAACAAGCAACAAAGCGGCGTCCATCATTGAAGATCTGCACCAGCCCTTCCATACTCCTATCATCAAAACAAACTTGGAAAGCGCGGAAATGATTAAATACGCGGCAAACGCATTTTTAGCCACAAAAATTTCGTTTATCAATGACATCGCGAACATCTGCGAACGGGTGGGAGCGGATGTTTCAAAAGTATCGGACGGCGTCGGGCTCGACAGCCGGATCGGAAGAAAGTTTTTAAAAGCGGGCATTGGCTTCGGCGGTTCATGCTTCCCGAAAGATACAACCGCATTGCTTCAAATTGCTAAATCAGCCGGCTATCCGTTTAAGCTGATTGAAGCCGTCATAGAAACAAATGAAAAACAGCGGGTTCACATAGTAGATAAGCTGCTGAACGTTATGGGGGATATAAAAGGAAGAACCATTTCCGTTCTCGGCCTGGCATTCAAGCCGCATACAAATGATGTTCGTTCTGCTCCCGCACTCGATGTGATTCCGATGCTTCAGCAGCTTGGCGCCATTGTAAAAGCATACGATCCAATTGCCATTCCGGAAGCGTCATCTATTCTAGGAGAACAGATCGAGTACTGTACAAATTTGTATGACGCGATCAGCGATACAGATGCATGTCTGATCTTAACGGATTGGCCTGAGGTGAAAGAGATGGAGCTGGTCAAAGCCAAAACGCTCTTAAAACAGCCGATCATCATTGACGGGAGAAATCTATTTTCACTTGAAGAGATGCGGGCTGCCGGTTACATCTACCATTCAATCGGCCGTCCATCGGTTCAAGGTTCTGAATCTCTTGATCACTATTTCCCTGCCTGTCCGATTGAGGAGATGGCGAAGGAATTTAGAAGCGTAAATATATAAAAAAGATAAAAGGTTTCAGCTTGAATGCTTTCGGCTGCTGTGGCTCGGCTGCCGGTTCCTGAAACGTCAGGAAAGGGGTTGCACATGTGAGTATCAAACGTTCAGCGGTGCAAATGTTTGCCTTGCTGGCCGCTGTCATATTAGGAGTTTTTATACTGCTGGGAGCTGCCCGGGCGGAATTAGGGGTTGTCCAGACTGCCGCAGCGCTGGCGGTATTGGTTATCGGTCTGTTCGGCCTTTCGCTTGCAACGGCTTTTACAACAAGAGATCAGCTGTTTATGGCTGTTATCTATCTATTGATCGCCTGCACTTTTTTAAATAATGCATTTTTTGCGATTCATCTAGGCTTTTTCAGTTTATTTCTTTACCGCATTCTGCTGATTGCCGCAGGCTGTCTTCATTTTGCCGGAATGCTGCGGGATCGCACCCATATCCAGAGATGGAACAGGCTGAATGTAAAAGGAATTTTGCTATTTTTTGCTTTATGGTTTATATACGGGCTTATGTCCTTGCTTTGGGCTAAATCCGTGACGGAAGGGATTAAATATTTAGCGTTATTGGCGATGGGGATATTTATGATTTATCTCATCGTTATGTATATCCAGAAGATGGAGCGCATCCTGATCTTTTATACGATCTGGCTGGTCATGACGGTAGTTCTGATGGGTATCGGAATTTACAACAACATCACTTTGCACCATCTGCCGACATCGACGCTCTATAACGGGCCGGAATACAAGCAGCATTATCCCACGTCTGTGTTTTTTAATCAAAATGATTTTGCGACGTTTTTGTCCATTAGCTTCTTTTTTTACCTCACAATGGCCAAAAATATCAAGAACGGATATCTCAAGGGGATCGGGCTTCTTCTTTCCTTATGCGCACTGTATTTAATTATTTTGACTGGCTCTAGAGCAAGCTTGCTAGGTGTTTTCGCAGGTGCAGCTGTCTATATCTTTATTTTGCTGCCTTCTGTGCTTAAAAAAGCTGCGATTTGGCTCTCGGCGGTTGGTTGTGCTGCTTTTGCCATTTTGTTTGCAAATCGAATTTTCTCTGTATTCTGGAAGTTGTTTCTTGCTCCGCAGACGGCTCATTCATTTGATGAGCCGCTGCCTTCCAATGTTGCAAGGGCGAATCTTTTGAAAAACGCCTGGCATTACGTTCTTGATACATATGGATTCGGAGTAGGCGCGGGGAATGTTTCCTACTATTTAAAGCATTACGCTCTGTACGATACAGATCAGGTGGTAGAGGTGCATAACTGGCTTGTGGAAATTATGGCGAACTTCGGTTTGATCATGATGCTCGGATATCTTACCGTTTATCTGTATTTAATTTGGACGCTTTACAAATTGTATGAAAGAAAAATGGATAATTGGTCAAAACTGGTCATAGAAGGACTTATTACGGCTCTGGTCAGTTTCCTAGTATCCAGCATCAGCCCAAGCTCCGTTTCAAATCTATTTTTTCATTGGGTATTTCTGGCGCTTGTCATTGCAGCTGTCAATGTCATTAGGCGTTCAAAGCATGAGCAATCTGAACCCGTATACCGCTAGACATAGACTAAGAAAAGCAGGGAGACTTATATGAAGGATATATTGATAAGAATAGCCCGGCGTTTGAAAAAGAATAGTATCTGGATCATTGCGCTGCCGCTTATTTTAGGGGTGCTAGGTTATCTATTGCCATTGCAAATGGAAGGGAAAAGCAGCTACGCGGCGCAAATCACAATAGCTTCGGGGAATTATGACAATCCGCTTTATAACAATACAGAAGAAATTCCGCTTCTCTTAAAAAGCGATTCTTTTTTAAAGGAGGCTCTTCCTGAGGAAAAAGAGGAATATCTTGCTGAGGTAAAAGAAAAGCTCATCATCAACGCGGAGTCTGACTCGTTAATAACAATCAGCTATAACGACCGGGAGAAGGAGCGGACGGAATCCGTTTTGAACGCCATTTCTTCTGCTTTTCTGAAAAAGGATCAAGAGCTGTTTGCAAAAAGGGACGCAGTCATTAGCCAAAGTATAGACGCGCTTGATGGCGAGAATGTAAGCGAAGATTCTAAGGTGGATAAAGAAAGATTTTTATATGAGCTGAAAAACACAAAGCTTAATGTAAAAGCTGCCAGTATCGTAGATTCTGAAACAATAAATGAGGCATCAGGCGAAGGAATGTCCCCAAAAAAGAAAGCTGTTCTAGGTGTGCTGATCGGTGTAACCATTGCGTTCTTTTTCATTGTCATTCCTGAATTTTTCAGAGAGTCCTTTTAAAATCATACGATGGAGATGTGATCATGACCAACTGGAAACCTTTCGTATCTGTCATTACGCCATCTTATAATGCCCGTGATTATATTGAGGACACCATTCAATCTGTATTGCAGCAAAGCCATCCGCATTGGGAAATGATCATTGCGGATGATTGCTCTACAGACGGAACTCGGGACATTCTAAAACAATATGAAATGAAAGATGAAAGAATTCATGTGATATATCTGGATGAAAACAGCGGGGCCGCTGTGGCGAGAAACAAAGCATTAGAGCGTGCAAAGGGACGTTACGTTGCGTTTTTGGACAGCGATGACAGATGGAAGAAAGAAAAACTGCAAAAGCAGCTTCACTTTATGACTGAGCATTCTTGCGCCTTTTCGTTTACAGGCTACGGCTTGATGACGCAAGACGGATCACTGATTGACAAAAATATTCAAGCGCCGGAACGCCTGACGTATGATGATGCCTTGAAAAATACCATTATCGGATGCCTGACGGTGATGATTGACAGGGAACAAACTGGACAGATTCAAATGCCGAACATCAGAACGCGGCAAGACTTGGCTACGTGGCTTTCTTTACTAAAAAGAGGATTTACCGCATACGGAATGAATGAGTGCCTGGCCGAATACAGGCTTGTCAATAATTCAATCTCGAGCAACAAATGGAAAGCCGCCAAAAAAACGTGGTTCGTCTACAGGGAGATCGAGCGGCTGCACTTTATGAAGGCATCATGGTGTTTTTTCCAGTACGCGAAAAACGCCATGAAAAAAAGACTGTAATCGTAACAGAGAGAAAAGGTGATGAAGGTGGAAACGAAATCTATAGTTCATGTCATCGTCGCAACGGCTGAATGGGGACAGGATCATCTGAGATACAGGCGGCACAGACTGGCTGAATTTTTAGCGGGTCAAAGCGCTACAAAGGAAGTCATTTGGGTGTGTCCGTCACCGGAAAATCAAGAGTCGGTGTTCAAAAATCTGACAGGGGGCATCCGGCAATTTGCCGTAAAAGATCTCCTCCAAAAAAAGATGTTCCGCTTCGGCCGATATACTGATTTGTTTTATAAACACAAGCTTTCTCCTTTATTGGAAGAATTGCGTTCTGCTTCAAGTAAAGGAGAGCGCTGCTGTTTATGGTATACCTTCCCTGGTTTTCCGCTGCTGTCAGAGCTTTACTCGTGGGATCAAGTCATATACGATTGCAGCGACTTATGGGCCGCGCCTATCAGCGGCCGGTCAAATTTACTTTCGGAATTCAGACGCAAAGTCATTAAAACAGCGGAATTGAGAATTATTCAGCGCGCCGATTCAATTACATGTTCATCTGACTACCTTCATCGTGAAGTAGATAAGAAGCTCTCAGGCCGCCGTGAAAAGGTCCACACTGTGGAAAACGGCGTGGAATATGATTTGTTTTCCGCGCAAAAAGAAAAGCCTGATCAAGACATTTTAAAAGGAAGAAATGGGGAGGTTCTCGGTTTTATAGGGGGAATTAAACCAAAGCTTGATTTTAAGCTGATTGAGCAAACGGCTGCCATAAAACCAGATTGGACTTTCTTATTTGTCGGGCCGGACGCAACAAACGGCGATCCGGCATTCCAAGAGCTGCTGAAGCGGCCGAATGTGATTTGGACGGGACCTGCTGACCCTGACAAGGTGCCGGAATATATGGAGCTTGTTGATATCGGTATTATGCCATACAAGAAATCGCCATATAATCAAGCGGTTTTTCCGCTTAAACTTTATGAATTTTTAGCGGCCGGCAAGGCAGTAGTCGGCTGTAATCTCCCGTCTACGTCCAAAATGCAGCAGCCTCATATTTATGAATATCTAGAGGACAGCGATCCCGAAAGTTTTATACAGGCTTGTGAGAAAGTGCTGGAAAAGGAGCGGGATGCATCATACAAAGAGTTGCGCCGGCAAATCGCCCGCCGGCAAGACTGGAATTGTTTATTTAAACAAATTATGCAATACA
Source organism: Bacillus sp. HU-1818 (assembly GCF_022695965.1). Taxonomy (NCBI): domain Bacteria; kingdom Bacillati; phylum Bacillota; class Bacilli; order Caryophanales; family Bacillaceae; genus Bacillus; species Bacillus sp. HU-1818. The sequence continues at coordinate 573,771 of NZ_JAAPBE010000002.1, forward strand.
CCGGGATTCAAAGGAATGCGTAACCCTTTTTTGGGGATGCGCATTTTTTGATTATCCATGTTTCTTTTTGATGAAGCTTGTTATAATAACTAGTAAGAATGTATAATGGAAAGAACGGTTCAATTAATAAAGACTTCATTCAATACCAAAGGAGACTTCTTTATGCTTGACGAACGCATGGTTCGCATTGTTGTTGCGTTTTTTGTCTCTCTGCTAACGGTTTTAATCATAACCCCTATCGTAAAAAAACTTGCGATCAAAATAGGTGCAGTTGACCAGCCCAGCAATCGAAAAGTACATGATAAAATTATGCCCCGTATGGGCGGATTGGCAATCTTTATAGGTGTCATTGCAGGCGTTGCCGCAGCCGGCATATACAATGAAACAAGAATGACGGCTATCACCGTCGGCGCGTTTATGATTGTCATTTTAGGCATTATTGACGATAAGTACCAACTAAGCGCAAAAATTAAATTTTTAATTCAAATAATAGTAGCAATTATGATTGTGAGCACCGGACTGAAGATGGAATTTTTCTCAGTGCCGTTTCTAGCTGAGCGTTTCGAATTAGGATGGATGGCATATCCTCTCACCGTATTTTGGATCGTCGGCATTACAAATGCGATGAACCTTATTGACGGACTAGACGGATTGGCAGCCGGTTTATCCGTTATTGGGCTGTCAACCATTGCGGTTATGGCGCTGTCCGGCGGAAAAATCCTGATTCTGTCACTTTCACTCGTCGTTATAGCGAGTACACTAGGATTTTTGTTCTATAACTTTCATCCGGCTAAAATTTTCATGGGAGATACCGGATCACTCTTTTTAGGATATGTCATTTCAATCTTATCACTGCTAGGCCTGTATAAAAGTGTAACCTTATTCAGTATTGTTATTCCGATTATTATATTAGGCGTTCCTATTTTTGACACGACATTTGCCATCATAAGACGAATCTTAAATAAACAGCCAATATCGGCGCCAGATAAATCACATATCCATCACCGGCTGATGGCCTTTGGGCTGTCCCACCGAATGGCGGTTATCATCATATACCTAATCGGGTTTATTTTCAGCATCAGCGCGATATTACTGACGAGCGCCACCATCTGGCTCTCGCTGTTGATCATTTTCACCTTGATTGTATTTATGCAGATCATTGCAGAGGTAACAGGGTTGGTGAATGAACAATTTAAGCCGTTTACAAAGTTCTATAAACGGCTTGTCAAAAGAAATTAAAAAGCTCCGGCCCTAGGCCCGAGCTTTTTTAATGTGTAAAGGTAAATGATTTAAAAATTCCCGATCCAAAAGAGGACCGGGAATGATTTTAATAAGAAGAACCAGTTGTTGAATTTGTAGTACTATCGGAACTTGAACTGCCGGAGCTGCTATTGCTGTAGCTGTCTGAGCTTGAACTGCTTGTAGAATCATCAGTACCAGTCGTTCCGGACGTCGAGCCGCTGGAATTGCCTGTGCTTCCGGATGTCGAGCTGGCCGAATCATCAGTGCCGGTGCCGTCAGCAGTTGAACTGCTGCTTTCCGGCCTATAGTCTAAATAATCTTGAAGCTCCTTCTGAAGATTGGCAAGGTTGGTTGCATCCGGTTCAAAGTAATACGTTCCTTTGGTGCTGGTCGTGCCCCCTAAATAGAGGTCAGACCCTGTGATTTTTAATGTTTCTGTGTTTTTGCTGGAAAATCCGCTGTAAATTTGCTGCAATGCTAAACCTTCAGTGATTCGAATATTTGTTTCAACGTTTTTGCTCGCTGTTTGTGCAATTTTATCAATCTTTGCAATGTTACTTGCTTTAGACATTTGATCGATGATGGCATTCAAGATCTGCTTTTGTCTGTCATTACGTCCAAAGTCTCCGCGCTTATCTTGTTTTCTCATACGTGCATAAGCAAGTGCTTCCTCGCCGTCTAAATGCATTTTGCCTTTAGTAAAATAGATCTTTTTAGACTTATCAACGTCACTTTTTTCATTGAAATCGAAAGGAACATCTACATCAATTCCCCCAACCTCATTAATTACGTCTTTAAAACCGTCAAAATCTACTGTTACATATTTATCAATCGGTATTTGTAAAAAGTCTTCAACAGTCTCAACAGTTTCTTCTTTGCCGCCTTTACTGTATGCTGCATTTATCTTTGTTTTATTTCCTGTCGTATCACCGTGCAGTTGAACCCGTGTATCACGGGGAATACTCAGCATTTTCATCGTTTTCTTTTTTGGGTCGAGAGTGACGACGATAAGAGAATCGGATCTGCCTTTTTCGCCTTTTGTCGAATAATCTTCAATTCCCATAAATAAGATGGAAAATGGTTTTTTCTTCATATCAACCACTTCGCTCCGAAGATCTGATTTATCTCCCCGTGAGAGTGCGTCGTACGAATCATCCGCGGCACTGATGGTTTTGTATAATTTATATCCACCCAGCCCGACAACAACTAATAAGGCAAGGACAAACAGCACTAAGATTCTCTTGAAAATTATCTTTCGTTTACTCTTCTTTTTACGTACCCGTACTCTTACACGTTCAGCCATTATTCTGTCTCCTTTAGATGGTTGACGACTTTTTCAAGATACGTCAAATCTCCTTCTGTATTATCACCTTTTCCATTTGTTAAATCCGTAATCCATTCAGAGAAGGCTTGTTTCTCTTTCTCTTCTACGTATGTCTCAAATTCGACGTGTTCCGCATAATGGATTTCTTTTAGCTGATAAGGCGATTCTCTTAATTCATTTTCTACTTTTCCGAGCCATGTGTAATCGACAGAAGTATGCATGATCCTCATCAGCTTCCGCTCGACGACTCCTATATGATTTAAACCCTCAGACACTGACTTTCCATAAGCGCGAATCAGTCCGCCCGCACCAAGCTTAATTCCTCCGAAGTACCGTGTTACAACAGCGCAAGTATCCTTGAGTCCGCGTTTTTTCAATACCTCAAGCATAGGCACGCCGGCTGTGCCGCTTGGCTCTCCGTCGTCATTCGCTTTTTGGATATGATCGGTTTCGCCAATCATATAAGCAGAACAGTTATGGGTGGCATTCCAGTGCTGTTTCTTTATATCCTGAATAAATTCCTGTGCCTCTTTTTCAGAAGAAACACGGCTTAAATGGCAGATAAACCGGGATTTTTCAATCACAATTTCGTGTTCACCTGCTTCTTTCACAGTTAAATAGCTGTGCAGCATGCTTGCTGACCCTCCTGACAGGCATAAATACCTGCTTTTACAAATTCGAACAGGCTTTAGAATTTTTGTGCGTATTTTGTTATTATTAGAATAAGAAAATATATAAAAATGTTTTTTTCTTGAATATACGCATTCTTTCATTATAATTCGACACAAATTGCAGATCAATTACATTTATAATAAAAATATATGACATCACCGTTACGGAGGGAGATCTATGAATAAAACAAAGATGGATTCCAAAGTGCTGGACTCTATTCTAATGAAGATGCTAAAGACCGTTGACGGGAGCAAGGACGAGGTTTTTCAGATCGGGGAACAGTCCCGCCAGCAGTATGAGCAGCTGGTTGAAGAATTGAAACAAATCAAACAGCAGGTATATGAAGTGATTGACCTTGGTGATAAGCTAGAAGTGCATACCCGCCATGCCAGAAACCGTTTATCAGAGGTCAGCCGCAATTTTCATAGATTCAGTGAAGAGGAAATCCGCAATGCCTATGAAAAAGCACATAAACTTCAAGTCGAACTGACAATGATTCAGCAGCGTGAAAAGCAGCTGCGGGAGCGCAGGGATGATTTAGAACGCAGGCTGTTAGGCCTTCAGGAAATTATTGAACGGTCAGAATCGTTAGTCAGCCAAATTACTGTGGTGTTAAACTATCTGAATCAGGATTTGCGGCAAGTCGGATTGCTTCTAGCAGACGCTCAGGCGAAACAGGACTTTGGATTGAGGATTATTGAAGCCCAAGAAGAAGAAAGAAAAAGAGTTTCCAGAGAAATTCATGACGGTCCCGCGCAGATGCTGGCAAATGTGATGATGAGATCCGAATTAATCGAACGGATCTTTCGCGACCGGGGCACTGAAGACGGTTTTCAGGAAATTAAAAACCTGCGGCAAAATGTGCGAAATGCCCTTTACGAAGTCAGAAGGATTATATATGATTTAAGACCGATGGCTCTAGATGATTTGGGTCTGATCCCCACGCTGAGAAAATATCTTTATACAACCGAGGAGTACAACGGAAAGGTCAAAATACATTTTCAGTGCATCGGTGATACGGAAGATAAGCGAATAGCGCCTCAGTTTGAAGTCGCGCTCTTCAGGCTCGCACAGGAAGCAGTGACTAACGCATTAAAGCATTCAGAATCAGAAGAAATAACAGTCAAAGTTGAGGTCACAAAAGATTTTGTTATCTTAATGATAAAGGATAACGGAAAAGGCTTTGATGTGAAGGATACTAAACAGAAAAAGAATAAATCATTTGGTTTGCTTGGGATGAAAGAGAGAGTAGACTTGCTTGAGGGGACTATTACGATAGACTCTAAAATAGGTCTTGGGACATTCATCATGATAAAGGTTCCATTATCTCTTACTCTATAATTTGTAAAATAGAGCCAAAAGGCATATTGACCGAATAGCAGAGTATATAGAACAATAACATAAGGAGGCGTGGCTTGTGACTAAAGTAAATATTGTTATTATCGACGACCATCAATTATTTCGTGAAGGTGTTAAGCGAATATTAGATTTTGAACCTACCTTTGAAGTGGTAGCAGAAGGTGACGATGGAGATGAGGCAGCTCGTATTGTTGAGCACTATCATCCTGACGTAGTCATTATGGATATTAATATGCCGAATGTAAATGGTGTGGAAGCTACTAAGCAGCTTGTAGAGCTGTATCCCGAATCAAAAGTAATTATCTTGTCTATTCATGATGATGAAAATTATGTGACACATGCCTTAAAAACAGGCGCAAGAGGTTATCTGCTGAAAGAAATGGACGCTGATACTTTGATCGAAGCAGTTAAAGTGGTGGCGGAAGGCGGTTCATATCTCCATCCGAAGGTCACTCACAATCTTGTAAACGAGTTTCGACGTCTTGCAACAAGCGGTGTTTCTGCCCATCCTCAGCATGAGGTTTATCCGGAAATTCGGAGACCATTACATATTCTAACCAGGCGGGAATGTGAAGTGCTGCAAATGCTTGCAGACGGTAAAAGCAACCGCGGTATAGGTGAATCACTATTTATTAGTGAAAAAACAGTCAAAAATCATGTCAGCAATATTTTGCAAAAAATGAACGTAAACGATCGGACGCAAGCAGTTGTGGTCGCGATTAAAAATGGCTGGGTAGAAATGAGATAGGATAAGCGAGACTTGCCTTTTATGGCAGGTCTTTTTTATAATGAAAAATATTTGTATTCTTAAATATGAAAAAGATCAAGTAATCTATAAGGCAGGTAACAAAGACATGAAGATTGCTGTGGTAACAGACAGTACCGCGTATATTCCAAAAGAAATAAGAGAGCAGAATCATATACATATGATTCCTCTTAATGTTGTATTCGGAAACGAATCCTATCGTGAGGAAACAGAAATCGATTGGCGAAGCTTTTACAAGGAAGTAAAAAAACATGATGAGCTTCCCACAACATCACAGCCGGCCTTTGGTGAGCTGCTTGCTTTGTATGAAGAGCTTGGAAAAACGTACGATGCCGTTATTAGCATTCATCTTTCAAGCGGGATAAGCGGCACATACAACAGTGCGGCCTCTGCTAATGCAATGGTGGATAATATTGAAGTTTATCCGTTTGACTCTGAGATAAGCTGTCTTGTCCAAGGCTTTTTTGCAATTAAAGCAGCGCAGTTGATTAAAAGAGGGTACGCTCCTGAAGACATTTTAAAAGAGCTGGATGAAATGAAAAAAACACAGCGGGCGTATTTTATGGTCGATGATTTAGCCCATCTTCAGCGAGGCGGGCGTTTAAGCAGTGCGCAGGCTTTTATTGGGGGCCTTCTAAAGGTAAAGCCTATTTTGCATTTTGACAATAAGCTAATTGTTCCTTTTGAAAAGATCCGAACACGTAAAAAAGCGATTTTGCGGATATATGAGCTTTTGGAAGAAGATGCAAGCAAAGGATTGCCGATGAAGGCGGCCGTAATCCATGCCAACAGGGAAGAAGAAGCTGATGAAATCATTAAAGAGCTTTCTGCAAAGTATCCGCACGTCGATTTTTATAACAGTTACTTTGGCGCGGTTATCGGCACGCATCTGGGCGAAGGCGCGATCGGTATCGGCTGGTGTTTTATGTAATCGGAAATCTCCGTTTTAGAGGCGGAGGTTTTTTTATATTCTGTTTTTTTAGATTGGACAGAGAATTTTCGGTCAGGCATACTTTTTCCCAAGGAGGCAATGCGTTATGCAGACTGAGTTGAAAAAGAAACCTTTATTCTCTGCTGATCTGCAGCAGTTCCTTCATCAGCGCCACTTGCTTAGAACTGAAATCCCATTCTCTGAGGAAATTATCAACTGGCATATTGAGCATGGTTTTATTTCCGCTGAAAAATCAATCATCAAAAATAAAAAGGGTTATTTTTGTAACAGGTGCGGCCAAAATGACCAGCGGTATTTTTCTTCCTACTGGTCATGCTCAGATGAAAAAAATCAAATGTATTGCCGTTCGTGTGTCATGATGGGAAGAGTAAGCGAGAACATTTTCTTATATTCATGGATAAAGGAGGTGGAAGCAAGGTGGCAGCCTATAAAACTTACTTGGGAAGGTAAACTCTCTCTTGGGCAGCAAAAAGCCGCGGATATTTTAATTGACGCGATAACCAAAAGGGAAGAGCTTCTTATTTGGGCTGTTTGCGGCGCAGGTAAAACCGAAATATTATTCCCGGGCATTGAGTTTGCGTTAAATCAGGGATTTCGTGTATGTATTGCAACACCGCGCACCGATGTCGTACTAGAGCTTACCCCAAGGCTGAAAACCGCCTTTCAGACCTCAAAGGTCTCAGCCCTTTACGGAGGGAGTGAAGATAATGGGAGCTTGTCCCCGCTGATGATTTCAACGACACATCAGCTATTACGTTACAAAGAAGCATTTGACGTCATCATCATAGACGAAGTTGATGCTTTTCCTTATTCTGCTGATCAAACTCTCCAGTTTGCTGTTCAAAAAGCAAGAAAGAAAAACAGCACTCTCATTTATTTAAGTGCAACACCTTCCAAAGAATTAAAAAAGAAAGCGCATATAGGGAAGTTAAAATCGGTTCGCATACCCGCAAGACATCATCGGAAACCATTGCCTGAACCACGTTTTTGCTGGTGCGGAAACTGGCAAAAAAAATTAGCCGGAAGCAAAATTCCGAAACAGGTGAAAATATGGGTAGAACAGCATGTGAAAGAAGGCAGACCTGTTTTTTTATTTGTGCCGTCTGTTTCCGTTTTAGAGAAGGTTACTGCCTGTTTCGCCGACATGAGATATCGAACAGCGGGTGTTCATGCGGAAGATAAGAACCGAAAAGAGAAAGTACAGCAATTCAGGGACGGCCGGCTTGACGTATTAATCACAACGACCATATTAGAAAGAGGGGTTACTGTTCCAATGGTGCAGACTGGCGTATTGGGAGCTGAATCGCCTATATTTACTGAGAGCGCACTCGTCCAAATCGCCGGAAGGACAGGGCGGCATAAAAAATATGCTCAGGGTGACGTCATATATTTTCACTTTGGAAAAACAAAGAGTATGATAGATGCCAGAAAACATATAAACGAAATGAATAAATTGGCAAGAAAAAACGAATTAATAGACTAGTTAATTTGTAAAAACATGTTACAGTATACTCAAACATTCAACGAGGAGCTGTAAAAATGCTTGTCAATTCAAAAGAAATCGTGATGAAAGAGCTTCTTGACCGTTATATTGATCAGCTTCATATGAAATGCACATGCCCAGTATGCATGAATGATGTACTGGCACTTTCTTTAAACCAAGTGAAACCAAGCTATGTTACAGATAAAAAAAAGATTGCGTATAACAAAGCCGAACTTGTTGATAAACAGAAAAATACGGCGATGCTTGTTATATTGGCTGAATCGGCTGCTATCGTGTCAGCCGGCCCAGGCGATAATTGTGTGACGAAAAAAAGGGAGGAGCAAAAAAGCTGAACTGCTTATTGTGTGATTCGCAGTTTTCTCAATCTCTTACGTGGAGATCTTTATTTTTATTAGAGCCGGACGAAAAGGTCTGTCATCCGTGCAAAAGACAATTACAAAGGATCACAGGAACGGTTTGCCCTTCATGCGGCAGACCTCAAAACACAAATGAAAAATGCCCCGATTGCACCGAATGGGAATCAAGGATTGATAGAGGCTTCCTTTTAAGCCGAAACCGTTCTGTTTATGTATATAATGAGATGATGAAAGAATCGCTGGCCCGTTTTAAGTTCAGAGGAGACGCAGAGCTTTTGCATGTTTTTAAGACTGATTTTGCATCGGAATTTTCAACTGTCTATCCTGAAAAAAGCTATGTGCTTATTCCAATCCCGCTGAGTGAGGAACGGAAAGCAGAGCGCGGGTTTAACCAGTCAGAACTTCTGGCGAAATGTTTAGACCGGCCCATCATTCATTCCCTAACCCGTCTGGATAATGAAAAACAATCCAAGAAAAACAAAGCGGAACGGCTCCTTTTCAAACGTGTCTTTGATACTGAAATTAATTCCGTTGCAGATATGGATGTCATATTAATCGACGATCTTTATACCACAGGCGCTACCTTACACCATGCAGCCCGTTGTTTATTGGAAAAAGGAAAAGCAGGCTCTGTGTCCTCTTTTACTTTAATCAGAAGCTAAATCATTCTGTATTTGTGCCGATATAATTTTTAGAAATATAACAGGCATATTAAAGAATAGGAGTTAAAACGATGGGTGAACTGGCGAATTGTCCAAAGTGCAATGCTTTATTTTTAAAAACAAAGCTGCAAACTGTATGTCAGGCGTGTATTAAGGAAGAAGAAAAAGCATTTGAAACTGTATATAAATTTTTACGAAAACAAGAAAACCGGCAATCCACACTTAACCGCATTACCGAGGAAACAGGTGTGGAAGAAGAGCTGATTTTAAAATTCATCAGACAAAAAAGAATTCAAATCACTCATCTTCCGAACTTGGCATATCCTTGTGAAAGGTGCGGTACATCAATACGGGAAGGCAAATTCTGCAAGGCTTGCCAGTCAGATATTGAGGGGCAAATGGACCGTTTGAACCAAGAAACCGCTGCGAAATCAAAGGGCGGAAATGGTACTAAAGACACATACTATGCCTATAATACCAAAAACAGCTGATTCCCTAAACTAACTGAAAACGCAGTCGATAAAAGGGTTAGATTGTTTAAAGACTGCAACGGAAAGCGAGAGGAATCCTATGAAAATCAATCAATTTGGAACACAATCCGTTAATCCATATCAAAAAAATTACGATAAACAAGCCGTGCAAAAAACATCTGCACAGCCTAAAGATAAAGTTGAAATTTCTTCACAGGCAAAAGAACTCCAAAATGCATCAGACATTAAGTCTCGTCAGGAAAAAATTGCACAGCTTAAAGCCGAGATTGAAAACGGGTCCTATAAAGTGGACGGAAACAGCATTGCGGAAAACATGGTGAATTTTTATAAAAAGCAATAAAAAAGGAGAAAGCCGATGTCAGCAAAGCCAATTATTGAACAATTAAAGCGACTTTGCGTTCTGCATGAACATTTGCTCACGCTTTCTGAAGAAAAAACCGAAGCGCTAAAGGCCGGCAAAACAAAAGAGCTTTCTAACATTTTGACAAAAGAGCAAAAATATATACAAGCAATTGGACAAGTAGAAGAAGAACGGATGAAAGCAACTTCTGAATTTTTGGGTTTTGGTAAAAACAATACAGTTACAGCATGCATAAAAAAGGCTTCCGGTAAGGAAAAAACCGAGCTTGAACAGTTATTTCAATCGCTTTCTGAACAGCTTAACGGCTTAAAGGAAATAAATGAGCTGAATAAACAGCTTACGAAACAGGCATTGCAATTTATCTCCCTTACGTTTGATATGCTTGTTCCCCAGGAGAATAACATTAATTACGGACAATCAGTTCAAGCAAACCATCCGGCGGGAAGCCGATTAAAATTATTTGATTCACAAGCTTAGAACGGAGGATTTGAACATGTCATCGACCTTTATGGGCCTTGAAACAGCAAGGCGGGCGCTAAGTGCTCAGCAGGCTGCTTTAAGCACCACAGCTAATAATGTTGCCAACGCAAATACAGATGGCTACACAAGACAAAGGGTCTCATTAGAGGCAACAAGCTCGTTTCCTGCTGTTTCAAAAAACGCGGAAAAAGTAGCGGGACAAATAGGAACCGGTGTAGAAGCGAAGTCAGTTGAAAGGATAAGAGACAGCTTTCTTGACTATCAATATCGGTTACAGAATAACAACTCGGGATATTATGATACTAGGGCTAAAGCTCTCGGGCAAATGGAAGGTGTAATGAATGAAACCGATGACAGCGGTTTAAGCAGTGTGCTTAATTCTTTTTGGAAGTCATTACAGGAATTAACAAACAATTCAAATGAAGACAGCGCACGTTCTGTTGTTTCTCAAAAAGGACAGGATGTTGCTGGTACATTTAATCATATTTCTGAGTCACTTACAAATGTTCAGTCAAATTTAAAAACTGAACTTGATAGCAGTGTCTTAGATGTTAACTCCCTGCTGTCTCAATTAAACAGTTTAAATCAGCAGATTGCACAGGTCGAACCATCGGGAAATCTTCCAAACGGCTTGTATGATCAAAGAGATGTGCTTCTTGATAAATTGTCATCTTTAGTTGATATAAAGGTCAGCTATAATAAATCAGGTGGAAATGCACTTGCCTCATCTGAAGGTACTGTATCAATTGAAATCCTTGATAAGAACAAACAGTCTCTTGGAACTGTTTTGGACGGGAAAGATTACAAGGCTACAGAGTTAAAAGTAAATTATGATGAAGAAACCGGCCTGGCAAAAAGTGTGTCTATCGGGGATTCCGAGATACAGGCAGATTCATTCAGCAGCAACGGCTCTTTGTTAGGTTTTATCCAATCATACGGGTATGTGACGGCAGATGGAGAAGAAAAAGGCATTTATCCAGAAATGCTTTCTGATCTTGATAACATGGCGCTTGAATTTGCTAAAGCTTTTAATGAGGTGCACAGAAATGGCTTAACCGCCAGCGGTGAACAAGGCGGCGATTTCTTTGACTTTAGCAGCGGGGAAGCGAATCCTGCAAAAGGAGCAGCCGCTAAGATTAAAGTGACTGACAGCATTATAAATTCAAAAGGCCAAAACATTGCTTTTTCATTAAGCGGCGAAGCTAACGATAATTCAAATGCCACAAAACTAGCAAGTGTTTTAACCGGTAATATAACAATTAGCGGAAAGAAAACCACGGTTTTAGATTACTATGCAAGTTTAATAGGCGAATTAGGCATCAAAACACAAGAGGCGAACCGTTTAGCGGCTAACACAGAAACACAGCTGAATGCTGCTGATTTAAACCGCCAGCAAATGAGTGCAGTCTCATTAGACGAAGAAATGACCAACATGATTCAATTTCAGCATGCATACAATGCTGCCGCGCGAATGGTTACATTACAAGATGAAATGCTTGATAAAGTGATAAACGGCATGGGTGCCGGCGGAAGATAGGTGACGGGTAAATGAGAGTAACACAAGGTATGATTCAGCAAAACTCCTTGCGCTATATTGGTTCAAGCTACGCTAAGCTTGATAAACTTCAATCTCAAGTTTCATCAGGTAAAAAAATCTCTAAGGCTTCTGATGATCCGATTGTTGCTATGAAAAGTTTAAAATATAATACGCAGTTATCTCAGGTTAAACAATACCAAAGCAATGCTTCACAAGCCTTTACTTGGCTCGAAAATACAGAAACGAACATTACTGAAGGTATTGATGTATTGTCAAAAGTAAGGGATCTTGTCGTTCAAGCTAAAAATGGCCAAAATGGCGAGGCTGAATTAAAATCTATAGGCGTTGAAGTTAATCAACTAAAAGAACAGCTTCTTAATATAGCCAATACACAGGTAAATGGACGCTATATATTTAATGGAACTAATTCAGATAGCCCTCCGGTAGTGGATAATGGTGATGGAACTTATACCATACCTGACGCAGATGATGTCAATGTCAATATTTCAAGTAATATGACTTTAAAGGTGAACTCAGATCCGAAATCTGCCTTCGGAGGTACATCAGCAAGCGGTCAAAATGTATTTGAAATGCTTGAATCGCTTGAAAATGCATTAAATTCAGGATCGGTAGACGATATGAAATCAACTTTATCAGACATTGATCAGTTTACTGACGGCATGAGCGCCGAACGTTCTGATATTGGTGCGCGATATAACCGATTAGAATTAATCAATAAACGCTTAGAGACACAGGAAGAGACGGCTACAAAAGTATTATCTGATAATGAAGACGTAGAACTTGAAAAAGTGATAACCGATTTTATTGCTCAGGCAAGTGTTCACAGAGCAGCACTGGCTGTAAATGCGAAAATCGTTCAGCCTACATTGATTGACTTTTTAAAGTAAGCGGCTCTTAATGAGTCCGCTTTTTTTACAATTTAGGAGGCATTATGATGGAGATACCGATGTTAGCCATGCAAAGTATTCCTGCCAAAATTAGTTTGACAACAATTCCGGCCAGCGTAAAAATGGAGCAGCCTGAAGCGGATTTAAAAATCGAACAGCCCGAGGCTGAACTGGATATGTCAGTAACACCTTCAAAACTTACGATAGATCAAACAAAAGCTTGGGAAGACTTAGACAGGAAACATATATTTAAAAGGATAGAAGAAGCTGCACAAAAAGGCCGTCAAGATGTACTTAATGGAATAGCAAGAGCTGCAGATGAAGGAGACGAGCTCATGAGGATTGAAAATGGAGGAAACCCGATTGCTTCCCAGGCGAAACGAAACGCTGCCCATCATCCTATTGAATTGGGTAAAAATTTCACTCCATCTCTTTCAAGAGTAAAAGTCGATTACACGCCATCGGAGCTTCATATAAATGTAACGCCGCATAAACCGGTTATTCAGGCAGCGCCGCGTAAACCAATCATTGATTATACGCCCGGAAACGTTAAGGTTGACATGCTGCAATATCCTGATTTAAAAATAGATGTAGTATATCCTAAAAAAGCGTAAGGTTGAAAAGTAAAAATGAAAAGGATCGTGAACAATGTTCATTAAAACAAAATACCATGGCCAAACGAACGTTAAAGAAGAACAAATGATTGTTTTTGAAAGCGGGCTCCCTGGATTTTCAGAAGAAAAACAGTTTGTCATTTTGCCGCTTTCAGAAGACTCTCCGTTCGTTGTTTTGCAGTCAGTCGTAACAGAGAACCTTGCGTTTATTGTCGTAAGTCCGTTCGTCTTTTTTAAAGATTACGAATTTGATCTTAGTGAATCCGCAGCAGAGCTTTTGGAGATTGAAAATATTGAAGATGTTGAAGTCATGACAATATTAACAATGGAAGAGCCTTTTGAGAAATCAACAGCGAATTTGCTAGCTCCAATTATTGTGAATCGTAAAAATATGCTGGCAAAGCAAGTAGTATTACACAACTCCTCATATACGACAAAGCATCCGATCGGAGGAGAATCATGTTAGTTTTATCTCGGAAAATCAATGAAGCGATTCAAATTGGCGATGATATTGAAGTGAAAATTATTGCTGTTGAAGGAGATCAGGTGAAATTGGGCATCGATGCTCCAAAGCATATTGATATTCACAGAAAAGAAATCTATTTGACGATTCAAGAAGAAAACAATCGGGCAGCTTCTTTTTCCAACAATCTATTATCTGCGCTATCCTCACAAAAAAAGTGAGGATTTTTTTCTTTTTTGTATTAATAAATTTAAGCACAGTCCGATATTAAATATGTAACCGGCAGGGAGTACATTGGACTTCAGCCGTTACATCACATAGCACAAGGACGTGCTATAAAACATATTCAGGGAGGAACAACAAAATGAGAATTAATCACAATATTGCGGCATTAAACACGTACCGCCAGCTTTCAGCAAACAGCAATGCTTCACAAAAAAACATGGAGAAACTTTCTTCAGGTCTTCGCATCAACCGTGCTGGAGATGACGCTGCTGGTCTTGCGATTTCTGAAAAAATGAGAGGACAAATCAGAGGTCTGGACATGGCTTCTAAAAACTCTCAAGACGGAATCTCTCTTATCCAAACAGCAGAGGGTGCATTAACTGAAACTCACTCTATCCTTCAACGTGTGCGTGAACTAGCTGTTCAAGCTAACAACACAGGTACTCAAGATACTACTGATCTTGGAGCAATTCAAGATGAGATCGGTTCTTTACTAGAAGAAATCGGTGGCGTTGACGGAGCAAGTAAAGGTATCTCTGACCGTACTCAATTTAACGGCAAGAACCTACTTAATGGTGATTTCAGTTCTGCAAGCGGAAATCAGCTTCAATTCCAAATTGGCGCAAACGACCAACAAACTCTTACAGTAAACATCGAGGACATGTCTGTTAAATCTCTTGGAACAGCAGATACAACAAACGCTGCTGGGGACGCAGTAGCAGGATTTAAAATTGCTGACTTAGACGTTACAAAACTAACTGGAAAAGCGGCAGATGGCGCTGATCTATCAGACGAAGACAAAGCAAAATTCTCTTTTGAGAACCAACTTTCTGCTATTGACGCAGCGACTAAACAAGTTTCAACTCAACGTTCAAAACTTGGTGCGGTTCAAAACCGTCTAGAGCATACAATCAATAACCTTGGTGCTTCTTCTGAAAACTTAACAGCTGCTGAGTCTCGTATCCGTGACGTAGACATGGCTAAAGAAATGAGCGAGTTCACTAAGAACAACATTCTTTCTCAAGCTTCTCAAGCTATGCTTGCTCAAGCGAACCAACAGCCGCAATCAGTTCTTCAATTGTTACAATAACAGCACGTTCACAAAGACCTTAGCTTTGCTAAGGTCTTTTTTTTGTAGAAATAAATATCTCCTTTCATTAATCTTCTTCGTCAGCGTCTTCAATTTAAGATGATTTTTATTCTGAAACCGATCCTTATGTTAAAATGAAATTTTTCATAAAATGAGTTGAACTATTTACTCTTTTACTCATCATTTTACTATGAATCAACATGAGTTTTTTTCCAAAAAAACATGTAATTTAACTGAACTTAGTCGATATAAACGGTAGATCATCAAATGGGGGATGGTTAAAATTGAATATTGAACGTTTTACATCATTTGAATCTATTTGGGATGCTTATCATACTCGTATGGTAAGTGGTCGAGATGAAGAGGCGGTAAAAAACGGAGCAGCTTCGGAGCAAGGGGTGTCTTCACAAGTTGAACAAACGATACAGAAAGCCAACAA
Source organism: Bacillus sp. HU-1818 (assembly GCF_022695965.1). Taxonomy (NCBI): domain Bacteria; kingdom Bacillati; phylum Bacillota; class Bacilli; order Caryophanales; family Bacillaceae; genus Bacillus; species Bacillus sp. HU-1818. Next base: position 589,216 of record NZ_JAAPBE010000002.1, read on the forward strand.
GCTTTTGGAGCCGTCCCAAGTTCATCTTAAGTTCGAGCTTCATGAAAAGTTAGATGAATATTACGTGAAGGTCGTTGACAGCAAAACAGAAGCGGTTATCCGTGAAATCCCGCCAAAACAATGGCTTGATTTTTATGCGGCTATGGCTGAGTTTATAGGATTACTAGTTGATAAATCAATGTAAGATAGGAGTTGTTTGGGTATGGTAACAAGAATAACAGGTTTGGCTTCAGGTATGGATGTTGATGAAATCGTCAGCAATTTAATGAAAACGGAGCGTGTACCGCTAGATAAACTGACACAAAAAAAGCAGCTTCTTGAATGGCAGCGTGACAGCTATCGGGAAGTCAATACAAAAATAAGTGAATTACAAAATTATATTTCGAAAAATACGTTAACCTATCCAAGTGTATATAATAGTAAAACAGTTACAAGTTCAAATGAAGCAGTTGTGACAGCTACTGCGGCCGGCAGCGCTCAAAATACATCAACATCAGTTGAAGTAGCTAAACTTGCGACTTCTTCCACATATAAATCTTCCAATTATACAAGCTACACGGCTGGTGATTACAGTTTATCATTTAATGTCACCGCGCCAGGTGAAACTGAGGCAAAAACTGTAGATATCAGCATCAGCAGTACAGACACAATTGATAAGGTGATTGCTAAGATTAACAAATCAAATTTAGGGGTATCTGCTTTTAAAGACAAGATTTATAACGGTTCTGAATATGTTGAAACGATTGCTTTCTCATCAAAAGCGACTGGAGCAGGGGGCAGTATTCAGGCAGCAGATGATACGACTGCGGGCTTTATGTCCAATCAGCTCGGATTTACACTTGATGCTGAAAATAAACTTACTGCTGATCAAAAAGGGCAAAATGCAGAAGTGAAAATCAACGGTTTTACAATGGAAAAAACCTCTAATACTTTTGCTGTAAACGGTGTAACTTACACACTAAAGGGCACAACGGAAAAAACCGGTCCCATTACAACTTCCGTTTCTACTGATGTAGACGGTATTTATAATAAAATTAAGGATTTCGTTACTAAATATAATGAATTAATTGACGGCATCAATGAAAAGCTGCAACAAACAAAATACAGAGATTATACTCCTTTAACATCTGAGCAAAAAGAGGCGATGTCAGATAAAGAAGTTGAGCTGTGGGAAGAAAAAGCAAAAAGCGGCCTTTTAAGAAATGATAGTATTTTAAGCGGCGGAACAAACCAAATGAGGACTGACTTCTATTCAAACGTCACTGTAGATGGAAAATCCTATCAATTAACCGAATTCGGCATTACTACCTCAAGTACTTATTTAAAAAGAGGACACTTAGAGATAAATGAAGAAAAGCTGAAAGCAAAAATAGAAGAAGATCCTCAAAGTGTGGTTAATTTGTTTGCGGGCGGTTCGAGCAGCAGCAGTTATGGTGAAAAAGGCATTATTAACCGTTTAAATGACTCATTAAAAAATACAGTCAAAAGCATAGAAAACAAAGCCGGAAATTCAACGATGACTAACAATAATTTCTCAATCGGCAAAAGTCTTAATACGGTCAGTACCGATATCACAAGTTTGAAGGACCGTCTCGCAAATATCGAAAACCGCTATTATACAAAATTCACTGCAATGGAGACGGCGATTCAAAAAATGAATGAGCAATCAACCTATTTAACGCAATTTCTTTCACAATCTATGTAATTCGGAGGGTAAAAAATGGCAATCCAAAATCCTTATACAGCTTATCAGCAAAATTCTATTAATACCGCAACTCCAGGTGAATTGACGCTTATGTTGTATAACGGCTGTTTGAAATTTATAAAACTTGCAAATCAAGCTATTCATTTGGGTGATATGGAAAGTAAAAATGTAAATCTCATCAAAGCACAAAACATTATTCAGGAATTAAATATTACTCTTAACCGTGACATTGAGCTTTCCGGTTCAATGGGAGCGATGTATGAATATATTCACCGTAAATTGGTAGAAGCGAATATACAAAGTGATAAGGATATTTTGGCTGAAATTGAGGGTTACATTACTGATTTTCGTGATGCGTGGAAACAGGCGATTCAAATCGAGCGCAAAGACCGGCACGGATCAGGCGGAATTGTATGAGGAAAACGGAGCTGTTATACAGTGAAACGAAGAACATGCTGACACATATACAAGGGACGTCTGAAAGTGACGAACTCGTTAAAGAAATCGAAGATTTTCTTTCGAAACGAGAAGGTTTAATCAATCAGATATCGCTTCCTCTTTCAGATGAAGAAAAAAATCAGATCAAACTTGTATTAACGTGGGATCAGCAGATTGTTCAGGAAATGCAAAGAATTAAGCTGTCTTTAAAAAGTGAGCTGCATAAGCTGAAAAAAAAGCGTGCCGTACATACAACGTATTTAAATCCGTATAACAACATCACGGTTGACGGGCGTTATTATGACAAGCGTAAATAGGTGAGTGCCTTGAACAGAATTGAAGATTATACGCTTTTATCAGCCTATTACCATCTTCTTTTTACAATCGATGAGGGACTTTGTTATTTGATTGAGGCAGACCAAAATTTGGCGAAAACAGAAGGGGATCGGATTTATCATGATCTGATCCAAGCTTTTTTCTATTTGGACTCAACGCATTCTCTTCTTCTCCGCATATTGAAGACGAAGTGCGCCGAAATATGCATTCGAGCTTTTGACGAGGTTTTCGCTGATTTTGATCACTTGGTTTCTTTCACCTTCCCATCTCGGGAATTTTGTGCTTATTTAAAAGAACATTTTCTTATACATTATAGAAAATGGATGCTTACCATCCATCAATGCATGGAACCCTTTATTATGAATTAGATGATATAAGGACAGTTCTTTTTCTCTTTTAAACCGCATATACATATACCTCAGATTAGCTGCTATTCGGGAAAATCGCCCTTAATTCGACAAAGTTCACTGAATCTTCACACAAGGTTTACGTTTCAGCAGGAATTGTAAAGGGTAAAAGAGAAATAGATACATATCCTTATATAAAAGGGAGGCGTTCTTTGATGAACTATAACATCAGAGGAGAAAATATTGAGGTTACACCCGCGTTAAAGGATCATGTTGAGAAGAAGATCGGCAAGCTGGAGCGTTATTTTGAACACAGCGTGAATGCCGATGTAAACGTCAACTTGAAGTTCTATAATGATAAAGAATCTAAGGTTGAGGTTACCATTCCAATGACTGATCTGGCGCTTCGGTCTGAGGTGCATAACGAGGATATGTACAATGCAATTGATCTCGCAACGAACAAGCTGGAACGTCAAATAAGAAAGCATAAAACAAAGGTGAATCGCAAATTCCGCGAGCAGGAATCACCGAAACATTTATTCACGAACGGCAGCGCGTCTGAAACAGACGTTGCGGTTCAGGATGAAATAGACGAGGACAGCCCGGAAATTGTCCGTCAAAAACGGTTCAATTTAAAACCGATGGACAGTGAGGAAGCCATTTTACAAATGAACATGCTCGGCCATAGTTTCTTTGTTTTCACGAATGCAGAAACAAATCTGACAAACGTAGTATACCGGAGAAATGATGGGAAATATGGCTTGATTGAACCAAACGAATAATAAGCAGCCCAGCCTTCCGTGATTTTCGCGGAGGGTTTTTTTCTTCATTATTAATTGCAAATTCTTTGGAAATAACAGAAGGTATGATATGATAATGAGAGGTATACATGGACCAGTAAATCATTTAAAACATGCACTGAAAAAGACATGTGAAGATAGAGGAGCGTTATAGATGCTTGGAATTTTAAATAAAGTGTTTGATCCGACAAAACGTACGCTGAATAGATACGAAAAAAAAGCGAATGAAATTGATGCGATCAGAGGAGATTATGAAAATCTTTCTGATGATGCATTGAAACATAAAACCATTGAATTTAAGGAGCGCCTTGAAAAAGGAGAGACGCCGGACGATCTTCTGGTTGAAGCGTTCGCGGTCGTACGGGAAGCTTCCCGCCGCGTAACCGGTATGTTCCCGTTTAAGGTTCAGCTTATGGGGGGCGTCGCTCTTCATGACGGGAATATTGCGGAGATGAAAACAGGGGAAGGGAAAACGTTAACTTCCACGCTGCCTGTTTATTTAAACGCGTTATCCGGAAAAGGCGTACACATCGTGACGGTCAACGAATACTTGGCAAGCCGTGACGCTGAGCAGATGGGAAAAATTTATGAATTTCTCGGTTTGTCCGTCGGCTTGAATTTAAATTCCATGACGAAAGAAGAAAAACGTGAAGCGTATGCGGCTGACATCACGTACTCTACAAATAATGAACTCGGTTTCGATTATTTAAGAGATAACATGGTGCTTTACAAAGAACAGATGGTGCAGCGGCCGCTTCACTTTGCCGTAATTGACGAGGTCGATTCCATTCTTGTCGATGAAGCCAGAACACCGCTTATTATTTCCGGACAAGCTGCAAAATCAACCAAGCTGTATGTGCAGGCTAATGCCTTTGTCCGTACGTTGAAGGCTGAGAAGGATTTCACCTATGATGTGAAAACAAAAGGCGTACAGCTGACGGAAGAAGGAATGACCAAAGCCGAGAAAGCATTTGGCATTGACAACTTGTTTGATGTCAAAAACGTCGCGCTTAACCATCATATCAACCAAGCCTTAAAAGCGCATGCCGCCATGCAGAAGGACGTTGACTATGTGGTAGAGGACGGACAGGTTGTGATCGTCGATTCCTTTACGGGCCGTCTCATGAAAGGCCGCCGTTACAGTGAAGGTCTTCACCAGGCCATCGAAGCGAAGGAAGGGCTTGAGATCCAAAATGAAAGCATGACCTTAGCTACGATCACATTCCAAAATTACTTCCGGATGTATGCAAAGCTTGCCGGTATGACCGGTACTGCAAAAACAGAGGAAGAGGAATTCCGCAACATATACAATATGCAGGTTGTGACGATTCCGACAAACCAGCCGGTTGTTCGTGATGACCGTCCTGATTTAATTTACCGTTCAATGGAAGGAAAGTTTAAGGCCGTTGCAGAAGATGTTGCCCAGCGTTATATGACAGGACAGCCCGTTCTGGTCGGAACTGTTGCTGTTGAAACATCTGAATTAATTTCGAAGCTTTTGAAAAACAAAGGCATTCCGCATCAAGTCTTAAATGCGAAAAACCATGAACGGGAAGCCCAAATTATTGAAGAAGCCGGACAAAAAGGCGCTGTCACTATTGCCACTAATATGGCGGGGCGCGGTACGGATATTAAACTTGGCGAAGGTGTGAAGGAACTTGGCGGACTTGCTGTCGTCGGTACGGAACGCCATGAATCGCGCCGGATTGATAACCAGCTGCGAGGACGTTCAGGCCGTCAGGGAGATCCTGGTATTACACAATTTTATCTTTCTATGGAAGATGAATTAATGCGCAGGTTCGGTGCCGAACGCACGATGGCGATGCTTGACCGATTTGGAATGGACGATTCCACTCCGATTCAGAGCAAAATGGTTTCACGCGCAGTGGAATCATCACAAAAACGTGTCGAAGGAAATAACTTTGATTCACGTAAACAGCTCCTGCAATACGATGATGTTCTTCGCCAGCAGCGTGAAGTTATTTATAAGCAGCGCTTCGAAGTGATTGACTCAGAAAACTTGCGCGATATCGTCGAGAATATGATTAAATCGTCTCTTGAACGGGCTATCGCCGCTTACACGCCAAAAGAAGAGCTTCCGGAGGAATGGAAGCTGGACGGGCTTGTTGAACTGGTGAACACCACTTATCTTGATGAGGGCGTGCTTGAGAAGAGCGACATTTTCGGAAAAGAGCCAGATGAGATGCATGAGCTGATTATGGATCGGATTCTGACAAAATATAATGAAAAAGAAGAGAATTTCGGCGCTGAGCAAATGCGTGAATTTGAAAAAGTAATCGTGCTTCGCGCGGTTGATTCAAAATGGATGGATCATATTGACGCTATGGATCAGCTTCGTCAAGGTATTCATTTGCGGGCATACGCGCAGACTAACCCGCTTCGTGAGTATCAAATGGAAGGCTTTACGATGTTTGAGCATATGATCGCGTCTATCGAAGATGAAGTTGCGAAGTTTGTGATGAAAGCTGAAATTGAAAGCAACCTTGAACGTGAAGAGGTTGTACAAGGCCAAACAACGGCTCACCAGCCGCAAGACGGCGACGAATCCAAACAGGCAAAAAAAGCGCCTGTTCGTAAAGTAGTGGATATCGGCCGGAATGCGCCATGCCATTGCGGAAGCGGAAAAAAATATAAAAATTGCTGCGGCCGGACTGAATAGGTTCGCGCGTGAGCGTAATGACCGGGGCGCGCCGGAGGCACATCCGGCGCCCTCGGATCTTTTAATGAGGTGAATGAAATGGAATTATCTGAAATCAGGGCAGAACTTGAAAATATGGCTTCTCGTTTAGCTGACTTTAGGGGGTCTCTTTGACCTCGAAACAAAGGAAACTCGAATCGCTGAGCTAGATGAGCAAATGGCTGATCCGGAATTTTGGAACGACCAGCAAAAAGCTCAGACGGTTATTAATGAAGCAAATGGATTGAAGGATTATGTCAATTCTTATAAAAAATTGAGTGAATCGCATGAAGAGCTTCAAATGACTCACGATCTTCTGAAGGAAGAGCCAGATGAAGAACTTCAGCTTGAGCTGGTGAAGGAATTAAAGACTTTGACGAAGGAATTCAATGAGTTTGAACTTCAGCTTCTTCTCAGCGAACCGTACGACAAAAATAACGCCATCTTGGAACTTCATCCGGGTGCCGGCGGTACAGAGTCCCAGGATTGGGGTTCTATGCTTCTGCGAATGTACACAAGATGGGCTGAGCGAAGAGGTTTTAAAGTTGAAACGCTTGATTATCTCCCGGGTGATGAAGCCGGAATTAAGTCAGTCACGCTGCTGATTAAAGGGCACAATGCTTATGGATATATAAAAGCGGAAAAAGGCGTGCACCGTCTTGTGCGTATTTCTCCGTTTGATTCATCCGGCCGCCGCCACACATCCTTTGTTTCGTGTGACGTGATGCCGGAATTCAACGAAGAAATTGATATTGATATCCGCACGGAAGATATTAAAGTCGATACGTATCGTGCAAGCGGAGCTGGCGGCCAGCACGTCAATACGACGGATTCCGCCGTTCGGATTACTCACTTGCCGACGAATGTGGTTGTCACATGTCAAACTGAGCGCTCACAAATTAAAAACCGTGACAGAGCAATGAAAATGCTAAAGTCTAAGCTGTATCAGCGAAGAATTGAAGAACAGCAGGCGGAACTTGACGAAATTCGCGGAGAACAAAAAGAAATCGGCTGGGGAAGCCAAATCCGCTCTTACGTCTTCCATCCGTATTCGCTTGTAAAAGACCATCGTACGAATACAGAGATGGGTAACGTTCAAGCGGTCATGGACGGAGACATTGACGTATTTATAGATGCGTATCTACGCTCCAAGCTTTCTTAGGAAAAAACACACCTGTTAGTCGGGTGTGTTTTTTTGATGAATAAATAGACCAGCCTGCTGCACCGAAAATGAAAAAGGAAAATCTAACCAATTGCAAAATTAACCGGAGGCTTTTTGATTGTGGGACGACAGCATTTAGAAGAGTCCCGCTTCTTTTCATTTGATCCGCTGCTGCTTTAGCATATTAATACGGTATTTGGGTGTTATTTACTTCTTTCACGGGAAGGATTAAAATGCTATCGAAGCAATTGAAAGAACGGAGGATTTATATGAATGGAATGCCAAACAAGGGATTACAGATTTTTCGGGATTATATCTATATTCTTATAGGGGCAGCTATTACGGGTGTGTGTTTTAACGTATTCTTGCTTCCGAACCGGATTGCGGCAGGCGGAGTAAGCGGGATCAGTACGATTTTACAGCCATTTGGTTTTGAGGCTGCCTATGTGCAGTGGATTTTTAACATTCCTTTATTTATCGCTGGTGTAGTGATCCTTGGAGGAAAGTTTGGTCTGAAGACTTTGGCGGGTTCTATCTTTTTGCCGTTTGTGGTGTTTTTAACAAGGGATCTGCAGCCTGCCACCAATAATGAATTGTTGGCGGCTATTTTTGGAGGCGTCGGAATCGGGACGGGAATCGGCATTGTTTATCGTGGAAAAGGCTCAACAGGAGGCACGGCTCTTGCCGCACAAATCATCCATAAGTATACAGGTTTGTCTTTGGGCACATGCCTCGCGACGATTGACGGTTTAATCGTTGTTGCCGCTATGCTTGTGTTTAACATCGAACAGGGTCTATTTGCGATGCTTGGCGTGTATGTATCAAGTAAAACGATTGATGTGGTGCAGGTGGGCTTCAACCGTTCGAAAATGGCGCTGATCATTACGAAGGATGAGGAAGCTGTCAGAGAAGCGGTTTTTAAGAAAATTGACAGAGGGGTCACCAAGATTTCTGCGGTCGGCGGTTATACAGATGATGAACGGCCGATTTTAATGTGTGTAGCCGGCCAAACCGAATTCACAAAACTGAAACAAGTCGTCAAACAAATTGATGAGTCTGCTTTCGTGATTGTTACAGATGCAAGCGAGGTGCTTGGAGAGGGTTTCAAACGCGCGTGAACGGGGTTATAATATGGTTGAGTTCGTAAAGGAGTTGCTTTTCACAAATGAAATCAAAACTAGCGATACTAATGATTGTGTTTGCCATGTCAGTTCTATTGGCGGCCTGCGGATCTAATGATTCAAAGGAAGAGAAGTCAGATACCGGCAGCAGCACGGAAGCCTCTGCCTCTGAAGGAGAAGAGCTTTATCAGCAAAGCTGCATAGGATGCCACGGCAAGGATTTAGAAGGCGTTTCAGGACCTAATCTCCAAGAGGTCGGCGGAAAATACGATGAAGAAAAAATTCAAAGCATTATTGAAAAAGGAAGAGGCAATATGCCGGGCGGACTAGTTGATGATGCCGAAGCCGCTTCCATCGCCAAATGGCTGTCAGAGAAAAAGTAGTGGCTAAAAATCTTTGCCGAATCTTGAGGCAAAGATTTTTTATTTAACAGATGAAAAGAAACTGTAATAGTATTATGTCTAAATTTGACGTATAATGAAGTGTGTTGAAAAAGGAAACTTTCAGATTTTTCATCTTTTTACATATGAACGGGTCATAAAGCTGTCAAAGAATCCGAAGTGTATGACATAAAAAGACATAAAAGATTAGGTGATTACATGATAGAAATGAAAGAGGTATATAAGGCGTATCGTAACGGCGTAAAAGCGATCAACGGGATAACAATCGCCATTCACCCCGGTGAATTTGTTTATGTAGTAGGGCCGAGCGGAGCAGGCAAATCTACTTTTATCAAAATGATATACAGAGAAGAAAAGCCGACAAAGGGCCAAATATTAATTAACAATAAAGATCTCGCCTCTGTAAAGGAAAAAGAGATTCCTTTCGTGCGGCGAAAAATAGGCGTAGTCTTTCAGGACTTTAAGCTTTTGCCGAAGCTGACGGTATTTGAGAACGTTGCGTTTGCTTTGGAAGTCATCGGCGAACAGCCGTCTGTGATCAAAAAGCGGGTGCTTGAGGTGCTTGATCTTGTGCAGCTGAAACATAAAGCGAGACAATTTCCGGATCAGCTCTCAGGCGGGGAGCAGCAGCGTGTTTCCATCGCAAGGTCTATCGTCAACAATCCTGACGTTGTCATTGCCGATGAACCAACGGGGAACTTGGACCCTGATACGTCTTGGGAAGTCATGAAGACGCTGGAAGAGGTCAATAACCGCGGAACAACTGTCGTAATGGCGACACATAATAAAGAAATCGTGAACACCATGAAGAAACGGGTCATTGCAATCGAAGACGGTGTCATTGTGCGTGATGAGTCAAGAGGGGAGTATGGTTCTTATGATTAAAATTCTCGGGCGGCATTTGCGTGAGAGTTTTAAATCTCTCGGCAGAAACACGTGGATGACATTTGCGTCTATCAGTGCGGTAACCGTAACGCTGATTTTAGTCGGCGTGTTTTTAGTGATTATGCTTAATCTGAACAATATGGCGTCTAACGCCGAAAAAGAAGTGGAAATCAAAGTGTTGATAGATTTGACAGCAGATAAGAAAGCGCAAGGCACGCTGGAGGATCAAATCAACGATATTTCAGGTATTCAAAGCGTCAGTTTTTCTTCTAAGGAAAAAGAACTTGATAGCTTGGTCGACAGTTTTGGAGACAGCGGACAGTCCTTAACGATGCAGGACCAGGAAAACCCGCTGAATGACGCATTTGTCGTGAAAACTTCAGATCCGCATGATACACCTAACGTGGCAAAGAAAATAGAAAAACTGGACCACGTGTACAAGGTGACGTACGGAAAAGAAGAAGTCAGCCGTTTGTTTAAAGTGGTCGGCGTCTCACGAAACATCGGGATCGCTCTTATTATCGGTCTGCTGTTTACGGCTATGTTCTTAATTTCCAATACGATTAAGATTACGATTTTCGCCAGAAGAAAAGAAATTGAAATCATGAAGCTTGTAGGCGCCACGAACTGGTTTATCCGCTGGCCGTTTTTCCTTGAAGGACTGCTGCTCGGCGTATTCGGCTCGGTAATTCCGATCGCCCTTGTGTTAAGTACGTATCAATCCTTAATCAGCTGGGTAGCTCCGAAGGTTCAAGGTTCGTTTGTTTCCCTTCTGCCGTATAATCCGTTTGTGTTTCAAGTGTCGATTGTGCTGATCTTGATTGGCGCAGTCATTGGAGTATGGGGAAGTTTGACCTCTATCCGCAAATTCTTGCGAGTATAAATATAGTAAAGTCAGTCCAATGCGGACTGGCTTTTTTGTTTTTCTCTGATTTACATGAAATGTCCATCCTTTACATATACTATCTCTAGGTTTTCATAAAGACAGTCTGGCACAACAGGAGGAGGTAAAGGATGAATCAAAAAATAATCGCTTTTATAGCAGCGGGGAGTCTGCTGTTTGGCGGAGCCGGCGTTGTCGCAGGAATGAACATGCCTCACGCAGAAAAGCCTCAAGCACAAGCGGTAACAGCGGCAGCACAGTCAGACCGCTCCGATTCTGATAGAACCGAGGCAATGGATAAAATTGAAAAGGCGTATGATTTAATTTCGAATGAATACGTAGAGAAGGTTGATAGGCAAAAATTACTGGAAGGTGCCATACAAGGCATGCTGTCTACGTTAAATGACCCTTATTCCGTTTATATGGACAAGCAGACTGCTAAGCAGTTTTCCGATTCGCTTGATTCCTCATTTGAAGGAATCGGCGCAGAAGTAGGGATGGACGAAAACAAAATCATTATCGTTTCTCCATTTAAACAATCACCGGCTGAAAAGGCGGGGCTGAAACCGAATGATGAAATTATCAGCATTGACGGGGAAGCGATGTCGGGCAAGGATTTAAATGACGCAGTGCTGAAAATAAGAGGCAAGAAAGGTTCCAGCGTCTCTATCAAGATTCAGCGCCCGGGAACGAAGAAGCAATTGTCTTTCAACATTAAGAGAGAAGAGATTCCGCTTGAAACGGTTTTTTCTTCCGTCAAAAAAACGCAGGGCCATTCGGTTGGATATATCGCGATTTCTACATTTTCTGAGCATACAGCCGAGGACTTTTCAGAGGCGCTAAAGAAGCTGGAGAAAAAAGGAATCGAAGGGCTTGTCCTCGATGTCCGCGGTAATCCGGGCGGATACTTACAGAGCGTTGAAGAGATTCTCAAACAATTTGTAACTAAAGATCAGCCCTACATCCAAATTGCGGAACGGAACGGCGATAAGAAACGTTACTTCTCAACTTTAAAGCAAACAAAACCATATCCCGTGAATGTGATTACTGATAAAGGGAGTGCTTCCGCTTCTGAAATCTTGGCCGGCGCGTTAAAAGAAGCAGCGCATTATGATGTAGTCGGTGATACGTCATTTGGGAAAGGAACCGTTCAGCAGGCAGTACCGATGGGGGATGGCAGCAATATTAAGCTGACGCTTTATAAATGGCTGACACCTAACGGAAACTGGATTCATAAAAAGGGAATCAAGCCGACCATCGCTATCAAACAGCCTGATTACTTCGAGGCAGGCCCGCTGCAGTTAAAGCAGCCGCTCAAATTGGATATGAACAATGAAGACGTGAAGCATGCGCAAGTGCTGTTAAAAGGCCTCAGCTTTGATCCGGGCAGGGACGATGGTTATTTCAGTGAAGGAATGAAAAAGGCTGTTCTTGCTTTTCAAGATCAAAACAAGCTGAATAAATCCGGAGTGATTGATCAGAGAACGGCGGAGAAAATGAACCAGCTGATCGACGTGAAAAAAACTGATGAAAAAAATGATTTACAGCTGCAAACTGCGCTAAAATCATTATTTGTAAAATAGAGGGAGACGGCAGATGCCGTCTCCTATTCCTATGGACTTAAAAGAAAATGATTAAAAAGTCACATATTTTTTGTGTTTTTGACAGGATATTTAAAAATTTTTCACATATAAACATTTATAAAGGACAACAAATGCCCGATATCAATATATGAGAGAGACTTTCTAACGAGAAAATATGTATTTAAAATGAAACTTTTGCAAGTTGTCTATTAATGGTTTAATTCCTACAATAGAAGAAGGTTCTAAAAAGAACAGTTATTTCATGTTTTGGACAGCTGCACTAATCGTATTGAAAAGAATAACGTTAGCGAGAATGCTTGTAGCACCGCCAGTGCCGCTGTTTGTGCTGGTCCGTGCTTAACTGTATGAAGAAAATGGGGGTTCACAATTGAAGAGGGCAAGTATTGTGCGTGAAAAAAAATACTATGAATTAGTGGAACAATTAAAAGACCGAACACAAGACGTAACATTTTCAGCTACAAAAGCACTAAGTCTTCTAATGCTCTTTAGCAGATATTTAGTCAATTACACAAATGTAGAATCAGTGAACGATATTAATGAGGAATGCGCCGAGCATTATTTTAATTATTTAATGAAAAATCATAAACGGTTGGGAATCAATCTGACAGACATAAAACGATCAATGCTCCTCATCGGCGGTGTGTTGGACGTCGAGGTAAACCATTATTTAAAGGATTTCTCTCTGTCTAATGTGACGCTCTGGATGAATCAGGAGAGATAAACCTTTTAAGATATCCAAGCCATTTATAATTTGGTAGAATAATATTAAAATGCTTGGCTTGAGGCGGTGAACGAAAGTGTCTGTTGAATGGGCAATTGAACTGTTAAAAAGCGCGGGGCTGTTTTTTTTACACCCGCTTTTCTGGTTTTTCATGATCATAAGCCTTGCTTGCGGATATGCAAGGATTAAACGGGAGCGAAAAACATTTCATACGAGAATTGCCGATATTTACGATGAGCTGAAATTTACATATACAAAAGGGCTCATCCCCGGCATTATTCTTTCAGTGATCATGTTTGGGCTCGGGATATCGGTTCCGCTCGGCATGCTCGGGATCATTGCCGTTGTAACGGCTGCCGCAGCGCTGGTCTTACGCGCAAACTGGCTGTCTGCTGCTTATATTGTCGGTGTGAGTATGATCATTGGCTTTGGCCTCAGCCTTTTTCAGGCAGAGCCTTTTTTGAATCGGTTTCCGCAAGGCTTCGAAATCAATTGGCCGGCTATAGCCGTTTTGCTGGGTCTATTGGTCATTACGGAAGGTGCGGCTGCTTATCGTTCGGCACATGTGAAGACATCGCCGGCTCTGGTTGTAAGCAGCCGGGGCCTGCCGATCGGACAGCAGATATCTAATCGTGCTTGGCTGCTGCCGCTGTTTATCCTGGTGCCGGGTAACGGATTAGAATCAAATTTGTCCTGGTGGCCTGTGTTTTCAGTTCCTGGAGGATCTTTCCACCTTATCTGGATTCCTTATATCATAGGATTTGGACAAAGGGTACAGGGATCGCTTCCGGCAATCAGCATTAAGACTACTGCGAAACGGATCGCGATACTGGGTCTGGTGATTACGGCTTTTGGCGCGGCAAGTATCTGGTGGACGCCATTTGCGGGAGCGGCCGTATTGACGGCGGTGTTCGGCCGGATATTCCTGTCGCTGAAGCAGCGGTTGAACGACAATGCGGCCCCTTTTTATTTTTCCAAACGGGATCAGGGCTTAATGGTGCTCGGAATTATCCCGAATACGCCTGCGGAGGATCTGGAGCTGAAAATCGGCGAGATTATTACGAAGGTGAATGGTACATCCGTCAAGCACGTGTCTGATTTTTATGAAGCCCTCCAAAATAACAGGGCGTTCGTAAAGCTGGAAGTCATCGGGTTAAATGGGGAGATTCGTTTCGATCAGCGTGCGACTTATGAAGGAGAGCACCACGAATTGGGAATTCTTTTCGTAAAGGATAACCATGAAGAAGAAGAAAATATAACCGCTTTGCAAGGATAAAACAGTCCGGTGTTACGTGAAAAACGTTGACACCGGACTGTTTTTTTAGATCCGCAAGGCAATGCCTCCGGGATAAATTTCTGATGTGATGGTATTCACCACTGTATCAGAGGCGGTATCAATCACGGAAATGAGGTTGCTCAGCAGGTTTGTTACGTAGATTCTTGAGCCGTCGGGCGTACATGCGGCGCTGTATGGGTATAAACCCACCTGTATGGACGCCGTGATTGTGTTTGTTGCTGTATTTAAAACAGACACATCACTGCCGCTTGAATTCAAGATATAAACCTTCTCACCGTCCGGAGTAACTGTCAGCCCAATGGGATTTTGGCCCGTGCCGACATTCTGCAAAATGGTTTTTGTGCTTGTATCTATGATAGAAATATTGTTGCTGTTCAAATTTGTTACATAGGCAGTTGTTCCGTCAGGAGAAAAAGCGACATCCGCCGGGGAGCTGCTTGTTATTAAAATCGTTGCTGTTACTGTATTTGTCGCCGTATCGATCACAGAGATATTGTTGCAGTTCGTGTTGACGACATAAACGGACTGTCCGTCGGGTGATACGTCAAGGCTTGATGGCAAAAGCCCAACGGGAATGATCTTAATGACGGCGTTAGTCTGAGTGTTGATCACATATACATTGCTGCTTTGCTGGTTTGCCACATAGGCAAAGTTTCCGTTAGGGGTAATCACAATGCTATACGGTACAGCACCCACTTGTATTTTTGTCAGTTCGCTATTGTTTTCCGTTCTGATCACGGAAACGCTGTTTTCTCCCGAGTTGCAAATATAAATGAGGTTTCCGTTGGGGGTAAGGGCAATGCCAAGCGGAGCCGCGCCGGCCGGAATATATTCTGAAACTGTATTAGAGGTTCGGTTTATAGCGGAGATATTATTGCTTAAAAAGTTAGTCACGTATGCGAAGGTTGCCGGTTCAATATATAATTCAGTCATTGCCGGAAGCAATGAGCCGATGATTAAAACCGTATTTTCTGCTGAAAAGGAATAGATCCCTTCAGCCGGCAGGGTTTTATTTTTAAGTGTCAGCGTAAACTGCGCAATTCCGAGAATATCTAGGGTGAGAGGCAGTGTGACTTTTCTGCCGCCTTCAGAAATTTGCGAAGCTGATAGAGCGGAATTGTTGATTGTATCATTTGTTGTCGCAGTAAAACCTTCAGGCAGTTTGAATACGACACCGCCTAAAGACAGCACTGAATTAGGCGAATACGTGACGATAAGATCGGTAGTTGTCCCTTCCGCATCATTTTGGACGGCAGTAATTGTTAAAGAAGGCGCGAGCGGCCGAAATTGGTCTTGAGGCTGAACCATATCAATTCCCCTTTTCTCTTTGCGTATTTGAAAGCTTGGGAATAGAGTCTGGCAGAATGAGAGTCAGATACAGTACCTTATGCAGACGAAAATCGAAAAGCAACTCTGATAGAAAAGATTAAGCAGAAAAACTATACAACGAAAATAAAAAAGGTTCTGAGATGATCTCAGAACCCGAACGATTACGCTGAATTTTTTTGAACGCTGGCTGTTTCAGCAGGCTTAATTCCGAGAGAAACAAAAATACCGATGACTGAAACGCCGATTAAGATGATAAATAGGATATGAAATCCGGAAATCAGACCGATAAGAGCGGAAGAAGTAATGCTTCCGAAATATCGAAAGGTTGAAAAGATACCCGAGGCTGTTCCGGACATGCCGGCATCTACTGTTGATAGAGAAGAAACCTGCATGCTTGTTAAACCGACGCCTGAAGCGAGTCCTCCTAAAATAAGTGAAACCATTAAAAATACAATGGAATGGGACTGACTCAGCAATAAGAATAAAATATTGGCTCCCGCCATCATGGCAAAGGAGAGAAAGATGACCTTTCGAGCGCCCCATTTATTATGCAGCTGAGCGCCGACCCAGTTGCTTGCCGACATGAAAATAGAAAATACGGACAGCGCCATACCGCTTTTGGAAGTTTCAAGCCCAAACTGGCTCGTCATAAATAAAGGCATGATCAGCAATACGGCATACATCATCAGATTACTTAACATAACTGATAGATTCGCATTGGTGAAAGTTGAGTTTTTAAATAAGGATAAATCAATGACCGGGTGCTTCGTTCGGAGCTCCCGTCTGAAAAAAAGCGGGACGAACAAGAGAATCAGCAGACCGTAAATCAGATATCCCCAAGATTCAGCGTTCTTTGTGAGTAGAATAATAGAGATAATGCTTACGGCAAGCAAGGCAGAGCCAATAATGTCCAGCGGCGCATCTGATTTTTTTTCTTTGTATTTTGGAAACATGGTCATTGCCGTAAATAATGCAATGGCCAGAAACGGGATATTAACCCAAAAGATTGAATGCCAGCTAAAGCTGTCGATCAAGATCGAACCGATAAACGGGCCGAGAGCAGCACCGAGTCCCGCGCCGAGCCCGAAAAATCCAAATACTTTCGGCAGACGCTTTTCCGAGACCACGTGCCGGATAATCGCAATGCTGTTCGGCGTCAGAAGCGCGCCGCCGACAGCCTGTAATGCGCGAAATACATTTAATAATAACAGGCTTGGTGAGAGGGCGCATCCCAAGGAAGCGATGAGAAAAAGGCCGACTCCCCATAAATACATCGTTTTGTTTCCGTACATATCGCCGAGCTTCCCTGCAATCGGCTGGGTAACTGCCATGACAATCAGATAGACAGTCACCACCCACGTGATGCTGGCGAGTGATTCATCATACGTATTTGATATAGATGAAAGCGCAACTGCAATCATCGTTGAGTTAATGGGAACGAGTATGGCTCCCAGCAAAAGAGAAACGATCAGCGCCCATTCTTTCCTTGAACCCATTGGTATCCTCCTTACTTTGTCTGCCAGAGGTTTAACGGGCTAAAATTCCTTCGATAAAAATATTGGTGCTATGTTTAATCATTTTATC
This sequence comes from Bacillus sp. HU-1818, assembly GCF_022695965.1. Taxonomy (NCBI): domain Bacteria; kingdom Bacillati; phylum Bacillota; class Bacilli; order Caryophanales; family Bacillaceae; genus Bacillus; species Bacillus sp. HU-1818. The sequence goes on from NZ_JAAPBE010000002.1 coordinate 606,527, forward strand.
CTGAGGCAGTGTAATCACTCTTTGCCCTAACTGGAGACGGTGTATAAAATAGCCGAAAATGATAGACATAAAAACATCTGCATTCGCCTCTTCATTTCCTTTGTGAATGATTCCTTTTTCCCCTAATTCCTTAAAGTAGTCCATAAGCAGATGTTTCATGGCTTGGGGATATTGTGTTACATGGTTGATGACTTCTTCAAACATGGCCGGTTCCCTAAAGCTGATATGAAAAATATCCTTTTTTCGTTCAAGCTCTGCCAGCAAACAAGTTCCGATATGAAGCAAATCATTATGCGGGTCACCTGTCGTTTTTCCAATAATGCTGCTCATGCTTTGAGAATGCTGGGAAATGAGTGCTTTCATTAATCCTTGCTTGTTTTTGAAATTGCGGAAGATCGTGGCTTCACTCACATTTGCCTTCTCTGCAATTTCTTTTGTTGTGGTTGCGCGATAGCCATTTTTGACAATCAGCTGCATCGCGGCATCAAGGATTCTGCGGTTTGTCGGTCTCAATACGTTTCACCTCACGAATATACTGGCAGGACAAGTATACACCTGTCCTGCCGGTATAATAAAGAGGCAGCCGGCATTTAAGCGCGGCTGACGATGGTGATCTTGCCGCTGGTGCCGTCCACTGTGACAACATCTCCGTCCCGCAGCCTGTCAGTTGCTGCACGCGTGCCGAGAACAGCAGGTAATCCGTACTCTCTCGCAATAATCGCCGCATGGGACAAAATTCCGCCTGTGTCCGTTATGACGGCTTTGGCATCTTGAAACAGACTGGTCCATAGCGGAGTAGTCATTTTGCAAACAAGCACATCTCCCGGTGAGAAGCGGGAAAACTCATTGGCATCCCGGATCACTTTGACCGGACCGCTTACAATGCCGCTTGAAGCAGCAACGCCGTAAATATGATCCTCTGTATTCTTTTCATCTTCGGTAACCGAGCCGACGATGTCTTCTGCAGCCTTCAGCTGTTCCGCCGTCGGTGATCCGAGATAAGAAGGGGCGTGAACCAATTCATACTCTTTAAATACCTCTCTCCGTTTTGCTGCTTTAGCCTGGAGCGGAACAGGGTGTAAAAGGGCGTTTTCGATTTCGTCATCGTATAAATACCACAGGTCCTCTTTGTCATCAATAACACCGCTGTCTGTAAGCATTTCGCCGATTCTCAGCAGAAAGATTCTTGCCTTTGCATCAAGCATCGCATCAATATAAAAATGATGGTCGTCACGGATGACAGATGAATTCAGCATCCATTGATAATAACGGTCATATTCCTTTCGGAAGGCTTCATCTTCTATCTGCTGCAAAAATTCATTGTACAGCTGCTTTCTTTTTTCAATTGTTTTGTTAAACTCATTGTCAAAGTGATAGCCATTGCGAACATAATTTTGGATGTGGGACAGGGCGTAATAAGGGTTTTCAGCCCAGATCTGTTCAATAAGATCATGGCTTTTCACTGATCTCCAGCCATACTCCCGCAAAAATTCATTTACCTTATCCAAGAAAAGCTTTCCGTCACTTGTTTGCGACAGCGTCTCTTGCAGCTCTTCCGCTTGATGAGTTTCAAATACTTTTTTCAGAGCTGTGTTCTTTTTGACTTCAATAGAAAGCAGCCACAGATGCCGGTCTGTTTCCAAGGATTTGTTCATTTTTCCTGTCAGCATCTCATGAAAATGGGAATTCTCCGTGTCTCCCTGAACTTGCTGATACATGGTTTCCAGCTTCGTATTCAGGAGTAATTGCGGGAAGACGATATTGAAGTGTTCATCATAGGCTTCCATATAAAATGCCTTTAGTTTCTTAAAGGCGTTCAGCGCGCTTTCCGGTGTGTGTGAGGCTGCTGACTGTTCATCTAATGTTTCATAAAAAGGCAGAAAGGTTTTGTTGAGAATGTCGTACATCCGCTCAGCCAAATGAGGAAACAGTTCTTCAGCCGCTTCGGCAGCCTTTGCAGCTTCGGTCGGGTTTCCGCCTTTTTGTTTCGAATAAATATGGCCCCGGTACTGTTTCACTTCTTCAATCGTTACACCGATCGGAAATTGCTCGGAACGTTTTTTCAGCCCGTGCTCCATTGCAGGAATAATAAGAGAAGAGAATAACGGGCTGATCGGTCCTTCAATGTTTGACTCCATGTTCAGCCAGAAATCGTTCATATCCTCCTTGGTGATCATGAAATCACGTTCTTCCTCAGCAGCTTCTTTATCTTGGTCAATGGTTGTAATCGGGCGGGCTTGAAGAAGATATAGTGTGTTTTCGGCGATTCCAAATTCCAGATCAACCGGAAACCCATACAATGCCTCGGTCTTTTTCGTTAAGGCAGCAAGTTCCCGTATGTGCTCGTCATTAAGGCAATAGCGATTCCGCATTTCTTCGTTTGTTTCTCTTTCAGCAATGCCTTCAGATTGAGAAACCATATACAATTCCTTTAAGCCCATCTCTTTTTGAATGGCGAATGAATCTTTACTCACGATGAATGTGTCGGGTGTCACGCTGCCGGAAACAATCGCTTCACCAAGACCGTAGCTTGCGCTGATTAATAATTCTCCGTCATCGTGTGTGACCGGATTGCGGCTGAAAATGACACCTGATACTTCAGATTCGATCAGCCCTTGAACCACGACGCCCATTAACGGCTTACCATGATTATTTTTCATTTTTTCTTTATAGCGGCCGACTCTGGCAGAGAAAAAAGAAGCCCAGCATTCCTTTACTTTTCCGAGAAATTCATCTTCTGTTTTAACATTTAAGTATGTTTCATACTGGCCTGCGAAAGAAGCGCCTTCTAAATCCTCTGAAGCGGAAGAGGACCGGACGGCAACAGACGCGTAGGATTCCCTGAGTTCATAAAAGGAAGCCGTAAGCTCATTCTTCAGTTCATCTGAGAATATGCCGTTAATGATGTTGTTTTCAATGTCTTCTTTTGTTTCATGAAGCTGGTTATCCTCCATAAAACGCGCCAAGGCATTGGTTTGAATGATGAAACCGTCTGGAACGGGAAGACCGTTTTTGGTCATCTTAATCAGGTTCATGCCCTTTGCGCCAGCCAATTGACTGGATTCTTCAGCTTTGTTAAACAGTACTGAATACATGTTTCATAACCCCCTCTTTCCGTCGATATACAGGATGTTTTTCTTTTTTTATATCCTGAAAAAGTAAAAGCACTCTGGAGCCTGTCTTCAAAAATGATAGTGAGCACTATCATCCAATTGTAGAGGGTAAGGAAAATGCTGTCAAATACAATAAGTCCTAAATAAAGTTAATAATTAAGTTGGTTAGAGTGATAATAGTTTCAGGAGAAGGTGGGCTATTTGGCTCACTTATGCTGATGTAGAGGTTTAGAAGAATCATTGCAAAAAGATGATTGAACCATGCTAAAAACGGGTATTGTGTATAAAGAGGGAACGATTGCATCATTGTCCGATTCTTCTTTTTTTACTATAATCAGATGAGATGAAGAATCGGAGGAGGGTTTTTGTGATAACAAAAGCCGTTTTTGCATTAGTTTTTCCTTTTATGCTTGTAGTCCTTTTTACGAGAGTCACATTTAATCATTATGTGGCAATTGCTCTTACAGCCGCACTGCTATTTGCCTCCTATTTAAAAGGCTATACGGAAACGTATCTGATCGTGGGGTTAGATGTGGTGTCACTTGTTGCCGGCGGGTTATACATGGCGAAAAAAGCCGCAGAAAAAAAGGAAGAATAACACGGCCATCATATATAAAGAGATGAATTCCTGCTTTTGCCTGAAGAAAGCAGGTTTTTTATACGGAAAATCAAAATGGAAATAAATAACCATCGAACTTTAGTTCGTATTTTTAGCGATTTTGCTCTTCATTGTGTTACTATATCAATAGGAAGATTTCGTAAAGAAACGGAGGCTTATTTGTGAAAGATCGCTTTGAGTTAGTCTCGAAATACCAGCCCCAGGGAGATCAGCCGAAAGCTATAGAAAAGCTTGTCAAAGGAATTCAAGAAGGAAAGAAACACCAGACTCTTCTGGGCGCGACGGGTACGGGTAAAACATTTACGGTGTCCAACCTGATTAAAGAAGTCAACAAACCGACACTTGTAATTGCCCATAACAAAACGCTTGCGGGCCAGCTTTACAGCGAGTTCAAGGAGTTTTTTCCTAACAACGCTGTCGAGTATTTTGTCAGCTACTATGATTACTATCAGCCGGAGGCATACGTTCCTCAAACGGATACATTTATAGAAAAAGACGCAAGCATTAATGATGAAATTGATAAGCTCAGACACTCCGCAACATCGTCTCTTTTTGAACGCAGAGACGTCATTATCATTGCGAGTGTTTCTTGTATATACGGTCTCGGTTCACCGGAAGAATACCGTGAAATGGTGCTTTCGCTCAGGACGGAAATGGAGATTGAACGCAACCAGCTGCTCAGAAAGCTTGTTGACATCCAATATGCCCGCAATGATATTGATTTCCAGCGGGGAACGTTCCGGGTGCGCGGAGATGTCGTGGAAATTTTCCCGGCGTCACGCGACGAGCATTGTATACGGGTCGAATTTTTCGGAGATGAGATTGAACGGATCAGAGAAGTGGATGCGCTGACCGGGGAGATCCTCGGCGACCGCGACCATGTCGCTATTTTCCCGGCTTCCCACTTCGTCACACGAGCCGAAAAAATGGAAAAAGCCATTCTTAATATTGAGAAAGAGCTTGAGGAGCAGCTGAAAGTCATGCATGAGAACGGCAAGCTCCTTGAAGCGCAGCGATTGGAGCAGCGGACAAGGTACGATCTTGAAATGATGCGGGAAATGGGATTCTGCTCCGGCATCGAGAACTATTCAAGGCACTTGACGCTTCGTCCGGCAGGTTCCACGCCATATACGCTTCTCGACTACTTCCCCGATGATTTTATGATCGTTGTCGATGAGTCGCATGTGGCAATTCCCCAGGTCCGCGGAATGTTTAACGGAGACCAAGCGAGAAAGCAAGTGCTGGTGGATCACGGATTCCGTCTGCCTTCAGCGCTTGACAACCGTCCGCTCCGTTTCGAAGAATTTGAAAAGCATATGCACAATATTGTTTATGTATCAGCAACGCCAGGCCCTTATGAAATAGAGCATACACCGGAAATGATCGAGCAGATTATCCGGCCGACCGGGCTTCTTGATCCGATTATTGAGGTGCGTCCGATTGAAGGACAGATTGATGATTTGATCGGTGAAATTCAAGCCAGAACCGAACGGAATGAAAGAGTGCTTATCACCACGCTGACGAAGAAAATGTCTGAGGATCTGACAGATTATCTGAAAGAGATCGGCATTAAGGTCAATTATCTTCATTCCGAGATTAAGACGCTGGAACGGATTGAAATCATCCGGGATCTCCGGCTCGGCAAGCATGATGTTCTTATCGGAATCAACCTGCTGAGAGAAGGGCTTGATATTCCTGAAGTATCCCTTGTCGCTATTTTGGATGCGGATAAGGAAGGTTTCCTCCGGTCAGAACGCTCTTTGATCCAGACCATTGGGCGGGCGGCAAGAAACGCGGAAGGCCGCGTCATCATGTATGCCGATAAAATGACAAAATCAATGGAAATTGCTATAAACGAAACGAAACGCCGCCGTGAGCAGCAGGAGCATTTTAATGAGGAGCACGGCATTACGCCGCAAACGATTAATAAAGAAATACGCGACGTCATCCGCGCGACAGTAGCTGCTGAAGATAAAGAAGAATATAAAACAAAAGCAGCGCCGAAACTGGCGAAAATGACGAAAAAAGAACGCCAGAAAGTCGTTGAACAAATGGAACTGGAAATGAAGGAAGCAGCCAAGGCGCTTGACTTTGAAAGAGCCGCGGAGCTTCGCGATTTACTTTTAGAGCTAAAAGCGGAAGGATGATGAAAGAATGGCTATGGATCGGATAGAGGTGAAGGGAGCAAGGGCGCATAACCTGAAAAACATAGATGTGACCATTCCGAGAGACCAGCTCGTAGTGGTGACTGGACTGTCGGGTTCCGGTAAATCCTCCCTTGCTTTTGACACCATATATGCAGAGGGGCAGCGGCGCTATGTGGAGTCGCTTTCTGCCTATGCCCGCCAATTTTTAGGCCAGATGGATAAGCCGGATGTCGACGCGATTGAGGGTTTATCCCCGGCTATCAGCATTGATCAAAAAACCACGAGCCGCAACCCGAGATCAACTGTCGGGACGGTGACAGAAATTTATGATTATCTGCGCCTGCTGTACGCAAGGGTGGGAAAACCGCACTGCCCAGAGCATGGAATTGAAATTACATCACAGACGATTGAGCAGATGGTCGACCGGATTTTGGAGTATCCGGAGCGGACGAAGCTTCAGGTGCTTGCGCCGATTGTGTCCGGCAGAAAAGGCGCCCATGTAAAAGTGCTTGAGCAAATTCGAAAACAAGGGTATGTCAGAGTTCGGATTGACGGCGAAATGGCCGAGCTTTCTGAAGAGATAGAGCTTGAAAAAAATAAAAAGCACTCCATTGAAGTTGTCATTGACCGGATTGTAGTGAAAGAAGGCGTCGCGCCGCGGCTGTCAGATTCATTAGAGACAGCGCTACGTTTAGGCGAAGGCCGTGTCATGATTGACGTAATGGGCCAGGAAGAGCTGATGTTCAGCGAGCACCACGCCTGCCCGCATTGCGGTTTTTCAATCGGCGAGCTTGAGCCGCGCTTGTTTTCGTTTAACAGTCCGTTTGGCGCTTGCCCTACTTGTGACGGGCTGGGAATGAAGCTTGAGGTCGATTCGGACCTTGTCATTCCGAATAAAGACCTGTCATTGAAGGAAAATGCGATCGCGCCATGGACGCCGATCAGCTCACAATATTATCCTCAGCTGCTTCAGGCGGTATGCAGCCACTACGGGATTGATATGGAAGTGCCGGTGAAGGAATTGCCCGATCACCTGCTGGATAAAGTGTTGTACGGAAGCGGCAATGAACAGATTTATTTCAAATACGAAAATGACTTTGGCCAGGTTCGTGAAAATTATATTGAATTTGAAGGTGTATTGCGCAATATTAAGCGGCGTTATAAAGAGACGAGCTCAGACTACATCCGCGAACAGATGGAGCAATACATGTCACAAAAACCTTGCCCGACGTGCAAAGGCTATCGTTTAAAGAAAGAAGCGCTTGCCGTTTTAGTAGACGGCCGGCATATCGGAAAGATTACAGAGCTGTCTATAGCAGACGCGCTGCAATTTTTCAATGGTCTTAGCCTTTCGGAAAAAGATATGCAGATTGCGGACTTGATTTTGCGTGAAATCATCGAACGGCTCAGTTTTCTTGATAAAGTCGGACTGGATTATCTCACGCTGAGCCGTGCTGCGGGAACGCTGTCCGGAGGAGAAGCCCAGCGAATCAGGCTCGCGACGCAAATTGGCTCGCGTTTGTCGGGAGTGCTTTATATTTTGGACGAGCCGTCAATCGGCCTTCATCAGCGAGATAATGACCGATTGATCAGCGCGCTGAAAAATATGAGAGATCTCGGAAACACGCTGATTGTCGTTGAGCACGATGAGGATACGATGATGGCTGCCGATTATTTGATTGATATCGGCCCCGGCGCCGGCGTTCATGGCGGGCAAGTGATTTCGGCAGGCACGCCGAAAGAGGTTATGGCTGATAAAGACTCATTAACCGGGAGTTATTTATCGGGGGAGAAATTTATCCCGCTGCCGCCTGAAAGAAGAAAACCGGACGGCCGCTTCATTGAAATTAAAGGCGCATCGGAAAACAACCTGAAAAAAGCGAATGCGAAATTCCCGCTTGGAACATTCACAGCGGTTACGGGGGTTTCCGGTTCAGGAAAAAGTACACTCGTAAATGAAATTCTGCACAAGGCTTTGGCGCAAAAGCTTCATAAAGCGAAAGCGAAGCCGGGAAGCCATAAAGAAATAAAGGGATTAGACCATCTTGATAAGGTCATTGATATTGACCAGGCGCCGATTGGGCGGACACCGAGATCAAACCCGGCAACATACACCGGTGTGTTTGACGATATCCGCGACGTGTTTGCGCAGACGAATGAAGCGAAAGTCCGCGGCTATAAAAAAGGGCGTTTCAGTTTTAATGTAAAAGGCGGACGCTGTGAAGCCTGCCGCGGCGACGGAATTATTAAGATTGAGATGCATTTCCTTCCGGATGTGTATGTCCCATGCGAGGTATGCCATGGAAAACGCTACAATCGGGAAACCCTTGAGGTCACCTACAAAGGGAAAAGCATTTCCGATGTGCTGGATATGACAGTTGAATATGCTCTTTCTTTCTTTGAAAATATCCCGAAAATCAAACGTAAGCTTCAGACACTTTTCGATGTGGGACTGGGTTATATTACACTCGGCCAGCCCGCGACTACCTTATCCGGCGGAGAAGCGCAGCGTGTGAAGCTGGCATCTGAGCTGCACAAGAGATCAACCGGCCGCACGCTGTACATTTTAGATGAGCCGACAACAGGTCTGCATGTCGATGATATCGCACGGCTTTTGATTGTGCTTCAGCGTCTCGTGGATAACGGGGATACGGTACTCGTGATCGAGCATAACCTTGATATTATTAAAACGGCTGATTACATTGTGGATCTCGGTCCGGAAGGCGGAGCAGGGGGCGGAACGATCGTAGCCTCGGGAACGCCCGAAGATGTAATGGAAGTAAAAGAATCGTATACCGGCCATTATTTGAAACCAGTTGTGGAGCGTGACAGAAAACGGATGAAGGCGCTCATTAAAGCAAAAGAAACCGTTACACCTTAACCCTCTTTTTAGAGGGTTTTTTTATGCAGATGGCGGTCTTCGTCTTTGAGCTGCCGGCTCAAGTCCATTAAATCATGAAGGATATGTGTGCTGCTGCTGTCCAGAAGCACTTTTATATATTGAATATCATGAGAGATGGGCAGAGGCGCGTTAATTTGTTCAAGCTCAGCGATCATTTCGCGGTTCATTCTTTTTTGTTCATGTATCAGTTTTAAAAGTGAATTTTGTGTTACTGTATAATCACCAGGTTTCTTTTGCATTATTTTCACCCTCCTTGATTACGATCAGCTTTTTTACATATTGTAAAGGGTACAGGTGAAAGAATCTACATTCAAAACTTATAAAAACAAATTTGCGCAAATGGAAGCATGCCCATAGAATGAAAATGAAACCTAAACATCTTTCATACGTATAAATAAGGAAAAGGTCCCTGACCAATGGTCCCGGACAGCCAATTATTATAGGAGTGTGAATGAATTGAATCGTAATCAAGCATTGATAGCATCACTTTGTTATTTCAGTGTGTTTATCGCACCTCTTATTGTTCCGATTGTTGCTTATTTCGTCGTTGATGAGAAAGAGACAAAGCGGCACGCCGTCCGTTCTCTGGTTTCTCATATTATCCCTTTTTTCGGATGGATCTTTCTCATTGCTGCTTTTATCGGTGGAGCGATTGTTGCCGGTGAAGAAAGTATGATGCCGGTATTTCTTTTAATCGGCGGAGCGATTGTTTATTTCTTAATTGTGATCGGCATTATCATTTGGAATGTCATCCAAGGTATTAAGGTTTTACGCCAGGCATAAGAAAATTAGGGGAGGAGATCAATATGAAACAAGAAAAAGAACGAATATTGAAGCTCGTGGAAGAAGGAAAACTGACGGCCCAGGAAGCACTCACCCTTATTGAAAAGCTGGACAGCGAATATAAAGAAAAAGAAAACAAAATCACTTCGTTATCAACGGATGTTCATGAAGCGGATGAGTCATTTGCCGCAAATAAAGAAGGACAAAAGCCATCCATCGGCGCTAAGCTGTTCGATTGGATTGACTCTGCTGTGAAAAAGGTCAAAGAGGTTGACTTGGATTTGAATTTCGGGCATGCGTTTGATGTGCAGCATATTTTTCAATTTAAAGAAACCGATTTTTCCAGTATGGAACTTCAAATCGCAAACGGCAGCGTCAATATCGTGCCGTGGGATGACAGCGATGTCCGAGCCGAGTGCCATGCGAAGGTATTTCGCGCCGATAGCCAGGAAGCGGCAAGAGACGCATTTCTCCAGCATATTGAATGTGAAGCGAAAGGAAGCAAGTTTTTCATCCGGACAGAAAAGAAAACGATGAAAACGAATGTGACCTTATACATTCCGCAAAAGCAGTATGATAAGATTCGGGTGAAACTGTTTAACGGGCCGATAAGAGGGGAACATTTACATGTAAAAGAGTTCTCAGCCAAAACGACAAACGGTGTACTGTCCTTTTCCCATTTAACTGCTGAAAAAGCGTCTGCTGAAACGGCCAACGGGCAAATTAAACTGGCAAATCACAGCTGCGGCACAATAGAAGCTGAAACCATTAACGGATTGATCGACTTACGGGGAAAAAGCGAGTCGGTTGATGTTCAAAGTTTTAACGGAAATATCGCGGTCACTGTGACAGAACCTGATTGCCGTTCGATTTATACAAAAACAACGACCGGCAATGTGGAGCTTGCGATTCCAAACGATGTTGCAGTAAAGGCTGAGCTTAAAAGCAATCTCGGCTCGCTGTCCCACGAGCTGCTGGATGTTGAGATGCTGAAAGAAAAAAACGAAACGATTCAAAAAGAAATGATGTTTACTTCAAATCAAGGACATGATCAAAACATCGCCATATTCTCAGAATCATTAACAGGCGCTATTAAACTAAAGCATACACAGAGGTGATAAAATGAAAAAGCTTTATCGTTCGAAAAAGAATAAGATGATAGCCGGTGTAGTCGGCGGGCTTGCTGATTACTTAAATATGGACGCATCACTGCTTAGAATTATTACAGTGATTTTAGCATTCGTTACAAGCGGAATCGTTCCGCTTGTTTATATCATATGGATTTTTGCCGTTCCGTCAGAAAAGGAAATCGGATAAATGGTGAAATGGGCAGTCAGCATTTTAGTTAATGCATTATTACTAATTGTTATTGCCGGATACTTTGATTCCGTTCATGTCAGCAGTATTGGAGCGGCCATTATTGCCAGCCTCATTTTGTCTGTTCTAAATGTGCTGGTCAAGCCATTTTTAATCATTTTAACATTGCCTGTTACAGTGGTGACGCTTGGTCTGTTCTTATTTATCATCAATGCGATTACCTTGATGATGACCGCGGCACTGATGGGAGACAGCTTCCAAATCGACGGCTTCGGCACGGCGATCTGGGCGTCAGTTGTACTCTCGGTTTTTCATCTGCTGATTCAAAAAGGAATTTTAGAACCGCTTGGAAAAAAATAAAAAAGCCGCTGATCTGGCGGCTTTTTTGTTATGTCTTTTAAAGAAATTTCAATTTAATGGTGCATTATTTACATAAAACACTACATAAGCTGCATCCTCCCGACGCAAAATACATTCAGAGGGAGGTGCTTTTGTGAAATATAAAATGCCCATTTTAGTTCTTATCAGCCTGTTTGGTTTTGTTCCCGCTGTGAGCGCCGAAGGTTTTTTGCCAATGAAAAATAATGGACCTTCTTTTCCTATTCTGAAACAGGAATCTGTCCAAACGCCACATTACATACCGCTGCTTGAAAACCCTCCTCAAATTGAAGTGAAGTCTGAAATGAAGGAAAACCTGCTCATTCAGGCTCAAGTGCGTGACCCTGAGTATCAAGCTTTTTCTGCCTTTCTGTTTTATAAACAAAGTAATGAACTGGGCTATAAGATGGTGCCGATGGATGCCGGTCCCGGGGCTTTGCGGCAATTTGTCGCGCGGATTCCGAAGCGGTCTATATGGAATAGCGAGATCGAATATTATATCGTGCTCTCCAATGGAAAACAGCAGGTGGAAACGGACACAAAGAAGCTGAAACTTGAGGGCTATCGGGCTGATCTGGACCATATTCCGGAGCTATTGATCACAGAGCTTGCCATTGATACGAAAAACGCCGGGGGAGCCGATGGTTTTGAGTTTATTGAAATTTATAACACGACTGACAGGTCCATTGATTTTAAAGATTACAATATTCGGTACCGCTACCCGAAGGAAGGTCCTGAATCAGACTTGATATGGAAGCCTGAAAATGAACACATTATCATCCCATCAGGCGGCTCGCATGTTTTTTGGCTGAAAAATCAAGCAAGTGCTGAATTAACGGCGGCTGATTTTAATCAGTACTATCGTACGTCGTTGATTGAAGGAAAAAACCTGACTGTTATCGAAGGCACAGAAGGGATGGCCAATTCCCGGCCGCGCGCGGTTGCCATATCAACCAATACGGGAAAAGATATAGCAGTAGCGCATTATCGAAAAAATGTCTTACAGCGGCTGTCATCGGTGCTTTACAAATACCCGCTCAACGGCACAACGGAGCTGCTGAATATCTCAACCGGAGAGAAAAAGCCTGCGCCGGGTTCGGTGTTGCGGGCGCAGGTGCCGGAGCAAAAACGGACAACAATGCCCGACAAAGAAAAGCCGGTCATCGAGGATTTAACCGACCGCAAGCCTGTCCGTCCTGCTGAAAGCATTGAATTACGGGCTGATATACACGACCGCAGCCTTGTCAAAACGGCGGCCTTTTATTATCGGACGGATGAGACAAAGCCGTTCAAGCGCATTCTTGCTGAAAAAGACCGCAACGACAATTTGTATCATTATATCGTTTATTCCCCGGAACTGATTGGAAAGGACCAGCTTGAGTATTACGTGGCCGCGGGTGACGGGACGAATGAAGCAAAAACACCGGTCAAAATGGTTGATATCAAGCAAACAAGCAAGTCGCACGGACTTAGGGTGAATCTTGAAAATCGCGATACATTATCTGGGATTCAATATCTGAAGGCAACGTCTGATGAACGAAAGGACAGAATAAAGCTGTGGATTGACGGAAAAGAACAAAAGACAGAGCCGTCAATGGAAAAGGAGGCGTATTTTGCGTTTGACACCCGTAAAACGAATCTCTATTTTAAAAATGCTGTGATAATGGGAGACAAGGTGCTGAAAATTTTTGATGACACCACTCACCGATACCGGACATATTCCGTTCCGCTGCCGGAGCCGCTCCTGCAAAAAGGAAAACAGCAGCAGCGCATCACGATTCGATCGGGATCAAAGGTATCCCCGTTCGATACGGCAGAAAACCGCGATGATTTCTTGGTGAAAAACGTCCGATTGGTTTTATCAGATGGTACCGTCATCAGGGATTCAACGATTTTACCGAATAAGGAACTGTTTATCGGGGATAATCAGCGCGCAGATAAAAGCAGGCAGTTTCATTTTCATCTCCCGGACGAGCTGTTTACGTCGCGCTTGCTTGAGCTGGACACGGCAAAGCTGTCTGAAGGAGCCCATCTTATCGCAGCCTCCGACGGTAAGGAAGAGCTCAATCTGACGGTACGGGTGGATAATACAGGACCGGCAATTAAGCCGAACATTACCGGCGGACAAACCTACAAAGGAAACGTCGTTCTTCAAGCCGATATTTATGATAAGTGGAGCAAGATTGAAGAGGTAAAGGCTTCACTTGATAATGAAGATATTACGCTGCCTTACCATACATCGAGTTCGGAGCTTGCTCCCGGAAAACACGTGCTGAAAATAACAGCCGTTGATTTGGCGGGGAATGAGTCGGTGACAGAGCGCACGTTCACCACAGAAAAAGAGCATCCGGAGCAGCCGGAACTCGTGGAAAGTAAAGCCGGCAAAGATAAATCGCGTGTTTCTGTACGGGTAAAAGATCCGACAAAGGACGACATGGATATTTCCTTTTATCAGGGCTTTCAATATACGGCGCGTGACCGCGGCAGCATGAAAGTCTTTACACATGCTTCACTGACTGAACCGCCTAAAAGCTTTATACCGCCAAATGAGTCGCTGCTTACAAATAGAGAGATGGAACAGATTTCAGCTGCTGACGGAAAGACGATACAAACTGAACACCAGAACCTATTTCCTTATCATCGGTTTGAAGTGGAGGTTGATCCGTCAATTGACGGAAATGATGTGACAGAAGCAGTCTGGAAGGGAAGCTCATTGCCGGGAAGAAAAGTGACCATGTATGCTTGGAATTACCGGATGCTTCAATGGCAGGCGATAGACAGCTTTGTTGCAAAAGACAAAAAACAATTTACCCTAAAGGCTTCTGTAACTGCCGCCGATTATGTCAGACATGAGAAAATGAATGTGATTGTACAGGATGAAATCCCGGCGCCAAAGGATATGTACACCTTTGTCTGGATGTCGGATACGCAATATTACGCGGAAAGCTATCCGCACATTTTTGATAAGCAAACGGCATGGATCAAAAATAATCAAAAGAAGCTCAATATTAAATATGTCTTCCATACAGGAGATATTGTTGATGATTCCGCACAGGAAAAGCAATGGAAAAACGCCGACAGGTCGATGCGTGTGCTGGATGACAGCGGCATTCCGTATGGCGTATTAGCGGGAAATCACGATGTCGGCCATAAAGACGGATCTTATAAAGCCTTTGGCAAATATTTCGGCAGCCATCGCTTTGAAGGAAAGCTGCACTATGGTGAATCGTATAAAAATAATCGCGGCCATTACGATCTAATATCGAGCAACGGCAACGATTTTATTATGTTGTATATGGGCTGGGGTATCACAGATGAAGATATTGCCTGGTTCAATCAAGTATTGAAAAAATATCCCGACCGTACGGCGATTCTCTCTTTCCATGAATATTTGCTGGTGAGCGGAAACAGAAGCCCGATCGGAGAGAAAATTTTCAAAAACGTAGTCAAACCGAATCGAAACGTTGTCGCAGTGTTAAGCGGCCATTACCATAGCGCCATGAGAAAAACGGATGCCCTTGATGATGACGGGGACGGTAAGCCTGACCGCCTTGTCCATCAAATGCTGGCTGATTATCAAGGAGGGCCTGAGGGAGGACAGGGGTATGTACGGATCATGCAATTTGATCAAGCGAATGATCAAGTGCATGTATCAACCTATTCTCCGTATCTGGATGACCAGAATTATTATGACTCCGAAACATACGGCGATAAGGATGAATTCTCTATTGGAATGAAGCTGAAGCCGCGAACGAAAAAGGTAGAAACCGATTACTTTGAATTAAATGTGTATACTGACAGTCTTCTCGGTAAAAAAGAGAAGGTGAAAAGCGGAGATACGGCAGAATTCGAGTGGGAGAATCTTCAGCCGGATTCCATATATTACTGGTACACAATCGTTGAAGATGCATATAACGGCAAAACAAAATCACCGATCTGGAAATTGGCTACGAAGAAAGCAAAACAGCGCCCGGCTCCCGATCAGTTTGATTTCAGGCATGTCTCCAATCCTTAGGATTGGAGATGTTTTTATTTAAGCCGGTCCATATAATGCACAAATGTATAGCGATCGCCCCGGTATATTGATTTTACATGCTCGAAGGCAATCCCGCTTTGCAGGTAGGTGGTTCTTTTGATCAGGAGAACGGGCGCCCCCTTCTTGATTTCCAGCAATTTTGCCTCTTCCTGAGTTGCCGCGCTCGGTTCAAGCTCTTGCTTGGCATGAGAAATCGGCGAGCTGTTATATTGTTCGATGTGTTCATAAATGGATGTTTGGAAATGTGAGTCATGTAACTCACCGGCCATGTCAAACGGAATGTAGGAAGCTTCAATCGCCATCGGAATATCATTTGCGAGCCGGACGCGAATGACTTTGTGGATTTTGGACGGGTGTTCGCAATCCAATATGCCGGCCAGTTCCGCTGTAGAATCAATAAGCTCATAGTCAACAAGCTTGCTGCTCGGCACCATTCCGCGGCTTTTCATATCTTCGGTAAAGCTTGTCAGCCCTTGGAGCGTTTGTTCCATTTTCGGCCTGCTGACAAAGGTTCCGCGTCCCTTTTGCCGGTATAGAAAGCCTTCATTCACAAGGTTTGACAGAGCTTGCCGCACCGTCATTCTGCTGATGCCGAATTGTTCGGAATACTCGCGTTCAGAAGGCAGCGGCGCATCCGGCTGAAGCTCTCCGTTTTTAATTTGGCTCTTTAATTGTTCCATAATCTGATAATAAATCGGAATGGGAGATTGTTTATCAATGTGCATGTGTCAGATCCTTTCAATGTCTTAGTGAAGCGGCTTCTTTATCAATCAAGACTGAGACATGAGGATGTAAATGCAGCGCTGATGCAGGACACTCTTCACTGATTTTGCCGTCTAAAAGCGTTTTTACAGCGGCGGCTTTGCTTTTTCCTGAAGCGATTAAGACGATGCGCTTGCTGGACAAGATTGTTTCAATGCCCATCGTGATCGCTTTTTTCGGTACGTCATCAATGGAAGGAAAATATCGCGCGTTTGCCTGCCTTGTCTGTTCGTTCAGCTCCACGGAATGGGTGTGTGATTTGAATGATGTTCCCGGTTCATTAAATCCGATATGGCCATTTTGCCCGATGCCGAGAAGCTGAATGTCCGCGCCTCCGAGCGATTCAATAAGTCTGTCATATCGTTCGCACTCAGCTTCAACGTCCTCGGCTTTCCCATTAGGAAGAAAATGCCTGCTTTTTTCGCTGTCGATATGCTGAAACAAATGAGTATTCATATAATGATGATAGCTGTTTGGATCCTCTGAAGAAATTCCGGCGTACTCATCCAGATTAATCGTTGTAATGTTTTTAAAGGAAAGACCCTCTGTTTTATGAAGCCGAACCAGCTCACGGTACACGCCCTCCGGTGTTCCGCCAGTTGCCAGTCCGAGGACGGCGTCCGGCTTTTGGCGCACTGTTTCCGCTAAAATGTCGGCAGCCTTTCTGCTTAGATCTTCATAAGAATGACATTCGAATATATTCATTACCAGTCAGCCTCCTTTGATTGAAAAGCGATTTCTCCGCGGCAAATGGTCAAGAGCACTTCGCATTTGCTGTTCAATATCACTGCGTCGGCGTCTTTGCCTATTGCAACGCTGCCTTTTCGGTGAAAAAGACCGAGCTGCTTTGCCGCATTTGCAGATGTCATATTCGCTATATCCATCCATGTGCAGTTTGTAAACCTCCGCATATGTCCGGCGCCTTCGTTCATCTTTAAAATAGATCCGGCAAGCGTCCCGTCAGAAAGAAGAGCTGTTTTGTCCCTGACGGTCACATTTTGGCCGCCGAAATCATATTCACCGTCTTCAAGTCCTTTCGCGCGCATCGAATCAGTGATCATCAGAAGCTTTTTGCTGCCCTTCGCCAAGAACGCCAGCTTTGCGGCTAACGGGTGGGAATGAATGCCGTCAGTGATCAGCTCTGTGAAAAACCCGTCATGTGTAAGCGCGGTGCCCATAACTCCCGGCTCGCGGTGATGAAACGGGCTCATTGCATTATATAAGTGAGTGATATGCTGAACTCCTGCTTCAGCGGCTTTTAATAGGAGTTCTGAGTCCGCATCGGTATGTCCCATTGAAGGGATGATGGATTGTTCTTTTAGATAACGAATCAGTTCAAAGTCCTTATCTTCTTCAGGCGCAAGCGTCACGACTTTAATCAAACCGTCTGCCAGATGCTGCCACTTCTGAAAGAGTGTAATGTCAGCCGGTCTGATCCATTTTTTCGGCTGCGCTCCCGCTCTTTTCGGGGAGACGAAGGGGCCTTCTAAATGAATCCCGAGCATATCTGCGCCTGGCGCCGAGGAACCTTCGGCAGCCTTCCATTCCTTCGCATTGAGCAGTGCTTGTTCAATTTGCTCATGGTTTTGGGTAATGGTTGTGGCTAAAAAGCTTGTCGTCCCTTCCTCAGGAAGACGCGCGGACAATGTGCGGAGAGCAGAAAAGCTTGCGTCCATTGTATCAGCGCCATACCCGCCGTGAATGTGAATATCAATCATCCCGGGGAGCATGAATGATTCTTCCGGCGCGTGCATTTCGTTATCATAAGGTTCAGCAGGTTTTTCTTTTGACACGGAAGTAATGATTCCTTGTCTGATCCCGACAAAACCGTTTTTAATGATGGCATTCTCCGTGACAATATGAACATTGCTGATGAGGAGACTTTCTTCCATCGTTCATCCCGCCTTTCAGGAAACTGTTGTTACCTTTTATTCTACCCCTTTTAAGACTAGTTATCTAGACCACTGCTCACCTTGTTTTCCTTGTCTTTTATAAATTGTGTTTTAGGTTCATACTTGAAAGTGATAAAATGAAATATATTGTGAGCAAGCTTGGGTCAGCCCGGAACAGGAGGAACATATCGTGGCAAAAGTTCGTACAAAAGATGTGATGGAACAGTTCAATTTAGAACTAATCAGCGGTGAAGAAGGTATTAACCGTCCGATTACGATGAGCGATTTATCAAGACCCGGCATTGAAATTGCGGGATATTTTACATATTACCCGAGGGAACGGGTGCAGCTGTTGGGAAAAACAGAGCTTTCTTTCTTTGAACAGCTGCCTCAAGAGGAGAAAAAACAGAGAATGAATTCACTATGCACGGATGTGACGCCTGCTATTATCCTTTCGAGAGATATGCAGATTCCGCCTGAACTCATAGAGGCGTCCGAAACAAACGGAGTGCCGGTGCTCAGGTCACCGCTGAAAACGACAAGGCTGTCAAGCAGACTGACAAACTTTCTTGAAAGCAAGCTTGCGCCTACCACGGCGATTCACGGTGTGCTGGTTGATATATATGGCGTCGGCGTGCTGATTACTGGCAAAAGCGGCGTAGGGAAAAGCGAAACAGCCTTGGAGCTTGTGAAAAGAGGCCACCGCCTTGTTGCGGATGACTGTGTGGAAATCAGACAGGAAGATCAGGATACACTTGTCGGCAACGCGCCTGATTTAATTGAGCATTTGCTTGAAATCAGAGGGCTTGGCATTATTAATGTGATGACACTGTTTGGAGCCGGCGCCGTCAGAAGCAATAAGAGAATTACAATCGTGATGAATCTTGAGCTTTGGGAGCAGGGGAAACAATATGACCGTCTCGGCCTGGAAGAAGAAACGATGAAAATTATTGATACAGACATTACAAAACTGACGATTCCAGTACGCCCCGGCAGAAACTTGGCTGTCATCATTGAAGTGGCCGCCATGAACTTCCGATTGAAGCGGATGGGCCTGAACGCAGCTGAGCAATTCACAAGCAAGCTGGCGGATGTCATTGAAGACGGCGAACAAGACGAATAGGAGTTGGCAATATGAATGAAGCGATAAAACCACTGAATCCAATTGCTTTTGAACTGGGGCCTTTTGCCGTTCATTGGTATGGGATTATCATTGGAATAGGCGCACTATTGGGCTTATGGATAGCGATAAAGGAAAGTGAAAAACGAGGTTTGCAGAAAGATACCTTCATTGATCTCGTCCTGTTTGCGATTCCGATTGCAATTCTGTGCGCGCGGGCATATTATGTCATCTTTGAATGGGATTATTATTCTGAGCACCCGGGGGAGATCATTCAGATCTGGAATGGCGGCATCGCGATTCACGGCGGTCTGATCGGTGCGATTGTGACAGGGTATGTATTTTCAAGAGTGAAGAATCTCTCTTTCTGGAAGCTTGCTGATATTGCAGCGCCAAGCATTTTGCTCGGTCAGGCGATCGGCCGCTGGGGCAACTTTGTCAATCAGGAAGCGCACGGAGGATCTGTGACCAGGGGATTTTTAGAAAGTCTGCATTTGCCGGACTTTATTATTAACCAGATGTACATAAACGGGCAATATTATCATCCTACTTTTTTATATGAGTCATTATGGAGCTTTGTCGGTGTGATCATTCTGTTATGGCTCCGCCGGGCGAATCTGCGGAGGGGCGAGCTGTTTTTAGGTTATATCATTTGGTACTCAATCGGCCGTTTCTTTATCGAAGGAATGCGGACTGACAGCTTAATGCTGACTGATACGCTGCGGATGGCGCAGGTGATTTCGATTGTTCTGATCGTATTGGCAATCGTTGTGGTCATCGTCAGACGGGTTAAGGGTTATTCAGCGCAAAGATACGCTGAGTAGACGATTTCAAAGGGGAGATGGGGATGAAGAAAATCTTTCGGGATGGCCTGGCGGCAGGGCTTCAGACGACGTGGACACTTGGAAAAATCATTTTCCCGGTGACGCTGCTTGTTACTCTGCTGCAGCATACGCCGGTAATGGATTGGCTGATTAAGCTGATCTCACCGGTTATGGGATTATTCGGCCTTTCCGGCGAAGCGGCGATTCCGCTCGTTCTCGGCAATATGCTGAATCTGTATGCCGGAATTGCGGGGATTCTAACCCTTGATTTATCAGTCAAAGAAGTCTTTATATTGGCTGTAATGCTTTCATTTTGTCATAACTTAATTATAGAATCGACAGTCGCCGCCAAGGTCGGCATCAAAATAGGCGTGATATTGGCTGTTCGTATCGGATTGGCGGCAGTTTCGGCCGTTATCATTCATCTGGTGTGGCACGGCGGACAGAAAACAGCGCAATATGGTTTCATCGCTCCAAAGAGTGAAGCGCCTGACGGCTGGCTCGCCATGTTTACGGAAGCGTTGACAAAAGCCGGGCTTGGCGTCTTGCAGCTGGCTGCGATTGTTATTCCGCTGATGATTGTGATTCAGTTTATGAGAGATTTGGGCTGGCTGAACACTTTTTCGAAGTGGCTGTCTCCGTTTACGCAAATGCTCGGGATGAATAAAAACACGTCAATGACAATGGTTGCAGGGCTGACAATCGGTCTTGCCTACGGAGCGGGTGTGATGATTAAAGCGGTCGAGGATGACGGTGTGAGCAGGAGGGATATGACGCTCGCGTTTATTTTCCTCGTTGCCTGCCATGCGGTCGTCGAAGACACGCTCGTCTTTATTCCGCTCGGCATACCGGTATGGCCGCTGCTTCTCATACGTGTCACCACCGCTATCTTATTGACAATGGCCATTGCTTATACGTGGAAAAAACTGAAACCAACAATGGTTGGAAAGGAAGCTGTATGACTGAAACTAAACAAGTAACGACCATTTTGTTTGATTTAGACGGTACTCTTATTAATACGAACGAATTGATTATCGCGTCATTTCTTCATACGCTTGACCACTATTATCCGGAGCGTTTTACACGTGAGGATGTGCTTGCCTTTATCGGCCCGTCTCTTTTCGAAACATTTTCGCGTATGGATGCTGAAAAATGTGATGAAATGATACAAATGTACAGAGCCTTTAACCATGAGAAGCATGATACGCTTGTAACTAAGTATGAGACGGTCTATGAGACGCTTGAAGAACTGAAAAAAGCGGGGTATAAACTGGGGATTGTGACGACGAAAATTAGAGATACTGTCAATATGGGTCTTAAGCTGACAAATCTCGGCCAATTTTTTGAGGTCATCGTTACAATGGATGATGTCAAAATGCCAAAACCCGATCCGGAACCCGTTCTTTTAGCGCTCGAGCAGATCGGCAGCAAACCGGGTGAAGCCATCATGGTCGGCGATAATTACCACGACGTACTGGCCGGCAAAAACGCGGGCACGGCTACGGCCGGAGTCGCTTGGACGATTAAAGGGGCGGAAGAGCTTGCAAAGCATCAGCCTGATTACATGCTCGAAAAAATGAGTGATCTATTACAAATCGTTGGAGTGAAGTAATCTGTGAGAAAAACTGATCGTCATCCGGTATCAGGTGCCAATTCGCTTTGGCATGTTTACCAAACGGTTCCTTTTTTTAAGGTCGTGAAGAATTTCATTGTCATCCAGACAGCAAGATATACACCGTTTATAGGAATGAAAAACTGGCTGTACCGTACATGTTTACGGATGAAGATTGGAAAACAGACATCCTTTGCGCTGATGGTAATGCCTGACATTATGTTTCCTGAGAAAATCTCCATCGGAACCAATACGATCATCGGCTATAATACGACCATTTTGGCTCATGAGTATTTAATCAAAGAATACCGAATCGGACACGTATCTATCGGGGATGAAGTTATGATCGGAGCAAACACCACGATTTTACCCGGTGTGGAAATCGGAAACAGCGCCATTGTGTCAGCAGGCACTCTGGTCCATAAAGATGTCCCCGCGGGTGCCTTTGTCGGCGGAAATCCGATGAAGATCATTTATACCAAGGAAGAAATGCAAGATCGAATGAAAAAGCCCGCTGATTAAGAAATCGGCGGGCTTTCCTTTAAAATGAAGTATTATTTTTTTCAGTTACATGCTGAACGCCGATCCATTTCTGGCCGACATTGGAATAGCGTGTATTTGTCATTGTGACAGTACTTGTTTTACTGTCAGTTCGGAAAATCGCTTCCTTCATATTTGTGATGGTGCATCTGTCAATGATGACATCAGTATGGAATGTGGAGCCGCCGAGCTGGCGAATGAATTTTCCTCCATTGTCCGCTGTGAAATTCTTCACTGTAAAGGTGCTGGCTTTATTGATTTGAAAAATTTTATCGGATGCTTTTTGGGCGGAACCGCCGTCAATCGTTACTTTTCCTTCTTTTTTCACCGTCAATGCATCTTCACCGACATCTTCCCACTTGCATTTCGGACTATATATACCCATTAACCTTCAAAATAGAGATTAAGACAGTCAGTCATTTACATACACCGACACATTTTTTATTTTTTATCAGAATATTCTTTGTATCATAATTCTAAAATTTATAATAAAAAGTAGATTCACGCATTGTTCTGTTCTAAATTGAGAAAAGCCCAGAGCAAAAAAAGCGCGGAATCTCCGCGCTTTTTGCCTAGTTCTCAATGGCGATCGCCTGACTGCCCATTTGCTTCCAAGCTTTCTCGAAATTCTTCCTGTCTGTTTTTCTGTTTTTATGGCCGTACGGATCGTTTACATATACATAATCCTCATCATATCCGGTCACTGCGACGCTATGGACGCTGTATGTGATATCCACATTGCCGTTTGAAGTTTTCCACGTCTCAATATTATCAACCGGAGCGAATTTAGATGTGGTAATGACCCAGACAGGACGTCCCTGCTCCAGCTCACGGTAAACCGCTTTTATATTTTGGCCTGTTAAATCTTTTACATCGCTGCCAGCGTATTTTTTGGCAAGCTTGTAGATCGGTTCGTGGTATACGCCGAGACCGGGGCCGTTTTCCATATCACCGACAAAACCTTCATTAGGATCCCCTTTCAAACCGCTGTTGTAAGTCAGAGGAACGGTTGGGATATTCTCGGCCAGCGTGTTTTTTGACACGTTGTAGCCCGCGTAATGTAACACCATGGCAAGGCTAGTTACCTCACAGCCGTTATAGAGCTTTGGCGAATCCATTTGATTATAAAGCACAACATCAAGCGGAGAGGCGCTGCCTTTTAGTGTCAGCGTTTTGCTTTTATCGTGATTCAAAAAAGGGATCGTTATATCTTGTGTATACATTTTAAAGCCGACAAATAACGCGGCAGAAATCAATATGAGCACAAATAAAGTTCGCAGTGTTTTCATCTTACTCTCCTGTCTCTTCCTATCTAAAATGCTTGTTTGTATTATAGCATGCAAACTTTTCGCAATAAGACATGTTCATGGACTTTAATGATTTGTTCATCAATTTTTCATATTTGCAGAGAGGGTAAAAAAATGGGTGTGATGAGACAAAAAGCTTGTTATTGATTTTCATTCTTTTATCTGTTAGCATATTATCATATTAGCGAACTAAAGGATTCGGAATTTTCCTTCAATCAAACTCGGAGGTGCACGGATTGATGTTTATGTTTGAAAAACCGCACGGCATGAGAGATACATTACCTGGATTATATGAAACGAAAAAAAAGGTACGCTCCTCGTTAACTGAAATCATTGAAAAATGGGGTTATCAATTTATGGAAACGCCGACGCTTGAATTTTACGATACGGTTGGCGTTCAGTCTGCGATCGAAGAGCAGCAGCTATTTAAACTGCTGGATCAAGACGGCAAAACGCTTGTGCTTCGGCCTGATATGACGGGACCGATTGCGAGAGTGGCGGCATCCAAGCTCCATAAGCAGGATCATCCGCTCAGAGTCGGATATGCGGCAAATGTATTCCGTGCACAGGAACGGGAAGGCGGGCGTCCCGCGGAATTCGAACAGGTCGGTGTGGAATTGATCGGTGACGGGACGACGAGTGCGGATGCCGAAGTGATCGCACTGGTGGTCGGCGCATTGAAAAATACGGGGCTTGTTTCCTTTAAAATTGCGATCGGACACGCGGGGCTCGCGGACGCGCTGTTTGTCGAGGTGCTTGGCAATGCAGAGCGGGCGGACGTATTGCGGCGGTTCTTATATGAAAAGAATTATGTCGGCTATAGAGAGCATGTCAAATCACTTCCGCTTTCTTCAATAGATAAAAGCAGGCTGCTGGAGCTGTTGAAACTGCGGGGCGGATCAGAAATTTGCGCTAGGGCAGAGGAAATTGTCGGCTCCGCCCAAGGGAAAAGCGTAGTGGATGAACTGAAGGCGCTTTGGGATATTCTCGAAGATTACGGCTGTACCGAAAACGTCCGGTTTGACTTGAATATGGTAAGCCATATGAGCTACTACACAGGCATTTTGTTTGAGGTCTATGCGGAAAATGTCGGCTTTGTCATCGGAAGCGGCGGACGCTACAACAAGCTTTTGGGACACTTTGATTCACCCGCGCCGGCTACAGGCTTCGGCCTTCGAATCGACCGAATGATAGAAGCGCTGCATATCAAAGACGAACCAAGCGAAATGGACGCGGTAATTTTCAGCAAGGAACAGAGGGCGCAGGCGATTGCTTTTGCCGAAGAAGAGCGTTTGAAAGGAAGAAAAATCGTGCTTCAGGATTTATTAGGAATCGAAAATATTGATCAAATGACGAAAGTATTTGCTAACGTCACATACTTTATCGGTGCAAGAAAGGAAGAGCAAAATGGGTAAGGTTCTCACAATGGCGATGCCGAAAGGCCGGATATTTGAAGAAGCGGCAGGCTTGCTGCGGCAAGCGGGATATAAGCTGCCGAGAGAATTTGAAGAGTCAAGAAAGCTGATTATTGATGTTCCTGTGGAAAACCTGCGTTTCATTCTGGCAAAGCCGATGGATGTGACGACATACGTAGAGCATGGAGTGGCTGATGTCGGCATTGCAGGAAAAGATGTCATGCTGGAGGAAGAACGAGACGTATACGAAGTGCTCGATTTAAATATCAGCAAATGCCATCTCGCCGTTGCCGGACTTCCTAATGCAGATTGGAGCGGTGTCGCGCCTAGAATTGCCACGAAATATCCGAATGTCGCATCCAGCTATTTCAGAGAACAGGGAGAGCAGGTTGAAATCATTAAGCTGAACGGGTCTATTGAACTCGCCCCTTTAATCGGCTTGGCAGACAGAATTGTGGATATCGTGTCAACAGGCCAAACATTGAAAGAAAACGGACTTATCGAAACAGAGCATATATGTGACATTACGTCGCGCTTTATCGTCAATCCCGTAAGCTATCGCATGAAAGATACTGTGATTGATGAAATGGCGTCCCGGCTGTCACTTGTTGTGGAAGGAGAAACGGCAAAATGAAGATCACAACCATCAGCAGCGGCGATCGTTTTTCCTTAAAGCGCTCCATTGACGCCGGAACAGAAGAACAAAGAAAAACCGTGCGTTCCATTATTGAAGATGTCAAAAGACAAGGGGATCAAGCGGTCAAAGCTTATACAGAAAAATTTGACGGCATCAGTCTCGATGATACACGTGTCACAGAAGAGGAGATTAAACAAGCATACAGCTTACTGGACGATCGGCTTTTACAGGTGATTCGGCAGGCGATTAGAAATATTCAAGAATATCACGAACGACAGCTTCAGTCTTCTTGGTTTTATCACAAGAAAGACGGAACAATGCTGGGGCAGAAAATAACGGCGCTTGATTCAGCGGGTGTTTACGTCCCGGGCGGAACAGCAGCTTATCCGTCATCGGTACTGATGAATGTGATTCCCGCGCTTACGGCTGGTGTTGACCGAATTGTACTCGTTACACCTCCGGGAAAAGACGGGCAGCTTTCTCCGGGTGTTTTGGCAGCTGCAAGTGAACTTGGTATAAAGGAAATTTACAAAATGGGCGGCGCTCAGGCCATTGCCGCGCTTGCATACGGTACCGAAACCATCGAATCAGTAGATAAAATCACTGGCCCTGGAAATATATATGTCGCGTTGGCAAAGCGAGAGGTGTTCGGTGACGTGGATATTGATATGATTGCCGGACCGAGTGAGATTGTCGTGTTGGCCGATGATACGGCCGTCCCAAAAGAGATCGCTGCAGATCTGCTGTCTCAGGCTGAACATGACAAACTCAGTTCAGCTGTGCTTGTCACAGATTCCGCAGCGCTTGCACAAGCCGTTCAATCGGAAGTGAACGAGCAGCTTGACACTCTTCCGCGAAAAGCGATAGCAGAGGCGTCAATAAGAGAGTACGGTCATATTTATGTGGCGGAATCAATGGATGAAGCTGTTGAGGCAGTCAACGCACTGGCGCCGGAGCATTTGGAAATCATCACAAAATCTCCGGAAGCCTTGATTGGCGGCATCAAACACGCCGGGGCGATTTTCTTAGGACGGTACAGCCCTGAGCCGGTCGGCGACTATTTCGCGGGACCGAACCATGTCCTTCCGACCAATGGAACAGCCAGATTTTCAAGCCCGTTGAATGTGACGGATTTTCAAAAGAAATCCAGCATTATTTCATATAGCCAAAAAGCATTTGAAGAACAGGCTGAGAGCGTCGCGGCTTTTGCCAGACTGGAAGGGCTTGAAGCGCACGCCAGATCAATTGAAGCGAGAGGACGGAGGAATTCAAAATGAGAAAAGCGGAACGCGCCAGAAAAACAAATGAAACGGATATTGAGCTGATTTTCGGAATAGATGGAGAAGGGCAGTCAGATATCAAAACGGATGTGCCGTTTATGACGCATATGCTTGACTTATTCACAAAGCATGGCCAGTTCGACCTGTCAATCAACGCAAAAGGCGACGTGGATATTGATGATCACCATACGACGGAGGATATCGGCATTTGTCTGGGGCAGGCTTTGCTCGAATCACTGGGCGATAAAAAAGGAATCAAACGCTACGGCTCCGCTTTTGTACCGATGGATGAGGCGCTTGCGCAAGTGGTTGTGGATTTGAGCAACCGCCCGCACTTGGAAATGCGCGCTGATTTCCCTGCGGCGAAGGTGAGAACCTTCGATACAGAGCTGGTGCATGAATTCTTATGGAAGCTTGCGCTTGAAGCGCGGATGAACCTGCACGTCATCGTTCATTATGGAACGAACACCCATCACATGATTGAAGCCGTTTTTAAGGCATTGGGACGGGCGCTTGATGAAGCGACAACGATAGATCCCCGTGTCAAAGGGATTCCATCGACGAAAGGGATGCTGTAAATGATCGGCGTGATAGATTACGGAATGGGCAATTTATACAGCGTGTCAAAGGCGCTGGAACGTGTCGGCGTGCCGTACCTTGTTTCTGACAAGACGGAAGAGCTGAGAAAAGCGGACGCGTATATTTTGCCCGGAGTCGGCTCTTTCCGGGATGCAATGGGCATCCTCCGAAAAACAAAGCTTGATGAATTTATTCACGAAGCTGTTCGTGAAGGGAAGCTTCTCCTCGGCATCTGCCTCGGAATGCAGCTTTTATTTGAAGAAAGTAATGAACGGGAGGCGACTGCCGGTCTTGCTTTATTGAAGGGAAAAGCGGTGCGGCTGAACAACTCTGATGCGGAAGGAAATCGCCTGAAGGTTCCTCATATGGGATGGAACCGCCTTACCTTTCACCAAGAATCGCCGCTATTATCAGGTGTTGAGGAAGGCTGCGTCTATTTCGTGCATTCCTTCTATATGAGCGGAGTGGAAGATGAAGCATTATTAGCGAGCGCTGATTACGGCATCTGCGTCCCCGCGGTCGTCGGCAAAAACAATGTCTACGGCACCCAGTTCCATCCTGAAAAAAGCAGCACGGTCGGAATGTCTATATTGGTTCAATTTACGAAAATGGCTGCGGAACAGAAGGTGAAGAAATGAGCTCTTTTACATTATATCCTGCAATCGACATGAGAAACGGCAAATGTGTACGGCTCGTCCAAGGTGATTACAATCAGGAAACGATTTATGGAGATTCGCCCTTCAATATGGCATCCCTGTTTGCAAAGGAAGGTGCAGAATGGATTCATCTCGTTGACCTTGACGGTGCGAAAGAAGGAAAGAAAGTGAATGACCGCCACGTAATAGAGATCGCGCAAAAACTTGATCTGAAAGTCGAAATCGGCGGCGGCATCCGTTCAGAAGCGGATGTGTATGATTATTTATCCAAAGGAGTGGACCGTGTCATCCTCGGAAGCTCAGCTGTCTCGAACCCGCCATTCGTCAAACAAATGCTCAAAGAATATGGGCATCTGATTGCCATCGGACTTGATGCGAGAAATGGATTAGTATCTACCGAAGGCTGGCTTGAAACGTCAAGCGTGAAAGCGACTGAACTGGGGAAGGAGCTGGCGAATGAAGGAGCGGAAGTATTCATTTTTACCGATATCGCGACAGATGGCATGCTCCAAGGACCGAATATAGACAGCACGGTTGAACTGGCAAAAGAAACAGGAAAGACAGTTATCGCCTCAGGCGGAGTCAGCTCAGTCCAAGATCTCGAAGCGCTCTCCCGCTGCCAGGCAGACGGCGTATCTGGTGCGATTATCGGAAAAGCGCTTTATACCAAGCAGTTTACGTTAGCGGAAGCGCTTGAAAGGGTGAAGGGCAAATGATTACGAAACGGATTATTCCATGCCTTGATGTCAAAGAGGGGCGCGTTGTAAAAGGGATTCAATTTTTGGGGCTAAAAGATGCAGGTGATCCGGTGGAGCTAGCTGAGGCGTATGACAAGGAAGGCGCCGATGAGCTGGTTTTCCTTGATATATCTGCCTCACATGAAGGACGGAAAACAATGGTTGATGTCGTGGAAAGTGTAGCCTCAAAGCTTGCGATTCCTTTCACGGTCGGCGGCGGCATCAATCAATTAAGTGATATGACAACCATCCTCCGTGCCGGAGCGGATAAGGTGTCAGTGAATACGGCGGCTGTTCTTCGCCCTGAGCTGATCACCGAAGGAGCGGAATTTTTCGGCTCGCAATGCATCGTCCTTGCCATTGACGCCAAGTATGACCCGGAATCAAATACGTATAAGGTGTACACACATGGCGGCCGAAAGAAAACAGACTGGGAAGTGACCGCTTGGGCGAAGGAAGCAGTCAAACGGGGAGCGGGTGAAATTCTCCTTACAAGCATGGATTCAGACGGCGAGAAAAAAGGCTTTGATCACAGGCTGACAAAGCTGGTCTCACAAGCCGTGCCTGTTCCTGTCATCGCCTCGGGCGGAGCTGGAAACGCAAAGCATATGCTTGACGCCTTTACAAAAGGAGAAGCGGACGCCGCGCTTGCCGCATCTATTTTTCACTACAAAGAAACATCTATCAAAGAAGTCAAAGCCTACATTAAAGAGCACGGGGTGAATGTGAGATGAAACGGGCAGATGAATTAACATTTAACGAGAATGGACTCATCCCTGCCATTGTGCAGGATGCCGCAAGCAAGGAAATTCTGACGCTGGCGTATATGAACCAAGAATCCTACGAAAAAACATTGGAAACGAAAGAAACATGGTTCTACAGCCGATCACGCCAAGAATTATGGCACAAGGGAGAGACGTCCGGACATACACAAGCTGTAAAGGGCATTCGCTATGACTGCGATCAGGACGCCCTTATTGTGCTTGTGGAGCCGGGCGGCCCGGCGTGCCATAAAGGAAGCTACAGTTGCTTCACTTCTGAGCAAGCCGAGGAAAAGACAGGCGGCCGTTTCAGCATTCTCAATGAACTGGAGCGCGTCATCGCGGAACGTGAAGCGGAAATGCCTGAGGGAGCGTATACAACATACCTCTTCCGTGAGGGTGTTGATAAAATATTAAAAAAAATAGGAGAAGAAGCATCCGAAGTTATCATCGCAGCCAAAAACCGGGATCACGAAGAATTGAAATGGGAAGCGGCTGACTTGCTGTATCACCTGCTCGTTCTTCTGCGTGAACAATCACTCCCGCTGGATGATGTGCTCGAGGTTTTGCAGAAACGCCATTCGGAGTCTGAATAAAAAAGGAGCTGCAACGTTTGGTTGCAGCTTCTTTTTTTAAAGAAGAAACACATCTAGATCTTTCGCAAGATATAGAGATCTATACATCTAAAGAGCTTCTTCAGCAAAATAAAGACAATTCTATAAAACATTCAGGTTATGATGGAACAGCTATTTATATAAAGGATAAAGAACAGCATATTGGTCAACTTCAGATTATCTCAGAAGGCAGTGTTGATAATGCGGATTGGCCATACAATTTTCGGGAACAGATATTTCCTGATCGTTTTAATAGTTGAAAGGGATTCACTAGCAATCAAATAGCTTTTTCTCCTTTTCCTGATTTGCAAATGGTTTCCATGAATTCGTATGTATCTCCTGATTGTGGCGTCGGGTATACCTGTTTGCTACATCTATAACATAAGCCATTCTTTCATCATATGTCTATAATTCTAGATTTATCAAGGGATTCCCTCAGTCATAGTCATGCCTGTAATTGTTTATTGGTCACCATTATCTTCAACTAACGGGGCAGTTTAGTTAAAGGTTAAATGGATATTTTGTGGTAAAATTCAATGCGAGGAAGGGGAGAGGAATTAATGAACAATGGGAATATGAACATTAGAAAAGCTGTTTTATCTGATGCAAAAGGAATAGCTAAAGTACACGTTGATTGTTGGAAAACTACATATAAGAATATAGTTTCAGACCAATATTTGAATAATTTAACATACGAAAGCAGAGAACAGTTATGGAAAAACAACATTCCTAATGGCGGGGTATATGTAGCAGAAAACAAGGAAGGGGAAATTATTGGTTTTTCTTCTGGTGGTATAGAAAGAAGCGGGGATTACAATGGGTTCGAAGGGGAGTTATATGCAATATACATTTTAAAAGAGTATCAGGGCAATGGCATTGGAAAAGCACTTGTTAAACCAATAATTGATGAAATTAAAAAAATAGGATTAAACTCTATGCTTGTTCTTGTCTTGAAAGATAATATTTCTCGTCTATTTTATGAATCACTTGGTGGTAAAAAAATAGATACTGTTGAAGTTGAGATTTCAGGGAAAAAATTTTCCGAACTTGTGTATGGTTGGGAAGATATTAGGAATATATTTTAGTTTTCCTTCTTCTTGTAAGGTTTGTAATGATTCCATAAGTTTCTGATCACGTTCTTCTTGTTTGTTGTTTATGTATTCCTGTTGTTGGTCAATCGTACAACCAATAACTGATTAAATTTCTTTTGCTCGTTCATGCCTTTCTGCAGTTGTATCAATACTTGTCCAGCATTTACAGCTACTTCATTTTCATTATCAGTCACGGTTATGGTCACGGGTACGTGCATTTTTTTGAGAATATCTTCTAACTGTTTACCCTTATCGTTATATCAACGACATATCATTTTTTAACCAGTGATCCAATGAAGGACAAAGCAAGCCGGATTAATGAAGCGATCAATGATATCCTGCACCTGACAAAGCAATTTGAATCCTCATTAAAGGATGAAATCAAGGGGCAAAAAGGGCTGATTATTGACAAAATCAAAGAAGAAATTGATTCAAAAAGCGAAAAACGGCAATCTGCACTTAAAACTATAAAAGAAGAAAATATCAATAAAGTGAGTCTTTATAAAAGCATTATTGAAGAGCTAAGAGTGCAAGATGTGACGCTTTATTATAAAAAAAAGAAGCCTGAAAAGGGCTTTTAGAACAGCTTCACATTCTCCTATTCGAATACCGGGTAGGAGATTTTTCTGTTTATATTGGGTTGAATAACAAAAAGAAGCTGAAAAAATTTTGCTGAATTGATATGATCTAGTAAGCAGTTCTTTATACTTATGAAATTAACAAATCATTCAATTTATGATTTGTTTATATTCCGTCCTCGCCACGTATAGTCTAGGTATGAGAAACAGGAGGAAACCATATGTCAAATAAACAGCCAACGCAAAAAGGAAAATTCAGCGCATTTTTTACACTGGTGAAAAAGACAAAGCCATCGTACGGAAAATTAGCATTTGCCCTCACACTCAGTATCGTCACCACGCTGGTCAGCCTGCTTATCCCTCTATTGACAAAGCAGCTTGTCGACGGCTTTTCGATGTCTTCATTATCAGGAGGGCAAATCGGCCTCATCGTACTTGTCTTTGTCATTCAGGCCGGGCTAAGCGCGTATGCCACATATGCCCTGAACTACAGCGGCCAAAAAATCATTTCCGGACTTCGCGATTTATTATGGAAAAAATTAATTAAGCTCCCTGTGTCCTACTTTGACACAAAAGCGTCAGGAGAAACGATCAGCCGGGTGACAAATGACACCATGGTCGTAAAGGAACTGATCACAAATCACATCAGCGGCTTTATTACAGGAATCATTTCCGTCATCGGTTCTATCACCATTTTATTTATTATGAACTGGAAGCTGACATTGCTCGTTTTAATTGTGGTTCCGCTGGCAGCTCTTATTTTGGTGCCGATCGGACGCAAGATGTTTACCATTTCTCGTGAAACACAAGACGAAACGGCCCGGTTTACCGGTTTGCTGAATCAGATTTTACCTGAGATCCGCCTTGTCAAATCCTCGAATGCAGAAGATGTGGAGTACAGACGGGGAAAAGCGGGAATTTCGTCGTTATTCCGGCTGGGCCTCCGTGAAGCAAAGGTACAGTCGCTTGTCGGCCCGCTTATCACTCTTGTCTTAATGGCCGCACTTGTTGCCGTTATCGGCTATGGCGGCATGCAGGTGTCGTCAGGCGAGTTAACCGCCGGATCGCTCGTTGCCTTTATTTTATATTTGTTTCAAATCATTATGCCGATGGGGCAGATTACGGCTTTCTTTACACAACTTCAAAAATCAATCGGAGCAACAGATCGTATGATTGAAATTTTGGCGGAGAAAGAAGAAGATACCGTGACGGGAAAACAAATCGAGAATGCCCACCAGCCGATTCGGTTAGAGGATATATCATTTGGCTATAAACAAGACCAGCTCATACTGAAAAATATCAGCGCCACAATTGAAGCCGGCAAAGTAACAGCGATTGTCGGACCGAGCGGCGGAGGAAAAACCACATTGTTTAAATTGCTTGAACGTTTTTACGACCCGACGGAAGGTACAATCAGACTTGGAGATGATCCGATTGACAGCTATTCGCTTGAATCATGGAGGCAGCAGATCGGGTATGTATCGCAAGAAAGCCCGTTAATGTCCGGAACAATCCGCGACAATATTTGCTACGGTTTAGAACGTGAAGTGACCGACGCTGAAATCGAAAAAGCCGCGGAAATGGCATATGCTCTCAATTTTATTAAAGAGCTGCCGGATATGATTGATACAGAAGTCGGTGAACGCGGCATCATGCTGTCAGGCGGACAGCGGCAGAGAATCGCAATTGCCAGAGCGCTTCTTCGTGATCCGAGTATACTGATGCTTGATGAAGCGACTTCAAGCCTTGACAGCCAGTCTGAGAAATCAGTGCAGCAGGCGCTTGATGTACTGATGGCGGGCCGCACAACCATCGTCATCGCTCACCGCTTATCAACCGTAGTGGATGCAGATCAGCTGCTATTTATCGAACAGGGTGAAATTACGGGCCGGGGAACACACCATGAATTAATGGACTCTCATGACCTGTACCGCGACTTTGCCGAGCAGCAGCTGAAGATGAATGCCGACCTGGAAAACAAAGCCGTTTGACAGACAGAATAAGGCAGTTATTTTGATTCCAGCTTTCATGTGAAAAGCGGCATCCAATCTAAAATTTGGTCGATTCAGCCAGAAAAAAACGAATGAATTTTCCCAATCCTTCCTTTTCATCTATTGAGGCGCTCGGGATTTATGGTATACTACTGACGGTAATATTGATAAACGGAGGGTAGTTGTGGGAAAACACACTTCTGAACATAAAAATGACACACAAATTGTCCAGCTGTTTCAAGATGGACAATATTTTTTTCATAAAGGACTGAAGGCTTATAGAGAACGAAATCTCCAGCGGGCGAGCAAGCTGATTCAACGGGCGGTGCAGCTTGAGCCGAAAGATTCTGAAATGCTTTCGCAGCTGGCGGTTATCTATTCTGAAATGGGCCATTATCAGCAGTCAAACGAGCTTCTTGATCTTATTTTAGTGAAACTGAAAGAAGAAATGCCGGAATGCCACTATTTTAAGGCAAATAATTACGCGCATCTCGGCCTCTTTCAGGAAGCCTATAAAGAAGCGTCCGCCTATTTAAACGCGGAGCCTGAAGGCGAGTTCAGCGAAGAAAATGACAGCCTGCTTGAACTGCTTGATTTAGGAGAAGGCGGGCGGGAGGATTCTCTATATGACCAGGATGATCTGCTCGTGAAACAGGACCGCGCCAAAGCGCTCCTTGAAAGCGGCCAGCTTGAGGAAGCCATTGTCATGCTGGAGGAAATCATTCAGGATTATCCGGAATTTTGGTCCGCCTATAACAATCTGGCGCTCGCTTACTTTTACTCCGGCAAGGTGGTTAAAGCCAAGGAAACGGTTTATCAAGTCTTGGAAGAAAGCACCGGGAACCTTCATGCTTTATGCAATTTGCTCGTATTTTGCTATTATGAGCGGGAAGACGAGAAAGTAAGCGAATTAAGCGGCCAGCTTGCCAAAGTGTATCCGATGTTATTTGAACAGCGCTATAAACTCGGAGCCACCTTGGCGCTTGTCGGCCGTTACGATCTCGGCTACAAATGGCTGAAATCTTTATATAGAAGCGGTTTTGAAGGAGACGACACGTTTTATTACTGGCTCGCCAGCTCCGCTTACTATACAGGCAGCCGTGAATTTGCCGAAAGCGTTTGGAAGAGAGCGAGAGAAGAATATCCGGAAACTTCCCGTTTGGCTCCATGGGAAGAACGCCGCGAGGCTCTTCCTTCAAAGACTTCTATAGAAGAGCGCCTGGCAGCGTATTACCTTAGCAGCACAAAAGGTGAAACCGAACAGCTCGAGGCTGTAATCCGCTCAAAGCGAATTACTGCACCGTTTGAGAATCAATTCGTCCAGCTTCTTCTCTCCGGAGAATCGCAAGCTCTCAATGTTTCATCAGATGCTTTATTCGCATACCGTACGGTCAAGCTACTTGAGCAAGCAGAACAAAACGGCATGAAAACAGATGTTATGAGCTGCTGGGTATTTCATGTCATTCAGCAAATCCGCGCATCCGCCGCAAAGAAAAATGAACGCGGATGGGCAGCAGCCATCTATTATATTTGGAAAGAAGTCAATGGCGAAAAGCACTCCAAAAAAGAGACTGCGGCTAAATTCGGCATATCCGCAGCGACCTTGACGAAATATATGAAACAAATTGATGATATACTAGAATAATATATATAAATAAAGCTGACACTTTGTGATTGAAGTGTCAGCTTTATTTTTTTGAAAAAATGATATTGCAAAAATAATTTCGACAAGTTTCCTTGACTTTTAAAAAAGATGACAAACATCGCCGTTCTTGACATGTGTTTGAAACATAAATGTAATAAAATTTATCGTAAAAATGTCGAAACTTGATGGTATAATGAGTCTCGTACATAAAAAGATTAGTGTTTTTTACATATGATGACAAATGAAAAGAACACATAAAACCAGTTACAGAGATTAGTAAAATAACCATAAAATATCATCATTCCTCGTAGTAGTATGAGGAACCTAATTTTGATGTGCAAAATAAAAGAATCCAAATAAGAACAGCTTTATAGTAAAAGGGAGGATACAAAAAGTGAGAAAGAGTTTATTAACACTTAGTTTGGCTTCCGTCATTGGGACAAGCAGTTTTTTGATCCCGTTTACAAGCAAAACTGCATCGGCGGAAACATTAGAAGACAAGAAACAGCAGATTGAGAGCAAGCAATCAGAAGTAGCTTCCAACATTGAAGCGAAAGAGAAAGAATTGACTGAGCTTCAGAACAATCAATCTAAAATCGAAAAAGAACTAAAAGAAATTAACGCCAAGGCGCTTGATACGAGCAACAAAGTAGAAGATAAAAAAGAAGAAAACGATAAAACGAAAAAAGAAATCAAAGCATTAAAAAAAGAAATTAAAGAAACAGAAGCCCGCATTGAAAAACGCAATGAAATCCTGAAAAAACGCGTTCGTTCATTACAGGAAAGCGGCGGATCACAAGGGTACATAGACGTGCTTTTAGGTTCAACCAGTTTCGGTGATTTCGTTTCACGCGCAACTGCAGTATCATCTATTGTTGATGCTGACAAAGATTTGATCAAGCAACAGGAACAGGATAAAGCGAAGCTTGAAGATTCCGAAGCAGATCTGAATGATAAGCTGAAAGAAGTCCAAGCGACACTTGCTAAGCTGGAAACAATGCAAAAAAATCTTGATAAACAGCTTGATGAAAAAGACAAGCTATTTGACGAAGCAAAGAAAAGCCAAGAAAAAGCAACGGCTGCAATTTCCGAATTGAAATCAGAGGCTTCAAAGCTTGCGAATCAAAAAGCGAATACTGAAAAAGAGCAAGAACGCATCAAAAAGCAGCAAGAAGAAGCAGCTGCATTGATCAAAAAACAAGAAGAAGCTCAAAAAGCTTCTGCTGATGAGAACCAAACAGATGACAGCCAGACTGCTTCAGCTCCGGCTAAAAAATCAACAGTACAATCATCTGATAATACAGCATCTAGTTCATCAAACAAATCATCAGGTTCAACATCTAAGAAGAGCACAAGCTCTAATGACTCTGACAGCGGCTCAGGCGGCGGTTCTGTCATCAGTAACTCTGGCGGCATCGAAGGCGCAATCAGCGTAGGTTCAAGCCTTGTCGGTAACTCTCCGTACAAATTTGGCGGCGGCCGTACTCAGTCTGATATTAACAACCGTATTTTTGACTGCTCTTCATTCGTACGCTGGGCATATGCATCAGCAGGTGTGAATCTAGGACCTGCGAGCGGAACAAACACAGATACATTAATCGGCAGAGGAAAAGCTGTA
Source organism: Bacillus sp. HU-1818 (assembly GCF_022695965.1). Lineage (NCBI taxonomy): Bacteria > Bacillati > Bacillota > Bacilli > Caryophanales > Bacillaceae > Bacillus > Bacillus sp. HU-1818. The sequence continues at coordinate 643,481 of NZ_JAAPBE010000002.1, forward strand.
AGTGCATCTGAAATGAAACGCGGCGACTTGGTGTTCTTTAATACTTACAAAACAAACGGCCACGTAGGCATTTACTTAGGAAATGGTACGTTCCTTAATGACAATACGTCACATGGTGTGTCTATTGACTCTATGAGCAACCCTTACTGGAAAAAAGCATTCAACGGCAACGTTAGACGTGTCGTTCAATAATAAGACTTCGGAGCCTTCTGTTGCAGAAGGCTCTTTCTTTTAAGAAAAGGGCTTCATTATATACATACCCTTTATAAGCGTGTGTAATCATTGTTTTGAAAAAGATGAGCAAAAAAATAGCACTTCACCTGAAGATTTTATAGGATATGGGTAAGGAATACGTTTGATGGGGATTCTTATCATAAACGCCGAATCTCGAAAAGACTGGTTTAAGGAGTGAACATTGTGTCTGAAGAAAAAATTTATGACGTGATAATTATCGGCGCAGGTCCCGCTGGGATGACGGCCGCGGTATACACATCAAGAGCGAATTTATCAACATTAATGATCGAAAGAGGAATCCCGGGCGGCCAAATGGCCAATACAGAAGATGTTGAAAACTATCCCGGTTTCGAAAGTATCCTCGGCCCTGAGCTTTCCAATAAAATGTTTGACCATGCGAAAAAATTCGGCGCTGAATATGCGTATGGCGATATTAAAGAAATTGTTGACGGCAAAGAGTACAAAACTGTCAAAGCCGGTTCAAAAGAATACAAAGCGCGTGCCATCATTATTTCTGCCGGGGCGGAATACAAAAAAATCGGCGTTCCGGGCGAAAAAGAATTAGGCGGCCGCGGCGTGTCTTACTGCGCTGTATGTGACGGAGCTTTCTTTAAAGGCAAAGAGCTCGTTGTTGTAGGCGGCGGAGATTCCGCTGTAGAAGAAGGCGTCTATTTAACGCGCTTCGCATCAAAAGTTACGATCGTACACAGACGAGATAAACTCCGTGCTCAAAGCATTCTACAAGCACGCGCGTTTGACAATGAAAAAATTGATTTCATTTGGAATAAGACCGTAAAAGAAATTCATGAGGAAAACGGCAAAGTGGGCAAAGTAACCCTTGTTGATACAATCAGCGGCGAAGAAGAAGAGTTTGCGACAAACGGCGTATTCATTTACATCGGAATGCTGCCTCTCTCAAAACCATTTGAAAATCTGGGCATCACCAATGATGAAGGCTACATCGAAACTAATGAACGTATGGAAACAAAAGTAGACGGTATTTTTGCAGCCGGAGATATTCGCGAAAAATCTTTACGCCAAATTGTAACAGCTACAGGAGACGGCAGTATCGCTGCACAAAGCGTACAGCACTATGTCGAGGAGCTTCAGGAAACGTTAAAAGCACTGAAATAAAAAGGGCTGTCATTGGAGTTTCATAAATCGTTACTGGGTTTTAATTCCTCTGTAACACGGGTGAAATACTTCTGCGTTATGATGAATACAGTAATTGACCCCCTTTTTATAATGAATACACTTTGGCACGGATCCTCCAGTATCCGTGCCCTTTTTTTGTCCAAACAAAGATGGACACACTTTATTCAAGAGTTATCTAAATTCAGCTGATCGAACGGAAGGATTTGCTGTAAAATAAAAGAAAAAGAATGTTAATGTCTCTGCATTGTGAGGGACCATTTGAAACGGTATAATGAAGAGACGATGACAGGGATGAAAAGGTTAGGTGACGCACTTTGCAACGAGTGACAAATTGTGTGCTTCAGACGGATGACCAAGTTCTTCTCCTTCAAAAGCCGAGACGCGGCTGGTGGGTAGCTCCCGGCGGAAAAATGGAGAGCGGAGAGTCGGTCAGAGATTCCGTCATCAGAGAGTACAGAGAAGAAACTGGGATTTATATATTAAACCCGCAGCTTAAAGGCGTTTTTACCTTTATCATAAAAGAACAGGATCAGATCATTTCTGAGTGGATGATGTTTACGTTTGTCGCCGATTCCTATACAGGGCGAAACGTCTCCGAATCGGAGGAAGGCATTTTAAAATGGCATGATGTCAAAGATATTCACAACCTGCCAATGGCGCCTGGAGACGGGCATATTCTCGATTTTATGATGAAAGGACAAGGGCTGCTTCACGGCACCTTTACGTATACACCTGATTTTGAGCTGCTGAGTTACCGTTTAGATCCGCAGCATATAAAATAAAAACAGATACGGCAGGGGGAGAAAAGATGAGTGTGAGTGAAACGCATGATATTCAGCTCGTCATTATAACTGGAATGTCGGGAGCGGGAAAAACAGTTGCCATTCAGAGCTTTGAGGATCTCGGCTATTTCTGTGTCGATAATCTGCCGCCTTCATTACTTCCGAAATTTTTAGAGCTGATGAAGGAATCAAACTCTAAAATGAGCAAGGTCGCGCTTGTGATGGATTTGCGCGGCCGTGAATTTTTTGACCGGCTGATCGAGGCGCTGGATGAAATGGGGGAAAGCCCCTGGATTACGCCGCGCATTTTATTTTTAGACGCGAAGGATTCCATTCTTGTGACAAGATATAAAGAAACAAGGCGTTCGCATCCGCTTGCGACTACCGGCCTTCCGCTTGAAGGAATCGGAATTGAACGTGAGCTGCTTGAGGAACTGAAAGGCCGTTCCCAAATGATTTACGATACGTCTGACATGAAGCCGAAGGACCTGCGTGAAAAAATTGTAAATCACTTTGCGACAAATCAAGGTGAAACTTTTACAGTCAATATTATGTCGTTCGGATTCAAATACGGTCTTCCGATTGATGCAGATCTCGTCTTTGACGTCAGATTTTTGCCGAACCCTTATTACATTGAGAGTATGCGGCCGCTGACGGGGAAGGATGAAGAGGTGTCCTCTTACGTCATGAAATGGAATGAAACGCAAAAGTTTAATGAAAAGCTTATTGATTTGCTGAGCTTTATGCTTCCGTCTTATAAACGGGAAGGAAAGAGCCAGCTCGTCATCGCTATCGGATGTACAGGCGGACAGCACCGCTCAGTCACGCTTGTCGAATATTTGGCTGACTATTTTAAACAGGATTACTATACTCATGTCACTCACCGGGACATTGAAAAGAGAAGCCGGAAATAAAATGGGACAGAAGCCGAAAATCGCAATCTTTGGCGGCGGAACAGGCCTTTCGGTTTTACTGAGGGGCTTAAAGCATAAGCCTGTTGATATTACTGCAATTGTAACGGTTGCCGATGACGGCGGGAGCTCAGGACGTTTAAGAAACGAACTGCAAATTCCGCCGCCAGGTGATATCAGAAACGTGCTTGCCGCTTTATCCGATGTGGAGCCATTGGTTGAAAACCTGTTCCAGCATCGCTTCAACAAAGGGAGCGATCTGACAGGCCATTCACTCGGAAACTTAATTCTTGCAGCGATGACGAATATAACCGGTGATTTTTTTCACGCTGTGACAGAAATGAGTAAGGTGTTGAATGTCCGCGGGAGAGTGCTGCCGGCTGCCAATACCAGTGTCATCCTTCACGCTGAAATGGAGGACGGCCAGGTGGTATCCGGAGAGTCCACGATTCCGTCATACGGACAGCGCATTAAGCGGGTTTTCCTTACACCCGAGAAAATTGATCCGCTGCCGGAAACCCTTGAAGTGATCCGGGGAGCGGACTTGATCATTATCGGTCCAGGCAGCTTGTATACAAGCATTCTTCCGAATCTGCTCGTCCCGAAGATCGGTGAGGAAGTATTAAAGGCATCAGCGAAAAAAGTATATATATGCAACGTGATGACCCAGCCTGGCGAAACGCTGAATTACAGCGCCGCCGACCATGTAAAAGCGCTGAATGATCATATGGATCGTCCATTTATTGATACGATTTTAATAAACAATGAGGACATTCCTGACGAAATAAAACAGAAGTACGCAAAGGAATTGGCGCGCCCTGTTGATTTCAATGTCGATGATCTGAAGACGATGGGGCTCGAGGTCATCAGAGACCGCATCGTAACTTATAAAAATGACGTAATTCGTCACGATACACATAAAGTGGCTTCTCTTCTCGTGGATTTATTGAAAGAATAGAAGCCTTGAAATGAGGTGGCTATATGTCATTTGCATCAGAAACAAAAAAAGAGCTGACCAATCTTGAAGTGAAGGACTGCTGTTCAAAAGCAGAGCTTTCAGCGCTCATTCGAATGAATGGGTCTTTATCGTTTTCCAACCGCCATCTTGTGCTTGATGTCCAAACCGAAAATGCGGCGATCGCCCGCCGCATTTATACATTGCTGAAAAAGCAGTATGATGTGTCGGTCGAGCTGCTCGTCAGAAAAAAAATGCGGCTTAAAAAGAATAACGTCTACATCGTGCGCTTTTCAGAAAAAGCAAAATTGATATTAGAGGACTTAAAAATACTCGGCGAGAATTTTGTGTTTGAACGAAATATTTCCGAGGAGCTTGTCAAAAAAAGATGTTGCAAGCGCTCTTATATGAGAGGAGCATTTTTAGCGGGAGGCTCTGTCAATAATCCTGAGACCTCCTCTTATCATCTGGAAATATTCTCTCTCTATAAAGAGCACAACGATTCCTTATGTGAACTGTTGAATGAGTTTCATTTGAACAGTAAAACATTGGAACGGAAAAAGGGCTATATCACATATTTAAAGGAAGCTGAGAAAATCACCGAATTCCTGAATGTCATCGGAGCCCACAATTCTCTGCTTCGATTTGAAGACGTCAGAATCGTCAGAGATATGCGTAACTCCGTGAACCGACTCGTCAATTGTGAAACGGCAAACTTAAACAAAACAATCGGGGCATCGCTCAGACAAGTGGAGAACATTAAGTACATCGATGAAAGAATCGGACTGGAAGCACTTCCTGATAAGCTCAGAGAAATTGCACAGCTTCGGATTGATTATCAAGAAGTAACACTCAAAGAACTAGGGGAAATGGTCACAAGCGGAAAGATTAGTAAGTCTGGTATCAACCACCGTCTAAGAAAACTTGACGAAATCGCAGAACAGCTGCGAACAGGGCAAACCATCACTTTAAAATAAACCGTACAGAAAAGGGGAGATCTTATGGTTCAGCAGAAAGTGGAAGTGCGATTAAAAACGGGATTGCAAGCACGCCCGGCTGCATTGTTTGTACAAGAAGCAAACCGATATACATCAGATGTATTTCTTGAAAAGGATGGAAAAAAGGTCAACGCGAAAAGCATTATGGGCTTGATGAGCCTTGCGGTAAGCACAGGCACTGAAGTGACCTTGATTGCAGAGGGAGAAGACGAACAAGAAGCGCTTGAGAAGCTTACTGCTTACGTTCAGGAAGAAGTTTAAGCGCATGCTGGGAGGTCCGGAAGATGAACGAATTTCTGAAAGAATGTTTTACAAAAATCGGCTGGGATCAGGATACACTGGCTTTTGACGACCTTCCTCGTTTTTTAACAAAACTGGCTTATCAACTTCCATTTGAAAATCGGGCCGTTTTGGAGAAACATCAATATGATATGTCCAGGGACGGCTTATGGAATCACATCGTGAAAGAGCGGCATGGAGGTCTTTGTTACGATCTGAACGGATTTCTTTACTATGTGCTCTTTGAAGCGGGGTTTGATGTCAGGCTGATTAGCGGTACGGTCTATACTCAAAAGGAAGGCCAGTGGGCGTTAGAGGGAACGCATGCCGTTGTTCTGCTATCTACTGAAGAAGGCGATTATATCACCGACATCGGTTTCGGTGTTAATCTCGCTTTGCAGCCAATTCCTTTATCAGGACAAACCGTGGAAGCCGCCACAGGCAAATACCGCATCATAGAACAACAGACAGAAATGGGCAGCCATGTGCTTGAGATGGACAAAGGAGAAGGCTGGCAGACGGGGTACGCTTTCACCCTCAAAGAAATAGAGGCTGATGACCTGTCAGCTATGAGAGACATCATTTATCATCATGACCTGTCTCCCTTTAATAAAAAGCCGCTCGCTTCCAAACTGTCGCCTGACGGATATTTGGTTTTGACAGAGGATCATTTGACTGTGAACCGGAAGAACGGTGAATCTGTCAAAGAAAATATTCATGCATCAGATTTTGGCCGGAAGCTGGAAGAACACTTTTTCAAGCAATAATGCAAAAACGGTTATCCCTAGGGTAACCGTTTTTTTGTCGCGCTTCTACCTGATTCGTGTAAATGTTTCGTAATGATCCGTTGTTTTGTAAATCAGCCAGTCGCTGGAGTACAGCAGCCGGTCGGCGTTTCTGAAGCCTGATGTATAATTGATATCGGCTTCACGCCATGTGCGGCCGCTTTTTGCAGGCAGCCTGCCTTCACGGTTGCTGAATACATCACCGCCAATGCTTTTTCCCGGCGCTACTTCCGCCAAATTGCCCTTAGAAGCCACCCAGCCAAGCGCCTGGGCTTGTGCCTTCGTGATATAATTGTCTGGAAGCTTTTTGTACGTCAGTAAATAATCAGCAACGCCGTCAAAGGTGTTAATAACTTGAGCTGATGCAGCGGCTGATTCCATTGATCTCTGTTCTGCTTTCGCATCTGGTGAAAACAGCACACTTGCCATTGAAAACAGCAGCATCATACATACAGCAATCCGTGATAAGCATTTTTTCCTCAATTAATCTTCCTCCTGTCTTTAATGAATTTCAAGAGGTATGAGGCTCTAACGATGTTTATCTATTATTTATTGTATCAGCAATAAATAAAATAAATTAATTTTTCTGAAAAATAATTCTTTTCGACTAGCATGAGGCTAAAAATAGCAGGAACACTTTGAGAAAAAGGGGATAAAAGATGTACAGTATATTGCTTGTTGAAGATGATAAACGGATAGCCTCTTTATTGTGCGGACATCTGCAAAAATACGGCTATCATGTGCAAATAGCTGAGAAGCTGAATCAGATTAAAGAAGAGTTTACGGCTATGAAGCCGGACCTTGTGCTGCTTGATATTAATCTTCCTTATTTTGATGGTTTTTATTGGTGCAGGCAGATCAGAACAATTTCAAACGTTCCGATCATTTTTATTTCCGCGCGTACGGACGAGCTGAATCAAGTGATGGCCATTGAACACGGCGGCGATGACTATATCACAAAGCCGTTTCATTTGGAAGTGGTGCTCGCAAAAATTAAAAGCGTGCTGCGCCGGACGTATGGGGAGTATTCTCCCGCAATCTCACAAGAATCAAAAGTAGTAGAGATTGGCGAATTATATATCTATCCGGATAAGTATGAAGCGGAATGGAAAAACAATCGAATGTCATTCTCGCAAAAAGAGTTTCAGCTTCTGTCCATTTTCGTAAAAGAACATAAAAAAATTGTGACAAGGGATGAATTGCTTGAGGCATTGTGGGATGAGATTGATTTTGTGGATGACAACACATTGACGGTGAATGTCAATCGCTTGAGAAAAAAGCTGGAGTATGCGGGAATACAAGAGGCCATCACTACGATAAGAGGAAAGGGTTATAAATTTGAAATAAACCGGAAGGATGAACAAGAGTGTTAAAGACCTATTTGCTTGACCGCATTGCCATTATTCTTTTTTCCTTTTTGAGCATAGGAGCTGCCATGCTGATCGCTTTTTTTAGCATAACGGAAAGCGGCGCAAAGCTTTCATTAGAAAACATGATCTACCTCTGGGTTCTTCCAGGCGTGTTATTGGCTGTCGGTTTTACTGCGGATTATATCAGGCAATATTCGTTTCTATCATTTTTAAAAAGTTGTGCGGAACAAGCGGATTCGCCTGCTTATAACATGGGGGCCGCATTGTCGGCCCGAAAACCCCGCACGAGGGAGCAGGCGATATGGACTGATATTTTGAATGAGCTGAATCAGCAATACGATAGGCAAATTGCACAATATATGAATAAACACAAACAGCACCAAACATTTATTAATCAGTGGATTCACCATATGAAAATACCGGTCTCCGTCATTTCCATGATGATACAGGAAGGCAAAAATTCGGATTCGCCATCATCAGAAGTTTTCTTAGAGGAGCTTGAAGCTGAAAACGAGCGATTTCGGCACGGGCTTGAAATGATGCTGCAGACCGCCCGGCTTGATGAATTCGCCTTTGATGTAAAGCCTGAATCCTTTGATGTGGCGGGGCTCGTCCGAAGTTTGATCAATAAAGAGAAGCGGCAGTTTATAAAACGGCGTATATTTCCGGTGTTGGAAGCGCCTCAAATGCCTGTGCACATTTCCAGTGATCAAAAATGGCTGGCCTTTGTATTAGAGCAGCTTCTTTTTAACGCGTTAAAATACTCTCATCAGGGCTCGGGAGACAGCATTTTGATCAGTATTCAAGAGTGCGGGCCTGAGGTTCGTTTGTCGGTGGCTGATGAAGGAATCGGCATTCCCGACCATGACCTTCCCCGGGTGTTTGAGCCGTTTTTTACCGGTGAGAATGGGAGGAAAATGTCACAGGCGACCGGAATGGGCCTCTATTTGGCAAAGGAAGTCTGCCATCAGCTCGGACATAGGCTGACCGCCGAATCAGAGGAGGGGAAAGGAACGGTGATGACGATCGTCTTTTCCAGCGATACTCTTACTATGTGACAATATTGTAAGGTACAGCGACCGATTTGAAAGAAAGTTCGATGGGAGGCTGCTGACTTCCTTTTTATAATAAAGAAAAAGGAGGCGCAGAACACATGAAAGTATTAGAAACAAAAAAACTGTGCAAAACGTATTATTCAAATAAAGGAACACTCAATTATCAGGCGCTCACCGATTTTGACATCAACGTCGATAAAGGAGAATTTGTCGGCATCATGGGGCCGTCGGGAAGCGGAAAAACGACGCTCCTGAATTTGCTGGCTACCATTGATAAGCCGACTCAGGGTGAGATGATGATCAACGGCATTCAGCCGAAAACGTTAAAGGATCAAGAGATGGCTCTGTTTCGCAGAAGAGAGCTGGGCTTTGTCTTTCAGGACTTTAATCTGCTTGATACGCTGACGATTCGGGAAAACATCCTGCTTCCGCTTGCGTTGGACAAAGTAAAGCTGAGTGAAATGGAAAACAGCTTAGATGAACTGGCAGATACCCTGCAAATCAAACATATTTTAGACCACCGTACATACGAAGTGTCGGGCGGCCAGCAGCAGCGTGCGGCCTGTGCAAGAGCCATTATTCATAATCCGGCTCTGATACTGGCGGATGAACCGACAGGCAACCTTGATTCAAAGTCTGCCAAACAGGTGATGAACACGCTGGCTCAGCTGAATGAAGAAAAGGAAGCAACGATTCTATTGGTTACGCATGATGCCACAGCGGCAAGCTTCTGTAAACGGATCGTCTTTATTAAAGACGGAAGATTTTTTTCAGAGATCCGCAGGGGAACGAATCAGCAGGTGTTTTATCAAAGTATACTAGATACCCTGAGTGTGTTGGGAGGCGATTTTCATGAATTTGAGAACCATCGCCCGTAAAAACATTATTGGGAATCTGCAAAGATATGTTGCCTACTTTTTAAGCTGTGTGTTTGCCGTCTCGGTCTTTTTTGTCTTCACCTCTTTTATTTTTCACCCGGATGTGACGGAAGACAATGTGTATGGCGGAAGCCTTGTGAAAACGTGTTTGAGCGCGGCTCTTATTGTCATTATCGTGTTTTGTATATTCTTTATTTCTTATTCCAATTCAGCGTTTCTGCAGGCGAGAAAGAAAGAGTTTGGCTTGTTTACGCTGTTCGGGACATCAAAGCAGCAGCTTCGAAAGATGATTTACTATGAACAGTCGCTGATTTCTCTTGCGGCGATTGCGGCCGGTATCGGAACGGGGCTGTTATTTTCGAAACTGTTTTTTATGATCATGACATGGATGCTCAGCGTGAAGGTGCCGATCTCATTCGCGATTGTACCGAAAGCGTTTGTGCTGACGGTCGCCGGTTTTCTTATATTGTTTCAAGTCCTGCTTATTTTATCGCTGGGACAGATTCGCAAGCTCGAAATCATAGATTTGATTAAATCGGCTCAAAAACCTAAAAATTTACCAGCCTATTCGAAATGGCTTTCTGTGCTGTCTTTGCTTTGTCTGGCGGGCGGTTATTATCTGTCTGCCACAGCCAATGCGATCGACATGATGTTTCGTGTCTTTCCGATTTTGATTTTAGTGTTAATCGGCACGTATTTCTTTTTTACACAAAGCAGTATCGCGTTTTTCCGCATGCTGTACAGAAAGAAACACAGCTTTTACAAAGGAACCAATATCATTGTGCGTTCCAACATGATATTCAGGCTGAAAGATCACGCACGCATGCTGTTTTTAACCTCTGTCATTACAGCGGTCATTTTAACCGCTACAGGAGTCATCTATATGTTTTATGCTGATTTAGAAAGGCAGGAGGAGCAAAGCATTCCTCAATCTGTTGCCTGGGTGGAAAAAGACGCTTCCCGCTTTCAGGTTATGAAGCCTGAGACGGCTGAGAATACATTGAAAAGAGCAGATACTGAGATTAAATATAAGGTGAATGCCACAGGTATTCCTGTTACATTTCAATCAGACTTGCCGTATGGGAACAGGAAAGCGGAAGCAGAGGCCTTGCTGATTTCAGAGAAAATCTATAATCAAGTCGCAAAGGAAAAAGGTTTTACCGTTATTCATGTACAAGAAAATGAAGCGTTTATCAATGTTCCGTTTCAAATGATGATGAAAGACACGTTCGGAGAAGGGGAAAAAGCAGCGTTTCATATGAAGTCAGGAAAATCACTTTCTTATATCATGAAAAAGCAGCAAAACAAAGGGATATTGATGTCAGTCGGAGGAGTCAGCCGTTTATTGGTTGTCAGCGAAAAAAGCTTTGACAGCTTGACACAGGAGGTGCCGCTGAAGGAGCAGATGAGAGTGGTAGGCTATGAGCTTGAGCATTGGAAGGAGACGGTGGACGTCTCTGAGAAGCTGGAAAGCATGGTGCCGAAAGAACATACATCTGATTTTCAATCGCGTGCTCCGAGTTTTCAAATGGTGAAGCAGGGAGTCGCATTAATGCTGTTTATCGGTCTGTTTGTCAGCGTGCTGTTTTTTATCGTTCAAGGAAGCATGCTGTATTTGCGGATGTTTACTGAAATAGAAGATACGAGAGTGCAAGTGTTAGCATTAAAGAGAATGGGGATTACGGATAAAGAGATTCACTCCATCCTTGGTAGACAAATTGGATTTTTGTTCTTCATTCCATTTATTGCGGGTACGATTCACGCCGGTTTTGCGTATGTGGCGTTAAGCAACATGCTGAATGCTAACCTATTTCTTGAGGCCGTAATTGTCATCTTCACTTATTTTGTGTTCCAGGCTGTTTATTATATCGTCACTCGTCATATTTATAAGCGTGCTGTTCTTCAGCATATGTAATATGAAATCCGGTCTTCATCAGACCGGATTTTTTGATTTACTGAAATTCTCTTGTCAAATTTTTCGGTGTTTCTCCTTGGATGGCTGCGATCATGTTTTCGGCGGCCTGTTTACACATATTGAAGCGTACTTTCGCTGTTGCTGAGCCAATATGCGGCAGTAGAGTGACGTTGTCGAGCTGCAAGAGCGGATTGTCTTTGGCGACAGGTTCTTCTTCATACACGTCTAAACCGGCACCGCGAATCCAGCCTTCTTGAAGAGCGCGGATGAGGGCTTTTTCATCAACCGTCTTTCCCCGGGAAATATTGACGAAAATTGCCGAATCCTTCATCAGCTTAAATTCACGTTCCCCGATCATGTGATACGTTTCGTCAGTCAGCGGAGTAATCAGCAGAACAAAATCTGATTGCTCCAGCAGTGTATCAAGCTCAGCGTATTTAACGCCGATGCTTTCTTCAGTTTCTTGTTTGCGATGGCGGTTATGATAAAGCACGTCCATATCGAAACCGAATTTGGCGCGTCTGGCCACTTGCTCGCCGATTCTGCCCATGCCGATAATGCCTAATGTTTGATGATGGACGTCAATGCCGAAAAGTGCTTCTTCCTCAACCGTCCCCCATTTACCGGCCCGGACGAAACGGTCCAGTTCAGCAACACGTCTGGCAGATGAAAGAATTAAAGAAAAAGCCAGATCGGCCACTGTGTCATCCAGTGTATAAGGCGTATGAGTGCCGACGACGCTTCTTTCTTTCATCGCTTCTATATCAAAATTATCATAGCCTACGGATTGATTGCTGACGACCTTCAGCTTAGGAGCATGTTCGAGCAGCTCGCTGTTGATTGACGGTCCTGATGTTCCAGAAGTTAAAAACCCTTCGGCATCTTTCATTTTCTCGAATAGCACGTCTTTGGGAAGTGTATCCTCCTGCCATATCTCATAGCGGCAATGTTCGCTGATCATCTTCTCAATGTCTTCAGGAATTGGTTTTGCGATAAATACAAATGGTTTCAAAAAGGCTCCCCCTTTATATTGCTGTTGTCTATTTTATTATATCGGAAATAAATAGAAGTTAGAAATTATGACTGTGTTTATTATATTTCTGGTTCTTTTGAACTTAAAATGAAACTTGTGAATGAAAATAAAATGTTTTCCGCTTAAATAAGTTTTTAAATTATCTGAATTCACCTATATTTTTTGTCAGACAATTGCTAGCAAACCTCTTAAAGCAGGATTATAGGATTGAATAAATATAAATTTTATTATCTTTGAAAGATATAAATTTTTATGATTTTTAATTTACGGTTCATTTATAGTGTCTTTTTTTGAAACCCTTTTTGCTGCCTGTTCCTATGCTATAATTCCTTACTGTAGGCTAGGAAAGAAGGCTTGCAATATCATATGGATGGGAGATGAAATCGAATGGTTTCGTTAACAACGATTTTGGAACACAATGATCAATTTGTCAGAGAGAAGAAATATGAACCTTACAAAACGACAAAATTCCCTACAAAAAAGCTTGTCATTGTCACCTGCATGGATACAAGGCTTACTGAACTTCTTCCTCAAGCAATGGGGCTTAAAAACGGTGATGCTAAAATTGTGAAAAATGCAGGAGCCATCGTTTCCCACCCATTTGGAAGTGTCATGCGCAGCATATTGGTCGCCATTTATGAATTACAGGCTGAAGAGGTCTGTATTATCGGCCACCATGAATGCGGTATGTCAGGGCTGAATGCTTCGGCCATTCTTAAAAAAGCAAAGGAACGAGGAGTGGAAGAAAGCTGTCTGAATTTGCTGAATAGCGCCGGTTTGGATTTGGAAACTTGGCTGACGGGTTTTCACAGCGTAGAAGAAAGCGTTTCCCATAGTGTGAATATGATCAAGAATCACCCGCTGTTACCAGAGAAGCTTCCAGTTCATGGACTTGTTATTCATCCCGAAACAGGCAAACTTGATGTTGTCATTAACGGTTATGAAACTGAGTTTATAAAGACTAATTCATAAGGGAGGTTATAACGAAATATGCGATTCTCAGGGAGATACAAGGGATACAATTTACAGAAATTTCAGAAAGACCTGATTGCAGGTATAGTAGTAGGAGTTGTGGCGATTCCTTTAGGGATGGCATTTGCCATTGCCTCGGGAGTCGAGCCTGAATACGGGCTGTATACTGTTGTCATCGCAGGGATCTGTATTTCTTTATTTGGCGGATCGAAATTTCAAATTGGCGGTCCCACAGGCGCCTTTGTGCCGATATTGTTTGGCATCGTGATGCAGTACGGTCTCGAAAACCTATTGATTGCGGGGTTTATGGCAGGAGTTATGCTGGTGCTGTTCGGCCTGTTTAAACTCGGTAAAATTATGAAGTTCGTTCCGAAACCAGTCATCATCGGCTTTACGGCCGGTATCGCGGTATTAATATTCACTGAGCAAATCGCCAATTTTTTCGGATTGAGAAATGTAGAAAAACATGAGAACTTTCATCTGAATATGTTTGAAATTGCACAGAAGATCGGCACATTTAATTGGTATGCCATTTTGATTGCGGTTATTGCACTCGCCATTTTGCTTGTGTCTGCCAAATTGATGCCGAAAATTCCAGGCGCTCTGCTGGCTTTGCTTATTTCAACGATGGTTGCGGTTGTGTTTTTCCCTGATCAAATGGCAACTATTGGATCCACATATGGGGAAATCCCGCGCCATTTGCCAGAGTTTCAATTTCCGGAGTTTACACTGGATAAAATGGTGATGCTGTTTCCGGCCGCGCTTGTCATCGCTCTTCTCGGAGGTCTTGAGTCGATCTTGTCTGCGATGGTGGCCGATAACATGAAGGGGTCGAAACATGATAGCAACAAAGAGCTGGTCGGCCAGGGGATTGCCAATATGGCTGCACCTCTGTTTGGCGGAATTCCGGCTACCGGAGCTATCGCAAGAACAGCAACCAATATTAAAAATGGTGCGGTTTCACCGGTTTCGGGTGTCGTTCATGGCATCGTGGTGCTGCTTGTGCTGCTTGTATTCGCACCATATGCTTCCCATGTGCCGCTTGCGAGCATGGCGCCGGTTCTGATGGTCGTGGCGTGGAATATGAGTGAACGGAAGGAAGTCGCGAATGTGCTGAGGCTAAGAAACGCCGATTCCTTCATTTTAGCAGCAACCTTTATCTTAACGGTTCTTTTTGATTTAATTATTGGTGTGGCAACGGGATTACTGCTCGCTTTTGTGTTCTTTATCAGAAGAATGAGCGAGGCGACCCGCATTCACAATCAGGAATCGCATCCCGTCATGGCCAAAGCCGGAAACAAACAGCAGGGAGCCGATCCTTCTGTCAGCATGTATTCTATTGAAGGACCGCTGTTTTTCGGATCGATTGATTCACTGGAATCCTCCCTGTTAGAGCGTGTCCAAGAGAAACCGAAGACCATGATTTTACTTATGAATAAAGTGCATTATATGGACACGTCCGCCGAAGCGGTCTTGGTGAATATAATGAACAGAATGAAACGGAATAACGGTAAACTGATGATCGTCGGCCTGCAATCCCAACCTAGAGAGCTCCTGCATAAAACAGGTCTCTTCCACAAAATAGGCAAGCAGCATTTCTTTGATCATCAGGATGAAATCACCTGTTAAAAAAAACGGCCATTGCGGCCGTTTTTTCATGCGTTTTCAAATCGTTTTGTCAGTTTATCTTGATGGGCTTTTATCACGTCTTCTAAAGACACATCGTACATATCGGCGAGAATGGCGATATTCCCGATGACGTCGCCCATTTCTTCAATCAGCTCTTGCTTTCGCTCAGCACGAGTCGATTGTTTTTCATCCGGACGGTCTCTGCCGATTTCATAGGCTCTTACAGCCCTCGCCAGCTCTCCAGCTTCCTCCATTAAAAATCCCACCCGTATGAAAGGCCCGTACTCTGTCCAGCCTCTTTTTTTATAAAAATCCTTCATCCATTTTTCAGCTTCAGCCAACTGCAAAAAAAATCACTCCTGTAACTTTTATAAATGATGTTGATATTATCTCATACGCATGGGACAATATATAGTGTAGTTTTTATGTTTTTATACAATATATTGAGTTGGAGATGGCGGGATGAAAACAATTTGTGTATTTGCAGGATCGAACCCGGGGGTCAATGAAGAGTACAAAAGAAAAGCGGAGGAACTGGGAGCGTATATGGCGGAGCAAGAGATAGGCCTTGTTTACGGCGGCTCCAGAGTCGGTCTTATGGGCGCGATTGCCGATACGTTGATGGAACATGGGGGAAAAGCAATTGGAGTTATGCCGAGCGGTCTTTTTTCCGGAGAGGTTGTCCATCAAAAACTGACAGAACTGATTGAAGTGAACGGAATGCACGAGCGAAAAGCGAAGATGAGCGAACTTGCCGATGGATATATCGCCATGCCGGGCGGTTTCGGTACATATGAAGAATTATTTGAAGTGCTTTGCTGGTCGCAAATCGGCATTCACCAAAAACCAATCGGGCTTTATAATGTCAACGGGTATTTTGAGCCGATGATGAAAATGATCAAATACAGCATTCAGGAAGGTTTTTCAAACGAGTCACATTTAAAACTCATCCACAGCTCTTCCCGTCCTGCTGAATTAATACAGCAAATGAGGGACTACGCTTATCCGATTTTAGAGAAAAAGTGGACAGAGATTTAAAAGACTGATATGAACTTGTTTCCATTGCCCGCTGGTTTTTTCTGAACTGGCTGGCTGAAACATTCATGGAAAGAGGCGGCGGTATGAAAGGGAGCTGGAGTGTCGGGTATTTTGCTTTTTGATGATGTTGAGGTGCTTGATTTTGCCGGCCCGTTTGAGGTTTTTCGGACACGGCTGTTACTGATCAAAAAGGGGATGAGCGCAAACCGTTTGCCGTCAAAACAATTTCAGAAACAGGGGAACCGGTAAAGGCGAGAAACGGCTTGACTGTCAGTCCTGATTATTCCATTGAGCAGGCACCGGAATTCGATATTCTGATTGTGCCGGGCGGACCGGGAGCTAGAAATACAGAAATACATAATGATCGTCTGATTGATTGGATCAAGGAACGGTCTGCCTCTGTGGAATTATTGCTGTCCGTTTGTACGGGAGCGCTTCTTTTAGCAAAAGCCGGGCTGCTGGACGGCAAAAAAGCAACCACACACTGGGCAAGCTATGACAGACTGGAACAGGAATTTCCGGAAGTTGAGGTTGTCAGAGAAGTAAAGTATACGGATGGAGGGCATATCGTCACCTCAGGAGGTATATCGGCGGGGATTAACATGTCTTTTCATATTGTAAGGAGGCTTCTCGGAGAACAAACCGCAAAGCAGACCGCGAAACGAATGGAATATGATCATCCGTTTGGATAAAGAAGAGCTGCCTGTTAAGGCAGCTCTTTGGTCTTATTTCTGTTCTTCAGTGTTGCGTGTCAAAACTTTATCAATCAAGCCGTATTCCATTGCTTCTTCGGCTGATTTGAAGTTATCGCGGTCAGTATCGCGCTCAATGACTTCAAGCGGCTGGCCTGTGCGTTCAGCAAGCACTTTGTTTAATTTGTCGCGAAGCAAGAGAATGCGTTTCGCAGCAATTTCAATTTCCGTTGCCTGACCTTGCGCTCCGCCAAGCGGCTGGTGAATCATAACTTCACTGTTAGGAAGCGCATAGCGTTTGCCTTTTTCTCCGGCAGCAAGCAGGAACGCACCCATTGATGCAGCCATACCGATACAAATTGTAGATACCTTCGGCTTAATAAACTGCATGGTATCATAAATCGCCATACCGGCAGTGATGGAACCGCCCGGGCTGTTGATGTAAATAGAAATATCTTTTTCAGGGTCTTCTGCTTCTAGGAATAAAAGCTGTGACACGATGGAGTTCGCAACGTTGTCATCAATCGCAGATCCAAGCATGATGATACGGTCCTTCAATAGACGAGAGTAAATGTCATATGCTCTTTCCCCGCGGTTCGTTTGTTCAATGACTGTAGGTATTAAATTCATAATGCTCCTCCTTCACCTTTTAGGTAAGTATGTAGTTACATGATACATTTTTGGTCAATAAAGGTCAAACAAAAAGCTGACTAAAAACAAAAAGAAGTATCTTTTCACCATTTTTCCCAAAATAAAAGGCGTTCAAACCATTGTATTATGGTTTATGAAGAGAAGTGAATCTTTATGTGAGCAAGTTTGTGAAAAGGCAAAGGGCCAGAAATTATAGGGTTGTCATCCGTCGTAAAATCCCGTATAATAAGTTGTGCTGACGTTGTAAGAAATTTTTATTTATATGCGCTCGTAGCTCAGTTGGATAGAGCGGTGGTTTCCGGTACCACGTCTGCCGGGGGTTCGAATCCCTCCGAGCGCGTCCAATAGAACAACAGGAAAGACAAGGATTTTGGCGATTTGCCGTCCTTGTCTTTTTTTTTATGTGTAAAAATAAATCGCAAACCTTTCGTTAGATGTACGAGCAGGGATTACTTACTGATTCATCGAATAATGCTTGTTAGTTACACATAAGGAGGATCACTTATGACTGACAAAACAATATTTATCGACCAGCTGGCTGCCTGTTATGATCAAAATACTTGGTTTGTTTCATTAAAGCATGCAATTGAAGGATTGTCCGAAGAACAGGCACAATGGAAAAGTGTCAGCGGAACAAACTCTATACATGAAATCATGAATCATCTTAATTTTTATAATGAGCGTTATTTACTTCGTTTTAAAGGAGAAGAAGTATTGTCTTCTAAAGGTGATAATAACACAACATTTCATGCGGGAAAAACGTCTTGGCATGACACCGTTGAAAACATGGAGAGCATTTTCCTCAGCTGGCGGGAGGAATTACATCAGAGTGAGGACGAAAAATTTACTTCTGTTGCTTATATAAACGATGACGAACCATGGTCCTCTGTTCTGACCCATCTATTTCTTCACAATACCTATCATATCGGACAGATTCTTCATATCCGCAAAGAGCAGGGCAGTTGGGATTCTGCTAGGGGTGTACACTGAATGTCATGCGTCTCATTGCTGCATGATTCTTCAGAACAGCATAAATATACCAAGAGCGCCAGGCCCTTGGTATTTTACTCATTATTGTTATGATCTATTCTGCTTCATTGTCAAAAACTCTTTCTGAAAAATGCACATTCTGATGGCATTATGGTAAAATCCGTCGACGAAAAATTCGTCTTGCAGCTCGCTTTCCATAGAAAAACCGGATTTTTTATAAAGGTGAATGGCTTTTGTATTTTCTTCATCCACGATTAAATAAAGTTTGTGCAGATTCAATACTGAAAACGCGTAATTCATCGCCAAATAGGTCGCGATGATTGAGTAGCCATTGCCCTGATACCGCGGATCAATAATGATTTGAAACTCTGCCCTGCGGTGGATATAATCAATCTCGACTAATTCAACCAGTCCGACCATTTCTGTGTCTTTTTCGACAATAAAACGCCGTTCACTTTGGTCATGAATGTGCTTGTCATATAAATCCTGCAACTCTACAAACGCTTCATAAGGCTCTTCAAACCAATAAGACATGATTTTCGCATCATTATTAAGACGGTGGACAAATGCCAAGTCTTCTCGTTCTAACGGACGCAATTTAAGCTGGTTATGCATGGGGATATCCTCCAATGTGTATAAGTTATGATGTAAGTCTTAAGCCGATGACGCCGACGAGTATGAGACTAAGGGAGATCAGCTGTGAAAGGGTAAACCGTTCTTTAAACCATAAAAACCCGACTGCTGTAACTCCGATGCTGCCCACTCCGGTCCATACGGCATACGCAACTCCTGCTGGCAAGACCTGCATGGCTTTTGAAAGGCAGTAAAATGATAGAATAAAGCCGAAACACATCACGATGATGGGCCATTTTTTTCTTGTGCCGTCTATATATTTCATTGCAATTGCAGCTATAATTTCCTCTATGCCGGCAATGACTAATAACAACCACGCCATTACTGTTCACCTCTTGATTGATTGTTTTGCTCTTTGGTAAAGAGTTTCATTCCTAAAATTCCGAATAACAGCAAGGCTAAAAAGAATAATTGGCCTGCGGAAAAGGGTTCGCCTAAAAAGATTCCCGTTACGTAAGTGCCGACTGTCCCAATCCCGACAAAAACGGTATAAGCGGCTGTCATAGGTATTTTTTTGTAAGAACGAATTAACAAAATAAAGCTTACTGCAATCAACATAAAGATAATAATCCAATCGAATAGCGAATCCGCGTATTTAAGGCCCGAGGCCCATACAACTTCTAAGAAACCGGCGATGAAAACAAGTAACCAATACATTTGAAACACCTCTGTAATTTATGAATGAACGTCAGTCATTTTATAGGAAGCAAAAAACAAGCAGGACAATCCCGCTCAATTTTTATGCGGTAAGTAAGCTTCTTTTTAAGAATGTAAAGATCTCCTTCTTAAACACTTCGATATTTTCCTCTTGTTCAAAACCGATATAAAACCGTTCAGCTGTATTTTCAACCAAGTTTATAATCGTTCTGGCCGTCCATCTCACATTAATATCGCTAATAATTTCGTTGTTTTCAACAGCTTTCTTAATGATATCCTCAAGCCAAGAATAATACGGCTGATAGATGGCTTCCCACTTTTCCATGGAATGGTCAATAGCAAGACCGGAGTAACAAAGAACAATAATATCTTTATGAAGGTTCGTAATGTTGAATGTCTCGTCGATTAAGATATCTAAGACAGACCAGAAATTTTCGTTTCCGTTCATTTTTTCTTTGATCTGATCTAAAGTGTGTGTAAGAAGATTCTCTGCGATAGCCGGTATAAGAGCATTTTTAGATGAGAAATACAAATAAAATGTACCCTGTGCAGTCCCGGCTCTTTTCACGATATCTGAAATGGAAGCTTTATCTAATCCTTTTTCAGAAATGACTCCAATGGCCGCGTGCAGTATTTTTTCATATTTTCCTGACGTGTGTTTTGGCATAGTGAAGATCCTCCTAAAATGAATGACTATCATTCATTTTACCTTAAAGCTGTTTTTTTGTAAAACAAAAGAAGTAAGATTTCACTCTTACTCCTTCTGTACCAATTATTTATCATAATCAATGGCTGCTTTCGGAAGGCCCGTATACTTCGCCCAGTAATAAATTCCGAGCGAGCCGATGCCGACTAAGATGAGATCAACAGGATTGCTGATGATGCCTAAACCGTGTCCAAAGGAGCCGATATAAGAAAAGATCAGCATCATGATGTAAAAGCCGACAAGCCACCAGGCCGATTTTAGCTGCTGCGCTAAGCTGACATCTTCCTTCGGCGCATACTTGTTGAAGCAGAGATAAATCAAAAACATAATAAGCTGTGAGCCAAGAAGCCAAGAAACGGTATTCCAACCGGACCAATACACGATATAGGCTGTGAAAATAAATGAGAGCGGCCCGATGATACTCATTCCTTTTAAATAAAACGGTCTGTTTAAGTCTTTTGCGTTTACTCTCAATGCAGCAGAAGATATTGGCGCGATGGCATATGAAAGAATTAACGCAACAGAGCAAACATTGACGAGTGCATTCCAGGAAGGGAAGGGAAGCGTCCAGAAAATAGCCAAGCCGAACGACAGCCATAGCGAGGCCCGGGGTGTTCCCGTCTCTTTATTCACCTTCGAAAACACATGAAATAACGTGCCGTTCCGCGCCCAGGCGTAAACGAGACGCGAGGTTGTATTCATAAAAATATTTCCGTTGCCTCCCGGCGATAAAATGGCATCTAAGATGACTAATGTAGCAAGCCAACCTAATCCGAGCATAACCGCGATATCTTTAAACGGCAATGAGAACTCCCGTCCGATCGCCGGCCAGCCGTGTTTTAACGTCTCAGTCGGAATCGCTCCGATAAAAGTAACCTGAAGGATGGTGTAAATGATCGTTGAGACGATGATACAGATAATTAAAGCGATCGGGATGTTGCGCTTTGGATTTTTTACTTCACCTGCAACAGCCACAATCGGGTGCAGCCCGAGGTACGCAAACATGACGCCGCCGGTGGAAATAGCTGCCTGAATGCCGGTAAAACCAAATGGAGCAAAACCGCCGACTGACATATTGCCCGGTTGAAAATGAAAGATTAACACAATGATGATGGTGACCGGAACAATGTATTTAAAGATAGAAATAATGAAGTTCGCTTTTGCAAAGGTTTTGACGCTCCAATAATTCAACAGAAAAAACAAGCAAAGTAAGGCGAATTGCAAGATCCAGCCGGCAATGGTCGGAGAGTCAGACCCTTTCACTGTCAGGCCGGGAAACCAATAAGCCACATACTGGCGGACTGCCGTTACTTCAATTGAAATCAGGCTTGTATAAGCTACAATCGTTACGAAGGAAATTAAATAGCCTACAAGGTGGCCATGTGAATAGACAGGATATCTGATAATTCCTCCGGTACGGGGCAAGGCAGCACCAAGCTCTGCATAAACCAAACCGATTAACAGGATGATGGCACCCCCTAGGACCCAGGAAAAAGCGCCTGACGGACCTGCTTTGGAAGCGACATTACTGACAGCGAACAGCCACGCTGAACCAAAGATGGCCCCCATTCCAATCAGAATAAGATCAAATAGCGACATGGATTTTTGGAAATTTCCTTGTTTAGACATCCGCTTCCTCCTTAAGATCAAGCCGTTTTTAACACTTCAAATGAATGATCGCTTTACTTACAATACCCATTCTTAAGCCGATCATACACGATCTGTTGATTGATATTTGATTAGCCGAAAGCACTCAAACAAGCAGTAAGATAAAAACAGGTGCTAGACCATGCTGCACCTGTTTTCTTCAGTCTGTTATTTATAGATAGACTCTAAATGATTGATCTCGACATTTTTAAAGACAGAAGTGCCGCCTTCAGCAAAAAGGGTGATTCCTTTATCGTGTGCACGGGGAAATACTTCACTTGAAAAAACGGTTTTCCCATCGTCAATAAATACTTCAATACTTGTCTTATCAATCAATACTTTGAGATGGACTTTCTTGTTATGTGCATCAAATGGCGCTTTGCTTTCAAGAAATGTTTTCTTTTTGTCGGGCTGTCTTACAGAAGCTCTGCTGACATACGAGTAGGAGCCTTCTGCAAAAACGCCAACATCAATATGGCGCTTTTTATCTGCTGATTCACGAAGCCGTATACCTGTATTTTTGATATCGGACCAAAGGATATCGGTGTCAAGCTGATACGTGTCACCTGTGACATTCAGTGTTTTTTCACCAGTCACCTCAAGATGTTTAATAGTATCCGTTGAACTGATTAAGCTGTTCAAGGCTTCGATTGGTTCTGATTTCAGAGTGTATCCATTATCTCCTTCATGTGCCAGCTTGATTTGGCGAACAATAGAATCTGTTCCGTTAAAGCCATCCCGCAGCGTGGGTATATTGTCCGGATAATCCCAATTGTTCATCCAAGCCAGCGCATAACGTTTTTGGTATTTATCACTGCTTGTCCCGTCTTCAAATGTCACGCCGCCATACCAATCAAAACCATAATCAAGCCATTGGGGCTCCTTGTCCTCGGCCGCGAATTCCTTGCCATTATAGTCGCCGATCCAATAGGCGTAGGTGTTCGGATTGCCCTCGGATTTGCCATTCGCGCTGGCGCCCAGCACCCATTTATACGTCCCGTCATCTGCACGCATTTTGAAAAGGTCGGGACATTCAATTAGACCGGTATGTTGAGTGAGGAATCCTCCTGTATAGTGCCAGTCCTTTAGATTATGGGACTCATAAAACCCAATCTTTGTTCCCTCGGCCATCACCATCACCCATTTACCGGCTTCATCATCCCAAATTACCTTAGGGTCTCTGAAATCCTTTGTTCCCGGGTTGGCCATAACCGGATCTACACTGTATGATGTGAACGTTTGTCCTTTGTCAGTGCTGTACCATAGATATTGTTCCTGCTTGCCGCCGTTGGCAGAGGGCTGTGTCATAATCGCGACAATGGCATTCTTTCCGAAGCCCGCTGTATTTTCTGCATCAACAACGACTGAGCCTGACCATATATCACCATTCTTATTAGTGTATTTAGGAATGGCGACTCCTTCGTCTGTCCAATGCACCAAATCTTCTGATGTTGCATGGCGCCATTCTGTCCCGTTGCCGCTTGGATAATCACCATTATAGAGATAATAGTAATGATACTTTCCGTCAAAATAGATAGGTTTCTGCGGATCATTTTTCCATTTATCCGGTGTTGTAAAATGGTACGCTGCCCGATAAGAAGGGGGATCAGTTGTTTTCTTCTTCTCCTCCTTATGGTGGACCGCAAACCCAATGCCGATGAATAGGCCTAGACAACACACAATGAAAACACTTAACCGCTTATATACTTTTTTGTTAAAGACTCTTTTTTTCAAATAGATTTCCCGCTTTCATTATTTTACATCTTGGAATGTTTGCAATTGAATTGTGATTGGGCGAAGAATCTGGATACCTGGAAAATAAATGAATAACGAAAAGAAAAATGCCAACGGTTCATCGGCATTTTCTTTTCGTTATTATACAGGAGCTTATTCAGTGCTTCTTCTTATTTAGTAACTGTTAGTTGTCCTTGATCAAGGATGCTGTTTTTAACAACAGATGTTTTCTTGCCTTTAATGTTTAGTAAAAAGCTTGGCGCAAACGTAGCCTGTTTGTCTGAATAGAAGCCTCTGTTTGTCATGTAGCTTGTGATTACGACATTATTTCCTTTAGCTTGCGGTACGGCAAAGTGAGAGTACGTAAAGGTGACATCGCTAGGATCTTGGTCCATTTGTAAAACAAGTCCGGTTTTGTTTAACGGTTTGTATGGGCCAGTTAAGGAGTCAGATACATAACCTAACATATAAATATCGTCAGACGTAATGCCATCGATTGTCATTTTTGATCCTCTTGAATCAGTGAACAGGTACCATTTTCCATTCATTTTAAAGACATTCGCACGTTCAATTTCATCTGTTACAGTATTAGACGTAATCAGCGGCTTCATGACTTTTTTCAGCGTGTAGTCATCGTTTAATTCAACAATGCCGAGTGCGCCGTTAGCTAATTCAGCTGTGCGTTTTTTATCGCTTTGCAGAAGTTTTTGACTTTCTTTACGGAAGAATGATGTGCTTTTGCCATAGTATGCTTTGTTAAATAAAGATTCTTCGCCTTGGTAGCCAACTTCAGTTCCCGTATTGGCTTCGAACACAAGATATTTATGACCGTTTTCTTCTACATAGTGAGGATCTCTTAGTGTATGGTTATCGCCGGAGCTATAGTTGCCCTCATCAATAAATTGCTGCACATTTTGATAGGTTGTGCCGTCGCCGTCAAAAATAGATTTATAATCTTCAACACCGTCAATTTTGAGAGAGTTCTGATCAGGCTGAGACACATTAACCTGAGCTGTTGTTAAGGTTTGTTTGCCGTAATTCTTACCAGAGAAATCTGTGTAAAATAAACGAACCTTTCCATCAGATGTTAATGTCGCTGAACCGGACCATTCTTGCGTTTGATCTTTTAGAATCGGATCGTTAGCTGCAAATTTATCGCCATCTTTAAACACTCTTCCTGCGTTTTTCCAGCTGTCGATTGAAGTCTCGCCTGCTTTTTGGTAGAACACGTAAATAGAAGTGTCGTCCGCGTTTTTAGGATCTCCAGCTAAAGCGAATACAATGTGGTAGCCATGATAATTTGCAACGGTGCCGTCAGCATTTTGCAAAGGCCAGCTGTCCCATACGTCCAGCCCTTTTGCAGAAGAGATGTTTTTAATTGTTGATTGATCGAATTGAGGCACTTTATATTTATCGCTTTTTTGCTGTTCAGGGATTTGCAGCATGTCATGGCGGGTAATATGGGAAACGCCATATGTTTCTTTGTACGGTTTGTTATGCGTTTCTTTCGCAAACGCTTGAGTCGCGCCTCCTGCCAGCAATGCAGTTGTAAAAGTTAATACTGTTGCTTGTTTTGCAAACTTTTTGATGTTCATCATTCGTGTCTCCTTTTTTATGTACTGTGTTAGGTTAGCGGTCTGCTTCTTCCAGCCCTCCTGTTTGATAGATGGCAAGTCAGTCACATACAATAAAAAAAGACCTAAAATATGTAAAGGGATGACGCCAAAGAATACACTTTGCCCTTAACACATTTTAGGTCTTGCCTGCTTTATCAGTAACAAACCTGCGTTATTTTCTTTTCACCATTACTCTAATTGATTGGTTATTTGATTTCAACCGGACTTTTTTCCTCTTTTAGAATCGTCTTTTAATCGTTTTTTTTATTTTATATAGGCGAAAAGACTGGTAATCGCCGCGTATTATGAGTCATCAGATTTCCGAGAATTCTTTGTTAAACTCTTTATTGCCATCTTTAAGAAGTAAATCAGGAGGGAGACAAGTGGTGCATATACGAAGAGCAAAGGAAAGACCTTATCGCTATTTTAGACATCTATAATCAACGTATACGGGATCGCATTGCTCCCTTGAAACAGAAGAGAAAGACTTGAAGTACATGTCTGACTGGTTTCTCCAGCGTTCCGATAAATACGCGGTTTTGACAGCTGCAATTGAAAACGAGGTGGCGGGATGGGCTTCTCTTAATCCTTATTCTCATCGCTGCGCTTACGGGGTGTGGCTGATCTATCTCTAAGGGGGGAGAGGGTCTGAGACTTATTTTTGTTAATATTCAGCCAAGGAATCAGCTCCCTGAGGGTCGGTTTTAATGTAGGAATGGGATTCTACAGTCAATAGAATCCCTAAGCAGAATTTATCATCCCTTCAAGGATCGAATATTCGCCAGCCGTCTTTGCCGTTTAATAAATTCCTTTGTTTGTTCTGCTTTTTGTGATAAATCCTCCAAGCAGCCAAAGGGTTGCAGACCAAATAAGCAGATAGATAAGCTGGTTATTGAAATCCCACATATTTTGTCCCATTTCCAAACCATGAACAAGTGTCATAAATGCCTTTTGCGGAAGAATGGAACAGATGACGTCTAACATTTTATTGTTTGGTGTAAAGGAGATGAAACACCCTGCTAATACACTCGTAACCACACTGATTCCACTCGTTACTAAACTTGTATTTTGTTCCATCACTGAGGCCATAAATAAAGAGAATGCTGTTGCCAGCACTGTAAGAATAGCCAGCAATAAAGCCAGCATGCCAAAACCAAAGCCGATCTCAACGCCAAAAGATACTTTAGTAATCACAATGGCCAAATAGGACGGAATATATAAACATAAAAACGTAAAGATAGATTGTACCAATAAATATTTTTTTTCGCTTACCGGTGACGTTAAAATTCTTCTGAAGGTTTTTAGCATCCGGTCTTCTGGATAAAGGGTAGTCAATGCAACACCCTGCATTAAAATTAACATAACAATGAAACCTAAAATATTTGTGCCTGCGCCCCGTTCAGCTCTAAGCTCATCCTCTCCCTGATAGTTATCTGGAAGTCGCCCCGTCTCAAAAAACTGTTCAATCACTTTTTTATCCTCTTCGCTTTTCAAAGTAGTTACCGAATAACTATTATTTTTTTTCTCTACAACAGCTGTATATTTTCCTGTCACAAGATCAGAAAACTTTGGCTTTTTATGTACCAGTACCACTCTGAATGTGGGATCGTTTGGTATGTTCTGCGTATTGCCTTTGTCGGTCACCAATGCGATCTTCTCTTTTATAACTGGTTCACCGGAAAAAAAGATGGCCATTCCAATCATAAGGGGGACAATGACCACCGCAATAATAATAATTGCTTTTTTAGTTAACATACGTTCCCATCTGTTTTTGAATAAATTCAGCATACATATTCCTCCGGTTTAAACACGATCTGACTTACAATGATACAGACAATTGAAGCTAAAAGCAGGGAGGACAGCACTGGGAGAAAAATGCTGAAATCATTATCATA
This sequence comes from Bacillus sp. HU-1818, assembly GCF_022695965.1. Taxonomy (NCBI): domain Bacteria; kingdom Bacillati; phylum Bacillota; class Bacilli; order Caryophanales; family Bacillaceae; genus Bacillus; species Bacillus sp. HU-1818. The sequence goes on from NZ_JAAPBE010000002.1 coordinate 670,691, forward strand.
AATGATGCGAAAGGCACATTCCGAAACCCATTTAACTGGTGACAAATTGGAGATTTTATTTACGGTGACCCCAAGTCTATGAATCCCGAAAAATACGCCGCCAAAAAAGACAAAGAAGGCTACCGGAATTTGCATGATGCTATTTGCCTGCTCTTCATTTTTGCAAAAACAGCAGAACATCGTACCGAAACAGCAGCCAAATAACAAAAAGACATTGATTAACAACATAACGTAGGGAAGGTTCCGACCGCCAAAATTCAGCTGAAAAAGGGTTTGGGCCAAAAATAAAATAAAGCTGTAGGAAATAGTGCCAAAAAGATAAGTAGATATTAATTTAGAAAGATAAATGTCCATTTTCGAAACCGGAGCATATAAAATCCTTATATTTCCCTTCTTTACCTTTTCCTCCATAAATGTATTGGCAGCTGTCATGGCGATGAGAGCCACCGCAAAAATCGTCATATTGACTCCATAATAATCGTATGAACTAACACTGCTTGCGCCAAAATTGCTTTTTGTCACAAAGCCCATGATCGCAATCAAAATAAAAGGAAAAACCGTATTTACTAATAATAGGGCGGGTGTTCTTAATATATTCATAAAATCAAATTTGAGGATTCGTATAAAGTTCATATGTTCACTCCTAATCTCTTAGGTTTCTACCTGTTAATTCTAGAAAAACTGTTTCTAAAGAAGCCTCTTTGCTGGTCATGCTTTGAATTTTACAGCCTTCAGCAGTCAATACGGCGATCAGTTTATCAAGATGAAATTTTGACTTTTGAGCTATTACCTCCAAAATATTTTCTGTTACGTTCACTCTTATAATCCCATCCATTTTACTTATCAACCCTCTGTTTAATTGATCAAAATGGGTTAACTGGAAGGAGTACGCGGTTTCATTATGTACTTTTTGATTTAATTCCTCTTTTGTTCCATGGGCAATAATGTTGCCATCGTTCATTATAATAATCCGATCAGAAATGGTCTCAACTTCTTCCATGTAGTGTGTTGAATAAATAATTGTCGCACCTTTATTCTTCAGCACTTTAATAGATTCTAAAATGTGGTTTCTGGATTGAGGATCAATTCCCACTGTAGGTTCATCCATGATAATCAGCTTCGGCTGATGGGCAATGGCACATGCAATATTTAATCTCCTTTTCATCCCGCCTGAAAAGGTTTTAGGTTTATCATCTTTCCGATCATATAGCTGTACTAGCTCTAATGCTTCCTTTACTTGGGTTTCCAACTCTTTTCCTTTAAGATTATAAAGGCCGGCAAAAAAACGAACATTTTTTTCAGCAGAAATTTCTTCATAAATGGCGATGTCCTGAGGAACAACTCCGATGCCCTGCTTGATCAGCTTTACATCTTTTTTTAAATCGCGGCCAAATATAGTTACTTTTCCGGCGGTAGCTGATAAAACTGTGGCTAAAATATTAATAGTTGTGCTTTTACCTGCCCCGTTTGGACCAAGCAAGCCGAGAATTTCCCCCTCTCTCACTTCAAAAGTAATGCCATCAACCGCAACTTTATTTGGGTAATGTTTCTTCAAATTTTCTACTGCGACAATGTTGTTCATTCGCTATCTCCTTTTTGCAAGCGGCGTTTTGCAAATTCCTGTAACGCTCTGGTTTGTAATGCTCCCCGGTCTTGTTCAATTTCAAAATCAGGCGCTGTTTCTTCAAAACCATCCTGCTCTTCTCCGTCAAAGCTATACAATTTCTTTAATAAATTCCATAGTGTCTCTAGCTCTTCCGTTGTAAATTCTTTAAAAAGATCTGCCATGAAATATATTGCTTTTTCACCGCATTCTGCCATAATCTGATTTCCTGATTCAGTAATTTTTACATTCACCGCGCGTTTGTCTCGTTTGCTCGGTTCTGTGCGCAAATATCCTCTTTTTTCAATACTGCCAATCAGTTTGTTGGCATTCTGTTTCGAAGTGCCTAATTTTTTAGCAATATTATTGATTGTTGTTTCCTCCTCCGGTAAGTGGAGGATGGCTACCATAGTCATAAATTGCCTTGAAGTTAAACTTTCAAAATACACATCCCCTCGAAATTGAATTTTGTTAAGGACGGAAAAAAGTGTAGCGTATGCTTGCTGCATAAAAAATAAATCTTTTAGTTCTTTTGAAAAGTCCATTATATTCCTCCTAAAGACAATATATTGTCTATTATGATAGCATCTTTTGGAAAAATGTCAACTTGTTGTCTATTTTTCACCTCTTTGTTTCAAACCTCGGACAGAGCCGAGGGATCCTCGCTTTTTTTGCACATAAGCGTATCCATTTAAACTTATTTCAGCTTTTCCGGGCAGATACCGTTTCTATTTCTGTATCTATCAATATGATAGTGTATCGCTATAAGTCTAATAGAAGAGAAAGTGACTATAAGGAGGAACAAGCAATGCCGCCACGGCCGACTAAATGGATTAAGAGGAACATTCGTCCGGAACCTCTTTTATCACCTAGTGTCATGCAAGGGAGAAATGGCAATACCCCAGCTGCTCAACAAAACCAGCTCTTCGGACCTGCCAATAACCAGCCTATTTCAGCGTTCAGAGCCGTCAACAGTACTGCTCAGTCTTTGCCTGCAAACGCAGCCAGCGGAGTCTTATTTCAAAATGAACAATTTGATTTAGCGAATGAATATAATCCCAATACCTCTACATTTACGCCAAGAACAGCCGGAGTCTATTCGCTTATCGCATCCGTTGAGTTTCAAACGACTGCCATCGTTGACTTTACCTTCGAAGTTGTTTTTCTTGTCAATCAAGATGTTGTAGGCGGAGATAACGAATTTCGGGGAGGGGCTCTTCCGGCAATCGTAACTATTAATGATATACTACAGTTAAATGCAGGGGATACGGTGACAGTTGCGATGAGAAGCACTGCCGCGGGCGCCGTCCAAGTTAGCACAAGCACACATTTTGCAGCCGCCAGACTTCCATCTCCGACTGCATAAATATGCTGATCAATGTAACGGAGCCAATCATGAAAGTTGGTTTTTCCTATTTTTCTAAGGAATGATCGACTTTTTTTACATATGTTTACCTTTTGGAATAAGCTTGTTTGTTATGATTTTGCTTCGCAGGTCGATTGAAAAATCTTTGATAAATGTTCCTGCAAAGTACCGCATTTTTGTTTAGGAGCGTCTCTTGCAAAATTGGAGGCTGAAATTGTGTTGACCTCTTTCGTCAATAAGCTTTCTCATATTGAAAAAGACCCGGCATTTGATTTTTGATGTACAAGTGCAGTACTTGAAGAGTTGTCCTATGGTGATTAGATGATAAGGACCTCACAAGTGAAGTAGAAAAGACAAGGCTAGCCGGCCTTGTCTTTTGTATCGTGTTTTCCTTCATTCTATGTGATGTAAAGCTTAGGAAATAACTTGGCGTTGCATGATAGCATGTATCGTCTCGGTGATTCCTTTTTCAAATGAAACAGCAGGAATAGGGCCTGCTAAACGCTCATATTTTTTTCCGCTCAAGCTGTTTTCTTTTATCTGCATCCGGGTCTTGTTCGATAGAAATCGAGCTGTTAAAGATCAAGGTTTTCCGTGTTTCTTCATTATAATTAGGCCATTCGACGGTGCTGTGGTTTGGGTCGCCTGTACGGGCAAATGTGATCCAGGCGGTTTGAATGTGTGTGGAAAGCTGTTTTGTGTCTTCGCTGATTTTTGTTTGCAGCGCCGCTTCAAGGGATTCAAAATTACCGAAAACAAACGGTATTTCTAAGGCATGAATCGCCTTGTCAAGCGGCGGTCGCCCTAGATGCCAGTCGAATCGGTACATCCAGACAGGTGCGATATTGGATTGTGCTGAGGCATAAGTAATAGACGGACGCCAAAAGAGCAGATCGGTCATCATATGAATTTGGCTTTCCAAAGATGGAGGATATAAGCCAGCTGCTCTTCTCGCAAACTCCTGTCCTCCAAATTGCTCTAGCGCCTGATTGATTTCTGCTTGAGACATCACTTCTGAATCAGGTGTAAAAAATAAGTAGCCTTCATCCTTGTTGGTTCCGATTAAAAGAGGAATCCCCTCTGCCGCTCCTTGTGCAATCGCTTTTTCCGGTTCAACTGGAAGGGTGTCCGGGTCTGTTGTCGGCTGGAAAAGGAGTGAGAAGATATTTTCATTATTCGTATTCCTGATCTTGTCAGCCGCGTTTAGAATATCCTCAGACGTTTTGGAATGGAGAAGCTCTGGTTGATCAGGCTCAATGTCGAGCGTTTCCAGAAATGCCGCAGCAATATCAGCCGCTTTTTCGCTTGGCATGGTTTGAGAAGCGCCGCTTTCCATAATCGCTTTTTGGAATAAGCCCTTTGCCTTTGGCATTGTAAGAAGAGCGGCAATACTCATTCCGCCTGCTGATTCTCCGAATATCGTCACGTTTTCCGGATTCCCGCCAAAGGCAGAAATGTTATCTTTTACCCATTGTAAGGCCGCGATTTGGTCAAGAAGACCGAGGTTATTTGTGTATGAGTTATCAATAGAAGATAAATGTAAAAAACCGAAAGGCCCTAAACGATAGTTAAGAGTGACCACAATGACGCCGCCCGCCGCCGCAAGTGCAGACCCGTCATACAGAGGCTCGCTTCCCGCTCCGAGGTAAAATGCCCCGCCGTGAATCCAGACCATTACCGGCAGATCCTTTTCGGGCGTATCAGGTGCATAGACATTTAAATAAAGGCAATCCTCCGACTGAACGGGCATTTCCGCTCCTGCAAACGACCTGGACAGCAAATCAGACGGCTGGGGGCACACAGGGCCAAATTCTGCGGCATTCCGTACACCGCTCCAAGACTTTGGAGCTTGAGGCGCTTTGAATCTCAATTTTCCTGTGGGAGGCTGTGCAAATGGGATGCCTTTCCATGTATGCACACTATTTTTTGCAGTGCCTTTCAGCGCTCCGTACCGGGTTTGAACAGTAAGAACAGCCATTTCTATCACTCCTCTTTTTACCCTTCATTATAAACAGACAGCATGGTTTAGGCTAACCAAAGGCCTCCTGCTATGTGCCAGGCGGGCTGTGCTAGATATAATGTTCTATAGAAGAAGGGCGGAGTAATGACAAATGCTTCAGCGTCAGTCAAACTCTTGCCCTCTGGTTTATCTTCCCATCGTTTTTAAAAATGTCTGCACTTCATCAACCGAAAGACCCATTTCTTTTGCTTCCAGCATTAAAGCTTTCCATTCCTCTATGTTCGATTCGGTTAATTTTCTGTTTCTATATGAGGCCGATTCAGTTCTTTCTGTTTTCAGCCTGTTCGTAAAGGTGAACAGTTCTTCTTTTTCCATTCCGGCTTGGACGGCTTGGACGAGAAGGAGGCGCCATTCCTCTTCACCGCCTGTTTTTTGGTGCAAAATCGTTTCTGCGTCAAATAATTCAGTTAATTCAACCTCCAGCGTTTCTGATACTTTTTTCAAAAATTGGATTGACGGATTGGTGTGCACGCCTCTCTCAATCTTGCTCAAATAGGATTTAGAGACACCGGCCTCGACTGCCAGCTGGTTGATAGAGTAGCCTTTTCTTTTACGATATAAACGAATTATTCTTCCAATCATTATGCTGTATTCTCCTCATTTCACTGTCGTTATTTCGTTCATTATAAGAAATAAATCGTTCTTTATAAAATTTGAAATAGTAAGGGAAGTGCAGTAAATAAGAGGAAAATAATGATAATGTTCTCTAAAAAGAACTAAATAGCCTATTTTGCAATTTTCCAATTGTTGTGTTTTCTTTTATAATCCAATCATTAACAGAAGGGGGCGTAAAGCCTGCGGTGATAAGGCTGAAGGCTATTAAAACATGAATGAGAATATGAGTTTTAAAGAATTATTCGCGATTGTCAAACGCAGATTCGTACTGATTTTGATGATCACAATAGGAGTCACTCTGCTCGCCGGTATTGTGCAGTATAAGATCATTTCTCCAATTTACCAGGCGTCGGCTCAGGTGCTGATTCATGAATCAGACGGTGAAGAAAACTCGAATCTCAGTGACATCCAGCTAAATCTCCAATACAGCAATACATTCCAAACGATTATGAAAAGCCCGGCGGTGCTGGAAAAGGTCAAAGCAGAACTGCATCTTTCTGAAACGGCTGCCTCGCTGAAGCAACAAGTGATCACAAGCAGTGAAAATGAATCAGAAATCATTACGGTTGCGGTTCAGGATGAAAGCCCGGAAGAAGCGGCTAATATTGCGAACACCCTAATAAAGGTGTTCAAAGCCGAAGTGAACGACAGAATGAATGTCAAAGGCGTACATATCATTTCCGAGGCAAAGGCTTCCGAAAGTCCGATGGTGAAGCCTTCCCGTGTTCGAAACATGGTCATGGCTTTTGGAGCAGCCGTTCTGGGCGGTATCACGTTGGCGTTTTTTCTTCATTTTCTCGATGACACATGCAAAAGCGCGAGACAGCTTAGTGAGAAGACGGGCTTGCCCTGCCTAGGGACTGTTCCCGACATAAAAACGGGCAGACGGGGACGGGGACAAACGAAAAAAAATTCTAGGAGTGAGGCGAGTGGGCTTTAGAAAAAAGAAAGCAAAACGAGGCTTGGCTCAAATATCTGTTTTACAGAACAAATCGTTAGTCGCTGAACAGTATCGTACGATTCGGACAAACATTGCGTTTTCTTCTGTCCAGACCAATTTGCGGTCGATTCTCGTTACCTCCTCTGTGCCTGGCGAAGGAAAATCATTCAGCGCCGCGAATCTTGCCGCAGTATTTGCCCAGCAAGAGAAAAAGGTGCTCCTTGTTGATGCGGATCTGAGAAAGCCGACCATCCATGAAACCTTTCAGCTTGAAAATGTAACCGGGCTGACAAACGTGTTGGTGGGAACCTGTTCTCTCAGCGAAACAGTTCAACAAACACCGATCGACAATCTGTATATCCTGACGAGCGGACCGACGCCGCCGAATCCGGCCGAGCTGTTATCTTCAAAAGCGATGGGAGATCTGATACTGGACATCTACGATCAATACAGTCTTGTTATCTTTGATTCTCCGCCGCTTTTGGCTGTGGCAGACGGTCAGATTTTAGCCAATCAAACAGATGGCAGCGTGCTGGTCGTCCTCAGCGGAAAAACAAAAATCGACACGGTTCAAAAAGCAAAAGATGCTCTGGAGCAATCAAAGGCGAAGCTCTTGGGCGCTCTATTAAATAAAAAGAAACTGAAAAAACCGGATCTTTATTCATATTAGATTTGTTTAGGTGATGTCTCCTGACCTTTATCAACGGAGGCACTCGGCTCTGCTGTGGGCATGTTACTTGCTGCCTTAGATGCTGGTCGTCGCTGGCGGGGTGTGAGGGCGGGTTAAATGCCCACTTTTATTTCAGATATTAGAAAATGTTGTCGGTTTAGCTGTTATGTATGTTTTTGACAAACAAAAGCCGTCACAGCTAAACCGATAAATGGATTATAGGAGGGAAAAGTTTGAGTTACCGGAGAAGACTGTCTATGATTATCGCGCTGGATACTTATCTCGTCTTACTTTCAGTTATTATAGGATACCAATTTTTTGAGGATTCTTATCAATTTTATGACTCCGGAGCATTATTGCTTACTGCGGTCAGCTTGCTCGTCAGCCACCATGTGTGTGCCATGTTGTTTCATCAATATAAGCAGATGTGGAGCTATACCGGCATCGGGGAATTGATTGCCCTCCTTAAGGGAATTACGCTGTCTGCCGTAATGGCCGGCATTGTTCAGTATGCAGTGCTTCATACGGTTTTGTTCCGCCTGCTGGCCGTGAGCTGGATGCTGCAGCTTCTTCTTATCGGCGGAACACGTGTGGTATCAAGGGTGTTAAAAGAAAGTATGGGAAAAAAACGGAGCTCTTCGTCCCGGGCGTTAATCATCGGAGCGGGATCAGGAGGAACGCTGATGGTCAGACAGCTGCTCCAGCAAAATGACTTTGACATTACGCCTGTGGCCTTTATAGATGATGATCAGACGAAGCACAAGCTTGAGATTATGGGAGTACCCGTCATCGGGGGAAAAGAAAGCATCATGCCGGCGGTGCAAAAATTAAGAATTAATAACATCATTATTGCGATTCCGTCTCTTCGGACACATGAACTTCAGATTTTATATAAAGAATGTGTGCGTACCGGGGTGAGCATCAAGATCATGCCGGATTTCGATGAAATGCTGCTCGGCACGCGGACGGCCAGCCAAATCAGAGATGTAAAGGCTGAGGATTTGCTCGGCAGAAAGCCGGTTACGCTTGATACAAGCGAGATTTCTAACAGTGTGAAAGGAAAAACAATTGTCGTCACAGGGGCGGGCGGTTCTATTGGCTCGGAAATCTGCCGGCAGATCAGCGGTTTTCAGCCAAAAAATGTGGTGCTTCTCGGACACGGGGAAAACAGTATTCATTCAACCCATTCCGAGCTGATCGGACGCTTCGGTAAACATGTCACTTTTCATACGGAGATCGCTGATGTGCAGGATCGAGACAAAATGTTTTCAGTGATGAAAAAATATGAACCGCATGTAGTGTACCATGCCGCGGCCCATAAGCATGTGCCGTTAATGGAGCACAATCCTGAAGAGGCTGTAAAAAATAATATTATCGGAACACGAAATGTGGCTGAAGCCGCCGATATGTGCGGAACAGAGACGTTTGTGCTGATTTCATCGGATAAGGCGGTTAATCCCGCCAATGTGATGGGGGCGACAAAACGTTTCGCGGAAATGATTATAATGAACCTCGGGAAAGTCAGCCGGACAAAATTTGTCGCCGTTCGCTTCGGCAACGTGCTTGGCAGCCGCGGAAGCGTCATTCCCGTTTTCAAAAAGCAAATTGAAAAGGGCGGGCCCGTCACAGTGACACACCCGGCGATGACACGCTATTTTATGACCATCCCGGAGGCTTCGAAGCTGGTGATACAAGCAGGGGCGCTCGCAAAAGGACGGCAGATTTTTGTGCTTGATATGGGTGAGCCTGTCAAAATTGTGGATCTTGCCAAAAACCTGATTCATCTATCAGGCTATACAACCGAACAGATACCCATTGAGTTCACCGGTATTCGTCCGGGCGAAAAAATGTACGAGGAATTGCTGAATCAGAATGAAGTCCATGCGGAGCAGGTTTTCCCGAAAATTCATATCGGTAAAGCGGTTGACGGTGATTGGCCAATGTTAATGGAATTTATGGAAGATTTTAAAGACCTCTCGGAGGCAGAACTGAGAAAGCGTCTGTTCGCGGCGATTGGATCAACGAAAGAAATGGCGGCCGCGGGCGCTCATTAGGAGGGGTGAAAATGGCAAAAACGATATTATTTTGCGCTACTGTCGACTATCATTTTAAAGCTTTTCACCTTCCTTATTTTAAATGGTTTAAACAAATGGGCTGGAAGGTGCATGTTGCTGCAAGCGGCCAGCTCCGGCTTCCGTATGTGGATGAGAAATTTTCCATGCCGATTCACAGAACTCCCTTTCACTCTCAAAATCTCGCAGTCTATCAGAAGCTGAAGCAATTAATTGAAACAAACGAATATGATATCATTCACTGCCACACGCCGGTCGGAGGCGTGCTTGCCCGCCTTGCGGCGAGGCAAGCGCGGCGAAAAGGAACGAAAGTGCTGTACACGGCTCACGGCTTTCATTTTTGCAGCGGAGCGCCGGTGAAAAACTGGCTCCTTTATTATCCGATTGAGAAAATGCTTTCTTCCTATACTGATTGCCTGATCACGATTAATGAAGAGGATTATGCCCGGGCGAAAGGGCTCCGTAAAAAGAACGGCATGACGGAAAAGATACACGGGATCGGTGTGGATACAGAGAGATTTCAGCCTGTCAGCCAGGAAGAAAAACAGCGGCTGAGGGAAAAGTACGGTTTCAATGCCGGCGATTTTATTTTAATATATCCGGCTGAACTGAATGCGAATAAAAACCAGCAGCTGTTAATTGAAGCAGCCGCTTTATTGAAAGATCGGATTCCGGAGCTGCGGCTCGTTTTTGCGGGAGAAGGGGCAATGGAAGAAACATACCGATCCAGGGCTGAACAGCTCGGCATTTCGAGGCAAGTACAATTTCTGGGGTTTTGCCGCGATATCCACGAGGTGATTCAGCTTAGTGATGTGTCTGTGGCATCGAGCATCAGGGAAGGACTTGGCATGAATGTGCTGGAGGGCATGTCTGCGGAGAAGCCGGCAATCGCCACTAATAATCGCGGACATAGAGAAATCATTCGCGACGGAGAAAATGGCTTCTTAGTCAATATTGGGGATAGCGCCGCTTTTGCCGACCGCATTGACCGGCTTTACCAAGAGCCGGCGCTCCGAAGAACATTAGGGCTTGAAGGCCGTAAAACCGCCGAGCATTACTCAGAAAAACGCACAGTTGAGGAAATGGCGGAGATTTATTCCGTTTATATGGGGAAAAAGGAGAAAAGCGTATGAAATCAGGTGTAAAACCGAAAATTTCCGTCATTATGGGTATTTACAATTGTGAAAGCACGTTGGCAGAAAGCATTGAATCCATCCTCAGCCAATCCTATAAAAATTGGGAGCTGATTATGTGCGACGATGCTTCAACCGACGGAACGCTTCAGATTGCGAAGCAGTATGCCGCCCATTACAGCGATCGGATCAAGCTCATTCAGAATAAAACCAATCAGAGGCTGGCAGCTTCTCTGAATCATTGCCTTTCCTACGCTACAGGAGACTATATCGCACGTCAGGACGGTGATGATCTGTCTTACTCCCGTCGGCTGGAAAAGCAGGCCGCGTTTTTAGAAAAACATCCCCATTATCAAGTGGTCGGCACAGGCATGCTGGCCTTTGATGAGTTTGGCGTAAGGGGTGCGAGAATGCTCCCGGCAACACCGGACAAAAGAATCATGGCAAAAGGAACGCCTTTTTGCCACGGTACGATCATGATGCGGGCCAGCGCCTACCGAACGCTTGAAGGCTACCGCTCCGGACGGCGCACACGGCGGATGGAAGATATTGATTTATGGATGCGTTTCTTTGAAGCCGGATTTACGGGTTACAATCTTCAGGAAGCCTTGTATAAGGTAAGAGAAGACAGCGACGCTTTTAAAAGGAGGTCGTTCACCTATTCCATTGACAACGCAGTGGTTGTGTATCAGGCATGCCGCCGCCTGAAACTCCCCATTTTTGATTACATATATATCGCAAAGCCTTTAATCCGCGCGTTTACGCCTCCGTTTGTGATGAACCGATATCACAAAAAAAGAGTGATGAATCAAAAAGAAGGGCTTGTGAAACATGAATAATGGAAAACAGCGCGTCCTCCACATCTTAAGCGGGATGAACAGGGGCGGCGCGGAAACCATGGTGATGAATTTATACAGAAAGACCGACAGAACCAAGGTGCAATTTGACTTTTTAACCCATAGAGATGATCCGTGCGCTTTTGATGAAGAGATTTTATCTTTAGGCGGACGGCTTTTTTATGTGCCGAGCATCGGCCAGACCAATCCGGTTACATTTGTACGGAATGTCAGACGGGTGATGGAAGACAATGGGCCGTTTGCCGCCGTTCATGCCCATACGGATTTTCAGTCAGGGTTCATTGCGCTCAGCGCCAAGCTTGCGGGTGTTCCGGTCAGGATCTGCCATTCCCACAGTACATCATGGAAGGTGCGTTCCAATTGGATCAGCCGTATGCAGCTGTTTGTGTTTAGACGGCTGATATTAGCCAGCGCGACATCGCTATGTGCCTGCGGGGAAGAAGCAGGCCGCTTTTTATTCGGCCGTTCAAAAATGGAACAACAAAAGGTGCATTTGCTTCCGAATGGGATTGACCTCGATTTGTTTTCCAGCGGCGAAACGAATGCCGACGAGGAAAAACAAGCGCGCGGAATCGCATTAAACCGGCTTATCATCGGTCATATCGGCCGTTTTACAGAGGAGAAAAACCATGCGTTTCTCTTGACTCTGGCTTCCTATCTGCGGGATCAGGGATGTCATTTCCAAATGGTTCTTGCGGGTGACGGCCCGCTCCGGCCGCAATTAGAGGAGGAGGCCAATCGGAAGGGGCTTCGTTCTCACGTGCTTTTTTTGGGCACGGCCGAACGTATCCACCAGCTTATGCGCGCTTTTGATGTCTTTGTGATGCCGTCTTTATATGAAGGGCTGCCTGTTGTGCTGGTTGAAGCGCAGGCGTCCGGCCTTCCGTGTGTGATTTCTGATGGCATCACAGAAGAAGCGGACGCAGGTCTGGGGCTGATGACGAGGCTCAGTCTCTCAAAGCCGCCGGAGATCTGGGCGGAAGCTGTGTCAAGGGCTGCCGCCTCCGCCAGACCGAATCGGGAGCTGGTAAAAGCCGCTCTTGCCAAACGCGGCTATGACGCGCAAGAAAATGTCGGTTATTTAATGAATCTTTACAATCTTACCTGCGAAAAAGGACAGTAAGCCATGGTCGTGTATGTCGTGAATATGGGAATTGTATATATTTGGTCTTGGTTTGCGAAAATGTGCGGAGGATATGACGAGCGGCTCGCGACGGGCTACCGGCCGAATAAGCTCGTGATGTTTATCCCGCTTGCTTCGCTTGTCCTTGTATCCGGTCTGAGATACAGAGTCGGCACTGATTTTCAGACCTATGGGCTCATGTATCAGCTGGCGGGAGACTACCAAAACATTTGGGAGATATTTGGATTCGGCGCGGGAAAAGCCGCCGTTGATCCCGGCTTTACCGCCTTCATATGGCTTTTGAATTTTATCACGCCTGATCCGCAAATCATGTATGTGACAGTGGCGGCCGTGACGTACAGCTTTATCTTGAAGGCGCTTGCCGATTACGGAAGACCGTTTGAATTGAGCGTATTCTTATTTCTAGGTACATTCCATTATTACGCCTCCTTTAACGGAATCAGACAATACATGGTGGCGGGTGTTTTATTTTGGGCGATCAAGTATATCATCAGCGGGAACTGGAAGCGGTATTTTCTCATTGTGCTGATCAGTTCGGCCTTTCATTCATCCGCGCTGATTATGATTCCGGTTTATTTTATCGTACGAAGAAAAGCATGGTCGCCGGCGATTTTCTGCCTGTCGGCTGTTTTTCTCGGAATGACTTTTTTATATCAAAAATTTCTTTCTGTCTTTGTCGTTGTACTTGAAAACAGCTCATACAGCCATTATGAAAAGTGGCTGATGACCAATACAAACGGCATGAACATCACAAAGATTGCCGTTTTGATATTGCCTCTTTTTCTGGCCTTTTGCTATCGGGAGCGGCTGCGGAAACTGTGGCCTCACATAGATATTGTCGTCAATTTGTGCCTGCTCGGTTTTTTGTTCGGATTATTGGCGACAAAGGACGTGATCTTTGCCAGATTTAATATTTATTTCGGACTGTACCAAATGATCCTGATTCCGTACTTTGTCAGGATTTTTGATGAAAAATCGAATGCGCTGATCTATATCGCTATTGTCGCTTGTTATTTCTTATATAGTTATTTGCTCATGCCGGTTGATTCTTCTGTGCTTCCGTACAGAACGATTTTTTCCCGGTAATTTATGCAGAGGAGCCGGTCGAAATGGAAACACCTGCGGTTAGTCTGTTAGTCGCTGTCTATAATACAGAAGCTTATTTGCCGAAGTGTCTGTCATCGTTACTCAATCAGACGCTGGACAATATCGAAATCATTATCGTCAATGACGGGTCAACAGACGCCAGCCCGCGTATCATTCAAGAATTCGTTCAAAAAGATGCCAGAATTCGCGTCATTGATCAAAAAAACCAAGGGCTGGGAGCGGTCCGGAACAAAGGCCTCAAGGAAGCCCGGGGCGAATTTGTGGCTTTTATCGACTCGGATGATTGGGTCGAGCCGGATTATTGCTTGCAAATGTACGAAAAAGCGAAAACCGACAAGGCTGACCTTGTCATTTGTAATTATGCCGCGGAGTTTGAAGAGACGGGAAAAACCGTACATTCAACGATTGCCGAGACGTATCGGGAAAAAACGAAGGAACACTATATGAAGTCGCTGTTTGAAGGAAAAGTCAGCGGGTTTTCGTGGAATAAGCTGTACAGAAGGACCATGATTGAAGCGCATCAGCTTTCCTTCCCGCTTAGGGGAGAACTGGAGCATATTGAAGATCAATTTTTCAGCTTCAGGGCCCATTTTTTCTCTGAAAGAGTGTCCTATATTGAAGCTTCTCTGTATCACTATAGAATTCACATGACTTCCATCGTGCAAAGTTATCAGAAGAAACTGTTTGATTACGGTGTGGCACTTTACGAGGCGAATGTGCAGTTTTTAATGGAGCACGGCAAGCTGGAGGATTATCAGAAGGAGCTTGATTTTTTTATCGTTCAGCATGGCAGCGTTTGTCTGCTGAATGAATGGAAACGAAGCAATAACAGGCTTCTTCGGGAGAAATTCAAAAATGTCAGCCGGATATGCGGAGATCCTGTCTTCCGGTTAAGCCTGACGAAAACGGGCACGGCGCCTTTTGATGCGAAACGGTCTTGCCTGCTTGGTTTGGCGAGACTTAAAATGGTTCCGTTTGTCTCCTTGGCGTCAGCATTATATCAAAGAGCAATTGAGCACAAAATGAAAATCAGAGGGTGAAGACATGTCGATACATTCGTGGAAAATCAATCTGGCAGAATGGCTGCTGCTTAAGGTCAAATACCCATCACAATTTGTCATGGGAACGAACCGGATACAGGCGGCTGCCCATAAGAAAAAAATCATTTTAACCTTGCTGCCGTCTCACGACAATCTTGGCGATCATGCCATCGCCTATGCCAGTAAAGCATTTATCGAAAGAGAGTATCCTGAATTTGACGTCATTGAGGTTGATATGAAGGATATCTATAAATCTGCGAAAGCTTTAATGCGGGTGCGCCATCCGGAAGATATGGTATTTATGATCGGCGGCGGAAATATGGGGGATTTATACCGTTATGAGGAATGGACACGCCGCTTTGTCATTAAGGCATTTCGCGACTATAAAATTGTACAGCTCCCGGCGACAAGCCATTTTTCTGATACGAAAAAAGGACGCAAGGAGCTGAAGCGCGCCAAAAAAATTTACAACGCGCATCCGGACCTGCTGCTTATGGCGAGAGACGAAACGACATACCAGTTTATGAAGCGCCATTTTACAGATAAACCGATTCTGAAGCAGCCTGATATGGTTTTATACTTAGACAAAAGCGCACACCGCGCTGAACGCGAAGGTGTTTATATTTGTTTGCGGGAGGACCAGGAGAGCGCGCTCGGAGAAGAACAGCGGCACCGGCTGAAGGATGCGCTGGCTGGAGAATTCGGAGACATAAAGTCCTTTACGACCACCATCGGGCGGAGGGTTGACCGCACTTCTCGCGAAGAGGAGCTCGAATCGCTATGGAGTAAGCTGCGGGGCGCAGAAGCGGTTGTCACTGATCGGCTGCATGGCATGATTTTTTGCGCGCTGACAGGAACGCCGTGTGTCGTCATCCGTTCCTTTGATCATAAAGTGATGGAAGGTTATGACTGGCTGAAAAGCATTCCGGCGATGAAACTGATGGAACATCCGGAACCGGAAACGGTGACCGCCGCCGTCAAAGACCTGCTCACAAAAGGAATGCATGATTCAGGGTTTCCGCGTGACCAATATTTCAAAGGACTGCGAAACAAAATCAGCGGTGAAGGGAAATGACCCCGCTCGTCAGCATCATCGTCCCTATGTATAACGTCGAGTCCTTCATCGAAGAATGCGCTGAATCTCTGCTCAGGCAAACGCTTTCTTCGATTGAAATCATTTTTGTCAATGACGGTTCGCCCGATCGTTCCGCCGACATTGCAGAGGCGTATGCCAAACGGGATGCAAGGATTCAAGTGATCCATAAACCAAACGGCGGGTTAAGTTCAGCGAGAAACGCCGGAATGAAGATTGCGCGCGGCACGTATATCGGTTTTGTGGACGGTGATGATTATGTGGCGGAAACTATGTTTCAGCGGCTTGCTGAAGAGGCGGAGAAGGACCGTCTTGATATTGCCGGCTGCGGATTTTATAAGCAAACCTCCCAACGGCGGACCTACGTGCCGCCTCAGCTTGAGACGACGCGTGTTTTGACAAGGGAGGACATTGCTGA
This sequence comes from Bacillus sp. HU-1818, assembly GCF_022695965.1. Taxonomy (NCBI): domain Bacteria; kingdom Bacillati; phylum Bacillota; class Bacilli; order Caryophanales; family Bacillaceae; genus Bacillus; species Bacillus sp. HU-1818. The sequence continues at coordinate 686,769 of NZ_JAAPBE010000002.1, forward strand.
ACGGCTGAAACAGGCGCACGAATCGAGGTTCATCTGGTATGTCTGGCGGTACTTATATCGCCGGGAGATGTTGGAAAGAGTGAATCTTTCTTTCGATGAGGAGATTCGCTTTGCTGAAGACTCTCCGTTCAATTTGTCCGCGTTTTTTTCAGCGAAGCGCGTCAAAATGCTGGATGAAGGCTTGTACATGTACCGGGAAAATCCAGAAAGTCTTACGGAAGCTCCCTATAAACCTCTTATGGATGAAAATTTACAAAAACAGTACATGGCAAAAACCGCATTTTACGAGAATCACGGTCTAACGGACATGTGCAAGGAAGACTTAGAGACATATATCTGCAAGCACCAGATTCCGATGCTTCTGGCAAACGCCTGTGCTTCGTCTCAGTCTTCACGGGAGATCAAGACACGCATCCGGCATGTTTTGTCCTATGCGATGGTGCAAGAAGCCGTACGAAACACGTCGTGGAGGCATAAAAAACTATTAAAAGGCGAACGCGTTGTCTTGGGCCTGTGCAAATTGCGGCAGCCATTTTTTCTGAAACTGTTTTTTGATCGGCGGGGGAAACCGAAAGGCAGTGCGGGCTGATTATGAAATTTACCATCAATTTCAGCGCCAATGTTGTTGCTTTTTTACTGTCGGTTTTTTTGTCGGTCTGGATGACGCCCTTTATTGTGAAAACGCTGGGTGTTGAAGCGTTCGGATTTGTTCATCTTACGCAGAATGTCATTAATTATTTCTCAATTATTACGGTTGCGCTCAGTTCCGTAGTGGTGCGGTTCTTCTCTGTCGCCGCCCATAGAGGAAAACTGGAAGAGGCCAATGGGTATTTGAGCAATTACTTGGCAGCCTCCGTTATCTTGTCGCTGCTGCTGTTTTTGCCGCTTACCGGAGCGGCTTTTTTTATTGAGAGATTCATCAATGTTCCGGCGGCGCTGCTGGCTGATGTGCGGCTGTCGATCCTGATCGGCAGTGTGCTGTTTGTCTTAACCTTTTTCATGGCGGGATTTGCCACCGGCCCGTTTTATGCCAACCGGCTTTACATTTCAAGCTCGATACAGGCGGTGCAAATGCTTGTCCGTGTGCTTTGTGTGCTGGTTCTGTTTACATGCTTCACCCCGGAAATTTGGCAGATTCAGCTCGCGGCCTTAGTCGGTGCTGGGGCTGCTGCTGTATTATCGGTGTATTTTTTCAAAAAGCTGATTCCATGGTTTTCCTTTCGAATGAAGGATTTGTCGTTCCAAAAGAGTAAGAAGCTGTTTCAGGCGGGGGCATGGAGTTCAGTTAATCAGATCGGGGTGCTCCTGTTTTTGCAGATTGACTTATTGACAGCCAATATGATGCTCGGCGCCTCAGAAGCCGGAAAGTATGCGGCAATCATTCAGTTTCCTTTGCTTTTACGCAGCCTGGCGGGAACGCTTGCATCTCTTTTTGCGCCGGTCATTACCTCCTATTACTCAAAAGGAGATATGGAAGGGTTGGTCAAGTATGCCAACCAGGCAGTCAGGCTGAATGGATTGCTTCTTGCGCTGCCGGCCGCCCTCTTGGGAGGATTGGCAGGGCCTTTTCTGACGATCTGGCTCGGCCCCGCGTTTGCGCAATTAGCGCCGCTCTTATATATTCATGCCGGATATTTGGCTGTCAGTCTCGCGGTCATGCCGCTTTTTTATATATGGACCGCCTATAACAAGCAAAAAACACCGGCGCTTGTCACCTTGCTCTTAGGAGCGCTCAACGTCTTGCTCGCCGTCACGCTGAGCGGGCCGGCTCATCTCGGGCTGTACGGCATCACCATTGCGGGTGCGGCAGCGCTTATATTAAAAAATGTCGTGTTCACGCCGCTATATGTCTCTTATATTACCAATCATAAAAAACATGTGTTTTATAAAGGAGCGCTTGCGCCGCTTTCAGCAGCCGTGTTTGCCTGGGCTGTTTGTATGGCGCTTCAGCTTTTCTATAAGGTTGACAGCTGGACATCACTGATCGCGACCGGTCTTGTTGTAAGCTGCTGCTATGCCGTTTTCGCTTTTTGTGTGATTTGTACGAAAGAAGAAAGACAAATGGCAGTCAAACGGTTGAGAAAACAGAAAGGAGCTGTGAATATTTGATCGCAAAACGAGTGTTTGATCTGACGGCCGCCATTCTTTTATTGTGCTGTGCAAGTCTTATTATCGTGTTCGCCATGTGTATCATCAGGCTGAAAATAGGGTCCCCGGTCTTCTTTACACAAGTGCGGCCAGGACTGAACGAAAAGCCGTTTACACTTTATAAATTCAGGACGATGACGGATGAACGGGACAAAGAAGGCAATCTTCTTCCTGATGAAGTCCGTCTCACAAAAACAGGAAAGCTGATCAGAAAGCTGAGTATTGATGAGCTGCCCCAGTTGTGGAATGTGATCAAGGGAGACTTGAGCTTAGTCGGCCCGCGTCCGCTGTTAATGGAGTACTTGCCGTTATATACAAATAAACAACAAAGGCGCCATGAAGTAAAACCCGGCATAACGGGCTGGGCGCAAGTCAACGGCAGGAACGCCATCTCGTGGGAGAAAAAATTTGAGCTGGATGTGTGGTACGTGGATCATCGTTCCTTTTTCCTTGATTTGAAAATCCTGTTCCTTACCGTGCGCAAAGTTCTTATATCCGAAGGCATTCACCAATCCGATCATGCAACCTCGGAGCGATTCAGAGGAAGCGGTGACGTGTCCTTATGATCAAGGTGGCGGTGATTGGAGACGGCGGACATGGAAAGGTTGTCAAAGAGATTGTAAGCGCCCGGACTGACACCCGGTTAATCGGAGTTCTGGACGATACGTTCAGTGCGCTTCAATACAGCGGTGAGCTGTACACGGGCCCCGTGGACTCTATTCAGGAACTGCGCAGGCTTATCCCTGACATTGTATTTGTGCTGGCCATCGGCAGCAACAGCGTGAGAAAGCAATTGGCAAAGAGGCTGGGACTTGAACAGAAAGATTTCGTTTCGCTGATCCATCCCTCGGCCATGATCAGCAAGTCTGCCAAAGTCGGAAATGGAACGGTTGTCATGGCGGGCGCGGTCATTCAGGCCGGGGCTATAATCGGCGCCCACAGCATCATTAACACGGGCGCTGTCGTAGAGCATGACAACAGAATCGGGGACTTTGTCCATCTTTCTCCGCGTGTCACCCTTACCGGCGCGGTTGCCGTTTCAGAGGGGGCGCACCTGGGCGCCGGCGCGGTGGTGATTCCAGAGATGTCAATCGGCCGCTGGAGTGTAGTCGGCGCAGGTGCGGCCGTCATCAGCCCCATTCCGGATCAGGTAACGGCAGTCGGCACTCCGGCTCGCGTTATTTCTCATATTCAAACATAAAACAAAGGATGATTCCATGCATGCAAACAAAAGAATTTACTTGTCCGCTCCGCATATGAGCGGCCGGGAACAGCACTATATTGCAGAAGCCTTCCAGTCGAACTGGATCGCTCCGCTTGGCCCGCTCGTGAATACATTTGAAGAAAAAGTGGCTGACTGCGCCGGCGTAAAAGCGGCAGCGGCACTCAGTTCCGGAACGGCGGCGATTCATCTCGCCCTGCGTTTACTCGGTGTGGCAAAAGGGGATACGGTGTTTTGCTCTTCCTTTACCTTCGTCGCCTCAGCAAATCCTATTTTATACGAACAAGCTGAACCGGTCTTTATTGATTCAGAAAGAGAAACGTGGAATATGTCGCCGGCGGCGCTTGAAAGAGCCCTTGTTGAAGCGAAACGCGCTGGAAAGCTGCCGAAAGCGGTGATTGTGGTCAACCTTTACGGCCAAAGCGCGAAAATGGATGAAATCATAGGTTTGTGTGATGCCTACGGGATTCCTGTGATTGAAGACGCCGCCGAATCTCTTGGCACGACCTATAAAGGAAAGCAGAGCGGCACATTCGGACGTTTCGGCATCTATTCCTTTAACGGAAACAAGATTATCACGACATCCGGCGGCGGCATGCTGATTTCAGATGACGAAGCCGCTATCGAGAAAGCAAGATTTCTCGCGTCACAAGCCCGTGACCCCGCCGTTCACTACCAGCATAGCGAGGTCGGACATAATTACAGGCTGAGCAATATCCTCGCAGGTGTGGGCATTTCCCAGATGGAGGTGCTCGGGGAGCGTGTGAAAGCGAGGAGAGCCGTATTTGAGAGATATGAAAAAGCACTTGGGGATGTTGACGGCGTCAGCTTTTTGCCTGAGCTCTGCGAAAGCGTCTCAAATCGCTGGCTGACCGCCATCACGCTTGATAATGGGGTGAGCCCGCATGATGTGATCAATTGTCTTGCCGAAGAAAATATTGAAGCGAGGCCGCTGTGGAAACCGCTGCATACGCAGCCGCTTTTTGCTTCATCTTTATACTATCCTCATCAAGAAAACGAAAGCGTATGTGAAGACTTATTCAGCCGCGGCATTTGTCTTCCTTCCGGTTCTAATATGACAGAAGATGAGCAGGGGCGTGTTATTAATCTGCTGATCAAGCTTTTTCAAAAAAATGAGGTGAATACATGGACAACAAGCATTCAATGATCAGCTTAAAGGAGAAATTGGCTGAGCTGCTCGAGATCATTCCTAAGCAATCTCACATTGTGTATGCCGACTATCCTCTATATGGGAATGTAGGGGATTTATTTATTATGAAAGGAACAGAATCTTTTTTTAAAGAACATGGCATTCGCGTTAAAAACCGCTGGAATCCTGACAATTTTCCGTTTGGCAGAAAGCTTAGCAAAGATACAATTATCGTCTGCCAAGGCGGCGGGAATTTCGGAGATTTATATCCGTATTATCAGAATTTCAGAGAAAAGGTGGTTCAAGCGTATCCGCATAATAGAATTGTCATCCTGCCGCAATCCATTTACTATCAAAACGAGGAGAACTTAAAACAGACTGCCGATATATTTTCAGGCCATCCTGACTTGTACATCGTCACAAGGGAAAAGGCCTCCTATCAAATTGCCGGCAATGCTTTTAAAAGAAACCACATCAGGCTTCTGCCCGACATGGCGCATCAGCTGTTTCCCATTTTGCCGACAAGAGCTTCTTCATCTCGCAAACTGCGTTTTATCAGAACCGACCATGAAGCGAATGAAGATTTACAGAAACATATGCAGACAAAAAGTTATGACTGGTATACCGTGCTGTCAACGGGTGACCGCCGGATGATCGCCTGTTTTCAAACGCTCAATGTTTTGAATAAAAAAGCGGGAAATCTTCTGCCTATGGCGTATATGTGGGAAAAATATTCCGCATACATTGTCAGAAAAGCCATCCGTTTCTTCAGTGCTTATGAATCTGTAGAAACCTCAAGGCTCCACGGGCATATCTTATCCTCTCTTCTTGAAAAAGAGAACACCGTCATCGACAACTCTTACGGGAAGAATGCCAATTACTATCACACTTGGATGGAGGGGCTTCCATATGCCCGCATCCTCCGGGAAAGCGCCCGGAAAAAGGAAAACCTTCCTGCTCATTTATGAGCGGAAGGTTTATTTTGATTCGACTCGTTTTATCTTGTTATAAGCCTCGTCCAAATGCTGAATCCGTTTTAAAACCACCGAGTTTTTTGTCAGCTGATCCTGCACAAGAGTGGATACGACCGAGCGGTAGTAGCTGTTCATCGCGTGAATTTTATCCTCGGATTGGTTCATTTCTATATGCTGTTTAAAATTTTCCATAAAGTAAGGAACGGAAAAAAGTTCAGACATCTATAAAGCATCTCCTTTTCATAAGTATATACGGTGTGAAGCCAATCATGTACAATGAAAAAAGGGGAGTGAGCATATGGATATGAAACTTCAGCAGGTACAAGTGTTAAAACCTCAATTAACCCAGGAGCTTCGGCAGGCCATCACGTTACTCGGCTATAACTCGGCTGAATTGACCGAATATATTGACGAGCTCTCACTGGAAAACCCTCTGATTGAACGAAAGGAAACAGACACGCCGCCACTATCTTATCATAAATCAAACAAAAAGATGATGAATGGGCAGGAAGCGGAAATCCAATTAAGTGATCCTCAAAAGACATTGCAAGACGTACTGACACATCAGGCGTTAGATCTGAAGCTGTCAAATTCCGAAAAAAGAATTTTTAATTATCTGATTCATTCACTAGATTCAAATGGCTATTTAGAAGAAGACCTGAGCATTGCGGCCCAAAATATATCAGCATCGGCTGCTGAAATAGAAGCGGTACTGTCACAGCTTCAATCATTAGAGCCGGCCGGCGTCGGAGCAAGATCGCTTCAGGAATGCATCCTTATTCAGCTGCAGCGTCGAACGGTGCGGAACAGCCAGGCGGAAATGATCATAGCGGACCATTTTGAGCTATTTGCGAAAAAGAACTGGAAAGCGCTTTCAATTAAGTCGGGCTTACCTCTTCAGACCATTCAGGAAGTTTCTGATCTGATTGCGGCGCTTAATCCGAGGCCGGGCCTTTTGCACGGAAAAACAGAGCCGGACCTTTATATTGAACCGGATATTTTTATCACGGTGAAAAACGGGCACATTAAAGCGAAACTCAACAGCCGCTCCTTCCCCGATATTCAGATGCATGCTCATTATCAGCCGCTGTTAACAGGGGGAACCTGCCAAGACACGGCATCCTATTTGTCGTCTAAGTATCAGGAATGGCGCTGGCTGAGCCGTGCGCTCGCACAAAGAAAGCGAACCATCACCAGAATCATCGGCGAGCTGACCGTCCGGCAGAAACCCTTCTTCATTGAAGGGCGCGGCCGCATGAAACCGCTGACGCTGAGGGAGGTCGCCGATGCGCTTGATCTTCATGAATCAACCATAAGCAGAGCGATTAAAGGAAAAACAGTGCAAACGCCTTACGGATTGTTTGAGATGAAAACATTTTTCTCGGGAAAAGCGGAGGCGTCAGGAGACGGGGAAACTTCAAATTACGCTGTCAAAACACAGCTCCAGTCACTGATCACAAATGAGAATAAAACAAAGCCGCTCTCAGATCAAAAGCTGGCTGATTTATTATACGAGCAATGCAATATTCGAATTTCCAGACGCACAGTGGCAAAATACCGCGACCAGATGAACATTCCATCTTCAGCGGCCAGGAAAAGATATGAATAAAATCCTCCCATGCCGGACACGGGAGGATTTTTTTCTATGGAATCATCCAGGCAAAAAAATGATGCTGCAAAAAGGTAATGATACAGACAAGCAATAGCAAAAACAGGCTGTGTTTAATCGTAAATCTGAAAAGCTCCGATTCTTTTCCGGCCAAGCCGACCGCCGCGCAAGCGACCGCGATCGACTGCGGAGAAATCATTTTTCCGGTGACGCCGCCTGAAGAGTTTGCCGCTACGGAAAGAATGGGGTCCATCCCGACAGAAAGCGCCGTTATCTTTTGCAGGTTGCCGAACAAAAGGTTAGCTGAGGTATCAGAACCTGTAATGAAGACACCGAGCCAGCCGAGAACCGGTGAAAAAAAGGTAAACATCGCACCTGTCATGGCAAGCGTCATACCGAGCGTCGTGCTCATCCCGGAAGAGTTGGTGACATAAGCAAAGCCGACCACCGATGCAATGGTAAGAAGGGGAAACTTTAATTCCCGCAAGGTTTCTCTAAATACGGCCCCCCACTTTTTCCATGAGAGCGCGGTAATAAACTTTGAAAGCAAGGCTGCAATCAGGATAGCTGTTCCCGCCGATCCCAGAACTTCGAGTTTATAAACCGCTTCAATCGGCGTCCCGTCCGCATGTAGGATCTGGTTATTCAAAAAAGGTACGCCAGGGGCAAAGGTAAGCTTTTCACCTGCTGCATTCAGCCATTTAAGCCAAACAGCAGTGCCTTCGTAATGGCCGGTAAGCGCCGATTTCACTGAAGGAATTCCCCAAATCGAGATCATCAATGTCAGTAACAGAAACGGAGACCAAGCCTTGAAAATCTCGCCGCCGCTGTAAGTTGGTTCAGATTCGCTTTTTTGCTTTTCAAGTGAGGCTGCCGCTTCTTGTTCGGCGGGAAATCTGAATGTCGTTTTAGGCTTCCAAAACTTTAAAAACACGGCAAGCGCGGCCATGGAAGCAAGCGCCGACAGCACATCCGGCAGTTCGGGTCCTAAAAAGTTGGAACTGACATACTGCACAGCCGCAAAGGAAACCCCCGAAACAAGAATCGCCGGCCATATTTCCAGCGCTTTTCTGAATCCGCTCATGATAATAATTAAGTATAAAGGGATAAATAAAGATAAAAACGGAAGCTGCCGCCCCACCATTTTTGAAATGTCCATCGCCGGAATTCCGGTCGGGCCTTCAACGGCGGTAATCGGGATGCCGATTGCTCCAAAGGCAACCGGTGCTGTATTGGCAATCAGACAGATCCCAGCCGCATAAAGCGGATTGAACCCGAGTCCGACAAGCAAAGCGGCGGAAATTGCGACCGGCGCTCCGAATCCGGCGGCTCCTTCTAAAAAAGCCCCGAAAGAAAATGCTATCAGCAAAGCCTGCAGCCGCCGGTCATCTGTAATCGACAGAACAGAACTGCGGATAATATCAAATTGTCCGGTTTTCACGGTAATTTTATACAAAAAAACAGATGTAACAATGATCCAGCCGATCGGCAATATGCCGTAAACCGCTCCTTGTGTAGCGGACATAAGCGCTTTCTCCGCAGGCATCCCATAAATAAATACAGCAACCCCTAAAGCAATCCCCAAAGTTGCCAGGCCTGCTGTATACCCCTTCATTCTTTTAATCGCAAGCGCCCAGAAAAAGAAGATAATCGGTATAAGCGCGGCAATGGCAGATAAAAGCAGGTGATCCCCCAAAGGCGTGTACATCTGTGTCCATTGCATCCCCAAACCCCTCCTATAAAAAATGTCAGCCGGCCTATATGTAAGCGATTACGAAATATGATATGATCATCAGATGACTGGGTAATAGGACCAGCTAACTAGCATTATATTTTGAAAAAAATGAAAGCACAATACTTTTTTGCGGAAATTGTCTAAATCTTTTGAAGGAGACTAAAAGAGAGTATAATAGAGCAGAAACAGCCAGACCTTACAATTTACGAGGTGACAAGCATTGAAATACAAACAAATAAAAACAAAAAAAATATACGAAGAAGTGGCAGATGCCTTATTGGATATGGTGAAAAGCGGCGAACTGAAGCCGGGTGACAAGCTCGACTCCGTTCAGGCGCTTGCCGAAAGCTTTCAAGTCAGCCGGTCGGCGGTTCGTGAGGCGCTCTCTGCCTTAAAAGCAATGGGGCTGGTCGAAATGAAGCAGGGGGAAGGAACCTATCTGAAAGAATTCGAACCGAATCAAATCTCTCAGCCGCTGTCATCCGCCCTTTTGATGAAAAAAGAAGACGTGAAACAGCTGCTTGAGGTCAGAAAATTGCTTGAAATCGGTGTTGCTTCCTTAGCTGCCGAAAAGCGGACGGAAGAGGACTTACAGCAAATTCATGCGGCCTTAAAGGAAATGGGAGAAATAGAATCGGACGAAGAACTGGGCGAGAAAGCCGACTTTGCTTTCCACCTGGCGCTTGCAGAGGCTTCAAAAAATGACCTGCTGAAACATCTGATGAACAACGTCTCATCACTATTGCTGGAAACGATGAGAGAAACGCGGAAAATCTGGCTGTTCTCCAAGGAGACAACGGTTCAGCGGCTTTATGAAGAGCATGAACGAATTTACAAAGCCGTTCATGCTCAAGATGGGGCAAAGGCGGAAGAAGCGATGCTTACGCACTTAACGAATGTGGAGAGTGTGCTTTCTGGATATTTTGAAGGAAATGCGTAACCTATTCAGGAGTGTATATGGATTGAGTATCTAGACGAAAAAACCCATGAGAATCAACATCACATGGGTTTTTTCATGTTTGAATTTATTTCAAATCAACTAAAATAAAGCACTCATCATCGCTTTTGTGATAGACACTTTTTTGACGATTCAGCAATTGTATAACCTTTTCTGTTAGTTTTGTAATAGGGATATTGCGATGATCCTTTAATATGGGTGATAAGTAGTCTGAATCTGCAGGGCCCATTACACCGTCTGTATAAAGGAGCAGCCTGCCTCCCCGCTTGTATGTGAAAGTGTATGTTTGAAACGAAGCATCTTCATACATACCGATGGGGATGCTTGTGGAATGTAACGGTTTTTAACATGATATAGGATCACAAGTTGTTAGAAGGAGCCGAAAGAACGTTAGTATTCCGCTGATTTTAAGACTTATGGAAGAAAATCCTTTCAATTTTGTGTCCAAATAGTGTACGATATTTGTAAAGAGGTAAATTCAGGTCATCAGATGACCGGATCTTATATTGAGGGTGAAAGAGGGGTTCATCATGAAAGTCTCACTATTTGTCACTTGTCTTGTCGATATGTTTCAAACGAATGTTGGAAAAGCGACGGTCGAGCTGCTTGAACGGCTGGGGTGTGAGGTTGATTTTCCGGAAGGGCAGATCTGCTGCGGGCAGCCCGCATACAACAGCGGCTATGTAAATGACGCCAAAAAAGCGATGAAGCGTATGATCAAGTCGTTTCAGGAGTCAGATTATGTCGTCAGCCCATCGGGATCTTGCACAACGATGTTCAGGGAATATCCCCATTTATTCAAAGACGATCCGAAGTGGGCTGAGGAAGCGCAGCGGCTTGCGGATAAAACGTATGAGTTAACCGACTTTATCGTGAATGTGCTGGGGGTAGAAGATGTAGGCGCAACACTTCATAAAAAAGCGACCTTACATACATCGTGCCATATGACGAGGCTGCTCGGTGTGTCAGAGGAGCCCATGAAGCTGCTGAGCCATGTGAAGGGGCTTGAGTTCACCGCACTTCCCGGAAAGCACAAATGCTGCGGCTTTGGAGGAACGTTTTCCGTCAAAATGGCGCAGATTTCTGAACAGATGGTGGATGAAAAAGTCGCGTGTGTGGAAGAGACAGAAGCTGAAGTGCTTATCGGGGCGGACTGCGGCTGTCTGATGAATATTGGGGGCAGGCTTGGCCGAAAAGACAAGAATGTCAAAGTGATGCACATCGCCGAAGTGCTAAACAGCAGATAACTAGATACAGAGGGGGAAAAGGTCATGGCGATGAAAATCGGTACTGACGCTTTTAAAGAGCGGGTATCACAGGGGCTTGACAACCAATTTATGAGAGGCGCCGTCTCAGGCGCACAAGAACGTCTGCGGACGAGGCGCCTTGAAGCGGCGGAAGAATTGGGGAATTGGGAAGAGTGGCGCTCTTTATCAGAAGAGATCAGGCAGCATGTCCTTGAAAATCTTGATTTCTACTTAGAACAGCTTGCGTCAAATGTGGCGAATAGAGGTGGACATGTTTATTTTGCCGAAACAGCGGAACAAGCGTCCTCTTATATTCGGGATGTTATTCAAAAGAAGAATGGCAAAAAAATCGTAAAATCAAAATCAATGGTTACAGAAGAAATCAATTTAAATGAAGTGCTGGAGAAGGAAGGCTGCGAAGTCGTTGAAACCGATCTTGGGGAATACATTTTGCAGATTGATGATCATGACCCGCCGTCACACATTGTCGCGCCGGCCCTTCACAAAAACAAGGAGCAAATCCGTGATGTGTTCAAAGAAAGGCTCTCTTATGAGAATACTGAGAAACCGGAAGAGCTGGTCATGCACGCGCGCGGTATTTTGCGAAAAAAATTCCTTGAAGCCGACATCGGCATTACCGGCTGCAACTTTGCCATTGCCGATACCGGTTCGGTCAGCCTTGTCACAAATGAAGGAAACGGCAGGCTTGTCACCTCGTTGCCGAAAACACAGATTACAGTGATGGGCATGGAGCGGATTGTCCCATCTTTTTCTGAGTTTGAAGTGTTGGTCGGCATGCTGACAAGAAGCGCTGTCGGACAGCGGCTGACAAGCTACATTACCGCGCTGACAGGGCCTAAACTGGAAGGGGAAGCGGATGGTCCGGAAGAATTTCATCTTGTGATTGTCGATAATGGGCGCTCCGGCATCCTGGGCACAGAATTCCAGTCTGTGCTTCAGTGTATCCGCTGCGCGGCATGTATTAACGTATGCCCGGTGTACCGGCATGTCGGCGGGCATTCATACGGATCCATTTATTCAGGGCCGATCGGAGCGGTCTTATCGCCGCTGCTTGGCGGCTACGACGATTTTAAGGAACTTCCTTACGCATCCACATTATGTGCTGCATGCTCGGAAGCGTGCCCGGTTAAAATCCCGCTGCATGAGCTGCTTCTCAAGCACCGGCAGAATATTGTCGAAAAAGAAGGCAAAGCGCCGATCAGTGAAAAGCTTGCGATGAAAGCATTTGGTCTCGGTTCGTCCTCCAAGTCGCTTTACAAATTGGGGTCTAAATGGGCGCCTGCTGCGATGACACCTTTTACAGAAGATGAAAAAATCTCGAAAGGCCCAGGCCCATTGAAAGAATGGACGCAAATCCGCGATTTCCCAGCACCGCATAAATCCAGATTCAGAGACTGGTTTGCAGATCGGGAAAAGAGCGAAAGCAAGGAGGAGGAGAAGAAGCGATGACAAAGGGAACCATACAGCATCAGGACAGCTTTTTAAATCGGATTGCATCCAGCCTCGGCCGGGACAGAAGAACGGAAGGAGTCATCGTTCCTGAATGGACGCATCAGCCCCAGCATAAAGTGTATGAAGGATATTCAATGGATGACTTGGTCGGCGTGCTGAAAAATCAATGTGTCAAAATCCATACGGAATTAATCGAGACTGATTCGGCGGGGCTTTATGATGCGCTTCGCGAGCAAGTGAGCCGATTCTCCGGAGGCCCCGTGATCATACCGAAAGATCCGCGATTTGAAACGTATGGATTAAGAAGTCTGCTTCAGCAGGATTGGCCTGCTGAAGGCATTCCGGTTTGGGAATGGGATGCAAAACAAGGCGAAGACAATATCGTCAAGGCTGAAGAAGCTAATGTGGGGATTACATTCAGCGAAATCACGCTTGCGGAATCAGGAACGGTCGTTTTATTCTCTTCCAAAGATAAAGGAAGGTCCGTCAGTCTCCTGCCTACCACCTATATCGCCATTGTCCCAAAATCAAGCATCGTGCCGCGGATGACGCAGGCAAGCGACATCATCAAGAAGAATATCGCCGAGGGCGTCACCATTCCTTCATGTATTAACTATGTGACAGGGCCGAGCAACTCGGCTGATATTGAAATGGATTTGGTCGTCGGTGTCCATGGGCCGGTAAAAGCCGCCTATATCCTTGTGCATGATAGATAAAAAGGAACCCCGGCAAATGCCGGGGTTCCTTTATTTGCTGATTTCAAGGCCTCCTCCTTTAACGTAAACATATACTTTTGTGATATAGCATGTCTCTGATTTGGAAAACTTATTTTTTTATTGAATCTAAGAAACCCATAGCCGATCATATTAATATACATATAGGAGGAGGCACCATCTTGAAAAAAATGTTTCTGCTCGTTATTTCACTGGCCATCGCTTTGGCTCTATTTACATATTCAAACACAGAAGCAAAAGCAGCGAAAATGACCCTCGGTTATACAACAGGGGACACGGCTTCTTATAACTCGCTGACGAAATTTCACAAATATCTCAATTCAATCGCAACAGATACGTTTGCCTTTGATAAAAGCGGAAATCTAATTGGGGAGGCTCCCAATAAACAGCTTACATTCGCGAAAAAAAATAAAATCAAAACATGGGCAGTCATTTCCAATTATAATGATGCGATTTCTGATTTTGACGGGGACTTAGCCAATCGCGTCATGACCAATAAAACAGCCAGAAAACACTTTATCGATCAGCTGGCCAAGCTTGCGAAAAAACATTCGTTTTACGGTGTTAATATCGACTTTGAAGCGGTGAATCCAAAAGACCGATCAAAGTATTCCAGCCTCATCCAAGATGTCTCGGCTGCTTTAAAAAAGAAACAAATCAAAACAATGGTTTCAGTTCCTGCCAAAAGTGCAGATGATAAAGGCGATGACTGGAGCTGGCCATACGATTATGCAAAAATCGGAAAATATGCCGATTACGTACAAGTCATGACCTATGATGAACATGGCATTTGGGGCGAGCCAGGTTCTGTTGCAAGTACAAACTGGATCAAAAGCTCTTTACAATTTGCAGTGAAAAAAATCAAACCGAATAAAGTCGTCATGGGAATTCCTTCATACGGAAATGACTGGGATCTGACAGACCAAACAAACAGCACAGTAAAACAGTGGACTGAGATCAATACCCTCAAAAAGAAGCTAAAAGCCAAGCCTGCTTACAATAAGAAAACAGGGTCGATGACGTTCTCTTATGTAGATAAAAACAAACATAAACATATCGTTTGGTATGAAAATGAAAAAACCATTCAAACGAAAAGCCATCTGGTAAAGCAATATAAAATCGCCGGTGTCTCTGTCTATGCTTTAGGGCATGAATCGGCGTCGTTTTGGAAAGCCATTCAAGCAGGAATAAAATAATGAAAAAAATGGATCTTCTGATTCGAAAGAAATATATTTTTTAGTATTGACATACAAAAGTTAAGAACGTATATTATGTTAATATATTCAGAAAATAAAGTTTCATCTAAACAGAAAATAAAACACATAGATCGGGAGCAGTAAAAGAACCAAATCAGTAACAGAGAGCTGCGGGGTGGTGCGACGCAGTCTGATTCTTCTTTGAACTCGCCCGGGAGTGGTAGGACAAAACGGAATAGAAAGAATATTCCCTATGTTTTAACGGGTAACCTACGTTATGAGGTTCAAAAGCAGGATTCTGTCACAAAAAGAATCAACAAGAGTGGTACCGCGGTCAGCCAAAGGCTCGCCGTCTCTTTATCTCATCGTATGATAAAGAGGCGGCGGGCCTTTTTTATTAAAGAAAAGAAAGCAGAGGACATGTATAAATGGAAAAGGACAAACAAACTTTAAAGCGGACGATGACGTCGCGGCATATTATGATGATGGCATTGGGCGGAGCGATCGGTGCAGGCTTATTTAAAGGAAGCAGCACCGCGATTGATGTAGCAGGCCCATCTGTTATTATCGCTTATCTTATCGGAGGTATTATTTTACTTTTTATTATGCAGGGATTAGCCGAAATGGCTGTTCGAAATAGTAATGCCAGAACATTCCGGGACCTTGTGCAATCTGTTTTAGGGAATTACGCGGCATACTTTTTAGATTGGATTTATTGGAAAATGTGGGTGCTGAATATTGCGGCAGAGGCCGTAGTTGCCGCGATTTTTCTCCAGTATTGGCTGCCGGACTGTCCGATATGGGCATTGGCGCTGGGGATTTCTCTTCTGGTAACGATTGTGAATCTGCTTTCCGTGAAAATATTTGCTGAGACGGAGTATTGGCTTGCGCTGATTAAAATTGCAGTGATTGTCATATTTATCATATTAGGTTTACTGCTATTATTTTTTACATTCGGCAATCATTCAGCTGTAGGCTTATCTAATTTAACGGAGCACGGCGGATTTTTCCCGCATGGACCAAGCGGGCTGATCACAGCTATGCTCGTTGTCATCTATTCTTACGGCGGCACTGAGATTATCGGTGTAACCTTGGCGGAGACCAAAAACCCTGAGAAGGTTGTGCCAAAGGCTGTTCGCAGCACATTAACACGTATCGTGGCGTTTTATTTGCTGCCGTTTTTCATCATTGTCAGCCTGATCCCGTGGAATCAAGTAAATTCCGTTCCGGAAAGCCCGTTTGTCATGGTGTTTAAAATGGTTGGAGTTCCCGGTGCGGATCATATCATGAACGCAGTCATCTTGTTAGCGATTATCTCATCCATGAATTCCGGCTTATACGGTTCCTCCCGCATTTTATATACGCAGGCAATGGATGGGCGGGTTCCGAAGATTTTTTCCAAGCTTTCAAAGAAAAAAGTTCCCGTCTATGCGATTTTAATGTGTACGTCGTTTCTGTATGTAGGCGTACTGATTTCTCTATTTGCGGGCAGCCAAACCTTTACCTACTTAATGGGCTCTCTTGGCTATACGGTCTTATTTATTTGGCTGATTATCGGATTCGCCCATTTGAAATCAAGGAAAAACCAAACGGAAATGCCGAGCTATTATGTGAAATGGTTTCCTTACACCACATGGTTCGCGATCCTTTCATTAATTGCCATCCTGATAGGCGTCATCTTGACAACATCCATTGTGATTACCTGCATTACCGCAGCGATTTATCTTTTGATTACAGCGGCGTATGTGTGGAAAGGAAGACGTCATCAATAGAAAAAAACTCTTGTCTCAAGCAGACAAGAGTTTTTTTGTGCCGTTTACTGTGCAGCTTTTCCTTTGATGCCAAGCGGATTAGCGGTTTTAAGCTTTTTCGGCTTTGAGTTCACAAAGCAAATACTGATGACAATGAAAAGCAGGCCAGCTAAAAGATTGAAGGTGAGCGGCTCATGAAAGAACAGCGCGCTGACCGTAATTGAAATAAGCGGAATCAAAAAAGTATAGGATGCGACCTTGCTCGCTTCTCCGGATCCGACAAGCATAAAGAACACAAGCCAGCCGAGCGCAATGACAAACACGGAGATGAACAAAAGGCTGATGACAAAAGGTGCCGTCCATTGGATCGCGGACCAGCTCTCTGTTGAAAATCCTGATACAAGTAAAAACACACTGCCGATAGTCAGCTGCATGGCAACCATCCAAATGGAATCGACACGGCTTCCTGTTTTTTTCATAAAGACTGTCCCGAGCGCCCAGCTGATGGCTGAACCGAGCGCAAGCAAAATGCCGGTCACGGAGATGTGCCCGCTGAAGCCGGCCGCACTGATGACGGCGACACCGGCGAAACCGACTGCCAGCCCGACCAGCTTCAAAGCAAACATGGATTCGCCGAGCCACATCCACGAGAAAATGCCCATTAATACAGGCTGAAAGAAAACGATAGCGGAAAACAAGCCCGCCGGCAGATAATTCAGTCCGATGGTTTGCAGTCCGTAAAATAATGAAATATTTAAAATGGCAGAAATAAGATAGATATGCCACGTCTGTTTAAAACGGAGCTTTTGCAGACGCGGTAAGGCAACCAATAGCAATAACAGCCCGCCGATCAGCGTCCTGATACCCGCAAATAATAAAGGCGGCGAGTAAGCGAGCGCGGCTTTTGACAGCGGCCAGTTGACTCCCCACATGATGACCAGAAACGCAAGAAAGAACGCTGTCTGCGTCTTAGAAAGCTGTTTCAATTTCAATCACTCCTTGTAGAACATTTCCATCATATGATACGGTATTAAACAAGATAAATAAAATGAATCTTTTTTATAAGGAGCATAAGTAAATTGTTATGACTATAACCCAATTGCAAGTTTTCGTAAAAATAGCTGAAACGGGAAGCTTTACAAAAGCCGGGCAGGCGCTGAATATGACGCAGCCGGCCGTCAGCCACGCAATTTCCGCGATCGAGGCCGAGCTAGGTGTGAAACTGATCATTCGCGACCGCCGGAACGGACTGATGCTGACGGATACGGGGAAGAACATTTTGGTTCATATCAGAGAAGTATTAAAAGGGATTGAAAAAGTCGAGCAGGTCGCTGCCGCGGAAAAAGGGCTCGAGCTTGGGACGATTCATATCGGCACCTTTCCTTCCGCGTCCGCACATTTTATGCCAAAGCTGATCAGTGTGTTTAAACAAAAGTATCCGAAGCTTGAGCTGATTTTGCATGAAGGAACAGTAGATGAGGTGAGAGAATGGCTTCAATCACGGATTATTGATGCAGGCATTCTGCTTTTCCCCGCTCGGGATATGGAATATATTCCGCTCAAAAAAGACAAGATGGTTGTGGTGCTTCGCGATGACCACCCGCTGTGCAGCCGTTCAGCCATTACGCTGAACGATTTAGACCAAGAACCGATGGTTGTATGTTACGGGGGCTATGAATCTCCCTTTATTGAATTATTTAAGCAGGCCGGTTCCACGCTCAACACAGCGTATACCGTTTATAACGTCAATACCTCCATCAATATGATCCGAGAAGGCTTAGGGCTTGCGATTATATCCGAGCTTTCCATGTCCGGAATGCCGCTGCCCGAGCATGTGGTGACGCGTGACCTTGACCCGCAGGTGTTCAGAGAGATCCAGCTCGCTGTTCCTTCATTAAAGGAAGCCTCGCTTGCGGCCCAGCTTTTTATTCAGACCGCTCAGGAACTGTTTACGTAACACCCATCTTCCATCCCATCTTCAAAAGCATCGGTATAAGCAATCAATGCGGAGCGCATATAGCGCTGCGCATTTTTTTATGCTTGTGTATTTCCTTGCCATATATCATTGTTCGAATTTCATCGAATCAATTTCTTTAAATGGGAGGTACGGGTGTGGTATGGTGGTTCTTAGATGCCCTTCAGTAAAGAAAGGCTCCGGATTTTCCTAAATTGCACACTCAAACGGCTTTAGGCCGTTCACTTACATTACATCTTTAAAGGAGAGAAAAATGTCAAACAAACAACTGAAAGATACAAGGTTTTCCGTATTGAATTTATCTCCTATCGTCAAAGGAGGAACTGTTGAAGAATCCTTTAAAAACAGCATGGATTTAGCCCGCCGCGCGGAAGAATGGGGTTATAACCGCTACTGGCTTGCCGAGCATCACAATATTGAAGGTGTCGCAAGCTCGGCGACGTCCGTATTAATCGGCCATATAGCCGGCGGAACAAAAAAAATCCGCGTCGGTTCCGGCGGGATTATGCTGCCGAACCATTCCTCGCTGGTCATTGCGGAACAATTCGGAACCCTTGAAACGCTCTATCCCGGCCGAATTGATTTAGGGCTGGGCCGGGCGCCGGGTACCGATCAATTAACGGCAAGAGCATTAAGAAGAAATGTAAACAGCGGTGAAGATTTTCCCGAACAGCTGGACGAATTGCGCAATTACTTTAAGCCGTCAGGAAACGTGCGCAATCAAGTCCGCGCCATCCCTGGAGAAGGCTTGAATGTGCCGATCTGGCTGCTTGGTTCAAGCGGCTTCAGTGCCCGTCTTGCCGGTGAACTCGGGCTTCCGTTCGCATTTGCGGCTCATTTCTCACCGGCGAATACCGTTCCTGCTTTAGAGCTGTACCGCAATTCTTTTACGCCGTCAGATGTATTGGACGAACCGTATGCAATGGTCGGCGTAACAGTTATTGCCGCCGATAAGAATGAAAAAGCGCAGCGTCTTGCAACCTCGCACTATCAGAAATTTTTAGACCTTGTCCGCGGCAAACCGAACCAGCTTAAACCGCCTG
This sequence comes from Bacillus sp. HU-1818, assembly GCF_022695965.1. Lineage (NCBI taxonomy): Bacteria > Bacillati > Bacillota > Bacilli > Caryophanales > Bacillaceae > Bacillus > Bacillus sp. HU-1818. Next base: position 705,984 of record NZ_JAAPBE010000002.1, read on the forward strand.
TCGAAGATATGGACCAAATCTGGAGTCCGTATGAAAAAGCGATGGTCAATGAGCAGCTCAGTTCCACAATTATCGGCGGTCCGAAAGAGGTAAAGGCGAAGCTTGAAGACTTTATCCGGACGACCGGGGCTGACGAAATCATGGTGAATTCTGAAACCTTTGAGCACAGTGACAGACTGCGCTCCTTTGAAATCATCGCCGATATTATGAAAAACAGCTGAGTTCTTTCAATATATTCATACACAAAAAGCAATGTAATGGGAATTCCATCACATTGCTTTTTTTATTCCCCGATTTTCTTCACCGAATGGCGGATGATTAATTCCGGTTCGAAAATCACATCATCCTGCTTTGGCTTTTTATGTTCCAGACAGTCAATCACATATTTCGCTGCGGCTTTTCCCATCGCGGATTTCGGATGCTTGACCGAAGTCAGCTTCACCTCGGAAATCTGGGCGAAATGAGAATCATCATAACCGACGATCGAAATATCGTCAGGCACCTTCAGACCGATGTCACGGATCGTATTGATGACCTTCAAAGCGATTTCATCATTGTAGCAAAGGATCGCCGTCGGCCTGCTGCTGTTCTTTTCAAGAATGTGTTTCACTTTTTCCAGTAAAATCAATTCCTTTTCCTCTGTTGTAAACGTAACAATCATGTCAGGGGAAGGAAATAGCTGGCGGTCACGGTGTGCCTGAATATAACCGTTCATTCGTTTGACGCCCTGCGTGTCATCGGCTTTAAAAATCCCCATAATCTGAGTATGCCCGAGAGAAAACAGATGCTCGGCTGCCATTATGCCGCCTTTTATGTCATCTACCCGAAAGCTTGGCGCCGCCAGCTCAGTATACGATGCGTTCATCATCGCAAATGGGATTCCGTTTTTTTCGAGGTTGAGATAATACCCTATATTAGGGGTTTGCATTGCGCTTTTCGTCGGTTCGACAATGAGCCCGTCAATATTTTTAGACAGCAGGTTCTCTAGGCCTCTTCTTTCGTTTTCTGTCTGATTGTTTGTGCTTGTAAGCAGCATGGAATAGCCTTTCTCGCTTAAATAAGACTCAATCCCCCTGATGATGCTCGGAAAAATATAGTCTGATATGTATGTTGTCAGAACACCGATCGTTTTATTGGAATGGATGGCCGACTTTGAGGAGCGGGAGGCGACGAAAGTGCCCCCGCCTTGCACGCTGTAAAGCAGTCCTTGTGACACGAGGTCTCCGATTGCTTTCCGTATCGTATGGCGGCTAACACCGAATTGCTGCATTAATTCACTTTCTGTCGGCAGTTTTTGATCAGGCAGAATTTTGCCTTGATTAATCCATGAGCAAATTTCTTCTTTTACTTGAACATATTTCGGTAACATGTGAATTCCTCCAAAATGTATACGCACAAATTTTAGTATAACACAGCCATCTGTACAATAAAATGTAATAACCATATGATTAGATTTATTTGTACGTTCAAATGAAGGAATAATGCAGATTGTGTTGAATATAAGTACGTACAACAAGTGTATTCACACAAAAATGAAAACGCTTTTATTAACGCATTGCTATAGGAGGGTGTATAACATGAAGAATAATCCGGCACAAACTGAACCGAATGTCCCAGTAACGAGAGGCCATTCAATGGGTTTTGTGATTCTCATTTCTTGTGCGGCAGGGCTGGGCGGATTGCTGTACGGCTATGACACGGCGGTTATTTCTGGAGCGATCGGCTTTCTGAAAGATTTATATCGTCTGACTCCCTTTATGGAGGGGCTTGTGATTTCCAGCATTATGATCGGCGGTGTATTTGGCGCCGGTATTTCCGGATTTTTGAGTGACAGGTTCGGGCGAAAAAAAATCTTGATGACGGCGGCTCTTCTATTCGCCATTTCCGCCGTAGTTTCAGCAATTTCCCGTGATGTTTCTACATTAATTATCGCGCGGGTGATCGGCGGCTTGGGTATCGGCATGGCTTCCTCGCTGTCCGTAACCTATATTACGGAAGCCGCTCCGCCGGCGATACGCGGCAGTTTGTCTTCTCTGTACCAGCTTTTTACGATCCTAGGCATCTCGGCAACGTATTTTATTAATCTGGCGGTTCAAAGGTCAGGCACATACGAATGGGGCGTGCATACCGGATGGAGATGGATGCTAGCCTATGGGATGATTCCGTCAGTAATCTTCTTTCTTGTTCTGCTGGTTGTGCCTGAGAGTCCGCGTTGGCTGGCGAAAGCGGGCCGAACCAAAGAAGCTTTGGCTGTTCTTCAGCGAATAAACGGGGAAGCCGCAGCTAAAGAAGAAATCAAAAATATCGAAAAATCCTTGCAAATTGAAAAGATGGGGTCATTATCCCAGCTTTTCAAACCCGGTCTTAGAAAGGCGCTTGTCATCGGTATTTTGTTAGCCCTTTTTAATCAGGTGATCGGCATGAACGCGATTACATATTATGGCCCGGAAATTTTCAAAATGATTGGTTTTGGCCAAAACGCAGGGTTTGTCACGACTTGTATTGTCGGGGTTGTGGAAGTGATTTTTACGATCATTGCCGTCTTGCTCATTGATAAAGTCGGCCGGAAAAAATTAATGTCCATCGGATCTGCATTTATGGCTGTTTTTATGATTTTAATCGGAACATCATTTTATTTTCATCTGACAAGCGGTCTTATGCTGATCTTTTTCATTTTAGGCTTTGTCGCTGCGTTCTGCGTATCGGTCGGACCGATCACATGGATTATGATTTCAGAAATATTCCCGAATCATCTCCGCGCAAGAGCAGCAGGAATCGCCACTATATTTTTATGGGGCGCCAACTGGGCGATCGGGCAGTTTGTGCCGATGATGATCAGTTCATTCGGCCTTGCGTATACATTCTGGATATTCGCCGTCATCAACATCCTTTGTTTTCTGTTTGTATTCACGATTTGCCCGGAAACGAAAAACAAATCCCTTGAAGAGATCGAACAGCTTTGGATAAAAGATAAAAATGAAAGCGTTTCAAATTTTAATTGAAAAACGGAGTCCTTTCATTCGAGAGGACTTTTTTAAATTCATCTGCACGCATGTCAAGCAGCCTGTATATAATGAATCTATATCCCCCATACTAAAATAAGAAGCAAGCCGGGCTGCCGGCAGTGCGAATATTGTCGATAATTAACCTTTAACAGTTGAATAAACAAGTACACCCTGTTAAAATAATTAAAGAAAGCAGAAATAATTTTTTTTGGCTATGATGGGACGTTTTTTGTCATAGTGGGACGTTTTGAGTCCAGGTGTGAATAGAAAGGAACGTTTAAACCATGAACCAATTAATACAAGCACAAAAAAAATTATTGCCTGATCTTCTGGTTGTGATGCAAAAAAGATTTGAAATCTTGCAGTATATCAGGCTGACAGAACCCATTGGGCGAAGAAGCCTGTCTGCCAGTCTCGGAATCAGCGAGCGTGTGTTGAGAGGTGAGGTTCAGTTTCTTAAAGAACAGAACCTGGTCGATATTAAAACAAACGGCATGACTTTGACAGAAGAAGGCTACTCACTGCTTTCTATTCTAGAAGATACGATGAAAGATGTTTTAGGTTTGACTGTTTTGGAAAAGACATTAAAGGAACGTTTAAATCTAAGGGATGCCATCATCGTATCCGGAGACAGCGACCAATCCCCTTGGGTCAAAAAAGAATTGGGGAGAGCGGCTGTCGCATGTATGAAAAAAAGATTTTCTGGAAAAAATATCGTCGCTGTTACTGGCGGTACGACAATTGAGGCTGTCGCCGAGATGATGACGCCGGATTCAAAGAACCGCGAGCTTTTGTTTGTGCCTGCAAGAGGCGGTTTAGGCGAAAATGTCAAAAATCAGGCGAACACCATATGTGCGCATATGGCAGAAAAGGCTTCAGGCACTTACCGGCTTTTGTTTGTTCCGGGACAGCTGTCTCAAGGCGCATACTCATCTATTATTGAAGAGCCTTCGGTTAAAGAGGTGCTGACAACGATTAAATCCGCAAGTATGCTGGTTCACGGAATCGGCGAAGCTAAAACAATGGCGGAGCGGCGAAACACACCTCTGGAAGACTTAAAGAAAATTGATGAAAACCACGCCGTGACAGAAGCTTTCGGCTACTACTTTAATTCTGACGGTGAAGTTGTCCATAAGGTGCATTCGGTCGGAATGCAGCTGGATGACCTTGACGCGATTCCGGATATTATTGCGGTAGCGGGCGGATCATCAAAAGCCGGGGCGATCGAGGCTTACTTTAAAAAGCCCCGCAATACGGTCCTCGTCACTGACGAAGGAGCGGCAAAGAAGTTATTAAGGGATATAAACAGTCCCTCAATATAAATATCTCTCACTTATTTAAAGGAGGAAACAATCATGGCAGTAAAAGTCGGTATTAACGGATTTGGTCGTATTGGACGTAACGTATTCCGCGCAGCGTTAAAAAATTCTGAAGTTGAGGTAGTAGCAGTTAACGATTTAACAGATGCTAATATGCTTGCTCATCTTTTACAATATGATTCTGTACACGGAAAATTGGACGCAGAAGTTTCTGTTGACGGAAACAACCTAGTGGTAAACGGCAAAACAATCGAGGTTTCTGCTGAACGCGATCCTGCTAAACTTAGCTGGGGCAAACAAGGCGTTGAAATCGTAGTTGAATCTACTGGTTTCTTCACAAAACGCGCAGACGCTGCAAAACACTTAGAAGCTGGCGCGAAAAAAGTAATCATCTCTGCACCTGCTAACGAAGAAGATATCACAATTGTAATGGGTGTTAACGAAGACAAATACGATGCGGCTAACCATGACGTTATCTCTAATGCTTCATGTACAACAAACTGCTTAGCTCCATTCGCAAAAGTACTTAACGATAAATTCGGCATCAAACGCGGTATGATGACAACTGTTCACTCTTACACGAATGATCAGCAAATCCTTGATCTTCCGCACAAAGACTACCGTCGTGCGCGTGCAGCAGCTGAAAACATCATCCCAACATCAACTGGTGCTGCAAAAGCTGTTTCTCTAGTTCTTCCTGAACTAAAAGGAAAACTAAACGGCGGAGCAATGCGTGTTCCAACTCCAAACGTATCTCTAGTTGACTTGGTTGCTGAACTTAACCAAGACGTAACGGCTGAAGATGTAAATGCAGCTCTTAAAGAAGCGGCTGAAGGAGATCTTAAAGGAATCCTTGGTTACAGCGAAGAGCCATTAGTTTCTGGTGACTACAATGGTAACCAAAACTCTTCTACAATCGATGCTCTTTCTACAATGGTAATGGAAGGCAGCATGGTAAAAGTAATCTCTTGGTACGATAACGAAAGCGGATATTCTAACCGCGTTGTTGACCTTGCAGCTTACATCGCGAAACAAGGTCTTTAATTCATAGCTGATAAAGGGCCGGACTTGGTTCTTTTGTATAGAAACGCTATAATGAAAGCGGACAAGGGAAGGGGACGGACTCCCTTTCCCTTTTTCCATGAAGACCGGCTTTCAGAAAACGCCGGATAAGTGCTTACCCCGCGTTTTGCTTGCGTTGGCGGCGCCTTCATGTTTTTGGCCGACTGCCCTGGCTAAAACCATGATCTGCCCTGTGCCGGCTTTCGTTTGCAATCTGCCCCGCGGTTTAAGAGTGCTTGATCAGGCGGTTTCACGTTTTTCGTGCTGTTTGTAAACCATTTTGAAGGAGGATCTCCTAAAGCATGAATAAGAAAACTTTAAAAGACATCGACGTAAAAGGTAAGGTTGTATTCTGCCGCGTTGACTTTAACGTTCCAATGAAAGACGGGGAAGTAACAGACGATACTCGTATCCGCGCTGCGCTTCCAACAATCAAACACCTTGCAGACCAAGGCGCGAAAGTCCTTCTAGCGAGCCATTTAGGCCGTCCGAAAGGCGAAGTCGTTGAGGAGCTTCGTTTAACTCCTGTCGCAGCGCGTTTAGGAGAACTGCTTGGCAAAGAAGTGAAAAAAGCGGATGAAGCTTACGGCGATGCTGTTCAAGCGCAAATTTCCGACATGAAGGACGGAGACGTTCTTGTGTTAGAAAACGTACGTTTCTATCCTGGCGAAGAAAAAAATGATCCTGAACTTTCAAAAGCATTCGCAGCGCTTGCTGACGTATACGTGAATGACGCATTCGGCGCCGCTCACCGCGCGCACGCATCAACTGCGGGAATCGCTGAGCATCTGCCGGCTGTTGCAGGTTTCTTAATGGAGAAAGAGCTTGACGTTCTCGGAAAAGCAGTCTCCAATCCTGAGCGCCCGTTCACAGCAATCATCGGCGGAGCGAAAGTAAAAGACAAAATCGGCGTCATCGAAAGTCTTCTTGATAAAGTGGACAACCTGATTATCGGCGGCGGTCTTGCTTACACATTTGTAAAAGCGTTAGGCCACGAAGTCGGAAAATCTCTGCTTGAAGAAGATAAAATCGAGCTTGCGAAAACCTTTATGGACCGCGCAAAAGAAAAAGGCGTTAATTTCTATATGCCTGAAGATGTATTGGTAGCAGATGATTTCTCTAACGATGCAAACACAAAAATCGTGCCGATCTCTGAAATCCCTAGCGATTTAGAAGCGATTGACATCGGAACGAAAACACGTGAAACGTATGCTGATGTTATCAAAAACAGCAAGCTTGTCGTATGGAACGGACCTATGGGTGTATTCGAAATCGACTTGTTCGCAAAAGGAACAAAAGCGGTTGCTGAAGCTTTGGCAGAGGCAAAAGATACATACTCTGTCATCGGCGGAGGAGATTCTGCGGCAGCGGTTGAGAAATTCGGCCTTGCTGATAAAATGAGCCACATTTCAACAGGCGGCGGCGCTTCTCTTGAATTCATGGAAGGCAAAGAGCTTCCTGGAGTCAGCGCGTTAAACGATAAGTAAGACTAAACTGCTATAAGGAAGTGGAACAGATGAGAAAACCAATTATAGCCGGTAACTGGAAAATGAATAAAACACTTGGCGAAGCTGTCAGCTTTGTTGAAGAAGTGAAATCTTCCATCCCAGCAGCAGACAAAGCTGAAGCTGTAGTTTGCGCACCAGCGCTTTTCTTAGAAAAACTGGCTACAGCTGTGAAAGGCACTGACCTTAAAGTCGGCGCCCAAAACATGCACTTTGAAGAAAACGGCGCGTTCACAGGCGAAATCAGCCCGGTAGCATTGAAAGACCTTGGCGTTGAATACTGCGTCATCGGCCACTCAGAGCGCCGCGAAATGTTCGCTGAAACGGACGAAACGGTTAACAAAAAAGCACACGCTGCTTTCAAACACGGCATTGTGCCGATTATCTGTGTAGGCGAAACGCTTGAAGAGCGTGAAGCAGGCAAAACAAACGATCTTGTTGCAGATCAAGTGAAAAAAGGCCTTGCCGGACTTTCTCAAGATCAAGTCGCAGAATCTGTTATTGCTTACGAGCCTATTTGGGCAATCGGAACAGGCAAATCTTCTACATCTCAAGATGCGAATGACGTGTGTGCGCACATCCGTCAAACAGTCGCTGGCGAATTCGGCCAAGAAACTGCTGACAAACTGCGCATTCAATACGGCGGAAGCGTAAAGCCTGCCAACATTAAAGAATACATGGCCCAGTCCGATATTGACGGTGCTTTGGTTGGCGGCGCAAGCCTAGAGCCACAGTCATTCGTTCAATTATTGGAGGAAGGTCAATATGAGTAAAAAACCAGCTGCACTCATCATTCTTGATGGGTTCGGATTACGCAATGAAACAGTAGGTAACGCAGTAGCCCAAGCGAAAAAACCGAATTTTGACCGCTATTGGAACCAGTATCCTCATCAGACATTGACTGCTTCAGGTGAAGCTGTCGGCCTCCCTGAGGGTCAAATGGGGAACTCCGAAGTAGGCCACTTAAATATCGGTGCCGGGCGTATCGTGTACCAAAGCTTAACACGCGTGAATGTTGCCATCCGTGAAGGAGAATTTGAACGCAATCAAACATTCCTTGACGCGATCAGCCACGCGAGAGAAAACAACAAAGCCTTGCACCTGTTCGGTCTTCTGTCTGACGGTGGCGTACACAGCCATATTAATCATTTGTTCGCACTGTTAAAACTTGCGAAAAATGAAGGGCTGACAAAGGTATACATCCACGGTTTCTTGGACGGCCGCGATGTAGGTCCGCAAACAGCGAAAACTTACATTAAGCAGCTGAATGACCAAATCGAAGAAATCGGTATCGGCGAGATTGCCAGCATTTCCGGACGCTATTACTCCATGGACCGCGACAAACGCTGGGACCGTGTAGAAAAAGCGTACCGCGCAATGGCATACGGCGAAGGCCCGACATACCGCAGCGCGATGGATGTTGTTGAAGATTCTTATGCGAACGGAATTCATGATGAATTCGTCATTCCGTCCGTCATCACAAAAGAAAACGGTGAGCCTGTTGCGAAGATGCAGGACGGCGATTCTGTGATTTTCTATAATTTCAGACCGGACCGCGCCATCCAGATTTCCAACACGTTTACAAATAAAGATTTCCGCGATTTCGACCGCGGTGAAAATCATCCGAAGAACCTGCATTTCGTCTGCCTGACACATTTCAGTGAAACAGTTGACGGCTATGTGGCGTTTAAACCGATGAATCTTGATAATACTGTCGGGGAAGTATTGGCACAGCATGGATTAAAACAGCTTCGCATTGCCGAAACTGAAAAGTATCCGCACGTCACGTTCTTTATGAGCGGCGGACGTGAAGCTGAATTCCCTGGTGAAGAACGCATCCTCATCAATTCGCCGAAAGTCGCAACGTACGACTTAAAGCCTGAGATGAGCGCGTATGAAGTAAAGGATGCGCTTGTGAAGGATATCGCTGATGACAAGCATGACGCGATTATCTTAAACTTTGCGAATCCGGATATGGTCGGACACTCCGGAATGGTGGAACCGACAATTAAAGCAATTGAAGCAGTGGATGAATGCTTAGGCGAAGTGGTCGATGCCATCATCGCTAAAGGCGGACACGCCATCATTACCGCTGATCACGGTAATGCTGACATTCTGATTACAGAATCAGGAGAACCGCACACTGCGCATACGACAAACCCTGTCCCTGTTATTGTGACAAAAGAAGGCGTGACATTGCGCGAGGGCGGAATCCTAGGCGACCTTGCACCAACGCTTCTTGACCTTCTGAACGTTGAAAAACCGAAAGAAATGACAGGAACTTCTTTAATTCAAAAATAATTGCAAACAAAAAGGAGAGACAAACACATGCCATACATTGTTGATGTTTATGCACGCGAAGTATTAGACTCACGCGGCAACCCAACAGTTGAAGTTGAAGTTTATACAGAATCAGGAGCATTCGGCCGCGCATTAGTTCCAAGCGGAGCTTCTACAGGTGAATACGAAGCAGTTGAGCTTCGTGACGGCGACAAAGACCGTTACCTTGGAAAAGGCGTGTTAACAGCTGTTAACAACGTAAACGAAATTATTTCTCCAGAGCTTCTTGGCTTTGATGTAACAGAACAAAACGCAATTGACCAGCTTTTAATCGAGCTTGACGGAACTGAAAACAAAGGCAAGCTTGGCGCTAACGCAATTCTTGGTGTATCTATGGCTGTTGCACGCGCTGCTGCTGATTTCTTACAGATTCCTCTTTATCAATATCTTGGAGGATTCAACTCAAAAACGCTTCCTGTACCGATGATGAACATCGTCAACGGCGGAGAGCATGCTGATAACAACGTTGACATTCAAGAATTCATGATTATGCCTGTAGGTGCTGAGAACTTCCGTGAAGCGCTTCGCATGGGCGCTCAAATCTTCCACAGCTTGAAATCAGTTCTTGCTGCTAAAGGCATGAACACAGCTGTAGGTGACGAAGGCGGATTCGCTCCAAACCTAGGTTCTAACGAAGAAGCTCTTCAAACAATCGTTGAAGCGATTGAAAAAGCCGGCTTCAAACCTGGTGAAGAAGTAAAGCTTGCAATGGATGCTGCATCTTCTGAGTTCTACAACAAAGAAGACGGCAAATACCATCTTTCTGGCGAAGGCGTTGTGAAAACTTCTGCTGAAATGGTTGACTGGTACGAAGAAATGGCTTCTAAATACCCAATCATCTCAATCGAAGACGGCCTTGACGAAAACGACTGGGAAGGTCACAAACTTCTTACAGAACGCCTTGGCAAAAAAGTTCAGCTTGTGGGTGACGATCTATTCGTTACAAACACGAAAAAATTGGCTGAAGGCATCAAAAACGGCGTAGGCAATTCTATCCTGATCAAAGTAAACCAAATCGGTACATTGACTGAAACATTCGATGCAATCGAAATGGCGAAACGCGCAGGATACACTGCCGTTATCTCTCACCGTTCTGGTGAAACAGAAGACAGCACAATCGCTGACATCGCTGTGGCAACAAACGCAGGCCAAATCAAAACAGGTGCTCCGTCTCGTACGGACCGTGTTGCGAAATACAACCAATTGCTTCGCATCGAAGACCAATTGGCTGAAACGGCTCAATACCACGGCATTAACACTTTCTATAACTTGAATAAGTAATAATAAAAGACCGCCGAGATTTCTCGGCGGCTTTTTGATATTCGTATGAACTAAAAAACCTCTTTGAGACTTTTTTACATCCCCATGTCTTTTCACTCACCGAAAAACCAACAGTTCCCTTCTTTTATATTAGATTAATTTGGTAATTAGTATTCATTTTTCTCATTTTTAAAGGAATCATTAGGATTGAACCGAAGAGAAGAAGTTTAATAAGAGGAGGGATTTGATGAAATATGTATTTATGTCAGCAGCACTTGCCTCAAGCTTTATATGGGGAGTGCCTGCTGATCTGGTAAAGGAGAAACAGATTCAATCAGCCTCGGTGATTGAGTCAAAGTTTGATGCGGATGGCGCGTTTGAAACCATTCATGATTTGAGTGAGACAATAGGGCCTAGGGAAACAGGAACAGACAAAGAGAAGGAAGCGGCAGAGTATTTATCAAATCGGCTGCGGGCTGAAGGCGTATCGGTTCGTATGCAGCCGTTTGAATTAAAAAACTACTTTTCCGGCTCTATCACGGCGGGCGATCACGAATTTCCGATTCGGTCAGCAGATGATGCCGCTGTAAAGGGTGAAGTAAAAATAGACGCTCCCATTTACGATGGAGGTTATGGTTTAAGCCGTGATTTAAAAGGTGCCGAGGGCAGAATAGCAGTCATAAGGGAGGGGAAAATCCCGGTGTCTCAAAAAATAAAACATGCGGAAAAAGCAAACGCAGCCGCTGTCATTATTTATAATCATAAGACAAAACCGCTTGCCATACGCCCAAATAAGGAAAAGAATATAACCATACCGACGGCGGGTATGAAGAAAGAAGACGGGGAAGCCTTATTGAAAGAGAATCAGGCGGTGATTCAGTTTAAGAACTATCAACACCGCATCTCAAGAAATGTGATAGGGACCCGCAAAGCGAAAAGCTCGAAGCATCCTGATATTATTTACGTCACCGCCCATTATGATAGTGTACAAGGAGCACCGGGAGCAGATGATAATGCATCAGGTACGTCTGCTGTACTGGAAATGAGCAAGATGTTTAAGAATCTGCCAGATAATAAAGAGATTCGGTTTATCTTATTTGGTTCAGAAGAATTGTGGTCTGCCGGTTCATCCTATTATGTCAGTAAGCTGACAAAGGATGAGATCAAACAAAGCCAGGCGAACTTTAATGCAGATATGATTGCGACTGATTGGAAAGAAGCGAGTCAACTATTCGTGACCACTCCTGACGGTAAGACCAATCAAAGTATCAGGTATGCTGTAAATGCCGCTGAAAAGCAGCATATCAAGAAACCAAGTCTTATTCAGCTCGGCTATTCTGATCATGTCTCTTTTTATGAGGCGGGTATTGCTTCTGCCAATTGGATTTGGCTTAGCCCAGAAACGAATGAGCCTGGCCCTTGGTATCACACAAGCAATGACAATATGGAACACATTAACAAAGATAGATTAAAGAGTGCAGGGGAGCTTATTTCTGCTTCCGTATCAGAAGCTATTCAAGATTGATTAAGCAGGCTCCGGCCTGTTTTTTATTTTTCAGTATATTCTTTTAATTAGGGGTAATATGCTTAATGATTCCCTGGTTTATTCCTTATTATGGGTAGTGTAATTCTGAAAAAAAGAAAAAATATTATATATTACCCAACATTTAAAAAGGATATATAACCCATTTATCATATTTATCCTTTTGTTATAATTACAATATCGATCGATATTTGTTTTATTTTGTAAAAATATATCCTTTTCTATCAATTAGGGGGTAAAAAATGAATACTGTCACTAAAGAAATACATAACCTCGGTCAAGAACGGCTTTTGAAGCTTATTGAAACAAAACAGGCTGTAGTAGGCGTTCTGGGAATGGGGTATGTAGGATTTCCTCTTGCCTTGGAATGTGTCAATAAAGGATACCATGTCATCGGCTTTGACAAAAACAGTGAAAAAGTATCCTTATTAGCCGCCGGGCATAGCCATATCAATGATATAGATGAAAATAAACTGAAGGAAGCTTTACATACAAAGCGGTTTCAAGTAAGTGACAACATGGCCTCTATCCAGGATTGCGACATTATTGTGATATGTGTGCCGACACCCCTAGACAAAAAAGAAAAGATCCCCGATTTAACCTACATCGACAGTGCAGTTGACAGCATGATCGCTTATGGAAAGACAAATCAGCTCTTAATTTTAGAAAGCACGACCTATCCGGGAACAACGAAAAAAAAGATTGCGGAAAGAATGGAAGCCAGCCGGCAAATGAACATAGGCACCGACTTTTTTACAGCATACTCTCCTGAAAGAATTGATCCGGGAAATATTCAGTATGAAGTATCTGATATACCGAAAGTGGTCGGGGGAATAACAAAGACTTGCACAGAACTTGCCTCAGCGTTTTACAGCACAATCGTGAACAGCATCCATCCCGTCACCTCAGCTGAAGTAGCAGAAACAGCCAAACTCCTAGAGAATACCTACCGTTATGTAAACATTGCTTTAATCAATGAAATGGCGCTAAACTGCCGGGAACTCGATATTGATATTTGGGAAGTCATAAATGCCGCGGACACGAAGCCGTTCGGTTTCCAAAAGTTCAATCCAGGCCCCGGCGTAGGCGGACATTGTATACCGATAGACCCCTTTTATTTTAAATGGGTGGCCAATCAAAAAGGATTGAAGACAAAATTGATTGATTTGGCGGATGAAATTAATTCGGAAATGCCGATTTCTGTATCAGATTATGCCATAAAGTTAGTCAACAAAGAAAAACGCAGCATTTTATTAGTTGGTGTAGCTTATAAAAAAAATACGAATGATCCTCGGGAATCCTCAGCGCTTACAATTATGGGGGACTTGATGAAAAAGGGCTGCGAGACAGACTATCACGATCCTTTTATCGGGAAAATCCGCTTGGACGAGGGCAGTGTGAAGTATTCTGTCCCTTTTACAAAAGAACAGATCGATCAATATGATGTGGTGATTATTCATACCGATCATGATGATATAGACTACAGCATCTTGCAGGATACACCTCCGGTTATTTTTGATACAAGAAATGTTTGCAGTAATAAATTAGCTGACAATTTAAAGCTTGTCACACTATAGGAGGGAAAGACCATCAGTAACCGATATATCCCCTTTCATAAACCAGATATGACAAATGAAGAAATAGCAAGTGTAACTGAAACACTGCAATCAGGCTGGATTTCAAAAGGTCCAAAGGTGATTGAATTCGAAAAACAACTAGGTGAATTTACAGGAGCCGAACACGTGATCAGCTGTAATTCAGGAACCGCTGCCTTACATATGGCCTTACTTGCGCTAGGTGTAGGAGAAGGCGATGAAGTCATTGTGCCGAGCTTTACATTTTGTTCGAGTGTCAATGTCATCTTGCATGTCGGGGCAACCCCGGTTTTTGCAGACATTCGGGAGGCTGATTTATGTATAGACCCCGAGGATGTCAGACAAAAATTATCTCCACGCACCAAAGCGGTAATCGCCGTCCATTTTGCGGGCTATCCGGCAGATTTGGATGAGCTAGATGCAATATGCAAAGAAAATCAACTGTATTTAATTGAAGATGCCGCCCACGCGCTTGGGACTCAATATAACGGAACAATGATAGGCACTCATGGCGACGCGGTTTGCTTCAGCTTTTACGCTACAAAAAATATTACAACCGGAGAAGGCGGAGCTCTCATTGTGAAAGACGGCGAAGCGGCAGAGAGGGCCAGACTGTACGGCTGGCACGGCATTACGAAGAATGCCTGGAACCGCTACGGTGAAAAAGGCAGCTGGAGATATGACGTTTTATTGCCCGGTTTTAAATACAATATGACAGATATACAGGCGGCGCTGGGACTGGTACAGCTAAGCAGGGCTATCGACATTCAAGAAAAGCGGGAGCGTATTGCTCATTACTATGCTGCCGAGCTTGCTGATTCAGCTGACTCGTCACGGCTTCCTCTCGTTGATATACCTACCGGAATTACGCACTCATGGCATTTATTTATTTTTAGAATTAAAGGGCGCAGCGGGATGGACAGAGACCTGTTTATCGAGGAAATGAAAGCGAAAAATATCGGTCTTAGCGTCCACTTTATCCCTGTGCATATGCATCCGTATTATAAAGAGCATTTTCCCGCAAAACTGCCGGTAACGGAGAAAATTTTTACCGAAATTGTGTCACTTCCTTTGTATAGTCAATTATCTGAGGAAGATTGTGAATATATCATTCAGTCTATTAAAGAAACTTTAACTATCGAGAAGGGGGTTCGACAATGAAACACATTGCAATCATCGGAGGCGCAGGTTTTATCGGAAGTGAATTGGCAGCATTACTGCAAGATAAGGGTTTTTACACGACCATTGTAGATCAAAAAAAGCCGAATTCTGATGCACCGTTCCGTTATGCGGATATTTTAGATCAACAAACACTTCGTGAATCATTGCAGGGAGCGGATGCCGTCGTTCATTTGGCGGCAATGGTCGGTGTAGACAGCTGCCGCAGTAATGGTGAGGACGTCATCCGGGTCAACTTTGAGGGAACGAAAAATGTAACCGAGGTATGCAAAGAATTAGGGATCAGCACTCTTCTGTTTTCATCAAGTTCAGAAGTTTTCGGGGATTCGCCTGACTTTCCTTTTACCGAGACCAGCCAAAAGCTTCCGAAATCTGCATATGGAAAAGCGAAGCTGAAATCAGAAGAATATCTGAGGGAACAAGCGTCAGAACAGTTACATATCCGTGTTGTCCGGTACTTTAATGTGTATGGCGCGAAGCAGCGGGAAGATTTTGTCATGAACAAATTTTTCAGCCTGACCGAGTCCGGCCGGGACCTTCCGCTTTATGGAGACGGCGGGCAAATCAGATGCTTCAGCTATATCAGCGACATTGTCAATGGAACGTACCTTGCTCTCGTACATGAGGGTAATGAATTTGAAGACTTTAATATTGGGAATGACCAGCCGATCACCATAAAAGAACTGGCTGAGAAAATCAATGAAATCTCCGGCCGAAGCAAAGAACATTACATATTCAAAAAGCTGGGAGAAGACGGTGTCAGGGGTAAAGACATTGAAATCTTTAAACGGGCTCCTTCCATTGATAAGGCAAAACGTCTGCTTGGATATGTTCCCAAAGTCAGCCTTGATGAAGGATTGAGGATTATTAAAGATGAAAGAAAAAAACACAAGCTATCATTATCCTAAACACCCGGAGGAGATCAAGTTCCCCATTTATCCCGGACAGCTTTCAGGCATAAGCCGTTTGCATGCAGCCAAATCCTTGTTTACAGCTACAAAAAGCCGGTTAGCTGAGAAACTGGAGAGACGATATGAAAAAGGCGTTGTATTAACATCAAGCGGCAGTGCGGCTTTGGTGCTGGCCTTGACCTATTCGGGAGCCGGACCTGGTAAAGAAGTCATTCTGTCATCCTTTAATTGTCCAAATGTGATTGATGCGATCCTTCAGTGTGGAGCAACACCGGTTTTTGCCCAATTGGAGTTTGATTTGTCCCTGTCCGTTTCGGATGCCAGAAAAAAAGCGACTCGGCATACATGCGCCATTATTTTGACGCATGTATATGGCCGAAGTGAAAATCCGGAGATAATAGCCTGGGCAAGAGCGAATGGCATTTATATCATTGATGATGCTGCCCAAGCGATGTTTACGAAGCAAGCCGGAGTATATGCGGGCGGATTGGGGGATTTCGGCATCTTAAGCTTTGGGCCGTCCAAGCCTCTTGCCAGCATTGGAGGAGGAGCTTTAATTGCGACCAAAGATTTTCTCTGCCAACAAGACAGGCCGCCAATGGAAAAGCGCAGGCAAGTGATATCTGATTATAAACATTATATGAAAAATCAAAGAATGCAAGCTCTGATGAAACGAAAACAGCCTCAGCCCATTTCATATGTATTGAAGAAAACTGGTTTGGTGCCTTCTATGAAAGTAAGCAAGCTTGAGGTTCTGCCGCAATATCCGTCTGTCGTCTCTGTTTTACGGATGCATCCCTCAAGAGAAGCTATTATTGAATATCAACTGTCAAAAATAGATCAATTGATAAAAGCTTCAGCCAAAAATATAGAAACAGCCAGAGAACGATTTGAACAGGCGGAAACGACTTACGGCGTACAGATGATTCAGCCTAAAGAGGGAGAGTGTTTGAATTACTTGACGATTGTATTTCCGCAAGAAGAGGAGCGGTATGCCTGCTCCGTTTATTTAGCCGAAAAAGGAATTCAAACTTGCTGGAATTACCTCCCTCTCGATCTCATTCCGATTTATCAAACATATGCAACGCAGGCTGATGAAAATCCGTTTTGGAAAAGAGTCCTTTCATTGCCGTTCAAACCGCCGTTGACAGAAGAACAGACAAGGCAAATTGCCGAAACCGTTTTAAAGTTTGCAGAGCATCAGAATAAGAACTGAATGTTGGTGATAAAACATGCAAAATACCGTATGCAATAGTCAGCAAGTATGGGATCAGGCCGCTGCCGCGCACGAGGCGACACTATTTCAAAGCTATGAGTGGGGAAAGCTTATGGAAGAGCTTCCCGATACTTCATTTCACCCAGTCATACTGAAAACGGATGACGGACAAGCGGTCTATGTGCCTGTTTTTGAGCAGAATGGCAATATCAGCGGCAATATGATTGGGTACGGCGGACCTTTCTTAGAGGGGCCGATCTCGTTTGAATGGCTGCAGAGAGAGATCAAGGCTTTATTTGGCCGGGAGATGTCCAGGATGCTGCTGCCACACGATCAAGCCACATTTAATGAAGAATTAGGACCAAGATGGGAAGTCAAAACGACACATATGTTAACGCTGCCGGACACATTTGAAGAGCTATGGACGAGCTGTTCAGGAAAAGCTCGCACAGCTGTCAGATACGCAGAAAAGGAAAGTGTAACCATTCGGCAAATCGGGCAAAAAGAGCTGAATGAATTTTATGACCTGTACAAAGCGCATTCAGCAGCAATTGGCGCTCAATACGTATTACGATTATCTTTTTTTCAGAGGCTGCTTGAGAATCTTAGCAGCCGAGTCTTTTGGGTGGGGGCGTTTCTAGAACAAAAACTGATTAGCAGCAGTATTTTTCTCTATGACAGCTCTCATTTTTATTACTGGCAAAATGTAAACAGTCTCGACGGTAAAAAAGTACAGGCATCCTATTTATTAATGCGGGACGCATTACAGTTTGCCATTAATGCCAAGCTTCGTTGGGCTGATTTTGGCTACTCTCACAGTAAAGAGATTGCGAGACCGAAACGATATTGGGGAGCTGAAGAGAAACGATGTCTACAATTTACGGCAGCGGAGTAAAAGTGGTGAGCGGTCATCAATCCAGCTACATTCCGTGGTATGGTTTTTTTGAAAAAATTCATAAATCTGATCTATTTGCCATTCATGACACGGCTCAATTTGAGAAAAAAGGATTTCTTAACAGAAACCGAATTAAAACGCCCCAAGGCCCCAGATGGCTGACCGTTCCTTTACAGATGAAGAACTACAAGGAAATCGAGCTGCGCCATATGAAAATCGACCAGACACAGGACTGGCAAAGAAAACACTGGATGGCGATCCAAATGAACTACGCAAAAGCGCCTTACTTTGAACAATATCGAGCCTTTTTTGAAGATATATATCAAAGGGATTGGGAGTATCTCCATGAATTGAACATGTATATCATTCAGTTTTTTCTAAAAGAGCTGCGCATCTCAACGCCCATTTGTTATGTTTCAGAGCTTGAGTGCCGTAATGAGAAAAAAAGTGATTTTGTTCTTGCTCTTTGTCAAGAGCTGGGAGCCGGCCGATACTATTCAGGGAGCCAAGGATCGGACTATTTAATAGAAAGTGATTTTGAAAGAGATGGAATTGCCATTGAATATCAGACCATTAGATCGATTGAGTACCCGCAGTTATTTGGAGAGCATATTCCTCATCTTTCCATGATCGATATGCTGATGAACTGCGGAGCCGATATGGCGGAAACGCTAGTCAAAGGAGGGCAATATGATGAAAGTAATGGTGTTTGCGGCACATCCAGATGATGAGATTATCGGAGTCGGCGGAGCGCTGGCTAAACATGTGCGCCAAGGGGACAATGTGTCAGCGGTCATCATGGCAGAGGGGAAATCGTCAAGAAAAGCTGATTATGAAAAACCTGAGAATTCAATTATGCAAGATTCAAACAATGAAACGAAACAGGCACTCAGCACTCTTGGTATTGAAGATTTTGTCCGCTTAAACCTGCCTGATAACAGACTTGATTCTATGGATTTATTAGATGTTGTGAAAGAAGCAGAAAAACAAATCGAGCGGTTTCAGCCCGATATTGTGTATACCCAGTACGGAGGAGATATTAACATTGATCACACCGTCGTATTCAGAGCGGTGATGACGGCAACCCGCCCGCTCCCCGGTAATTTTGTTAAACAGGTGCTGGCCTATGAAACTTTATCTTCGACAGAATGGAATTATCTTCAGAAGGATCAATTTCACGCCAATTATTTCATCAATATTGAGGAAGAGCTTGATATGAAGCTGAAGGCCATGGCGTGCTACGGGTCTGAGCTTAGAGACTTTCCCCATCCCCGCTCCCTGCAAGCGATAGAAAATAATGCGTATGTATGGGGCGCAAAATCCGGCTTTAAAGCGGCGGAAGCGTTTATGCTTGTGAGAGGAACATGGTGAGGGCCTTATGATTGCTCAAATTCCTTTTTTCGGACTTGATCCGAAACAAATCGATGGCCGATGGGTCGAAGAAGGGTACGGGCTTGAAGCTAATATTTTTGACGGCCGCTCTTTTGAAGAAAAAGATTATGTGAAAAAGATCAATCAAACACTCGCATACGCACAACAGTTGCTTCCGTCTCTGTTAACGCTGCATTTTCCCACGGACAATGCAGATTATATTCATGAAAAACGCATCAAAGATCAGCTCCTCCATTTTGCGGAGCTCGCTGTGAAATACGATGCGAAGGGCATAACGGTTCACGCCAATCAATTTATGAATGTAGAAGAATTTCAACAATATGATCTGCAAGGAAACCGTAAAAAAATTATTGAATTTTTTGCAGAGTTTGATGAGGATTTGAAAGGCACGGATATTTGGATCGGTGTCGAAAACCTTCCGATTATCGGAAACCTGGGTGAAGATTTTGATCCAATTTTTATTTATCCTGAGGATTTTGAAGAGCTGGTTCAATTGAAATTGAAGCATGTCGGCATTACATGGGATATATGCCACTGGGCAATCACCTACCAGACGCACTTATCATCCTCTCTTATGTTTCGAAATGAAACATTGAAGTATCCCGATTTTTTTCAGTTTCTTTCGTTAGAAGAAGCCATTAAACATTATCATTTCAGCTCCTTTCGACAGCTTGCTTTTCCGCATGGGGATGTCCGCTGTTTTGAGGGGCAGCATCCCAAAACAGGAACCATTGATGAACGCCTGCTCCGACAAGCGACAGAGAAGTTGAAAACGCGTCATCAGGATGATGAAATGGGTATTGTATTTGAAGTGATGGAAACGGATTATACACAAAGGCAACAATCATGGAGAACTCTAGAATGGTTCGGCGGTGCTTCTGATGAAAAGGATAAAAAACAGTCGTAATCAGACATATCGAACACCGAGTTATGCAAGACTTTGGGCTGCGCAGGTGTTTTCTTCGGCGGCGGATGGTGTATGGCTGATTGCGCTTCCGCTCCTTGTTTTGGATTTAACCGGCAGCAAAATTCTTGTCGGCGTTATTTCTTTTATTGAACTTGTGCCTTTAACATTTGGAGTGTTAACGGGGCCATTGATAGACTCTTTTCGTAAAAAATCTATTTTATATATATGCAACACGGGAAGAGCCGCCATTATGGTGCTTCTGGCGGTACTTAGCGCAAACCATTTGTTATCCGTATGGATAGCGGGAGCGTGCGCTTTTTTTCTTTCTCTGCAATCGATGCTCTTCGCGCCTGCGAAAGTTGCGCTCATTCCGTTGCTTGTTCGCCAAAAACATCTGGATCAGGCGACTTCTTTAATGAATACAAGTGATTTAATAGGCTTGATCGTCGGAAAACTGATATGCGGTGTGTTACTGGCCACGATCCCGTTTAGCTTTCTGTTTACGATAAATGGGGCGGCTTTTTTTATCTCTGCCGTGCTGATTCTGCTCATTCGCACATCAGAACCTATTGTGCAAAAAAGCAAAGGAACAGAAGATATGAAGGCCGGTTATAGGATGCTGAAAGGAAATAAGACATGGCTGACATCTGTCGGTTATTTTTTCATTGTCAACCTTGTAATCGCCGGCCTGATTTCGGTTATGGGGCCGATTCTTGCGGTTGAACGTTTTGGTAAGGACTATTCGGTCTGGTTTGCCGTTATGTATGCAATGTTCCAGGCGGGTATGCTGTTAGGAAATCTGGCTGTATTTTTTAAGTGGAATACGAAACATCTAGTCCGCTTATATCCGCGGACTTTAACGGGGGCGGGGGCACTTATTATGATCTTGTTCTTTCCGCTTCACGGATTTGAATGCGTGATCTTTCTTATGCTTGGCATCATCATTTCATATATCGATGTGCAAACGGTGCTGTATTTTCAAAAAACAGTTCCGACCGCTTATTTTGGGAGGATCTTTGCTCTTATTTTTTCTATCGTAAAGATGGGAGAGCCGCTTTCTGCTGCTTTATATACGGCACTTTTGTTATTATTGACAGCAAACTACATTTTTCTGAGTATAGGACTATCTCTCATTTTAATCTTCTTCACTCTGTCAGTAATGCAGATTGTTCAAAGAACATCACATGAAAAAGCAGATCGGTCTGTCTGACAGGACATCAAAAAGAAGCGGCAGCCGAATATTTTGCGGCAGCCGCTTCTTTTTATAAATCAAGATAAAGCCTCACCATATCCCGGCACTGAATGCCGTTTTCAAAAATCTCCTCCTCATAATGTCTGATAAAAAAATCATGGTCAATAGCCTGCAGCCGGAACCCGCACTTTTGATAGAGAGACAGCTGATGAATGCTGGAATTTCCAGTACCGATCTCGATTGTGTCAGCTCCCCATCCTCTCGCCTTTTCAATGGCATCCTGCACAAGGCGTTTACCAATACCTTTGTTCTGCATAGATTCTCTCACAGCGATATTGACGATTTCAACCGTTTGCGGTCTGGTTTTTAAGAGTACATAGACTCCTGCCAGTTCGCTGCCGATCCAAGCTTCGTAACATTCGCCTCTTACCAGGTATTCATCAACAATTTCCTTTGAAGGATCCGCGAGCAGCAGAAGTTCATATAGCGCCTGATTCGCTTCTGTTGCTTTTTGAATGCTGAGTTGCATATTCACTCCACCTTTTTGTTATCGTTATATATTTTACTAATTCGCTCCAATTTCAATCCATTCTATTATAAGATATATAAGATAGGAAATGTTATACAAGTTAGTAGAATTGAATAGGAGGAAAGTCATGTTTTTTTGTAAGGAATGCGGCCAAAAGAATAATGAAGGGGCAAAGTTTTGTAAACAATGCGGAACCCCAATAGGAGGGGGGAGCAGGCCGGAAACAGCAAGTGCTGCAGAAAGCTCAGCCGTTCCGCGCAAGCCGATCCCTAAGAAAACCATCATGTTATGGAGCAGCATTGCCGCAGCGTGCGTCATATTATTCGCCGCATATAAAACCGGAGCGTACTTGACTTCAAAGGATAGGTTAGTCGACAAGTTTGAACAGGCTGTAAATGATGAGGATAAAGATCAAATCGCGTCTCTCCTTACGCCGGTAAATGACAAGCTTAAGCTGACTAAAAATAATGTAAAGCCGTTTCTTACATATTTAAAGGATCATCCTGACAAAAAAGATGAGCTTTTTGCATCGCTGCGTGCTGAAACAGCCCAAAAAGAAATCGTATACGCGGAGAAAGACGGGAAAAGCTTGCTAGTATTTGACCATTATGATTTAAAGATTACACCTGTTTATTTTGAAGTAACCAGCAATTATAAAAATACGGATCTCTATGTGAATAAAGAGGATGCAGGATCTATAAATAAAGCAGATCAAGCACAAACTCTCGGACCGTACATTCCCGGCGAATATACAGTCTCAGCCAAACTGAAAAACGATGTAGTCGATCTTGTGAAAAAGGAAGAAATTCAGGCGGTTGGTGATAACAGCTTTCGTGTTGATCTCTCATTGGAAGCAGACGATGTGACATTCAGCTTAGCGGATGACATCAAAAGCGCGAAGGGAGATTTGCTGATTAACGGAGTATCCATACATAAGGATCCGTTCAAAACTTTTACATACGGCCCTCTTTTGACTGATGGCAGTATGACGGCGACTGTGAAAACTGACTTTCCATGGGGCAAGCAAAAGACTGATGCAATGCCAATTACTGATAGCAACATGAAGCTGAGATTAGTTCCTGATAAAGAAACAAAAGAAAATATCATAGAAACCATAAATAAGGCTACTGAGCAATACACGGCTGCCTTTTCCGATGGAAAAACTGAACAGATGACAAATGCGTCATCCGATGTTAAAGCTCAAACGAAAAAACAAATATCAGAGATGAAGAGCAATCATATGTATTATAAGGGTAAGTATATAGAAACAGATTACGATCTCGATTCATTTTCTATTTCACAAAGTGACAAGGGACAATGGATTGTTTCAGTGAACGGAAATGAACTTCACGAATCATCGTATTTTGATGATTATACAGAACCTGAGATGACACAAGCACATACAGCCTATCGTTATTATTTGTCATATGATAAAAAACAAAAAAAATGGAAGCTTGAGAGTGCGGAGATCACTTCTGAAGCCATAGGAGACCACATGAAAACTCTAAAAAATGAAAATCCTAAAATATACACTTCCGCCTGGGCATCATCAAATGAGTCTAAAGTTAATTCCGGCATACTTACAAAAGAGCAAGTTACATCATTTATGGTTGATTATCTGACAAATCAATCAACCGCAGTGAATTTAAATGAATTTGCGGTCATGGAAGGCAATTTGGAAAAAGGAAGTTCATTATATAATGACCAGCAGAAATTGGTTAAGAAGCTGAGCAGCGAGGGAACGACCGAAGTATTTATTGATGTAGAGGTAAAAAGCTTTAGTCAAAGCGGCTCGAATATCACATTTAAAACATATGAAGAATTTGATATTACAAAATCAGGCGGCAGTACAAAGCGGAGAACGTACAACTGGACCTACACAGGCACAGTAAAGGACGGAAGAATTTATTTAACGTCTATTCAATAAAAACAAACCCCCATCACCAGCAGGCGATGGGGTTGTTTTTTTAAAAGAAGATATAACGGAAAATCTCTTTGATATAATGTTCGATGATTAACCGAAACGCAACGCACGTGATCAGATAAATCACAATGGTTGAGTAAATGATATCAGCCTTTCCTTTATACGAATGCTGGTAACTGCTCAACATCGCAGGAGGAATAGCGAAGAATGCGCCGATTAAACCAATCACTAACACGGTGAAACAAAGCTCTGTATGTAATAAAAACAATAGAAGTGCAAGAATCAAAATAGCCGTAAAGGGAATAAGAAACGCACCAAATCTGGAGAGTGAATCTTTAAATGACACTTGGTTTCCCGCGATTTTTAAGGAAAAAAAGATCAATGCATGCAACCCGAAAATAAAAAGGGCAAAGTAAATGGTTGGCTTTAAAAAGATTTCTGTAAAGCTCGCACTGCCGGGACCGTCTGAAAAAAGAATATAAAACATCAGCGGAGTTAGTAAACTGAAAAGCACCATTGTAATCATTCCGCTGATCAGCTGTTCTCCGCCTGTTGTTTTGCATTCCTGATAAGGTCGTTTCAGAACGGCTAGGACAAATGAACCGAACTGCTTTGCTGCTTGTTTTGCAGCTTCAGCTCCCGCCTGTGCTCCTTGATTTTCGCCCGTTTGGCGTGGCAAAGGTGAACCGCATTTTTCACAAAACTTTCCGCCATCCGTTTGATGGCCGCATTGAGGACAATACATACTTTGACTCCTTTTCCTTGTAATATAGGGATATTGTACTAATTACAATTATAAAAGAAAAAAATTGAAAAGGAACCTTATTTCTAAAATATAATTTTGTCTTCTTTGGCCGGCTAACCAAACCCGGACAAAAAAACGAGCCATACGTCTGC
Organism: Bacillus sp. HU-1818; assembly: GCF_022695965.1. NCBI lineage: Bacteria > Bacillati > Bacillota > Bacilli > Caryophanales > Bacillaceae > Bacillus > Bacillus sp. HU-1818. Next base: position 730,655 of record NZ_JAAPBE010000002.1, read on the forward strand.
ATTCTGGAATGTTTTCGCTGAACAGCCCTTTAGAGGAGCAGGAATAAATGTTCAGCCGGGATCAAAAGATCATATAACAGAGCGAGGAGGCATAGAATGTTCTCATTTATCATCCATATTTTTGTATCCTTATTCGCAGTCTCCAATCCAATCGGCAATGTTCCGATTTTTATTACGCTGACGGAAGGCTGTACAGCTAAAGAAAGAACTGCCATCGCACATAAGGCTGTCATTCTATCATTTTTTTGCCGGCGTTTCTTATATTCGGCCAGCTAATTTTTAAGCTGTTTGACATCAATATTCACGCACTTCGGGTGGCGGGCGGCATTTTTATTTTTGGCATCGCCTATCATTTTATTAAATGCAAAAGAGTCTCATGTACAATCTCTTCATCAAGATGAACATAGAGAGAGTAAGGAAAAAGCGGATATTTCGGTGCCGCCGCTATCAATCCCGAATGCGACCGTTATGAGATTATCAGCCTGACATATCGGAGCCGGCCATTACATCAGTGTGACCATATAAGCTTGGCAAGACGGAGATGAATGTGATTACCCGGCTAATGGGTTTGATTCTGGCGGTGGCAGCAGCCGGAATGATCGGAGCAGGTCTGAAAGGAATGTTTCCTGTACTTGTTTCTTAACGATAAAAAAAGCAGTTCCCTTTTATTCACTGAGGGAGCTGCTTTTTATTGTTTTGGGGACATATTGAAAAACTTCTTCGCTTTCAAAAAAATCAATTAAGCGGCTCAGCCAATCATAATAATTAAGCCATTCTTTTAATTCAATCAAAAGCTGGTCAACCTTCGCTTCTGCTTCAGGACTCAGGTTTTCCTCTTTTAATAGATCAGTCAGCTCGCGGCTGAGTTTTTTGTGGAGCATTTTATTTTTGCTAACGACTTTTGTCCAATTCGCTGTAAATAAAGAAATGAAGGTTTGATAGTAGTCCTGTTCGACGTCGTAGAGATCCTTTCTGACCCCTCTTTCAAACACTTTTTCCGCAAGGTTGGCATCTATCATTTCCCGGACAACCTGGCTCATCCGTGTTTTGCTCATTCCGGTAGCTTCAGAAAGCTCGCTTAACGTCATCGGCTTGCGGTTCATATAAATGATGCCGAGCACACGCCCGACAGTAGCGGGCATTCCAAACGTATGCATATTTTCCGCAATCTTCTCAATGAGGTGCTCCTCAGCATGTTCGATGATTTCAAGAGCATTTTTTTCCACAGATGATCATCCCTTCACTGACAATTCATGTTGTCAATATATCATATTTTTGGCAGTTGTTGAAAACGTTTATATGCTGAGGATAAGGGAGGAAATGAGAGAGATTGTAAGAACACTGCCGCTGGTTATGTCATAACAATAAATAATATGTGTATTACATGTAATTTCAACACATTGTAAACTTTTTATTTTATAAAGTTTATAATATAATAAAGGTTATACTTTTCAGAAAAATAACGGAAACCTGTTGGAGGTGCACGGATTGCTGAAATTAGAAAATGTTTCAAAAATATATAAAGGCGGAAAAAAAGCTGTCAACAGCATCAATTTAGATATCGCGAAAGGCGAGTTCATCTGTTTTATCGGGCCGAGTGGCTGCGGAAAAACAACGACAATGAAAATGATTAACCGTTTGATTGAGCCTTCGTCAGGCAAGATTTTTATCGACGGTGAAAACATCATGGAGCAGGACCCGGTTGAGCTGAGAAGAAAAATCGGCTATGTGATCCAGCAGATTGGTTTATTTCCCCACATGACCATCCAGCAAAACATTTCACTCGTTCCGAAACTGCTGAAATGGCCGGAAGATAAACGGAAAGAACGGGCAAGAGAGCTGTTAAAGCTTGTTGATATGGGACCTGAATATTTAGAACGTTATCCCCATGAGCTGAGCGGCGGCCAGCAGCAAAGAATCGGCGTGCTAAGGGCGCTGGCAGCGGAACCTCCCCTTATTTTAATGGATGAACCGTTCGGAGCGCTTGATCCGATTACACGAGATTCTCTTCAAGAAGAATTCAAAAAACTGCAAAGAACATTAAACAAAACCATTGTCTTTGTAACCCACGATATGGATGAGGCCATTAAGCTTGCCGATCGTATCGTCATTTTAAAGGGAGGAGAGATCGTCCAAGTCGGATCGCCTGATGACATTCTCCGAAATCCGGTTAATGAATTCGTAGAGGAATTTATCGGAAAAGAAAGGCTGCTTCAATCCCGGCCTGATATCGAGCGGGTTGAGCAAATGATGAATAAAAAGCCAGTTACCATTACGGCGGATAAAACACTTTCTCAAGCCATTCAATTGATGAGAGAACAACGTGTGGATTCACTGCTGGTTGTTGATGAGCAAAACGTGCTTCAGGGCTATGTCGATGTCGAAATCATAGATGAAAAACGGAAAAAAGCAAGCCTTGTCGGTGATGTGTTCCGTTCTGATATTTATACGGTGCAAAGCGGAACCCTCCTTCGCAATACGGTCCGCAAGATTTTAAAACGGGGAATCAAATATGTTCCGGTAGTTGATCAAGAGAATCATCTGGTCGGCATTGTGACGAGAGCGAGCCTTGTGGACATTGTGTACGATTCAATCTGGGGAGAAGAAGACCAATTAGTGACGACATAATGTGAGGAGGTGCTCTTTAGAATGAATCAGTTTATAGATTTTTTGCAAACGAACGGCGGAGAAATGCTTTATAAAACATGGGAGCATTTATATATTTCTATTATTGCCGTTATATTAGGCATTCTTGTTGCCGTTCCGCTCGGTGTCGTTCTGGCGAGAATGAAGAAAGGAGCCGGCACGATCATCGGTATCGTCAATATTGTGCAAACATTGCCGAGCCTTGCCATTTTAGCCTTTTTTATTCCTTTGCTTGGCGTAGGAAAAGTACCGGCTATTGTCGCGTTATTTTTCTACTCCGTACTGCCGATTCTCAGAAATACCTATACAGGCATTCAAGGGGTAAACAAGAACCTGCTGGAGTCAGGAAAAGGAATCGGAATGACCGGCTGGGAGCAGATCCGGTTAGTCGAGCTTCCGCTTGCGGTGCCGATTATTATGGCGGGAATCCGAACGTCTACCATCTATTTGATCGGCTGGGCGACACTCGCGTCCTTTATAGGAGGCGGCGGACTCGGTGATTATATTTTTATCGGATTGAACCTGTATCAGCCTGAATATATCATCGGAGGCGCGGTGCCGGTCACGATTTTAGCAATTATAATTGATTATCTGCTGGCTGTAACGGAACGGAAAGTGACACCGAAAGGACTGCAAGGGATGAAGGAAGTTTCATAAGGAGTTGGCTGTCTTGAAAAATAAACGAATCAGATGGTTTGGCGCGTTCGCTCTCGCTTCAGCTCTGCTGTTAGGCGGCTGTTCACTGCCGGGGCTCAGCGGAGCTTCAGATCAAACGATTAAAATTGGCGCGCAGAGCATTACAGAGTCGGAAATATTAGCGAACATAATCGCTCAGCTTATCGAGCATAACACGGACTTGAATACAGCATTAATTAAAAATCTCGGCTCCAACTATGTGCAGCAACAGGCGATGGTCGGCGGTGATATTGATATTTCCGCCACCCGTTATTCCGGGACGGACTTAACGAGCACCCTCGGAATGGAGGCGGAGAAAGACCCCAAAAAAGCGCTGGATATTGTGCAAAAAGAGTTTGAGAAGCGTTTTAAATATAGATGGTTTGATTCTTACGGGTTTGAAAACACATACGCGTTTACTGTGTCAAAAGAGCTTGCTGAGAAAGACCATTTGAATACCGTTTCAGATATTAAGAAAAACGCAGACAAATACAAGCTGGGAGTCGACAATGCGTGGCTGAAGCGGAAAGGCGACGGCTACAATGGATTTGTCAGCACGTATGGGTTTGAGTTTGGCACAACCTATCCGATGCAGATTGGTCTTGTGTATGACGCAGTAAAAAACGGAAAGATGGATGCCGTCCTTGCCTATTCTACAGACGGACGGATTAAGGCGTATGATTTGAAAATTTTAAAAGACGACAAGCAATTTTTCCCGCCTTATGACTGTTCGCCGGTTGTTCCCGAGAAAGTGCTGAAACAGCATCCGGAGCTTGAAGGCCTTTTGAATAAGCTGATCGGACAAATTGATACGGAAACAATGCAGGAGCTGAACTACGAAGTGGATGGAAAGCTGAAAGAACCGTCAGTCGTGGCGAAAGAATTTTTGGAGAAACACGATTACTTTGAGTAAGAAACGAGGGGAAGCAGATGGAAGTGTTACAGCAGCTTGGCACTTATTATTCACAAAACGGGGGTTACGTGCTGCATGAGTTTTACCGCCATTTTCTGATGTCAGTGTATGGCGTTTTATTCGCGGCTGTTATCGGCATTCCCACAGGGATTTTCATTGCCAGATACAGAGCATTAAGCGGCTGGATTTTCGCGATTACAAATGTGATTCAGACAGTTCCCGCGCTCGCCATGCTCGCCGTCTTGATGCTTGTGATGGGGCTTGGCGCCAATACGGTGATCTTGTCTTTATTTCTGTATTCGCTTTTGCCGATTATCAGAAACACGTACACAGGCATTGTCAGCATTGAGCACGCGTACCTGGAATCAGGAAAAGCGATGGGTATGACGAAATTTCAGGTGCTCCGCATGGTGGAACTGCCGCTGGCGCTTTCGGTCATCATGGCAGGCCTCCGAACGGCGCTTGTCATTGCTATCGGCATTACGGCGATCGGAACATTCGTCGGCGCGGGCGGACTCGGCGATATCATCGTCAGAGGCTCAAACGCGACAAACGGCACCGCGATTATTTTAGCCGGCGCGATTCCGACCGCTCTCATGGCGGTTATCGCCGATTTGGTGATGGGCTGGCTTGAACGCGCGTTAAGCCCTGTGAAAAAGAAAAAAGGAAAACAGCTGAAACCGACTGCTGTATCTTGATGGTTTAAAAAAACGCCTAGTAGCTAAGGCGTTTTTTTTATGGTTTCGGGACATGCTTAAAAACCTCTTCACTCTCAAAAAATTCAATTAAACGGCTGATCCAGTTATAGTAATCGAGCCATTCCTTTAATTCTTTGAGCAATTCATTTATTTTCACTTCGGCCTCAGGGGAAAGGTCGCCCTCAAGAGCAGTCAGCAGCTCGCGGTTCAGCTTTTTATGCATCATTTTATTTTTGCTGACCACCTTGCTCCAGTTTGCCGAAAATAATGTGATAAAGGTTTGGTAGTAATCCTGCTCTACATCGTATAGATCCTTACGCACGCCTTTTTCAAATACTTTTTCGGCTATATTCACATCAAGCATTTCCCGAACGACCTGGCTCATTCTTGTTTTGCTCATGCCGGTTTCTTCTGATAATTCGTTTAACGTCATGGGTTTGCGATTCATATAAATAATGCCCAAAATTCGCCCCACAGTCGAAGGCATTCCGAACGTGTGCATATTTTCCGCGATTCTGTCTATTAAATGGTCCTCTGCTTGTTCGATGATTGTTAACGGATCCTTCTCCAACAGTTTCAATCCTTTCAGATGGCAATTCCGATGTCAATATACCACATTTTTAATACAACGAAAATGCTATAAATAGAGAATTTGGCAGGAAATTGGAGCAAATATAAGAACATCGGTGATGCATAGGCATAAATCAAGGCTTACACATACTTTATATATAATATGAACATATTGTAAACTTTTTATTTTATAAAGTTTAATTTATAATGGTTAAAGCTCAATTTTCTGAAAAATTAAATACGAATTTAACAAATTGAATGAATTTAATTACGGAGGTGTTCATGTTTGCTGACATTAGAAAATGTCTCGAAGAACTATAAAGGCGGGAAAAAAGCCGTCAACAGCATTAACTTGAAGATCGAAAAGGGCGAATTTATTTGTTTTATCGGACCGAGCGGCTGCGGAAAAACGACAACGATGAAAATGATCAACAGGCTGATTGAGCCGTCATCTGGCACCATTTCTATTGACGGTGAAAACATTATGGAGCAGGACCCGGTAGAACTGAGGAGAAAAATCGGATATGTCATTCAGCAGATCGGGCTGTTTCCCCATATGACGATTCAGCAAAACATTGCGCTTGTGCCGAAACTTTTGAAATGGCCGGAAGAAAAACGAAAAGAACGGGCGCGAGAGCTTTTAAAATTGGTCGATATGGGACCGGAATATTTAGACCGTTATCCACACGAATTAAGCGGAGGACAGCAGCAGAGAATAGGTGTGTTACGGGCACTTGCAGCAGAACCGCCGCTTATCTTAATGGATGAACCGTTCGGGGCGCTTGACCCGATTACGAGGGATTCCCTTCAGGAAGAATTTAAAAAACTGCAAAAAACCTTACATAAAACCATCGTATTTGTTACCCATGACATGGATGAAGCGATTAAACTGGCAGACCGGATCGTCATTTTGAAAGCGGGAGAAATCGTACAGGTCGGAACGCCAGATGAGATTTTGAGAAATCCTGCAGACGAATTTGTAGAGGAGTTTATCGGCAAGGAACGGCTGATTCAGTCGTCAAGCCCCGATATGGAGCGTGTTGACCAGATCATGAACAGGCATCCTGTTACCATTACGGCAGATAAAACCCTCTCAGAAGCCATTCAAGTGATGCGGGAGCACCGTGTAGACTCCTTGCTTGTCGTTGACAGCCGAAACGTCCTGCTAGGCTTTGTGGACGTGGAGATGATTGATCAGCATCGTCGAAAGGCAAAGCTTGTGGCGGAAGTGCTGAATCCTGATATTTACACTGTGTTAAGCAGCACCTTATTGCGTGATACGGTTCATAAGATCTTGAAACGGGGCGTGAAATATGTGCCGGTAGTTGACGAAGATCATCACCTGGTCGGCATTGTGACCAGAGCGAGTCTCGTGGACATCGTCTATGAGTCGATATGGGGAGAAGAAAATCAGCTCGCGGTTATGTCATGAGGAGGTGGTAAAACATGAATCAGACCGTTCAATTTTTACAAACCAATGGCGGAGAAATGCTTTATAAAACATGGGAGCATTTATATATTTCTATCATCGCCGTCATATTAGGCATACTTGTCGCTGTGCCGCTTGGTATTGCCTTAACGAGAATGAAAAAAGGCGCCGGGTTGGTCATCGGCATTGTCAATATCATTCAGACCTTGCCGAGTTTGGCGATTCTCGCTTTTTTTATCCCGCTGTTAGGAGTGGGAAAGGTTCCGGCTATCGTGGCTCTATTTTTCTATTCCGTTTTGCCGATTCTCAGAAACACGTATACAGGCATTCTCGGTGTGAACAAAAATCTGCTTGAGTCAGGAAAGGGAATCGGCATGACCGCAGGCGAACAAATCCGCCTTGTTGAGCTTCCGCTCGCTGTGCCTGTCATTATGGCGGGTGTCAGAACTTCAACGATTTATTTAATCGGCTGGGCGACACTCGCGTCCTTTATCGGAGGCGGCGGACTGGGTGATTATATTTTTATCGGCCTGAATTTGTATCAGCCTGAATATATCATCGGCGGAGCGGTGCCGGTCACAATTTTGGCGATTCTCATAGATTATTTGCTTGCGGTGACGGAACGAAAAGTCACACCTGATGGATTGCAAGGATTGAAGAATGTTTCATAAGGAGGTGGCTGTTGTGAAAAAGAAACACATCCAGCGGCTCGGTGGGCTTGCGTGTTTGTTTGTATTGCTGTTGAGCGGCTGTTCGCTTCCGGGACTCAGCGCAGCGTCCGATCAGACGATTAAAATCGGCGCGCAAAGCATGAGCGAGTCGGAAATCATCGCCAGCATGCTTGGACAGCTGATCGAACATAACACAGATCTGAAAACAACAACGATAAAAAATCTCGGCTCCAATGCGGTTCAGCAGCAGGCGCTGATGAGCGGAGAAATTGATATTGCCGCGACCCGTTACACTGGTGACGCTTTGACAGGCACACTCAGAATGGATGCTGAAAAGGACCCTGAGAAAGCATTAAAACTTACACAGCGGGAATTTAAAAAAAGGTACGATCTCAAATGGTATGATTCGTATGGCTTTGATAATACATATGCCTTTACCGTCTCAAAGGAGCTTGCAGACCGATATCATCTTGAAACGGTTTCAGATGTGAAAAAACAGGCGGCTGATCTGAAGCTCGGCGTTGACAACTATTGGATGAAGCGTAAAGGAGACGGGTATGAGGATTTCACGAAAACCTACGGCATGAAGTTCGGCGGAACATTCCCGATGCAAATCGGCCTCGTGTACGATGCGGTGAAAAACGGCAAAATGGACATCGTTTTAGCGTACTCAACCGATGGGAGAATTAAATCCTACGACCTGAAAATCTTAAAGGATGACAAACGCTTCTTTCCGCCGTATGACTGCTCTCCGGTCGTTCCCGAAAAAGTCTTGAAAGAGCATCCTCAGCTTGAAGGCATCATTCAAAAGATGCTCGGTCAAATTGATACGGAAACAATGCAGGAGCTGAACTACGAAGTGGACGGAAAGCTGAAAGAGCCGTCAGTCGTGGCAAAAGAATACTTGCAAAAACACAATTACTTTGAATAAAGAAAGGGGATGCATCAAGTGAATGTGCTAGAACAGCTGATGGCGTACTATTCACAAAATGGAAGCTACGTCATGTATGAATTTTACCGGCACTTTCTGATGTCGGCGTACGGCGTGTTGTTTGCGGCGATCGTCGGCATTCCAGTCGGAATTTTCATCGCCCGGTATCGGCGCGTCTCAGGCTGGGTGTTTGCCGTAACGAATGTGATTCAGACAGTTCCCGCGCTCGCCATGCTCGCCGTCTTGATGCTTGTGATGGGGCTTGGCGCCAATACGGTAATCTTGTCTTTATTCCTGTATTCGCTTTTGCCGATTATCCGAAACACGTACACAGGCATTGTCAGCATTGAGCACGCATACCTGGAATCAGGAAAAGCGATGGGCATGACGAAATTTCAGGTGCTCCGCATGGTGGAGCTTCCTCTGGCGCTTTCGGTCATCATGGCGGGCCTCCGCACGGCGCTTGTCATCGCCATCGGCATTACGGCGATCGGAACATTCGTCGGCGCGGGCGGTCTCGGCGATATGATCGTCAGGGGCTCAAACGCGACAAACGGAACCGCGATTATTCTGGCAGGCGCGATACCGACAGCCGTGATGGCGGTGGCTGCCGATCTGTTAATGGCATGGCTGGAACGCGCGCTCAGCCCTGTGAAAAAGAAAAAAAGGGTGCAGCCGAAAGGTGCGCAGCCGGCTGCATAAAAAAATGCCCCTCACGACATGAGGGGGATTTTTGATGTTAATTAAATTGTAAACCGATTCATCCGTTCATTCAGCTCCTCGGCCAGCTTTTCCAGCTCTTCTGCATTCGATAAGATGTGGTCCATCGAATGGCTGGATTGCTCTGTAACCGAGAATGTTTCTTCAATGCCGGCTGCTGATTCTTCGGACACGGAAGCGATATTTTCAATTGACTGATTGATCGTAATGGATTGGTCAGTTAGGTGCTTCAATCCGTCTGTTACTTCTTTTATACTGCCGGCCACAAGTGTAATGGATTGCTTGATATTATGCATGGCCTGGCCGGTTTCAGATAAATGCTGAGTTCCTTTTTCTACTTCGGTATAACTGCTCTCCAAGTATTGGATCGCACCATGGATATCCTTCTGGGTTCCGTTGACAATCCGGGTGATGTCCTGAACCGAGCCAGAAACGCCGTCTGCCAGCTTCCTCACTTCCTCGGCCACCACAGCGAAGCCCTTGCCGCTTTCTCCTGCGCGGGCGGCTTCAATCGCGGCGTTTAACGATAATAAGTTCGTCTGCTCCGCGATGCCGTTGATCACTTGAACAAGCTTGTTTATATCTTGGGAGTGCTGTTCAAGGGCCCTTACTTTATGAACGGCTTCTTGGACAATATGATGAATGGACTGCATTTGTTTTAATGATGTATCCATATTTTCATTTCCGCTGACCGCCAGTTCAAGAACATTTTGCGAGGTGCTGCTGATGGTCATTCCGTGATGATAAGCTTGATCAATGCTATCTGTGAATTCATTCATCGACTCGGCGATGGTAACGGCGTCCTGAGCCTGCTGCTCGGAGCCTTCCGCCATTTCATTCATCGTTTCCGTAATATGCTGGCTGCCTGATCTTGATTCATTTGTTGCCGCTGTTAAGACTTGTGAATATGTGAGAACACGATTTGAGATGTCTTTGGAGTATCCGACAATATCTCTTAGATTTCCCACCATTTTTTGAAGGGCTTCATTCAAATCCCCGATTTCATCTTTGGAGGTTAAGTCCTCAATATCATTCGAAAGATCTCCTCCGGCAATTTCATTTGCCGCCTGCCTCATGTGAATGATTGGTTTTGCGATTTTTCGATTAATATAGACCCAAAACAGGACGCTGATCACAATGGCGGCCGCCAGAAGCAGTGCCGTTAATATCAGCCCTTTATGATAAATGTCGTCAGTTTCCTTTACTGCAGAATTGCTGCCCTCTTTATTCAAATTGACCAGCTGGCTGATTGATTTTTTCATATCCTCAAAGCTGGCTTCAGTTTGAACCAGTAATCCTCTTGCTTTGTCTATATCATTTGTCCGCCCGCTCTCAATGATTTGCGAGTGGATGTCAGAATATGTTTTGACCTCGTTTGTCAGCTTTTCATAGACTTCCCGTTCTTTGGAGCTTGAGATGGTTTTTTCATACAGCTTAAGCTTATCATTGACCTCATTAAGCGTTGTTCCCATTGTCTTTTCAAGGGAGTCCATTTTCTCTTTATCCTTATAGATCAGAAAATCCTTCTCTTGGGCTGAAAGGTGTTCGGTCAGGTAGTTAACCGTCGTAATCTCTTTGATTCCATCTATCCATTTTGTATTGATTTCATCTGTTTTTTTGATGATATGCTGCATGTTTAAGGCTCCCAAACCGCCAACAAGCAGCATAATGACCATCAGGGATATAAAAACAAGACTAAATTTGCGAGAAATCGTTAATCGCATCTAGGTGATCTCCTTTAAAAGTAATTTGATTAATGTATATATCGGCTGACGCTCGCATTTTTCACAGGACATTATCAATAAAAGATGAAAAAAGAAAAACGGCATATCCTCTGAAGGCAGAAGATTGCCGTTTTTCGTAAATGATTATAAGGAGGGGTCAATCCATTCAGAAGACCATTTAGAAATTTCACTAAGAATGGGAGCTAACGCGTTTCCCTTTTCTGTTAAAGAATATTCTATACGAACAGGAGTTACCGGAATGACATCCCGTTTGACCACTCCTTCAAGCTCAAGTTCTTTCAGCCTTTCTGATAGAACTCTGCCGCTTAGATTTGGCAGTGCTGCTTCAATTTCACTAAACCGCTGCTGTCCATTTAATAGTTGAAAGACGATTAAGGCGACCCAGCGTTTACTCAAGATGTCGACGGCTTTCTCAAATCTAGGGCACATTTCTGATTGGTTCATACTTTTCACCTCGTCTAAAGCTATTATAACGCAAATAACGAGGGAACGTACGTATGGCGCTTGTTAAAATGAAGGGAATAAGCGGGAAAAACTGAATGATTAAGAAGAAGAGATGCGGTTTTTTGCTTCAGCGGCTAAAAAATCAAAGTATTTACTTAGGTTTTCAAGATCTTGTCTGGAAAAATACTGCCATTTTTTACAATCGAAAAGAGAAAGGTGCTCAGCTCTTTTGGCAACAGCCGTCTGGTATATGGAATAGATGGATTGATAGCTTTCCGACGCTTCGCGGATTTCATCCGGAAATGGAGTGATATGCCCAGCGGCTGCCATCAGGTTTTCGTATGGCATCTTTAGCGTACCCGCCAGTTTTCTGATTGTCGCAGGCTTAGGAATTCCCCGTTTGCCGTTTTCGATTCTCGAAATCGTCGCCGAGCTGACGCCGGAGTAAATAGCCAGCTGGTTGACTGTTAAATGGCGTGCCTTACGAAGCGCTCTTAATTGCTCTCCGAACGCGGTCACTATTCTCACCTCGCTTTTTTCTGTGTGGGATGGTTTGTGTTTACTCGTTATCAATGCGTTTTTTCGCTTCATCTGATAAAAAGGCGAAATAATTATCCAGCATCACCAAGTCCTCTTTAGATAAATAATTCCATTTCTCCTTTTTGAGAAGTGACAGGTCTTCTAATTGATAGCTCTGCGCTTTTTCAATCAGCTTGCAGCTTGTGCTGTACGTTTCCCGGGCTTCGCGGATTTCCTCGATATACCCCGCTTTTTTCATGAGATCTTCATAAGGGATCTTTAAGGCTTCGGCCAGCTTTTTAATGGTGGTGGGTTTCGGCACACCGCGTTTGCCATTTTCAATTCTGGATATACCTGCGGCACTGACACCGGAATAGATGGCCAATTGATTGACTGTTAACTTTCTCTCTTCGCGCAGCGTTCTTAATTGTTCTCCAAATTCCATTTCGTTCACCCCGTCCCTCACTGTTACTCATATTTTAGTATGTTTGTTGACTAAAGGGAATAGCTGGACTGGAAATGTATTGACAAAAGTTAACAAAAGCCGTATGTTAAATATATAGAAAAAAGTTACTGAAGAACGGTAGGTGAGGAAAGTGGTAGAAAAGATACAGATTAGAAGAGATTATGTGCTGCAATATATGGTCAATAAAGACCTTTCGCTAAACCAGCTTGCTCTGGAGATCGGAATTTCCCCCGCCACACTAAGCCGCGTACTGAATGGAGAAAGACGGCCGGGACAGCTGGTCATCGGAAAAATGCTGTATTATTTTGATATGCGGTTTGAAGACCTATTTTACTATGATTTTGTTGACAAAAGTCAACGGTAGATGAATACAGGAATGCCGGCTGTTATTTTTTTATGATGGGGATCGTGCGTGCGTTTTTTCCAGCTGGGGGCAAGAAGCATACGTATGAATACAGCGTGACATGCCCAAGCTTTTCATGTAAAATAGAACATAATGTAGGCCAGTCAGTCTGGAGGTGTATGGAATGCACGCAGTTTTGATTACCTTGTTGGTTATCGTCAGTATTGCACTTATTATTGTCGTATTGCTTCAATCCAGTAAAAGCGCCGGTTTGTCAGGTGCTATTTCAGGCGGAGCGGAGCAGCTGTTCGGAAAACAAAAAGCAAGAGGGCTTGATTTAATACTACACCGCATAACCGTTGTGCTGTCAGCCTTGTTTTTCGTTTTAACGATTTCGCTAGCTTATATATTATAGGGCAATTCTTGTATAAGGTCTGATGTGAAGTCAGGCCTTTTTTCTCGTTTCGGGCAATTCGTTCCGGGCGTTTGTTTCTTATGATATTGTGGAAAACTAAAATGATCGTGCAGAAGAAAAGGAGTTATGAGCATGAAAGTTGTGACACCAAAACCATTTACATTTAAAGGCGGAAACAAAGCGGTGCTTTTGCTGCATGGCTTTACAGGGAATACGGCGGATGTCAGAATGCTTGGCCGTTATCTCAATGAAAGGGGCTATACATGCCATGCCCCTCAATATGACGGACACGGCGTTCCTCCCGAAGAACTGGTCCATACAGGGCCTGAAAACTGGTGGAAGAATGTCATGGACGGATATGAATATTTGAAATCAGAAGGATATGACAGCATTGCCGCTTGCGGGCTGTCGCTTGGAGGGGTTTTTTCGCTGAAATTGGGTTACACTGTACCCATAAAGGGAATTGTTCCTATGTGCGCCCCGATGCATATTAAGAGTGAGGAAGTCATGTATCAAGGAGTCCTTTCGTACGCGCGCAATTATAAAAAATTTGAAGGAAAAAAACCGGACCAAATTGAGCTGGAAATGAAAGAATTCGAAAAAACGCCAATGAATACGCTGCAAGCGCTGCAAGAACTGATTGCCGATGTGCGTAAAAATGTCGATATGATTTATTCTCCTACCTTTGTTGTTCAGGCACGGCATGACCATATGATTAATACTGAAAGTGCCAATATCATTTACAACGAGGTTGAAACAGACGATAAGCAGCTGAAATGGTACGAAAATTCCGGCCATGTGATTACTCTGGATAAAGAACGGGATATCGTGCATCAAGACGTGTATGAATTTTTAGAAAAGCTGAATTGGTAACAAACAGGAGGTTGGATAATGGAAAAAGAAGCATTTATGGATAAACTTCTCTCCTTCATGAAGGAAGAGGCATATAAGCCGCTTACCGTTCAAGAATTGGAAGAGATGATGAATATTACAGATGCCGATGAGTATAAAGAGCTGGTAAAAGCTTTGGTTGCGCTTGAGGAAAAAGGGCTTGTCGTAAGGACAAGAAGCGACCGCTACGGTCTTCCGGAAAAAATGAATTTAATAAAAGGAAAACTTTCAGCGCATGCGAAAGGATTCGGCTTTTTGCTGCCGGAGGATACGTCTTTAAGTGATGTATTTATACCGCCGACTGAACTGAACACAGCGATGAACGGCGATATTGTCATGGTCCGTCTCAATTCGCAATCAAGCGGTTCAAGGCAAGAAGGAACCGTCATCCGTATTTTGGAGCGGAGCATTCAGCGGGTCGTCGGAACCTACACAGAAACAAAGAGCTTCGGCTTTGTCATTCCGGATGATAAAAAAATCACAAGTGACATTTTTATTCCCAAGCATGCCAATCATGGAGCGGTGGAAGGACATAAAGTGGTTGTCACACTGACGAGCTATCCTGAAGGGCGGATGAGCGCTGAAGGAGAAGTCACAGAAATTCTCGGCCACAAAAATGATCCGGGCATTGATATTCTGTCTATTATCCATAAGCACAGCCTGCCGGGCGAATTCCCGGGAGAAGCGATGGAGCAGGCAAACAATACGCCTGATACAATTGATGAAAAGGATCTGAAGGACCGCCGCGATCTGCGCGATCAAATGATTGTCACTATTGACGGCGCGGATGCGAAGGATTTAGATGACGCCGTGACAGTGACTAAGCTTGAGAACGGTAACTACAAGCTTGGTGTCCACATTGCCGACGTCAGCCATTATGTGACGGAGAACTCTCCGATAGATAAAGAGGCGCTGGAAAGAGGAACGAGCGTTTACTTAGTCGACCGGGTGATTCCGATGATTCCGCACAGATTGTCAAACGGCATCTGCTCATTAAATCCGAAGGTGGACCGCCTGACACTATCCTGTGAAATGACAATCAACCAGCAGGGGCAAGTCGTCGAGCACGAGATCTTCCAGAGTGTCATCAAAACGACAGAGAGAATGACATATTCAGATGTGAAGAAGATCCTTGTTGATGACGATGAAGAGCTGAAAACAAAGTATGAGCAGCTTGTTCCTATGTTTAAAGACATGGAGAAACTCGCCGAAATTCTTCGCGGCAAGCGAATGGAGCGCGGAGCTGTAGATTTTGATTTTAAAGAAGCCAAGGTGCTGGTTGGTGAAGACGGAGCCGCAAAAGACGTCGTGATCAGAGAGCGGTCGGTTGCTGAAAAACTGATCGAAGAATTTATGCTGGTTGCGAATGAAACGGTCGCCGAGCATTTTCATTGGATGAACGTTCCATTTATTTACCGGATCCACGAAGAGCCGAATGCTGAGAAACTGCAAAAGTTTTTGGAATTTGTCACTACATTCGGTTATGTTGTGAAAGGAACGGCGGGCAATATCCATCCGCGGGCGCTGCAAAGCATTCTTGACGCAGTTCGTGACAGACCTGAAGAAACCGTTGTATCAACTGTTATGCTTCGTTCGATGAAACAGGCGAAATATGATCCGGAAAGCCTTGGGCACTTCGGGCTGTCTACGGAATTCTACACTCATTTCACCTCGCCGATCCGCCGTTATCCGGATTTGATCGTGCATAGATTGATCAGAACGTATTTGATCAATGGAAAAGTCGATGAAGCAACGAGAGAAAAATGGGCTGAGCGCCTGCCGGAAATCGCCGACCATACGTCGACAATGGAACGCAGAGCTGTGGATGCAGAACGTGAAACAGATGATCTGAAAAAAGCGGAATTTATGCTTGATAAGATCGGTGAAGAATTTGACGGGATGATAAGCTCTGTAACTAATTTCGGAATGTTCGTCGAGCTACCGAATACAATTGAAGGGCTCATCCATGTCAGCTTTATGACGGACGATTACTATCGTTTTGATGAACAGCATTTTGCCATGATCGGCGAACGGACGGGTAATGTCTACCGCATCGGCGACGAGATTACAGTAAAGGTTGTCGATGTCAATAAAGAAGAGCGGAATATCGACTTTGAAATCGTTGGTATGAAGGGAACGCCGCGCCGCCCGAAAGATACGGATAAGCGGAAAAAACGCGGAAAACCGGCCAGAAAGCGCGTATTAAACACCAATACACCTGTATCTCCGCCCGCATCGGAGGAAAAAGGGGAATGGTTTACAAAGGCAAAGCCGAAAAAGAAAAAGAAAAAACGAGGCTTGCAAAACGCGCCTAAGCAAAAACGCAAAAAGAAGAAATAAAACGAAGAAGCAAATAGGGCCGGCGGCTCTGTTTGCTTTCTTTCGCAAACTGCATTTTCATTGTCGATAAGCGTCTCATTTGTTAGAATAGAGCGTATCGCATAATGGACAGTTTTTCCTTTAGAGAGAGGGGGTTCTAGGGGCATGCCAAAAGGATCTGGAAAGGTATTATCTCAGAACAAAAAAGCAAATCACGATTATTTTATAGAAGAAACATATGAAACCGGCATTGTTCTGCAAGGAACGGAAATTAAATCCATCCGCGCCGGCCGTGTCAACTTAAAGGATTCCTTCGCAAAAATCGAAGGGGGCGAAGTGTTTCTTCATAATATGCACATCAGCCCATACGAACAAGGAAACCGTTATAACCATGATCCTCTGCGGACAAGAAAGTTATTAATGCACCGAAAGGAAATTAATAAACTGATCGGTCTGACGAAGGAAAAGGGATATTCGCTTGTCCCGCTGAAGCTGTACTTGAAAAACGGCTTTGCCAAAGTGCTGCTTGGCCTTGGAAAAGGGAAGAAAAACTATGATAAGCGTGAAGACCTGAAGCGTAAGGACGCTAAGAGAGAAATTGAAAGAGCGTTCAGAGACAGCCAAAAAGGCTTCTAAAGCGCAAAGCTTGATCTGAAAATCGGCCTTGTGTTATACTGATTTCAATCATGATAGCAAGTTCTTTTTGGAATGATTTCCAATTGAATTAGGCTGAGATCATGATATAATATGAATGTAGCCAGTGAGCAAAAGCTTGATATTTTTCCCGTATTCCCTTACAAGGGGACGTTACGGATTCGACAGGGATGGATCGAGCTTGAGTCGCGAGCCGAGAGGCGATCTCGTTAACACGCACCTAAATATAACTGGCAAAACTAAAAGTTTTAACCAAAACTTAGCACTAGCTGCCTAATAAGCGCAGCGAGCTCTTCCTGACATTGCCTATGTGTCTGTGAAGAGCACATCCAAGTAGGCTACGCTTGCGTTCCCGTCTGAGAACGTAAGAAGAGACTGACAGACTAGCTCTCGGAAGGCCCGCCCGCAGGCACGAAGATGAGTGAAATCCTAATATGCAGGCTACGCTCGTAGACGCTTAAGTAATCGATGTTTCTGGACGTGGGTTCGACTCCCACCGTCTCCATACATAAGACCTAGACCGCAGTGTTATCAAGGCTTTCAAAGCTTTCGACGGCACTGCGGTAACGTTTTTGTAATAAAATTCTTCATTATGCATGTAGCTTACAATTTCCTTCTGTACTGATGGGGAGAGAGGCTGTATGTATTTCATGTTTCATCCACTTTTCTGTGTCCCAGTTTTTGAGATGAAGCGTGAATAAAAATTATCCAAATCCCCAATAAACATGATTTAACTGGCGCAATTTTTTGGCGTTTTTTTTATGCCTATATGATGTTTTCAAAATCTCCATTACCCCACATTATGCGAGTAATTCGCAATTTCTCGCGCCTTTGTGCAGAGATGATCTCTTTAAATTCCTCAAACCTTCAAAAAACAATCGTTTATTAATATCCATTTCCCACGCAACCCATACCAGGATGTTCTTAGTGTTGTGAAATCTCAGCGGAAAATTAAATACAGCTGGTAACGTGGTGTGAACCTTTTAATGAAATCATTTTGATATAGCATGACTTTTTTATGAGTGATGGATTCAAGCTTAGACCACCAAACTGTGATGAGATAATTAAAGAGGATGTTCTGGATAATAATGAACACTTTTTTCGATGTGCTATATACCAAGTGAAATCACTGTCAACTGCTTCTTTAAAAAGTTATATAAGAGAAATTTCTCTTCTTAAATAAAAATTTAAATTTTGCCTCAAATAGGCACATTGTGGGTGTTGGGGAAAACATAGTGTGCCAGGATAATCGTACCTCGCCGGAGACACATGAGGAGTTGTGAAAAATGGAGGGAATCCTCAGTAAGAGTACTATTCTATATATAGCTCAAGCCACAAGAAGAAAGCGCTGATTTTCAACTCTTCTTGCGGCGTTAAACATTTAAAGGTTATTGTACTGTGACATATACCTTACCAAGAACAGACCTATCTTGCTTTAATAAAGTAATTGTAGCCTTACCCTTACTTACACCTGTCACTACTCCGCCCTGTGTTACAGACGCTACACCGCTGGAATCAGATGAATAGTAATATGCTACTGGGTTAGAAATGTCTCGTTTCTCTCCGACCTTTAATGTTATCGAATAGTCTTGAACCTTGATTGGACTAGAGACAACAATAGGTTTAGCTTTCGGGACCGGAGATGTGTTCATTTCTTTTGCAGATGCTGCTCCGCTAACCGACAAAGCTAATGCGGAAATAGAAAGTGCCGAAATTACAGTTTTTTTGAAACTCATGTTAAAACACTCCTTAAAAATTTTTTGGTGTTGCATAGTATATATTAGATGTTTGTAATTATTTTCCTTGTAAATATTTGTTAATATTATGTGAATAAATTAAAAAGTGCTAATTGGCAGGCTTGAGCTTCATGAAAAAACGGTACTATTCTATCTATCATACTTATGGGGCTGCTTCACTATGCGATGGTGAAGTCTTAGGACACTAACCACTGCACAGTGGTTAGTGTCCGTTTTTTGAAGCAGAAGAAAAAAAGCCTGCTGAGGAGCAATAGGAATGCTCTAAACACTTTTGGAGAGAGCTCATGGGAAGTTGACAGAGAGTACAGATGGTTTAAATGGGAAATTAAATATTTCCTTCCATATCCAAATGTAATTGCGTCGGCGAATCCAGGGGCATCAGCCAAAAGGAGCTGTCAGCACGGGCGGATAAAGACCAGGAGACCTTGACGGAAATTTTGGATCTGTTAGAAAAGAAGAACTTCATTCGGCGAAAAGCAAATCCGCGGGATCGGCGCTCTTTTTCAGTGGTGCTCACTGAAGCGGGTGAAGAGCTAAAGCAGACTCTCACTGATAAAGTGGAGATTCTATTCGCAGGTTTGCTTGAGAATACGTCTGATGAGGATCTGGCTGTGTTTCTGGGCATACTAGATCGCATAAACGGGAACATAGCCAATAATACGACGAGTTAAGAAAAGGATTTTGTAAATGAATAAGTACTCAGAAAAGGATAATGAAACAAAACAAAGAGTCGCCCCTGCACAGCCGGTACCAAGCGGAATAAAAGATGTCTTCCGTATAAATGCGAATCCTCTGCCTTGGAAACGGGCGGTCGGGTCGGGCATTGCTTCAGGTTTTCCGATTTTCATCGGCGCTTTGTTCGGCCATGTTGATAATGGTCTTGCGGCAAGCATTGGCGGTTTTGCTTATTTATACACCGGGGGGGAACCGTATACAAAGCGTGCGGTGAAATTGCTGCTCGTCGCGATCGGTCTTGCGGTTTCCTTTGGATTGGGCACGCTGTTAGCAGGTACGTTTTGGAGTATGGCAATAGTACTGGGATTGATTGGCGCGGCGGCGGTTTTTACCTTCGGCGCATTTGGGATACAGGGGCCGGCTCCGCTGTTTTTTGTGCTTGCGTTTTTGGTGAGTTCCGGCTTGCCTGTCGATCCTTCAGAAGCGCCGTTAAGAGCGGGCCTCGCGTTTTTAGGGGGGCTTTTTGCGTGGATAATAGCAATGCTCGGCTGGCTGTTTGACAGACATGGACCGGAAACCGAGGTATTGCAAAAAACATATCGGCAGCTTGCAGCCTGCCTTTCAGCAGTGGGCACGCCGAATTTCCACTCCGCACAGCACCAGACGGTTCTGATGCTGAGAACAGCCCGCCTGACCGTGTTGGGAAGAGGAAACAAACGCAAATATTCCCGGCATACGGAGCGCTTGATTCGCCTGCTCCAAAAAGCGGAGGACATGTTTATGGCGATTATTCACTTTTCCGCAGAGGCGCCTAAAGCCGATACTGAAGAAATGGTTACCGCCATTCGCAATGTGGCGGATCTTCTGGGACATTCAAAGGTGTCTGCGGACATCAAGCTGCAGCCATCAAAACGTGAAACAGAAGCACATGAAAAGCTTTATGGAGAAATCAATGCGGTATTGCTTGCCGCCTCAGATCAGCTTAGTAATCCGTTAAGCGCAGAGACAAGCCGTGTGCAATCGGCGGGTTTCTTCCTCCGCAACGCTTTTGACTGGCACTCACCTGTATTGATCCGAGCATTAAAGTACGGAATCGTGCTTGCGGCAGCAGCGCTGTTTGCCAATGCGCTCGGTTTTCACCGCTCCTATTGGATTCCGCTTTCCTCAGCGGCAGTTATGCTTGGCACGACAGTCGTATTTACGATGCATAGGGCGATTCAGCGCTCAATAGGTACGGTACTTGGCATCATGTTAGCCAGCGTGATTTTGTTTTTGAAACCGGAGGGCATGTATATCGCCTTATGTGTTACCGTACTGCAATTTCTTTTGGAAATGTTCATCGTCCGCAACTACGTGTTGGCGGTGCCTTTTTTGACGGCAAACGCCTTGATCATTACTGAGAGCATGCATGCGGATATCGCTGTCTCATATTTTATAACGGCTCGGCTGACGGATGTCGTTTTAGGAAGTGTAATTGGATTTTTAGGAGCCATGCTTTTGTGGAGACGTTTTTCTTCAAATCGGCTGCAGGAATTGTTAAGTGATGTCATTCAGCAAGAGGGCCGGTATTTGCAAAAGCTCCTTTCTTTTGAAGAGGCAGGACAGGAAGCGGAACTTCATAAACTGAGAGTGAGTTTGGTGAAGCTGAGGGATTTGTTTGATACATCTCTTGGAGAATATCCGAAAACAAATATAGATAATCTGTGGCCGGCGGTTGCGGGAGCGCAGCATTTAGGGTATTTCTTAATCTCGGCGTCAAACCATCGCCGGCACAAACCCGTTTCAAAAGAAGAACTTAATCGCCTGAAAGAGCTGTTTGACAGCATGGCGCAAGCTGCTCTGAAAAGAGAGCAGCCGATAGATACAGAGGTGCCGCGCGTCGAGAGCTATCCGCGAATCAGTGAGGAATTATCGGCGATGTATCATGGATTAAGAACCGCTTATGAGCATTAAGCTCAAGGCGGTTCAAAAAAATATACTAATTTCGAGGTATTATTCTTGCAAAAGCCTTTCGGTGTAACTATAATAATTACAAGATAAAGAAGTATAAAAATACATACATATTTCATACTAATCTTGTGTGTAATTTGAAAACGAAAGGGCTGTTAAAACATGGCAAAAGTACTTTATATCACCGCTCATCCGCATGATGAAGCAACATCATACAGCATGGCAACAGGTAAAGCATTTATCGATTCTTATAAAGAAGCGAATCCGAATGATGAGGTTGTACATATTGACCTGTACAAAGAAAACATTCCTCATATTGATGCTGACGTATTCAGCGGATGGGGCAAGCTTCAATCAGGTTCAGGCTTTGAAGAGCTTCCGGAGAACGAAAAAGCGAAAGTCGGACGTCTTGCAGAGCTTAGCGATCAATTTGCCGCAGCTGATAAATACGTGTTTGTAACACCGTTATGGAACTTCTCATTCCCGCCGGTTATGAAAGCGTACCTTGATTCAGTCGCAGTAGCAGGCAAATCATTTAGATACACAGAACAAGGTCCGGTCGGTTTATTAACTGATAAAAAAGCGCTCCACATTCAAGCGCGCGGAGGCTATTATTCAGAAGGCCCTGCGGCTGACATGGAAATGGGTCATCGCTACATCGGCATCATGATGAACTTCTTCGGCGTTCCTTCTTTTGACGGCTTGATTGTCGAAGGCCATAATGCTGAGCCTGATAAAGCGCAGCAAATCAAAGAAGATGCAATCGCCCGCGCGAAAGAAGCAGGTAAAACATTCTAATATACAGAAAATCCTCCTCACGCCATGTGAGGAGGATTTATTTTATAATTTAATTGTAATGGTGCGCTTCTCTTCACTGCTCTTTATCGCCGCATCAATGATACGAATCACATTAATGCCTTCTTCCGCAGTAACCGGAAGCGCATTGCCTTCCCGTATGCTATCCGCTATTTTTTCATAGTAGTTAAGATAAGAGCCATTAACTGACGGGATCGTTTCTGTTTTCCGGTCATCTCCGTGAACGGTTGTTAATTCTCCATAAAACGCCGGGTCATCCGCTCCCCAGTTGTCATCAACCGGTTTTTCGCCTGCTCTGAGCGCGTCCTCCTGCCCGTCAATACCGTATTTAATAAAGCTTGAGCGCTGGCCGTGGATTTGATAGCGCGGACCGTTTGCCGCAGCGATCGAACCTGCATGAAGAATAACTTGAAGCTTGCCGTAATGCAATGTCATATGAAAATAATCAACTGTTTCGGCGTTTTCCCTTTGTGCCGTTACGTTTGCAGTTACAGCCTGCGGCATGCCGAATAAGTGGAGTGCCTGGTCGATAATATGAGAGCCAAGGTCATATAGGGTGCCTGTGCCGGCTCCTTGCTTTTCTCGCCATCTTTCTTGAACTTTGGGTTTATAACGATCATACGAAACCTGATATGTATTAATGTCTTCAAGCTTACCCTCGTGAATCAGCTTTTGAATCGTCAGAAAGTCATTATCCCAGCGTCTGTTGTGATAGACGCTCAGCAATACGCCTTGTTCCTCTGCGATCTGTTTCAGCTCTTCTCCTTCTTCCGCTGTTGCCGTCATTGGTTTCTCAATCACAACATGCTTTCCTGCGCGAAGACATGCCTTTGCGTGTTCGTAGTGAAGTCCGCTCGGAGTAGTGACGATGACAAGCTCAATGGCAGGATCACCCGTAATGTCTCCAATATCATGGACCACCTCGGCTTCTGGCAAATCCCGTTTCACTTCTTCTGTCCGCGATGTCATAACTTTACTGATATGAAACTGATCGAGAACAGTAAGAAGCGGTGCGTGAAACACTGAGCCTGAAAGCCCGTACCCCAATATTCCAACCTGAATTGTATTCACTTTTTTTCCTCCCCTATAAAGCGTTTGAATAATGATATATACCCTTTTTGCCATTTGGTAAAACCTAGCACCGGAGTTTTTTTCAATTTCACAAGTTTAGACATAGGGTTTAACAGCAAGTATAATGGGAACTAATCAAAAAAATCAGAGGTGTACGCATGGAAAAACATACTGACCATAAAACATTAAATCATAAAAGTTCAAACGATAAAGAACAAATCACAAACCGCTTAAAACGGATTGAAGGACAAGTAAGAGGCATTCAAAACATGATCGAAAATGATCGTTACTGTGTGGACATTCTGGTTCAAATTTCAGCCGTTCAGGCGGCAATGCAAAAGGTTGCCCTTCATTTGCTTGAAGATCATACGCATCATTGCGTGTCAGATGCAATCAAAAGCGGTGACGGAGAGCAAGCCATTACTGAGCTTCTTGATGTGTTTAAAAAATTCGCAAAAGCTTAATGAGCGTGCCTATTGATATACCCTACAGGGGTATGGTAGACTGAAATCAGAATAAGAAAACAGGGAGGAAACTAATCATGGAACAAACAACAATAAAGGTAGAAGGAATGTCCTGTCAGCACTGCGTCAAAGCAGTTGAAAGCAGCGTGGGGGAGCTGAACGGCGTAAGCGCGGTTCATGTCAATCTTGAAGCAGGGGAAGTCGATGTGTCCTTTCATGCCGATCAAGTTTCATTGAAAGAGATCACCGATGCCATTGAAGACCAAGGCTATGACGTAGCCGGCTGATCCGCCTATCGCGCTTTTTATTATGGCGCGATTTTCTTTCATTTTCATATACCCCCAGGGTGTATCTGAGGAGTGAGTATGTTGAGTGAACAAAAAGAGATTGCGCTCCAAGTATCAGGCATGACCTGTGCAGCGTGTGCTTCAAGAATTGAAAAAGGGCTGAAACGGATGGATGGAGTTGCGGACGCTCATGTCAACCTGGCACTCGAAACATCAAACGTCACGTATAACCCATCTGAGACAGGAGCGGCCGCCATTAAAGAAAAAATTGAAAAGCTCGGCTACGGAGTAGTGACGGAAAAAGCAGAGTTTCAAATAACCGGCATGACATGCGCTGCATGTGCGAACCGAATTGAAAAACGGCTGAACAAAACAGAAGGAGTCAATAGCGCCCCGGTGAACTTTGCATTAGAAACAGTGGCTGTAGAATATAATCCCAAGGAGGTTACCATCAATGATTTGAAAGAAGCCGTCGCAAAGCTCGGTTATCAGCTTGAGCAAAAAGGGGAAGCAGACGGCGAAACCGAAAGTCCGCTAAAAAAGGAACAGCGGAAGCAGACGGCAAGGCTCATCTTTTCAGCGATCTTATCGTTTCCTTTACTATGGGCGATGGTAAGCCATTTTTCGTTCACATCATTTATTTGGGTGCCGGATATTTTCATGAATCCATGGATGCAATTTGCCCTTGCGACTCCTGTACAGTTCGTCATCGGCTGGCAGTTTTATACGGGAGCGTACAAAGCGCTTAGAAACAAAAGCGCCAATATGGATGTCTTAGTTGCGCTTGGCACCACAGCCGCTTATGTATACAGCCTTTATCTAACCATTCAAAGCCTGGGCGCTCACGGGCATACCGACGGTCTCTATTATGAAACAAGCGCCATATTGCTGACGCTCATTTTATTAGGCAAGCGGTTTGAAGCGAAAGCGAAGGGCCGATCATCTGATGCAATTAAGAAACTCATGAAACTTCAAGCAAAGACAGCGACTGTTGTCAGAGAGGGGCAGGATCTAGTCATCCCGATTGAAGAGGTCATGACGGGAGACTTGGTCTATGTGAAGCCCGGCGAAAGAATTCCTGTTGACGGAGAGGTAACCGAAGGCCGCTCAGCAGTGGACGAATCAATGATTACAGGCGAGAGTATTCCTGTCGATAAGTCTCCGGGAGACAGTGTGACAGGTGCGACGATGAATGCTAACGGTTTTTTGAAAATCAAGGCTGTCAATGTAGGTAAAGACACCGCTCTCTCGCAAATTATCAGGGTCGTCGAAGAGGCGCAAGGTTCAAAAGCGCCGATTCAGCGACTCGCAGACCAAATTTCCGGTATCTTTGTGCCGATTGTGTTAGGCATTGCGCTTATCACGTTCCTTATATGGTATTTCTGGGCGTCTCCCGGCGATGTTGGTGAAGCGATCAGCAAGCTCATCGCTGTTCTTGTGATCGCCTGTCCTTGCGCTCTTGGCTTGGCCACTCCGACAAGTATTATGGCAGGCTCAGGACGTTCAGCCGAATTCGGCATCCTTTTTAAAGGTGGAGAGCATCTTGAAAAAACACATCGCCTCGATACGATTGTCCTTGATAAAACAGGGACGGTCACAAACGGGAAGCCGGTGCTGACGGATGCTGTTGCAGCTGACGGCTTCGAAGAAACAGAGCTGCTGCGGCTGGCGGCGGCTGCCGAAACAGGCTCAGAGCATCCGCTTGGCGAAGCGATTGCTGCCGGGGTGAAAGAAAAAGGAATCGACATTCCGAAGCTGACCCGCTTTGAAGCGAAAATCGGTGCTGGCGTCTCGGCTGAAGCGGCAGGCAAAGCGATTCTTGTCGGCTCAAGGCGATTGATGGAAAGTGAAGGGGTTCAGCATGAGGCTCTTCTTTCACAAATGTCAGCTCTTGAAGGTGAAGGGAAGACCGTCATGCTCGTATCCGTTGACGGGGAACCGGCCGGGCTGATTGCAGTAGCCGATACCATTAAAGAGACGTCGCGGGAAGCTGTGAAACGCTTGATGTCTATGGGACTTGAGGTCATTATGATGACGGGAGACAATCTCAAAACGGCAGAAGCCATTGCGAAAGAAGCGGGCATCACCCGTGTGATTGCCGAGGTGCGCCCAGAACAAAAGGCGGAAGAAATCTCCAGATTACAGCAAACGGGAAGTCGGGTGGCGATGGTCGGAGACGGCATAAACGACGCGCCCGCTCTTGCAACGGCTGATATCGGCATGGCAATCGGAACCGGCACAGATATCGCGATGGAAACAGCGGACATTACATTGATCCGCGGTGATCTAAACAGCATTGCAGATGCCATTAGAATGAGCCGCCTGACGATGAAAAACATTAAACAAAATTTATTTTGGGCGCTCGGTTATAATACACTCGGCATTCCGATCGCAGCCTTCGGTTTTTTAGCACCGTGGGTAGCGGGAGCAGCGATGGCGTTTAGCTCAGTGTCAGTTGTTTTAAATGCCTTACGTTTGCAGAGGGCAAAATGATTGTTTCCAAAAGCCGTTTTCTCAGCAGTTGAGAAAACGGCTTTTTTAACTTCAGGTAAAGACGGAGGAAAATCTCCGCTTTTTTTGATATAAGTAAAAAAATTGGACAGTTATTCGTTGACAATTTTTCCGAAACCGCCATATAATATAAGTAATCAATATATGAGTATGTGCTCATATATATAAATTTGTTAAACAATGCTCATTCATAAGTGTAAAGCGGGAACCCTAAGTCGGAAGGTAAGGTGAGACAGATGGAAAAAGGCAAACAGGAATTTATGCTGAACGGTTTGGATTGCAGCAACTGTGCGAAAAAAATTGAAAATGGCGTCAGGGGCATTGACGGAATTGACTCGTGCGCAGTCAATTTTGCGGCAAGCACGTTAACTGTCTCATCTAGCGAAAAAAATGAACAATGGCTGCTGAATGAGGTGGCGAAAAAGGTAAAATCAATTGAATCCCATGTGACGGTCCGACCGAAACATGAGAAAAAACCAGCAGATGACGGCTATAAAAAACGATTGCAGTACATGCTGTTAAGACTTGCGGCAGGAGCGGTTCTGGGAGCGATTGCGCTTTTGGCCCATCCCGGCGCGGCAATGGAATTTTTACTATACCTCGCGGCTTACCTCATCATCGGCGGCGACATTGTCGCAAGGGCAATCAAAAATATTTTCCGGGGACAAGTGTTTGATGAGCATTTTCTGATGGCTCTGGCCACAATCGGCGCCTTTATCATTCATCAATACCCTGAAGGCGTTGCGGTTATGCTGTTTTATCAAATCGGCGAACTGTTTCAGGGAGCAGCCGTCAGCCGGTCTAGAAAATCGATTAGTGAATTAATGGACATCAGGCCGGATTATGCGAATCTCAAAACCGGCGAGGGCATTCGTCTTGTCTCGCCCGAGGAAGTAAAGATCGGAGACATTATCATTGTGAATCCGGGAGAAAATATTCCGCTGGACGGGCGTGTTGCAGCCGGAGCGTCAATGGTTGACACATCAGCATTGACAGGTGAATCCGTTCCGAAAAAAGCGGAAAAAGGAAAAGACGTGATGGCGGGCTTTATCAATCAAAACGGCGTGCTTCACATAGAAGTTACAAAAGGTTATGAGGATTCCGCCGTTTCGAAAATATTGGATTTAGTCCAAAACGCAAGCAGCCGGAAAGCGCAGACAGAAAACTTTATTACGAAGTTTGCCAAGTATTATACGCCGGCGGTTGTCATCATTGCCATGCTTCTGGCATTTTTGCCGCCGCTTCTTATCTCCGGCGCCGTGCTGTCTGACTGGGTGTACCGCGCGCTTATATTCTTAGTCATTTCTTGTCCGTGCGCCTTGGTCGTCTCTATTCCGCTCGGTTTTTTCGGCGGTATCGGAGCAGCGTCTAAAGCGGGCGTACTCGTGAAGGGAAGCAATTATTTAGAAGCACTGAACCAGGTGAAGTACGCAGTCTTTGATAAAACGGGAACATTAACAAAAGGAAGCTTTGAAGTGACTGAATTGAATCCGGCAGGGGAATTTACAAAAGAAGAGCTGCTCGAGGCTGCTGCTTTAGCTGAGATGCACTCACAGCATCCGATTGCCGAATCAATCAGAAAAGCTTATGGGAAAACGCTATCTGCTGAAACGATTAAGTCCTACGAGGAAATTCCCGGACACGGCATTAAAGCAACGGTAAACGGAAAAGCCATATTGGCGGGTAATATGAAGCTGATGGATAAGGAGCAAATTGATCACGGTCAAACCGGGATAACGGGAACCGTCGTTCACATCGCGATTGATCATCGGTATGCCGGCTCAATTGTGATTGCCGATGAAATCAAAGAAGACGCCAAACAGGCCGTCACTGCATTAAAAGCACTCGGGGTCAAACGCACCATCATGCTGACTGGTGATACGAAACAGACTGGAGAAGCTGTCGGAAAGTCAGTTGGGATTGACGACATATATGCAGATCTGCTGCCGCAGGGTAAAGTGGAGCAGATAGAGGCACTGGAAGCCAAGCTCCTGCCCAATGAAAAACTGATTTTTGTAGGTGACGGCATCAATGACACGCCTGTACTAGCACGGGCGGATATCGGAGCTGCAATGGGCGGACTTGGATCAGATGCCGCAGTAGAAGCCGCGGATATCGTCCTTATGACAGATCAGCCTTCCAAAATAGCAGAAGCAATTCGTGTTGCGAGACGGACACGGCGCATTGTATGGCAAAATATCGGCTTCGCATTAGGCGTTAAAGCGATATTCCTTTTGCTCGGAGCGCTTGGTTTTGCGACAATGTGGGAGGCTGTTTTTTCAGATGTCGGTGTTACGCTGCTTGCGGTGGGGAACGCTATGCGGATTATGAGACTGAAAAATGAGTAATTGTCGGAGAGTATTCATTTTTTCAGGCTTTTCTATAACAGGTTGTCTTGGTAAAATGAAGAAGCGGTCATAGCCGCTTCTTTTTTAAATTTTAAACGATGAGGTGTCTGAGTGAAAAAGAAACAGCAGTCTTCTGCGAAATTCGCGGTTATCCTTACGGTTATCGTCGTTGTGTTATTGGCAGGGATCGTTTTGATTAACAATAGTACACAGCAAAGCAGCGAAACGGTTTCGAGTCAGCCGTCCATTAAAGGACAGCCTGTGCTCGGCAAGAATGATGCGCCTGTAACGGTAGTGGAATTCGGAGATTACAAATGTCCTTCCTGCAAAGTATTCAATAACGACATTTTTCCAAAAATCCAGAAGGACTTTATTGACAAGGGCGATGTGAAATTTTCTTTTGTAAATGTTATGTTCCACGGTAAGGGTTCAAGGCTGGCGGCTCTTGCATCAGAGGAAGTATGGAAAGAAGATCCTAACTCTTTCTGGTCATTTCATGAAAAGCTGTTTGAAGAACAGCCGAATACAGAGCAAGAGTGGGTAACACCTGCGTTACTGGGAAATGTCGCAAAGAGTACAACGAAGGTCAATCCTGCTACGCTGAAGGAGAATCTCGATAAAGAAACGTTTTCTTCGGAAGTGGAAAAGGACTCTGAGCTTAATAATAAATTAAACATTGTAGCGACCCCAACCATTTATGTGAATGATAAAGTCATTAAGAAATTTGGCGATTATAGCGAGATTAAAAAAGCGATAGAAAAAGAGCTGAAAGGAAAGCAGTAGCATGAAAAATAGAATTGTATTTTTATATGCTTCCTGGGTCGTCGCTCTTATCGCCATGCTGGGCAGCCTGTATTTCAGCGAAATCAAAAAGTTCATCCCGTGTGAACTGTGCTGGTACCAGCGAATTCTCATGTATCCACTTGTCCTTATTTTAGGGATCGCAACATTTCAAGGTGATGTCCGCGTAAAGAAATATGTGCTTCCGATGTCGATTATCGGAGCATGTATTTCGATCATGCATTATCTGGAACAAAAAGTGCCGGGATTTAGCGGGATAAAGCCTTGCGTAAGCGGTGTGCCTTGCTCTGGCCAATATATCAACTGGTTCGGTTTTATTACAATTCCTTTTTTGGCGCTGATTGCCTTTATCCTCATCATCATTTTTATGTGCTTTGTCAAAGGAGAAAAATCTGAACAATAGAAAAAAGCATCCGCATAAGCGGGTGCTTTTTTTAACGGTACCAAGCTTTGTTTGTTGTAATCTGCCTGTTGTGGGCACTGTCCCACGTATCGACGGTATAAGAATAATCATAGTTCATGATGCAGCGGATGCCGCTTCCTTGTGCGTCATGAGAAAGTCCGAAGTTATGGGAGAACTCGTGCTGGGCCGCTTTTGCCGTATTCGCTGTTCCTTGATCAAGGTTGACGCTGAATGCCGGACCGCTCGGCTTTCCGTTGTATACGTAAGCAATGCCGCCTGCGTCAAAACTTGATTTTGCAGTAAAACCGGCAACAAATTTATAGTTTTGGGATCTGAAGCTATTTTGGAGATTAGAGAGAATTTGAGAGCTGTTTGAGCCGGAAGAAGTCCACGGCTGGACGGCCTGCACAACAAAATCAATGTCATGATCCCGGTTAAAAGCCACATCGGCCTGTTCGATAATTTGGACAATTCTTGTCTGCCAGTCACTGTACTTTGCGCGGTATTCAGCATCCGCTACAGCGAGTACGCTCACCTTTTGGCTTCCGGTGCCTGCTTTAGTTGAAGCTTTGTCTTCCCTAACATTTGCTTTATAGCGTTTTTTGCCGACTTGCTTGCCGTTTTCGTCCAGAATCTTTGTGTCGACTGTTTGTTCGATTTGAACCTTTCCGTTATAATCTTTAAAATCTTTTGCCTTCGGAAGCGAATCCGCATAGGTTGTTTTCGCCTTCTCCGCATGATGGTGATGATCGTGGCCGGCCTCAAGATTTCCCGCAGATGTCAGGCCCGGAATAATACCCGCTGTAAGCAAAACTGAAAAAGCAATTGAACGCATTTTCATCCATGATTCCTCCTTTTTTTTACAGTAGATGTATTCACTGCACATAATGAAATACCTTCTTCTATAGTTAAAAACAGGAAAATTGTTCTGGCTTTTTTTAGTTTCCAGAGGGCAATGTAACTGTTTATAAAATGGAATGATGCCGAAAAATAAGCTATGGTCCCGGCTGCTTCAGCATTATTATCTGATCTTTCTAAATTTATCTTTTTTTCTGTGTAAATGAGGTTGATTTTAGAGCGAAGCGATTATAAAATCTAGAGGTCGTCAGAAAATTTCATAAATATAAAGGGAGTCAGAGGAATGGCTTGGGAACTGCTCAGTGTAATTGGTATCATTGCGTTTGCGGTCAGCGGCGCGATTGTTGCGATGGAAGAAGAGTATGATATTTTAGGAGTTTATATATTGGGAATTGTCACAGCGTTCGGAGGGGGCGCGATTCGCAATGTGCTGATTGGAGTGCCCGTTTCGGCTTTATGGGAGCAGGGCGCATTCTTTCAAATCGCTTTAGCGTCGATTACGATTGTTTTCTTGTTTCCGAAACTGTTGTTGAAGCATTGGAACAAATGGGGAAATTTATCGGATGCGATCGGCCTCGCTGCCTTCACGATTCAGGGAGCGCTGTATGCCGTTAAAATGGGGCATCCGCTTAGTGCGGTCATTGTCGCGGCTGTACTGACGGGAAGCGGGGGCGGAATTGTTCGCGATTTACTTGCCGGAAGAAAGCCGATGGTGCTGAAAGCAGAAATTTATGCCGTTTGGGCGGCGCTGGGCGGTTTAATTGTCGGTCTCGGCTGGATGGGAAACTCGGTCGGGCTATACGTGCTGTTCATTATGCTCGTGGCATGCCGCGTCTGTTCATATATGTTTAAATGGAAGCTGCCAAACCGTTCCTTTTATGTGAATAACTAATATACAAAAAAACCGATATCCAATAGGAATCGGTTTTTTTCATTATAAATAACCCAAACCTTGAACTCAGGTGGGCAAATATGTTAAGATGAACTGTATTTAGTATTTTTTTGTATATATTAAATTTATATCCAATTTAATTATACAGTATTTTGTCTTCGCTTGTCAAATACTTTCCGGAGGTGCCGTTCATGGAAAAAGAGAAAAAGGAATGGGAACAGGAGCAGTCGAGAGTCGAAGCTGTACTGACAGAGCTGGACAAAAAACAGAAGAAGCTCGAAACATCAGCCGGCGGGTTAAAGCATGATATTATCGGCATCAGAAAAAACTTTTGGGAGGACGTCACGGTTAACATGGATGACGCTCATGAAGCTGCCGAAACGTTTTCCAGCATCAAGCAGCAGGCTGAAATTCTGTCTGAAAGGGAACGGAGCCATCGGCACATATATCGGCAGATTCAAAATATAAAAAAATTAAGGGCATCTCCTTATTTCGGGCGGGTTGATTTTATTGAACAAGGAGATCAGAAACCGGAACAAGTATACATTGGCTTGACCTCATGTATGGATGAGAATGAGGAACGCTTTCTCGTCTACGATTGGAGGGCGCCGATTTCAAGTCTCTACTATAATTATTCCCCAGGAAAAGCTGAGTACGAGGTGCCGGGTGAAACGATAGAAGGAGAGATTGTGCTGAAGCGCCAGTTTATGATTAAAAACGGCACGCTTAAGGCAATGTTTAACACAGATATGACAATCGGGGATGAGATGCTGCAAGAAGTGTTAAGCAGCCATTCGAACACCCAAATGAAAAACATCGTGTCTACAATTCAAAAAGAGCAAAATCAGATTATCCGTAATGAAACAAGCAAATATTTAATCGTTCAGGGAGCTGCGGGAAGCGGAAAAACATCCGCGGCGCTTCAGCGAGTTGCCTATTTGCTCTATCGGTGGCGCGGGGTGATTGATGCCCGGCAAATTGTGCTGTTTTCCCCAAACTTTTTGTTTAACAGCTATGTGTCCGCCGTGCTGCCTGAGCTTGGAGAAGATAACATGGAGCAGACAACGTTTCAGGAGTATATCGAGCATCGGCTTGGGAGGAAGTTTCAATGTGAAAGCCCTTTTGAGCAGTTGGAATATTGTCTGTCAGAAACAGAAGAGAAAACCGCTGCCACAAGACTGGCCGGTATTCAGTTTAAGTCGGCCTTGGCTTTTCAAGGATTGATTGACCGTTATGTCAACTGGCTTTCTTCCGAAGGGATTTTATTCAAAAATGTTGTTTTCCGGGAAGAAAAGCTGATCACAAAAGAGCAAATACAAACCTATTTTTATTCGCTGGCACAAAGCATTTCCATCCCGAACCGTATGGAGCTGACCGCGGAATGGCTGCTGTTGGAAATCGGCAAAATGGAAAAGAAGGAACGGCGTAAAGAATGGGTTAATCAAGACATCGAGCTTCTCGACAAGGAAGAGTTTTTAGAAGCCTATAAAAAGCTTCAAACCCGTGAGCAATTCAGCGAGCATACCTTTAACGATCATCAAAGAGAGCAGCAGCTGCTGGCGGCCATGATCGTAAAGAAGGCGTTCAAACCGATTAAACATGCGATCAAACAGCTTGCTTTTATTGATGTAAAACAATTGTATCTCCAGATGTTTGCTGATTGGGGCGATAATAACGCAACTGAGCAGTGGGAAGCGATTGGAAATCTGACTCGTGCGAGTTTTGCGCAGCACTTGCTGCATTATGAAGATGCGGCGCCTTTTCTATATATGCAGGATAGTATTGAAGGCAGGAAGCAAAACACACAGATCAAACACCTGTTTATCGACGAAGCTCAAGATTATTCAGCATTTCAGCTTGCGTATTTGCGAAGCTTGTTTCCCGCCGCAAGAATGACCATTCTTGGCGACATCAATCAGTCCATCTACGCGCATGCGATGAATGGCGCTCAGTGTATGGATGCCTGTTTTGAAGAAAATGCCGCAGAATATATCCGTTTAATGAGAACCTATAGATCAACAAGGCAGATCGTTGAATTTACAAAAGGGCTGCTCGTCGACGGGGCGGAAATTGAACCTTTTAACCGGAATGGAGAAAAACCCCTCCTACAAAAGACGGAAGGACGGGCAGAACTGCACGCGCAGATCAAAGACACGATACAGCACTTCAAGAAAAATGGGCACGAAACCATCGCGGTTATATGCAAAACTGTTCAGGAATGCAGACAGGCGCACAATGAGATCAGCAAGTATACGGACATCCGGCTGATCGATAAAGAAAATCAAACGTTCCAAAGGGGAGTCTGTTTGATTCCGGTTTATTTGGCAAAAGGAATCGAATTTGACGCGGTGATTGTCTATAATGCATCAGGCGAACAATACAAAACCGAGTACGACCGCAGGCTGTTATATACTGCTTGCACGCGCGCTATGCATGCTGTAACAATATTTTATCTAGGTGAAGCAAGTCCGTTTTTGGAGGCTGTTCCATCTCATTTGTATGAGAGCAAATAAAAGAGTGACGGGAACATTACAGTAATATAATGCCGAGAGAGAAGGGAAACCTTCTCTTTTTTTGTGAGGATATTCTGAGTCTTTTAATAGATTTCAAGCCGGCTTATTGGAGAAGTGTACTGAAAACAATCCATTCAAAAAGGAACAAAAGCAAGTACAATTATTTCTAGTTATCATTAGTAATCTTAATCGTTATCATCATGTTTATCTATTTTACTTAATTCTTATATTCCGGTAAAGTTCAATAAGAAGCTTTTTTTAAAAAGACCAACTATTTAAAAAAATGACGTACGATGAGTTTATATTCTTTGTGAGGTGGATATCGTTGCAACTTCAGGTAATGAACAGTCCGTTTAATCAGGAGCAGGCAGAGCTCCTTAACCGCCTTCTGCCGACCTTGACCGAATCTCAAAAAATCTGGCTGAGCGGTTATCTTGCCGCAGCCCAGTCTGGTTCTGTCCAAGGAACAGCGGAAGCGCCGGCGGCGCTTCCTGCCGGGGATACGGCGCAGACGATTTCAAAAGAGGTGACCATTCTTTACGGATCACAGACGGGCAACGCGCAGGGGCTTGCGGAAAATACGGGCAAGACGCTTGAAGGCCGCGGCTATCAAGTAAATGTTTCGTCCATGAGCGATTTTAAGCCGAACAATTTAAAGAAAATAAAAAATCTTCTTATTGTGGTGAGTACACATGGAGAGGGCGACCCGCCGGATAATGCATTGTCATTCCATGAGTTTCTTCATGGCAGACGGGCGCCGAAGATTGATGATCTCCGTTTTTCTGTTTTGGCGCTTGGAGACAGCTCCTATGAGTTTTTCTGCCAAACAGGAAAAGAGTTTGATGCCCGTTTGGAAGAGCTCGGCGGCACACGGCTTTCTCCGCGGGTTGACTGCGATCTTGACTATGATGAGCCTGCGGCAGAATGGGTTGAAGAGGTCCTTGGCGGCTTGAGCGAAGCGCAAAGCGGTATGGCTGAGCCAACTCCGGCAGCGGCGCCTCAATCAGGTGAGTCGGCATATACCCGAACAAATCCGTTCAGAGCAGAAGTGCTCGAGAATATCAATTTGAACGGACGCGGTTCAAATAAAGAAACACGACATATTGAGCTGTCGCTTGAAGGATCAGGCCTCACATATGAACCGGGGGACAGCCTCGGCGTTTATCCGGAAAATGATCCGGCTCTTGTCGATATGCTTTTGGAGGAAATGAACTGGGGCCCGGAAGAAGTGGTGACGGTCAATAAACAAGGAGACGTTCGTCCGCTCAAAGAAGCGCTTATTTCTCACTTTGAAATTACCGTTTTAACCAAACCGCTTCTTCAGCAGGCGGCGCAGCTTTCTGTGAACGAGGATTTGCGTGAACTGTTATCGCCGGGCAATGAAGAAAAAGCAAAGGCGTATCTTGAAGGCCGCGATGTGCTTGATCTGGTCCGCGATTTCGGTCCATGGGGCGTATCTGCGCAAGAATTTATCGCAATTCTCCGGAAAATGCCGGCCCGCCTTTATTCAATTGCGAGCAGCTTATCAGCGAATCCGGATGAAGTGCATCTGACAATCGGCGCTGTCCGGTATGATGCACACGGCCGTGAAAGAAAAGGCGTTTGCTCGATTTTGTGCGCGGAACGTCTTCAGCCGGGAGATACATTGCCGGTCTACATTCAGCATAACCAGAATTTTAAACTGCCGGATAACCCTGAAACACCGATCATTATGGTTGGCCCGGGGACAGGCATTGCGCCGTTCCGTTCCTTTATGCAAGAGCGCGAAGAAGCGGGAGCGGAAGGGAAATCATGGGTGTTTTTCGGCGATCAGCATTTCGTGACGGATTTCCTTTACCAGACGGAATGGCAAAAGTGGCTGAAGGACGGCGTGCTGACGAAAATGGATGTTGCGTTCTCGCGTGATACGGACGAAAAAGTATATGTGCAGCACCGCATGCTTGAACACAGCAAAGAAATGTTCGCGTGGATTCAAGAAGGAGCGGCTGTTTACATTTGCGGAGATGAGAAGCACATGGCGCATGACGTGCATCAGGCTCTGATTGATATTATCGAAAAAGAAGGCGGCATGAGCCGCGAAAAAGCGGAAGAATACTTAGCGGATATGCAGCAGCAAAAACGTTACCAGCGTGACGTATACTGATTTTGGTTTGAAAGGAGTTTTTTCAACATGGTGAACAACATTTTAAAAGCACCGGAAGGCTCTCCGAGTGATGTTGAGGACATTAAAGAAAAAAGCGACTATTTGCGCGGCACACTCAAAGAAGTGATG
This sequence comes from Bacillus sp. HU-1818, assembly GCF_022695965.1. Taxonomy (NCBI): domain Bacteria; kingdom Bacillati; phylum Bacillota; class Bacilli; order Caryophanales; family Bacillaceae; genus Bacillus; species Bacillus sp. HU-1818. Next base: position 767,322 of record NZ_JAAPBE010000002.1, read on the forward strand.
CTCGACCGGATCAGCGCCGGAATCCCAGATGACGACAACCGCTTGATGAAGCACCACGGTAGCTATTTGCAGGATGACCGGGATCTCCGCAATGAACGACAAAAGCAAAAGCTTGAACCGGCGTATCAGTTCATGCTGCGCGTCCGTATGCCGGGCGGTGTTTCGACGCCGGCTCAATGGCTTGTCATGGACGACTTGTCCCAGAAATACGGCAATAATACCTTAAAGCTTACAACACGTGAGACATTTCAAATGCACGGCATTTTAAAATGGAACATGAAAAAAACAATTCAAGAGATTAATGAGGCTTTGTTAGATACGATTGCGGCTTGCGGTGACGTGAACCGTAACGTCATGTGCGCTTCAAATCCATATCAGTCTGAGATCCATACAGAAGTGTATGAATGGTCCAAAAAGCTGAGTGATGATCTTTTGCCGCGTACTAGGGCATATCATGAGATTTGGCTGGATGAGGAAAGAGTGGCCGGGACTCCGGAAACCGAAGAAGTCGAGCCGATGTACGGTCCTCTTTACTTGCCGCGGAAATTTAAAATCGGTATCGCTGTTCCTCCATCCAATGATGTTGATGTTTTCTCACAAGACCTCGGCTTCATTGCGATTGTGGAGGAGGGCAAGCTTGTCGGTTTTAACGTGGCAATCGGCGGGGGCATGGGGATGACGCATGGTGACCAAGCGACATATCCGCAGCTGGCTAAAGTCATCGGATTCTGTAAACCTGAGCAAATGTATGATGTAGCGGAGAAAGTGATTACGATTCAGCGTGATTACGGAAACCGTTCCATCCGAAAAAACGCGAGATTTAAGTATACAGTTGACCGTCTAGGAGTGGAAACGGTCAAAGCGGAGCTGGAAAACCGGCTCGGCTGGAGCTTGGCGGAAGCAAAGGCTTTTCATTTCGACCATAACGGCGACCGCTACGGCTGGGTAAAAGGTGTAGAAGGCAAGTGGCATTTTACGCTCTTTGTTGAAGGCGGCCGTATTACCGATTATGACGATTACAAACTCATGACGGGATTACGTGAAATTGCAAAAGTCCATACCGGCGAATTCCGGCTGACATCAAATCAAAACTTGATTATTTCAAATGTCACAAGCCAGAATAAGGATGCCATCAGCAACCTGATTGAAAAGTACGGGCTGACAGACGGAACGCAGCATTCAGCATTACGCCGCAGCTCCATGGCGTGTGTCGCACTGCCGACATGCGGACTGGCGATGGCGGAAGCGGAAAGATATTTACCGGTTCTTATTGATAAAATAGAAGACATTGTGAATGAAAACGGCCTTCGTGATGAAGAAATCACGATTCGTATGACAGGGTGCCCGAACGGATGTGCGCGCCATGCACTCGGCGAAATCGGGTTTATCGGGAAAGCGCCGGGCAAATACAACATGTATCTGGGTGCGGCCTTTGACGGCAGCCGCCTAAGCAAAATGTACCGCGAAAATATCGGTGAAGAAGAGATTTTAAGCGAACTGAATGTGCTTCTTTCCCGCTACGCGAAAGAACGGAATGAAGGGGAGCACTTTGGTGACTTTGTCATCCGCGCCGGTGTCATCAAAGCAACGACAGACGGAACGAATTTTCATCATGAATAAAGTGTATCAGAGACAGGATGGCATGCCTGTCTCTTTTTTTATCATTTAAAAGGCAGAATCAGGCCATTCTAATAAGGAATGGGTAAAGGCAGTCGAAAAAAGGATTTTTTTACTAAGGCAAAAAAGTTCCCAGTAAGCATAATATGAGAAATTTTCTGCAAAAAAGGGTAACATATATAGAGAGACTAGTGTGGACGAAACTCATATCGTATGGAATTATGATGAAAAACAAAGCCTTCATCTTCTCCTGCAAAGCACATCAAGACACAGGAAAACCATCATTTGTAATGAATGTTTTAAACATGCAGAGATTGAGGAGGTCGTGCATTTGGAAATATTTTTAGTTGTCCTTGTTCTACTAACCATTATTGCGATCTCAAATATCGTGAATCGGTTTATCCCTTTTATTCCGGTGCCGTTAATTCAGGTGGCGCTTGGAATCTTAGCAGCTGCATATCCGCGGGGGCTCCATTTTGATTTGAATCCCGAATTATTTTTTGTCCTGTTTATCGCACCGCTGTTATTCAACGACGGAAAGAGAACGCCGCGGGCGGAGCTTTGGAATTTAAGAGCGCCGATCTTACTTCTGGCTCTCGGCCTCGTGTTCGCTACCGTAATTGTCGGAGGGTATACGATTAATTGGATGATTCCGAGCATTCCGCTTCCTGCCGCATTTGGGCTTGCGGCCATTCTGTCGCCTACAGATGTGGTGGCGGTAAGTGCTTTATCAAGCAGAGTGAAGATGCCAAAAGGAATTCTCCGCCTGCTTGAAGGAGAAGGGCTGATGAATGATGCATCGGGACTTGTCGCCTTTAAATTTGCGATTGCGGCAGCCGTTACGGGAACTTTTTCATTAGCGGAAGCTGCCTTCAGCTTTGTGCTCATCGCTGCCGGTGGTTTATTGAGCGGTGTGATCATCTCCTTTTTGATCATACGCTTTCGGCTTTTCCTTCGCCGTCTCGGGATGCAGGACGTCACCATGCATATGCTGATTCAGATCTTGACTCCCTTTGTCATTTATCTGGCAGCTGAAGAAATCGGTGTTTCCGGCATTTTAGCAGTTGTGGCAGGCGGAATTACCCATGCGGTGGAACAAGACCGTCTGGAATCTTCAATGGTGAAACTGCAAATTGTATCATCAAGTACATGGAGTATTATTCTATTTATTTTAAACGGTCTGGTCTTTGTTATCCTTGGAACGCAGATTCCTGATGTTATATCTGTTATCTTTAACGATACGGCATTTAATAATATGATGGTGATCGGTTATATTCTTGTCATCACCTTTACATTGATGCTTCTCAGGTTTCTTTGGGTGCTGTTCTTCTGGAACGGCAAGTGGTTCTTTAATAAAGACCAAAATATTTATAAACCGGGCCTTCGTTCAACGTTATTAATCTCTATTTCAGGCGTACGGGGAGCGGTTACGCTTGCGGGTTCGTTTTCGATTCCTTACTTTCTGGCGGACGGTACGTCGTTTCCTGAGCGAAACTTAATTATCTTTTTAGCGGCCGGCGTCATTTTGTGCACACTTGTCATTGCCAGTATCGTGCTGCCTATGCTGTCTGATAAAGAAGAGGAGAACGTGAAAGAGGAGAATGAAAAGCTGATGACAGCGAGACGCAAGCTGATTAAAACAGCCATTCATACGATAAAAGAAGACCTGAACGATACAAACAAAACAGCGTCCTTAGCGGTCATTGCCGAATACAATGAGAAAATGAAAAATCTTCGTTTTCAGCAATACACGACCAAAAGCCGTGTGAAAAAATATGAACGCAAACTCCGCGCTCACGGAGTGAAGGCTGAACAAGCAGAATTGATGCGGCTGCTTGACCGCGGAGAGATCCCTGAAGAAACGGCGAACAGCCTTCAGGAAAGATTCAATGAATTAGAAATGCTTTATGCCAATCCGTTTAAGGTTGGTTTATCAAAAACAAAGCTGAAACGCCTTTTGTATTGGATCTTTTTCGGACAGCTTAAAAAACCGGAAATGTCGATTCTGAATGAAGAGGGCTTGATCCGGTCAACCAGAGTGAAAACAGCTAAAGCAGCAATAGAAAACCTGAAAAAACATACGACAGATGAAAATAAAGAAGTGACGTACTCTGTGATCGCGTTTTACAATCACTTGATTTTCAGATTGGAACAGGGCCATCATGAGCAGAAATCGAATTCCCATTTCGAAAATCAAAAGCTTGAAGTGAAATTGAAGGCTGTGCAGGCCATACGAAATGAAATCCAAACACTTTTTGAGGAACGGGAAATTTCCCGCGATATCACCCATCAGCTCCGTCAGTATATTAATGATGTGGAAGCTGCGATGCTGGAGGGCGGAGATTAATTTTTACACAAAAAAGCTGGCGGTTAAGAATCATCGGTCTTATCCGCCAGCTTTTTTTGTGTATGTTAAGGGCGATGGAATTCGACAGTATTGTCATTTCGGTCAAACCAGCCTCGGAAGGCCCAGTTAATCCAGCCGCCGTCCCCTTTGTTAGTGAAGCTTCCGTCTTCAAATACCCAGATTCCGTAAGTAATGCCGTCATAAACAGCTGATCCGTAAAATTTGACGCCATTAAAGTGATCCTCATATTCTTGGCTTAGATTAAACACCATGACATTATACTTTTGGCCTGATGCATAGAAAGAGGATTCCATTAAGTTTTTCACAAATCCGTCCCGGTTCTGAGCTGATTTAATGGAGTCAGCAATTTGGTTGGCGATTCCTAATACATCAACATTAACATTTAAACCGACTTCGGCAGCCGTTGTACCGGCCGTCGATTGTTGTGAAGCCTTAGGCGCGGGGGGTTCCTCAGCAGAAGCAAAAGAAATAGGAGCGAGTGATAAAACGGCACCAAGCATAAGGGTCATAGGGATACGAGAACGTTTCATGTGTTTCCTCCTTTAAAAGTTTTGGGTACAGTTTGCATTTACCCCTTATGCTGTTTTATATTCATATTTCTATAAAAATGAGAAAATATTGGTAGATTTATTGCTGGCCTAATAACCTTTTACTAGAAAATGTACGTTTATATTATGAAAAAAGGAGGGGGTACGCCATTTTTTTGAACGAAAGCAAAAGTGGCTGTTTTCTCCGTAGTGCTATTGCATCAGAAGAAGGTTAACCGTTTTGCTTCATTCAAGGGAAAAAATCTATTTTTTAGGCAGCCCAAAGCAGCAAAGCTTATTATTGGTTTCCGTTGGTAAGAATATGAGATAATAAAGGGGATAATTAGAATTCGAGAGAAAAGGTGGTTGTTCAAAGTGGTTGCAAGTTTAAAGGATACTGTAAAGTTGCATAATGGAGTGGAAATGCCGCGATTTGGTCTTGGTGTTTTCAAAGTGGAAAACGGAAGTGAAGCGACGGAGTCCGTAAAAGCGGCAATCAAAAACGGATACCGCAGTATTGATACGGCTGCTATTTACAAAAACGAAGAAGGTGTCGGAGCGGGCATTAAAGAATCCGGCGTTGCCAGAGACGAGCTGTTCATCACATCTAAAGTGTGGAACGAAGATCAAGGGTATGAAACGACACTTGCTGCTTTTGAAAAAAGCCTTGAAAGGTTAGAACTTGATTATTTGGATTTATATTTGATCCATTGGCCTGGCAAGGATAAATATAAAGATACTTGGCGCGCCCTGGAAAAGCTGTACAAAGACGGCAAGGTCCGCGCGATCGGCGTAAGCAACTTCCAAGTTCATCATTTGGAAGAACTGCTTAAAGATGCGGAAATCAAACCGATGGTAAACCAGGTTGAATTCCACCCGTGTCTTACACAGGTTGAACTAAGAGAGTATTGCAAAAAGCAAGGCATTCAGGTTGAAGCGTGGTCTCCGCTTATGCAGGGCCAGCTGTTAGACAATGAAGTGCTGAAACAAATTGCTGAGAAACATAATAAGTCCGTTGCCCAAGTTATTTTACGCTGGGATTTACAACAAGACGTCATTACAATTCCAAAATCAATTAAGGAACACCGCATTATAGAAAATGCAGATATCTTTGATTTTGAACTATCTCAAGAAGATATTGAAAAGATCAATGCGCTGAATAAAGATGAACGTGTCGGACCGAATCCGGACGAGCTTCTTTTCTAAGCAGCAAAAATCCCCGCCGGCAGGCAGGGGATTTTTTAGTTCAATTCAAACTTGATAGTTAATTGTTGATTTGTTCTGTTATTTCATCCATCGTTTTATTCTTATCGATTTGCATGGAAAGTGTGATGAGATATCCGTCAGGGTCTTGTAACACAAGCTCGCGAGCGTTCCATGGGCGGTCAATAGGGCCTTCTATAATTTTAGCCTCTGCGCTTTTTGCTTTATCAAAAAAAGAACCGACATCATCTGTCGTCACGTTTAATTTAACTCCCTTTCCATTGATGTCTGTATTCATTTGTGCAGATTCCAATAAGATGTCTTGATACTTTTTGCCGCGAATATGTGCCATCACCTTTTTCCCGTCCTTACCCGTCAATTCAAAAACCGATTCAAAGTGAAGCACAGCTTTATACCAGCTAAGCGAACGTTCTATATCACTTACTGACAATTTGACAAACAAAGGCATTGGATAAAATTCTGTCATGATTACACCCCTTTTTTGAAGTTACATATAAGATAAATGATCACGTAACGGGAGGGTCAAGCAAAAACAGAAAAAGACCGGAGCAATGTTACGGCCCTGGTCTTTGTGACAATTTAAGCTGATTTTTTTAATTGAATCAAAAATAACATAATGAAAGAAATGACGATAATGCAGATGACCCAAGCCCAGGCGAGAGAGTTGCTGCCTGAATCCATGGCTACGTAAATCGCAGTCGGCAGAGTTTGGGTGACACCGGGAATGTTTCCGGCAAACATCAGCGTGGCGCCGAATTCACCAAGTGCCCGGGCCAGACTGAGAATGCTACCGGACAGCAGTGATTTAAATGCGAGCGGAACAGAAATGTACATGAAGACCTGCCACCTGCCGGCTCCGTCTATTTTTGCGGCGCCTTGAATGTCAGGGTCGATGTCAGCAAAGCCTGTTTTCGCTGATTGGTACATAAGCGGAAAGGCGACAATTGCCGAAGCGATGACTGCGGCCCACCATGTGAAAATAACGGGACGGTCAAACATCCATTCTATCGCTTGTCCTGCTATGCTGTGTTTTCCGAAGATCACAATCAAAATAAAACCGACGACTGTTGGCGGAAGTACAAGCGGCAGCATAAAGATTGTTTCGACGACGGTTTTGCCGAAAAAACGCGCCCTTGCCATCCATGCGCCTGCCAGTGTGCCAAGAATGATAACGGCGATCCCTGCCGCCGCGGCGACTTGAAACGACAGAAGAACAGGCGTGAAAAACTCGGAAGCCGTGATGTTATTGGGCAGTAAATCCATATTTCTCAAACACTTTCATCGCTTCATCCGTTTGCAGATATTCGTAAAATTCCTTTGCTTCTTTCCGATGCTTTGTATCTTTTACAATGCCCAGCGGATAGACAATCGGGCTGTGAGTGTCGGCATCTGCTTCATCGGCAATCTCCGCTTTTTTGGAGACGAGCGCATCTGTTTTATAGACAATGCCCGCGTCGACATTTCCGGTCTCCACATAGGAGAGCACTTGCCGCACATCTTTTCCGTATACGATTTTGTCTTTTACTTTATCCCATAATGACAGCTTTGTCAGTGACTCCTTCGCGTAGGCTCCGGCGGGAACGGACTCAGGTGTTCCAAGGGCGATTTTTTCTGTTTCTGACTTTGTGAGATCATCGAAATGCTTCACAGGAGAATCGCCGTTTTTGGGCACAACAAGAACGATTTCGTTCCCGACTAGGTCCGTGCTGTCCTTTTTGGCGATATCACCGTCGTCTACAAGCTTTTGAAATTTATCCTCAGCCGCCGAGAAGAATAAGTCGGCTTCCGCGCCTTGGGAAATTTGTTTTTGCAAGGCCCCTGAAGAGCCGTAATTGTCTTGAATGGTAATGTTTGAGTGTGTCTTTTCATAATTGTTTTGGATTTCCTCTAACGCATCCTGAGCACTGGCAGCCGCTGAAATGGTCAAGGTGACGTCTTTGTCGGCATCCTTTGACGTTTGATTGGATGAACACCCTGCGGCAAGTAAACAGACGGTCATGGCTGTTGCTGTTAAGATCAAGTTCTTTCTTCTCATAACTGCACTCCTTATCATTATATATATCTAATTATCATTAATTATAACGTATTGAGGTCTTCTTATGTGGTTTTTTTCAAACATGTAAAAAGGTATAATAACAGTGGAGTGTGATAACGATGAGCGAAGTCTCTTCCTATACAATCGAAGAAGTCGCGGGCCTGCTGAAGGTTTCAAAGCTTACCGTATATGATCTGATAAAAAAAGGCATGATTCCCGCTTATCGGGTTGGAAGGCAAATGCGGGTTGATGAAGAAGATTTGAAGCTGTATAAAGCAAAAATGAGGATGCCGCAACAGGCGCCCCGTCATGAAGAACCAAAAACGTCAGATACACTGCAATCGGGCGAGAAAGAAACGGTCATTATCAGCGGCCAGGATGTGTCCATGGATTTGCTCAGCAAACAATTGGAGAAGGCCATTAAAGAAACGCCGCTTCGTAAATACAGCGGGAGCTTAAACAGCCTCATCGAAATGTATCGGGGACAGTGTGATATTGTCAGCTTGCATTTATACGATGCGGAAACCGGGCAATACAATATTCCTTATGTGAAACGCATTCTGTCTGGCGAACCATTCTGCTTGATTAATGCCGTCATTCGCCAGGCAGGATTATATGTTCAAAAGGGAAATCCGCAAAACATTCAAGGCTGGGAAGACCTGAAAAGAACCGATATCCGGATCGTCAACAGGGAAAAGGGCTCAGGCGCAAGAGTGCTGCTTGATGAACAGCTTGGCGTGCTTGGTATAAAGCCGTCTGGCGTAAAGGGATACAACGATATTGTGACTGATCATTTTTCGGCTGCCTCTCAAGTCTCAAGGGGGCAGGCGGATGCGGGCGTAGGCGCACAGCACGCAGCCCATATGGGGAACGCCGACTTTATACCGCTTATCGAGGAACAGTACGACATCGTCATCCTGAAAAAAAATCAAAAGCTGCTCGACACTGTAACAGACATCCTGAGTTCAAAAGAATATAAATCTCATCTTTCACAACTAAACGGATATGATACGAAAATGAGCGGCAGAATGGTATATGAAACCTAAAAAATCCCCCTTTGTCAAAAGAGGGATTTTTCTTATTGCTCATAAAACCGCAGCAGGTCGCCGTTTAAAATTTTATCAGAAAGCGACAGCTCTTGATTTGCTTTTTCGCCAAAGGACTTACATTCGTTTTGGTCTTCAGCTGGTTCTCCGGTTTTCTGGCGGTAGCACGTGTTTTTGGTATAAATATAATCATTTGTGATAAAGCTGCCGTTTCTTAACACGGCGAATGGTGTTCGGTCTTTTGAAAATAGATCGTTTCCGAACTGAATGTCTCCTTTGGTTTCAATGCCAAGGAGGTGCAGAAGCGTCGGTCTGACATCAATCTGTCCCCCCACATCAGAGACGGTTTCAGGCTGTTGATCCGTCACGCCGGGAATATGAATAATGAAAGGAACACGCTGCAGCTGTACCGTGTCGTACGGTGTGATCTCATCTTTTCCTAAAAACTCGCCAAGCGCCTTGTTATGTGCTTCAGAAATTCCGTAGTGGTCACCCATAAACACGATCATTGAATTTTCATACTGACCTTCTTTTTTCAGCTTGCTGATAAAATGCTTTAACGCTTCATCCTCATAACGGACTGTCGTCACATAACGGTTTAACAAGTCGCTGCTTGAATCATACTCGTCAATCAGTTTGTCCTTATCATCAATTTCAAACGGAAAATGATTAGTTAATGTAATGAAATTGCTGTAATAAGGCTGAGGCAGGTTTTTTAATTTACTTGCGGATTGCTCTAAAAACTCCTTGTCCTTCAATCCCCAATTGGTTGATGTTTCAGGTGCGACTGTAAATTCATCCACGTCAAAAAAACGGTCAATTCCAAATGATTTGTACATCACATCTCTGTTCCAAAATCTCTTATGGTTAGCGTGAAAGACGGAAGTATAATAATGGTGCTGTTTTAATGATTTGTACATGGTTTGGAACGTATTATCGCTTTTCGTGAAAAAAACTGCTCCGCTTAAAGAAGGGTACAATGAGTTGCCGACAATAAATTCAGAATCGGACGTCTTGCCCTGCTCTGTTTGCTGGTAAAAATGATCAAAGTTGTAGCTTTTCTCGACCAGGTTATTGAGGAAAGGGGTAATCTCTTTTCCATTTACTTTTTCATGTAAAACAAAGCTTTGTGTTGATTCGAGCGTCACAAAAATGACATTGCGGCCTTTCGCCAGCCCGAATTTGTTTTTGTCAGGTTTGCTGTAATCTGCTTTCGTGTAATTTTCAATCGTTGACAGGCTGTCTTCATCAGCAAATGCTTTCGCGCTGACATTTACCGTCTGTGAAATCGTGTCATACACATGAAATTGAAACAGCCCGATGCTTTTCACAAGCACTTCCCTGTCAAAGGAATGGGTCAATAGCTTCGGCTGTTCGGCTTCTGCAAGAGCCAGATTGAACAGAATCATTCCGGCCGAAACCGCGTAATACTTTTTGATCGTCCCGGACGCGGTTTTTTCGGCTGGCCCTTTATGGGTTCTTGCAAGCCACGCCAGCACCGCCAAATCCAAGAGCAGGGCGATAAACAATGGATTGAACAGCTCTTTTACACTGCTGCCCATATCTCCCATATTGCTGGCTTGGAAAAGAACCGGTATGGTTATGAAATCAATATAAAACCCATAAAAGATGGTATTTGATATTAAAATAATTGTTAGGACCAAATTGGCAATGAGCAAAAAGAGCCGCTGTTTGTTCCCTTTCAGCAGCAAGCCGATCCCAAACAATGGGATTATAAAGCTGAGCGGGTTCATCAGCAAAATGATCTCCTGCAAAAAGGAGTCAATCTGCAAATCAAAGCCAAGCTTATAAATCAAATAGGTTTTTATCCACATAAACAAGACGGATAAACATAAAAACCACTGATTTTTAAAAAAGGTTCCGTTCATATGTATGGCTCCTCACGTACAAGCATTGGCACAAAAATAAGTGTCCCTTATGTAAAGCTACTAAAAAAAGCTGCGCCGGGCAATGAAAAAGCGGCTCCCATGTGCCCGTGGAACAGCTCATAGAAGTAATAGCATGAAATAATCGTCAAGCCCGCTAATACAAGCTGCTCTGAAAAGCTGCCTGTTCTCATATAAAAGGGAAGCCGAATGCGGATGGTTGACGGAAACAACAGCTTAATGCCGTTAACCGTCCACGCATCAAGCAGTAAGTGGCTCGCCATTCCGACCATTAACCCGGCCTGGATATTTTGGTTCGGAATATATGTAGTGATGATAAAAAACATAATCAGCATAAACAGCAGGCTGTGTGTAAACGTGCGGTGCCCGAATACTGAGCTGATGATCTTTGATAATAAAGGAAATTTTCTCCCGATTTTACTTCTTGTATGGCATATATCCGGCACCAATGCCCCAAATGCTCCGGACGCTGCCATAAGAACAGGATCATAACCGTAATAATAAGCAATAGCCGTACAAGAAGCGATGCCTCCCATGATGTGTGTTTTCCCTGTCATTTCTCGCTTCTCCTTTTTATCTTTTGCCAAAATCTCTGAATTACAAATATATCAAGAGAATGCCTGTTTGAGCAACAGAACTTTGTCACGATAAAAGCATATCATTTGCTTCAATGGAAAAAATCACCCTATAATTGCTTTATGGTAAAGATACGACACAACAAAGGTGCTAAGACATGGATAAAGGTAAACAAGGCATTATGAAAGACATCATTCATACACAATTTGAAGTGAATCGGGCAGTAAGAAAAAAACTGTTTCAGACAGAGCGGACGATTACGCCCACTCAAATGTATATGTTAAGTCTGCTCGATAAAGGGGAAGCATCGACCGTTTCTGAACTGCGAAAGCGGCTTGATTTAACTTCAGGGGCGGCAACGATAGCGATAAACCGTTTAATCGAAGGGCAGTATATCAAACGGGAACGGGATCAAGGGGACCGCCGTGTTGTCCGTTTATCTTTGACTGATAAAGGGATGGAGATTTATCAAAAATTAAATGACCAATTTCAAGTGACATACAGTCAATTGTTTAAGGACTTTTCAGCTGAAGAATTGGAACAGTTCCTTGTGTTTTTCAACAGAATGAAGGAACAGACGATGCTGTAAATGCAAGACAATTTGTATATTATTTAAGAAAAAAGCCACATTAAAAGTGTACCCATTTTTCTTAAAGAGGTGATACTTTTGGCTTTCTTTAATAAAGATAAAGGCAAACGTGACGACAAAGAAAAAAACGTCATCCAAGGCGCGCTTGACGATGCCGGTTCTGCCCTTAAAGATGATCCGCTTCAAGAAGCGGTACAAAAAAAGAAAAACAACCGATAACAAAAAGCGGATAGGGCTTGGCTCTATCCGCTTTTTCCATCTGTTCCCTTTGACAGATCTTTCTTTCTCTGATAACCTTCTTGAGTAAATGAATAAATAAATCCTCACTCTTTCTCAGTGAGGTAGAGGTTGCGCGGATGATAAGTCACACATGCCAGGCTGACAGGAGCTGTTAAACATGTGTAAAAGGCATCAGCGCCGAAGTGTGAAGAAAGCCGATCCTTCTTCATGCTGGGACTGTATCTGAATAAGTGCAGGACTGCCGCGTGCTTTTTCGCGGAGGGCTATCCGGAGATCAAGGGTGTGTGTTTCTTTAAGCATGGACTTTTGTTCAGGCTTTTTTTATATTTTAAAATGATCTCGGGTTCTGTCCGTATTTACAAGAATGTTGGAGGTACTGGAATGGAACAGACAAAAAAATGGGGTTTTTGGTTATTAACGGCGTTTGTCGTTGGAAATATGGTCGGATCAGGCATTTTTTCTTTGCCAAGCACGCTCGCGGAAATTGCGAGTCCGCTCGGTGCAGTATCAGCGTGGCTGTTAACGGGAGCCGGCGTCCTTATGATCGCTCTCGTCTTCGGACACTTATCGATTCGCAAGCCTGAGCTGAAAGCAGGGCCGCAAAGCTATGCGAGAGCGCTGTTTCAGGACCGAAAGAAAGGCAATGCCGCCGGATTCACAATGGTGTGGGGTTACTGGGTGGCAAGCTGGATCAGCAACGTGGCGATCATTACCAGCCTTGCCGGTTATTTAACATCGTTCTTCCCGATTTTAGTGGATAAACGCGTGCTGTTTGCGCTGGGCAGCCAGGAGGTTACCCTTGGGCAGATTTTGACGTTCGGCGTGTGCACGGTACTTCTTTGGGGAACACATGCGATTCTTGTATCAAGCATAAACGGAGCAAGCAAACTGAATTTTATCACGACGTTTTCAAAAGTTTTAGGATTTGTCTTTTTTATTGTTGCAGGATTATTCGTGTTTCAAACGGCTTTGTTTGGTCACTTTTATTTTCCGATTCAAGGTGAAAACGGCACAAGCATCGGTCTTGGCGGCCAGGTTCATAACGCGGCCATTTCTACTCTATGGGCCTTTGTCGGCATTGAATCTGCCGTCATTCTGTCAGGCCGCGCATCCTCACAGCGGGATGTAAAGCGGGCGACGATTACCGGATTGCTTATTGCACTGGGCATTTATATTATTGTGACGATGATTACGATGGGTGTGCTTCCGCATGAGAAGCTCGTCGGGTCAGAAAAACCGTTTGTCGATGTGCTTTACGCGATCGTCGGAAACGCGGGAAGCGTCATTATGGCGCTGCTTGCGATACTTTGCTTGTTCGGTACGATGCTCGGCTGGATTTTGCTCGGCTCAGAGGTGCCGTACCAAGCGGCAAAAGCAGGAGACTTCCCGGCGTTTTTTGCTAAAACAAATAAAAAGGGAAGCCCGGTAAATGCTTTGATTATCACAAATGTCATGTCACAGGTCTTTATTTTTTCCGTCATATCACGGACGATCAGCGACGCATTTACCTTTTTAACAACAGCGGCCACTTTGGCGTACTTAATTCCTTACCTTGTCTCGGCGATCTACAGCTTTAAGCTCGTATGGAAAGGCGAAACGTATAATGAGCTGAAGGGCTCCAGAGTGAGAGACGGAGTTATTGCGCTTCTTGCTTGCGTGTATTCCCTGTTTGTTATTGTGACCGGAACAGCGGATTTAACAACATTTATTCTCGGAATCGGACTATTCTTTGTCGGTCTGGTGATTTATCCGTTTGTTTCTAAGAAATTCAAGCAGGAAAAATAAGTATAATAAAAGACGCCTGACATTCGTGTCAGGCGTCTTTTTGATGATTAAAAAATGATCTCTCTTGTTAATGTAATCAAAAATGTTTCGCTCCATTCAATAGAAAAGGGCCGCGTGAACCGCGGCCCTGCTGTGTTATTTCGTTAAGCTATCTGTAATAAATGCCAACTGTCCTTCTAATGAAATCGGATCAGAAAAATAAAAACCGATCGGATCAATTTTGTAGACATGATCTTTTTTGACGGCGTCAAGGTTCTTCCAAAGCGCGCTGTCAAACACGCCGCCGTCATCCCCGCCTGATTGCCATGGGCCCATAAAAAGATAATCTCCTGCAAAGTCAGGTATTTTTTCTAAAGAAATACTGGTATAGCCGGGGCCTTCATCAATCGCTTTTTCTTTTGTCAGCTTTGTGGCGTTCAGCCCAAGCTCATCGTAAACAATGCTGCCGCCTCGGCCGAATTTATCACCGAATACATAGATCGCTTTTCCATTCGTTTGCATAATGGAGACGGTTTTATCGCCAACTGCTTTTTGTACCTTTGTTTTTGCCACTGCAACTTTTTTATCCCATTTCGCGAGCCACTTATCCGCCTTATCTTCAGTGCCGGTCATCTTGGCGAAGTCTTTCAGCCGTTCTTTATTGTCTAGTGAATCATATTTGAGCGCGACAGTCGGCGCGATTTTTTCAAGCTTTTCGATGTCGGCGCCTTGTGTAGTCCATACGATAATCAAGTCAGGATCTAAATCGACGACTTTTTCAACTGAGGTTCCGTCGCCAATGTTTGTTACACCGTCGGTTTTCCCTTTGTAATACGGGTTTTTGAAGACATTTTCAGGAGCTCCGACCACATTAATGCCAAGTGTTTTGAAATAGCCATAATAGCCGTCCGCCATTACGACAACCCTTTTTGGATGTTTCGGAATCTTAATATTTCCGTTTTCTGCTTTGTATGTAATAGTTTCTTCCTTTTTAGAGCTGGAAGATGAGGAGCCTTTACTGTCTGATGCATTTCCGCAGGCTGCCAAAGCCGCAATAAGAAACAGAGCAAAAAACGCAGCTCCGATTTTTTTGCATGTATAGGTCATAACGTATTCCTTCTTTCGTACGTTTATTGAATGATAAAGAGAATCATTATCAACGTGATTATACCACCGCTTTTGCCGATAAGCACGATTTTTTTGAAATTCATTATTTACAATATAGAAAAGACTCTATTACCTCTGAAGAAAAAAATGATATACTGATACAGCTATTGATAATAATTCTCATTATCATGAATAAGAAAGGAAGAACGGACGTTGGGTGTAATAAAAAATAAACAGACTATGAGCACGCATGATTCCTCAGAAGAAATCGAATGGAAGTCCCGGCCGTTTGGGGCGTTCCTTCTATTAATAGCGGGAATCCTTCTTTTATTGTTCGGCGCCGCTTTATCAATATCAGTCGGCGCAGCAAATATACACCTGGGGACAGTGTGGGACGCGGTCTGTCATTTTCAGCCTGACAACACGTCTCATCAAATCATACAGGAACTAAGGCTGCCAAGGACGGCTGCGGCCGCGCTGGTTGGCGCTTTTTTGGCTGTATCCGGCGCCATTATGCAGGGGATGACAAGAAACCCCTTAGCGGAGCCTTCAATCATGGGCGTTACATCAGGTTCTGCCTTTGCGGTTTCAATCGCGTTCGCCTTTTTTCCCGGTCTTTCAGCGATGGGGCTCATCATTTGGTCCTTTGCGGGAGCCGGTTTGGGGGCTTCCACTGTATTTGGCATAGGCATGTTTTCCAAGGGCGGGCTGACGCCGGTAAAGCTTGCGCTCGCCGGTACGGCTGTCACCTATTTTTTCACTGGTATTTCAACAGCGCTTGCGATTCGCTTTGATGTGGCTCAGGATTTAAGTTTTTGGTATGCAGGAGGGGTAGCGGGAGTTAAATGGCAGGGTGTTCATCTGCTGCTCATTGCGGGGGCTGTCGGGCTGACGTTCGCCTTAATCATTGCCCGTTCCGTCACGGTATTAAGCCTCGGTGAGGATCTTGCGAAAGGGCTTGGACAATATACTTCAGCGGTGAAGCTGATTGGAATGCTTGTCGTCGTACTCTTGACGGGGGCGGCTGTTTCTATTTCCGGGACCATCGCGTTTATCGGACTTATCATTCCCCATGTCACACGGTTTTTGGTCGGTGTTGATTATCGATGGATCATTCCCTGCTCGGCTGTCCTGGGGGCAATTTTGCTAGTGTATGGAGATATTGCCGCGAGACTTGTAAATGCTCCTTTTGAAACGCCGGTCGGGGCGCTGACAGCGCTCATCGGAGTTCCCTTTTTCTTTTATTTGGCACGACGTGAAAGGAGAGGGCTGTAATGGAAAACAAAACGAAAAAGCCGTTCATTGTCATGGCGGTTACGTTCATTCTTATATTAGTGATCTTTTTTATCAGTCTGAATCTGGGTGTAATCAGGATAGCCCCTCTGGAAACGCTGAAAGTATTTTTGGGACAAGGCACTGCCCGTGACGGGCTCGTGCTGTTTGAATTCAGACTGCCAAGGATTATTCTTTCCTTGCTTGTCGGCGCCGGGATAGCGGTGTCTGGAGCCATTTTGCAAAGTGTGTCCCAAAATGATTTGGCGGAACCCGGGATTCTTGGCATTAATGCGGGCGCCGCGCTTGCTGTCGTTCTCTTTATTTATTTTTTTCAAGGGTCAACGGCAGATTTAAGCTTTTTAGGCACGCTGATTTTACCGTTCAGTGCGCTGGCCGGTTCACTTCTCGCCGCTTTTCTCATCTACGCTTTGGCATGGAAGAAAGGCGTGACTCCGATTCGCCTGATTTTAGTCGGAATTGGAGTGAATGCGGGTTTTAATGCGATTCTGCTTATTTTTCAGCTTAAAATGGACCCGCAAGATTTCATGCAGGCAACCATTTGGATTTCCGGCTCTATTTGGGGGGCGAATTGGAAAATGATTTGGGCTGTCTTGCCATGGATATTCATTCTCTTACCCTTTACTTTATATAAAGCCCGGTACTTGAACATTTTACATTTAGGCGATCAATTGGCGACAGGTCTGGGAACAGCGGTGGAAAAGGAAAGGCGCATCCTGCTTGTGGCGGCGGTGGCGCTTGCAGGTTCATGTGTTGCGGCTGCCGGCGGCATTGCATTTCTCGGATTGATTGCGCCGCATGTGGCCAGACGGCTTACCGGCCCGCGCCATCAGACACTCATCCCGGTCTCCGCACTTATCGGCGCATTGCTGTTTCTTTTCGCTGACACATTGGCGAGAAATGTATTAGCTCCTTCGGAAATTCCGGTCGGGCTTGTTATTTCTATTTTAGGCGCTCCGTATTTTATTTATTTGCTGATGAAAACGAATTAGAGGAGGGGATACTAAGAGATGGATTCACTATCAACAGAACAGCTCGGAATCGGTTATGGCGACCGGCTGATTGTAGAAGATTTGAATATATCAATTCCTAAAGGGAAAATTACCACCTTAATCGGCCCGAACGGCTGCGGCAAGTCAACCATATTAAAAACGATGTCGAGAATCCTGCGTTCGAAAACAGGTGCTGTTTATTTAAACGGGAACGGCATACATCAGATGTCGACAAAGGATATAGCGAAGGATATGGCGATTCTTCCGCAGACACCGGAAGCGCCGAGCGGTTTAACCGTATATGAATTGGTTTCATACGGAAGATTTCCGCACCAATCAGGATTTGGGCGATTACAAGCCGAAGACCGCCGCATTATCAAGCAGGCGCTTGAGGAGACGGGAATGGCTGAATATCATGAGCGGCCGATTGAAGCTCTGTCAGGCGGGCAGCGCCAGCGCGTGTGGATCGCCATGGCGCTTGCCCAAGGAACCGAACTGCTTTTGCTTGACGAACCTACGACATATTTGGATCTCGCCCATCAGCTGGAGATCTTGCAGCTTCTTGAAAAGCTGAACAAGCAGCAGGGCCGGACGATCTTAATGGTCATTCATGATCTCAACCATGCCGCGCGCTTTTCCCACTATATGATTGCTCTTAAAAAAGGAAAGGTCATAAAGGAAGGGACGGCAGAAGAGGTTATGACCCCGAACGTTTTGAAGCAGGTGTTTCAGATAAACGCGGAAATTGTGAATGACCCGCGCACAAACAAGCCGATTTGTTTGACGTATGATTTGATCCAACATGATAAAGTGATTGAACATGTATAAAGAAAATCCCGGTCCATGGCCGGGATTTTTGTATTTTCATGCAGAAACATACGATTTTTAGAAAAAGATTGCAAGCTATATAGAAATAATAGATAATATTGGTTAGAATGTTTCAAAAATATTACAGAGTGAACGGAAAGAGGAGATAAAAGTGTCCAAAAAGAAAAAATGGCTGATATTCAGTCTGATATTTGCGGGTGTACTGTTGTTGGCGGGTGTCGGCTTCGGAGCGGTTTACTTCTTTACACATGCAAGATCAGTGGGAGGGGCTGAAGAACCGTACGCTCAATCAGTTTCCATGTTCATGGGTGAAGAAACGGCTTCCGCTAATTCGTTTTCTGGAAAAGTTGAACCCGAAAAACAGCAGAAAGTATACATAGATTCAGAGAAAGGCAGCATTAAAAAAACCTATGTAAAAGAAGGCGACAAAGTAAAAAAAGGTGACAAGCTGTTTGAATATGACACAGCGGACAATTCAGACGAGGTCGAGCAAAGCAATCTGGACATAGAAATGGCCAATCTCCAAATTAACCGTTTAGAAAAAACAATTGCCGATACAGAGAAAAAATTAAAAAAAGCTGGCAAAGAAGAAAAATCACAGCTGGAAGATGAGCTTGATCAAGCAAGATTTGATCTGAAGACAAGCAATCTTGAACTGAAACAGCATCAAAAAGAGCTTGCGAATCTGACAAAAAGCAAAGGATCAAACGTCATCACGAGTAAACATGACGGAATCGTGCAAACCGTTAATCAGGACATAGCTGACGGGGCGAGCGGCGATCAGGCATCAGGACCGTATATTCAAATAGTGTCTACAGGCGCCTATCTCGTTAAAAGCCAAGTCAACGAGCTGTTAATGGACACGATCAAAAAAGGCAGCAAAGTGAAAATTACGCTGAAAACAGGCGGGGAAGGCGAATGGACAGGCAAAATCACTGACATTGGCAAACTCCCGGCAGGCACTGAAGAGGACGGACAGGCAGAAAGCTATGGTGAAGAGGAAATGAATCCTCAGTCCTCAAACTATCCTTTTACGATATTGCTTGATAATCATAAGGGGCTTGAGGTCGGCTACCATGTCAACATTGATGTACTCGGAGACGACACGAATTCAGACAGCGTTAAGCTCCCTTCGGATATGATCGTGCAGGACGACGGCGAGCCGTATGTCTGGAAGACTGATGAAGAGCAGAAGGCTGTGAAACAAACCGTGGAAATCGGGGAGCCGGACGAGAATGACATGGTTGAAATTAAGAGCGGCCTGACACCGGAAGATTATGTGATCTACCCGGATCTTCCAATTAAGGAAGGGGAGCAGGTTACAGTCGATGCTGACACTGAATAATATTTATAAATCGTACAAGCTGGGAAAAGAAGAGGTCCCGATCTTAAAAAACATTAATCTGACAGTAGAAGCCGGGGAATTTATCGCGATCATGGGGCCTTCTGGTTCGGGGAAATCAACTTTAATGAATATCTTAGGCTGTTTGGACAGGCCGACATCCGGCAGCTATAAGCTTGAACAGATGGATGTGCTGAGGGGAAAAGATGGCGCCTTAGCCGACATCCGCAACCAATCAATTGGTTTTGTATTTCAGACATTCCATCTTCTGCCTCGGCTGACGGCGCTGCAAAATGTCGAACTTCCTATGATTTATAACAAGATAAAGAAAAAAGAAAGAAGACAAAGAGCGTATGATGCGCTGGAAAAGGTCGGTTTAAAAGACAGAGTAGCTTATAAGCCGACGAAGCTGTCAGGCGGTCAAAAGCAGCGTGTGGCCATTGCCAGGGCTCTTGTCAATCAGCCGCGTTTTATCTTGGCGGATGAACCGACCGGAGCGCTTGATACCAAATCGAGCGAGCAAATTCTGTCCTTATTTTCACAATTAAATGAAGAAGGCACGACGATTATTATGATCACACACGATCCGGATGTTGCCAGAAAAGCGGACAGAACGGTCTTTATCAGGGACGGCGAGCTGGTTTTAGATGAGAAAGGGGATGTGAACCATGCTTGAAAATATACGTATCTCCTTTCAATCCATTCTCTCACATAAACTGCGGTCAATTTTAACGATGCTTGGGGTCATTATCGGAATCGCGGCGATTATCGCGATAGTTTCTATGATTAAAGGGCAAAGTGAGCAGCTCAAGCAAAGCATGATCGGGATGGGAAACAACTCGATTAATGTGGTGTATCAGCAGAATGGCGGAGAAGAGGAAGGCTTTCATGAGCTTTCTTATACAACCGCTCCTCCCATATCTGATGAAACCATTGAGTCTATTACATCAGATCCGATGGTAAAAGGAGTTTCATTGTATCACTTGGCAGAAGGCGTCACAGCCTTTCATTTAACGAATTCCGCTTACCCGCAGGTGTATGGTGTAGATCAGGACTATTTCAATATGTTTCCGATCCGTACCACAGAAGGAAAAGCGCTGACTGACAAGGAGCTGGGGAGCAAGCATCAGGTTGTCATGATCAATGAAGATGCAAGAGACGAGCTGTTTCCCGACGGAGACGCGATTAATAAAAAAGTGGAGATTAACGGTACGCCATTCCGCGTCGCCGCAATCTTTACTGAAAAAAAGCAGGACGAAAGCGTGTATTACGGGGAGTACGGAAATCCGATTTTTTATCTCCCTAAAGGAGTATGGCCGCTCATTGAAGGTTTTGACGCTCCGACGCAAATTGCCGTACAGGCTGATTCATCTGACCATATTCAAGAAGCCGGTATGATGGCTGCCGATTTGCTTAATGCAAGCCTGCCGGAAGCTGAATTGGAAAAAGCGGAATACAGCGTGACAAATTTACAGGAGATTGCAGAGGAAATGGAATCTTTCAATCAGGCCTTTGCTCTATTGCTCGGCGGCATCGCCAGCATCTCTCTATTGGTCGGCGGCATCGGCGTAATGAATATTATGCTTGTTTCTGTGACAGAACGCACGCGTGAAATCGGCATTAAAAAAGCCCTTGGAGCGAAACGCCGTGTCATTTTATTTCAATTTTTAACCGAAGCGGTAGTGCTGACCAGCCTTGGCGGAATTCTCGGCGTTCTTGCTGGATGCGGCATTGCCAAACTGATAACGGTATTTTATCCAATGCCTTTTATCGTTTCAGTTCCTGCCGTGGCCGGCGCGCTCATTTTCTCGATGGCGGTCGGCATCATATTCGGACTGCTGCCGTCTATCAAGGCCTCAAAGCTTCAGCCTGTAGACGCGCTCCGGTATGAATAGGAAAGTGACATGTCTTAGAAGCGATTGTTTGTAAAAATAATGAAAAGACCTTCGTCCCCGAAGGTCTTTTTTTACTTAAAGCCCCCATTCACGCAAAAGCTTTCTTTTTGTAAAAGCATGCATCAAAAGCAAAAAACACCCCGGCGATGATAAACTCCTCTGTTGTGGACAGCCAGATCCCCTTAATGAATTCATCTGCTGTGTAGATAGTCATCCATAAAAATAACACCTGAACACAGCCGGCTAAAAAAAACAAATGGTTTTTATTCAGTTTGAAGCTTTTGAAGCTATGTATCATTAGCAGCTCAAATGGTTCAAAGCATAGGCTGAGGCCCAAAAATATGGCGGCAAACAGAAGCACATAAAAGATCGATTCATAATTTGCATCGGTCAGATGAAAGACAATAAAAATACCTAAAAAGTAGCCTGTAAATACAGCAGCCGCCGCCACTGCATATTGGATGAAATGTGTCAGTTTCATCATTGGTTCCCCCTCTCCAACAGAGAAAACTTGCAAAGAAACGCTGTTGGTTTCTCTGCAAGCCGATAATTTATTTGTTTTGGTTTATTTTGAGAACCGGATGCTTCTCTTTTTGGAGTGCATCTGTAAACTCTTTTCCTAAATCGACATGATTCTGAACAAATGTCTCAGGCAGCATGGCAAGCCATTGGTTTAAAGAAACATCTGCATAATGATCATCTTTGAAAATTTCTAAAAAGACCAGAGGCTCGTCCCCGGTATTTTGCACGTAATGTCCCATGGCAAAAGGAACATAACCGACATCGCCTGCTTGATAGTTAAAGGTTCTGGCATGACCGTCTGAAGCGAATACCGTCATTTTTGCCTGGCCTGAGATGAAATACTGCCATTCGTCTGTGTTTGGGTGCCAATGCATTTCCCGCATTCCGCCCGGCTCTACTTCAACAAGGGCAGAGGCAATGGTTTTAGAAACTGTAAAATTAGAAGAATCGGCAATCCACACTTTTCCTCCATCAGTTGTAATCGGTTCCTGCTCAAGAAGACGGTAGCTGAATGGATGAGGAACCTCGCCATTCGGGCCTTCCACCTGGTCATTCTCAAGGGAGCCGGGTAAGGCTGTCTCAAAAATATACTTTTCTTTAGACGGAAGGTTGGCAATATCCTTTTCCGTAAGGCCGAAATTCGCTGCCACTACATCTTGCGGTGTGTGTGCGAGCCAATCTGTCAGCTGGAATGTACTGTTCTCAGAGAACCCGCCGTTATCGAATACTAACAAAAACTCGCAGCCTTCATCCAATGCCTGAATAGAATGCGGCAGCCCTGATGGGAAGTACCATAAATCTCCTTCTCCCACATCATCAATAAAGCTGCGGCCTTTTTCATCAACAAGCGTAATCCGGGCTGATCCATAGATGACATAAGCCCACTCGGCTTCTTTATGCCAGTGAAGCTCGCGAATGGCCCCCGGCTTCAGCCGCATATTAACAGAAGCGATGTTATCGGAGACCGGAAGTTCCCGAACTGTTACTTCACGGGCATAACCGCCTTTTTCTAAACGGTTATGTGTATCTGAGAAAGAGAATTTCAGGTTTTCAACTGTTCCGTGATCCGTTTCCGGCGGTACAAGCATATCCGGATTTTGGCGGTCACGCTCTATGTTGCGCGGAATTTTTACTGTTGCCCCTTTTTCTCCGCTGATTGGCTGCGGGATGTTTTTTTCGTTTTTCATGTTTTGTTCTCCTCTCAAATTTGGTTTGTTATTTGTCGTTACAAAGAGAATGTGAAAGGCCCTTCGTTTTCCCTCTGTCATGTTAAGTGAAAAAAGTGAACGGTACGTCAACCTGATGAATCATTATTTTTTAAATTGTTGTTCTTTCAGGTCTGTCATCAATTCAAGAAGCTGATCGAATTTCTTCTCAAAACGGGTGAGGAGATAGATGGCGATCAATGCCGGAAAGCCGACATTGCCGATCTGCCTCACAGCCTCTTCTGCAAAAACCTGATCCATTTTTAAACACCTCCCTGCTTTTTATGCAGTCATTTATATAAGTGAAAAAAACAAATGAAATCGCAAACCCTATTAAAAATTTTCAGCGGGTGATGTTCTTAGGCTGATAGTAGTAGTTTACTTTCTTTTGTTTTCTTTCATTTAATTTAAATAGGAGGCGGTTTTATGGACTATCAAGTTCTGTTACGGTCAAAATGTAAGGAAATTATGAAACATCCCATTGTAAAGCATTTTTTGAGCAATCCTCAGCATTATCGCTTGTTTAAAAATGTAATGGAAAATCCCAATGAGAAGGATGCGGAATCGCTCGACGCAAAGTTCAAGCAATTTTACAAAGAAATTCGTATTATCAAATA
Source organism: Bacillus sp. HU-1818 (assembly GCF_022695965.1). Lineage (NCBI taxonomy): Bacteria > Bacillati > Bacillota > Bacilli > Caryophanales > Bacillaceae > Bacillus > Bacillus sp. HU-1818. The sequence continues at coordinate 791,016 of NZ_JAAPBE010000002.1, forward strand.
TATGAATTCTATGATCCGCATCTTTTCAATCGACTTTGACAAACGCATTCGAAAAAATCAAAACCGTTATCCGCTGACTGTCGATCATCCTGAGGCTGGGGAGCGGCTGCCTGTACAAGGGGGAAATGATGCCTATGAGGAATTTTTGAATCTGGAAGAGGATTTAGGCCAGCATATTCAAGACCAAAATCTTTATCAGGCCATTCAGGGGCTGACTGAAAAACAAAAAAGCGTATTAACGAAAATTTATGTACATGGGGCTGCCATGCAAGAAATCGCCGACTCATTGGGAGAATCCCGCCAAAACATCTCAAATATTCATAAGAAAGGGCTGGAGAATATCAGAAAACAGATGGCAGCGCTAGAAAAGGGGGAGAAATAAGCTGTGAGCCGGTTGCATGAGAACCATAACAACAAAACAGATGCAGAAGAAATAGAAAGACTGATCGCAGGGTTTTCACCAATGATTAAAAAGAAATTGAGGAATACATCCTTTCAGGAAAGAGAAGATTTGGAGCAGGAGCTGAAAATCAAGATATTTGAAAAAGCGGACATGCTGCTTTGTCAGGAGGTCCCGGGGTTTTGGGAATTTATTGTAGAATATATGGAAGAAAACTGATTTCAGCTGATTTTTTTCTCATTTTCGGAAAAACTTGACTGATGCGCGGTTCTCGTTTTTCTTTCCAATTCTCCACCATATAATGATATGATGAAAAAAAGACAGAAAGAGAGGAAAGTGGGAAGTGGAAAAAGCTTCAATTTTGATCGTAGATGATGAGAATGCCATTGTAGATATGGTCAAACGCGTTCTCGATAAAGAAGGATTCCAAAACGTGATGACAGCGGGAAGCGCCGAAGAAGCCATCCCAATCGTCAAAAAGGAAAAAATAGACCTTTTGGTGCTGGACGTCATGATGGATGGAATGTCCGGTTTTGAGGCATGCGCCGCGATCCGTGAGTATTCCGACGCGCCGATTTTTTTCCTGACAGCCAAGTCCTCCGACGCGGATAAGCTGTCAGGCTTTGCCTCAGGAGCCGATGATTATATTACAAAACCCTTTAATCCGCTTGAATTAGTGGCGCGGATCAGGGCGCATTTGAAACGGACGTATAAACAGGAAGACGGGCGCTCAAGCACGCCGTATTCATATGAGCATTTTACATTTTATCCTCAGTTTGCCGAGTTAATTGTAGGCGGGAAAGTTGTCAGCTGCTCCGCCCAGCTTTTGCAGCTTCTCCAGTATTTTTGCGACCATCCCAATGTTGTGTTGTCAAAGGATCAAATCTATGAAAAAGTATGGGGCTATCCTTCATATGGAGATAACAATACGGTCATGGTCCATGTCCGCAAGCTGAGAGAAAAAATAGAACGCGACGCCAGTGATCCGGAATACATTGTGACAGTCCGCGGTCTTGGATACCGATTCATTCCGAATCCGGAAGAAAACGGCAAACAATCATGAGAATGAGAGGGAAATTTCTGCTGCATTTTTTCGGACAAATGCTGCTTATTCTTCTTCTTGTAACAGCGATGGCCGTGTCTTCCTTTTTTTATTTGGATTGGCGTTTCAGCGAAGCGGAATCCAATTCGGGACTTACAAAAGCGACGCCTGATACATTCGAGTCATGGCTGGATAAAACGTCAGACGGTTCATGGGATGTAGATGATTTCTTGAAGAAGTCGGTGAAAAAGCAGCGCGGCTGGCTGCAGATTATCAATGAGGATGAAAAAACGGATTACGCCTACCGCGTGCCCAAAGACGTTCCAAGCAGCTACAGCAAAAAAGAGCTCTTATCCATATATGAAAATAAGAAATTTGGGAACTACAAGCTGAATTACTGGACGGTCACGATTGAGGACGATACGTACCTCATTTTATTTGGCTGGAAATCAGAAAGTGAACAGCTGCTGACCTATATAGAAAATCAGGAAAAACCGATCGATTCGCTCAAGGACTATAAAGACAGCACGAAAGACTGCATCAAGCAGGAAAAAGGGGCTGTCTATCTCTTGAATGATGACGGCAAGCTCATTGACAGCTTAAACAGCACAAAAAGTGAAAGGGAAAGCCTGAATGAGCTGGAACTGTTGAAATACAGCTCCGCGCCCTGGAACTATAAGCGGGAAATCTCATTTAAGAGAATTGACGAATCAAGATGGATGGTGGCTTCTGTACCGAACCCTGTTTACATTCCCGATCACGAATTTAATAAGTCATTTTTAAAATTTGCGCTAAAAGCCCTGTTCCTTATTATGGGTGCATTGGTGTTCATGCTTTGTTTAATGACGATTTATTATTCCTTCAGATTCGGCCTGCCGATCCTGCACACGATCAAATGGCTTGTGAATCTATCAAAAGGACGGCTGGAAGAACCAAGAAACCGAAAAGGGCGCCCTGTCAGCAAAAATAAAAAAGGCAAAACAAAACAGCCGTACCGTTTCTTCGGGGAAATTTTCGAATCAATGGACCAGCTGACAGAAACTTTGAAAAGAGACAAGAAAAACAGGGAAAAAATTCAGACCACAAGAGAAGAATGGATTGCGGGCCTCTCTCACGATTTAAAAACACCGCTCAGCACAATTTACGGCTACAGTATGATGCTCGAATCAAAACAATACGACTGGTCGGCTGAAGAGGTGAAAGAAATCGGGCATGTCGTCAGGGAAAAATCAGAATACATGTCAAAGCTGATCGAGGACTTAAATTTAACCTATCGTCTGAAAAATGCTGCTCTGCCGATGAATAGACAGCTGATCAATGTGGTTCCATTCTTCCAAAATGTCATTGAGGATTTTAAGAAAAATCCGTTTTCAGAAGGTTATGATGTCTCATTTGTTTCAAGGGAACAGAATATCCGTTTTCCGATTGATGAAGGCTGGTTTCGGCGTATTTTAGAGAACCTGCTTGCAAATGCGGTGAAGCATAATGATAAAGGTACGGCGATTCAAGTGATATTGGAGGATTCTAAGGAACATCTCTCATTGAAAGTAAAGGATAATGGCAAAGGGATGGACGAAGAGACCATTACCAACTTGTTTAACCGTTATTACAGAGGAACGAATACAAAAGATTCAACAGCCGGAACCGGGCTGGGTCTCGCAATTGCCAAGGAGCTGGTGCATCTTCATAACGGAACCATTCATGTGAACAGCAGAATGAGGATCGGCACTGTCATCACGCTCTTGTTCCAAAAAAAGTAAAGCGGGGATCTGTTTCAGGCGCCTCTTTGCAGGGAATAACAAAAGCACAACAAACCAGCAGAGAGGTGTTTTTTATAATGGAAGCTGTTTTAGAAGCTGACACAAGGGCTGTAATTGGAGAAAGCCCATTATGGGACGAGGAGAAAAAGTGCTTGTACTGGGTGGATATTTTGGGAAGTCGGCTCCATGTGTTCGATCCCGCTGAAAAAGAAAATCATACTGTATCATTCAAATCTTTTGTAACATCGCTTGCTAAGTATTCAAGTGATGAGCTGATCATGACAATGAAAGACGGTTTTTACCTTTATCACCTTCGGGAGAATAAACTCACTCCGATCAAGCAGCCGGAAGATATGGACAAAAGCCTTCGTTTTAATGATGGAAAGTGTGACCCGTCAGGAAGGCTGTGGGCAGGAACGACAAGCATGGAAGGAAAACAGGAAGCAGCCTCGTTTTACCGTTTGGAGTCAGACGGCGGGCTTGTAAAGATCAAAGACAATGTATCAACATCAAACGGTCTGGATTGGGACCGAGAACGTAAGCTGATGTATTATATTGACACACCGACACAGGAGATTGTTTGTTATCAATACGATCCTGACAGCGGTGATGTGTCAAATCCGGAAACAGTTTATCGCTTCCAAGAATCTGACGGCTCGCCGGATGGGATGACGATTGACCGTGACGGTATGCTTTGGGTGGCGTTGTTTGGCGGGGGCAGGGTCGCTAAAATTGATCCGTTCCAAAAGAAGTGGATTGATTCGATCATGGTTCCCGCCAAATATGTGACATGCTGCGCGTTCGGCGGTGAAGATTTAAAAACCCTCTATATTACAACGGCGACAGAGCAGATGACGGAAACCGAAAGATACAACCAGCCTCATGCGGGCGGCCTGTTTTCCGTCCGGCTTACAACTGGCGGATATATCCCGGCGCCATTCTCAGGTACACTATAAGTAAAAAACGCACCCTGCTCGGGGTGCGTTTTTTATCGTTTAAATGGACCGGATAATCCCGCCCTCTACGCGCTGGGACGTTCCGTTGATTGCTGAAGCTGCATCCGAAGCCAAAAAGACGATCGTATTGGCGACTTCTTCGGCAGTCGCATAGCGCTGGATAAGTGATGTCGGTTCATTCACTTTAAAATAATCTTTTACAAATGTATCGGTATCCTGTCCTTCAGCCTTTGCTGCCCCTTCCATGTAGGAGGCCACGCCTTCTGTCCAAGTAGGGCCCGGAAGCACTGAATTAACGGTCACATTTGTGCCTTTTGTCATTTCTGCCATCCCTCTGGACAAGCTGATTAACGCTGTTTTGGTCATGGAATACGGAATCATTTGCGGAAGCGGTTTGACCCCCGCTTCACTCGCGATATTCAGGATACGCCCGCTGTTTGCAGCAAGCATCTTTGGAAGGAAATGCCGGCTCAAACGGACCGCGCTCATCACATTCACTTCAAAATATTGATGCCACTCCTCATCCGTCACCTCTGCAAAATCCTTCACTTCAAAAAATCCGAGGTTATTGACAAGAATATCAACTTCGCCGATTTGATTGACTTGTTCAATGAAGTCTTTTGCTTCAGCAGGATTGGACAAATCGGCGGCGATTCCGTAAACCGTTCCGTATGAAGCAAGCTCTTCTGCCGCACGCTTCGCTGTTTCTTCTTTTCGCCCGTTCACAATCACCGCCGCACCTTCTTGCAAAAAGCTTTTCGCTGCGGCTTTGCCGATGCCGGATGTCGAGCCTGTTACGACAACAAGCTTATTGTTTAATTGTAAATCCATCAAATCATTCCTTTTTCACAATAATGGTACTTAGTATACAGGATGAATTTTAGTGTTTACGAGAATTTTGCTTTCATACATACAAGGAGCTTGAAAAGCCAATGATATCACGTATACAAGCCTCACAGACTTATAGTATAATTACTCCGAAAAAAGGATACGAATGTCAAATGGGTGCCGGTACGTGAAAATAGCCGGCTTAATAGGGAAACCGGTCGAAGCCGGTGCGGTCCCGCCACTGTAATTGGCCTTTGCGCCAAAAGCCAGGATACCTGCCTGTTTGATCAACACGTAGTCTGCGAGGACAGATGATGTGTAAACAATGCTTATTTGTTGTTTACAGCATCTTTACCGTCGTAGAGATGCTTTTTTAATACATCCACAGGAGGAAGTTATATGAAAAAGGTCGCGGGGATATGGACAGCGCTTGTCTTGACAGCCATTTTGATGACGGGGTGCAGCGGGGCTGACAGCCAAAGCGGCTCCAAAGCAAAACAGGAGTCAGGCTCTTCTGAAGCGTTCCCGGTCAAAATTGATGATGCCTCTAAACAAGACGTCACCATCAAAACAGAACCGAAAAAAATTGTCTCTCTTATGCCGAGCAACACGGAAATTACATATGCCCTCGGGCTGGGTGACAAAGTAATCGGCGTCACGACAAACGATACCTATCCGAAAGAAGTCAAGAAGGTAGAAAAAGTCGGAGATATGAACGTTAATGTCGAGAAAGTCATTTCTCTTAAGCCAGACCTTGTCCTAGCCCATGAATCGGCGATATCAAGCTCTGCGGACGCTATGAAACAGCTGAAAGACGCGGGTATTACCGTCTTGACTGTAAATGACGCGCAATCGTTTCAAGAGGTATACCAATCCATTGAAATGATAGGTGAAGCAACCGGCGCTGAAGATAAGGCTGATAAACTAATCAGCAGCATGAAGTCAGACTTGCAGGAGATTAAAGACAAAGCGAAAACCATTTCTGAAAAGGATGAAAAAACGGTATTTGTCGAGGTGTCTCCTGCCCCTGAAATCTATACCACGGGAAAAGACACGTTTATGAATGAAATGCTGAACGTCATTCACGCGAAAAATGCAGCATCTGGCCAAACCGGCTGGGTGCAAATGACAGATGAAGCGATCGTTAAGCTGAACCCTGACGCGATCGTCACAGCTGACGGAGAAAAAGCGGCAGATGTGGAAAAACGCGACGGCTGGAATGTGCTAAAAGCAGTGAAGCATCATAACGTTTATGATGTTGATCCTGATCTGGTTACACGTTCCGGCCCCCGCTTAATTGAAGGGGTCGAAGAACTTGCGGAAAGCATTTACCCTGACACGTTTACAAAATAATCGCTTGGCCGCGTATATAATCAGCCTGCTGTTTCTGGCCGGCAGTATTTTGATGGGAATCTCTATCGGCAGTTTAGAGATTCCCGTTTCTGTCATTCTTCGTATCTTTTGGCATGAAGGCTTTGGGGGTGCGGCCGGTTCTTATGATCCGATGTATACCAATATTATGATGAACATCCGCCTGCCGAGAGTCGTGCTGGCAGCGCTTGTCGGTGCTGCTCTTTCATTAGCCGGCGCAGCTTTTCAAGGGCTTCTGAAAAATCCCCTTGCTGATCCCTACACATTGGGCGTCTCATCAGGAGCTTCCGCCGGCGCGGTGATGACATTGTTTTTCGGTTTGCAGCTTCCTATGATCGGCGGTTTTACACTGCCGGTTATAAGTGTCGCGGCTGCATTGGCGACGATGTTAACCGTTCTCTCCTTCAGCCGGCTTATCCATGATTCCATGTCCGTTTCAACTCTCATCCTGACCGGGATCATCACAAACTCATTTTTGGGCGCTCTGATCTCGCTTGTGATTGCTCTGACGGGGGATGACCTGCTTCCGATTGTCCATTGGCTGCTTGGAAGTGTGTCGATGCGGGGCTGGCGCTATGTGATTTTATTCCTGCCTTTTTTTCTGAAAGGAGCGGTGTTATTGATCCTTAATGGAAGAGAGCTGAATGTCATGACATATGGAGAGGATAAGGCTAGAATGCTCGGTGTCAGCGTTCAGCGGAGAAAAATCATCATATTGATTGCCGGCTCCCTTCTGACGGGGAGCGCTGTCGCTGTATCGGGGACGATCGGCTTTGTCGGCCTGGTTATTCCGCATATCACAAGGCTGATCTGGGGAACTGACCACCGGCATTTGCTTCCGCTGTCCGCTTTGATCGGCGCGGGTTTTCTCGTTCTTGCTGATGTGGTCTCACGGACTTTAATTGAGCCCGTTGAGCTGCCTATCGGAATTATGACAGCTTTGGCCGGGGCACCGGTTTTCGCACTCATTCTTTTACGCCAGCATCGCGGAGGAAAAACTCATGATTAACGTTTGTAACCTGTCGGGAGGATATGGAAGCCAGCGTATCATAAAGAATATAAGCTTCTCTGTTGAAAAAGGCGAATTTCTCGGCATTCTTGGCCCTAATGGCAGCGGAAAAACAACACTTTTAAATGCAATGGCAGGTACTCTGCCAGCGGCGGAAGGGTCCGTTTATCTGGCCGGAAAGCCTGTTGCGCGGTACAAGCCGAAAGAGCTCGCGCAAATCATGGCGGTTTTGCCGCAAAAAACGAGCCAAACCTTTACCTTCACCGTAAAAGAAACCGTTTCGTTCGGCAGATACCCCTTTCAAAAAGGGTTATTCAGACAGATGGACGAAAAAGACGAAGCGATTGTTCAAGAAGTGATGGAGCAGACGGGGGTGGCCCTATTCGCTCAGAAATCCATTCGTGATCTGAGCGGGGGAGAGCAGCAGCGGGTTTACTTGGCTCAGGCCTTGGCCCAACAGCCGGATGTTTTGTTGTTAGACGAACCGACCAATTTTCTTGATATGTCGTATCAAAAGGAATTGCTCGATTTAGTGAAGCGGCTTACGAGAGAAAAAGGGCTGGCTGCCGTCGGTATTTTTCACGATGTGAATGCGGCCAGTCTGTACTGTGACTGGTTGTTGTTTATGAAAAACGGAACGGCGGGCCAAAAGCGAAAACCAGAGCACGCGATGACTGAACGGCAAATCAAAACGGTTTATGATACGGAAGTAAATACATTAGTCCATCATGAATCACCTAAACCGTTCATTGCCATAAAACCCGAGCAGCCAGTACTTAAGGGGCCTGAAATCATTCCTTTTGCATCTTTGTTGAAATCAGAAAGGGACTGCCTCCTCTTACAAACAGAGAGGCCGCTCCGCGTGTTGTCCGCTTGTGGTATTGGGTCGGGTTTTTCATGGAGCCGGACATTTATACAAAAGCAGATGCCGGCCCATACGAAAGAAGAGTTAGCCGCTCTGCTGACGGCTGAGGGTTTTACTCTCCAGGAAACATGCGCGATGGCTTCTGCTGATAAGCCTGGCCAGCCCGTATGCCGGACATTTGAAGATGGAGGCCTGTCCGTTTGTATTTCCGTATCGTCCCATTTCACGATTTGGATGTTCATAAACGGTTATCTTTCAGACGAAGCCTTTGTGCGTGCTGTAATGACGGCGGGAGAGGCCAGAGGAAAAGCCCTCGGCGCTGGGAGGCAAACAGCGGATGGAGGCGTACTCATAGCGGCTTCCCAGGAAACCGGGATTGCACCGAAAACAGCCGGTGAAGAGCGGCTCATGCAGTTGATCCGCTTTGGAGCAAACGAGTGTGTGAAAGAGGCGGTAAACAGGTTGAAATAAGAAAACGCTGAAAAGGTGGAATGCGTGTTGAAACTTTATACAAGAACAGGTGACAAGGGGAAAACAAGCTTGATCGGCGGAAGAGCGGATAAAGACAGTCTGAGAGTGGAGAGCTATGGAACGGTTGACGAACTGAACAGCTTTGTCGGGCTTGCGTTGGCTGAGCTTTCAGAATATCAGGGCTTTGATGATATAAAGGCAGAGCTTCTTACGATTCAGCACGAGCTGTTTGATTGCGGCGGGGACTTGGCGGCAGTTACGAAAAATAAAGACTGCAAGCTAAAGGCAGAAGCGGTGTCCTTTTTGGAAGCGCGTATCGACGCTTATACAGCAGAAGCCCCCGCGCTTGAGAAGTTTATCCTTCCCGGAGGCTCCAAAGCGTCCGCCCTCCTTCACACGGCGCGTACGATTACGAGAAGAGCGGAACGGCAGGTCGTTGCGCTGATGAAAAAAGAAGACATCCATGAAGTGACCCTCCGCTATCTCAACCGTTTATCTGACTACTTCTTCGCTGCTGCACGAATTGCAAATGCGAGACTCGGCATTGCCGATGTGGAATATGAAAGAAGCGCCATCGTTTTTCAAAAACGGAACAGCGCCGAATTATAAGCTTCAAAAAAAGCCGGTATACCGGCTTTTTTCTATGTGTGGCATATCCGTCTTTCTCTTTCTTTGTCAATTCTCTCCCTTTTATGACAATAAAATGAACCTTATGCATTATTGACTGAAAAATGAGAAAATGAGATATTGTAATGAGTTGTAAAATATAGGCAATCGAGGGGGGGCTCTGATAGATGGTGAAATTCATTGATGGGGAAAGCGTCTGGAAGAGAAATTTCAACTATCTTTTTTACTCTAGACTGGTAAAGATATCCGCAGACAGTTTTGCGTTTAATTCAATTTTATGGTTGTTGATTTATGATGGGGAAGGTGCGATCGGCACGGCCCTTCTTATCGCCGTCACCTTTTTGCCAGAGGCGTTTTTAGCCCCGATTACAGGGCCTTTTATGAAAAAAAACACGCTTAAATTTTGGATGTACTTTTCAGATATAACGAGAGCGGCAGTTGTACTTATAATTCCTATATGTTATTTCAATGGTTTTTCTCCTTTATGGTTCGTTATGGCACTTATGATCTTACATTCAGCGACAGGTGCTGCCTACAACCCGGCATCTGTTGCCATTATTCCGCAAATCGTAAACGAGCAGGGGATTCAAAAAGCGAATGCATTGCTGCAGTCTTCCGCCCAAATTGTTAGGCTCGGCGCTTTTACGCTATGCGGAGCTATCCTGACTTTTATCGGCCCTGCGTATACAATGCTCTTTGCCCTCATCCTTTACCTGATTTCAGGCTTTTTAGTTCTCTTTATCAAATATAAAGCGGTTCAGACAAAAACGATGGATCTGCCGGCAGCCACACAAAGAGGTACATATTTTGGCAGATTAAAAAGAGGCTTTGTTCTAGTAAGAAAACATCAAATTCTATATCCGTTGGCCATTTATTGTATCTTCATGAACTTAGCAGCCGCTCCGTGGGAGGCGTTAAGCGCGGTGTATGTGGCAGAGGAGTTAAACAGTCTGCCGATCACATTTTCTCTTTTAAAGGCAGTCACATCCGGCGGTGCGTTTTTAATGGGATTCCTCCTTGCGAAAGTGAAAGTGAACAAATACGGGCTGCTTTTTGTAACAGCCGGTATCATAGAAGGAATCGCCTTTTTTATCACGGGAATGAACACGTTTTTGCCGCTTGTATTCCTCGCCGCATTTGCATTTGGGGCGGCGGTAAGCGCGATCAATGTTCCGGAATACACCATTATCCAAACGTCCGTGGATGAAGAAGATCAGCCTCAGGTATACGCGGTCATCCATATGATCTCGAATCTTTCGCTTCCCGCCGGGGCCATTGCCTGCGGATATGCTGCAAATGCCTTTGGTTCCGGGAAGGTCATTGCTGTCGGAGGCGCGATTGAAATTCTCGCGGGAATCGGAATTCTGCTGTTCACCAAGCTTGCCAAAGCCCAACGCTCTGATTTAATAAGAGAAAGAGAAGCAAGTGTACATATATAAATATTCAAGGCGCCCATGCAAAAGCATGGGCGTTTTTTGTTTAGGGTCCTGCACAGAATACGACTCTGGTCTTATGACAAAATCAATCTCTGACTCGTTTTGCCGCTTCTGCAATTTGTTTATAGTAAAGACATGGAATACGAAAGGAGGATCAGCATGAACATAAACGTAAAAACAGCAGGCGGATTTCTATTAATCGTATTTGGGATTTCTGTCTTTTTCGGAGGAGGCAATTTTGCCTTTATCATCCCGCTCGCGATCGGCGGTTTGCTGTTATATGCAGGAATAAAAAGATTCGCCAAAGGCAAAACCGTCACAGGGATCATCTTCGGCGGAATCGGCGCCATGATGCTTGTCAGTTCATTGCCGTTTTTGGTCGGGATCGCTCTGGCGGCGGTAATGATCTACTTCGGCTGGAAGATGATGAAAAACGGTTCAGACGAAAGCCGTACAGCATCCTTTGACCCAGAGCCTGCTTCAGCAGCTTATGAAACTAATTTTGACGCCGAATGGGAAGAGTTTTTGAAAAAAAAGTAACCAAATAGGAGGAAATATAATGGTTTTAAAAAGAATAAGAAACATGTTTGTCGCATCTGTTAATGAAGGTCTGGATAAGCTGGAGAATCCTAAGGTTATGCTGAATCAGTATGTTCGTGACATGGAAAGTGATATCGCAAAAGCAAAGCAAACGATTGTCAAACAGCATACGATTGCCCATCAATTTAAGAAAAAATATGAGGAAGCAAGCCAAACGGCTGGTAAACGCAAAAATCAAGCACAGCTGGCTTTTGATGCAGGCGAAGAAGAGCTGGCGAAAAAGGCGCTTACAGAAATGAAATACTTGGAGGGCAAGGCGGCCGAACATAAAACATCCTATGAGCATGCTGATCAACAATTGGCAGAACTGAAAGAACAGCTCAGCACGCTTGAAGTCAGACTTCAGGATGTGAAAGACAAGAAGCAGGCGCTTATCGCCCGCGCTAACGCGGCAAATGCCAAAGAGCATATGAATGCGTCATTCGACAAAATTGACAACGAAAGCGCGTACCGCGAATTTTTGAGAATGGAAAATCGAATAGAAGAAATGGAAGTGCGCGCGAATTATTCTCAGTCAGCTGAAGCGGGAACAGAATACAGCCGGACTGAATTCGCCGGAGAGGTTGAAGCGGAGCTTGAGAAAATGCGTTCTCTCTCATTAAAAAAAGCGGAACAAACATCAGCAGTAAATGAATAATGGTGCAGCGGGGAAGGGTTTTGAAAAAAGTCCTTCCCCAGATGTACGTATCAATTACAGGCCTTTTCCCTTATAATAGAATGAATGAATAAAAAGGATGAAAAACAAATGAAAAAAATGTTTGGCAAACTGCTGATTGTTGCGGGCGTTTTTATTTTTGCAGCTATTATGATGAAAGACGTGCTTGCTGAACGATTTTCTCCATTAGAAGGAACAGAAGCAGAATCAGCGAGTGCGTCGCCACATGAGGTTAACAGCATGACGATTTCCGCAGAAAACATTCATGTACATGTCATTGCGGAAGAGCGTAACGACATTTCGGCAAGCATAACAGGGAAATCCGGAAAACTATATGTAACAGAAAACGGAAAAACACTGGGGCTGACAGCAAAGGAAAAGGGATTTCAATTTCTGAATTTCTTTCATCAGTCCTCTCTTATTGTCCGGGTTCCGTATGCCTATAAAGATGAAATTCTCGTTCGCTCATCCAGCGGCGATGTCGATCTTGATGGAAACGGAAGCTTGGCTCTCCGGCATTTGAGCGCAAAGTCATCGAGCGGAAATATGACGTTTAAGAATGCAAAAATCAAGGACCTTGAAGTGAAAGGCTCTTCAGGAAATACGGTTTTGTCAGAGCTTGAGACCAAAACGGCAAGCATACGCTCTGCATCCGGCAATGCCAGCCTGGCCACTGTGACGGGATCTCTTGATGTGCGTATGTCATCAGGAAATCTCAATGCCTCGTTTCAGGAAATCAACTCCCCCGCATCTCTCAAGCTGGCGAGCGGCAATGTTAAAATGTCGCTTCCTGATAAAGGTGATTTTACAGTGAATGCCGCAACTACAAGCGGGAATATCAATCCATCGTATTCGTTTGATGATACAAATCTTGATCAAAACAAACTGACAGGAAAACGAGGCAGCGGAAAACAGCAGATTGAGATTAAAGTGACAAGCGGGAATGTTACAATCCGGTAGCAATCTGGCAGGAGAAAGGAGGCGGAACAGCTGAGAATGACAAAAAAACAGCTTCTTGGACTTATCATTGCTCTATTTGGCATCAGTATGTTTTTACAAATTATCGGCATCGGAGATTTACTCTTTTGGCCGCTCTTTTTTCTGATTGCCGGTTATTTTCTGAAAAAATATTCCCGCCACTGGCTTGGATCTGTCATGTATATCTTTGCCGCTTTTCTTTTTTTGAAAAACCTGTTCAGCATTACGTTTAACCTATTCGGCTATGCCTTCGCCGCTTTTTTAATTTATGCCGGCTACAGGCTTGTGAAAGGAAAAGCCGTGTTTGACCAGGAGAAGAAAATCAATTTGGACAAAAAGGAGAAACAGCCTGAGTCCTCAGGCCAAGCCGATTATAAACAGACGGAACTGAAAAGCTTTTTTATCGGTGAGCTGAGACTGATGAAAAATCCGTTTGACCTGAATGACTTAAATGTTTCTGGTTTTATCGGCGATGTGAAAATTGATTTATCGAAAGCCATTATTCCGGAAGGTGAAAGCACCGTCGTCATTAGCGGAGTGATCGGGAATGTCGATATTTATGTACCGGCCGATCTTGAGGTATCTGTCAGTTCTTCTGCCTTTATCGGAGACATTGATCTTATCGGATCGAAAACAAGCGGCATGAGCACAAAGCTGTATGCGGCTTCACCTGATTACAGCCAAGCAAAACGGAGGGTCAAAATATCGATTTCCTTATTTATCGGTGATGTGGATGTGAAATATTTATGAGGAAAAAAATACTCGCCAATATTCAATGGCGTGCGATCCGCATGACAACAGGGATCAGCCTGCTCTTATGTGCCGCCTTAATCGGGCTTCTTCTGTTTTATTATCAGCTTGATCCCGTGCTGTTATTATCATCCGGCTGGTTCGGCATTCCGTTTATTTTGATTTTGCTGCTTATCAGCCTTGCTGTCGGCTTCGCATCGGGGTACATGTACGGCAACCATTTGAAAACGAGAATTGATAAGCTGATAGAATCAATTTTAAAGTTTGAAAACGGCAATTTCTCGTATCGGGTGCCGCCGCTTGGAGAAGACGAAATCGGCCTTGCCGCTGATCAGCTGAATGAAATGGCGAAACGGGTGGAGCTGCAAGTTGCTTCTTTGCAAAAATTGTCAAATGAACGGGCCGAGTGGCAGGTGCAAATGAAGAAATCCGTTATTTCAGAAGAACGCCAGCGGTTAGCAAGAGATCTCCATGATGCCGTAAGCCAGCAGCTCTTTGCCATTTCGATGATGACGTCCGCTGTTTTGGAAAATCTAAAGGAAGCGGATGATAAAACAGTCAAACGGATCAGAATGGTAGAGAACATGGCGGGAGAGGCCCAAAATGAAATGAGGGCGCTGCTTCTCCACTTAAGACCGGTCACCTTAGAAGGAAAAGGATTAAAGCAAGGCTTAATCGAACTGTTAAACGAATTTCAAGCAAAGCAGCCGATGGATATAGAATGGGATATTCAGGACACGGGAGTTTCAAAGGGTGTGGAAGACCATTTATTCAGAATTGTCCAAGAGGCGCTTTCTAACGTGTTCAGGCATTCAAAAGCCTCTAAAGTCTCAGTGCGCCTCGGATCAAAAAATCGGCAGCTTCAGCTGAAGGTCATTGATAATGGCGCGGGTTTTACGATGGATAAGGTGAAAACATCCTCGTACGGCTTACATTCAATCAAGGAACGGGCAAGTGAAGTCGGCGGAGTAGCGGAAATCATATCAGTAGAAGGGAAAGGAACACAAATCGATGTAAAAGTCCCGATTTTCCCAGAAGAAAAAGGAGAGAGCGACAGTGATTCGAGTGTTGTTGATAGATGATCATGAAATGGTCAGAATGGGTCTTGCGGCTTTTTTAGAAGCGCAGGCGGATATTGAAGTGATAGGCGAAGCTTCAGACGGAAGCCAGGGCGTACAGCTTGCCGTGCAATTGAAGCCGGACGTTATTTTGATGGATCTTGTGATGGAGGGAATGGACGGCATCGAAGCCACAAAACAAATTTGCGGCGTGCTCGATGATCCGAAAATTATTGTGCTGACAAGCTTTATCGACGATGACAAAGTGTATCCTGTCATCGAAGCGGGAGCGCTCAGCTATTTGCTGAAAACATCAAAAGCGGGAGAAATCGCCGACGCCATCCGGGCAGCAAGCAAAGGAGAGCCCAAGCTTGAATCGAAAGTGGCGGGAAAGGTTTTATCCAGACTGCGCCATTCAAGTGACAGTGCACTCCCGCATGAAACATTGACGAAAAGAGAGCTGGAAATACTCTGTCTCGTGGCAGAAGGCAAAACAAATAAAGAAATTGGTGAAGAGCTGTTTATCACAATAAAGACCGTAAAAACCCATGTCACCAATATTTTATCAAAGCTTGAAGTCGCCGACCGGACTCAAGCGGCTGTCTATGCCCATCGGAATAAACTCGTCAAGTAGACCGGCCGCGCTTTCAAGCCATGCGGCGCTTCATTTATTGCGTGACACCTTTTGTCCCGAAGTCTCTGACAATCACCTTCACATGGTACTCAATATCTGATTCGCTGAATACTTGATCCCATTTTTTTGAGATTTTTCTCCACTGCTGAGGATAATGAATTCGCACTTGGTCTCCTAAACCGGTTATATCGGTTTTAATATCATCTTGCAGCAGAGTGATAAACTCTGTCACTTGAGCTTGGATTTGTTTCTTTGTCGCTTCCTCAATCTCTTTTATATACGAATCCTGAAACGAGTTTTCTTTCGGGTTCCAGTCCTCTGACAAGCGCCCTTCCACTTCTCTGTTCACGACGAATTTAAATTTACCGTCCCGATATGAGGTTTTAATGTTTTTGTGGCTGGAATAGACTTCGTAGGAAAAAAGCTCCCCATCATGTTGGGCGTCAATTACACCGCCTTCCACTTCTCCAGTAAACAAATTCATGGCTTGCACCTGGCCGGGCGACAAATCAGCATGCCAGTATTTGTTTTTAATAACAGAGGCTCCATCAATTTCAATTTTGCCAGCTTGGACACCCACGTGAGGAATAACAAATGAATCTCCTGCCGTCATTTTCTTTGAAACATCCCCTAATGTGACAGCCTCCATCATTCTGACGGTCACCTTATTATTGTCTGTTAATTCGTAGATAACGTTAGAAGCAGGATCGCCCTCATCGCTGATTTTTAAAATGTCTTTTGCTTTGTCAGCTACGACAAATACATGGGAGCTTCGCCTTGTTCCGTTATCTCTTACAAACTGATTAAGAAGCGCGTCCATTTGAATATCATTGGAGAGCAGCTTCTTAGACACCAAGATCACTCGCAAATGCTGAGAGAAGGAAGGGCGGTTTTTTAAAGCTGCCGTCCTGAAAACTTGATGGACGGTTTCCCCCTGAGTCGTAGAGATTTTCGTCGGATCTCCTGAAGAGGATTGCTGGGCGCTTATTTTTCTAGGAATTAATATTTGCTGTGAAATTTCCAGATTCTTGCCGTTTTCCGGTTTGTCGAGCCCCAGCCCGATAATTAGGCTTAAATCCTCAAGGTTGCGGCTGTCCCAGCAGCCGGATAAAAGAATTGTGCACAAGATGAATAAGAGGATGGGTTTTCTCATTGCGCTTTCAGCCTCCTTTTCAATGCGACCAATAGAAATGTAACAAAGGGCGTCACAAACAGCCCTAAGAAAATATAGCCCAGATAATCACTAAACGCCATGACTTGATTCGCATCTTTGGGCCATAGAGAAATGAAAAAAGTGACAACGGAGATAATGAAGATTCCCGTTTTATTAGAAGATCTGAACACTTTTTTCAGACCGGATGCTGCAAAAAACGTGTACATCACATAAGTGGTGAAAAATTGAATGATCCAAACGATAAGCAAAAATGATTCAAATCGTTCAACAAACAGTCCCTTTGTTTCAAAGGATTGAAATAGGGTGATCGTCGGCCAAATAATGGATACGACCTCAGGGACGGACAACGAGCCGACCACAATGACATAAGTGATGATGTATAAGAAAATCGGGATGGAAAATCCAATTGCCGATGACTTAAACATCTGTTTCCTTTTTTTCATATACTTAGGCAAAAACAGCATAACCTCCACACCTAAGAAAGAAACGGAGACGATAGTAAGGGAATTAAAAACAGAGCTCATTCCCTGTCCAAGCACAGGCCGCATATTATTAATGTCGAATATTTGTAAGCTGAATGCAAACACAATCAGCAGAATGATAATTGTCACTGTTAAGAAGAAAGGAAAAAGTCTTGATATATCACTCATTCCGCCAATCATTAAATAGATGCCGCAAAAGATAAAGCTTAACAGGATGACCTGAATGGGCGTGTTTTCAAGCAGAAAGAATTTCACCATTTCAGCCATCGCCCTTGCTTCAAAACTGGCAACGCCAATAAAGTAACCGGTAATTCCCAGATTCAGCAAACTGCCCAAAAAACGGCCGAATCCTTCTTGGACATAATCAAAGTAGGATTCATATTGATGTTTTTGTATGATTTTTGTGTTTAAGAAAATGAGAAATATAAAAATCAGGCCTTCCAGCATTAAGACAATCCAGCCGTCCGGGGAGTTTGCTTTTGCCGTAAGCGTTCTTGGCAGTGACAGAAGCCCCGCGCCGAGCATGGTGTTTGAAATAATGGCTGTTGCTTCATAACTGTTGATTTTAGTTGGAGTCTTCTTTTGGCTCATTTGCATCATTCGCCTCTTTTGGTTCGTTTTTTGTAGGAAGCCGGAAAATGGAATCATCGGCGTTTTTCAAACTGAAAAATCCATTAGGTGAAAAATAGGGCGAGCCAAAGCTTCTTTGCCTTGTTAAATGTGTATAAATAACCAGCATAAACAAAATGATGCCGTACAGACCGAGAGTAGCCGCGGTAATCATAGAAATAAACCGGAGCACACGGAAGGAGAGCCCCATTCCGTATTGCGGAACTGTAAAAGAAGCTAGCGCGATGATGCTTACTACAATCACCATGATGGAGCTGACCAGGTTTGCTTCAACTGCGGCCTGGCCGATGACGACTCCTCCGACAAGGCCGATGGTCTGGCCGAGCGGGTTAGGAAGCCGAAGTCCCGCTTCCCGCAAAAGCTCAATTGTAATCTCCATCAGCATGGCTTCAATGATAGGCGGAAACGGAACATTTTCTCTGTTAGCTGAAATCGTGACAGCAAGAGAAGTCGGCAGCAGCCCTTGCTGAAACGAAACGAGAGCGATATAAATCGATGATAAAAACAAGGTGAGAAAAATAGACACAAAGCGCAGCGTTCTGATGAGAGACGCGGAGATCCAGCGTTCATAATAATCATCAGGCGACTGCATCAGAACGCCGAGAGACGCCGGCACAAGCAGCGCAAACGGAGAGTTGTCTACAAAAATCGCCACACGCCCATTAAAAAGGGCGGAGGAGACCTTATCCGGCCTTTCCGTATTTTGAATTTGCGGAAACGGTGAATATTTATTATCTTCAATCAGCTCTTCTAATGTGCCGGAATCCTGAATATCATCTAATTTCACTTCTTTTAGCCGGCTTTTTACATCCTCGATGACGGACTTTTTCGCTTTGCCTTCAATGTACATAATGGTGGCGTATTTGAGCTTGTTTTCTCCAATGAGCATTTTTTTGACAACAAGCTTAGGGTGATTCGTCCTTTGTCTGATCAGAGCGACGTTCGTGTCTGTATCTTCAACAAAGGCAACCTTTGGCCCCCTGACCACCTTTTCAGATGTAGGCTCCGTCAAACTCCTGACCTTTTTTTTGCTTGCTGATAGAACATAAGCTTCATTCAATCCGTTCACAAATATAATGCAATTGCCTCTGAGCACGGAATTCACCGTGTCCTTAACTGTCATCACGGGGCGGGCATCAATTTGGTCGAGGCGGTTTTTTAACTGATCCAAAGTGAGCGTATCTTCATCCTTTGTCAGTGTCTTAACTGCGTCCTGCACTTTGCTTTGATCAATGAGTTCGCTAAAATACATATAGTAAAACACAAGCCCGCTGGCGAGCATTTTTTTATTTTGAATCAGATCGTCATTCTGATTTAAATCAGGAAGCACCAATGCTAAATTGTCGTGGATATATTCTTTAAACTCAGAGTGTTTCAACGCGCTCACCTCTTGTCGCAAATCCTTATTAGAGGTTATCTTTTCCTGTTAAAAAAATGATATACTGTGTTACAGTATTTCTTGATACAAGTTTTTTAGAGGAATGAGAGGATACAAGGTGGCACAGGTCAGACTGGCGGGGAAAAAAGAAGAAATCGAGCAAATCATCAAATCGTTTGAAGAAAATTATGAAGTGGCATACACGTCAAAGGAGTATGGGAAAACGAATCCGAGATATAAATACTCTAAGGACTTGCGTGTGTATCTGGACTTGAAATTAAAATCAGCAAAGATTGAAAAATAAAAAGGATTTCAAGGACAGCCGGCGAATTATTTTCTATTGAAGCAACAGTTATGGAGGGATACATAAAAATGGAATACAGAATTGAAAAAGACACCATGGGAGAAGTAAAAGTTCCTGCTGATAAATTTTGGGGCGCCCAAACACAGCGAAGCAAGGAGAACTTCAAAATCGGTTCTGAGAAAATGCCGAAGCAAGTTGTGAAGGCGTTTGCAATTTTGAAACGAAGCACTGCTATCGCCAATGAACGACTCGGCAATTTGGATTCTGAAAAAGCGGAAGCAATCGCAGCGGTATGTGATGAAGTGCTCAAAGGCAAGTACGATGACAACTTCCCGCTTGTCGTATGGCAGACAGGAAGCGGCACGCAAAGCAATATGAACATGAATGAAGTGGTGGCAAACCGGGCGACTGCTTTATTAAAAGAAAAGAACTCCGATAAAGCGATTCATCCAAACGATGACGTCAACCGCAGTCAGAGCTCAAATGACACATTCCCGACTGCCATGCACGTGGCGGGAGTCCTTGCCATTTATGAGCAGCTTGTTCCTGCGCTTGATCAGCTCCGCAATACGCTGGATGAAAAAGCAAAAGCATATCAGGATATCGTGAAAATCGGCCGTACGCACCTTCAGGACGCAACGCCGTTAACGCTCGGCCAGGAGATCAGCGGCTGGGTTTATATGCTGGACCGCTCAAAGGAAATGATTTTGGAAGCAACGGAAAAAATCCGTGAGCTTGCGATTGGCGGCACGGCTGTTGGAACGGGAATCAACGCCCATCCGGAGTTTGGAGAACTCGTATCAGAAGAGATCACGAAACTAACCGGGCAAACGTTCAAAAGCTCACCGAATAAATTCCATGCGCTTACAAGCCATGATGAAATCACGTATGTACACGGCGCATTAAAAGCTCTTGCGGCTGACTTAATGAAAATCGCCAATGATGTCAGATGGCTGGCGAGCGGACCGCGCTGCGGAATCGGAGAAATCGTTATCCCTGAAAATGAGCCTGGAAGTTCTATTATGCCGGGTAAAGTCAATCCGACACAAAGCGAAGCACTTACGATGATTGCTGCGCAAATCATGGGGAACGATGCAACAATCGGCTTTGCCGCGAGTCAGGGGAACTTCGAGCTGAACGTATTCAAGCCGGTTATCATTTATAACTTCCTTCAATCAGTACAGCTTCTCAGTGACGGAATGAACTCTTTCCATGACAAGTGTGCTGTCGGTATTGAGCCAGATAAAGAAACCATTCAGGAAAACCTGTCAAACTCTCTGATGCTTGTGACAGCGCTGAACCCGCATATCGGCTACGAAAATGCGGCGAAGATCGCGAAGCTTGCCCATAAAGAGGGATTGACCTTAAAAGAAGCGGCTCTCAAGCTTGAATTGCTGACAGAAGAGCAATTTAACGAGATGGTCAAACCTGAGGATATGGTGAAACCAAAAGCGTAATAGAAAAAAGACGGCTGCTTGTATAAGCAGCCGTTCCTTCTAAATAAATTGCTGTTTTAATAAGTAACGGAGCTGTTCTGCCTCTTTGGCAATTGCTTCCGACTCCTTCAGGTTAAGAATCATCCCCTTGATGATTGCTTGTTTCGGTGTTTTTTTCTTCATCTCCGCTTCAAGAATATCGAGGCTTTCAGTTAATTCAGGCGCAGAGATTGTGTTTATCTTGCCGATCTTTATGCGAATCTCTTTGATAATAGACTCACTAAGAGGGTCAGGCCTCCCGTGATACAGGGGCCCAAACAGCGAGCTCGCTTCATCAAGCGAGATGAAAGGATATTCATTTCTTTCTGCCATCCCATTCACCATGTCATCAATTCTCTTAATAACCGTTTCCGCTAATTGCTCAGGCTTCAGAGTTTGCCCTGTTACAATAATTAATTCCAGATAAATCTGACTGATTCCTTCGATCAAAAAACAAAGCTCGGCTGTATAAGGCTCTGCTTTTGCTCCGTACATATTCAATAGACTGTCAATGTGAAACTGAAGAACAGCCTGACGGATTTTTTTCGCGCATTGCTCGACTTCTTCCGTATAAGGAAGAGATCCTTCTCTCATCTGCATAGTAATAAAGTCTTTATGTTCAAGAATATTTTCAAAAAAAACAGCAAGCTGCTCCTTATAGGCTGACCTTGGGGTGCCGCTCTTTGTTTGAATATGATGGATTCGGGTAAACATTTTATCATAATAGTAGTTCAGCATAGATAAGAGCAGCGCTTCCTTGGAAGGAAAGTAAATATAAAAAGCGCCTTTAGACATTTTGCATTCATCGGCAATTTCTTGTACCGAAGTTGATTTATACCCTTTTTGAGCAAACAGTTTAATTGCAGCTTCAATAATCAGTTTCTCTTTTTCCTTCAATGGTTTCACCCTTTCGGAGCCCGGAGGCTGACGGTTGCGACAAAAAAAATATGAGGATATGACTATAGGGTCATATCTGTATATTATAAATTTAACCGTATTGTAACTTGTTTTTTTATCCTGTATTATTTATATTATAAAGTGAGATGACCAAACGGTCAAAATTCACGTGAAAGGGTGAATCTACATGAAAGAATTGGACGAAATGATCAGCCGCTTACGAAACAGAGGGATTAAAGTTGAAAAAGTCACTTATCCTAAGCAAACCTTGTCTGAGAAGAAATGGGTTCATCAATGTAAACAGCCGATAAAAACGAACTACAGAGATTTTAACGGTTATTCCTTCACATAAAAAAAGACTGCAAAAAGTCACAGTCTATTTCTTTGGTACTGCTATACGGTAGGTTACTCCTGTTTTGTCATTTTCAATTGCGATTGACGCCTTATGAAGAGTTAAAATACGTTTTACGATGCTGAGACCAATGCCGAATTCGCCTTTCTTCCCTTTATTAAAAGGCTCGTACAGGCTGGAAAGCATCTCATCTTCAATATGGGGCCCGTCATTTTTAATCGTGATGAAGATGTTCTGAACATCCTTTTTAATGCTGACTTCAATCTTTGTTTCAGCGTACCGGATTTGATTTTCCAGTATGTTTTCGAGCAGCTTGCTCCATTGTTCAGGATCACCGGGCATTACGGTGTCTTCTTCTACATCAATGACCCACGACAATTCTTTTCGAGACCATTTCAGCCTCTCGATCACTTCTTCAGTCACTTCTGCAATGCTGAATGTTTCATGATGCACATTTTGCTTTAATAAATAATCCAGCTTGGTTAAATATAATAAATCCTTAATTTTCTTCTCTAATTTTTCCGCTTCGCCTTCAATGACATCTATCGTATTTTCGAGGTCCCCTTTAGGAAAAATCCCATCTTTAATGGACTGCGTATAACCTCTGATGACCATCACCGGGGTTTTTAAATCATGCGAAATATTTTGCAAAAGCGTTCGCTCTGTTTCATCTTTTTGAACCAGCTTTTGGCGCATGTCCTCAATCGTATGGCCCAGCTTCCCGATTTCATCTTGGCGGTCAACGATAACCGGATCATCCCAATCTTGTTCCGAAATGCGTTTGACGTGCTTTTCAAAGCTGACAAGCGGACGTGATAAGTACTTTGCAAGCCAAATCGCGGGAATCCAGCTTAACAAGATGACGCCTGTGAGAATAAACAGCAGCTGCTTGAATAAAGTAAATGCCAGATCATCCCGATAGGAATCAAGAGCGTAGGAGAGCATCATCGCAGATTGGCCATTTACCGAAAGCCCCTTTTTAATAACAAAAAACACCTTTTCTCCGTTTACATCTTCGCTATAGCGTTTCATTTTTACATCCTGCTTGTTCGCCAGCTTGTACACCTTATGAATAAATGATGATGACAGCGTTGTTAAATTCCTGTCGCTGGCAGCATCTTCACTTTCAGGCAAGAGCACGTGCTGCACGGATCGCACAGTCGTCGGAGCCGTTGCTTCCTCGCTGTAATAGCGTCTTTCGATTGAACCGGGAAGACGGTACTCGGTCAGCACATGCTGCTCATTTTCGATTGTTGTATACGTCTCATTAGTAAAGAAATCTCTTAATGTATTAGAAAAAAGCACGAGTAATAAAATGGATATAGCCAGCAAAATCCCTGATATGACAACCCAAATCTGAAAAGCGAGCGGCCTGTTTTTCATGATGTCATCATCCTGTAGCCGAACCCGTAAATGGTTTCGACTTTTAATTCAGGCATCTTC
Source organism: Bacillus sp. HU-1818 (assembly GCF_022695965.1). Lineage (NCBI taxonomy): Bacteria > Bacillati > Bacillota > Bacilli > Caryophanales > Bacillaceae > Bacillus > Bacillus sp. HU-1818. The sequence continues at coordinate 814,591 of NZ_JAAPBE010000002.1, forward strand.
TTGCGCAGCCGCCGTACGAGGTCATCGACGACTCTGTCGGTTCCGAAATAATCATGTCCCCACACCTTTAAGAGAATATCTTCTCTGGAATAGGGGTGTCCTTTATGATGAATAAATAAGAGCAGCAGATCAAATTCCTTCGATGTCAGGTTGATTAAATTCCCCTTCTCATCATAAACCTCCCGGGCTTCCTCGGCGACTTTATAGGAAGACACGATCGTTTCAGTCCTTTTCGCCGCAGGCCCGTCCTTATATACAAGCTGCAAAAGCTTTTGAACACGAATGATCAGCTCTCTCGGCAAAAAGGGCTTTGCAATATAATCATTGCTCCCAAGCTCTAAGCCAAGTACTCTGTCAATATCAGCGTCACGTGCGGAAATAAAGATGACCGGCACATAAGGGTCTTTTTCTTTTATTTCTTTTATTAAAGTGTAGCCGTCCGTATCAGGCAGCATAATATCGAGAATCCATAGATGGGGTGACGGCTGCATCTGTTTTCTGGCATCCTCCCCTTTTGTGAAAGATGTAATGTCCCAGCCCTCGTTCTCTAAATATTTTGTAAGCAATTCATTCAGATTATCCTCATCTTCAACTAGATAAATGGTATATGACAAGGCAATTCACATCCTTTCAACGTCATTATAACTAGTTTTAACACAACTCAGGCAGATTTTCATAATTTCACATATTCTTTTCATTTTTATCCCACAATGTTTGTTTATGATGTGTATAAGGGAAGAAAGGAATGAAAAAAGCGAGGAAAATGTTATATGATAAAACATACACTATTTTGGTGCTTTGCTTTTCTCCTCATTATAGGAACAATTGAACTTGTACATGCGATAAATATGTAATGATAAATGGAAAACCGTATAAGGAGCGTGCGAAAATGGATTATAAACGTGATGACAAAAATGAACCCCTTCATTCAAATGATGAACCGTCACATACAGACAAGCCAGAGCTGATTGAGCATCAGGAACAAAAATTGCTTGATCAGCCTGTTTCTCAGGAGGCCGGACACAAAGAAACAGCAGCTGCTTTAGAAATGGAACAGAAAGAAACGGCCGTAAAAAAAGAAAAAAAACGGAGAGCCGCATGGTTGAGTCCGATTTTAGGCGGAATCATCGGCGGAGGTTTGATGCTCGGCATCGCGCCTCATCTGCCGTCTAACCATAATCAGACAACCGAGACCGTTTCAGCGAATAAGCAGGTGCAGTCAGACAACTTTACAACAACGCCGGTGACGAACGCGACAAACGTAGCTGACATGGTAGAAGACTTGGAGCCGGCAATTGTCGGAATCTCCAACCTTCAAAGTTCTCAAAATAATACATTCGGCACAGAAAGCAGTTCGAGTTCTGAGAGTGAGAGCGGAACAGGATCGGGTGTTATTTTTAAGAAGGACAATAAGAAAGCCTATATCATTACGAATAACCATGTCGTAGAGGGCGCTAATAAACTCACGGTTACGTTATATAATGGGAAAACGGAAACCGCCAAGCTCGTAGGAAGCGATGCAATAACCGATTTGGCTGTTTTGGAAATAAGCTCAGAAAATGTTGATAAAGTAGCGAGCTTCGGAGATTCTTCACAGCTTCGCACCGGAGAAAAAGTGATCGCCATCGGAAACCCGCTCGGACAGCAGTTTTCCGGTACGGTGACGCAAGGGATTATCAGCGGCCTTGACCGGACGATTGATGTGGATACAACCCAAGGAACAGTTGAGATGAATGTGCTGCAAACAGACGCTGCGATCAACCCGGGGAACAGCGGAGGCCCGTTAATCAATTCCAGCGGGCAAGTCATCGGAATCAACAGCCTAAAGGTCAGTGAAAACGGCGTAGAGTCTCTCGGATTCGCCATTCCAAGTAACGACGTGGAACCGGTCGTTGACGAGCTGCTGGCAAACGGAAAGGTAGAGAGACCGTTCTTGGGAGTTCAAATGGTCGATATGTCGCAAGTCCCGCAAACCTATCAAGAAAATACGCTGGGCCTATTCGGAAATCAGCTGAGCAAAGGGGCTTATGTAAAAGAAGTCCAATCCAATTCCCCTGCGGCAAAAGCCGGCATTCGCTCTGAAGACATCATCGTCAAACTAAACGGCCAAGATGTGGAGAGCAGTGCGGATATTCGGGAAATCCTTTATAAGGATTTAAAAGTGGGCGACAAAACAACGATTCAAGTCATTCGAAACGGAAAAACAAAAACACTCAATGTTTCGCTGACGAAGCAAACAGAAAGCAGTTCCCGCTGATTGGCCGGATATGAAAAAAGCTGAACCCTTGGGGTTCAGCTTTTTTAGTCTAAGAAAGAGGACAGCATCCACACTTGTTTTTCAATGTCTTCTATCAATCCGACAAACAGGTCAGCCGTTGCATGATCATTGTTTTCTTCGGCAAGTCCAATGACGAATTTTGATTCGCTGCTGATTTGTTTATAATCATCGACCAATGTCTTGACCATTTCTGATGCGGCTGTTTCGCTGCCTCCGTCAGAGATGGATGCCTGCTTAAGGTACTCACTCAGCGTAGCCGCAGGATGGCCGCCGATGGCAAGCAGACGTTCCGCAATGGTATCGGCTGTTTCCGCCGCTTGGTTATATAGCTCTTCGAATTTTTCATGAAGTGTAAAGAAATGCGGTCCCTTTACATACCAGTGAAAACGGTGGAGCTTAGAGTAAAGCAGAAACCAGTTAGATAATTGGGTGTTCATTGAATTCTCAATTACTGTGCTCTCTTTTTTTACATCTTGTACATTCATATTATAACGTCCTCCTTGTGATCTGTTAAATTAATTGTACCACATCTCATATAGAAATCAATACTAAATTATAATTATTATAAATAACGATTATTTGAACAGTTTTTTCTTGAGGATATACTCCCAGAAAGACCAAGGAAAAAGGGCGCGGAACAGCAGTGTCAGCTTAACGCCTTTTCCGACCGGGTAACGTAATTTTCTGATGCGTTTTTTCAATGCTAATTGATAAATGAGATCGGCGACTTCTTGAGGGTTTCCGCTTTCGATTTCATTTTTTTCTACATATGACAGAATCGTTTTGTAGTAGTGGTGATAGGCTGATTCGGGTGCGGGTGCTGTCATATTGCCTGATATGGATTTCCGCCAGATCGAGGTTTGGTAGGAGCCGGGTTCTACCAGCGCTGTTTCTATGCCGAAGGGAAGCATCTCAAGGCGCAGGCTTTCCGAAAACCCTTCCAGCGCATGCTTGGAAGATGCATAGGGGGATAAAGCGGGAAATCCGGTCAAACCGCTTATGCTGCTGACATTTATGATTTTGGCGCCGCCGTGTTTTCTCAAATAAGGCAGAACAGTTTTTGTGACGCTGATCAAACCGAACACATTGGTTTCAAACTGTTTTCTGAAATGATCCATTGGCAATTCTTCAATAAATCCGCCATAGGCCGTTCCGGCGTTGTTTACGAGCAAATCGACCGGGCCGTATGCCTGCAGTGCTTCCCCGAAGTCTGAAATGGACCGCTCATCGGTTACATCCAACGCTGTGATATGAATGAACGCTTCCACATTGTGCAGTGCGGCCGTCTCCCTTAGTGCACTCGCTTGTTCCGGTTGTCTCGCCGTTGCGATAACGGTGTAAGTCTGCGCGAGCTTTACAGCAGTCAAAAGACCGAAACCGCTGGTGGCTCCAGTCACAATCGCAATTTTTTGATTCAAAATAATTCCCCCGTTCTATATTCATAAAGGTATTGTACTATCATCAGGCCCATTCATCTATAAAGGCCGTAGAAAAGATTTCCTGAAATAGGAGATATTTTTATACAATAATTCAGAATTATTTTATAATGAAAGAAAGTGAGAAAGGGGTTTTGGGTCATGACATTGCAAGGCGTAAACGAAACGTGGGATCTTGAGACATTTTTTAAAGGGGGAAGCGGGTCTCCGGAGCTTACAGCGTATATCGGAAAGCTATCCCAAAGTCTGCATGCTTTCAAAGAAATGACAGATGCATTTCAGCTGCCAAAGACTGCCGAAGATGAAGAAGAGCTGGTAAGAATACTCAGCAAGTTTGAAGAGATCGTCGTCAAAATTCAGCAGGCGGGCGCCTTTGTCATTTGTCTTCAGTCTCAAAACATCAATGATCAAAAGGCCAATGAACACAAAGCGCGCATCAGCCGGCTGAATGCGGATTTCAAGTCTGCTCTCGTCACATTCGATCATAAGCTTGCCCGCATTGATGATGCTGTATGGAAAAAGCTGCTTAACAGGCAGGATCTTCAAGAAATCGCATACATATTACAAGAAAGAAGAGAACGTATCGCTGAAAAACTCAGTGCAGATCAAGAAACACTTATCGAGGGATTGGCCGTTGACGGCTATCATGCGTGGGGGGATTTGTACAACACGATTGTCGGGAAAATCACAATTCCGTATGAAGATAAACAATTATCCGTCGGACAGGCGGAGAATCTGCTGTCTTCCCAAAACCGTTCTGTCAGAAAAACAGTGTGGGAGCGCCTGAATAAAGCTTGGGAGCGGGAAGAGGACATTTTCAGCAGCACATTAAACCATCTGGCGGGATTCCGTCTGCAAACCTATAAAGCGCGGGGCTGGGACAATGCGCTTAAAGAGCCGCTTGCCATTAATCGAATGAAAAAAGAAACGCTGGATGTCATGTGGCAGGTCATCACCGATCATAAAAAGCCGTTTGTTAATTATCTGCATAGAAAAGCGTCACTCCTTGGCGTCGACCAGCTGAATTGGTTTGACGTTGAAGCGCCCGTCGGAGATGACGTGAAGGAATATTCGTATGATGAAGCGGCGAATTTGATTGTCAGTCAGTTTGCGACGTTCGGCCAAAAGCTTTCAGCATTTACCGAAAAAGCGTTCCGAGACCGCTGGATTGAAGCGGAAGACCGCAGCGGAAAAAGAGTCGGAGGCTTCTGTACAAGTTTTCCGGAAAGCGGGGAGTCACGCATATTTATGACCTATTCGGGCAGCGCTTCAAACGTCGCCACACTAGCCCATGAACTCGGCCACGCGTTTCATCAGGAAGCCATGCTGAATGTGCGCCCGTTAAACAGAGGCTACGCAATGAACGTAGCTGAAACGGCTTCTACCTTTGCGGAAATGATCGTTGCTGATGCAACAGTAAAACAGGCGGAAACCAAGGAACAAAAACTTGTTTTGCTTGAAGATAAAGTCCAGAGAAGCGTCGCGTTTTTCATGAATATCCATGCCAGATTTTTATTCGAAACGGCATTTTATGAAGAGCGGAAACAGGGAATTGTACCGGCTGATAGATTAAATGAGCTGATGATTGAGGCTCAACAGGAAGCTTTCTGCGGCGCTTTAGGAGAGTATCATCCGCATTTTTGGGCGTCAAAGCTTCATTTTCATATTACAAGAGTGCCGTTTTATCATTTTCCGTATACATTCGGCTATCTGTTTTCACTTGGCATTTACGCTTCGGCTTTACAGGAAAAAGCCGGGTTTGAAGAAAAATACATGGCTCTCTTGCATGATACAGCTTCAATGACAGTGGAAGATTTGGCGATGAAGCATTTAGGCGCTGATTTAACCAAACGGGATTTTTGGGAACAAGCCATAAGTCTGACGGTACAGGATGCCGAGGAGTTTTTGAAACTGACCGAATCTTAAGCTATAGGATAAGCCGGGGTCTTTTTAGGCTCCGGCTTTTTTGTGCGAAAAAGCATAATGGCTTCGGTTTTTTCTTCATGAATGAGGAATCCTTCCCTTGGACATAGCTAAAAAGAATGGAAACTATAGGAGTGAATAAAATGAGCGTGATCAGGATGACGGGAGCCATTTGTCTCGTGGTGATATTAATAGCGGGCTGCCGGCTGAATGAAGAACAACAGCAAGGAAATTCCGCGGCCGAAAACGCGCCTGTTTCAAATATGAAGCCTGTGCCTTATGATCACTTCTCGCTCCAGGTGAACTATGGAAACGGGGAGCATAACCGCTATGAAGGCATGTACCAAAAGAACGGGGAGAATGAAAAGGCTGAAATTGAAGATAAGCTGTCAGGCATTCACCAGGAAGGTGAAGAAGCGCTGGATGAAATGAAAATGATCCTGAGCGAGCTTGCGGTCAATCAGCATATGACAGATCAAGAAACGATTCGGAATGTACTGGAATCCTTTAATTTAGACAGCCACTACGACCATCTTCGTTTGAACATAAAGCTTCACGACGGAACTGTAAGAGAAATAAAAAAATAGCATCATCCGGAAGAGCCCGTAAGATTCCCATTCGTTCCAAAAACTAATTGAAAATGATTTTCAAAGTCATTGTTATCTGCTACAATGAAGGATATATGGCCTTATAGTGAAGTGATTATTTTATCACTTGTATAGATGATGATATTTGAGAAACATACATTCAGTATAAAGCGCAATACATAAGTGTTGCTAAAGTCAGCGAAAAGGAGCGGTTACGGGTATGAGTGCAATTTCTACAGAAACGTTGAGCTTAGGGTACGGGGATGCTGTTATTATTGATGAGTTGAATTTAACGATTCCAAAAGGTGAGATAACCGTATTTATCGGCAGCAACGGCTGCGGAAAATCGACACTTTTACGTTCTTTGGCGCGGCTGATGAAGCCGCAGGGCGGATCTGTGCTTCTCGAAGGAAAAGCAATCGCCAAACTGCCGACAAAAGAGGTCGCGAAGGAGCTTGCGATATTGCCGCAGGGGCCCGCTGCTCCGGAGGGATTAACCGTGCATCAGCTGGTCAAGCAAGGAAGATATCCGTATCAAAACTGGCTGAAACAATGGTCAAAAGCTGATGAGGATGCCGTGAATAGAGCGCTCAAAGCGACAAAGCTGGAAGAGATGGCTGACCGTGCCGTTGATTCGTTGTCAGGCGGACAGCGGCAGCGGGCTTGGATCGCAATGACACTCTCACAAGAAACGGATATTATTCTTCTTGATGAACCGACAACCTATCTGGACATGACCCATCAGATCGAAATCCTGGATTTGCTGTTTGAACTGAACGAAAAGGAACAACGGACGATTGTGATGGTTCTGCATGATTTGAATTTAGCCTGCCGCTACGCCCATCATTTGGTTGCGATTAAAGACAAACAAATTTACGCTGAGGGCCGGCCGGAAGAAGTCATAAACTGTGATCTCGTGCAAAATGTGTTTTCTATGAACTGTCAGGTGACACAAGACCCGCTGTTTGGAACGCCTCTTTGTATTCCGCACGGACGGGGCAGATGTATTGTTCAGGAAACGGCTCTTTCATCTCACGGATAAGTACCGCAGCAAAGGAGATTCCGCCAGAGAGCGGCTGCTCCTTTTTGTTTTTACGCAGAGAGGAAGGTGTGAAAATGGAGCAAAAACTACAAGAACAGCTCGACGGATTACTGGAAAAATACACAGAACTTCTACTTGGTGAAACAGACGCTGAATTAAAAGAAGACGTGAAGCAATGGATATTGTATACGCACATGGCCAAAAGCATGCCTCCGCTTGTGAGGCATTGGAACGAATCGTATCCTGACGCCAAACAGGGCATTAAAGAAGTCATTCAGCATATTAAAGAGTTAAATGAAGAACATCGAAAAAAATAGTGACCTATAAAAAAGCAGTTTGCCACGCAGCTCACACGGCAAACTGTTTTTTGTGCTGACTGACAAACTGCATTTTTTAACAGCAAAAAACCCGCGGAATAATAAAATTCTGCGGGCTTCTCATCATACAAACTAGTGGGAAGGAGATCCGACTGCTTTTGCCTTCTCCTCTTTTTCTTGCTCCTCCCCAGCCTTTTTATTAGAAAGCTTAATCGGTTTGACGAACAAAGTGAGTACGGCTCCGATCACAATAAAGGCGAGGCCTGTGTAAAACACACTGTGGAGCGAATCCATCAAAGATGTTTTTAAAATCGGCACGATGTGTGAAGAAAACGCCGCCGGAATTTGTTTTACTGCTTCCGGACTGAACAGAGACTGAAGCAGCCCTTGCGGATCTTTGTCTATCATGCCTTTAAACTGGTCGGCAAAGGAACTGGCCTGTGCCGGAAGCGAGTTTAAGTAAGGAACGAGTTTGTCGGTTAAAAGGGTGCCTGATCTGGCGTTCATTACGGCCCCCAGCACCGTAATTCCAAATGTTCCTCCAATCGAGCGGAAGAACTGGCTTGAGGAGGTGACAACTCCAAGCTCCTCTTTTGAAAAGCTCTCTTGCAGCGCTAATGTGAGAATCGGCATGACCAGACCCATGCCAAGCCCTATGATCGCCATGTAGCTTGTCGCCACAAGCTTACTCGTATCAAGGTCCAATGTTGTTAACAGAAGGAACCCGCCTGCCATAATCACCATACCTGTAATAATTTGCGGCTTAATTCCCACTTTATACACAAGCTGACCGCCGATAATACTCGTAATAATCATAGAGACCATCATCGGCGTCATAATGGTGCCTGATTCAGACGCACTGACACCCACAATCCCCTGCATAAAGAAAGGAACAAACGTGACTGCGCCGAACATCCCGATACTCATAAAGAAGCCGATCAGATTCAGGAATGTAAACGTTCTGTTTTTAAATAAATACATAGGAAGAATCGGTTCTTTTGCTTTTGTTTCCGCTATGATAAAACCTATAATGCCGATAAGGGCGAGCGCGAACAACCCGAGAATCTGCCAAGAATCCCAAGCGTAATCTTTACCTCCGAAACTAAGAGCAAGAAGCAAGCTTACGACACCGACAACCATGGTGAAAATGCCGGCAATATCGAAATTGATCGGCCCTGTCTGTTTGCGGCCCTGTAACCCTCTGGCAATGAAAATAACGGCAACAATCCCGACAGGAAGGTTAATGTAAAAGACCCATTTCCAATTTAAAGTATCGACAATCCAGCCGCCGATCTGCGGTCCGATGACGGATGCAAGACCGTAAATCGCCCCAAAGACCCCTTGAAATTTGGCACGCTGTTTACCTGTAAATAAATCCCCGACTACAATCATAGCCATTGGCATCATGATACCGCCGCCTATTCCCTGTAATCCGCGGAATATAATCAATTCAGTCATATTGTTGGCCATACCGCACAGTGCTGACGCGGCCATAAAGATGATCAAACCTGAAACATAGACAACGCGGCGCCCTAATAAGTCGGCTAATTTACCGGCAATCGGGACAACAGTCGTTGAGGTTAAAAGATACGCCGTAGTCAGCCAGGTCATCATACTTAAACCGCCAAGATCACCCACAATTTTCGGCATGGCAGTTCCTACAATCGTACCGTCAAGCGCTGAAAAAAACATGGCTATAATTAAGCCTGTTAATAATAAAGTGCGTTTAGGATTTTTGCTTTCTGTACTCATTTCTACCATTTCCTCTTTTCATTAGTAATGTTTAAGTTTCCGTTGTTTCTGCAGCCGCTTGAGCAAGTTTTTGAGTAATCTGTGCTGCCTGTAACAATTCTTCTTCTGTCAGAAACGAAAGGTATCGTGCCAATATTGCTTTTCTTCCCGTCAAAATGTCTTCAAACTTTTTGTCTCCTTCAGCAGTAAGGCTAATATTGATGACTCTTCTGTCTTCTGTATCATGTTTTCTGACGACAAGATTCTTTTGTTCAAGGCGGTCCACCATTAAAGTCACCGCACTTGGCTTGACCTCCATGCGCTCTGCAATTTCAGAAATTTTGCAGCTTCCGTGTTTCTTTAAGCTGGCCAAAACGAACAATTGTGCAGGTGTGACACCCTGTTTTTCCATACTTTCTACCATTTCAGGCTGTATTTTTTGGAAAAGTGTCTGAAGTGACAATTGAATATCAGACATTACTTGATCCGCATTCATCATAATTTCTCCTCTGTTATAGATAATATGAATTTATATTTAACCCACTAAAATAATTAATGCCTATTAAATATAAATAAGGATTAAGTATAAGTCAACTCTTTTCTTAAGGGATTAAAAACAAAACAAAAAAGGATAAGATGCTCATAGAACATCGTATCCTTTCGCCGGTCTGGTTTTACCGTATGACTTACTGATAAGGCGATTGCTGTTGAAGGGTTTGCTGGAATTTTTGATGAGACTGCTGCAGCTTTTGCGCGTCCTCCGCCTCTATAGAGTACCACCCATACTGGAACATGAGATCATAAAGTTTTCTTTGCGCTTTTTGTGACTCATCAAAAATGGATTGAATATCCTGATAAAGAGACTCATGGCTGAATTCGTGCAAGGCTGTGCAATAAGAAGAAGTGATATATTTTTCTGTTGTCAGCAGCTCATTGACGAAATCTCTGTCATTCATTTGAGAAGTCGCCGGCACTGGTGTTTCCGGGTTGCTGATTTTTTGCTGATTTTGCTGATTCATGATTTGAGCCTCCTATTGCATGTAGCCAGATGGCTGCTGCCCTTGATTTGGATTCAAGTGGTTTAAAATTCTCTGGTAGTGATCATGATGCATTTGTCCGACGCGGTCAAGCTCTTGCTTTAAGGCTTGATCCTGGCATTGCTGCGCCATAAAATGGGCTTTTTTCATCGCGATTAAATTCCAGTTCAGCATGTCGTTCAGATACAAATGGTCCTTTGTCGAAATGACAGCAGGCGGTGTCATACCTGAGTTTTGCTGCTGATTATCCATAAAAACGCCTCCTATAGTTCTGTTCTTTTTATGTTTCCTTAAGCTGGCGAATGTATACAGATAAAATGCTGATTCATTAAGAAACGGAGGGAATCACATGTTGCGAAGCCTGTTTTTGTTTTTATCTAAAAACAGAACCCTGACCAAGCTCGCCAAGACATATGGCATTCGCTTAGGTGCTGGAAGATTTGTTGCGGGCGACACAATTGCTTCTGCGGTGAAAACCGTTAAGAGGCTGAACCGGGCGGGTCTTTCCGCTACAATAGATTATCTGGGCGAATACGCGCGCACCGAACAAGAAGCAAAAAAAACCGCGGCGCAATGTAAGCAGGTGATCGAGGCAATCGCGGAACATCAGCTGGATTCTGAGCTGTCTCTAAAGCTTACTTCAATCGGACTGGACATCTCGGAAGAACTTGCCGTATCCCATTTGAAGGCGATTTTAAAAGAAGCCAAACACCATGAAGTCGCCGTAACAATTGATATGGAAGATTACTCTCGCTATGAGCGGACGCTTCGGATTTACAAACGGCTGAAGCCGGAGTTTGAAAAGCTGGGAACCGTCATCCAGGCATACTTGTACCGCGCCGCAGAGGATATTAGGAACTTGCAACCCCTTAAGCCGAACCTCAGGCTGGTGAAAGGGGCGTATAAAGAATCTGCCGCGGTGGCGTTTCCGGATAAGAAAGGAACCGACCTTCATCTGCAAAACTTGGTTAAGCTTCAACTGTTAAGCGGGAACTATACCGCCGTTGCGACCCATGACGATGCCATCATTGCATTTACGAAAAAGCTCGTTTCAAAGCACCGCATTCCGAACAGCCAATTTGAGTTTCAAATGCTGTACGGAATCAGACCGGAGCGGCAGAAGGAGCTTGCGAAGGAAGGATACCGAATGCGGGTATACGTCCCGTACGGTACGGATTGGTACAGCTATTTTATGAGAAGGATTGCAGAAAGACCGGCCAATGCGGCTTTTGTGTTAAAAGGAATCATCAAAAAATAAAAAACAGCCGCGAAAGCAGCTGCAATCTGTTATTCCATGTTATGTTTTTTATATTGCTGGTTTTGGCTTGTCCGTTTTCCGCCTTCATACTTTTGAGACGGACCCGCATTTCCTTTTACGCTTGCAGCGCTCACCGCGGCTGAGGACGGATCTTTTCTTTCTCGTACCATTCCCTTCACCTCCGGCTTTAAGTTGCCCTTATGGTGAATGGTTCATACGCATCGCTAAAACAGACAGAAATGAAAAATTTACAATTTAGCTATTGAACTCAGTACCGAAATCTTTTAAGATGAAAGAAGAAAAGGGTTTCATTTTTTTTAGCTTAAAAATGAATGATTATTCATTCAAAGTTCAAGGGGGATGTTTCATGCACAAACAAATTAAGAAAGCAGCCGTTTTGGGATCAGGGGTCATGGGTTCTGGAATCGCGGCGCATTTAGCTAACATCGGAATCCCAGTTCTGCTGCTTGATATTGTGCCGAACGAATTGACGAAGGATGATATGAAAAAGGGCAGGACATTAGACAGCCCCGAAGTTCGCAGCAGGATGAGTCAAACAGCGGTCAAAAAACTGCTTAAACAAAAGCCCGCTCCATTGACTTCTGCCAAAAACATCAGCTATATTACGCCCGGCAACCTAGAAGATGATGCCGGAAAGCTCAATGAAGCTGACTGGATCATTGAAGTCGTGGTCGAAAATCTTGAGGTGAAAAAACAAATTTTCTCTCTGGTTGATGAACATCGCAAACCCGGCAGTATTATTTCCAGTAATACATCCGGGATTTCAGTGCAGGACATGGCAGAAGGCAGATCAGATGATTTTAAGGCGCATTTCTTAGGCACACATTTCTTTAATCCGGCCCGATATTTAAAGCTTCTGGAGATTATTCCTATTCAAGAAACCGCGCCGGACGTTGTGTCATTTATGAAGTCATTTGGAGAAAACGTCCTTGGCAAAGGCGTCGTGGCCGCAAAAGATACGCCAAACTTTATCGCCAACCGCATCGGGACTTACGGCCTTTTAGTGACAGTCCAAGAAATGCTGAAAGGCGGCTATCAAATCGGAGAAGTTGATTCCGTCACAGGCCCGCTGATCGGCAGGCCGAAGAGCGCCACTTTTAGAACTCTTGATGTTGTTGGCCTTGATACATTCGCCCATGTCGCTAAGAATGTGTACGACAAAGCTGAAGGAGAAGAGAAAGACGTTTTTCGGCTGCCTGATTTCATGAATAAAATGCTTGAAAATGGCTGGATTGGAAGCAAAGCCGGCCAAGGCTTTTATAAAAAAGAGGGGAAAACGATATATGAGCTTGACCCGCTGACCCTCACTTACGGCGAGCGTACAAAAATGAGAACAGCCGGTCTCGAAGCGGTGACGCAGGTTAAGGGAATTAAATCAAAATTGAAAGCGCTTATATATTCAGAGGACCGGGCGGGTCAACTGTTATGGAATATCACGTCGCCAACGCTTCTATATTCTGCTCAGCTGACCGGGGAGATTGCCGACCATATTCTCGCTATCGACCAGGCGATGAAATGGGGCTTTGGCTGGGAACTCGGACCGTTTGAAATGTGGGACGCCATCGGGGTCAGACAGTCAGCCGAAAAGCTGGAGCAGGAAGGTGCAGCGATACCAGGCTGGATAAAAGAAATGCTGGATAAAGGACATGAAACCTTCTATATCAAAGAAAACGGCTCACTATTTTATTACGACCGCGGTGAATACAGAGCGGTGAAAGAAAACAAAAAACGCCTGCACCTCGCTTCTCTTAAAGAATCTAAGGGTGTTATTGCTAAAAACAGCGGAGCCAGCCTGATCGACATTGGGGATGATGTGGCGCTGCTTGAATTTCATTCAAAAAGCAACGCGATTGGTTTGGATATCATTCAAATGATCAATAAAGCTTTAGAGGAAACAGACCGTCATTATAAAGGGCTTGTCATCGGAAATCAGGGAAAAAATTTCTGTGTGGGCGCGAATCTCGCCATGATTTTGATGGAAGCGCAGGATGACAATTACGCTGAAGTAGACCTTGTGATACGGCGTTTCCAAGAGACAATGATGAATATTAAATACAGCTCTAAGCCCGTCGTCGCAGCTCCTTTCGGAATGACGCTCGGCGGAGGCACGGAGGTATGTCTGCCGGCGGCGCGGATTCAAGCGGCAAGTGAATCGTATATGGGGCTTGTTGAATCCGGCGTGGGGCTGATTCCTGGCGGAGGAGGAAACAAAGAGCTTTACTGCCGCCATTTGAGAGGCCTTCAAGACGGAGCTGATATCATGCCGGCCGCAATCAAAACATTTGAAACCATTGCGATGGCAAAAGTTTCTAGTTCCGCTCAAGAAGCTCGGGAAATGAACATATTGTCAGAAGTTGACCATATCAGCATCAATCAGGATCATCTGCTGTATGATGCGAAAAAACTTGCGGCTTCATTATATGACAAGGGCTACCGTCCGCCTGCGAGACAAAAAATCAAGGTGACCGGAGCAACAGGATATGCGGCACTCCTATTAGGTGCAGAACAAATGAAGCTGTCAGGCTATCTGTCAGAACACGATATGAAAATTGCGAAAAAACTAGCCAATGTGATTTCCGGAGGAAAAGTTCCGTTCGGCACAGAGGTTGAAGAAGACTATTTATTGGAGATAGAAAGAGAAGCATTTCTGAGCCTTGCAGGCGAAGCGAAATCTCAAGCGAGAATGCAGCATATGCTTGTAAAAGGAAAACCTTTACGGAATTAGGAGGGTGTTTATGAGAGAGGCAGTCATTGTGGCAGGAGCGAGAACTCCGGTTGGCAAAGCGAAAAAGGGATCATTGGCAACAGTCCGTCCAGATGATTTGGGAGCTATTTGTGTGAAAGAAACATTAAGAAGAGCAGGCGGTTATGAAGGCAATATTGATGACCTCATAATTGGATGCGCCATGCCGGAAGCCGAACAGGGATTAAATATGGCAAGAAACATCGGCGCGCTTGCGGGTCTTCCGCATACAGTGCCGGCAATTACAGTCAACCGCTACTGCTCTTCGGGCCTGCAATCTATCGCCTATGGAGCTGAAAAAATTATGCTCGGCGCATATGATACGGCAATCGCCGGCGGCGCGGAGTCCATGTCACTAGTTCCGATGATGGGGCATGTAACACGCCCGAACATCACGCTGGCTGAAAATGCGCCAGAGTATTACATGAGCATGGGACATACCGCCGAGCAGGTAGCGAAAACATACGGCGTTTCCCGCGATGATCAGGATGCATTTGCTGCACGCAGTCACCAAAAAGCGGCAAAAGCCATTTCGGAAGGCAAATTCCAAGATGAAATTGTGCCTGTCGAAGTGAAAGTGACACAAATCGGGCCTGACCATAAGCCGAGTGAAAAAAGCTTTACGTTTTCCCAAGATGAAGGCGTTCGTCCGCAAACGAACACGGACATTTTATCATCGCTGCGTCCGGCGTTTGCTATGGACGGAACCGTCACGGCGGGAAACTCGTCACAAACAAGTGACGGCGCGGCGGCTGTGATGTTGATGGACAGGGAAAAAGCAGATGCTTTGGGGCTTTCTCCGCTGGTGAAGTTCCGTTCATTTGCAGTAGGAGGCGTTCCGCCGGAGGTTATGGGAATCGGACCTGTGGAAGCCATTCCTCGCGCACTCAAGCTTGCCGGACTGGAATTGAGCGACATCGGTTTGTTTGAATTGAACGAAGCCTTTGCCTCACAGTCCATTCAAGTCATGAGACAACTCGGAATAGACGAAGAAAAAGTAAACGTTAATGGAGGGGCGATTGCGCTTGGACACCCGCTAGGCTGTACAGGCACAAAGCTGACCCTGTCACTCATTCACGAAATGAAACGAAGAAATGAACAATTCGGCGTGGTCACAATGTGTATCGGCGGCGGTATGGGAGCAGCAGGCGTATTTGAATTACTTTAAAAGGGGGATGAACAATGAAACATGAAGCGGTGAAAGTGCAAAAGGGCGGAAGTTTTTTAATAGAGGATGTCACATATGATCAAATTTACACACCGGAGGATTTCACAGACGAACATAAAATGATTGCGAAAACAACGGAGGACTATATCGTCAATGATGTGCTCCCGTTTGTAGATGAAATTGAAAACCATCAGTTTGAGCACTCTGTCAGGCTTTTGAAAAAAGCAGGCGATCTGGGGTTGCTCGGAGCGGATGTACCGGAAGAATTCGGCGGGATAGGTCTTGATAAAATCAGCTCAGCGCTGATTACGGAAAAGTTCTCACGGGCGGGCAGCTTTTCACTTTCATATGGCGCCCATGTCGGAATCGGTTCATTGCCGATCGTCTTTTTCGGAACTCAAAAACAGAAGGAAAAATATTTGCCTGATTTGGCTTCCGGCAATAAATTCGCGGCGTATGCACTGACTGAGCCCAGCTCCGGTTCAGATGCACGCGGCGCCAAAACAACCGCCGTCTTGAATGAAGCGGGAACTCACTATATTCTCAATGGAGAGAAGCAGTGGATCACCAACTCAGCATTTGCCGATGTGTTTGTCGTTTACGCCAAAATAGACGGTGACAAGTTTTCTGCGTTTATTGTGGAAAAAGATTATCCGGGCGTGTCCACTGGTCCTGAAGAAAAGAAGATGGGGATTAAAGGGTCCTCGACTAGAACGCTTATTTTAGACCAGGCAGAGGTGCCGAAGGAAAATCTTCTTGGAGAAATCGGCAAAGGCCACATCATCGCGTTTAATATTTTAAATATCGGACGCTATAAGCTGGCGGTCGGGACGATCGGCGCTTCCAAACGAATCATCGAGCTGTCAGCAGCTTACGCGAATCAGCGCCGCCAATTCAATACGCCAATTTCAAGTTTCGCGCTCACACAGGAGAAAATCGCCACTATGGCCTCAAAGCTATACGCAATGGAAAGCTCAGTATACAGAACCGTCGGATTGTTTGAAGAAAACATGAGCGTTCTGACAGAGGAAGATCAAAAGGATGGAAGGCAAGTAGCAAAATCAATCGCCGAATATGCCATCGAGTGTTCCCTTAACAAAGTTTTCGGTTCTGAAACGCTTGATTACATTGTGGATGAAGGCGTTCAAATCCACGGCGGCTACGGATTTATGCAGGAATACGAAGTGGAAAGGGCATATCGTGATTCAAGGATCAACCGGATCTTTGAAGGAACAAATGAAATCAACCGCATGATTGTGCCTAGCACCTTTTTGAAAAAAGCAATAAAAGGAGAATTGCCGCTGTTTGAAAAAGCTCAGGCGCTTCAAGAAGAGCTGATGATGCTCATGCCGGAAGAACCGGGAAGCGGTGCGTTGGAACAGGAAAAATATATCGTCAGACAGGCGAAAAAAATTGCCCTGCTTACCACCGGGCTTGCCGCGCAAAAATACGGCAAATCCATTGATCAGGAACAAGAAGTGCTTGTCAACATCGCAGACATTGTCAGCCTTGTGTATGCGATAGAATCAGCGGTGCTCAGAACCGAAAAAGCCATCGCGGCGCATGGGGAAGAAAAAGCCGCGCAAAAGCTGATGTATACGGAAATTTTCACACAAGAAGCCTTAAATGAAATTGAAGCACACGCGAAAGAATCACTGATTGCAATGGAAGAAGGAGACGCACTCCGCATGATGCTTTCCGCGCTGCGCAAATTAACGCGTATCACGCCGAAAAATGTCATCCGGAAGAAACGCGAAGCAGCGTCAGGCATTTTCCAAGCGGAAAAATATATCGTGTAATTCACAAAGTGCTCCGGTTTCTCGGAGCACTTTTCATGTAAGCAACGTTTTAGGTTTTTAAAACAATCTATGTTAAAATAACCTCGATCATTTACTGGGGGTGAAGAAGATGTCTTTGAATTTTTACTGGTACCCTAAATGCGGAACGTGCCGCAAAGCGAAAAAATGGCTTGAAGAGCACGGCAAAGAAATAAACGAGATACATATTGCAGAACAGACTCCAAGCAAAGAAGAAATCAAGGCGCTTTATGAAAAAAGCGGACTGGAGCTAAAGAAGTTTTTTAATACGAGCGGCTTGAAATACCGTGAACTGAATTTGAAGGAAAAACTGTATCACATGTCGGAAGATGAGCAGCTTGAGCTTCTCGCTTCAGACGGTATGCTGTTGAAACGCCCGATTACATCAGACGGAGAAAAAGTGACGGTTGGTTTTAAAGAAGACCAATTCGAAAAAAACTGGATGTAATGTAAGTTTTTAAAGAATTATGGTATCTTCTTATTATATGCAGTAAAAAAATGGAGGGATTTACATGAGCACACCTAAAGATTTGCGTTACTCAGAAGAACACGAGTGGGTAAAAGTTGAAGGAGAAAAAGTCAGAATCGGGATTACGCATTTTGCCCAATCCGAGCTTGGCGACATCGTATTTGTCGAGCTGCCAGAAGTCGGCGCTGAAATTAAAGCGGACGAGCCTTTCGGAAGTGTAGAATCTGTTAAAACGGTATCAGAACTTTACGCGCCGATTAACGGAAAAGTGGTAGAAGTAAACGAAGACCTTGACGACAGCCCTGAGTTTGTAAACGAATCTCCTTACGAAAAGGCATGGATGATCGTCGTAGAACCTTCTGATGCGTCTGAAATTGAAAGCCTAATGACATCAGAGCAATACGATGAAATGACACAGGAAGACTAATCGCTACATCGGATAACCGTGCAGTCAATTGGATACTCTAACTTTATGGGAGGTGTCCAATATGGCTATCAGCAAACAAAGGTTTGATGTGACAGATCATGTAACAGGCCGCTTTCAAAACGGCCGGCTGTCGTTATACCATGAGGATGAAATGATTGGCCAAATGACAGGCATGAATGAATACGAACTTAAACCCGGTTTTTCATTTGAAAATGAAAAATTTTATAAGACAGCCGATGCAGTTTCAGGAAGCGATGCGAAGTACGTGGATTGCGACTATGAAAACGGCTGGTGTTAATGTGTTGGCGGTGATATTCACTGCCTTCTTTTACAATCTGAGCGCTTCAAAATTCATGTGACAGGTGATGACAAATGATATTGGACGATTTACAAAAAGTCATTATAGTTGAAGGGAAATCCGATAAGCAAAAAATCAAAAGCGTCCTCAATGAATCTGCGTGTATTGTGTGTACAAACGGAACGCTCGGCCAGACGAAGCTGGAAGAACTTGCTGATCAGCTTTATGATAAAGATGTGTATATTTTGGTTGATGCAGATGAATCCGGAGAGAAATTGAGAAAACAGCTGAAGAGAGAATTGCCCGACGCCTGCCATTTATATATCGACAGAACGTTCAAAGAGGTGGCGGCAGCGCCGAGCCGTCATATTGCTTCCGTATTACTTCGCGCAAATATCAATGTTCATACAAATTTTCTTGATGGATAAACCCGAGGTGTTTGAATCAAATGAAAGAACTTCAAGAGCAAGAGCTCGAATTGATAAAAGAAGACGTCTATCTCCTATATTTATATACTCCTTTTTGCGGCACTTGCCAGCTTGCGGGCAAAATGCTGTCTGTTGTTGAAGAAATGCTGCCGCAAGTCGCCTATTATAAAAATAATGTAAACTATTCTCCGACATTCGCAAAAGCCTACAAGATTGAAAGTGTTCCTTGTTTTCTTCTTTTCAAAGATGGAAAAGTAGTTGAAAGAGGTTATGCTTTTCACTCTGTTTCCTACCTGTACGATATGATTAAACAAAAAGCTTCCAATACATCCCGTTTATGACATATTTCTCGGGAAATAACTATGGAAAATGTCGTTCGTTTTATAGAGGGTTCTAGCTGCCCGCAGAGAAATGTGTATGTATGACCAATGAATAGGAGGTTGTACAAGTGGAAAAAACGGAAGTGTTAGAGGAAGAGTATCAGCGTCTGTTTTTAAAACCCCTATTGAATGCTTCAACCCTGCTTATCACCTTTCAAGGTGAGACAGAAGCTTTTACCTTCTCGATAAACGAACGGGGAGAAATGAAAAAAATTTCTCAGCCCAAAACGTCCAACCTGACCTTTTATGGAAATCAAGCGGAGATCATTCATCTGCTGCATGGAGATACTTCCCTTCAAAATTTAATTCAAAGCGGAAGCCTTAAAGTGAAAGGATCTTTTAGAGCGCTGCTCAAGCTTGAAGCCATCCTCTGGCTGACAAACGGTTTTTTCCAGAGGGTTCAAAAAGTATAAAACTAGAATATTCATAATTTTATAGAAAAAGATGGCATCATTTATTTTATTGACATCATATGATTTGCCATGCTATTCTACATTAAGAATTTCCGGACGTAAAAAGAACTATATATTTCTCTTATCAAGAGAGGTGGAGGGAAGTGCCCTATGAAGCCCGGCAACCATCAACATTGTTGAAAAGGTGCCAATTCACACAAAGCGATTCGCTTTGGAAGATGAGAGAAAGGCGATGAAAAGAAGCCTTTCTGCTCATATGTGCAGAAAGGCTTTTTCTTTTGCCGATTAATCGCCGGAAGATTTCTTAGAATAGTGTTAAGGCAGGTGATTGATTTGATCAATCTTCAAAATGTTTCAAAAGTTTATAAATCAAAACATGGGGATGTCAACGCTGTCCAAGATGTTAACCTCTCAATAAATAAGGGTGAGATTTTTGGAATTATTGGATATAGCGGAGCGGGTAAAAGCTCCTTAATCCGTCTGCTTAACGGTCTTGAGAAACCAACCTCAGGCATCGTGGAGGTAGCGGGCAGCAAAATAAATGAAGTAAACGGCCGCGGCTTGCGAAAAGCCCGCCAAGAAATCAGCATGATCTTTCAGCATTTTAATTTGCTTTGGTCTCGTACGGTGAGAGATAACATTATGTTTCCGTTAGAAATCGCCGGCGTGAAAAAAAGCGACCGAATCAAGCGTGCCGATGAACTCATTAAACTGGTAGGATTAGAAGGAAAAGAAAAATCGTATCCATCACAGTTGAGCGGCGGACAAAAGCAGCGTGTCGGGATTGCAAGAGCGCTCGCCAATAATCCGAAGGTTCTCCTTTGCGATGAAGCGACATCCGCACTTGATCCGCAAACGACAGATTCAATTTTGGCTCTCTTATCCGATATAAATGAAAGACTCGGTCTGACCATTGTGCTGATTACGCATGAAATGCATGTAATCCGCAAAATTTGCAACCGGGTGGCTGTTATGGAAAACGGTATAGTTGTGGAAGAAGGCGATGTACTCGATGTCTTCAGAAATCCGAAGGAACAAATGACGAAACGTTTCGTACAGCAAGTGACAGAACCGGAAGAAACAAAGGAAACGATCCAGCATTTCCTTGATGAAAATACGTCAGGGAAAACTGTTCAGCTCACCTTTGTCGGAGAAGCTGCAGAACAGCCTCTCATTACAGAGATGATCAGGAATTTTAATGTAGATGTTAATATTCTGCAAGGGAAAATCTCGCAAACGAAGGATGGGGCTTACGGCTCTCTCTTTATCCATATTGATGGAGAAAACGAAGAAGTACAAAACGTGATCCGGTTTATTAAAGACAAACAGGTGGAAGCAGAGGTGATCACGAATGTTTGAAAAATGGTTTCCGAACGTTGATTTGACAGAACTATGGGGCGCAACGTATGAAACGCTGTACATGACGCTGATTTCCTTGTTCTTCGCTTTTATTATCGGTATCGTTCTCGGGTTGCTGCTCTTTCTTACAGCTAAAGGGAGCTTGTGGCAAAATAAAGCGATTAACAGTGTGATTGCGGCGGTTGTCAATGTTTTCAGATCCATTCCATTCCTTATCTTAATTATTTTATTACTGGGCTTTACTAAGATTTTAGTAGGAACGATTTTAGGTCCGAATGCGGCTCTGCCGGCACTAGTGATCGGTTCGGCGCCATTTTATGCCCGTCTTGTCGAAATTGCCTTGCGCGAGGTGGATAAAGGTGTGATTGAAGCAGCCAAATCCATGGGCGCAAAAACATCAACCATTATCTTTAAGGTGCTGCTGCCGGAATCAATGCCGGCGCTTATCTCAGGTATTACAGTCACTGCCATCGCATTGATCGGCTCTACAGCAATAGCCGGCGCGATCGGTTCGGGAGGACTTGGAAACCTAGCGTATGTTGAAGGCTATCAATCAAATAATGGTGATGTTACACTAGTTGCAACTGTGTTTATTCTGATCATCGTCTTTATTCTTCAGATTATCGGTGATTTGATAACGAATATAATAGATAAACGATAAGGGAGGATTTACATTGAAAAAGTTATTCTTAGGCGCACTACTTATTGTTTTTGCAGGGGTTATGGCTGCTTGCGGATCAAATAATGCAAGTGATTCAAAAGAAATTGTCGTTGCTGCGACAAAAACACCGCACGCGGAAATTCTCGAAGAAGCAGAGCCGCTGCTGAAAGAAAAAGGCTACACGCTAAAAGTAAAAGTGCTGAGCGATTATAAAATGTACAATAAATCGTTGGCGGAAAAAGAAATTGATGCAAACTTCTTCCAGCACGTTCCTTATCTTGACCAAGAAAACAAAGAAAATACAGATTACAACCTTGTGAATGCCGGCGCGGTTCACCTTGAGCCATTCGGTATTTACTCTAAAAAATATAAATCATTAAAAGATCTTCCAGACGGCGCGACGATTATTTTAACAAATAACGTGGCTGAGCAGGGACGTATGCTTGCAATGCTTCAAAACGCCGGATTAATTACGCTGGATTCAAAAGTAGAAGCAGTGGATGCGACTCAGAAAAACATCACAAAAAATCCGAAAAACCTTAAGTTCAAGAAAATCGCACCTGAATTAACTGCAAAAGCATATGAAAACAAAGAAGGAGACGCAGTCTTCATTAATGTGAACTATGCGATCCAAAATAAATTAAACCCTAAAAAAGATGCGATTGAAGTTGAGTCAACAAAGAACAATCCGTATGCCAACATCATTGCAGTCCGTAAAGGTGAGGAAGATTCTAAAAAAATTAAAGCTTTAATGGAAGTTCTTCATTCTAAAGAAATTAAAAACTTCATTGATAAAAAGTACGATGGAGCTGTGCTTCCAGTAGCTGAATAAGAATCAAACCCCCGGATGATGAAAATCCGGGGTTTTTTGTGTAATTTCCTAAAAGCGGTTCATAATAAAAAGGAATTTTAATCGAGCTGGAGGGATATTTGTTGACTCAATATAATGAAAGTGGAAACATGCAGAACGCCTTAAAACAATATAAAGAAGGTTTAGGCACTTTTGAACAAAAAATGCCGATGATGGGAAGAAAATTTAATGAATTCACTGAGCAGTGTTTTGCGGCCAATTCACTGACTGAAAAGGAAAAACAGCTGATCGCTCTCGGAATCAGCATTCATGCCCAAGATGAATACTGCATGATCTACCATACGAAAGGCTGCATCGACCAAGGAGCGACTGAGGAAAACATTCTCGAAACAGTCAGCGTCGCGGCTGCTTTCGGAGGCGGCGCCGCATTAAGCCAAGGCGTAACGGTTGTGCAGCAATGTATTCAGGAATTTGGCAGCACAACGCATTAATAGCAGGAATATTCCGAAAATCCTTTCTCGTTTAACCTGACGGGACGTATATGGTTTATGTGACTTCATATCAAGTCTCAGCCTCTTTGAAGAGATGCTGTATCATTGATAAAATAGAAGCAAATACTTGAAGGGATTGATTCATTATTTGCAGCAGCCAGGATAAACTTGATTTGGACTATACGGCGGAAATGGAAAAAGCGATGCACAAAACATATGGCATCGGATACGGAGAATACAGCCGCCGGCTGGACGCAAGGATGGAAGTTGAACGGCAGCGCGAGCTTGATTATGAGAAAAGCAAACACTTTTCTGAGCAGCTTAATGAGAAAATCAATCTTTAACAAAAGGGTGGGATTCCACTCTTTTTCTTTTTAAGCGGCTTTAATAAAGCGCTGATCTTTGTTACACTTGAGACCGTTCAATCAAATCAATTTTTAAAGTTGTATTTACTTTTCATTTGTTATAAAATTAGAATGAGAATAAAATGAGAATAATGATTATATATTTCTGGAGGTATAGATATGGCTGCTTCAACATTAACGATAAAAGATCTTCACGTTGAAATCGAAGGAAAAGAGATCTTAAAAGGGGTAAACCTTGAAATAAAAGGCGGAGAGTTCCACGCTGTAATGGGACCGAATGGTACAGGTAAATCCACATTGTCAGCTGCAATTATGGGACATCCGAAGTACGAGGTAACGAAGGGCAGCATTACGCTTGACGGCAAAGATGTCCTGGAAATGGAAGTGGACGAGCGTGCTCAAGCAGGCCTTTTCTTGGCAATGCAATATCCTAGTGAAATCAGCGGTGTGACAAACGCCGACTTCCTTCGTTCTGCGATCAATGCGCGCAGAGAAGAAGGCGATGAAATTTCTCTTATGAAGTTCATCCGCAAAATGGACGAAAATATGGAGTTCCTTGAGATGGATCCGGAAATGGCACAGCGTTATCTTAACGAAGGTTTCTCCGGCGGTGAGAAAAAACGCAACGAAATCCTTCAGCTTATGATGATTCAGCCGAAAATCGCAATTCTTGATGAAATCGATTCAGGTCTTGATATTGACGCCCTTAAAGTCGTATCAAAAGGCATCAACAGAATGCGCAGTGAGAGTTTCGGCTGCCTGATGATCACTCACTATCAGCGTCTGTTAAACTACATCACACCTGATGTCGTTCACGTAATGATGCAGGGCCGCGTTGTCAAATCAGGCGGTGCAGAGCTTGCACAGCGCCTTGAAGCAGAAGGTTATGACTGGATTAAACAAGAACTTGGCATTGAAGACGAAACTGTTGGCCAAGAAGCGTAAGCGTTAGGGGGATTAACATGACATTAGAAACAAAACTATCCGTAGATCAGGAATATGTCAAAAGCTTTTCTGAAAAGCAGCAAGAACCTGCCTGGCTGAAAAACCTGCGCTTACAGGCTCTTGAACAAGCTGAGGATCTGCCGATGCCAAAGCCTGACAAAACAAAAATCACAAACTGGAACTTTACGCAGTTTGACAAACATACAGTAGACAATGCACCTTTATCTTCATTAGAAGACTTGACCGATGAAGCAAAAGCGCTGATTGACGTTGAAAATGCTGATAAAACGTTATATGTTCAGCGTGATCAGACGCCGGCTTATCTTTCTTTATCACAAGAGCTGAAAGACAAAGGCGTTATTTTCACAGATATTCTGACGGCTGCGCGCGAGCACAGCGATTTAGTTGAAAAATACTTTATGAAGGACGGCGTGAAAGTAGATGAGCATAAATTAACAGCTCTTCACGCGGCACTCGTTAACGGAGGCGCATTCCTTTATGTTCCGAAAAATGTTCAGGTGGAGACGCCGGTTCAAGCTGTTTATGTGCACGAAAGCAATGACACGACACTATTTAACCACGTGCTGATTGTGGCTGAAGATCATAGCTCAGTCACTTATGTGGAAAACTACATCAGTACGGTAAACCCTAAAGAAGCTGTATTCAACATTATCAGTGAAGTCATCACAGGTGATAATGCCAACGTGACATACGGTGCGGTTGATAACTTATCTGCGGGTGTGACAACATACGTGAACCGCCGCGGCGCTGCACGCGGGCGCGACAGCAAAATTGAGTGGGCGCTCGGCTTGATGAATGACGGCGACACCATTTCTGAAAATACCACAAACCTCTACGGAGACGGCACATACGGCGATACGAAAACCGTTGTTGTCGGAAGAGGAGAACAAACACAAAACTTTACGACGCAAATCATTCATTTCGGTAAGGCTTCAGAAGGTTATATCTTGAAGCATGGCGTGATGAAGGATGCCGCTTCTTCGATTTTTAACGGAATCGGCAAAATCGAACACGGCGCGTCTAAAGCAAATGCGGAACAGGAATCCCGTGTGCTTATGCTTAGCGAAAAAGCGCGCGGAGACGCAAACCCTATTCTTTTGATTGACGAAGACGATGTAACTGCAGGACATGCGGCATCTGTCGGCCGTGTGGATCCGATTCAGCTTTACTACTTGATGAGCCGCGGAATCGCTAAAGAAGAAGCAGAACGCTTAGTCATTTACGGGTTCCTTGCGCCGGTAGTAAAAGAACTTCCGATTGAAGGCGTTAAGAAACAGCTTGTTTCTGTTATCGAAAGGAAAGTGAAGTAATGAATATCACAGATATTCGGGAACAGTTCCCGATCCTTCATCAGCAAGTGAACGGACATGATCTCGTCTATTTGGACAGCGCTGCGACTTCCCAGAAGCCGCGCGCTGTTATTGAAGCAGTGGACCAGTATTATAACCATTACAATTCCAACGTCCACCGTGGTGTTCATACACTTGGAACAAAAGCGACAGACGGTTATGAAGGGGCGCGTGAAAAAGTCCGGAAGTTTATTAATGCATCATCCATGCAGGAGATCATTTTTACGAAAGGGACCACGACTTCACTCAATATGGTCGCACTCAGCTATGCCCGCGCCAACTTGAAACAAGGCGATGAAATTGTGATTACCTATATGGAACATCATGCGAACATCATCCCTTGGCAGCAGGCGGCTAAAGCAACAGGCGCAACCTTGAAATATATACCGCTTCAAGAAGACGGCACGCTTTCTTTGGAGGACGTCAAGCAGATCGTGACAAGCAACACAAAAATTGTCGCCGTTTCGCATGTGTCCAACGTGCTCGGCACGATTAATCCAATTAAAGAAATTGCCAAAATCGCTCACGATAACGGAGCTATTATCGTAGTCGACGGGGCGCAAAGCACACCTCACATCAAAATTGACGTGCAGGACCTCGATTGCGACTTCTTTGCACTGTCTTCCCATAAAATGTGCGGCCCTACCGGTATCGGTGTGCTGTACGGAAAGAAAGCCCTGCTTGAAAACATGGAACCTGCTGAATTCGGCGGCGAAATGATTGACTTTGTAGGGTTATACGAATCAACTTGGAAAGAGCTTCCGTGGAAATTTGAAGCGGGCACTCCGATTATCGCGGGCGCGATCGGTTTAGGCGCTGCGATTGATTTTCTTGAAGAGATCGGGCTCGATGAGATTTCCCGCCATGAGCATAAGCTTGCATCCTATGCGCTTGAACGCTTCCGTCAGCTTGACGGCGTAACGGTTTACGGGCCGGAAGAACGTGCGGGATTGGTCACATTTAATCTTGAAGACGTTCATCCGCACGACGTAGCGACTGTTCTTGATTCAGAGGGCATAGCAGTCAGAGCCGGGCATCACTGTGCGCAGCCGCTGATGAAATGGCTGGATGTATCAGCTACTGCGAGAGCGAGCTTTTATCTGTATAATACAGAAGAAGAAATTGATAAACTGGCGGAAGCACTTCAAAAGACAAAGGAGTATTTTACAAATGTCTTTTAATGCAAACCTAGATACATTGTACAGACAGGTAATCATGGATCATTACAAGAACCCGCGAAACAAGGGCGTCTTGGATGACAGCATTGTCGTGGATATGAACAACCCGACATGCGGCGACCGAATCAGACTGACAATGAAACTTGACGGAGACATCGTGGAAGAGGCGAAGTTTGAAGGGGAAGGCTGTTCCATTTCCATGGCATCGGCTTCCATGATGACGCAGGCCATCAAAGGTAAAGATATTGAAACAGCCGTGCGGATGTCGAAGATTTTTTCTGACATGATGCAGGGCAAAGAGTATGATGAATCTATAGATCTCGGGGACATTGAAGCCCTTCAAGGCGTTTCAAAATTCCCTGCCCGTATAAAATGTGCCACCCTCTCATGGAAAGCACTTGAAAAAGGAGTCGCTGGCGAAGAAGGCGGCAATTAAAAGGATTGGAGTGAAAATGGATGGCTAAAAAAATGCCTGATATTGGTGAATACAAATACGGTTTTCACGACAAAGACGTTTCCATTTTCCGTTCAGAGCGCGGATTGACAAAAGAAATCGTAGAAGAAATTTCTCGCATGAAGGATGAGCCGCAGTGGATGCTTGACTTCCGTCTGAAATCTCTTGAGCATTTCTACAACATGCCGATGCCTCAATGGGGCGGAGATTTGAACGCCCTTAACTTTGACGAAATTACGTACTACGTAAAACCGTCTGAGCGTTCAGAACGTTCTTGGGATGAAGTGCCGGAAGAAATTAAGCAAACGTTCGACAAGCTTGGAATTCCTGAAGCTGAGCAAAAATACCTTGCGGGTGTTTCTGCGCAGTACGAATCTGAAGTGGTTTACCACAACATGAAAGAAGACCTTGAAGCTCAAGGAATCGTGTTCAAAGACACAGACAGCGCGCTTAAAGAAAATGAAGATATTTTCCGCGAGCACTGGGCGAAAGTGATTCCGCCGACTGATAACAAGTTTGCGGCGCTTAACTCAGCTGTATGGTCAGGCGGATCTTTCATCTACGTGCCTAAAGGCGTGAAAGTGGATACACCGCTTCAAGCGTATTTCCGCATCAACTCTGAGAATATGGGTCAGTTTGAACGTACGTTAATCATCGTGGATGAAGAAGCGAGCGTTCATTACGTAGAAGGCTGTACAGCGCCTGTTTACACAACAAACTCACTTCACAGTGCGGTTGTTGAAATCATCGTCAAAAAAGGCGGCTACTGCCGTTATACGACGATTCAAAACTGGGCGAACAACGTCTTCAACCTTGTGACGAAGCGTACGGTTTGCGAAGCGAACGCAACGATGGAATGGGTGGACGGAAACATCGGTTCTAAATTGACGATGAAATACCCTGCTGTCATCCTTAAAGGAGAAGGCGCGCGCGGTATGACACTATCTATCGCTCTTGCCGGTAAAGGGCAGCATCAGGATGCAGGAGCGAAAATGATTCACCTTGCACCGAATACGTCATCCACGATCGTGTCAAAATCCATTTCGAAACAAGGCGGAAAAGTGACTTACCGCGGTATCGTTCATTTCGGACGCAAAGCGGAAGGCGCACGCTCAAACATCGAATGTGACACACTTATCATGGATAACAAATCAACATCAGATACGATCCCTTACAACGAAATCTTAAATGATAACATTTCATTGGAGCACGAAGCGAAGGTTTCAAAAGTATCTGAAGAACAGCTCTTCTACTTGATGAGCCGAGGCATTTCTGAAGAAGAAGCAACAGAAATGATCGTTATGGGCTTCATCGAGCCATTCACAAAAGAGCTTCCGATGGAATACGCAGTTGAAATGAACCGCTTGATTAAGTTCGAGATGGAAGGCTCAATCGGTTAATCAGCCTGTAATAAAAAGGACGTGACTGGGAATACCAGTTCATGTCCTTTTTTATATGAACCGCTTTGTGAGATTGGAGCCGCACAATGGATTGTCAGACAAACAAGCGGAGTCACCACGTATAAATCGGCCTTCCTGGCTGGATCATTGTGCTGTTTGTTTTTTTATTATTTTACATCAGGAGCGGGGCGAGCCCATTCACTTGCGATGTGAATCCGCGCGCTTGTTTTGTTAAAATAAATAAGGCTATAAAAAAGATTCAACATAGAAAAGGTGTTAAAAGATGAAAACGTATATTGTAGTCGGCGCCGGCATTCTCGGTGCATCAACAGCCTATCATCTTGCTAAAGCGGGTGCGCGAGTAACGTTAGTTGACCGAAAAGAGCCCGGACAAGCCACTGCCGCAGCGGCTGGGATTGTCTGTCCTTGGCTTTCGCAGCGCCGCAATCAGGACTGGTACAGGCTCGCCAAAGGCGGAGCCCGGTATTATGCTGATTTAATCAAACAATTAGAAGAGGATGGAGAGACGGATACGGGGTATAAACGAGTTGGCGCGATCAGCATCCATACAGATGCCGCGAAGCTTGATAAGATGGAAGAACGGGCGTATAAGCGGCGTGAGGATGCACCGGAGATCGGTGAGATTACCCGCTTGTCTGCGGATGAAACAAAGAAGCTGTTTCCGCTTTTATCAGAGGAGTATGAATCGGTTCATATCAGCGGTGCGGCCCGTGTAAACGGAAGAGCGCTATGCCGGTCTCTTGTAAGCGCGGCGAGAAAACATGGCGCCGTTATTCTATACGATAATGCCAAATTGTTGTATGAAGGCAATCACGTTCGCGGAATAGAAATGGAAAAGGAGACGCTGCTTGCAGATCAGGTGATTGTAACAGCGGGTGCTTGGGCAAGTGAGATTTTGAAGCCGCTGGGCATGGATTTTCAAGTAACATACCAAAAAGCGCAAATCGTCCATTTCGAAATGCCTGATAATGATACAGGCGAATGGCCGGTGGTCATGCCGCCAAGTGACCAATACCTCCTCGCGTTCGCTAACGGCCGGATCGTAGCGGGAGCGACACACGAAAACGAGGCAGAACTTGGGGACTGCCGGGTGACAGCGGGAGGAGTCTCCGACATTTTAAACAAAGCGATGACAATCGCGCCCGGACTTTCAGAAAGCACGATACTTGAGGCAAGAGTGGGATTCCGACCGTTTACGCCTGGTTTTCTGCCTGTAATCGGAGCGCTGCCGAATGTGAAAGGCTTGCTGATCGCCAATGGACTCGGGGCTTCAGGGATGACGAGCGGGCCTTTTTTGGGTGCAGAACTTGCAAAGCTTGCGCTCGGAAAGCAGACAGAATTGGACCTTAGTCATTATGATCCTGCCGGCGCCTTGCATAATAATCAGAAACATAACAAACAAATATAAAAGCAAGCCGTTGTAGCTTTTCTTTTCTACCTGTGTTAGCATTTACCTTTAATGAAAAAGAGGACGTGAACTGATTTTGATAAAAATTGATATACCTGCTCCAAATGTAACCATTACCGAACGGCAGCAGTCAGCGAATGAAAACGAACCGAAAATAAAGCCGATTCACGGTTTCATTGACTTTCATCAGATTCCAAGAGATAAAGGCGGCATCTTTATGTTTTATAACATTAATGATGAGCTGCTTTTTGTCGGCAAAGCAAGAAAGTTAAGACAGCGAATCAAAAAGCATTTCGAAGACAATGTGTCACCAATCAAACAGCACAGAGACGAAGTGTATAAGATTGAAGTATGTTTAGTTGAAAATCCTATGGATAGAGAAATTTACGAAACATATATGATCAACACACTTCAATCGAAATACAACATAGACAAAGTATTCTATAAATAAGCCATCAGTCTGCGGATTGATAACAAAGCCAGAGCTTTTTCTAAGCTCTGGCTTTTGCATGAGAAATAATGGGACATTCGTCATCATTAAAAACATAACATAAATTTTTGAGAAATTTCAGAAAATAATATTGACAACGATCACCTCTGCCTATTAATATAACAATATATAATGTTATATAACGTTATATAATAAAAAAGGGGAGTGAAGGATTTGAGTCAGGCCACAGCAAAAGTAAATCGTCAGGTTCAAGCTTTTTTGCAGGATTTGAAAGGGAAGACAATTGACCATGTATTCTTCGTCGCATGCGGAGGGTCTTCGGCTATCATGTATCCGAGTAAATATGTGTTTGACAGAGAGGCAAAAGCCATCAGCTCCGATCTGTACAGCTCGAATGAATTTATCCGCCGCAACCCGGTTCAGCTTGGGGAGAAATCACTCGTCATATTGTGTTCTCATTCAGGGAATACACCGGAAACAGTAAAGGCCGCAGCTTTTGCCAGATCAAAAGGCGCGCTTACGATCGCAATGACCTTTAAACCGGATTCTCCATTGGCGCAGGAGGCCCAATATGTGGCCCAATATGATTGGGGAGATGAGGCACAGGCGATCAACACCAACTATGGGGTGCTTTATCAAATCGTCTTCGGCGCCTTGCAAGTGTTAGAACAGCATACGAAATTTGAACAAGCGATAGATGGGTTAGATAAGCTGCAAGCCGTGTATGACGAAGCGCTGAAGCAGGAGTCAGGAAACGCGCAGCAATTTGCTAAGACACACGAAAAAGAAAACATCATTTATACAATGGCGAGCGGTGCAAACTACGGTGTCGCCTACTCCTACAGCATCTGCATTCTCATGGAAATGCAATGGATTCATTCCCACGCTATTCATGCCGGAGAATATTTTCACGGACCGTTTGAAATTATTGATGAATCAGTTCCTTTTATCATCCTGCTCGGCTTAGACGAAACAAGACCGCTTGAAGAGCGGGCGCTTTCCTTCTCGAAAAAATATGGCAAAAAGCTGACGGTTCTGGATGCTGCCGCTTATGACTTCTCCGCAATTGACGATTCAGTTAAGGGTTATCTTGCTCCGCTTGTGCTGAATCGTGTGTTGAGAAGCTATGCAGATTCATTGGCTGAAGTGAGAAATCATCCTTTATCTCATAGAAGATACATGTGGAAGGTAGAGTATTGATCTGAAAAATGGATATATTATGCATCAGACTATAATGTTATATAACATTATAGTCTGATATCCATAGGAGGCCAACCCTTTGAAAAAATTTGTTTTCTTCCTAGTTATTGCGTCCGTATGTATGCTTGCCATCTCCGGCTGTTCAAGCCAAAGCAGCTCTTCAGATGGAAAGGTCACATTAAAGTTTTTCCACAGATGGCCGAAAGAGCCCGAAAGACGCTATTTTGAAGAAGTCGTGAAGGAATTTGAAAAAGAGCATCCGGATATTCATATTCAAACTGAAGCGGTTCTGAATGATTCGTATAAGGATAAAATCAAGGTTATGCTGGGAACAAGCAGTCCGCCTGATGTTTTCTTCTCTTGGAGTGACGAGTTTGCTGCTAAGTTCATCAGAGGAAACAAGGCGCTGGATCTCTCTTCCTACTACAAAAATGATACAAAATGGTCGTCCCAGCTAGTGGGGACACAAATTAAGCCGTTTACTTATGAAGAAAAAGAATATGGCGTACCTTGGCAAATGGATGCCAAATCGTTTTTTTACAATAAGGACATTTTTGAAAAGCTTAATTTGAAGCCGCCTTCCACATGGGAAGAATTGATCAAAGTGTCAAAAAAGCTGAAAGCAAACGGCTATACACCGATCAGTTTCGGCACAAAGGCGCCATGGACGATCTCCCATTATATCGGCACGCTGAATCAGCGGATGGTGGACGAAAAAACGAGAGAACGGGATTACGACGCAAAAACAGGAGAATTTACGGATGAAGGTTATATAAAGGCTCTCGAGAAGCTGAAAGAGCTAATGCCTTACTTTAACGAGCATGTAAATTCCATTGATCATGAGTACGCAAGACAGCAGTTTAAAAGCGGCAAATCGGCGATGATGTATGCCGAAACAGCAGAAATCAAGCTGGTTGAGCCCGTTAAATTAGGCTTATTTTCATTCCCTGACATAACAGGACAAAAAGGATCGTCCAATGCGCTGACCGGCGCTCCAGAAGGATTTATGATCTCCTCCAAAACAAAGCATCCGAAAGAAGCAATGGAATTTTTACAATTTTTGACCTCGAAAAAAATGGGTGAAAAGCTGGTCAAGGATGTCGGCAAATACAGCGCAGTGCAAGGAACGGCAACAGAGGAAAATTCCACAGCGACGCAGCGTGAAGCCGTCCAGCAAATCATTGATGCCGACTCAATGGTGTCTTGGTTTGATATGGATGTTGATGTGGAAATCGCGGATGTGTACTTGAGCAGTATCCAGCAAATGCTCGGAGGCGATATGACGCCGGCTGAGGTGATGAAGTCCGTACAAAAAGCAGCCAAACAAGTGAGAGAGGCTGCTGAATAAACCGAAGAAAAGGTGGGACACTCACGCCTTTTCTTTTTATAAAGGAGATGAGTTTAGCCTTGGTCAACCAAAATAGAATAATCCCCTATTTGTTTTTACTGCCCGCTCTTGTTTTTTTACTATTCGTTTACATTCCGATCTTTGAAAATATCTTCCTCAGCTTGTTTCAATGGAGTTCTTTTTCTCCAGAAAAAACGTTTATTGGCCTTAAAAATTATAGTGATTTGTTTCATGACCCTGTCTTTTACAAGGCGCTCACCAATAATGTCCTTTATGCCGTTATATCTATCGTCTGCCAAGTATTTGGCGGTTTGATATTGGCGGCGGTGCTGGAAGACAGGCTGGTAAGAAAATGGTCGCCTTTTTTTCGTACGGTGTTTTTCCTTCCCGTTGTCATCTCTATGACGGTCATCGCCCTGTTGTTTGACTTCATTTATAATCCTGAGATCGGGCTTTTAAACCAGCTGTTGGAGGCTGTCGGGCTTGACCAGTTTACGAGGGCGTGGCTTGGGGATGACAGCACCGCTATGATGTCGGTTATTTTTGTTTCCCAATGGCAGTCTGTCGGTTATATCGCTATGCTTTACATCGTGTCCATTCAAAAAATTCCTGATGAATTGTACGAGGCGGCCCGGCTTGACGGCGCGGGCAAACTCCAGCAATTTTTTCATATTACAGTGCCCCAGACAAAGGAGATGTCGTTTGTTGCAGTGGTCATGACGCTGACGGGCGCCTTTACGGTGTTTAACGAGCCGTATATTCTGACAGGCGGCGGCCCGGGGAACGCATCCGAAGTGTTAAGCACCTTTTTATATAAAAGCGCCTTTACAAAGGATATGATGGGCTATGCGTCCGCGATTGCCACGGTTGTTTTACTCATCACGCTCACATTGTCGCTTATGCAGATGAAATTCTTTAACACAGGAAAGGAGGATTAATATGCTGCCTCAGAAGACTGATTCATTCCAATTAGATCCCGTGCCGGACCGGCAGACAGAAGGAAAAAGAACGGCCAAACGAAAATGGTACGCCGGAGAAACATCAGTGTGGATTTTTTTGTTTATTTATCTGATTGCGATTGCGTATCCGCTTCTTTGGATGGTCATGAGCTCCTTTAAAAGCTCTGAAGATATCTTTGCGAACAGCTGGTCTTTGCCGTCAGAATGGCACTTTGAAAACTATGCGTCCGCCTGGAATCAGGGTATTTCCTCATACTTTATGAACAGTGTCATCGTAACGGTGCTGACTTGTCTTATCACCGTGTTTGTCAGCGCATGGGCGGCGTATGGACTTTCGAGATTCCAATTCAAAGGCAAGGGGTTCTTTTTAGTGATTTGTCTCGGCGGTTTGATGCTGACGCCGCAGGTCAGCCTTGTGCCGCTCTATTCGATTATTCAGTCGCTGGGGCTTTACAATACGTATTGGGCGCTGATATTGCCGTATGCCGCCTATCGAATTCCATTTACTATCATCCTGATCCGCTCATATTTTCTTTCCATTTCTAAAGAACTGGAGGAAGCGGCTTATTTGGATGGGTGTACAAGTATTGGAGTTTTTTTCAGAATATTCTTGCCAATGAGTGTGCCGATTTTGGTCACTTCCGGAATATTGACCGCTTATCATACATGGAATGAATTTATGTTTGCGATTATTTTCATTGACGATGAGAATTTACGGACGATTCCGGCCGGGCTGATGCAGTTCAGGGATGCGCTTCAAACGGATTGGGGCGTCTTGTTAGCTGGTTTAACCATTTCGGCCGCTCCGATTATTATCTTATTTTTATTGATGCAGAAGTATTTTGTCCGCGGTATTGCAAACGGAAGTGTAAAAGGATGAAGGAGGAACACGATGAAACTCATTGCTGTAGGAGATAATGTGGTGGATTATTATCAGGATCAGGAGACGTTTTATCCCGGAGGAAATGCTTTGAATGTGGCGGTGCTGGCTAAGCGTTTGGGGCACGCCGCTTCTTATATCGGCATTGTCGGAAACGATGAAGCTGCTTCGCACATTGTGAAAGTGCTGAAGAAAGAAAAAGTGAATACAGATCACCTTCGGCAGGCTTTCGGCGAAAATGGAATGGCGGTTGTCACCCTTGATGAGAGAGGAGACAGAGTATTCGTCAAATCAAATAAAGGCGGCATACAGTCACGTCTAAAGATTGTTTTTCAGGAGCATGATTTGTCGTTTGCGGCAGAGCACGATTTGCTGCATACAAGCGTCTACAGCCGTATCGAGAATGATCTGCCCCAACTGAGCCTGCTGCTTCCGGTCTCCTTTGATTTTTCCACAAATCGCGAGGAGGAGTATATGAAGAAGGTTTGTCCTTACGTGACTTACGCGTTTTTTTCAGGAAGCGATCTGAGCGAAACAGAGTGCCGTCAGCTTGCGGAGAAGGCTCATCAGTACGGGGCGAAAATGGTTTGTATGACCAGAGGGGAGCATGGCGCCGTTTTATATGCGGACGGGCGCATTCATTATCAGCCAATTGTTGAAACTGATATAATAGATACACTTGGAGCGGGAGATTCATTTATTGCAGGTTTTTTGACGTCCTTTTATGAAAAACAGGACATCTCTTGCGCTTTACATGAAGCGGCGCAGACGGCTGCAAAGACGTGCGGCGTTTACGGGGCCTTCGGTTACGGCCATCCTTATAAACTCGATGGCGGAAAAGGCAGTGAAAAAACGAGAATACTATAATATTTTAGCAGTGTCTCGTTTTTATGCACGTTATGTGTAAGGGCTGTCGATGGTAAATGTCACCCTGTTTGTATGCATCATAAACAGTGAGCAGTAAATCGGCTGATCTTTTGACATAAATGCCGTTTTGTCGATTTCAAACAGTGCGTCTCCGATATCGCAGGCCAGATACCGGCTTTCCTCTTGTTTGGCATATACCACGTTTAAGAGCTTTGTATTATGAGTGGGGACGACTTGGTATTGCTGCTTTAAAATATCATGCATGGAAACACCGTCACTGATAAATCGGCCGATATCGGGAAACAAAGCAAGCGGATAATGGGTGATTTCAAAGGATAGCGGCTGATCTTCATTGTATAAAATACGTTTTAACTCGACGACTGTGCTTTCCGGTTCAATTTGAAGCTTTGCGGCAATGGGTTTAGGCGCTGATATGACCTCATGGGAAAGGACTTGATGTTTTGGTTTTTTTCCGGTTGACTCCATAAATTCGGAATAGCCGTTGACAGCGATCAGCTCTCTTTTTAATTTAGGGCTTTTGACAAATGTTCCTTTTCCCTGCTGCCTGACAAGATAGCCTTCATCGACAAGATCGAGAATGGCTTTTCTGACGGTGATGCGGCTGACATTGTATTTGCTGCACAGTTCACTTTCAGTCGGCAGCTTAATGGAAGGGGAATATATGCCTTTTTTAATGTCATCTGTGAGGATTTGTTTTAACTGGATGTATAAAGGTTTAGAGCTTCCGTTATTTAACAAGGGATGAACCTCCTTTAAGCGATTATCATCATTATAATGTATTATGATGTTATAATACAAATTTGCGTTTCATCTAGAAATATGGAAATGGAACACTATAAAAATAACAGAAAGAGCAAAGTGTTTCCAGTGGCGAAATAGTGTCGGCATCATTTGAAAAAGACGGGGGAGTGTTTTCAGATGGCTTCGTTAACATTTGAACATATAAAAAAGACGTACGGTTCCCAGAGCAATTTAACGGTGAAGGATTTTGATCTGGAAGTAAGGGATAAGGAACTGTTGGTGCTGGTCGGTCCGTCGGGCTGCGGAAAATCAACGACACTAAGGATGGTGGCCGGTTTAGAAAGCATTTCTGAAGGAAGCCTCTATATCGGCGGACAATTGGTCAATGATATGCCGCCGAAAGAAAGAGATATCGCAATGGTTTTTCAAAACTATGCACTTTATCCGCATATGACGGTATTTGATAATATGGCGTTTGGTTTAAAGCTTAGAAAAATGCGAAAAAAAGAAATCGCGGAGCGGGTGCACGCCGCAGCAAACATTTTGGAGATTGAGCATCTGCTGAAACGAAAACCGAAGGCTCTTTCAGGGGGACAGCGGCAGCGAGTGGCGCTCGGCCGGTCAATCGTACGCGAGCCGAAGGTGTTTTTAATGGACGAGCCGCTGTCCAATTTGGACGCAAAGCTTCGGGTGACGATGCGGACGGAGATCAGCAAGCTTCATCAGCGCTTGGAAGCGACTATTATTTATGTGACACACGACCAGACGGAAGCGATGACGATGGGCGACCGGATCGTTGTCATGAATGAAGGCGACATTCAGCAGGTAGCGAGCCCTCATGATATTTATCATTATCCGGCAAACTTATTTGTAGCGGGATTTATCGGCTCACCCGGCATGAATTTTCTGAAGGGAGTCATTGAAGAGAAGCATGGAGAACTGTTTTTTTCAAATCCAGCCGTCCGCCTGCTCATTCCCAAAATGAAAGGCAAGCTGTTGAAGGTAAAGGGATATGTCGGAGAAGAAATGATAGCGGGTGTGCGGCCGGAGCATATAACCCATGTGGCGGAGCAGAAAAAGCCGTTTGCCTCATCTTTTAAAGCAAGGGTTGAAGTGAATGAAAATCTGGGTTCAGAGCTGATTGTGCATGTTTCCGCAGGGGACGAGCGGCTGACAGTGCGGCTTGACGGCAGTACCAGCCTTGCAGCGGGCGATTCGATTCAGCTTGCGGTGAAAATGGACAAAGCGGTCTTCTTTGACGCTGATACAGAACAGGCTGTTTATTAAAAAAAGGACGCCGCTTTTTGAGCTAAGCAGTTCGATAATGTGGAGAAAATAAATTCGCGCATAAAAACGCTTGGATGATTGGTCCAAGCGTTCCCTTACTTTATAAAATGATCGTGATAGATAACGGTCTTGCGTTCTCCCTTATATACATAGGCAGGTTTGGTTCCAATGACTTGTATACTCGTATCACTGACTAAAATACCTGTTTCTTCTGGTAAAGATATAACAGGAGCTTTATATTCTTTAACATACTTTTTTATCAATGGGTCATTTTCATGTTTGTAGTGACACCAAATAGAGTATTCTTTTACAAGTTCTAAACCATTAAACTTGTTTAATCCAACTTGGTTAGGATCCATATGTGAACATGTCATTATATGTTTACCAAGAATGATGGCGCCGGCACTTCCGCCATAGACTATGCCATCATTTTCTGTATAGCCTTTTAAAACCTCGATGAAAGCAGTATCAATGAATTTTTTTAGTAAACTAAAAGTATTTCCTCCTCCGATGTATACTGCCGAAAAATCATCCAGATCTTGAATGCTCTTGTCTTTAACGTTAGTCCACATGGTGATGTCTTTTATACCTAACGGATTAAAAAGCCTGTTTATCCACTCAAAACAATCAGCAAATTGGGAAGTATCCATTGCAATAGGAATATACAATAAAGGCTTATCTTTTTCTAATTCTTTTACAAAACGTTTATCTATTGTTTGAGTTTGGCCAGCATCTCCGCCTCCAGAAAGAAATAATGTCCCCATAAAAACCCTCATTCAATTAAACTTATAACGATTTCAAATTTATAAAAGGGATTAGTTGGCTTGAATTTCGAGCGGGCACCCTTTTTGTTTTACGGCCAAATCTCGTCCGCCCATT
This sequence comes from Bacillus sp. HU-1818, assembly GCF_022695965.1. Classification (NCBI taxonomy): domain Bacteria; kingdom Bacillati; phylum Bacillota; class Bacilli; order Caryophanales; family Bacillaceae; genus Bacillus; species Bacillus sp. HU-1818. Next base: position 853,460 of record NZ_JAAPBE010000002.1, read on the forward strand.
CCGGGTGGTCGATGAAAGGATTGCGATTATGCTGAAATTCATCGTAAATGATATCATTTCTTCTTCGTTCGGAGTCGTCAACAGGGTCTTGCTTGTTCCATTCGAGAAGAACGGATTGTTTGCCATGATAGGGTGAAGAACCGTTTCCTGTTTTATCATTCAGTTCAAGGTCCGGGTACCCGTCATCTCCCTCATAGCGGACAGCCATGTAAAAAAGCATGCGCGCCACATCGCCTTTCACCTCATCGCGAGGCTCCCATGAGTCTCCGTCATAATAATTTCCCGGTGCTTTTGGGTGTTCGCTTCCTCCGTTGTCAAAATCCATATTTCCTCTGGCGCTGTTGACTTGCACGTCAGCAGGACGCAAATGATGGATGTCTGTGCCAGGGCCTTTGCTTGTACCGAACCCGCCATGGGATTTGGCCCATATATGCTCCCGGTTCCAGTCGCCGACACTGCCGCCGTTCAGGCTTTTCGCACGAGATTCATTTGTATAGAGCAAGATGACATTGTTCGGATTTGCGGGATCTTCATCCGTTTCTTTCAATGCTGTCCACACGTCGCTGTATGACAGCATCGTATGCCCGCTGATGATGCGGTGCAGGGCACTTTTTAATGCTTCACCGCTTTTCCCCTCAGCCGTTTCATAATAAGTATCCGTATCAGCAGACGGGGCAGCGGGGGCTGGAGCAGCTGATGAAAAGATGTTTTTAAAACCGGCCGAAGCATAGACCAATCGGCTGTTCAGGCTGTTATCAGCTTGAACGCTTGCTGATGCTGACGGCGCAAATCCTCCGAAAATAAGCAATGTACAGACGAACGGCAAAACCCATAATTTTTTAGTCATCACTTGCCCTCCTTTTCTCTATTATCTAAAAGATGCTAGGAGGAAGAAAGTTAAGTTTTGTGTATTTTTATATAAAAATGTAAATTGGTTCCTTAGTATGAACCGGAAATCCATCTTTCCAGTATCCTTAGTCCTTGTTTTTGGCGGAGCTGGGATTCTGCCAGCTCCGCTCCTTCTTCAATCGAAGCGGTATGGCCGAATAAATAGTAACGGAGGGCGGCATTCATTAAGACTTGCTTTCTTTCATAGTCCAATGAAGGATCTTCGCTACCGCTCAAGAGCGCTGTTATTTTTTCAGCCTGGCTCTCGGCAGTCAGTGCTTTATCAAAAGCTGCTTCATCCGCTTTCAGTCCGTAATCTTCCGGCTTCAGAATAAAGGATGACATGTCGCTTCCGGTGATGGTGAAAACAAAACTGTTGCGATGAACAGGAACATCCTCTGATCCTTCCGCTCCTTGGACAATAAACGCTTGTTCATAGCGGAGCTTTTCAAAAACGGGATATATATTTTGGATGGCAGTCCGATGGAACGCGCCCATCATGATATTGGCGGCTCCAGCGTAATTCAGTAATTTTTCGGCAGTGTTTAATACGGTGCGGACGCCAATGTCATCACGGATGGTTCTGAAACGGCTGAACGGCTGCCAAAATATTTCGGCGGAAGCAAAGCCGATGTTCAGCTCCTTGACCGTTTTTGCTGTTTGTTCCGGTGAAGCGTCTGTCTTCACGCCAAGCTTGTCTAAGACAGCTTTAATACTGGTCGCGTATTTTGGCGGAAGGGCGTCGCTGCTGTGGAGAAAAGCTGGGATTCCGCTTTCCGCAAGTAAAATAGATACGGGGATGGTTGCCAAAAAGGACTGCCTTCCGGTATAAGGGCCTGCAAAGTCTATGACACTGTTTCGAATATCAGACGGCAGTTGAAGTACGGCTGCGCCGGCTCTCATTGCTTCCGTAATGGCGAGCAGTTCGTCAGGCGTTTCCGTTTTGATCCGTTCGGCAATGAGAAATGCGGTGATTTGCACATCAGTCGCTTCTTCTGAAAACAATGTTTCTGCCGCAAGCTTAGCCTGTTCGTATGATAAATCTTTTGCTCCTCTTTTTCCTCTTGCCACTTCTTTTATCCATTGCTGCATGTATGATTCTCTCCCTTATTAAAACGATTAACTTGACTGTACATGAAAATGGCGGACATCGGTAGAGAAGGATTTTGATTTTTTACAAGAGTCAGCTATTTTGACTAAAAATTAAAAGATTTTTTGGTTTATTTGTCAATGAACACCGGCCGTTCTCCTTCTATAATGAAGGCACGATACGCGTTTTTTCAAACAAGAGGGGGGATTTTATGGATCATCGGCCGCAGCTTTCAGTCAAAAACGGCATCGCCGATTATATAGAATGGCTGTCTCAATATGGCGCATCCGCAGAAGGAGGCGTAACGAGGCTTTTGTACACAAAAGCTTGGATGGACGCACAGCTTGCAGTAAAAAGTGAAATGACTTCATTAGGCTTTGAAACAAGTTTCGACGACGTCGGCAATGTATATGGGAAGCTATCGGGCTCGCAATATCCCGCTGATATTATCATGACAGGGTCCCACATTGACACAGTGGTGAATGGAGGGAAATATGACGGCGCATACGGCGTGCTCGCGGGACTGCTTGCTCTGAAACAGCTCAAGGACACATACGGAGCACCGAAGAAAACACTTGAAGTTGTTTCATTATGCGAGGAAGAGGGAAGCCGTTTTCCCCTGACGTATTGGGGATCAGGCAGTGTGACGGGTACATTTGCCCTTGGTGATGCAGCAGGGCCAAGCGATGGGGCCGGTGTTTCCTTGCAAGCTGCCATGCTGGAAAACGGATTCGGAAAAGGAGCTTTCAGGCCGGCGCACCGTACTGATATCAGCGCATTTATTGAGGTTCATATTGAACAGGGGCAGACGCTTGAACAGTCGGGGGCTGATATTGGGGTGGTCACGAGTATAGCCGGACAAAAGCGTTATCTGGTGACGCTTGAAGGTGAATGCAACCATGCCGGAACGACTTCTATGAAATGGCGCAAAGATCCTCTCGTCACAAGCAGCCGCATTATTCAGGAGCTGGTCATCCGGGCTGGCAGGCATCCGGAAGAACTTCGATTGACTTGCGGGAAAATGAATGTAGAGCCTAATATGCCGAATGTTATACCGGGCCGGGTCCAGTTTTCTATTGACATTCGGCATCAAGAGCAAGAAGTGCTGAAGGAATTCCATGACGAGCTTGTTTCCGTTATCCGCAGAATAAGCGATGAAAAAGGAATCTGCGCCGTTATTGATGAATACATGAGCATTGAGCCGGTGCCGATGGATCAGACACTGAAGGCCGCCGCTTTGCAAACGGCAGCGGAGAACCGGATCAGCTGTGAAGAAATCGTCAGCGGAGCGGGACATGATGCGCAAATGATTGGCAGGCGATTCCCTGCTTGTATGCTGTTTGTGCCCAGCCAAGGCGGCATCAGCCATTCACCGCGAGAGTTTACATCCGCCAGGCAGCTTGACATCGGAGTCCGCGTCTTAACCGATTTATTGTATAAACTGGCTTACTGAAAAAAAGGAGGAATGGCTGTGTCAGTCAGAAGGGAATTACTTACACCATCGAGAACCATTATGACGCCGGGTCCGGTTGAGGTCGATCCGCGAGTGCTAAGAGTGATGGGCACTCCTGTCGTCGGCCAATTTGACCCGGCTTTTACAAACATCATGAACGAAACAATGGCAATGCTCCGTGAATTGTTTCAAACGGAAAACCGCTGGGCTTATCCGATTGACGGCACATCAAGAGCGGGAATTGAAGCTGTTTTGGCCAGTGTGATTGAACCGGGTGACAGTGTGCTCATCCCGATTTACGGCCGTTTCGGTTTATTACTGACTGAAATTGCGGAACGTTACGGCGCAAAAGTCCTCACAATGGAATGTGAGTGGGGAAAGGTTTTTGACCCGGAAGACATTATTCAGGAGATACAGCAGGCCAGACCGAAGATTGTCGCATTGGTGCATGGAGAAACCTCAACAGGCAGGATCCATCCGCTGCGTGAAATCGGGGAAGCGTGCCGGGCTTATGATGCGCTCTTTATCGTTGACGCGGTCGCAACTGTCGGAGGCTGTGAAATAAAGGTGGACGATTGGAAAATTGATGCCGCAATCGGAGGTACGCAAAAGTGTTTATCCGTTCCATCGGGCATGGCCCCGATCACATATAATGATCGTGTGGCGGATATCATTGCAAAGCGAAAGAAGGTAGAACGCGGAATTGCTACTCAGGCTGACAGCACTCGGCTTTTGGGAAATCGCCCGATTATCAGCAATTACTTTGACTTGAGCCAGCTTGAGGACTATTGGAGCGAGAGAAGGCTGAATCATCATACAGAGGCGACGTCGATGCTGTATGCATTAAGAGAAGGCGTGCGTCTGGTGCTTGAAGAAGGGCTAGAAGAACGCTTCGAGCGGCACCGTGTGCATGAGCAGGCATTGCAGACCGGAATTAAAGGCATGGGGCTTGAATTATTCGGAGATGAAAGCTGCAAAATGCCTGTCGTCACATGTGTTCAAATCCCGGAAGGCATTGACGGTGAGTCTGTCCGAAATATGCTGCTCACTCAATTTGGGATTGAAATCGCCAGCTCCTTTGGCCCGCTTGCCGGGAAGATTTGGCGAATCGGAACAATGGGATACAGCTGCAGGAAGGAAAATGTGCTGTTTGTGCTTGCCGGTTTGGAAGCTGTATTGCTGAGGCATGGGGCAGCCATTGAAGCGGGGAAGGCTCTTCAGGAGGCGCTTCATTTTTATGAAGAAACTGAAAGTCGGGCGATTATATAGGATAAGAAAGCGTGCGGAGAAAGGACCGCACGCTTTGTACGTCTGAAGTAAATGAATCACATGACAGTCAGAGTGGAGAAGCCTTTTTATTAATGAAGCAACCCATCAGCTGAAAATAAATCAAATGGATGACAAATATCCAAAACTTTAACCCGTTTTGGGTATTTGTATGAGCACATGGCGGCTGCCCGTCTCTTTTTCCGTATTTCTTAGACGCAAAGGGAGAGGGAAATCAAAAAGATTCTTGGCGCTTATGAAAAAGATTGATAATCCGATTGATCAAATCTTTTATGGCACTGTCAAAATACTCTTCTCTTTGGTTTGTCAGAATCCCTATAGGCGGTGAGATTGTTAAGTTATTAATTGGGATGACCTTCGTGCCTTTAAGCGGGTTCTGAATGTGCCGTGCTGGTGAAGATATTGAAACACCGACATTTTTCCCGAACGATTTACCCGCTAATCAAAAGTTTCTATCGGACCAAAATTCTTTACTGTGCTCATGCACAGAAGAATAAGACTGGTTTAAAAAGCTTAGCCCTGCCTGACCTAAAGAAAGTTGAAAAGAAGTAAAGAATTGAAAAAATCTGGACTTTATTCCCTTTTCACCGTTATACTGTTGGTAGAAAATTGATGACAATTTTGGAATAAACACATGTTTTTTTCCAAGGGGAGAAGGTATAACAAGCCATGAATTATATGGGACGACTATCTATTTTGATGCTGAATATGTTTATTGCCATGCTGGGGATCGGGCTGATCATCCCGATTATGCCTACATATATAACTGAATTCGGCGCTACAGGAAGCACAATGGGGCTTCTTGTCGCAGCCGCGGGGCTTACTCAGCTTTTGTTCGCGCCGATTGCCGGGGAAATAACCGATAAATACGGACGGCGGAAGCTGATTATTTTTGGAATTGCCTCGTTTGCGGTTTCTCAAATCATTTTTGCCTTTGCCGGCAGTCTGTGGCAGCTGTTTGCGTCACGACTGTTAGGCGGAATTGGCGCTGCTTTCTTAATGCCGTCCATGTTCGCTTATATTGCGGATATTACAACGGAAAAAGAACGCGGCAAAGGCATGGGGCTGTTTAGCGCGGCGATGACGCTCGGCGTCGTCATTGGGCCGGGGGTCGGAGGATACTTGATTCATTACGGCATCGCGGTTCCTTTTATTGTATCCGCAAGCCTTGCCTGCTTTTCAGCAATACTGTCGTTTTTCTTTTTGCCGGAAACGCTTGAGAAGGAAAAGCAGCTTGAAGCGCGGGCGAAGAAGGAAAAACGTGAAAATTTGTTTCAGCAAATGTCACGCGCCCTCAAATCACCTTACGCGTTTATGTTGATTTTAGTATTCGTACTCAATTTCGGTATTATGAATTTTGAATCTATCTTTGGACTGTATGTTGACCGTAAGCATGGTTTTACCGCTTCGGACATTGCTTTAATCATAACAGCCGCGGGCCTTGTCGGCGTTTTTGTGCAGGCGGTTGCGGTAAGCTTCTTAGTCGGCAAGTTCGGCGAGAAAAAAGTGATAAATGGGACACTTATCGGCGCGGCGGCCGGCCTTGTTTTTTGCAGCCTGGCCCAATCCTATTGGACTGTTTTCGCCGCGGCCATCTTTTTTATGATGCTAACATCATTGCTCCGGCCGGCGGTGAACACACAGCTGTCAAAACTGGCCGGCGATCAGCAAGGATTTGCGGGCGGTATGAATACGGCATTTATCAGCTTAGCCAATATTGCCGGTCCGTCGGCTGCCGGTTTTTTATTTGATGTAAATATTGAATTTCCTTATATACTCGGAACCGTCATCCTTCTGATCAGCTTTTTCGCTGCTTTGAATGGGGGCAGGAAAGAACAGCCGAGACAGTTATCGCAAGAAGGATAAAGGGAAGTCCCGGTTAACGCCGGGGCTTTAATCAAGAAATCGCAGAAGGGCTGTCGGGAAGCATATGCCGCTGCATAGGATATGGCGGGATCATGAGAGCGGCCAGAAAAGAGATGAATCGCCGTAACACAGAAGAATTATAGCAAAAAGGCCGGAATCTACATTCCAGCCTTTTTGCCTTTTAAGCGCGAATATGGTCCCATCGAAACAAACGGATGGCTGCAAAAGCGAGTAATATAGTAGAAATGATTAAAATGAGATAACTGAATAGGACACCGAGAGAGGGAGCATCTCCGTTCAAATAATAACGCAGTAATTCACCAAAGTAGGTAAGCGGAATAAACTTTGATACAGTTTCAAGCCAAGAAGGAAGCAGGTTCATCGGCATTATTAAGCCGCACACGATTAGCAGAGGGGCGAGCATTCCGCCTGAAAGACCGTTTACAGCTTCCATAGAAAGACGCATACTTCCAACGGTATAACCAAGTGCAAACAACATGAGAAGCCCGATGAGAGAGACCAGCATAATTTGGGGAATATTCTGCGCTTGTAACATGCCGTTGAAATAAGCGACACTCAGCAGCACAAGCAACTGAAAAGCGGCTAATACAAAACGTGCGCATATTTGTGAAAGGACAAATGTCAGCTTAGAAGCTTCAGTCAATCCGATTAAGCGCAGTGTTCCTTGATCCCTCATCTGAATAATAGGAGTGGAAGTGCCATTTATAGCGAGTGTAAAGAACGCCATGACGATAATGCCGGGTACGATAAACTCGAATAAATCCGTACCGACGCCGGTTGAACTCGATAAAACGCCGAACATGATCAAAAACAGAAAAGGAAACGCTAAAACCATAAAAAAGGTCAGGGGATTCCGTATCAATTCTTTTATATTCATCCCTAAAAGTGCAGAAAAAGCGCGTTTATTGATCACACCAAGACACCCTCTCGTATTTTTTTACCGGTTAATTTCAGAAATACATCCTCAAGTGTTCCTTGTTCAATGCGAATACTGGACCAATCGGCATCAATCTGTTTCATGATGGATGAGATAACATTTTTCGTAATAGGCTCAGCTACAATTTCAAGCTCATAGCCGGCCGGAAGGGTTTTTATAGAAGATTCCTTTATTTCGGGAATGCTTTTTATTTGTTCGACTCTTTTTTGGCCGGCATATTTTAGGAACAAGCGCTGCTGAGGGCAATAGGTTTGGATTAAATCTGCAGGGGTTCCGAGTGCAGCAAATTTTCCATTATATAAAATGGCAGTGCGGTCGCATTGAGTATAAGCTTCTTCCATTGAATGTGTCGTTAAAAATACGCTTTTCCCCTTTTCTTTGAGAGATTGGATAATGTCCCAAATTTGCCGGCGGGAATGGGGATCCAAAGACGCCGTCGGTTCATCCAAAAATAATATATCAGGATCGGATATGAGAGAAATGCTGATCAGAAGCCTTTTTCTTTGTCCGCCTGATAGTTTGCGGGTGGGTTTATTCATCATCTCTTCAAGCCCGACTAGCCTTAATATTTCCTCAGGCGGCCGTGATTTCTTATATAAAGAAGAAAATAATTTCAGCGTTTCCCCTACTTTTAAATAAGGGAAAAGATTTGTTTCTTGAGGTTGGACTCCGATAAAAGATCTGATTTTTTCCGGCTGCTTCAAGGGGTTGCAGCCCATAACCGAAATCTCGCCGCTGCTCGGCTTTCGTAAACCGATAATAGATTCCAAGATCGTTGTCTTCCCCGCTCCATTGGGACCAAGAAGCCCAAAAACCTCCCCTTTTTTCAAATCAAAAGAAATGCCCTTTATAACCTGATGATCGTCGTAAGACTTAAACAAATGTTGGACAGTGATCGGCTCGCCGTTTTTCATATGTTTCTTTCACGCTCCTTTAATGTTTTGGATAAAGAATGTAGCCTTCTTTTCGCAGGCATAAGATATGTTTAGGCCGCTTCACGTCCTTTTCTACTAACTGTCTCAGCCGGTTGATATATACATATAGTGCGTTTTTTGTAGCGAAACCTTCCTCTCCCCACGCATATTTAATGAGGTTGGCTTTGGATACAGGCCTGCCGTTATGGACGGCTAAACAATGCAGTAAACGAAACTGAATTCTGGAAAGCGGAATAGTAGATGTTTCATTTACCAACATTTCGCGTTCAGAGTCTAAAAACCAATCGCCAATAAGAAGCATATCTTTTTGCCGTTGAATAATCTGAATCTCCCCCTTTAGTTACGTTAACTGAGACGTATGATTTCATTACCATATACGACGGGATTGGCCATTCAGTTCAGATAAAAATGACAATTAAGATAAAAATAGGAATATAGTTTCAGTAATCTTAACGTATATTAAGTTTTTCGACATAGATCATGGACGATTTATTTAATATAATAAACTCACAACCCAATATTTACGTTTTTTTTGAAAAAATGGAGGTGCGTTCATGGCTCATTCGTTGGAAAAATTAGTACAGCCTTTAGGAGGATTTATTAACCGTGTATCCTCCCTCCCGACCTATCCAGGTGAACCTGATTTCCCAATTCAAGTTGCTTCAACGGGAGATATTTCTCAATCACTTCCCCATATTGCTTATTTGAATGCGGGAAGATCAATGTCGGGCGATATGGATGGGGCTGGAGGCTCACTTCATGAAAAAGATAGTCGAATAAAAGCGATTGCTGAAGCATTAGAACGATATTCAAGCTGCGTGTACAGCGAAGACCAGTTTATTTGGGCAACGGCTGAGGAACTGGGATCAAAAGCTCTAGATTTGACAAAGATTCCCGTATGCTCGGAAGCTGAACTCTCGCATCCGAGATGTCCTGTCAATAAACCTTTATTCAATTCTCCGCTGAGGTGGGTAAAGGGCATGTCCCTCCATACGCAAGAAGAGACATGGATCCCGGCGATTATGACCTATTTGCATCTGCCGGCCATGAGCCAAGGCGAGCGCTTCTGGCTTCCTATATCAACCGGCTGCGCTGCACATACCTCTTATGAACAAGCGCTTATCAACGCCATTTGTGAAGTGATTGAAAGAGATGCGATCTCTTTAACATGGTATCAGGAACTTCCTCTGCCTCACATCGTATTTGATGAAACACCAGATCAAGAAATGACTGAATTTTTAAACAGAACATATAAAAACGGGAATATCAAGCAGTATTTATTTAACGGAACGACAGATCTCGGCATTCCGACCATTTATTCCTTGCAGCTGACGCCTTACAACAAAAAACTGGCAGCCTTGATTATGTGCGCGACGGATTTGAACCCTCAAAAAGCAATAAACAAAGTCATGAGGGAGGCCGCTTCTTCACGTATCGCCATGATGGCAGAGCGTCCCGCCCCAAATGATATAGACGATTTCTTTAATGTGTTCCACGGTGCGACCTACATGGGGAAACCTGAACGGCTGCATGCATACGATTTCTTAGTACAATCACCAAACCGCTCCAACCTTTCAGAATTTAAAAATCTTGAACAAGAAAATGCAGGAGAGAATTTGGCATTTCTTTTAGATCGGCTCGAAGAAAAAGGGCTGGAGGCATTTGCGGTTGATCTAACAACCGATGAAGCCATTCGTGCCGATATGCGTGTGGTCCGGGTGGTTATTCCGGGGCTTCAGCCATTGTCTTTCAGCTATCGCTGCCGTTTTCTGGGGCATCCCCGGTTATATGAAGGAACAAAAGCGATGGGTTATCCAGTAAAACCTGAGAGTGAAATCAATTCTTGGCCTCAGCCTTTTGCTTAATAAGGAAGGAGATTTTAAAATGAAACCCATTCATATTATGTCCTCAGGAGCTTTTGGGGAAGAAGTGGCAGAGCAATTCTCCAAGAGGTATCAAAACACTGCTGTTACGGCATTACCCGAGCCTATGTATCTACTGCCATCAGATCGCTTCCCATCTGCACGTTTACATATTTTTGCTTCTTGGAAATCATCTTCATACATTTCGAAACAATTAGATCAGCTTTTCTTTAAATGGAGAGAACCGTGGCTGCCGATTACCATGGACCATCCTTATGTCAGAATAGGCCCTCTTGTCATTCCGGGTGAAGGACCGTGCTTTCACTGTTTTGAATCGAGGTCTTTACAGCATTCGCCGGTTCCTCAGTATGTCAGAAAGATGGATGATTATTATCACAGGCATCCAGATGCGGGGCCGAAAGGGTATTTACGAAGCTTTGCAGGCTGGTCAGCCGTCTTTGCCTCGACAATTATAAAATCAATCGATAAAGATGCGCCGTCATTAGCCGGTTCAATCTGGCAGATGAATATGCTGACAAGAGAGTCTTTCCGCTCCAAAACGGTAGGTATCCACGGCTGTCCCAGATGCGGGTTAAAACGGCCTGAGGAAAATCGAAGTGTGGCGCAGTTATCAGAAAGCCTTCAATCGCTGTTAGGCGAAAGAAGAGGGGAGGCGCTCACAAAATGAAAAACACTTCAGTCATGTCTGCGGAACAAGTCGGTCATGCGGCATATTTCGATCCGAATTTTAATTTGCCCAAAAAACCGCGTTTAATGTCAAGCCTTCAAATGATTCCTGACCAAGATTCTCTGTTGTTCCATGGAACGGAAAATTTACAGGTGCTGAAGGGAAATGCCGTGACACGGTTTTTGCCGAAATTAATACCTTTTCTAAATGGTGCATATTCTTTAGATGAAATCATAAAAGAATTTGACCAATATTCTCCGAGGGATGTCAGTAACATTCTTTCACTATTGTTCATGCGAGGCCTGCTTGATGACGCGGAGGGAGATGAGAGGGTCGATATCAGCCATTTCGATGCTGACGTGCTGCATTTTTTCCAGCGGAGCACGGACTCCACCAGGGTAAACAGAAGTGCGGCTGAAGGCCTGAATAGATTAAAAACCGCCAAGATCCTGCTGCTGACAGATTCAGATCACGGAAAAATCCTTCAAGAAGAACTTCTGTTTATGGGGGCAGATCATGTCAGAGCAGAACTGCTTTCAGATGAAGTTAAGCTTGATCAAGCAACAAACGTCATTGTCTTTTGCACGAACCCTTTGGATCACGAGCGTCTGCTTTCGTTAGACCATCTTTGCCGTGAGAAAAATATTCCCTGGCTCCTCACGCGGGTTACAGAGGAATGCGGTGTAGTCGGTCCTTATTTTGAAAAAAATGAAACAGCGGCCTATCAAGATTATAAAAAAACGGTTGAATCAGAAGAAAAAAATGGTGCGCCCGACTTGGATCATATTGAAATGTGGGAATATTATTCTGCGATTGAAATTGCTTATTTCATTACAAGACTCGCACCTTCGGCAACGGGGCCGGAATATTTAACCTTTCAATTTGATGATTGGACGAGCACCAGCAAAAAAGTACATCCAAGACCGGATGACATATGCGCTTCCGGCAGCTCCGAGAATGAACTTCACCCGGCATTGCAATTTGAGAATGCCATCGCCTTTCCATCGAAACATTTAATTAATCCTAAAAGTCATCAAGTCCATTACAATCCGAAGAATCTCTTATTAACAAATGAAGCAAAAAACTATCCGAGCGCGGCTTTAACTGGGCTGCCGAAAGAAGAATCCCTTCCGCATCCGAAGGGCAGTTTTTTAAAAAATAGAAATGAGCCAATTCCTGTGAAGGAAGAATTGAATCTCGAATCATTGACCCGTCTGTTTCTCACAAGCGGAGGCTTAAGAGATGCCGGCAGCGGCCAGGTCTCCGACAAAGTGCAAAGATGGGCGCCGACGGGCGGTAATTTAGGATCATGCCAGATTTATATTCTTGCGCTGTCTGTAAAAGGACTGGTCCCTAATTGTTACTATTATCAGCATTTAGACCACTCCTTGGCGAAAATCGGCCCTTCTTTAACTGAGGAAGAGATAAAGAAACAAATGACTGATATAACCGGTCTGACAGAGGATCAGCTTCCAAAGGCTCTTGTGGTCTTTACCGGCGCATATGAAAGGGTGGCCAGCAAATATAACGGATTCGCATATAAAGTGATCCATTTGGATGCCGGTGTCGCTTTATCGCAAATGCATGCTGTATCAACCGGACTTGGAATCACGTTAAGTGCAGTTGATCAGTGGAACGAGCAAGAGCTTATAACCTGCTTGGGATTAGATCCTAAAAAAGAACCGGTTACCGCGGTAGCCGGAATAGATGACGGGCGGTGATGGCAGTGGCTTCTTTTGAACCATTTCAGCTGATAGACCAATTAATCGAGGAAACAAAAGATTTTCATTTTGATAGCGGCACGTTACAGCAACTGCAAGAGATCGAGCATCACAAAAACGACAGCCGGTCTGTGCTCCTCCCAGATCAGCGCATTGAAGGAGAAGAGCTTTTTCAGGTATTTAAGGAGCGTACGGCCACTCGTTTTTATGATCGGGCTCCCGTTGATTTCAGCGATGTAGGAACGATTTTATCAGCAGCAAAAGAAGAGGATGCGAGACATTGGCAGCGGCAAATCAGCAAGGGAATTGACATTACGTTATCCGTTATCGCGTGGCGTATCGAAAATCTCCAATGTCCTTACTTTTACGATTATTGTCCAGAAACCCATTCCTTAGTGCCTGCAGGCGAAATTCCCGAACAAGCAGAAGCGGAGAATTGGTTCTTACAGAAGGAATTCATGTTTGCTCCCGCCATTATCATTGTACACGGGACGATGAACAAAGCCGTACAGCATTATGGAGGCCATGGATACCGGCATTTGATGGTGCGCGGCGGAGCAGCAGCTCATAATGCCTGGCTTTCGGCTTTAACACTTGGGCTTACAGGGACTGTTTTTGCCGGCGCTCTTCCAAGGCCTCTCAGGGAATGCACTCACATTGACGGACGGCACCACACCCAATTGTGCGCATTCTCATTTGGGAAACCAATAACCTTTGCCGATAGCTAAAAACCTTCTTTTACAACGTGTAACTTGAAAGGAGGTGATAAATATGGAAGAGAAAAAAGCTGAATTGGAATTATTCGCAGAAGAGCTTGAAAACCAGATGGACTTTACCGTTGGTCCGTTAGCAACGTGGGCTTCTGCCACGACTCTTGGATCTGCTTCATGTCCGGGAAGCACAGCAGGCACAGCAGGCACGGCATCTTCATTTTCTGGGTAAAGAAAGTGCATTTCTACAATTTTATTTCAGGAGGCTTACCATATGGAAGAGAAAAAAGAATTTGAGTTGGAGCTTTACGCTGAGGAAATGACAGAAATTCAATCGCTTTCAGGATTCACGACGGCAGCGTCCTTCGGAACAGTTGCATCAGCAGGATCGTCGGCATCTACTGCCGGCACAATTTCGTCTTATGGCGGTTAATAAGGGGGATTACAAAATGGAAAAAGATAAAATGCATGAATTAGAACTTTTTGCTGAAGAACTGCCGGAGCAAGTTGATTTAGCAACCATTGCGGCTTCTTTCAGCTCTACATCATCAGTCAGCACGGCATCATGTCCGGGAACGACAGCGGCATCCGCCGGAACTGTCAGCTGCTACGGATAATTTGATAGGTGGCGGACATGTTGAAGGACGATAACAATCATTTGCAAAACCTTGAACTATATGCGGAAGAGCTGCCTGCGCAAGTGGACCTGTCATCTGTCATCTCAACGATGTCGACAGGGGCATCATATGCGAGCTGGACAACTTTCGTGTCAACGATAGCAACCATTTCTACAGTAGATGTATAGGTCTGTTTCGAAACACAAAATCATGATTAGGCGGTGACAATATGTCAGAAAAAGATACATCCATTAAAACATTGGAATTATACGCCGAGGAGCTGCCTGCGCAAGTGGATTTGGCGACTGTTGCGGGAACAGCGAGCACTGCTTCCTCCTTTACAACAGCTTCATGTCCGGCAACTACAGCGTCTACAGCCGGAAGTGCAAGCAGCTACGGGTGATCAATTGAAGTAAGACAAGTGCCTGTTGGGAGCAGGCGCATGTCTTACTTTCCTTACTATTATATCGTATTTAAAAGTCATTTAAAGGAGTTTAATGTATGCTCATAAACAACGCTCAGGTTCAGTCTCACTGCGATGAAGAGCTTTTGGTGAATCCCCTTTACTTGGAAGAAGGAGTAGAGTTGTTAATAGGCGCGAATGAAGAACCCATGTTGTTTGACCAACATAATGGAAAATATATCAGGCTTTCCAAAGTCGGTCTGGAAATTTTCAATTTGATGGACGGTGCTAATACCGGTCACGATATTATTAAAAAATTAGAACGTGATTATGCGAAATACTCTAACTTCCCGGAAATTGTGCATGTGTTTTTTTCATCTTTAAGAAAAGCTGATGTACTGAATATTAAACCTTTGCCTGAACATCAGGTGAAGCGGGTGATGCGCCGGGCTGCTGACAAACCGATGCTTCGCTTGCCTTTGGCCAAATCGTTAAATAAGACAACTGACGCTTTATTGCTTATATACCATTCTATTCCCGCTATGGTTCAAAAAATAACTTTATATGTCCTGTTTTTTTGTGCGCTATCCTCTTTTATTCTGCTAAACGTGACAGCCGGTTGGCAAATCGGGTGGACGTCTGTTAATTGGATATTGCTGGCGTGTGTCATTATTTTTCATTTAATTCTGCATGAAATGGCTCATGCCCTCGTAACGAAGGCGTACGGCGTCAACATTCGTGAAGCGGGCGTCGCGCTGTTATATTATTTTATCCCTGTTGCTTATGTGGATCGGACAGACACATACCGTTTAAAAAGCAAGAAAAGCCGTATTCATATCGCACTGGCCGGTCCGTATTCAGACCTATTGGCCAGCGGTCTGTGGGCGGGGATTGCCATGTTGGCTCCTCAGGGAACAGTGAGCGAAACAGCCCATCTCATTTCATTTATGCAAATATGCTTTGTCCTCAGCAACCTGAATTTGCTGCTGCCGACAGATGGGTATCACGCTGTAGAAGCCGCAGCCGGAGAATTATCACTTAGAAAAAGAGCCTTAACTTATTTACTGCATGTGATGACGTTTAAAAAGCTTCCGGCTTATTTAAATAATATGGCGAAAAAACGGAAAGCAGTTTATGTAACGTACTCCCTAGTTTCACTCACTTATTTCTTTTGTCTATTGTCAGCTTTTCTCTTTCTTGTAAAAAATGTATTCGGAAATATGGGGTGATTTGTATGGCGGAAAATGTGGCGCCGTTTGTTATGCTACGGGCTGCGGGCGGCAGCATCGACAGTTTGAAAAGTATGGATATAGCAGAATCGGCAAAAAATGTTGACAAGATTCTTGATCTGGAACTAGCCCTTGAAAACTTGAAAGAACCTTTAAGCGACATTTTTTATGAACTGATTTCCCGGCTGCAGGATGAGGAAACGACGATCCTCCGTTTCCTGCTAAAAATCAAACGGGATATTTTTAATAGCCGTGCTGTCAAGATTTCAGAAGAAAATAGAACGGAATTAAAAAAACGTATGTCTGAAGCCGATTTTGATTTATTTGATCAATGGTATACGGCGATTCACGACAGACAGACATATATGGAAGACACAAAGCAGCTTTTTGAGGAAGAAATTAAGCAGGCTGGTAAACGGTTAGCGTATGAAATGGAAAATAAAGAATGGCAAAAAGGAATGGCGCTGGCCAATCCAAAATATTTAACCGCCTATAAAAAAAACAAGCCGAAATTGTGGCAGCCTCATAAACAATACGCACGCTCCAGTATGGCTTATTTAGGAAGAATCACTGCAAAAACCAGCCCGTTCAGCACCTTTACAAAAATCGGATTGACCTCTTTTTCAGCTGATGATGCGCCGGCCCCCAGCACTCAGAAAACAAACTTTTGCAGCATTTCCAAATCGATTTGCAGCGAACTCATTTTTGAAATGGCACAGCATCCTGAATTTTCCCGGTACTTGCAATATGAAAAAAACCAATCTCTTCAACCAGCAGAAAAAAACAATATACAGCTGATGAAAAGCTCTTATACGATTTTGAACGGATTTGCATGGCGGGAGGATAAAATGGTTTCAGAAAACGTATCAGATGAACAGATGAGTGTGATTGAGTCACTCTGTTCAGGAAGTTTCGAGGAAGTAACGGAACTGCTGAAAAACACGTCGTTAACCATACCTTGTTTGTCAGCTGAACAATGGATCAAACCGGTTCTCCCCTTTTCAAGAAAATCCGAGCAGCCTTTGCTAAGTTTATACGATTTCCTTCAGCCGATACCTTCCCGAAAAGCAAGGCGGCTGGCGCGCATTGTGAAATGGATGGATGGCTGCATAGAGGCGCTTGCGGTCAGTGAAGCAAAGCGAAGACTTAAGTATCACCAGCTGATTCACAGACTCGCCAAACGTGCATTCAGTGAGCTGACACATAAGGCTCCAAAAAGCTTATTGAATGAAAAACTCGTTTATGAAAATGTGAAATTTGCCGGAGATCATCCGCCATTAGGTGAGTATGTAAAACGTGATATGGAAAAGTTGTCTCATCAGCTCAGAAACTATCAATTCCGCACACATCTGTACGATTTACTATGTGAGCATTTCGTAGAAACGTATGGGAGGGGAGGCGTGTGCAGCGACATTCAAGCATTTTTGTATCAGTTTGAAAAGAGAAAAGACCGGCCGCGATTAATCAAAAACGCCTTGCGGAAAGATAAGAAAACCGCTTTGAAACTGGAGGAGTCAAGAGTCTTTGCCCCTTATAGCGCCAGTTCCGCGCCGCCAAGCGCAACCGTTTTTTATCAGTTGGCCGCAAATAACGGCAGAGACAGCATTGCGGCGGGAGACTACCAGTTGGTTATCAATCAAATCAGCTCCGGGCTGGGGTTGCTGCTTCGATTCCAATCTATGTTTCAAGAGGACGGACGGAATTTAAGCACACTCATGAAGCAATGGGTGAATGCTATGAACCCCCGCTCAGATATCGTTCATTTTCCGATGATTTCAGATTTCAGCAATTTACAGACTGATCCCGGCATTACATCACAATCCTTAAGATGGCTTGGCGAAAATCCTACATCAGACCAGAATGATATTCTATTAAAAGATCTGCTTTTGGTTCATGAAGATTCCGGCACGCTGGCTCTTGTTAATAAAGAAGGACGTCCTGTCGCCCCCATGTATTTCGGTGCCGTCCCTCAGCATATGATGCACGGGCCTGTATCCTATCTGTTTACAATTATAATGCCGTGGATCAATGGTTATCAGGCGGATTGGGTGTCTTCTCCGTTATTTTCAAAAGCACCTCCGCCGGAAAAAGTGGAATTTCATCCCCGTGTGCAAGAGGGAAGAATCGTTCAAAGGCGGTCCAGGTGGCGGATTCCGGCTTTCTTATTTCCTCTAAAAGAAACTCGTGAAAGTGAGTATGCCTATTTTACAAGAATGAAAGCATTCCAAAAGAATTACGGACTTCCTGATGAAGGCTTTCTTTCCGGTGAGAGGACAAGCGTCATGCTGAATCCGAAGCAAAGAAAACCGATGTACATGAATTTTAATAGCTATCATTCAATAGAAGCGGCTGTGAACACGGTTGCAGCAGAAGACGATCTTTTGTCGATTACGTTTACTGAAGCGCTGCCTGACCGGAACCAGCATTGGCTCAAGAGTGAGGAAGGGCATGTGATTGCGTCTGAATATATGTCCTTGTTCCAATGGCCTGGTGTGAAGCATGAAAAATCAGTTATAGCCAATCAGAAAGGGGTTTTCATATGAAAGAATGGGTGTTTTACAGCATTTATGTGCCGAGGGCCGAGTATTTAGAAAAGATTATCGTCAACATTGTGACACCTGCTGTGCAGCAAATCAAAAACAGTGTTCAAGTACATAAGTGGTTTTTTATCCGTTATATTGATATGCAAGGCCCTCATATCCGTTTGCGATTTCTGGTGGATGAGGCTGAGATTGAAGCCGCTGAAGAGCTTCTTGAAGAGCGTTTCAGCCAGTGCCTTTCGGCGGTCATAGCCGAACCGGTTCCAGACTTAAGCCGTTTGCTGCCTGTCAAAGCAGAGACAGCAGACTTTGAATCTGGATTTCAGCCGGAAGAATATGAACCGGAGTACGAAAAATACGGCGGCCTTCAAGGAGTGGATATCGCTGAAAATATCTTTCAGTCGTCAAGTGAACTTGCTCTTTTATTTGTGAATCATGATTATTTTTCCGATAAAGACCGCTTTGATCTGGCGCTGTTATTAATGAAAATAACTGCTGAAAAAGCCTCTCTGTCAGAAGCGGAAACGCGGCAGCTCTGGGAAAGCATGCTGCATTACTGGAGCGGAGCTGATTACACGGAAGGGATATCTTATAAAACCAAACTGGAAGAGGCTGCGAAAAAAAGGATCGATGTCATCAATCAAGTGATGGAAAGGATGGCCGCCGATCCGCGTGTCAAGGAATTAACGGACAGTTATGGACAAGTGCTTGAACATGCCTTTTCTGAGATTGAAGAGTCTGAGAAAATCAGAACCCCGGTTTCCCACTTGGCTTTCCACTATATTCATATGATGAATAATCGTTTAGGAGTCTGGCCGATAGAGGAGGCATATCTTGGCGCTTTGCTGGCGCATACGTCAGGATACGTGCCAGAGGCAAAATCATAAAAAAAGAACTTCAGCTTTATAGCAGCTGAAGTTTTCTTATTGGCGCTTGCTTCTATGATAAAGGGAATTAAATATCAACATAAACAATAAGTAGCATGCCGCTAAAATAATGAAAACGACAGGGAATTTGAGAAGCAAAAGACCTCCCGCTATAAAAAGAATGGTCGCTGCTGTTACAACAGTCCAATAGACTGTATGCTTCCTTTTCGTCTGTGTTTCTTTTGGCGGAGCTGCGGTCGTGTCGTCCTCACTGATAGGCTGAACACCATATTTATACACATGCATCAATTGAATGAATCTGCCAAGCATCAAGACGGATGACACGGTAATCCAGCTAAGAGAATTAACTAAAAAAGCAAGCTGGAGCGTATCTTGAAACGGGGTGCCCCCCGCTTCAAATCGAATTATCACTAAAGCGGCGGCTCCGGCAAGGAAAAGAATCCCTAATAAGAAAACGAACACATTATAACTGTCAAATCGGTTCCATTCTCCCAAAAATCTGCAATGCTTCGCAATTAGCGCATATTTTCTTTTTGGATCCTGCGGAAGCGAGTCGACACCGATTGTATTCAAAATCTGCCGGTTAAACGCCGATCCCACTAAAGCCCCGATTGATCCTACGGCAAGCGCCGCCGCACCGCTTATGATTCCGATCATTGTACCGATTGTCATTTCATCACCTTCCTAAGAATAAGAAAAAGAGTATTTGTGCCGCAAAGCTTCCGGATAAAATCGGGAAAATCGCAAATGTATGAGAGAAAGAACGCAGCGATAATAGATCAGGCAGCTGCCAACTGGGATATGTCAGCCAATGGCTCAGGCGGTCAAACCAAGTTTTAGGCGGAAGAGGCGATTGGGCTGCATCTTCTGGAAGTGGGACGCTGTTCAGGCGCAACAGATTATTAAGTTCAGGCATTTGCTCGTGCAAGCCTTCAATCATGCTTTTGACTTCATCGTGTTCCTTCATTCGTCATTCATCTCCTTTTTCAGCTGTTTGTTCAGTTTTTTAAGTGAATAATGAAGCTTTGATTTGACGGTTCCTTCCGGGATGTTAAGAATATGGGAGATTTCTCTGCCGGAAAACCCTTGGTAATAAGCAAGAATCAGAATGGAACGCTCCTTGTCAGGCAACTGTCCCACATACTGCTGAATCAGCATTTTATTCTGTACATGATATTCCACAGATCCGGAATCCGCATCTTCATGTTCATTTGGCTCGATCTGCTGCCATTTAAACTTAGAGTGCTTTCGATAGTGGTCAATGCACAATCTGTGCGCGATTTGATGAAGCCAAGTACGAAAGCTTGCTTTTTCACTTTTGTAAGTGCGGCTTTTTACATAAACGCGAATAAAGGTTTCTTGCAGGAGATCTTCAGCCGCCTGTTTTTGGCGGATGTATAGAAAAATAAATTGATATGTCTTTTGAGCGTGACGGGTATATAGGCTGTTGTAGGCCTCCATATCCTTTTGTTTTACTTTTTCCATCAATTCTTCATCTGAAAGAATGTCCATACCCCACCTCGAAACTTGGTTTCGTTACTATATACGAATGCCGGCTGTAAAGAGTTCAAATAAAATGAAAAGAAGCAGATGGAGATGATCCGGGGTCTATGGGTGTAGGGGAGCTGCAATTTTAAGAGGATCTCTGCCTTTTTATTATAACAGGGCGAAAACCGCGGTAAACATTTAATAAAAAAGCCTGACCGTAAAGGCCGGGCTTTACAATTAACTCCCCCTATACACCTATAATCCAAAAGGCGAAATCAGCAGCGGGATATGATAGTTTGCTTTCTGATCGGAAAGACAGAAGCGGACGGTGACAATCGTTAAAAATGGGCTGCTCAGAAGAGGCGGCTTAACGCGCAATCTAAGGAAAATGCTCATAAATGACTCCGAGTAGCTGCAATCTGCGCGTCAGAATGTCGATTGCTAATAGATATGACAGATGTTCTGATGCCGAATATAACGATCTCCCCACAAGCAGAGATACAAATATTACCCCTGCATCCATGGCTATACATGCTCGAAACCAATGACCATAACCGTTTTTCCTTCATTATGGTGATTTTAGAACATGGTATCGTTCGGTAGTGTCATTGGATAAAACAGTGCAGAGCTGCTGGAATAACCAAAATACTGAATATTAGTGAGAAAATATAACATTCAACCGATCAGCCGCTGTATTCTTAGCGCGAGGCGTAATCGCATGGTCGTCTCTGGATCTTTTAAACTTTTGCCAAGCAGCTCCTCACATTTTTCCAAACGGTAGATGACCGTATTGCGATGTACATATAATCGTTTGGCTGTTTCGGAAATCTGGCAGTGTGTTTCCAAATAAACGGATAAAGTATGAAGCAGGCTTTGATCCTCCTGCTGCCGGTCAGCGAGGCTTTGAAGGGTGGCGCTGTAAAATTTCTTCAAGTCCTCTGCAGGAAGGAGCCGGAGCAGTTCGGGAACATCTTTGGCGTGGTACACTTGAATGAATTCAGTACTCCTTGACAAATGTCCGGAATGGAGAGCGTCGGAAGCCTCTGTAAACGCGTCGGGAACCTCGATCAGTTTTTGGCAGATGTTGCTGATGCCAAAGGAGAGCGTTCGCTTAAATTGGATCCGCACCTGTGTTTGAAACTGTTCCAAAAAACGGATGACCGCTGTATGCATTTCACTCCAGCTGTCCGTTGCTTCAATCAAAAGAATACCGACGTTCCCTTTGACAAAAAGGTGGGGAGGGAATGGAAACGAAGACAGCTCTCCCTCGAGGAATTCAAATACACTGTCAGAAGCCAGCTGATTTTCTGTAAAGCTGATCGCTTTGTCGTTACGATCAAGCTTGCCCGCGATGCACATATATTTTTGATCCCAGCGAAGCCGGAATTCTTTGGCGCGGTTTTTGATTTCTTCATGGGTTGAAAAGGAATGCTCGATAAAATTGCTGAAAAACTCATTGCGCGCCCGGCGGCTGAACTGCTTCAGCGCGTTTTCTTTCAGCAGCTCGAATGAAATAACATTGGCCGCCTGCTCAATCGTGAGGACAATGCCTTTATCTGCGGCCGGCACCATTTCTGGAATGAACAGAAAGCCACAGTTTTTTTCATGGGTATAAATAGGAAGGACAGAATACGTTTTCCGGTCAGACAGCATAGAAAAACAAGTGAAGAAGGGGCCGGATAAAGCGTGCAGCATGCCTTTCAGCTTTGCGGTGTCGATTGGAATCTGATGGGATGCCGAGATCAGCTTTGTATGCTGGTCGAGCAAAATGACAGGAAGCTGGAGAATGGCTGACACCTTTTTGAGCAGGGATTGAAGGCCTTTGCCGCTCATAATGTGGCTGGTGAATTTTTTGTGGGCATAAATGGCCTGCTGAAGCTCCTTCGAACGCATATCAAGAATATGGCTCAGTGTAGCGTTCACAATGTCGCCCAGCCGAATATCCTCAGCAAGCTCAATGATGGGGAATTCATAGTGGTCCGCAAGCTCAATAGCGTCTTTGGGAATATCATCGAGGTAGCGCTTTGTTTTAATGCCGAGACCGGCGCAGCCCCGCTTGGCCATTTGCTTAATCAGCTCAGATAATTGATAGGGGTTATCTTTAAGATGATAAGCGGTCGTCACGAGCAATTCATTTTTATGGAGGAAATCCGCAATATCAGGCGCATCCATCATATTTACATGCTGAACCTCTCTGGTTGCCCCGGGCTGCCCCGCAATGATTTTTGCAGACTGATACGCCGGGATTTTCATGACATCGAAAATATTCATAGATCATTCTCCTTTTCTGTGAAAACTAACTATTGGTTAAGATGAATAAAAATCATCAGAAATTATAGCGGTTTTGCTGATGTAATACGATTATAATAGCAGTAAACTAACATAAATAGATTGAAATTGTTACATTATATGACATGAAAAAGTCATCGCAGGGGGGAAAGCAAATGGCTTATGATCTGATCATAAAGGGCGCAAAGGCAGTGGTAAGAGAAGGAGTAAAAGAAGTTGATATTGCAGTCAAAGACGGAATCATCGCGGCGCTCAGTCCGGTTATTGAAGAAGAGGCGGACGAGGTGGTGCAAGCAGACGGGCAATATTTGTTTCCGGGGGCTGTAGACTGCCATGTCCACTTTAATGAACCAGGCAGAGAAGAGTGGGAAGGTATCCGGACCGGCTCGCAAATGATGGCGGCAGGCGGCTGTACAACTTACTTTGATATGCCGCTTAATTGCATTCCATCCACGGTGACTGCTGAAAACTTACGTGCAAAAGCGGAACTCGGCAAGCAAAAATCCGTGGTGGATTTTGCCTTGTGGGGCGGATTGGTTCCGGGGCATATAGCCGACATTCGCCCGATGGCGGAAGCGGGAGCGGTTGGCTTTAAAGCATTTTTATCTAAGTGCGGCACAGAAGAATTTCATTCAGCCGATGAGCGGACACTTTTTAACGGAATGAAAGAGATTGCGGGTTGCGGTAAAATACTTGCACTTCACGCGGAGAGCGATCCGATCACAAGCTTTTTGCAAGCTGAGCTGACGGATCAAGGAAAAATGGACGCTGATGCGTATGCTGCATCCCGTCCGGAGGAAGCGGAGGCTGAAGCGGTATATCGGGCGATTCAGTATGCGAAAGTGACCGGCTGCCCGCTTCATTTTGTACATATCAGCACGAGAAAAGCTGTTTTGCTGATTCAGCAGGCAAAAGAAGAGGGAATGGATGTTACAGTTGAAACATGTCCGCATTATCTGCTGTTCAGCCATGAAGACCTTCGGGAAAAAGGCTCTGTGGCTAAATGCGCTCCGCCGCTTAGGGCGGAAGCGTCCAAGGAAGAATTAATCAACATGCTGCTTGCCGGAAAGATTGACATTGTCTCCTCTGATCATTCTCCTTGTCCGCCGGCGCTGAAACGGGAGGACGATCTCTTTCTTTCCTGGGGCGGCATCAGCGGCGGGCAATTCACATTGCTGAGCATGATTGAGCTTGCCGCAAGCCGGAATATTCCTTTTGAAGCCGTCGCCGAATGGACAGCCGCTGCCCCGGCAGAACGTTTCGGCCTGTTGAAAAAAGGACGGATTGAAGCGGGGCGAGATGCCGATTTTGTATTCATTGAAATGAAGCCGCACACCGTGACAAAAGAAACAATGTTTTCCAAGCATAAACAAAGCATTTACGAAGATCATACATTTCCCTGCCGAATCACAGCGACATACAGCAGGGGGCGATGTGTGTATAAACATGAAGGAGAAAAGCTCACCCGGCATGAGGGAGAGCTGGTTGTTCCTTCATAAAGCCGGTCCCGAACGGGGATCGCATGAGTGACTTCCATCCGATCATAATCTCTTCAGGCTTCATGGAACTCAGTTCCATTGGGGATGGGAAAAGCCTTAATGTGGTGATTGCCCCTTTAGCGACATAAGAACAGAACAGTACCGTTGCTTAAGTATTGCCCCCGTTACTTTAATGAAGATATTTCACATATTATGATTAAAAATACTTATTCCTATAATGGATACCGCCAACATTCGAAAATTTGTACGCTAAGCAAATATCAACAAAACAATTCCACCTCTTAACATAGAAGTGGAATTGTTTTTATATCGATTTTATATATTTTTATACTTTTTCTTTTCATTTAAAAAATCCTTATAGACTAAAACAGCAACAAAAATAAAACTTAGACTAACAATCCGGAAGATCATCTCTAAACTCATCCATTCAGCTAAAATCCCTAATACAAATGCGCTAACTCCAACACCAACGTCAAAACTGGAAAGAAAGGTTGCGTTGGCAGCGCCGCTTTTTTCTTCACTTACCTTTTGAACCGTCCATGTTTGTAAACATGGCATAACAGTTCCATAACCAGCGCCAAATAAAATCGCTGCAATAATAAGATAAAGATTATTTGTCGTATAAGACAGCATGACAAGTGACAAAAATCCTAGAACTGCTGCCACAACGATGATAGACCAAGGTCCTTTTTTGTCATACCATTTTCCTGTAAACGGACGTAGTAAAGTAGAGACAGTCGCATTGATAAGGAAGAATAGAAAAATATGATCTAATCCCTTTTGTTTTCCAAAAAGAACTAAAAAAGTAATGATCGCTCCAAAACCAAGTGTTGTAATAACCGTCAGTAATGCTGGGAACCATGCGTCTTTTTCAAAAATGGCTTCAAAAAATTGAAATGGCTGCCTCTCGTGTTTAACAGGAGCAGGTGAATATACAAATTGAAGCGCAATTACTGCCAATAGACTGAGTACTACGGATGACCAAATTAAAATATTGAAGGAAAAAGAGCCATAGATAAGGATACCTACACTCGGCGCAATGATAGCCCCGACCGTTGTTGAAATAGAAAAATACCCTATGCCTTCTCCTAACCGTGTCTTAGGAATTAAATCGACTACAATTGTACTATTGGCTGTGGTTGATACCCCCCACGCTGCGCCATGGAAAAGTCGTAGCAATAGCAAAAGCCAAATAATATGAAGAAAAGGATATAGCATTGTAATAATCATTAAAGCTACACTTGCAATAATGGCAAGACTTTTCCGTTGGTTATCAATTAAATAGTACCCCACAAAAGGTCTGATTAGAACAGCGCCTAGTGTAAATAATGTTGTCATTAGACCTACTTGAATGGAAGATGCATTCATGCTTAACAAATAGGCTGGTAAAATAGGCAGCAACATTTCAAACCCTATAAACACTAAAAAGTTACTTATAAATAAAAATAGAAATGATTTATTAAAGATTTTTTGTTTTTTCATATTATGATTCCTCGCTTCTAATTATTTTTCTAAATTAGAAGCGTTTGGAACACTGAAACGTTTCTATATTGCC
Organism: Bacillus sp. HU-1818; assembly: GCF_022695965.1. Taxonomy (NCBI): domain Bacteria; kingdom Bacillati; phylum Bacillota; class Bacilli; order Caryophanales; family Bacillaceae; genus Bacillus; species Bacillus sp. HU-1818. The sequence goes on from NZ_JAAPBE010000002.1 coordinate 879,425, forward strand.
TAAGTTTTTTAAACAATTGTCTCACCCTTTCTAAAACTCCTGGGACCACACCAATTATTGCAACTTATTTTTCGTTATTTGGTGGTTCCTTACCTGATCTTTGTCCACTTCTTCATGAATTTCATCCAACAAGAGGCTGTATACACATATTCATCTCAATTCTTCACCTGTATAACGCAAAAAGACGCCATATAAAACCGGCGTCTGGTTATTGTATTGCTTAGTATTTAATCAAAATGCACAAACCATTTAAGGGTTTTCTGCAGATTCTAAAATAAAAAGACAAAAAGCTTCCGGTCGCTGGTCTCTATATGAAGTTTGCTTAAAAAAGGACAGACTGGTCCCATTGAAAGTAAATCTCCTAGATGTAAATATGACTTTACTTCTGTTGCAATTCTTCTGAAAACAGCTTCCATGACTTTTTGCCTCCTTTCTTAATAGTAGTAAATAGTTTTATCTACTTTAATATATGTTGATAAAAAAAGCAAATCTATCTGAGAATCCGTTATTGGCATTACTAAACACCAACTAACCTGACCATTAGTTTAAATAGAAATCTTCACGTATTTACCCTAACATAAATACCCATTTGCAACTTTATATGTTTATTCTCTAAATCAATCTTTACCATGCCTTTGTTTTTAAAACATGATAATAGTGGTATCTTTTACATGAAGAAGGAGGAAAACAATGATTCAGGATGAGCAAGAATTAAAAGACATTTTAATGAAATCATGGTCGCAGAAGACCAGTTCCAAATGGACGAAAGAATGCCCGGCGTGCGGCCAGTGCGGTGTGACCGCTTTGGTTATCCAAGACCGTTACGGCGGCTCCATATTAAAAACAAAAGTCGGCGGCAGCTGGCATTTCTATAACAGCATAAACGGGGGCGTGTATGATTTCACGAGCGACCAGTTTCCGCAGCGGATTGTATACCAAAATATACCTTCCTCTAGAGAAGAAGCGTTTTTAGACACTAATGAGGAACAATATCTTTATCTGCTATCAGCTTTTTCTCAAAACATCAACAGCTTTTACAAGGAAACCTGAAAACACGTGTGATAAACTGGAAGAGAGGTGAATGATTGTGATTTATATCGGACTGACGGGCTGGGGGGATCATGACAGCATCTATCCGCCGAAAACAGGCAATCAGCAAAAATTACAGGCCTATTCTTCCCATTTTCCCATCGTAGAAGTAGATGCGAGTTTTTACGCGGTTCAGCCGCAGCGCAACAATGAAAAATGGGTGAAAGAAACACCCGCAACCTTTCAATTTATCATAAAGGCTTTTCAAGGAATGACCGGCCACCAGCGCGGCGAGATACCGTTTGAGACAAAAGAAGAGATGTTTGACGCTTTTAAGGTGTCATTAACGCCTTATCTACATACCAATAAGCTGGCCATGGTGCTGTTCCAATTTCCGCCATGGTTTGATTGTAAAAAAGAAAACGTCGCCTACTTAAGGTGGTGCAAACAGCAAATGGGGAGCATTCCGTGCGCCCTTGAATTCCGGCACCGTTCGTGGTTTTCGCCCCAGTTTTATGAACAGACGCTTTCCTTTATGAAGGCTGAAGGCTGGATTCACAGTGTGTGCGACGAGCCGCAAATCGGTGAGGGCAGCGTACCGACCGTTTTAAAGGCGACAGATAAGAACAAAACGCTCGTCAGGTTTCATGGCCGGAATAAACAAGGCTGGATCAAACCTGATGGGGGACAAAACTGGCGTGAAGTCAGATATTTATACCGTTATAATAAACAAGAGCTAGAAGATTGGAAAAAGAACCTTGCCATTCTCCAGCAGCAATGCCGTGATGTTTACGTGCTGTTTAACAACAATTCCGGCGGAGACGCGGCTGACAATGGAAAAGAGATGCTGAGTATGCTCGGAATCGAATATACCGACCTCTCTCCAAGGCAGCTCGATTTATTCAACTAGGGAAAGAGGAGAATGTAAGTGTCTTATATGATTTTAATTGTATTGGGTTTGATTGCGGGTACGGTAGGAAGCCTGATTGGCCTTGGAGGAGGGATTGTCATTGTTCCCGCCTTGCTGTTTTTAAGCAGCGCGACCCCTTTCTTTCAAGATGTAACACCCCAGGTTGCCATCGGGACCTCGCTTTTGGTCATTATTTTTACAGGCTTATCTTCCACGCTTGCTTATATTAAATACAAAACGGTTGATTATAAAAGCGGACTGATTTTCTTTATCGGTTCAGGCCCCGGAAGTATAATCGGAGCTTACGTATCAAAGCTATTTAATTCTGATTCGTTTTCTGTCTGGTTTGGGATTTTTATGATTCTGATTTCTGTATCATTAATGCTGAAAAAGAAAGCAAGGCCGCTGAACAAAGAGCATCAAGGGATCATTCGGACTTTTCGGGATGATTCGGGCGAGCCGTATACCTATTCCTACAATGCGGCTGCCGGAATTGCCATCGCCTTTGCCGTCGGTTTTTTAGGCGGGCTTTTCGGCATTGGCGGCGGTTCGCTGATGGTGCCCGCCATGATGCTTTTATTTTTATTCCCGCCAAAGGTCGCGGTCGCAACATCAATGTTTATTATTTTCCTGTCTTCTGTTACAGGATCTGTTTCTCACGTTCTCTCTGGCCATGTTGATTGGCTGTATGCTCTTGCTCTCATTCCGGGTGCTTGGTTCGGAGGGAAATTTGGCGCGGCTATTAATAAAAGAATGCAGACCAAAACGATCGTTGCCACTATGCGGATTGTGTTAATTTTAATCGGCTGCCAATTAATTTATGAAGGCATATTCAGATGAAGGATTAGGGAGAGATTGTATGTTAGAGAAACTCCGCTTATATCACACCAATGATTTGCACAGCCATTTTGAAAACTGGCCGAAAATCGTCCACTATATTGAGCAGAAAAGAAAAGAGCATTTGTTAAACAGCGAAGAGGCGCTCGTCTTTGATATCGGCGATCATGTCGATCGTTTTCAATTCGTGACAGAAGCGACATATGGAAAGACAAATGTAGATCTGCTGAACCGTCTTCATATAGATGCGGCTGCCATCGGGAATAACGAAGGAATTACCCTTCCTCATGAGGAGCTGGCGGCCTTATACGATCATGCCGAATTTCCCGTTATCGTCTCCAACCTGTTTGACAAACACGGAAAACGGCCGAATTGGGCAGTGCCTTATGTGATGAAAACACTCGAAAATGGAATGACGATGGCCATTTTAGGCGTGACCGTTCCGTATTATCCTGTTTATGACAAACTGGATTGGACTGTAACCGACGCTTTCGAGAAGATAAAGGAAACGATCGCAGAAGTGAAAGACAGAGCCGATATTATCATTTTGCTTTCCCATTTAGGCATTATTGATGACCAGGCGGCGGCTGAAGCATTTCCTGAGCTTGATGTGATTTTAGAATCGCACACCCACCATTTACTTGAAAACGGCCAAATGGTAAATGGCGTTTTGCTCGCTTGCGCCGAAAAGTACGGCAACTATGTCGGCTGTGTCGAGCTGGTCATTGACAGCAAACGGAGGCAAATTGTTGAAAAGAAAGCATCCGTTCAAAACATGTCTGAATGGCCGGAAGAATCAAAAGAGACCAAGGCGTTTCTTGAGGAAAAAGAACGTGAAGCCGAGGAATTGCTGGCTGACGAGATCGGCGTTTTGGACAAGGATGCGGGAGTCAAGTGGTTCGAGGAATCCGCATTGCCGAAACTTTTGGCCGAGGCGCTGCAAGAGTGGTGCGGCAGTGACATCAGCATGGTGAATTCGGGCATTATTTTGGGACCGCTGAAATCCGGACCTGTGACAAAGCTTGACCTGCACCGCATCTGTCCGCATCCCATAAACCCTGTTACCGTACGTCTCACAGGAGAGGAACTCAAAGAAACAATCCTTCAGGCCGCCACAGAGAAAATAGAGCAGCTTCGTATAAAAGGATTGGGATTCCGCGGAGAAGTGATGGGGAAAATGGTATACGCGGGAGCCGAGGTTCAAACGGAACGGCTTGATGACGGCATTACTCATATCATCCATATCATGATAAATGGAGAACACATAGAAAAAGACCGCGTGTACACAGTCGGAACGTTGGACATGTTTACATTGGGAAGGCTGTTTCCTCTTATACGGGACGCGGAGGAAAAAGAATTTTTCATGCCGGAGTTTTTACGGGACCTTCTGGCCTGGAAACTCACACAGTAAGCTTTCTGCCCACAACAAGCTGTGCCCTTCTTCATAAAGTAAAGATGAAGGGAGTGATTTGATGTGGTAAACCTTACACCGATTCTCATTGAGGGTGAACCTTTTACAGCGGTCACAGTTAAGCTTCCCAAAACAAATTTTATGGCGGTGGCCAATGATCACGGATATATTATGTGCGGCGCGCTGGATGTTGCGCTGCTGAATGACAAATTAAAGGAGCGTGGGATCATCGCGGGCCGGGCTGTCGGCGTCCGCACCATTGACCAGCTGTTGGACGCTCCTTTGGAATCCATTACGTTTGCCGCGGAAGAACTCGGGATTCATGTGGGAATGAGCGGACGAGAGGCTCTTTTGAAAATGGCAAAATAAATTGTCCCGGCTATTACTATGTCCCCCTTTACAAGCATACATTGTGATATGTAAGGGGGGATTTTGCTTGCCAAGATTTCGCGGCCCTCTTCGCAAAAGAGGTCCTTTGCCTTTTCGGTACGTTATGCTGCTTACACTTGTATTTTTTGTCATTTCCACTACGGTAAGCCTGTGGATCATTAATGCCTCCATCAAACCGATCTTGATGGATATCGGAGAAATGGAAACGAAACGCGTGGCGATAGAAGTCATTCAAGCATCAATTGAAGACTATATGTCAAATAGTGATAACATGAAAGACATGTTTGAAATGAACTCCGATGAAAACGGCAAATTAACGACAATCGATTTCAATACACAAATCGTCAACAGTATGAAAACGAAGATAACAAAACAGCTGCAATCGCATCTGAAAGAAGTGGAAACAGGCGAATTCACGCATAGCAAGAAACACGGAACAGGAAAAGATAGCGGCGCCAACGAGAATATTATGATCAATATTCCACTGGGACAGGTGACCGGCAATACCATTCTCGGGAATTTGGGGCCGAAAATACCGGTGAGGTTTAGTTTAATCGGTGACGCGCTCACTGATGTGAAGACAAAAATTGAGCCGTACGGCATTAATAACGCGCTAATTGATATCAGTATCTCTGTTGAAATTAAAGTGAAAGTCATTATTCCGTTCGCAACCAAAACATCCGTCGTCACAAACACCATTCCGGTCTCTATCAAAGCGGTGCAGGGAGAAGTTCCGCAATTCTACAATGGAAGCGGAGGAACCGGCGTCACTCCATCTGTTCAGCTGCCAAGCAGCAAAGAGGAAGACAGCGGATCTTCAAAAAACAGTAAAAAAAGCAGCGAGTAAAATCAGCCGCCTTCCTTTAGAGAGGGCGGCTGTTTTCGCTACTTCTTTTTTCGTATTTCAAAACGTTCCCATGCTCTCAAATGCGGGTACGGATCAAACGACCATTCGGTTCTGCCGTTATCCTTGTACATGCCGTAATGTAGATGCGGAGGGAATTTCCCGGCTGTTCCGGGCGGACCGTAGCCTGAACTGCCGACAGAACCAATCACTTGCCCCGGTTCGACAATCTGACCCGTTTTGATTCCTTTGGCAAAGCCGTTAAGGTGGGCAAAGTAATGATACGTATTATTGATATCTCTGATTCCAATTCTCCATCCTCCGAAGCGGTTCCAGCCTTTCATTTCAATCACCCCGTAGCAGGTAGACCGGACCGGCATCCCGTAATGGGCGAACAAATCCGTTCCTTCATGGATGCGCCTGCCTCCAAAACCGCGGGCATCTCCCCATGTGCTCCGATAGCTGTAATCTGTTCTGACGGGCAGCGGAAAGGCATGCTCACCGAGATCAATGTGACCGTAAGCCTTAAACAGTTTCATAAACTCTGTAATAATTCCGACAGTCTGATCACGATGATAAAAATTCCAAAGTCCGATGCGGATATTGTCCACGTCCGTTCCGTATGACAGCAAGTATTGGGCGAATGTATACAAGATATCCTCATCATTGCTGACCTCGGCTTTGCCGTCGCCATCCCCATCCATGCCGATGCCGTCAAACACTTTTATACTTAGCGGAGCATCATCCTTAGGGTTAGGATTTTCAGGTCCGCTCCATATGTCATCCGGAATATAGATACTGATGATTCCTGATTTTTCGGGCAAATCGTTTCGGTTGCTGCGCACATTTTCTTCATATTGATCAACAGCGGCGAGCGCGTACCAAGGGATTTGCGTTACCGCTTCCGCTTTGCGGTATAATTCCATGCGTGCAGAGAGTACGGAATCCTGCTTTTCTTTGCCCGAAATGCTAGGCTCGAATGCAAACAAAAGGAGAAGAAGAGCGGATAACACAATTTTCACAAAATGATCTCCTTTCATATTGAATACGTATAGTTTGCGGCAACTCAATAAGAAAATGTCAGTAATTCTCTTCCCTTGTCGAGAAATTTTTCCTATGTTAAAGTGTCTAGAGAAAAGACTTTCTTTAGTTAGAAAAATAATATTTTTTGCAGAAACCAAGGTGTCTGCATCCATCGAGATTTCAGAATTTTTCGCGCTCAGGAAAACATATTGGATATTGGAGATGATGGGATTGGCAAAGAAAGACGAACACCTCAGAAAGCCCGATTGGCTTAAAATAAAATTAAATACCAATGAAAATTACACGGGCCTCAAAAAATTAATGCGGGAAAACAATCTGCACACGGTGTGTGAGGAAGCGAAATGCCCCAATATACATGAATGCTGGGCTGTCAGACGTACAGCTACATTTATGATTTTGGGCTCTGTCTGTACAAGAGCGTGCCGCTTTTGCGCGGTTAAGACAGGCCTTCCGACAGAACTTGATTTGCAAGAACCGGAACGCGTTGCTGATTCAGTCAGCATTATGAATCTGAAGCATGCCGTTATCACAGCTGTTGCGCGTGATGACCAAAAAGACGGCGGAGCCGGTATTTTCGCAGAAACCGTACGAGCGATCCGCAGAAAAAGCCCGTTTACAACCATTGAAGTGCTTCCGTCTGATATGGGCGGCAATTACGATAATCTAAAAACATTAATGGACGCGCGTCCCGACATTTTAAACCACAATATTGAAACGGTCCGCCGCCTCACTCCAAGAGTCCGCGCACGAGCGAAATACGATCGGTCATTGGAATTTTTGCGCCGTGCAAAAGAAATGCAGCCGGACATTCCGACGAAATCAAGCATTATGATCGGTCTGGGTGAAACAAAGGAAGAAATCATCGAAGTAATGGACGACCTGTTGGCAAACAATGTTGATATCATGGCAATCGGCCAATATCTGCAGCCGTCCAAAAAACACTTGAAAGTCCAAAAATATTACCACCCCGATGAATTTGCTGAATTAAAAGAAATCGCTATGCAAAAAGGCTTCAGCCACTGTGAAGCAGGTCCTCTTGTCCGCTCATCCTACCATGCGGATGAACAGGTTAACGAAGCTTCTAAAAAGCGCCAAGCGCAAGCATAATGCCAAAACGCCAGAATATCTGGCGTTTTTGTCATTTATGATTCGTTTGCAGCGGTCCTTGTGCTTGATCCTGATCTGTTTCTCCATTAGCATTTTCGTCTTCAGAGACAGGCCCTCCCTGCGGAGATTTTTTCATTTCTTGAATGGTATCCGCCATGATGTCACTGATATCTCTTGAATCAGAACGAAGCCTGCTGTAGTTCTCTATGGATTGCACAAGGTTTGGATTATCGGAAATATACACATGATAGTACCGCGGGATAACAGAAGCTGCTGTTTTTTTGACCTGGTCGGCCGTCTGCTCCCGTCTTTTTGAATTCGTTTGGTAAACAACGAGCGCTTCTTTGTCTGTCACGAGTGTCGCGGTATCTTGAACATGCGGGAGCTGAACCGTTAAACTGGAAATAACATGTGCGGTTTTTTCACGGTCAATTGTCGGCACTTTCGTTTGAGTGTCATCCGGCATGCTGTTTGCTTGGTAGCGGACATATCCAAACTGGCCGTTTTTGTTATCCTGATTGAAAGACTCCTTTCGATCAGACACACTGATGGTCTTGCCGCCGATCTCCTTGTCGGTCTTGATATCCCGTTGCGCATCGTTTGTTCCGGCTCCCGCACAGCCCGTCAAAAGGCCAGCTAAAAGGCAGATGATATAAGCAGTATGTTTCATTTTAGTAAATCCCTCCTTACAGCTTAGGGTAGCCAAATCAGATGATTTACTCTTTAGTAATTGATGGGGGCGAAGCAATGAATTATGATATAAATGAGTGATAAAAGAGGTGAAATCATGATTCTCATTCAAAACGCTGAGTTCGAGTTAGTCCGCAACTTCAAAGAGGGGTTCAACGAAGAAGCCTTCAAAGCCCGCTATTCCGACATCTTAAATAAATATGATTACATTGTGGGAGACTGGGGATACAGTCAGCTTCGGCTCAAAGGCTTTTTTGACGACCAGAATCAAAAGGCAACCTTTGAAACGAAAATCAGCACGTTAGACGAGTATATTTACGAATATTGCAATTTCGGCTGTGCGTATTTTGTCTTGAAACGACTACGAAAATAAAGAAGCAAAGGGGAGACTGTCATGTATTTTGTAGACAGGAACAGGATTGAAGAAACCCTCGGATTTCTTGAAAAAGAATTGGCTCTTTTTAAAAAACAAACAGACTGGCAGACGGAGATTGAAAAAAAAGCGCTTGAGCGGATCGGCCATGTCGCCATCGAATGCATTATCGACACGGGAAATTATATGATCGACGGTTTTATTATGCGGGACCCGGGCAGCTACGACGACATCATGGACATTCTTGTTGACGAAAAAGTTGTAACGGAAGAGGAAGGGACGCATTTAAAACAGTTTATTTCCTACCGTAAAAAACTGGTTCAGCAGTATCAGCTGGCGGACGCCGCAGAACTTCTCAAACTGATCCAAGAGCATCACACCGTGCTGCAAGACTTTCCGTCACGGATCAGGAGCTACTTAGAGACGGAACTCGGCCCTGTTTCTGCATTTAAATAAGCCATCAAGAAAAGCAACGGGAGTGTAGTTGATGAAAACATATAAAGGATATTTAATTGATTTAGACGGTACAATGTACAACGGAACCGAAAAAATTGAGGAAGCTTGCGAATTTGTCAGAAAGCTGAAAGAACGGGGCATTCCGTATTTGTTTGTGACAAACAACTCGTCCCGCACACCGAAACAGGTGGCGGACAAGCTGGTTTCTTTTGACATTCCGGCGACAGAGGAGCAGGTTTTCACAACAAGCATGGCGACGGCTCAGCACATCGCGCAGCAGAAGCAGAATGCGTCTGTTTATGTGATCGGCGAAGAAGGCATCCGCCAGGCGATTGAAGAAAACGGCCTGACCTTTGCTGAGGAAGACGCAGACTTTGTAGTGGTAGGGATAGACCGCGGCATTACATACGAAAAGCTGGCAACAGGCTGCCTCGCGATCAGAAACGGCGCCACTTTCATTTCTACAAACGGTGACGTGGCGATCCCGACAGAAAGAGGGCTTTTGCCGGGCAATGGCTCACTGACTTCAGTGTTAACCGTATCTACAGGCGTTCAGCCCGTATTTATCGGAAAGCCTGAATCCATCATTATGGAACAGGCCATGCGTGTCCTCGGAACAGATATCTCTGAGACATTGATGGTTGGTGATAATTACGCAACAGACATTATGGCGGGTATGAACGCAGGGATGGACACTCTTCTTGTGCATACAGGCGTGACCAAAAGAGAGCATTTGGCCGATTATCCTGATAAACCGACCCATGCCGTTGATTCCTTAACAGACTGGCTTAACCATATATAAGAAAAAAGAGGGCGGTCCATATGGACTGCCCTCATTCTGTATTTCTGGCGCGATGAGCCAGCCTGCTGGATGCAGCGGCAGCGATCGCGCCGACAATATCATCGAGAAACGTATGGCATTCACCGGTAGATTTATCATTTAAACGGCCGAGAATCCCCGGTTTTTCTTTATCAATGTAGCCGTAGTTGGTGAACCCGATCGACCCGTATATATTCACAATCGAAAAGGCAAGAACCTCATCGACTCCATAAAGGCTTTCATCAATGGCCAAAATTGTTTGCAGCGGTTCTGAAAGCTTTTTTTGCTCAGCGAGAACATCCAATTCAATTCCGGTTAAAATCGCATTTTGCACTTCGCGCTTTGCGATCACACGATTTACATTATAAGTGCAGGTTTCAATTGTTAAATCAGGATGGTATTTTTCCTGGAGAAAAAACACAAGCTCGGCAATATCCGCAATCTCTACCCCGCGCTGCCTCATTTGTTCCCTTGCCGTTTTTTCCATCTGGCTTATTTGTTCCTTTTCTGACATCAGCTTCACCCAATCTTTTTTACTAGTTTATACAAAACGCGATAGATGTGTACGTTATTTCTTGCGCCTCCGAAAGGTTTAAAATATGTATTCATAATTCCGGCTCCGTATGACTACGATGTGAAGAACCCCAATTCAACAGGCAGGTGATCATTTTGAAGGGTGTCATCAAAGAAAAGTTCGGCATTCAAATCAGACAGCTTTCGGTATATCAAACGTACCAATGCTTTCAAACGCCAAATTCCTTTTTTTTAATCATTCCGGTTTCGCAATTTTCCAAGGCGGAACTGACGGAGCTTTATTACATGAGTCAGTATTTACAAGAACAAAGTGACCCATACGTTTCCGTTTTTATCTTTACAAAAGATGGGGAGCTGACGTTTGAACATGAAGGCAAATCCTATGCGCTGCTAAAGGCGGTTCCGCCCGTGACGAACCGTACTTTTTCTGTCGGAGCAGAGCTCGCGGAATTCCACAGAAAAGGCAGAGGTTTTCCTTATGAAGTGAAAGATGCCGGAAGAATCGGCCAATGGAAGGACTTATGGGGGAAACGGATTGACCAGCTTGAAGCCTTCTGGCAGCAAAAAATTCAAATGCCTCCGCATGAGCCATTTGATAAAAAAATGATCGAATCGTTTCCATATTATTTAGGCCTTTCGGAAAATGCGGTTCAATACTTGGTTGATACGGAACTGGATGATAAGCCTCAGGTGACCGATTCGGGAACCATTTGCCATCAGCGCATGGAACGGAATACATGGTCGCCCGAGTCATTAATCAGAATACCGGCAGATTGGGTTTTTGACCATGCGGCCCGTGATTTGGCTGAATATATGAGACATACTTTTTTATACCATAGAGAGGATTTGCTGAATCAAGGCTTTCATTTTCTGCAGGAGTATGAGCAAATCACCCCGTTGTCCTCTTTTTCCAAACGCTTGATGTACAGCAGGCTGCTTTTCCCCCTTCATTATTTCGAAACCGTGGAGGGTTACTACATTTCTTCGGAGACAGAAAAGCACTATTATGAGGAGAACCTTGACAGTATTCTTGCTGATTCCGGCCGTTATGAACAGTTTTTAAATACAGGTCAGGAATTAATGAATATGAGATCCGGGCAGGTATTTGTTCCGCCTGTCACTTGGCTCGGAAAAGGTTCCTTGAAGTAGAGCGGGAGCCGGGGCTGGAGGCGGAGAAAGCTCCGGCCTTTAAATGAAAAAGTCCAGTAAAAATATTTAGAAAATATAGAATCTTGTCATATCAATGTGTTAAGCGCTTACAAAAGGAGAGGCTTGAAGATTGTTGTCTTGTCAAATTGAAGATGGACTTATATAATATTTGTAACTTAAATGTCTGTGTTGAGTTAACAAATGTCTTTTATAAGAGGACAGTTGAATGAAAGGTGGAGTTTTTTTGAAAGCGATTCGAGTGGGGCTTTTAGGATTAGGCACTGTGGGAAGCGGTGTTGTCAGAATTATTCAAGAACATCAGGATAAGCTGATGCATCAAGTCGGCTGCCCGGTTACGATAAAAAAAGTGCTTGTAAAAGATATAGATAAAAAAAGGGAAGCGGATTTGCCGAGGGAAGTATTGACGACGGAAGTGTATGACGTCATTGATGATCCCGATGTCGATGTCATTATTGAAGTAATTGGCGGGGTTGAGCAGACGAAGGAATACCTGCTTGACGCCCTGAAATCGAAAAAGCATGTCGTCACGGCAAACAAGGATCTAATGGCGGTCTGCGGTTCAGAACTGCTTGCCGAAGCCAAAGAAAACGGCTGTGATTTGTACTTTGAAGCAAGCGTCGCCGGCGGTATCCCGATCCTGCGTACGCTTGAAGATGGACTGGCATCTGACCGGATCACAAAAATGATGGGAATTGTAAACGGAACAACAAACTTTATTTTAACGAAGATGATTAAAGAGAAGAGTCCGTATGAAGAAGTGCTGAAAGAAGCCCAAAGCCTCGGATTTGCCGAAGCTGATCCGACAGCTGACGTTGAAGGGCTTGACGCGGCGCGGAAAATGGCGATCTTGGCACGTCTCGGCTTTTCCATGAATGTCGATCTGGAGGACGTCAAAGTGAAAGGGATCTCTCAGATTACAGATGAGGACATTAACTTCAGCAAGCGTCTCGGCTACACGATGAAACTGATCGGCATTGCCCAGCGTGACGGAAGCAAAGCCGAAGTCAGCGTTCAGCCGACACTGCTCCCTGATCACCATCCGCTCGCTGCCGTCCATAATGAATATAACGCGGTTTATGTATATGGCGAAGCGGTCGGCGAGACCATGTTTTACGGACCTGGTGCCGGAAGCATGCCGACAGCCACATCGGTTGTGTCCGACCTTGTCGCTGTCATGAAAAACATGCGCCTCGGCGTAACCGGCAACAGCTTTGTTGCCCCGCAATTTGAAAAAAATATGAAGTCGCCGTCCGACATTTACGCCCAGCAATTTTTAAGAATTCATGTCAAAGACCAGGTCGGCTCATTCTCGAAAATTACTTCTGTATTCTCTGAGCGCGGTGTCAGCTTTGAAAAAATTCTTCAGCTGCCGATTAAGGGGCATGACGAACTGGCTGAAATTGTTATCGTCACCCACCATACATCAGAGTCTGATTTTAGTGATATTCTGCAAAACTTAAATGACCTGGAAGTCGTGGAAGAAGTAAAAAGCACGTATCGTGTAGAAGGGAACGGTTGGAGCTAATGTGGAAAGGACTTATCCATCAATATAAAGAACTTTTACCGGTAACTGATCAAACGCCGGCACTGACATTACATGAAGGAAACACACCGCTCATTCATCTGTCAAAGCTGTCTGAAAAACTGGGCATTGAACTTCATGTGAAAACAGAAGGCGTGAATCCGACGGGCTCCTTCAAGGACCGGGGAATGGTAATGGCAGTCGCGAAGGCCAAAGAAGAAGGCAACGACACGATTATGTGTGCGTCTACCGGAAACACGTCCGCTGCGGCAGCCGCTTACGCAGCCCGCGCCAATATGAAATGTATCGTCATTATCCCGAACGGGAAAATCGCGTTCGGAAAACTTGCCCAAGCCGTGATGTACGGAGCAGAAATCATCGCGATTGACGGCAACTTTGACGATGCGCTGAAAATTGTCCGATCCATCTGTGAAAAATCGCCGATCGCCCTTGTGAACTCAGTAAACCCTTACCGGATCGAAGGCCAAAAAACAGCCGCTTTTGAAGTGTGTGAACAGCTTGGCGGAGCGCCTGACATTTTGGCGATCCCGGTCGGAAATGCCGGAAACATTACAGCATACTGGAAGGGTTTCAAAGAATACCACGAGAAAAACGGCACGGGGCTTCCAGAAATGCGCGGTTTTGAAGCGGAAGGGGCTGCGGCCATCGTACGCAACGAAGTCATCGAAAATCCTGAAACAGTGGCGACGGCCATCCGTATCGGAAATCCTGCGAGCTGGGATAAAGCCGTTCAAGCAGCCGAGGAATCTGCCGGGAAAATTGACGAAGTCACTGATGAAGAAATCCTGCACGCGTATCAGCTGATTGCCAGCGAAGAAGGCGTGTTTGCAGAACCAGGATCTTGCGCGTCCATCGCCGGCGTGCTGAAGCAAGTCAAATCAGGAGAGATTCCGCAAGGCAGCAAAGTCGTCTCCGTCTTAACAGGAAACGGCTTAAAAGACCCGAACACTGCCGTCGATATTTCAGAGATCAAACCGGCTGCGCTGCCGACGGATGAAGACAGCATCCTTGAATACTTAAAGGGAGCGTCTCGTGTATGAATGAGGCCGACATGCTGTTTTCTGTCACCGTCCCGGGCAGTACTGCCAATTTAGGGCCTGGCTTTGATTCAGTGGGAATGGCGCTCAGCAGATATTTGAAGCTGACAGTCTATAAAAGTGTGGAATGGACTTTTGAAGCTGAAACAGAAACAGTTGCCGGAATCCCTGCTGGTACAGAAAATCTCATTTATCAAGTCGCAAAACGGACGGCTGATACGTATGGGAAAGAAATGCCTCCGGTGCACGTAAAGGTATGGAGCGACATTCCATTAGCGCGTGGGCTCGGAAGCAGTGCGGCTGCGATTGTCGCTGCGATCGAACTCGCTGACGAGCTGTGCGGCCTACGTCTTTCAGAGGCTGACAAGCTTCATCTTGCCAGCCTTGAGGAAGGGCATCCGGACAATGCCGGGGCTTCTCTTGCCGGAGGCCTTGTGATCGGGCTGCATGAAGAGGAACATACACAAATAGTTCGTGTACAGAATGTAGACATTGATGTTGTCGTTGTGATCCCTTTTTATGAAGTGCTGACAAGAGATGCGAGGGACGTGCTTCCAAAACAGTTTCCTTATCAAGACGCTGTAAAAGCAAGCGCCGTCAGCAACATTCTCATCGCGGCACTCATGTCACAAGACTGGCCGCTTGTCGGCAAAATGATGAAAAAAGACATGTTCCACCAGCCATATCGGGCGATGCTTGTCCCTGAATTGTCTAAAGTCGAGCATGTGGCTGAGCTGAAAGGCGCTTACGGAACGGCGCTGAGCGGAGCGGGGCCGACGATCCTCGTATTTACCGAAAAAGGCAAAGGAGAGGCGCTGAGAGAGCAGCTTTCCCTTAATTTCCCGCACTGTGAGATTGCCTCACTCTCAGTTCCGAAAGAAGGCAGTATCATAGAAAGAAACCCGTTACACCAAGTAAAAAGTGTATAGCGAAAAAAAGCGTTTCTTCAGCTTCTGGAGAAACGCTTTTTTTAAAGGTTTTTTTATCTAGAAAATCGAAATATAAGACAGATAAAGGAGGAGAATGATATGAAAAAGCTGGTTCTCGCAGAGGATATCACTGCCTTAGTTTCGGTGACTGATCCGCATTATTCGCCCGACGGCAAGCGTGCGGCTTTCGTCCAAACACAAGTGAATAAAGAAAAGGATTCATATACCTCACACATCATGGTGTATGACACAGAAAGCGGTCATTCCGTGCCATGGACTTATGGAGAAAAGAAAAACAGCGAGCCGAGATGGTCACCGGACGGCCGTCAGCTCGCATTTATATCCGACCGGGAAGGCGACGCCCCGCAGCTCTATATCTTGAATACAGACGGCGGAGAAGCCAGAAAACTGACAGATATTCCTTATGGAGTATCGCAGCCTGTATGGTCTCCGGACGGCTGTTCCTTGCTTTTGTCAGTAAACCTCGCAGCCTCCGAGCATGTAAACGACAAAGAAAAAGCAGAGCATGATCACAATGAACCGGTTGAAATTCATTCTTTAACATATAAAAAAGACGGAAAAGGCCTGATCAACGGGAGGTATACACAGATTATTTTGGTCAGCGCCGTCACGTGTGAAATCAAGCAGCTGACCGCGCACAAAGCGGACCATTTGGATCCCGTTTTCTCACCGGACGGCAAATCTATTGTGTTTACAGCTAATCTAACTGATCAAGATGATGCCAGTAAGCCTTATGATGTATACATGATGTCGCTTGACAGCAGTGATGTCACCCGAATTACCCCTCACCGCGGTTTCTTTGGCTCCTGTTCTTTTTCTCCGGACGGAAAATACATCGCTCTTCTTGGTGATGAACATGAATATCAAAATGCCACGTTAACGAAAGCATGGCTCTATCACTTTGAGAGCGGCAGTCTCACTTGCCTGACCGACATGCTGGACGTACATTTAGACGACGCTCTCATAGGTGATTCACTGATTGGAGGCGGTCAGCAGCGTCCGGTCTGGACTAAAGACAGCCAAGGGTTCTACGCCATCGGAACAGAGCAAGGCAGCACGGGCGTTTACTATATCTCAATTGAAGGTCTCGCCTATCCGATCCGGCTTGAGAAAGAGTATATCAACAGTTTTACGCTGCATCCAGATGAACAAAGCTATATCGCCAGTATTGCAAAGCCGACGCGGCCGAGCGAGCTTTACAGCATTCCGCTTGGAGCAGGAGAAGAGAAGCGCCTGACAAATGCCAATACACGCTTTATCGAAGAGCATATCTTATCAGACCCGCAAGAGCTTCAATATGAAACAGAAGACGGAGTGACAGTGAATGGCTGGCTGCTGAAGCCCGCCCGATTTGAAGAAGATAAGAAATATCCGCTGATTCTCAATATTCACGGCGGCCCACATATGATGTACGGCAATACGTATTTTCACGAATTTCAGGTACTGGCAGCGAAGGGGTATGCTGTCGTCTATGTGAATCCAAGAGGAAGCCACGGCTATGGGCAAACCTTTGTCAATGCGGTAAGAGGAGATTATGGATGCAAGGACTATGAAGATGTGATGCAGGCTGTGGATGAAGTGATCAGCGCTCATTCATTTGTCGATACAGAGCGGCTGGGCGTAACCGGCGGAAGCTACGGCGGCTTTATGACCAATTGGATTGTCGGCCATACAAACCGCTTTAAGGCGGCTGTGACCCAGCGTTCCATTTCAAATTGGCTCAGTTTTCACGGCGTGAGCGATATCGGTTTTTTCTTTACTGATTGGCAGCTTGGACATGATATGTTTGAGGATGCGGAGAAGCTTTGGGATCGCTCGCCATTAAAATATGCAAAACATGTGGAAACGCCGCTGCTCATTCTGCATGGGGAGCGTGATGACCGCTGTCCTGTAGAACAGGCGGAGCAGCTGTTTACAGCACTGAGAAAAATGAACAAGGAAACAGTTTTCGTCCGCTTTCCGGGCGCGTCGCATAGTTTGTCACGCAGCGGCCATCCGAAGCAGCGGATCAAGCGTCTGGATTATATCGGCTCATGGTTTGATAAATATCTCTAATTAAAAAAACAGGCTGACGTTACATCAGCCTGTTTTGTCTTATTAAAATACTTGTTCTACTTCAACTACACCCGGCACTTCTTCAAGAAGAGCGCGTTCAATTCCGGCTTTCAGCGTAATTGTTGAACTTGGGCAGCTTCCGCATGCGCCAAGAAGGCGAAGTTTGACAATACCTTCATCCACATCAACAAGCTCACAGTCACCGCCGTCGCGAAGTAAAAATGGACGAAGTTTGTCCAGTACTTCCTGCACCTGTTCTTTCATTTCAACCTCAGTCATGACATTCGCTCCTTTCGTCGTCATAAAACCATTATATTCACAGTAACAATAAAAATCTATTGTTTGGTTTGCAAAGTTGCTTACATTATTATAGCATATCTACACTTGAACACAAAAACCGATTTTTATACAAAAAAGCCGCCCGTCTCTGTATACTATTGGCAAGGGGGAGTTCCGAAAAGACAAGAGGGAAAAGGAGCGCTTATCATGACAAAACCGGTTATGCTCAGTGTTTACGGAGCTGAAACAATGTGTGCGAGCTGTGTCAATATGCCCGCCGCAAAGGATACATATGAATGGCTGGAGGCTGCGCTGAAAAGGAAATATCCCGGACAGCCCTTCAAGATGGCCTATATCGACATTGACGAGCCGCCCAATGATGAACACATCAAAAACCTTGTACAGAAAATACGTGATGATGAATACTTTTATCCGCTTGTGCTCGTGGAAGACAAAATTGTCGGAGAAGGAAACCCAAGATTACAAGACATATATAAAGAAATGGAAAAGTACGGCTATACGGCAGTCAAATAGAAAAAACCGCTGAAACAAAATCAGCGGTTTTTTCTATTATTTTAATTTTCCGGCGCGGATATCGTCTGTCATTCCCTCATACGGCGCTTTGGAAATGGTGTCTTGGTTGTCGATGCCGGCATTCTCTAAAAATGTGATATCGGCAAATTCCGGCACAACGTATTTAGGATACGTTTCGTATTTCTCACGTGATTCTTCCATTACGTCAATATAATCATTTTGATAGCAAACCGTAATCTCCGGATGCTCGTGAACCCATTTCGGGAAAAAGATGATACCGTGCATTCGTTTTTCATTTGGCATAAAGTTTAAGGAAACGTCGGTTCCGGTCGGCTCAGTCCATGAAACCTTATAAACGCCTTCTGTCAGCTTCACAAGATCTACTTCCTGGTCGCGCACCCAGCGGCCGGCAACCATTCCGCTGTGAATGCGGTAATCAATTGTTTTGTCATTTTTAATATAGATTTCATATTCCCAGCCGTTTTCATACGTATAAATCATATGGCTTCCTACAAAGTCTTTTACATCTTCTCTAGGTTGATTTGTCATCTCAATCTGCTCCTTTTTTAACGATTTCATTTCAGATCACACATGAGTCAACATATTGCCGGCAATATTGAGTAAACATGAACATGTTGTTATTTACATATATAAGTATAAATCTATAAATGCTCTATGTCAATTAAGAGACTTGAGGCCAAGAGAGGCCCATTCGACATAAAAAAATACGCTGATTTAAAATCAGCGTATCTTCAAGCAGTAAAAGCCTATCCGTTATGGTGCTTATACATCCACAGCAAACCGGATTTTAACAGACGCGGGACCCTGCCGATCAGCGGACGGTCCGCCACCAGGCCGAATCCTGCTTTTTTGCCGAGTGAACCAAGCACACCTTTTAATTTAAATTGCGGTAATGATTCAGGGAGCGCTTCTCCGCTCCAGCGTTTTTGCATGATTTGAACGATTTGTTCGGCTTGTGCTTCTGCGAGCTGTGCACTTGGAGCATGAGGAAGGCTGGCGCAATCTCCGACAACATAAACATGTTCATTGTCAGGGAGGTTATGATATGGCGTTAATACAACCCGCCCCTGGGCGTCTTTTTCCACGTCCAAATCCCGAACCACCTTATTCGGCTGTATGCCGGCTGTCCAGACAATCGTATCGGCGGATATGGCTTCATCGTGGTTATACACAATTCCGTCCTCCACTTTTGTAATGTTTGCCCGGTTGATGATGGTCACGCCATGCTCTTCAAACCATTTTTGCACATACTTGCTCAGGCGCTCCGGGAAGCTTGATAAAATAAGATCTCCGCGGTCAAACAGAATAATTTTTAAATCGTCTCTGCTTTCACGCAGCTCACTGGCAAGTTCGACACCGCTTAATCCTGCGCCGACAATGGCGACTGCCGCTCCGGCGCTTAGATTATTCAGCCTTTGATACGTTTCACGCGACTGATCAATCGTCTGAATGCTGAATGTGTATTCCTGCGCCCCCGGTACATTATGATATTTATCCTCGCAGCCAAGTCCGATAACCGCGTCATCGTAGGAAATAGGTTCACGGTCATGAAACAGCACTTGTTTTTGCTCTAAATCGATGGATGAAATATCTCCGTATTGGACATCCAGATTCGGATGCTCAGGAAAAGACACTCTGATATGATGGTCAGAGATTGTTCCGGCAGCCAGAGCGTAGTATTCTGTTTTTAAGCAGTGATAAGGATTTCTGTCAATTAACGTGATTGAAACATCATTTGGCAGCTGATTTGGCAGCAAGCGATGAAGAACTCGCATGTTTCCGTAACCCCCGCCGATCAAGACCAATTTTTTCATGTGGATTCCCCTTTTTACCCGAAGAGTATGATAGACAAACCGAAAAAAAACACGAACTATGTAAAATAACAACTAGAATTATATCGAATTTGATCTAAAATCACAATAATAGTTTCAAAATAACCTACGAATTAGCTAAAAAGAGATCAATAGTAAAACATTAAAACGTAATTAATATGTTACGATAATGTTTGAAGGAAATGCTTTCCTTTGACTAATTATAACAATTTCGTTAGGATAATGTACATATGTGAGGTGAAACCGCATGAATCCAATGATTGAATTTTGCGTCAGCAATTTGGCTCACGGCTCTCAAGAGGCTCGGGCGATTTTGGAAAAAGATCCAAATTTGGACGTGCTTGAATACGGATGCTTAAGCCATTGCGGAAAATGCATGGAATCCTTATTCGCACTCGTAAATGGAGAAGTCGTCACGGGAAGCGATGCCGCTGAACTTGTCGAAAATATATATACTTTTCTTGAAGAAAATCCAATGTTTTAAAAAAAGGGCCTAAAAGCAGGGCCCTTTTTTTATTGGTTTATTTATATAGGAAAGAAGGATGGCGAATTCAACTGATTTCTAAAAAATCAGTAGACATCAAAAATAAATATTGTTATCTTAAAAAAGGTCTTTTTTAAATAAAAAGTAAGAGGTGTATTGATGAATATAGTGTGGGGGCTGCTTGGTGCAGTGGCGATGTTTGCCATTGCGTTTTTGTTTTCAGAAAAGAAAAGCAAAATTAATGTAAGAATAGTAGTAATCGGTTTATGTATACAAGTGGCGTTCGGTTTTATCGTCTTAAAGTGGGAGCAGGGGCGGGCCGTGTTTTTATGGTTCTCAAGTCTTGTTCAGCTTCTCATTGACTATGCGAATGAGGGCATCAGCTTTATTTTCGGCCCGCTGCTTAAAGTCGGCGACAGCCCGGCGTTTGCCTTAAGTGTGCTGCCGGTTATTATTTTCTTCTCGGCGCTGATTGCCGTATTGTATCACTTGAAAATCATGCAGTTTATTTTCCGCGTAATTGGCGGAGGGTTATCAAAACTGCTAGGGACAAGCAGAACGGAATCTCTGGCTGCCGCTGCTAATATTTTTGTCGGCCAATCAGAATCTCCCTTGGTGATCAAACCGTTTATCGCCGGACTCACGCGGTCAGAGCTGTTTACGGTTATGACAAGCGGTCTTGCCGCCGTGGCAGGCTCCACTTTGTTTGGCTATGCTCTTCTCGGTATCCCGGTTGAGTATTTGCTCGCAGCAAGCTTCATGGCTGCACCGGCCGGATTGATTATCGGCAAAATGTTTATTCCGGAAACGGAAACTCCGCAAACCGTAAAAGGCGATTTCAAAATGGACGAAGGAGAAGGCGCAGCGAATGTAATAGATGCAGCCGCAAAAGGAGCGTCTACCGGACTTCAAATCGCGCTGAATGTCGGTGCGATGCTGCTTGCTTTTGTCGCCTTAATTGCTGTAGTGAACGGAATTCTCGGCGGAATCGGCGGATGGTTCGGAATAAAGGGCCTCACATTAGAATACATTCTCGGATATGTGTTTTCTCCAATCGCGTTTGTGATTGGCGTGCCATGGCATGAAGCCTTGCAGGCAGGAAGCTATATCGGGCAGAAACTTGTGTTGAATGAGTTTGTCGCTTACTCCAACTTCGGTCCGCATATCGGCGAGTTTTCTAAGAAAACCGCTACGATTATCAGCTTTGCGCTTTGCGGCTTTGCCAACTTTTCTTCGATTGCGATTATGCTCGGCACCCTTGGCGGATTGGCGCCAAGCCGCCGTTCGGATATCGCGCGCCTCGGATTAAAGGCTGTTGTTGCGGGAACGTTAGCCAACCTTCTCAGCGCGGCAATCGCCGGCATGTTCGTATAACAAATAAAAGCTCCTTGCATATTGGCAAGGAGCTTTTATGTATGAAAAACGGGGGATAATTGTATTGTGTCCGCTTATAATAGCTTTTATACTAAGTAAAAGAGAAAAAGTTGGAGGCACCTATGAATTCATTTCGATTTACCAAAATGCACGGTCTTGGAAACAGCTACATTTATGTTAATCAATTTGAAGAACAATTGCCGGAAGAACAATTGGCGGACATTGCTGTCAAGGTGTCTTCCGTATATACAGGCATCGGTTCAGACGGAATGATCCTTATCTGCCCTTCTGACAAAGCACCGGTGAAAATGCGGATTTTTAACAATGACGGATCAGAAGGGAAAAACTGCGGAAACGGCCTTCGCTGCGTGGCAAAATACGCGTATGAGCATAAGCTGACAGAGGAAACGTCCTTTTTGATTGAAACGCTGTCCGGCCTTGTCAAAGCGGAAGTTCAGACAGCGGACGGTAAAGTGAATGTCGTTACCGTCGACATGGGTGAACCGCGTCTGACAAAGGCAGAGCTTCCGATGCTCGGCGGCGGTGAAGAGCAAACGATCAATGAAACGATGACATTTGGCGAAGCTGAGCTAAAGGGAACAGCGGTTTCAATGGGAAATCCTCATATCGTTTTTCCGATTGAAGACATCGAACAGGCCCCGCTTACGACATTGGGACCGGTGATTGAAAAAGACCCGAGATTTCCTGAAGGCATTAATGTGGAATTTGTGGAGACCGTCAATGAAAAAGAACTGCATTTCCGCGTATGGGAACGGGGATCGGGGATTACGCAGGCATGCGGAACAGGTGCATGCGCCGCGGCTGTCGCATCTGTGCTAAACGGGATATCCAAACGTGATGATAACATTACGGTTCATTTAGCGGGCGGCGATCTGGTGATTAACTGGAAAGAAAATGGCCACGTAATGATGACAGGCCCGGCTGAGACCGTTTGTGAAGGTGTATATTTCCTCTGAAACGCCTTGTTTGAGAATTAAGCCGATCAAGTTTATAATGATAGAACAACATCCGGTATCTAAAAGGAGGTTCACAAATATGAGCAACCCGGTAACAATTACTGAAGCAGCAGCTTTGCATATAAAAGATATGATGAAAGAGCATGAAGAAGAAAATGCTTTTTTACGCGTAGGAGTAAAAGGAGGCGGCTGCAGCGGCCTTTCCTATGGAATGGGTTTTGAACATGAAAAAGGCGAGCAGGACAGCGCCTTTGAACAGCACGGCATCACCGTTCTGGTCGACAACGAAAGCATGGATATCATGAACGGCACGATTATTGACTTTAAACAATCCATGATGGGCGGCGGCTTCACCATCGACAACCCGAACGCCATCGCATCATGCGGCTGCGGCTCTTCTTTCAGAACTGCTCAAAATGCTGGTAAGCCTGAGGAGTGCTGACGTATTATATCATCTTAAATGAAATGCCTTCTCGATAGTTAATTGAGGAGGCTTTTTGCTGTTTTAAATATGAAAGTAATGCCTCACTATGAAACTTAAACCGCTGGCTCTTTTTATTTCTCTTTAAATATTTCTTTTTCTTGATCCAATTGCCTCTCGAGAGAAAAACATGATACAACCGACATCAATATGTTCAAGTACATGAAACTTTCTCCTAAAAGCAGATGTATTTTTGGAATATTCTGTTGACGACTATAACATATCCACTTTACAATTTAATTGTGATGATTTTATCACCATTAACTACTTAGAATACACCGCACTTATTTGAAAATAGTTACAAATAGAGGTGTTAAAATGAAGAACCGAGTAAATCCAGAGTTATTACCAGGATTAGAAATGTTTCAAGACCT
This sequence comes from Bacillus sp. HU-1818, assembly GCF_022695965.1. NCBI lineage: Bacteria > Bacillati > Bacillota > Bacilli > Caryophanales > Bacillaceae > Bacillus > Bacillus sp. HU-1818. The sequence goes on from NZ_JAAPBE010000002.1 coordinate 902,981, forward strand.
CGATTTACGCCCAGAGAACTTGCAAGCAATTAGAGAAGAAATATCGCAAATGAGACCACCTACAGTTGTTGATGAATTCCTTTCATTAACAGATGAAGTCATTGCAGGGCCTGATGCTAATCCATTACCATTAAGAATTTATCGTCCAAAATCAAATAATGAATCCTTACCTGTCCTGTTATGGATACATGGTGGCGGTTATATCTTAGGGTCTATAGATGATAATGATGATACTTGTATGAGATTTGTAAAAGAAGCCAACTGTGTGGTCGTTTCTGTAGACTACCGTTTAGCTCCTGAACATCCTTATCCAGCACCAATTGAAGATTGTTATGCAGCATTAAAATGGATTGCTGATAATGCAGAGCCATTAAACATTGATTCGAATCGAATTGGTGTTGCAGGAGCGAGCGCTGGCGGCGGACTAACAGCCGCATTGACATTATTGGCCCGCGATCGGCAATATCCTTCTATTTGTTTCCAAATGCCGCTCTATCCAATGATTGATGACCGAAATAATACACCTTCTACGAATGAAATTAAAGAAGGATTTGTTTGGAATCAAAAGACAAATGAAGCTGGCTGGAAAATGTATTTAGGAGAAATATATGGAACGGATAATATCCCTGCCTATGCAGCCCCTGCTCGGGCAGAGGATTATAGTAATTTGCCATACACCTACACATTTGTTGGTCAATTAGATCCATTCCGCAGTGAAACATTAACCTATGTAACCAAACTTGCGCAAGCTGGTGTTGATGTCGAATTTCATTTATATCCTGGGGCCTATCACTGGTTTGAAGGATTAAATCCAAATGCCGACGTATCTATTCACGCTGTGAATGAAATGATACAAGCAGTAAAGGCTGGTTTCGCAAGAGTAGGCAAGGTAGAGGCTTAATCTCATTACAAAAGAAACACTCACAAGCAGTACACATTTGTGAGTGTTTTTACCTTTTAAACATGTATCAATTTGTTTTCGAGATACTTCCAGACCTTCGTAAAAAACGATTTGAATTACGTTAATTGGATCGGATTTTAGTTGAATTGATCTGGTTGAAATTTAAAGAGCGGTCTATCCATTCATTAATACTTATCACCATTAAAAATCGAATTCTTCACAACAACATAATCCACGTTGCGGATTGCATCCAGTTTGTTTCCGCCGGCATATGAAATAGAGGACTGAAGATCCTGTTCCATTTCGATCAACGTATCCTTTAAAGAACCTTTGTGTTCCACATGCATTTTCTTGCCTTCTACATTTTTCTTTTCACCTTTTTGAAATTCAGAAGCTGATCCAAAGTATTCTTTGTAGAGCTTTCCGTCTTTTTCAATGGTTTCTCCCGGAGATTCTTCGTGTCCGGCAAATAGTGATCCGATCATGACCATAGACGCGCCGAATCTGATTGATTTTGCGATGTCTCCATGGGTGCGGATGCCTCCGTCGGCAATAATCGGTTTGCTTGCGGCTTTTGCACACCAGCGCAGCGCCGCCAATTGCCAGCCGCCCGTTCCGAATCCGGTTTTGATCTTCGTAATACATACCTTACCGGGTCCGATGCCGACTTTTGTTGCATCTGCTCCGGCATTCTCTAATTCTCTGACAGCTTCCGGCGTTCCGACATTTCCCGCAATCACAAAGCTGTTTGGCAAATGTTTCTTAATATGCTGAATCATCTCGATGACTGCTTTTGAATGTCCGTGCGCGATGTCGATTGTCATGTATTCAGGTGTAAGATTTTCCTCAGCTAACTGTTGGACAAATTGATACTCCTCATCCTTGACTCCTACACTAATGGAAGAAAATAATCCGCGTGAGTTCATGTCTTTTATAAAATCAAAACGTTTTTCAGGTTCAAAACGGTGCATTACATAAAAGTAACCATTTTCAGCTAATGAAATAGCGAGGTTTTCATCTATAATCGTCTGCATATTGGCAGGCACCACAGGCAATTTGAATGTACGTCCGCCCAGACGTACGGATGTATCACATTCAGATCGGCTATTCACGATGCATTTTGCAGGAATTAATTGAATATCTTCGTAATCAAACACGTTTTCCATAGTATCCACTCCTAAAAACGAATATTATTCAAATTTTTATATTAAATGTTCGCCTTGTATAATGTACTCTGTTTTATTTAGGTTGTCAAATTTTTAACATGAGTATCGCAGCTGCTTCGAATGACAATGCTTGTCATATACGATGAGTTTGGGTATCATAGTCTTAATGAATTGTCCGGGCTTGATAGGGCAAGGAGATAAAACGAATCATGAGGAACGCTAAACATATAATTTCAAAAAAGCTTGGGCTTAGCACCAAGTTTTCTTTATGAAAAGGAGAGTACGGAATGAATCAGCATGATCAAGAAAACACATCTAAGTCGCAAAAGATTCAAGACCGAATTATATTAGGGGCAATATGGGTTGTGTCGGCACTCGTTATTGCGCTGGTTGTCGGGACTGCGATGAACTACCTTACCATATTTAAATAAAAAAGGAGATGTGTCAGCGACACATCTCCTTTTTATTATTTTTTATTTTCAAAAAGACTTGTTGAGTGTAAAGGCTGGACGCGCGCTTTCGGGTCCATGTAAGCCTTCGCGTTATTTACTGCTGTCGGCGCTTCTCCAAATCCGCTTGCAATCAGTTTGACCTTACCTTCGTAGGTGCAGATATCACCGGCAGCGAAGAAACCTTCAATGTTGGTTTCCATTGTGGATTTGACGACAATGGAGTTTTTCTCGATATCAAGTCCCCAGTTTTTAATTGGGCCGAGCGATGACACGAAGCCGTAGTTGACGATCAAATCATCAATTTCAACGATCTCTTTCCGGTCACCCTTTACTTCTTCAAGCACAAGCTGTTCAATGCGGTCTTCGCCGACAAGCTCTGAAGGAACAAACGGCGTCAGTACATTGACCTTTGAATTGTGAAGGTTTTCTACACTGTGCTCATGCGCGCGGAATTTATCGCGGCGGTGAACAATGCTGACTTCTTTTGCGATTGGCTCAAGCATAAGCGCCCAGTCCACCGCGGAATCGCCTCCGCCCAGAATCGCCACGCGTCTTCCGGCAAACTGATTGAGATCATCAATAAAGTAGTGGAGGTTCTTGCCTTCATACTGAGCTGCTGATTCAAGCTCAAGTTTTCTCGGCTGGAACGCGCCGTTTCCTGCTGTGATAATGACTGTTTTGGAATAATGGGTTTCTTTGTCCGTCACAAGTTTAAAAACACCGTCCGCTTGTTTTTCAACAGACTCAACGGCTTGTTCCAAACAGATGGTTTGATCAAATTTATCCATTTGTTCTTTTAAATTGTTCACAAGCTCTTGAGCGCGGATTTTAGGAAATCCGGCTACATCATATATATATTTCTCAGGGTATAAAGCGCTGAGCTGTCCGCCGAGCTGAGGAAGACTTTCAATGATTTTAACGCTGGCCTGCCTCATGCCGCCATAAAAAGCGGTAAATAGGCCAACCGGTCCTCCGCCGATAATGGTGATATCATAAACCTTTGAATCCTCTTGCATACAAATAAAGCCTCCTAATTGAAAATTGTTATTAATTATACCATATTTACTTCGACTTATGATGTGTCCTGCCTAAGAAAGTTTTGATGAAAAATGGGGATATTCAAGGCTTCATCAGGAAACATACACTGTTTTGGCTGAGCACTTTTGAACTTGATAAAAAGGACGTAAGCCGCTAATATAGTGGGGAGAACTTAAATGTTAATTTTTTCTGAATTTTTGGGAGGGCGGCCAGTAATCATCATTGCATTGCGATAAAGTGCAGGCTTTCACAAAAAAATTTCAATACATTTCATAAAAACCCGCCAAAAAGCTGAAGCTAACACAAATGAATATTTTATTATGCGTCTTAACAGCAAAATAAAAAGAAGGTGGATGTGATGGCATTGAATAAACCCAAAATCGTAATTTTAGGTGCAGGTTATGGCGGATTAATGACGGTCACAAGGCTGACAAAGCAAGTCGGCCCTAACGATGCTGACATTACGCTTGTGAACAAGCACAATTATCACTATGAAACAACATGGATGCATGAAGCGAGCGCAGGAACGCTTCACCATGACCGCTGCCGTTATCAAATAAAGGATGTTATTAACCAGTCGCGTGTGAACTTTGTTCAGGATACAGTAAAAGCGATTCATATAGAAGAAAGAAAGGTTGTGCTTGCAGGCGGAGAGCTTCCGTATGATTATCTGGTTATCGGTCTCGGCGCTGTGCCTGAAACATTCGGCATTAAAGGCTTGAAAGAGTACGCGTTTCCGATTGCGAATATCAATACGTCCCGCCAGCTGAGAGAGCACATTGAACTGCAGTTTGCGACTTACAATACGGAAGCGGAAAAACGTCCCGACCGTTTAACAATCGTTGTCGGCGGCGCCGGATTTACCGGAATTGAATTTCTTGGCGAATTGGCCAACCGAGTGCCGGAGCTTTGCAAGGAATATGATATTGAGCGCAGTCTTGTGCGGATTGTCTGCGTGGAAGCGGCTCCGACTGTGCTCCCTGGATTTGATCCCGAGCTTGTTGACTATGCGGTTCATTACCTCGAAGGGAAGGGTATCGAATTTAAAATCGGCACAGCCGTTCAAGAATGTACGCCCAACGGGGTGACAGTCGGCAAAAAAGACGAAGAGCCGGAGCAAATCAAGTCACAGACGGTTGTCTGGGCAGCCGGTGTCCGCGGGCATCCTATCGTTGAGGAAGCCGGCTTTGAAAATATGCGCGGCCGTGTAAAAGTGAACACCGACCTTCGTGCCCCGGGGCATGATAACGTTTTTATTCTCGGTGACAGCTCGCTTTTTATCAACGAAGAAACAGACCGCCCGTATCCGCCTACAGCGCAAATCGCCATGCAGCAAGGAGAAACTGTCGCGAAAAACCTTGGCAGGCTGATCAAGGGCGGAGGCCAGCTTGAAGAATTCAAGCCGGACATCAAAGGAACCGTGGCCTCGCTAGGTGAACATGATGCGGTCGGCGTGGTATACGGCAGAAAGCTCAAAGGAACACCGGCCTCCATTATGAAAAAGGTCATCGACAACCGTTCGCTGTTTATGGTAGGCGGAATCGGACTCACACTGAAAAAAGGTAAATTCAAATTCTTCTAAGGAAATCCGCAGCCGCGGATTTTCTTCTTTTTTGAAAAACTGCAATACAAAAAGAGAACGAGAGTAAACAGAGGTTGTTTCCGCTTACATCAAATATCCGGTTATAAAATCTGACTTTATCATTGACACACAGATATGTTATATTATCAGAAAATTAAGAAAAAGGAGGAATCTTTCATGAATACTGTCACACAAAGTGCCTCGAAAACATGTTCACTTTGTTCAGGAAAAGGGTATATTCAGTTGCTGCTCGGCGGGTCAGAAACATGTCCTTCTTGCGGGGGAACCGGCAAAGCTGATCGATCATTTTCCAGCCGTTGACTTTTTTGCCGCCCCCGCGGTACACTTAAAGTGGCCGCAGGGGGTGGAATATTTTGATTAGTTTGCCTGTCGTAATAATTTCAGTTGTCCTATTTTTTGTGCTGTTTTTCGGCATTGGTTTTCTATTGAACATGCTGTTAAGAATGTCTTGGATCATGGCTGTTGTCTATCCGATTGTATGCCTTTTCATTATTAGTAAGGATAAGCTTATCAGTTATTTTCACGCGCCGGGAGAATCGTTTTCCAGCCTGTTTCAGCGTGTGATCTCATTAGCAGCGGCCGATGTGCTGATATTGGCAAGCGGTCTGGCCGGCGCTATCGTTTCAGGCGTTGCCATCAATGCGCTTAGAAAAAGAGGATATCAAATGTTTTAAATGCCGCTTTCTTTAATAGAAAGCTTTTTTTGTGCATCCGAAAAAGACACATCTGCTTGAATAATGCTCTCTGAGTTGGGAACACTGACTGAAGGAGAGAGGTGGATGATGTTGAAAATAATCAGACGTTTGCTGATGTCCATTTTGTTTATACTTGCCTTTGGCACGACGTATTTAGCTGTTTCAGGAGTAGAGGCGAAGGACCTGTCAAACTGGGTCAATGAAAACCATGAAAAGTCTCTGAAGCAGCTTGGCCTGACATTGAAATCGATCCAGCAGAAAAAAGCCGAATCTATGTCTGGATCAGTTAAGTCCAGCAAATCATTGGAAGAGGCTTTTGACTGGAAGCAGTATCCCGCGCATAAAGTAACAGCAACCGGTTATACAGCCGGACCCGAGTCAACCGGAAAACATCCTGATGACCCTCAATACGGTCTTACATACTCAGGCGTAAAGGTGAAAAGAGATTTATATTCCACCGTTGCCGCAGACCCGTCCGTTTTTCCGATCGGGACGATTTTGTTCATCCCGGATTACGGATATGGCGTAGTCGCGGACACAGGCTCAGCTATTAAAGGAAGCCGCCTTGATCTTTATTATGAAACGGTTAAGGATGTCTATAGCAATTGGGGCAAAAAAACCCTTGATGTATATGTGATTAAAAAAGGAAACGGTTCAGTGACGGAAGACGAACTTCTAAAATTAAACGAGAATAAATCAATGCAGGTATTCAGGAATCAGTATAAAACGGTGAAGGAATAACGTTCGCGAGCTTGGAGTTCAGCGTGAGCGCTGAGGCGCAGAAAGAATGGAAAAAGCCCAAAACTGTCAAAAGTTTTGGGCTTTATTGTCGCTTCTGTAATGGAATTACATGAAAAAGTAATTTAAAATCAGAGTCAGCAAAATGCCGGTTAACCCGCCGAAAAAGACCTCAATCGGCTGATGGCCGAGCAGCTCTTTCAGTTTTTTCTGCTTTTCTTTTTCCTCCGCTTTCTGAAAATCTTTCGCTTCACTGACAAACCGGTTAAAATCAATGACTAGTTTATTGATGACTGTCGCCTGTTCTCCGGCATGTCGTCTGACGCCTGTGGCATCAAACATGGTAATGACAGCGAAAATTGCCGAGACCGCAAATAAGGAAGAGCCCAATCCGTGTTCCAGAGCCACGCCTGTGGACAGTGCCGTCACTGCGGCGGAGTGGGAGCTCGGCATGCCGCCGGTGCTTGTTACCAGTGACCAGTCGAGCCTTCTTGATACGATAAATTGGATAGGCACTTTAACGACTTGGGCAAATACAATAGCGGCCAGACTTGATAATAAAGGAAAATTCATAAAGAGTTCCATATGTGAACATCCTTTCTTTAAGAAAATCAGTTATGTTTTCATAATAAAAAGCAGCTCTGCTTCATTGTTTGTTAAAATAAGTGTATGGGAAAGAATGTTTTTCCTATTATACCATTGTTGCTGACAAATACCCATTACGTTGACAAGGAGTGTGTGCTCATGTTTTACGCAGTCAATCAATTGGAAAATAAAGAAACGCTTTTGGTCGGGCTTTTTCAAAAAAGCCAGCTGACTGAAAACGTAAAGGAAATTGATGAAAAGCTGGATGGCCAGCTGACGCAGCTTCTGAAAGACGGCGATGTTTCTGCGAAACGGTATCTAGTATCAAAAGTATTCCCGCCCCTCGCCTCAGGTATGAAACGCATTTATTTTATTGGTTTGGGAAGAGAGGCAGATTATACATTTGAGGATGCAAAGGAATGCTTTGCACACGCTTTTCAAACCATCCATAAAGATCGGAAAGAAGAGGTTTCTGTTTTGCTTGATACCTTTATGACCGATAAAGTGCCGGCAGCCGATGCCGCTCATGCCTTAGCGGAAAGCTGCCTGCTTGCTACATACGAAGTGCAGGATTATAAACATAAATCAAACGAGCCGGAAAAACAGATTAAGTCGGTCTATGCCTTGACAGAGGGAGATTCTCAAGAGGTTCAGGCGGGTCTTCGGGTCGGCCGCGCTTTCGGCCAGGCGGCCAACTCTGCAAGAATGCTTGTCAATATGCCCGGCAATATGCTGACTGCAACTGATTTGGCTTCTTATGCGGTTGAGCTTGCCGCCAAGTACGATTTTGAATGCGAAATTTTGGAAAAAGATGATATGGAAGAGCTCGGCATGGGAGGCATACTTGCCGTAAACCAAGGCTCGGCGGAACCCCCGAAAATGATTGTGCTGAAATATCAGGCAAAAGAAGCTTGGGAAGATGTCATCGGATTTGTCGGTAAAGGGATTACGTTTGATACCGGAGGCTATTCGATTAAAACAAAAGATGGCATCGTCGGCATGAAATCAGATATGGGAGGGGCAGCCGCGGTGCTTGGCGCAATGGAGGCTATTGGAGAACTCCGGCCTGAACAAAATGTGCTGGCTGTGATCCCATCGACGGATAATATGATATCAGGCGCGGCGATGAAGCCTGATGACGTTATTGTATCCTTAAGCGGAAAAACCATTGAAATTTTAAATACAGATGCGGAAGGAAGACTTGTGCTGGCTGATGGCATCACATACGCCAAGCAGCATGGCGCGTCTGTATTGGTGGATGCAGCAACGCTGACAGGCGGTGTCGTTGTTGCATTAGGAACGGAAACAACGGGCGCCATGACAAATGATCAAGCGTTTTATCAGCAAGTGGCTGAGGCTGCGGAAGAGTGCGGTGAGGCGATCTGGCAGCTTCCGATCACTGAAAAGGATAAAAAACGCGTGAAAAACAGCCAAATGGCGGACTTGAACAATTCACCGGGAAGAGAAGGCCATGCGATTATGGCAGGAACGTTTATCGGAGAATTTGCTGAACATACGCCTTGGGTTCACCTTGATATAGCGGGCACCGCAACGTCAAAAAAAGCAACATGCTTTGGACCGGCGGGCGCCACAGGTGTGATGGCTAGAACACTCGCGACATTGGCAGAGCGCTTCACACCAGAAAAAACAAAAGCATAACCCCTTCTCCCTCCACTGCGAAACTGCAGCGGGGGATTTTTATTTTCTGCTTAAATCTTTAGTTGACTAAAGTGTTTGTCATATGATAAGATACGTTCATCACTTTACTTATCTACTACATTAGCAAACTAAAGGATTTTTGGAGGGGTAGTATGAATGCAGTCGTTATCGCAGTGCTGCTTATGCTGGTATTAAGCTTGCTGCGTGTCAATATAGTTATTGCTTTAATGATAGGTGCCTTAGCCGGCGGTTTAACAGGAGGCCTTGGTCTTGGGGAGACCGTTAAAGCCTTCACAGAGGGGCTTGGGGGCAATGCCACCGTTGCCGTCAGTTATGCGCTGCTTGGCGCTTTTGCGGCGGCCTTAACAAAAACAGGCTTGCCGGATGCAATGGTTGAAGCATCTGTGAAATTAATCGGGAAAAAGGAAGATACACGGAAAAAGGCGCTGTCTAAGGTACTGATCGTCTTCATTATTTTAATCGTATCGTGCTTTTCGCAAAACGTGGTCCCTGTTCATATCGCGTTTATTCCGGTGCTGATTCCGCCGCTGTTAAAAATCTTTAATGAACTTGAAATGGATCGCAGGCTGATTGCGTGTGTGATTACCTTTGGGCTCACAGCGCCGTATATTGCACTGCCTGTTGGTTTCGGACAAATTTTCCAAGGTATGCTAAGAGATAACATGGCGGATGCCGGGTTGAAAGTTTCTCTCGGAGACATCCCATACGCGATGATCATTCCGACTGCGGGAATGGTTGTCGGTTTGATTTTAGCTGTGCTCGTGTACCGTAAACCAAAAGTATATGAAACGAAAGACGTTTCGGGAATGAAAGCATCTCCCTATACGAAAAAAAGCCTCGCCATAGCCGTTTTGGCTATCGTTGTGTCACTTGGCGTCCAGCTTTACTTATCGCAAGTATTAGGAGTAGAAGGAATGATCATGGGGGCGCTTGCCGGTCTCATTATCCTGTTTGTTACCGGTGTAATGAAGCGTGAGGAAGCTGATTCTTTAATTACAGATGGTATGGTTATGATGGCCTTTATCGGGTTTGTCATGCTGGTTGCGGCTGGATTCTCGAATGTCTTGACAAAAACGGGCGATGTCGGTGCGCTTGTGAAATCAGCAGCCGGCATTATCGGACATAGCCAGTCATTGGGCGCTTTTCTCATGCTGACTGTCGGTATTTTAATCACGATGGGGATCGGATCATCTTTTGCCACGATCCCGGTCATTACCACGATCTTTGTTCCGCTGTGCCTTCAGCTTGGATTCAGCCCGATGGCAACGATTGCGATCATCGGTGCTGCGGCCGCGCTTGGAGACGCCGGCTCTCCTGCAAGCGACAGTACGCTCGGCCCGACCTCAGGGCTTAGTGCAGACGGACAGCATCACCATATTTGGGATACTTGTGTGCCGACATTTGTCTTTTATAACATTCCGCTTGTTTTATTTGGATGGATTGCGGCGCTTGTGCTGTAAAAAAAGCTCTCCGGCCGGAGGGCTTTTTTGTTTGGGCATAAAAAAGAACCGCTCAAAGAGAACGGTTCATTATGTGGAAGAAATATGATTTCTGCTGAAGCCGGTTGCTTTATGGATAGAACGGTAAATGGAAGGCGCGATAAAAGCCAAAACAATTGCAAAAGCCATATCCTTAACTATAAACCAAAACATGAAAATCCAGGCTGTTCCATAGCTGATGGGTGCATCAATCCAAACCTTTAAGGCAAGATACATATAAGTAGTGCCGACCAGATACATGATGGCAGTTCCGAGCAAAGAAGCGATAAGAAAATGAAGTCTGCTTGGCTGCGCTTTCCGTTCTAAATACCACCCCGCAGCAAAGGCTGCCGGAATATAAGATAGAATGAAGCCGCCGCTTTTACCGGCAAACGGAGCAAAGCCTGCTGAAAACTGAGCAAAGACAGGAGCGCCGATTAATCCGACAAGCGCGTAAACAATCATAGCGATAGAAGCTCGTCTGCTCCCGAGAAGCAGTGCGGCCAATAGACAGAAAAAGGGCTGCATAGAAAGCGGAATACCTGCCACTTGCAAAAAAGGTGCCATTGATGTAATGTTGGCGCCGACACCCATGAGTGCTGCGAACATGCCGATCAGCGCCATATCACTCACACGAAGTTTATTCTGAATCATCTTTTTTCCCCCTTGGATATATACACAATCATAGAGTAATCGAATCCAGATTAATTGTCAACTTAATTATTGAATAAGTTAACATAAGGAGGGAGCCGTATGTTTTTCGGAAAACCAAAGCAAACCGATCAATCCGGAAGAGTGCCGCCCAACCAAAACGTCACAACCACATTTCCCGTGCTTCATGCCGGAAACGTGCCGTATTATAAGGATATGACGAAGTGGAATCTGCAAGTCTACGGATTAGTTGACGAGCCGATGCTTCTAAGCTTCAATGATATAAAAGCTTTTCCGGCAGCTGAGACGAAAAATGATATCCATTGCGTAACAGGCTGGTCCCGGCTTGATAATGTGTGGAAGGGAGTGCGGGCAAAAGATATCGCGGAAAAAGCGCAGGTAAAGAAAGAAGCGGGCTTCGTTATTCTGCATGCGGAAGAAGGCTGGACGGCCAATCTGCCTCTTGCGGATTTTATAGCAGAAACCTCTCTGCTCGCATATGAGCATAACGGGGAACCCTTAACACCGGAACACGGCTTTCCGCTGAGAGGGGTTTTTCCTCATCTGTATTTTTGGAAAAGCGCCAAGTGGCTGCGCGGCATCCAGTTTACGAAAGAAAACCACCCGGGATTCTGGGAACAAAACGGATACCATATGAGAGGCGATCCGTGGCAAAATCAAAGATTTCAATGGGATTAAATAAGGGGAGATTATTCCCCTTATTTAATTTGTTATGGAATCTCCCTTCATCTAGCCTTGAAAAAAAGGGAAAAACATACATAAAAAAAGCTCAGCCGAATGACTAAGCCTCTTTTTCAAATATGATCTCAAAATAAGCAGCCGCACCGTAGCCGTCAATACTGGGAGCAAAGATCTGAACAAGCTTCCAGCCTTGTTTCGCATACTCATGTATGATTTCTTGATAATCCTCTTTAGGTCTTCTTCTCATGGAACTTAATTCAACTCTTACAAATTCATATTTCTTCATCAATAAAAGACCTCCTTACTCAATTAATACGGATCAGGAAAGGAAAAAGTTCACGGCTGAAGCAGACTATTGATCAGGCTTATCATCAAATGCCAGTTCGGCGAAAGCCATTACTGCCGAAATAACAGTAATGAGAGAATCTGGAATATAAATAGAATCCATGAAAAAGTCTACAATACTGATAGTGATAACATTGCCAATGAAATAAAATACCAGCCTGGTTATGGCTGTCTTTTTCATTGCCGATAAATGATAAACAAACATGGAAAACAACTTAATACATGGTTCTATAATCAATCCCGCTCCAAAACAGCCCAATATAAAAAACAGTAATGTTTTATCAGATTCATATGTAACCCCAAGGATTGAAAATAAACCTTTTATGCCAAAGAAATATCCGCCGACAATGACCCCAATGGCCGCAGCAATAATGAGTAATAGTGAAGCGATGACTAGTAATTTAGAACTGAATGTTAAGTCTTTAAAGGGTGTATCTGGTTCTTCGTTGTTCATAACGATATCCACTTCCTGATTACAAGGTTAAGAGTAATAATACCATATTGTGGGTATTGGATGAACAACTAAGTCATTGGAATGCAGGTTTTTATGCCGGGACCATTCGTTGGTTTTATATGAAGTTGATAAAGTATCCAATAGATGCTCCGTATCAGTTTCTTAAACGAGAAATGAAAGTAATTATTTTCCATCAATCTAGTTCCTAGGTACCTTATTCAAATTAGGTGCCTTTTTTATTTGGAAAAAAGTTGACTTTCTTTGTCAGAGAAACTATTATTTGAGGTGTTTAGTTGATATTGAAAATCATTATCACTAGGTATTTTTTAATAAAAACCCATTCCTGTTTCACCATGAAATTGATCATTTGAATCCTAAATTGACTATGATATTCGGGCATATCATCACCCTCAGCTAATCGAGAGGAAGAAAGGAGGTATATAAAATGGACGGAAAAAAGACTGAACAGGCGGCAGCCTTGTCCGCTCGCGCATTCACGATACCGGGAACAGAATCACGTCTGATGTATTCACGTACTGGAAATCGCGAATATCAAATCTTTGTGTCAAAACCGAGTGAAGATCCGCCTCCTGCTGGTTATCCTGTCATTTATCTGCTTGACGCCAATTCCGTATTCGGAACGATGACAGAGGCAATTCGCGTGCAAAGCCGGCGTCCGGAAAAAACAGGTGTTATTCCGGCAGTCATCGTCGGCATTGGTTATCAGACAGAGGCACCGTTTTCTCCGGCCCGCCACTGTGATTTTACACTGCCGCTCCCTGATTCAGAGCTTCCTTCAAGACCTGGCGGGACACCGTGGCCGGAACAAGGGGGAGCTGAGGATTTCTTAACCTTTATTGAAGAGGAAGTAAAACCTGAAATCGAGCGTGATTATCAGATTGACACCAGCAGGCAGACGATTTTTGGTCATTCTCTTGGAGGACTTTTTGTGCTGCAAGTGCTTTTTACAAAACCGGATGCGTTCCAAACATATATCGCGGGGAGTCCATCTATCCATTGGAACAAACGGTTTATTCATAAGGAGTCCCGCCAATTTGGCGACCGTGTAAGCCGGGAAAAGCTGAATGTCAATGTCATGCTCGCAGCGGGAGAATTAGAGAAAAGCCATAAAAGCCGCATAAATGATCATGCGAAAGAGCTTTCAGAACAGCTGTCGTCCCTGGCCGGGCACGGAGTGCGAACGCAATTTCACGAGTTTGAGGGAGAAGGACATATATCGGTGCTGCCCGTTTTGATCAGCAGAGCTTTACGATTTGCCCTGCATCCTGACGGTCCAAACCTGTAGTTTAACAAACACCGCTGCAGCATCATGTCAGAGGCAGCTCGGAGATATGCTGCTGTAGTGAATCTATTTTCCTATTATTTAGGTAATGGGAAAAAGAGAGCTATTCATGCCTCAATATGCTTGGAAATGACTGAATATTGACTGAAATAGACACCGATAAGCTAAAAATGTATTTGACTGAAAGATTTGATTTAGTTATGATAGTTTTGAAGATTAATTGATAATGATTATCATTATCAATATAAAGCGATATTTCATGCTAAATAAATGAACAAGGCCGCCCGCCGCCCTGTCCGGAGGCGCGGTGTGCTTTCGTTCGTCCGCCGGAAGTCTGGTATGGGACTTAAAGCGTCATGAAGAGAAAGGAAATGAGTCAGATGGATGTTATGGGAATTAAGGGAAAGACCGCTTTAGTAACCGGAGCTGCTCAAGGCATCGGGGAAGAAGTTGCTCGTGCACTTGCTGAACTTGGAGCAAGGGTTGCGGCAGTCGATCTAAATGCGGAGAAACTTAATGGACTGATGGCAGGCCTTAGAGCTGACGGGCACCAAGCGGAAGCCTTCCCGGCTGATGTAGGTGACAGCAGTGCGGTTGATGAGATAACGGCGAGAATCGAACGAGAAATCGGCCCGATAGACATTCTCGTAAACGTTGCAGGGGTACTTCGTCCCGGGCTGATTGAATCTATCAGCGATCACGATTGGGAGGCGACTTTTTCAGTTAATTCCACTGGCGTATTCAACGTGTCCCGATCGGTCAGCAAATACATGACGAGTCGAAGATCAGGTTCAATTGTAACGGTAGGCTCAAATGCCGCTGCTGTGCCGCGTACGTCTATGGCAGCTTATGCATCTTCCAAAGCGGCAGCCGCGATGTTTACGAAGTGCCTCGGACTGGAACTTGCGGAATATAATATCCGCTGCAATGTGGTTTCTCCAGGGTCAACGGAAACGGAGATGCAATGGTCGCTGTGGCCAGATGAGAACGGGGCTCAGGCAGTAATTGCCGGCTCACTTGAAACATTCAAAACAGGAATTCCGCTGAAAAAGATCGCCAAGCCATCTGATATCGCCAATGCCGTGCTCTTTTTGGTTTCTGACCGGGCAGGGCATATCACAATGCACGATTTGCGTGTTGACGGCGGCGCAACGTTAGGTGTGTGACCATTTTAAAAGGAGGCTATAAAAATGTCGGAACATCATGTTATTTCTGAAGAGAAAGCGGAACAGCTTCTCAGCCAATACAGAGCAGGTTCTTTTTTCTTATCCACCCCGCATCGGACTTTGCTTGCGGAGGGGGCTTTTGCCGAGGTGCCAAACCGGGATGGGCATGAAAATCAATTAAAAGATCTGCCCGAGCGCATTGCCGCCGTCCTAAACGAGGCCAAGGAATCCGGACACAGCAATCCTGCCGTTGCAGGGGCCATTCCTTTTGACTATACAAAACCAGCCAAGCTTATTGTACCGATGAACATTCGCTGGTCGGGCCCGCTTCAATTAGATCCTGCCGGCCGTCATCAGCAGCCGCCAGAGAATACATACGAAATGCAGCCGATTCCTGAGCCTGCGGAATATATGAGAGGCGTTGAACGAGGACTGGAAAGAATAGAGGCCGGCGATCTGAGCAAGATTGTGCTGTCAAGATCGCTGCAGCTCACTTCGCCGAAACCTATTCATATTGAAAGCCTGCTTCATCATTTGGCGCAGCATAATACAAACGGCTATACCTTTGCCGCAGATGTATCGAAACAGGAAACGGACAGCGCCGATTTGGGCGCGTCTCCTAGCCGGCGGACATTAATCGGAGCAAGCCCTGAACTGCTTGTTTCCAGATCGGGAACACAGGTAGTGTCGAATCCTCTGGCAGGATCCAGGCCTCGCAGTGAAGATCCAGTTGAGGATCAGCGGAGGGCGGCGGAATTGCTTTCTTCTGCCAAAGATCTGCATGAACACGAAGTGGTTGCTGATGCGGTTGTCGCCGCACTCCAGCCGTTTTGCCGGACATTGGATGTTCCGGCTGAACCTTCTCTTGTCCAAACCGAGACAATGTGGCATCTCTCCAGTGAAATCAGAGGGGAGCTTTCTGATCCGTCAACGTCTGCGCTGGACCTGGCAATTGCACTTCATCCGACTCCGGCCGTTTGCGGAACGCCGACCGATTCGGCACGGGAAGCAATTAAAGAAATTGAACCCTTTGACCGCGGTTTCTTTACGGGAATGGTTGGCTGGTGTGATTCTGAGGGGGACGGTGATTGGGTCGTCACGATCCGCTGTGCAGAAGCAGAGGATTACGCGCTTCGTCTGTTCGCAGGAGCGGGCGTTGTCAAAGGATCAAAAGCCGAAGACGAGCTGGCGGAGACTTCAGCCAAGTTTCGCACGATGCTTCTGGCTATGGGCCTGAAAAACGAATTGCTGAAATCATTGTTGGAGGGATAAAGGATGCTGACTGGATGCCATGCATGGCCTAATGAATTTGCAGAAAAATATCGGAAAGAAGGCTGCTGGCTGGGTGAAACCTTCGGCGGAATGCTGAGGGAACGGGCCGCTTTATACGGCGGACGAATTGCTGTCACCTGCGGAGAAAGAAATTGGAGTTACAAAGAGCTTGATGAAAGAGCAGACCGTCTGGCAGCGGGATTCCGGAAATTAGGAATCAAGCAGCTGGACCGTGTGGTGGTTCAGCTCCCCAATATCGCAGAGTTCTTTGAAGTGTGCTTTGCGCTGTTCCGACTGGGTGCGCTGCCCGTCTTTGCCCTGCCTTCCCACCGAAGCAGTGAAATCACTTATTTTTGTGAATTTGCAGAGGCTGCGGCTTATATCATACCTGACACATATTCAGGATTTGATTATCGCGGACTTGCCAGACAGGTTCAGGACAAGCTTCCTACGCTGCAGCACGTGGTTGTTGTCGGTGAAGCGGAAGAGTTTATAGCGCTCGGCGACTTGCACGCTGACCCTGTCAATCTGCCTGAAGTCAGTTCCGCCGAGGTTGCTTTTCTTCAGCTTTCAGGAGGAAGCACCGGGTTATCGAAATTGATCCCGCGGACTCATGATGACTATATATACAGCCTGCGAATCAGTGCTGAGGTCTGCCATCTTGATGAAAACAGTGTGTATCTGGCAGCTCTTCCGATGGCTCATAATTATCCGCTAAGTTCGCCGGGTGTTCTTGGTACCTTATATGCCGGAGGAAGAGTTGTTCTTGCCCCGACGCCAAGCCCGGATGACTCATTTCCCCTTATTGAGCGGGAGCGTGTCACGATTACCGCGCTGGTGCCGCCGCTTGCTATGGTGTGGATGGATGCTGTGTCAACAAGGCAGGATGACCTAACAAGTCTTCAGGTGCTCCAAGTGGGAGGCGCCAAGTTCAGTGCAGAGGCTGCACGGAGGGTTAAAACGACGTTTGACTGCACCTTGCAGCAGGTATTCGGAATGGCAGAAGGACTGGTCAATTATACGAGACTGGATGACCCGGAAGAATTGATTGTCAATACGCAAGGCAGACCGATGTCACCGTTTGATGAGGTTCGGGTGTTAGATGACGACGATCGTGAAGTTGAACAAGGCCAAACAGGGCATTTGCTGACCCGGGGACCTTATACGATCCGCGGGTACTATAAAGCCGACGAGCATAACGCGAAGTCGTTTACTCCGGATGGCTTCTACCGTACAGGCGATCTCGTAAGCTTGACTGAATCAGGTTATGTCGTCGTAGAGGGACGTGCCAAGGATCAAATTAATCGGGGCGGGGACAAAGTAGCTGCCGAGGAGGTCGAGAACCACCTTCTTGCCCATCCTCATGTACATGATGCGGCGATGGTATCCATGCCTGATGAGTTTCTTGGTGAACGTTCCTGTGTATTTGTCATCCCGCGCGGAAATCCTCCAAAAGCCGGTGAGCTTAAAGCATTCCTTCGGGAGCGCGGGCTGGCGGCATATAAGATTCCCGATCGGGTAGAGTTCATTGATTCATTTCCGCAGACAGGCGTAGGAAAAGTGAGTAAAAAGGCGCTCCGTGAGACGATTGCCCAAAAGCTGTCTGTCTCAAAAGCCCCTGCAGGAAAATAATAAAAAATCGTTTTGCCAAATAGATGAAAGGACGTGATGTAAATGGCTATTCCTGCCATTTCTTCTTATCCGATGCCGTCAGCATCGGACCTGCCGAATAATAAAGTAACATGGGAGCCTGATCCGAAGCGTTCAGTTCTCCTGATTCATGATATGCAAAACTATTTTGTCGATGCTTTTACAGCCGGAACATCGCCTGTAGTCGAGCTTGTAGACAATATTCGTAAGCTGAAAAGCCAATGTGCAGAGCTGGGTATACCTGTCATTTATACGGCTCAGCCGGGCGCACAAGCACCGGAAGACCGCGCTCTTCTGACTGATTTTTGGGGTCCCGGCCTCAATGACGGCCCTTATGAGCAGGAGATTGTTGACGAGCTTGCTCCTGATGATCAAGATACTGTCCTGACCAAGTGGAGATACAGCGCTTTTAAAAAGACCAATCTGCTGGATATTTTGCGGGAAAAAGGCCGCGATCAGCTGATCATCTGCGGTATATATGCAAATATCGGATGTCTATTGACCGCATGTGACGCATTCATGCAGGATGTTGAGCCGTTTTTTGTCGGTGATGCGGTAGCTGATTTTTCATTGGAACAGCATAAAATGTCTCTTGAATATGCAGCCGGACGCTGTGCGGTCACCATTTCAACCCTTGATTTGCTTGAAAAACTGAAGAACGCGCCGAAATCAGTTTCTGAACCTTCATCCAGTTCGTCCTCACAACTGCTGACACAGCAGGCAGTCCGTCAGCAAATTGCTGAGCTTCTTCAAGAGTCTCCTGCTGATATTGCAGACACCGATGATTTGATTGACAGAGGGCTTGACTCAGTTAGGATCATGAGCCTTGTCGAGCAGTGGCGCCGTGCAGGAGCGGAGGTTACATTTGTTGAACTTGCTGAAAATCCTACGCTCGAAAATTGGTGGAGATTGCTTTCTTCACGTTCACAGAAGGTGCTGCCCAACGCAGACTATCTATAAAGGAGGTCATATGAATGCCTGATACAGAAACAAAAGATGCTCAATTGTCTTTATCCGGAGCCCAAGCCGGCATTTGGTTTGCTCAGCAGCTTGATCCGGATAATCCTATTTACAATACCGGCGAATACATAGAAATTGATGGACCTGTTGATGCTGTCCTGTTTGAAAAAGCTTTAAGGCACGCTGTAATGGAAGCAGAATCGCTGCATGTCCGCTTTGGTGAAAATGTGGACGGACCTTGGCAGAAGATGAATCCGTCCCAAGATTTTCCGCTGCACTTTATTGATGTCAGCGAAGAACCTGATCCCAAGGCGGCAGCATTACATTGGATGAAAGAAGACTTGGCAAAGCCTGTCGATCTGACATCCGGCCCATTGTTCAACGAAGCTTTGTTTAAGGTTGCGCCTAATCGCTTCTTCTGGTATCAGCGCATTCATCATATTGCAATTGATGGATTCGGTTTCTCGCTTATTGCCCAGCGGGTGTCAAAAATCTATACTGCACTTGTGAATGAGCTTCCTTTTGAAGAAGCGGGCTTTGGTTCTTTGCAGCGCATTCTGCAAGAAGATGAGGAGTATCGCTCATCAGAGCAGTTTGAACGGGATCGGCAATTTTGGCTTGAGCGCTTTGCGGATGAGCCGGACGTTGTCAGTTTGGCTGACCGGGCGCCACGGACGTCGGAAAGCTTTCTTCGCCAGACGGCGTATTTGTCCCAAGCCAGCGCAGATGAACTGAAAGCAGCCGCACGCTCTCATGCGGCAAACTGGCATGAACTTGTCATTGCAACGACAGCATCCTACATACACAGAATGACAGGTGCTGAGGATGTTGTTCTTGGCTTGCCGATGATGGGACGACTCGGTTCGGTTTCGCTGAATATCCCCGGTATGGTCATGAATCTGCTTCCATTGCGATTGTCAGTGCGTCCGGATATGAGCTTTGCCGAACTTGTCTCTCAGGTTTCACAGGAAATTCGTGAAATCAAGCGTCATCAGAAGTATCGGCATGAAGAGCTGCGCCGGGATCTTAAATTGATTGGAGATAATCATAGGTTATTCGGTCCGCAGATTAATCTTATGCCGTTTGACTACGGTCTCGACTTTGCGGGCTGCCGCGGTACCACACATAATCTCTCGGCTGGGCCTGTCGATGATTTGTCAATTAATGTGTACGACAGATCAGATGGCAGAGGGTTAAGAATTGATTTGGATGCGAACCCTGAAGTCTACAGTAGTGAGGATCTGGAGCTTCATCAACACCGTTTTCTGAGATTTCTGGAAACGGCAATAGCTGTCGGACAGGAAACGCCGATTGGGCAAATGGATCTTCTTTTGCCAGAGGAGCGCCGACGTGTATTAGTTGAGTGGAACGATACAGCCCGTACGGCGCCTCAAGCGAGTCTGCCGGAGTTATTTCAGGCACAGGCTATCCGTACGCCGGAAAACATTGCTCTCGTTTGTAATGAGGCTGAACTGAGTTATAAAGAACTGAATGAGCGTGCGAACCGGCTTTCTCATTTATTAATTGCCCGCGGTCTGGGCCCGGAGCAATTTGTGGCTTTGGCTTTGCCGAGGTCTGCGGATATGGCCGTTGCAATGCTGGCTGTCCTGAAGACGGGTGCTGCATATCTGCCGCTTGATCCTGATTTTCCGGCTGACAGAATCTCCTATATGCTAAATGATGCGAAGCCTGCGTGTATGATCACGATTGAAAAGGTTGCATCAAGCCTGCCAGATGACGGCACAACACCGCAGCTCGTGCTTGACGATCCCGTAACCTCTAAAGTATTGGAGCGTTATCCAGTCGCTGATCCGCTTGATGCCGACCGTACGGAGTCGGTGTCGCTTCTTCATCCGGCTTATATCATCTATACATCCGGTTCGACCGGAAGGCCTAAAGGCGTCGTCGTCACCTTGAAAAGCTTAAGCAACTTTCTTATGTCCATGCGGGAGACATTTTCATTGGATGAACACGACCGGCTGCTCGCTGTAACTACAGTTGCTTTTGATATTTCAGCTTTGGAATTGTTCCTTCCCCTTCTGAACGGCGCCGGTTTTGTCATCGCTCAAAAGGAAACGATTCAAGATCCGCCGGCATTAACGAAAATGATTGAAAAGCACAACATCACAATCATGCAAGCTACTCCGACGCTGTGGCACGCGCTTGTGACCGGCAGTCCCGAAAAATTAAAAGGGCTCAGAGTACTTGTCGGCGGCGAAGCGCTGCCGAGCGGTCTAATGAATGCATTACAGGAACTCGAGTGTAAAATTACGAACCTTTACGGACCTACTGAAACGACAATTTGGTCGACTGCAGCCGTGCTTGATGACAAGAAGGCGGGAGTGCCGCCAATCGGCAGACCGATTTGGAATACGCAGGTATATGTGCTGGATGACTGTTTACAGCCTGTTCCGCCAGGAGTTGTGGGAGAGCTGTATATAGCCGGTGACGGGCTGGCCCGAGGTTATTTAGGCCGTGCCGATTTGACTTCCGAGCGTTTTGTTGCCGATCCTTATGGTCCGCCGGGCTGCCGCATGTATCGCACAGGTGATCAGGCAAGATGGCGTACCGACGGTTCCTTGGATTACATTGGCCGTGCCGATCATCAAATTAAGATTCGCGGCTTCCGAATTGAACTGGGGGAAATTGATGCCGTACTGGCCCGCCATCCTGATATCGAACAGGTTGCGGTTGTCGTTCGGGAAGATCAGCCGGGAGATAAGCGTTTAGTTGCTTATGTCGTCTTTTCGCAGGAAGCGAATCTTGAGTCTGCAGAGCTTCGGCGGTATGCCGGCGGCAGTCTGCCTGATTATATGGTGCCATCGGCCTTTGTTTCAGTGAATGAATTGCCGCTGACACCAAATGGGAAACTGGACCGAAAAGCGCTGCCTGCGCCTGATTTCACCGCGTCGGTGGCTGGCCGCGGCCCTAGGACGCCGCAAGAGGAAATTCTTTGTGATTTGTTTGCTGAGGTTCTCGGTCTTTCACGTGTAGGGATAGATGACGGATTCTTTGAACTGGGTGGACACTCTCTGCTTGCTGCACGATTGATGAGCCGGGTTCGCGATACCCTTGGGGCGGAGATGGGCATCGGCAAACTGTTTGATGATCCTACAGTGGCCGGTCTTGCCGCACAGCTGGATCAAGCGCAGAGTGCTCGTCCTGCTTTGCAGAAAGCGGCTCGACCTGAGGAAATTCCGCTCTCCTTTGCCCAGCGCCGATTGTGGTTCCTGCACTGTCTGGAAGGGCCAAGCCCGACCTACAATATTCCTGTGGTCATACGCTTATCTGGCCAATTGAACCGAGATGCTCTGCAAGATGCTCTACGTGACGTTGCAGCCCGCCATGAAACCTTGCGCACCATCTTCCCGGAGTCACAGGGAACATCGCGTCAGCTCATTTTGGATGCTGCAAAGGCACGTCCTGAATTAATTGTTACTGGCATTCACGAAAATGCGCTTTCTGAGGCACTGTCTGAAGCTGTGAGATATTGTTTTGATCTCGCCGTTGAACCGGCAATTCGCGCCGAACTGTTCGTCACTGGAACGGATGAGCATGTTTTGCTGTTATTGCTTCACCATATTGTAGGTGATGGGTGGTCATTAACGCCGCTTACTCGTGACCTTGCTGCAGCTTACACGGCACGCTGTCAAGACCGGGCTCCGGAATTGCCGCCGCTGAAAATTCAATATGCTGATTACGCACTCTGGCAGCAAAACCTGCTCGGCAGTGAGAATGACCCGGACAGCTTGATTGCGAAACAGCTTGATTTCTGGAGTGAGACGCTGGCGAATCTGCCTGATCAGCTGGAGCTGCCTGCTGATTATCCGCGTCCCGCTGAGCCGAGTTATCGCGGGGATACGATTCATTTCAATATTGATCCGGACCTGCACCATCGTTTGCATGGCCTCTCACGTGATAACAGGGTCAGCCTGTTTATGGTGCTGCAATCAGGCCTTTCCGCACTGCTCACTCGTCTCGGCACAGGCACTGATATTCCGATCGGAAGCCCGATTGCCGGCCGCAGCGATGATGCGTTAGGTGATCTTGTAGGCTTGTTTATTAACACTTTGGTGCTGAGAACAGATACTTCCGGTAATCCGAGTTTCCGGGAGCTTCTCGACAGAGTTCGAGAGGTGAATCTGGCGGCATATGAAAATCAGGATGTGCCGTTCGAGCGTCTCGTCGAAGTTCTTAATCCGGCGAGATCACGGGCCAGACACCCGCTGTTCCAAATTATGCTGGCATTCCAGAATACGCCGGACGCTGTACTGGATTTGCCAGGTATCCACAGCGATCTTCACATCAGCAGTGTCGGATCTGCCAAATTTGATTTAACAATAGAGCTTAGTGAACGCCGCCATTCAGACGGCACACCGGCCGGACTCGATGGATTGGTGGAGTATAGTACAGATATATTTAAGAAAGAAACAGTCGAAGCGCTTGCGGCACGGCTCCTGAGGTTGTTGGAAGCAGCAGCGGCTGATCCGGATCAGCGGATTGGAAGCCTGGACATCCTCACACCTGAGGAGCGTCGGAACATGCTGGCGGATTGGAATAAGGTTTCTCAAGAAAAAACAGAAACATGCTTGCCGCTATTATTCGAGAAGCAGGCCGCAATAAATCCTGGAGCTTGTGCCGTAGTGTTTGAGGACGCTGCACTGAGCTATGACCAGCTGAATAAACGGGCGAATCGTCTTGCCCATATGCTGATTGACAGGGGAGTGGGACCGGAACAAATTGTTGCTTTGGCCCTTCCGCGTTCGTTAGATATGGTTGTCGGTCTTTTGGCGGTCCTCAAGGCAGGCGCGGCGTATCTGCCGCTCGACCCTGACTATCCGTCTGACCGTCTGGCATTTATGCTCAGCGATGCCCAGCCCGTATGCGTGATCACCGGCACGCAGGCTGAGGCAAAAGTTCCTGATACAGATTCTTTGCCGAAGATTATACTTGATGATCCTAAAACGGCTGAGAAATTAAACAAATATAACGACAGCAATCCGAATGATGATGACCGCGTCCAGCCATTGTCACCGCTTCATCCGGCTTATATTATCTATACCTCCGGTTCAACCGGTGTTCCAAAAGGTGTGATCATACCGCACCAGAACGTCATCAGACTGTTTGGCTCTACCAAACAGTGGTTCCAATTCAGTTCATCAGATGTATGGACGATGTTTCATTCCTATGCTTTCGATTTTTCAGTTTGGGAGATTTGGGGTCCTTTACTGCATGGCGGACGTCTTGTAGTGGTGCCGCACGAGATAAGCCGGTCGCCTGAAGATTTTCTATCTCTGCTTGTAAAAGAAGGTGTGACGGTTCTGAACCAGACACCATCGGCATTCTATCAATTTATGCAGGCGGAACGGGAACATGACGAGCTCGGTCAGGCTCTTTGTTTGCGCTTTGTCATTTTCGGCGGTGAAGCTCTTGAGCTTAGCCGCTTAGAAGACTGGTATAAACGCCATCCGGACAATGCACCGAAGCTGATTAACATGTATGGCATTACTGAGACGACGGTTCATGTCAGCTATATTGAGCTTGATAGGGACATTGCCGCCATGAGGGCTAATAGTCTTATTGGCTGCGGAATACCTGATCTTGGTGTTTACGTGCTTGATGCCGGATTGCAGCCTGTTCCGCCGGGCGTAGTGGGAGAAATGTATGTCGCCGGAGCAGGGCTTGCGCGAGGATATTTAGGGCGTGCTGGTTTGACAGCTGAGCGATTTATCGCTGATCCATTCGGTCCTCCGGGCACTCGAATGTATCGGACCGGCGACTTGGCGCGGCGGCGTGCGGATGGTTCACTGGATTACATGGGCCGTGCGGATCATCAGATCAAAATACGCGGGTTCCGAATTGAATTAGGTGAAATTGAAGCTGTGCTCGTTCAGCATCCTGATGTCGGACAAGCCGCGGTTGTCGTCCGTGAAGACCAGCCGGGAGACAAACGCCTTGTCGCTTATACCACGGCTGCTTCCCAAGCCGTTCCTGATCAAGCAGAACTTCGCCGCTATACTGCCGGCAGTCTCCCGGATTACATGGTTCCTTCAGCTTTTGTAATGGTGGACGAGCTGCCGCTGACACCAAACGGCAAGCTTGACCGTAAGGCATTGCCGGCGCCTGATTTTGCAGCGGACGTTACCGGACGGGGACCAAGAACCCCGCAAGAGGAAATTTTGTGTGACTTGTTCACTGAGGTTCTTAACTTGCCGCGCGTAGGCATTGATGACCGTTTCTTTGACATTGGCGGTCACTCGCTGCTTGCTGTACAGCTGATGAGCCGGATTCGTGAGGCTCTCGGAGTTGAGCTGAGCATCGGCAATCTGTTTGAGGCACCGACTGTAGCCGGTCTTGCTGAAAGGCTTGAGATGGGCTCCAGCCAAAGCGCGCTGGATGTCTTGCTGCCGCTGAGAACGCATGGAGAGCAATTGCCCCTGTTTTGCGTACATCCCGCCGGCGGACTTAGCTGGTGCTATGCCGGGCTGATGACATCTTTGGGGACAGATTATCCGATTTATGGATTACAGGCGCGCGGGATTGGACAGCGTGAGAACCTTCCGAAATCACTCGACGAAATGGCAGCGGATTATATCGAACATATTCGTACGGTGCAGCCAAAAGGTCCTTATCATTTGCTTGGCTGGTCGCTTGGAGGCAATGTGGTTCATGCTATGGCGACTCAGCTGCAAAACCAAGGCGAAGAGGTTTCGCTCCTTGTGATGCTGGATGCCTATCCAAACCATTTCTTGCCTATTAAAGAAGCTCCTGATGAACAGGAAGCACTTATCGCGCTGCTGGCTTTGGGAGGATATGATCCTGATAGTTTGGGAGACAAACCGATGGATTTTGACAATGCAATTGACATTCTTCGCAGTGACGGGAGCGCGTTAGCCAGTCTTGACGAATCTGTCATTTTAAACTTGAAAGAAACGTACGTCAATTCCGTCGGCATTTTAGGCGCCTATACACCTAAAACATATCATGGCAGCCTTCTGTTCTTCAGGTCAACCGTCATACCGGAATGGTTCGATCCAATTGAACCTGATTCGTGGATGCAATATGTCAATGGACGGATCGAACAACATGATATTGATTGCCGCCATAAGGATCTGTGCCAGCCGGGACCGCTTGCTGAAATTGGGCAGATTCTTGCTGAAAAACTGGAAAAAATGAATCGGGGGAGAAATGACAGATGACAAATCCTTTTGAGAATGCGGACGGCACATACTTTGTGCTGGTTAATGAAGAAGGGCAGTATTCACTCTGGCCCGGCTCCATTGAAGTGCCGAACGGCTGGAGTGTAGTCTATGAGCAGGAGGGACGTCAGGCTTGCCTCGATTACATTAATTCACACTGGCATAATATGCAGCCGAACAGCCTTAAACCTAAGGCGGGCATTGCCGAAGAAAAGTAATGCTGATCGACGGTCTGTATCAGAAGCTATAGTCGTGTCACTATCTTAAAGAAGACTGCCGGCATCACGCCGGCAGTCTTTCTTTTTTAAAAGGATCTTGCGGTTCACGTATCACTCCATAAAAAAACGCTCCCCCGAAAGGGAGGAGCGTTTTTTTAATATTTTTGATGTGTATGGTCACAGTCCTCTACAGGATTGCCCTCATCGTCGGTACACCAAGATTGTGATAAGAAAGCTAAAAACACTGCCGCCCATTGGTCGGCAAATTGTATCAAAATGCCTCCATCATGCCATGAGCCATTATCTTTTTTCCACCGGGTATCCATGGCGTTTCCTTGATTCATGTGAATATTGTGCATCCCGTTTGTCGGGGTAAAACCGAAAATTTTATCCGGCGCCTGTTCCGGTCCGAACTTTGACCCGTAAATATAAACGGGCGCTTTTTCTTCTTTGGCCTTTTGCATGTAGGTTTCAATAAAATCATTTAAGTCATTATCAGGCCCGGTCACTTCATGAGGGAGAGGTTTCATTTTTGCAGAATCGAAAAGATTGCCCCGCACATAGTCTAAAGCAAGATCCCGATTCGCGGCATCAATCTTTTTATATCCATACGGCAGGTTCGGAAGTAAGGTGATGGAACTAGAATCAAACTGATCATCAGCCAGATACAAAACCTCTGACTCTTCAGAACTGGACATCACATTAATCGCACATCTATAACGCGTATCCTTTTCACCAATCACTTCTACTTGGAAATGCGGACTGTCAATATCTGTTTCTCTTCTCATATCTGAGACGATTCCTTTTAACACTCCATATTGTTGAACTGCCATACGAATCCCCCTTTACCTTCAGTATAATCATCTATTTCGGCCTGCCATCTCTTTTTTCCTTTGAAAAAGAGCATATTTTACAAAAAAAGCTTGCAGAATGGAATCTGCAAGCTAATGTTTTATTAAGCGCCTGCCACAGAAGACTCGTCCTGTAAGGCTTTTTCGGCGGGTACATAATCATATCCTAAATCTCTTGCAACGGCTTCATATGTCACATGGCCGTTCGCTGTGTTTAATCCGGCCTTTAATGCCTGATTTTCAGCTATTGCTGCAGCAGCGCCTTTGTTCGCAATTTGCAAAGCGTAAGGAACCGTTACATTCGTCAATGCCACTGTTGATGTACGCGGCACAGCTCCCGGCATGTTTGCAACAGCATAGTGCACAACGCCGTGTTTTTCATAAGTCGGCTGATCGTGTGTTGTGATATGATCGACAGTCTCCACGATACCGCCTTGGTCAATGGCGACGTCAACAATCACTGAGCCGGCTTTCATTTGTTTGACCATTTCTTCCGTAACGAGTGTCGGAGCTTTTGCACCGGGAATTAATACGGCGCAAATGAGGAGATCCGCTTCTGCTACAGCATCTGCAATATTGACGGGGTTAGAGATTAACGTTTTAATCTGATGGCCGAAAATATCGTCCAACTGGCGCAAACGGTCAGCGTTTAAGTCGATCATCGTAACATCAGCACCCAGCCCGACAGCCATTTTCGCTGCGTTTGTACCGACCACTCCTCCGCCGATAATCGTTACTTTGCCTCGGGAAACTCCAGGCACGCCTGCTAATAAAATGCCTTTTCCGCCTTTTGGCTTTTCAAGGAATTGCGCGCCTATTTGTGCTGCCATTCTTCCCGCTACCTCTGACATTGGCGTGAGAAGAGGCAATGACCGCCCGTCGCTTACCGTTTCATATGCAATGGCAGTTACGCCTTTATCTTTTAATGCTTTTGCAAGCTCAGGTTCTGCGGCTAAATGAAGGTAGGTGAATAAAACAAGCCCTTCGCGAAAATACGCATATTCCTCAGGAAGAGGCTCCTTGACCTTCATTACCATCTCGGCATCCCACACCTGTTTGGCGTCCGCGATGATTTCTGCGCCTGCAGATACATAATCTTCATTTTCGAATCCGCTTCCAAGCCCGGCGTTAGATTCGATGAATACGCGATGGCCTCCGCTGACGAGCTGTGAAACCCCGCCCGGCGTTAAAGCGACACGGTTTTCATTATTTTTTATCTCTTTTGGAACTCCGATAATCATATCTGTTTCCTCCCATTTGTTGCGTAGTTGCTATGCTTTTAGTGTATCCCGATTTTTAAGAAAATTCTTTGTTTGAAAAAGAAAATAAAAAAACACCGATTTGTGAAATTTCACAAATGAGTGTTTCGAAGCTTGATATCCAGATACATCGTGAATTTCTCATTAATATTCTTTAAATCGAATTCAGCGATCTGGCTGATTCTCTTCAGCCGGTAATTCAGCGTGTTCACATGAATATTTAAAGCTTTTGCGGCTGTATTGACGTTGCTGTCAGCGTCTATAAACCGTTCCAAGGTCTCAACCAGGTTTGATTGATGCTCTTGATCGTACTGTTCCAGCTTTGCCAGAGAGTAATTGAAGTATCCGGTATGCTTGCGTTTTTCATCCAATACATCGAGATACTGATAAATGCCCAGCTCCGAAAAGCTGAATAGGTGTTTGGTTTCTCTCACAAATCGCTCTTTTGCCTTTAAGACAGCGAGAGCCTCCTGGTAGGAGCGGTATACATTTGAGATTGATTCGTATATCCCGCCGAAAGCAATTGAAGCGTCCCCCAATTTATAACGCTCTGTCAGCTGTTTTTGTATGCGGAAAGCAAACTGCTTCAGATCTTTAAAGGGCTGATCATTTTTGGGAGCTGTTAAAATAATAAGTTCATTATAATCCGCAGTTGCCAGCAATACATGAACCTGCTGGGTGGTCTCTTGTAAATATTGCAGCTGCCGTTCTTTTTTCTCAGTCATTTCGCTTTGCAAGCGAATAATCATGACAGAAAAAACAGGAGGGACCGCCATCCCGAGCTTATGAAAACCTTCTGCCATTTCACTTTCTTCATGTATGTGGCCGGTCAGCATTTTCCAAAAGAATTCTTGGCTGCGTTCTTCATTTTTTGTTTTTCTGATTTGAAGATTGAGGAGCTTATTCCGCACCGCTTTTGCAGCCATTTGCAAGGTCAGCAAATCATCGTCCGATAGCGTCTTTTGAATTTCAAGCGCCCAGATGAAACCAAGCACCTGATTGTTTTTCCAAATGGAAATGGCCACGCGATTGCTTAGGCCGACCTCATCAATTTCCTTCACTCTGATCGGCTGGTCCGTTTTATGCAAAGCGGGAATCGTCCCGTCCTTCCATAATTTATTAATGACCTTTTCGGGCACTCTTCTGCCGATGATCGTAGACGTCCGGGCCGGATCAGTACAATCGCTGTGGGTGCTGTACGCAAGCAGCTTGTGATTGACATCTTCTATTGTAATGGGGCATTGAAGAACCTCGCTGATATGGTCGGCGACATCCTCAAGCCTGTCAAAACTGTATTTAAACGGATCACTTAGATTGGTCATACATATCCCTACTTTTTCATAGCTTTCATATGTTGTTGGCAAGATGCCATCCCCTGCTTTTATTATGTGTGCAGTTGTTTGGGGAAATCAACAAAAATCATCTGACACGGCCTGTTTGTCTGCTTGGTGAACGAAGGATTATTCGGATGGGAAGACATGCGAAATGAATCTCATTGAAATTGGTGCAGAGGCCTCAATTTTTCTGAAAGCTTCCTTTCTAAAAAGACTGCGATAGTTGAGTCTTTTGAACCAATCGGAAAAAGAAGGAATATGTAAGAAAATAAACCTATTTGTTTCATATTTTATGGAATTTTTACGTAAAGAGAGATACCCCAATGGACTCATTTTGTAAAATTAAAACATATTTGTTTGACTATACCGAAATCTTGTTTTTATAATAGAAACGTTCTAAAAATAAGTGAATTAGCCCATATTTAGGCTGATGGCACAGGAGGTAATGAGGAATATGTCAGGAATTATTCGTGTCACACCCGAAGAGCTAAGAGCAATGGCAAAGCAATATGGCGTTGAAAGTCAAGAAGTAATGAATCAGGTAGATCGTTTAAACAGAATGATCTCCGATTTAAAAGGAATGTGGGAAGGTGCTTCAAGTGAAGCGTTCGCAGATCAATATGAGCAGCTCAAACCTTCATTCATCAAAATGTCAGAATTGCTTCAAGATGTGAATCAGCAGCTTGATCAAACAGCAAACACTCTTGAGTCTACTGACCAAGATATCGCAAGCCAAATCCGCGGATAATAGTATGAAAGCGAAGGAGCGCCTGATTGAAAGAAGATGGCGCTCTTTCTATGTAAGGGTGATTATAAATGTATATTGATATTACCATAGATTTGAAACATTATAACGGCAGTGTCTTCGACCTCAGATTGTCAGATTACCACCCGGTGAAAAAAGTGATTGATATCGCTTGGCAGGCCCAAAGCGTCTCACTTCCTCCGCGAGAAGGCTATTGGGTCAGAGTGGTAAATAAGGAAACAGTGTTTTCTGGAGAGTGCAAATTATCTGACTGCGGCATTACAAGCGGAGACCGGCTTGAAATACTATGAAAGGATCTGGTTGAATGTCAGATAAAAAAAAGTCCTATTTAGAAAACCAATTAGAAGCTGAAACCGCAAAGACGGAAACAGGCTATACATTTACCTTTCAGCGGGAAAAAATCAAACTTCTGAACGGTCTCGAAGCAAATGTGATTAAAGATGTTAATCCATTTTTTCATAAAGAGATCGGCATCACAGAAGATGAAGTGAACATCACAGTCCAACCTCCTCCCTCATACAAAGAATTTCGCTCTATCAAAGCTAAAGATAAAAAAAGCAAGTGGCAATTCGCCTATCAGCTCGTTCAGGCTGTCCAGCAGCACACAATGAAGCGGCTTCATCTGATTGTCGCACCGGAAAATATCGTATTCAACAAGGGCTTAACGCCATACTTCCTTCATTATGGAGTGAAAGAAAGCATCCCTCCATATGACAATGATGAGGAGAGAGTGTGGAACGAATTGAAAGCTGCCGCAGCCTTGGCTGTAGACGGCGAATTTGCGTTTGAAGATTATCTCAAATTCAGCGAAACGATGACCTTTTCAACGGCAGCAAAGGAAATATTAAACGCGAAAACGGCTGATGAATTGCTTGAACTCATTCAGACCAATATTGATCAGCTTGAAGCCAAAGAGAAGACATACATACATATCCCGAGAAAAAAGTGGAGCATCCAAAGGTATATCGGCCTGGCGCTGATTGTTTTGCTCGTTCCGTCGCTGATTTATGCCATGTATACATTATTTTTCGCCCAGCCGAAGCATGAAGCGATTGTGGAGAGCAACCGCGCGTTCTTAAATAAGCAATATAGTGAAGTCATCAGCAAGCTGTCCAAATACGATGCGGAAAGCCTGCCGGAATCGGTGCAGTATCAACTGGCATCATCATACGTGGCGGTTGAAAAACTAGGTGAGAACCAACGGAAAAATATTCAAAATCTGGTCACGCTTCAATCAGACCCTCAGCATTTTCTGTATTGGATTGATATTGGAAGAGGCGATAACAAAGAAGCAATCAGCATTGGGCGCAAGCTTGAATACAACCCATATATAGGTTTAGGCCTCATTAAATATAAACAAGAACTATTAGCAGATGACAGTATGAAAGATGAAGAAAAACAAAAAGAACTCGACTCTGTACAAAGTGAGCTAGAAAAAGTAGATAAAGAAATAAATGAACAAAAAGAAGAATCAGACACTGAAAACGCTCAAAGCGATACAGCCGAACAAACATCCGCAGAAGAGGCGAAAGCAGAGGAAGAGAAAAAGAAAGCGGAAGAGAAAGAAAAACAAGAACAAGAGAAAAAAGAAGATAAGAATGATAAGAAAGATGAGAAAAAAGATGATAAATAGCTTCATTCAAAATGTGCAAATTGATACATGCTGTTCTAAGGCCGCGAGGAGGTTCGCCATATGAGTCTTTTATGGATTTTCTATCAGCAAAACTTCCAAAAAATAAAATTGTCTGATCTCCCGGCATCCCAGCCGGTGACAATCGGACGTGATGTGAAGGATTCCGTCACCATCCTCAGTATGCCGTTTGAAAACGGATCTGTTTCTCTTCACAGGAGTGAGGATGATGAATATGAAGTTTTCCTGGGAAATGACCGACTCGGTGTTTTGTCCTTAAGAGAATGGTTTTCTTTGCAGTCCGGTCAGCAGGAGGTTCGGCTGCTGTTGACAGACGATCAGCAGGGCGCGTCTTTCTTCTATGTAGGTGAAAAAAACGAAATCACTTGTTCATCTGATGTTCAAAAAGCCGACATTTATAAAGAGAGTAATGAGTCCGCTTTTCCTGGTAAAGGCGCTTTTTCATTGCTTCAAACGATGGGGTGCTGGAATGTCATCCCGGCGGATCAGGACGTTTTCCTGAACGGTGAGAAGGTGAAAGTGGATACGCCGCTTCAGGCGGGAGACGAGCTGTTTTGGAATTTTCTTCAAATGAGAATTGTGGAACATGATCTTTTGGAAATTATTCATTATGAACCATATGAAACAACTTTAGTGGAAACGGCAAAGCCAAGCTCGGAAATGAAAAAGAAATATCCGCAATACCGGAGAACACCGCGGATGGTCTATGACCTTCCTGAAGACCGGGTGTCATTCAGCTTTCCTTCACAAGAAAGCGACCAAAACAACAGAGGGCTGTGGCTTGTTATCCTGCCGCCTATTGTCATGCTGATTGTGATGGGGATTGTTGCCCTCATTCAGCCGCGCGGAATCTTTATCATCGTGTCTCTGGCAATGTTTATGATGACCCTTATCACGTCGACGGTTCAATATTTCCGTGAAAAAAGCCAGCGGAAAAAACGGGAAGAAAAACGCGAGCGTGTCTATAAGCTTTATCTGGATAACAAACGGAAAGAGCTTCAGGAATTGGCTGAAAAACAAAAGCAAGTGCTGGAATTCCATTTCCCTTCTTTTGAAAAAATGAAACATCTCACCACAGAAATCAGCGACCGCATTTGGGAAAAATCACTGGAAAGCGCTGATTTTCTTCAGCTCCGCCTCGGGACCGGAACGGTTCCGTCCAGCTATGAAATTTCCATGAGCGGCGGAGACCTGGCTAACCGAGATATCGACCATTTAATGGAGCAATCGCAGCACATGCAGCGGGTGTATAAGGAGGTCCGCCAAGCGCCTGTTACGGTTGATTTGGCAGAAGGGCCAATGGGACTTGTGGGAAAATCGCAAATTGTGAAAAACGAAATTCATCAGCTGATCGGACAGCTGGCTTTCTTTAATAGCTATCATGATTTGCGGTTCGTCTTCATTTTCCATGAGCATGAATATAAAGACTGGGAATGGATGAAGTGGCTGCCTCAATTCCAATTGCCTCATATTTATGCGAAGGGCTTTATATACAATGAACAAACCCGTGACCAGCTTTTGTCTTCCATTTACGAAGTGTTGAGAGAGCGCGATTTGGAAGAGGAAAAAGAAAAGCTGCTGTTTAAACCGCACTTTGTATTTGTGATTACGAACCAGCAGCTCATTTCAGAGCATGTCATCTTAGAATATTTAGAAGGGCGTCACGAGCATCTCGGCATCTCTACGATCGTTGCCGCGGAAACAAAGGAAAGCTTATCGGAAAATATTCATACCCTTGTCCGCTACATCAATGAGCAGGAAGGGGATATTTTAATCCAAAAGAAAAAAGCGGTGCGGATTCCGTTTCAGCTTGACCATCATCAGCGGGAAGACAACGAACGGTTTTCACGAACGCTCAGAACACTGAATCATCAAGTCGGCATTACCAACTCCATTCCTGAAACGGTATCGTTTTTAGAACTGTTTCATGCAAAGGAAGTCAAGGAAATCGGAATCCGGCAAAAATGGAAAACCAGCGAATCAACGAAGTCGCTGTCCGTTCCGATCGGCTACAAAGGAAAAGATGACATTGTCTATTTGAACCTTCATGAAAAAGCCCACGGGCCACACGGATTGCTTGCGGGGACAACGGGTTCCGGAAAAAGTGAATTTCTCCAGACCTACATCTTATCGCTTGCGGTTCATTTTCATCCGCATGAAGCGGCCTTTTTATTGATTGACTATAAAGGCGGGGGCATGGCGCAGCCGTTTCGCAATATTCCCCACCTGCTCGGTACGATCACCAATATCGAAGGAAGCAAAAACTTCAGCATGCGGGCGCTCGCTTCTATTAAAAGCGAATTGAAAAAACGGCAGCGCCTGTTTGATCAGTATCAAGTCAATCACATCAATGATTATACAAAGCTGTTTAAACAGGGGAAAACAGATATCGCAATGCCGCATTTGTTCTTAATTTCAGATGAATTCGCCGAGCTGAAGAGCGAGGAGCCTGATTTTATCAGGGAGCTTGTCAGTGCTGCGCGTATCGGCCGAAGCCTCGGGGTTCATTTGATTTTGGCGACGCAGAAGCCTGGCGGAATCATTGACGATCAAATCTGGAGCAACTCGCGCTTTAAAGTGGCGCTCAAAGTTCAGGATGCGAGCGACAGTAAAGAAATTCTGAAGAACAGCGACGCCGCAAATATTACTGTAACAGGACGGGGGTATTTGCAGGTCGGAAACAACGAAGTGTACGAGCTGTTCCAATCCGCGTGGAGCGGAGCGCCTTATTTGGAGGAAGTGTACGGCACTGAGGACGAAATCGCCATTGTGACGGACACTGGGCTTATCCCGCTTTCTGAAGTTGATACGGACGAGCTTGCGAAAAAAGAAACACAGGCTGAAATTGAAGCCGTTGTTGATGAAATCGAACGAATCCAAGAAGAGATGGGAATCGAGAAGCTGCCAAGTCCATGGCTGCCGCCGCTTGCGGAACGAATCCCGCGCACTCTCTTCCAATCCGAAGAAAAAGGGCAATTTCATTTTGCTTATATTGATGAGCCTGATAAACAAAGCCAAACGCCGCTTGCCTATACAATGATGGATGACGGCAATATCGGTATTTTCGGATCGTCCGGCTACGGAAAATCCATCGCGGCGACCACGTTCCTAATGAATTTCGCGGAAGGGTACACGCCTGAAGAACTGCATATGTACATCTTTGACTTTGGCAACGGAACGCTGCTCCCGTTAGCGAAGCTGCCGCATACAGCGGACTACTTTTTAATGGACCAAACACGTAAAATCGAAAAGTTCATGATTCGGATCAAAGAAGAAATCGACCGCAGAAAAAGGTTGTTCAGGGAAAAAGAAATCAGCCATATAAAAATGTACAATGCGATCAGCGAAGAAGAGCTCCCGTTCATTTTCATCACGATTGACAATTTTGACATCGTGAAGGACGAAATGCATGAGCTTGAATCGGAATTTATCCAAATCACCCGTGACGGGCAGAGCTTGGGAATTTATTTCATGCTGACAGCGACACGGGTAAACGCTGTCCGCCAATCGTTATTAAACAACTTAAAAACAAAGGTCGTTCATTACTTAATGGATCAGTCTGAGGGCTACTCCATTTACGGCCGTCCGAAATTCAGCCTGGAGCCGATCCCAGGGCGCGTCATTATTAACAAAGAAGAGCTTTATTTCGCGCAGATGTTCCTGCCGGTGGAAGCAGATAATGATATGGACATGTTTAATGAATTGAAAGCGGACGTTCAAGCCCTTCTGGAGCGTTACAGTCCGCACCAGTCTCCGGCGCCGATTCCGATGCTGCCGGAAACCTTGTCAGCAAAAGAATTTTCTGTCCGCTTCAAAAAAGCTCGCGCGCCTTTATCCATTCCGATGGGCCTTGATGAAGAAACAGTCAGCCCGGTATATTTTGATTTGGCGAAACATAAGCACTGCCTCATCTTGGGACAGACGCAGCGCGGAAAAACAAATGTCATGAAAGTGATGCTTGAACACCTGATAGATGATGAGACTGAACTGATCGGCCTGTTTGATTCAATTGACAGAGGCATGTCGCAGTATGCAAAAGAAGCGGACGTGTCCTATCTTGAAACGAAAGAAGATATCATGCAATGGATCGAAGCTGCCGAAGAAGTTTTCAAAACGAGAGAAGCAATGTACTTAGAAGCCGTTCGGCAGGGTGATGCCGCCAGCCTTCGTTTCTCACAAGTTGTGCTGATGATAGACGGCATCACGAGATTCCAGCAAACCATCGACACGAGAATCCAGGATCAGCTGGCACTGTTTATGAAATCTTACGCCCACCTTGGCTTCAGCTTTATCCCGGGCGGAAATCACAGTGAATTCTCAAAAGGCTATGATTCATTGACGACAGAAATGAAGCAGATTCGCCATGCGATTCTTCTGATGAAAAAATCTGAACAAAATGTGATTCCTCTCCCTTACCAGAGACAAGAGCCAGACATCCAGCCGGGCTTTGGCTACATTGTTGAAAACGGGAAGGAGCAAAAAGTTCAAATTCCTTTATGTTCTGCGGAAAGGGAGAATGCAAGATGACAGAACAACGAAAAAGCGTGATCAAATTAATATCTGCCATCATCATCATTTTGCTTTTGCCGGTGTTGTTTTTCCGATTTATCGGAGACGACCCGACAAAGCAAAAAATAAACGCAACACGGCAAATCGCCGTGGTCAATGAAGATACCGGCTTATTAAATGAAGAAGTGTCGGCGGATGAAGAGGATGAGCAATCGGCACAGTTCGGTAAAGAGGTGGCAGCTGTCTTAGGCGAGCGCCCCGATTACTCGTGGACGGTTGTCAACCGAAGCGCCGCTGAAACCGGACTGGCATCCAAAAAGTATGATGCGGTAGTCTATATACCTTCTGATTTTTCGAAAAATATTTTGAGCTATGATCAAGAGCGCCCGCAAAAAGCAACGCTGGAATTCAGTGTTCAGGATAATCTGAATGCCGTAAACAAAGAAAAGGTGCAGCGTGAGCTTGAGGATGCCCAAAAGTCCATGAATAAAAAAATGTCGACATTATATTGGAACTTTGTCTCGCAGAAAGTTGACAATGTCAGAGAAGAATTTGACAACATCGTCAACAAAGAATCAGAATTTCAAAATGTCATGTACAATTTCTATAAACCGAGTTCCAATGATTTAGCAGGTGAGATCAAACGCCAAAAGGACCTGATCGACGAGCTGAAAAAATCAATGAATGAAGCGCAAGGCACAACGAAAGAAAAAGCGACAACAGCAGACGAAGCAAAAAGTGTGATGAAAGACTTCGTTGAAACGGTAGAGAAATACAAACAATATCAAGAAAATCAAAAAAAGCTGCTTCTGGCGGCACAAGATTCAAACCAAAAACAAATCCAAACCGGGCTTGACGCGATCAAAGCACGACAAGCGGCTAATCAGTTCAGCGAGATGATGAGCCGACTGTCTACAGGCATAAGCCAAGTGAAAACGCAGCTTGGGCAAACAAGCACAGTTTTGGCAGCTACCCAGCAAATCAGAGAAGGCCAGGTGCCTAAGCAGGAATTTGGAATGGCGAAGATACAAAGCGAACTTATCAACCAATATCAAGCCGCATCAAGACAGACTGCGCTAAACCAAGTGTATGATCAGCTCGTTGACGCGCGTAAAGCGCTCACGATTGCGAAAGGTGACCCGGTTCCGGATGAAGATAAGGGTTCTGACGATGAAGATCAAGATCAAGATCCAAAAAAAGAAGATCCGGAAGAACTGAAAATTGATCTGGAAAAACAGCGTGATGAACTGAAATACATCGCCGCCGACATTCAAGACATTTCAGACAGTCTGAAGGAGCCTGAAAAAGAAGATCAAACGACAGAAAAACCTAATGACGGAAGCACTCCTGGTCCCGATCCTGATGATCAACAGGGAGACGCTGGGAACGGCGATAAGGGCAGTGATACCGGGGACAACGGACAAACGGACGGCGGGACTCAGGAGGATAAGGACCAGCAGCAGGGGACTGCCGGCGAAGATCAGAACGATGATGCCTTTAACGGTAAGTCAGACAGCGAAGAAACCGAAACAAATGCATCTGCCAAACAAACTGCGTCATCTGATTCAGCACTCAATTTTGTCCAGCTGGCAAATGAAGACGGAACCGGAGATTCTGGTGATACCGGAGGCGACGGAGACACGACGCAGCCAGAGGATGAAGATCAGGCAGGAAGCGATTCTGATATCGCCAAAGCAAAAGAACAGCTCAGCAAAGCATCAGCACGAATTAAGGAAATTGAAGAAGAGCTTAAAGAAAAAGAAAATACGCATAATGAAGAGCTGAAAAAGAAACTCAAAGAACTGCAAGATCATATGGATGGTCTTAATGATGAAATTGACGATTTGAAAGACAAAGTAAAAACGCTCGATAATAAACTCGAAAGACTCGAAGAGAAACGAAAGCAGGAGTTTGAGAGGATTTACAGTGCAATTCGCGATTTAGAATATAAAGATCAGCTTCAATTCTATGGAGAAATCAATACAGAAAGCATCTCTGCTTTAATGAAATACTATAAATATCTATCTGTATATGACTCTGTATTATCTGGAACCATTGATGTTGCTGCAAAAAGCAGTGCCATTGAGGGCCAGCAGGGAAACGTCACATCAGTCCTAGCCATCAAACCGGAAGAAACCGCAAGCTGGGAGAATCTCAAAAACAATACGATGGCTACCGATGAAGACATCGACAATTTCATTGAAGGCATGACTGAATTTGCGAGCAACTACAGCAACTATATCAGAGACGAGCAGTCTGGCGTGTTAGATGAGCTTTCCAAAATCTCTGAAAGCGCGGCAAATGCTTCTGATCAGTTGACAAGTGGCGCCGCTCAAGAAGCAGCCACATTTAATGACGGCGGCCTTTCAGGTACGATGGCGCTCACTGTACAGGATACGGTAGGGCAAGAGGTGCTTCAGATTTCAGACATGATGGGCTCTTTATCTGACCGCCAGTCAGGCATCATTGATTACACCAGCAACATGCAAGAGAGTGTAAATGAAGTACAGACGAAAGCAGATACGTTAAATAACAACTGGGGCAAAAACGTGGATTCCACGAAGCTTGTGCGTAAAGATGTCTACGGAATCTTGGGCAACACGCTTGTCGACGGGCAAAATAACGGGTATGTCTATGACTATTTGGCGAATCCGCTCAAAATCAGCGGTGAGGTTCCAGAAGAACGGACGCAGACTGTACCGCCGGTTGTAATACTCGTCATTATTTTAATCAGCAGCCTCTTGATCGGATATTTCAGCTCGTATTATCAAAATGCCCCGATCCTTGTAAAAGGTGCGCTCTTTGGTATTCTGAACATTTTGGTCGGACTGATGATCAGCTTGTTCGGGCTTAATATCTATTCACTTCCTGACGATCAGACGATTCAGTGGTCAATCTTTACAATTTTGCTTCTGGTTGCAAGTTCGGCCTTTATTCGGGCGGCATTTATGTTTGGATCAATAGCAGGCTGGATCGCGTCATCAGCTATGATTTTATTCTATGTCGCACCGCTGATTGATTTGGTTATGCCGAATTTCAGCTTCGATAACCCTGTTTCAAAAGTATATATCGACATTCAGTACGGAACGGGCCATTTGTTTACGATGGGAATCACTGCTTTACTGATCATTACGCTGATTACAGTGGCTTTGCCGCTGGTTATTCGGCTGATGGCAGATAAAACGGCGGAGATTGAAGAAACCCATGACGTATAAGTGGTGTATGGAAATGGGGATCATGTTTTTTATGCTCTCCTTTTTCCTTTTCATTCCGTCCGCCGCCGCCGTAACTGAAGAGAATACAGATGTAAAACCG
Organism: Bacillus sp. HU-1818; assembly: GCF_022695965.1. Lineage (NCBI taxonomy): Bacteria > Bacillati > Bacillota > Bacilli > Caryophanales > Bacillaceae > Bacillus > Bacillus sp. HU-1818. Next base: position 942,922 of record NZ_JAAPBE010000002.1, read on the forward strand.
AATGAGTATCAACAGAAAGATGTTGAAATCAATACAGATTACTTACATGAAGAATCCTATTATGAAGAAAAAACGGCTTTGCCTGAGGAGCAAAAAGATTTAACATTTGAACTGCCGTCAAAAGATCCCGACGTTGAGCTGAAAAAAGAGCTGTTCACCTCATCTGATATTGAGGATTCAAACACCATTAAAGTCCAAACGAAACAGCTGGGACTTACGTTTGATGAAAAACCGGCTGTAAAGTCGGCTCAGAGTCAAACGGATGAAACGGCTAAACCATCATTTTTACTGCCGATGATATACACAATTCTAATTTTGCTCGGAATTGCCGGCATTGTCTTCCTCATTCCGAGGGTAACGCTGCAAGATAACAAAAAGCGTTAAGTTCAGATGCTTGTTTTCCCATTCCGCAGTACGTAAAATAAACCAGGAAGGAGGAATTGCCATGCAGCTTTATATCATCACCGGGGCTTCAAAGGGCTTAGGAGAAGCGATTGCGCAACAAGCTTTAGAAAAAGGCCATAAGGTGCATGCCTTATCCAGATCGGAAAGCGAAATCCGCCATGAGAGGCTCTCACAGCATCAAATCGACCTTACGAATCTCAAGGAAGCGGAGCATCAATTTAACACGCTGCTTCAATCCATACAGCCTGATGACTTCTCCGCCGTCACACTGATCAACAACGCCGGAATGGTCACGCCGATTAAAAGGGCCGGAGAAGCGTCGCTGGAAGAACTGCAGCGCCACTATGATCTCAACCTGACAGCTCCCGTGCTGCTAAGCCAGATGTTCACAAAACGCTTTAGCACATTTGAGGGTGAGAAAACGATCGTAAACATCTCATCTGGGGCTGCGAAGAATCCATACAAAGGCTGGAGTGCATATTGCAGTTCAAAAGCCGGTTTGGATATGTTTACGAGAACATTTGGATATGAACAAGAGGACGAACGTCTTCCAGTGAAAATGATTTCATTCTCACCGGGCGTCATGGACACCGACATGCAGGCGGTCATCCGCTCATCATCAAAAGAAGATTTTCATGACATCGAACGGTTTCAAAAGCTGAATGAGACAGGAAACCTGCGCAGTCCGGAATTTATCGCAGGCACCTTGCTATCTCTTTTAGGCGATGAAGTGGAAAATGGGCGTATATACAGTATAAAAGAGTTGTTGTAGAGCGGGAGACATCCCGCTCTTTTTTATGTGGAGAAATGGGCAGTCTCGGGGCCGGCTTATATCCAATCATTCGCCAGTCGGGTGCATACACTGACTGAAACATACTTTTTGCCGTATAGGAAACGTGGATAAAAGGCAAAATGATGTGACATAAGAATTGAGTTTCTTCTCAGGATATGTTAGGATTCTAAAAATATATAAAGGAGGGGTTTCCATGAGAAAGGTTACATTAATGGATGTCTTCACCCATCCAGTTGCACAAAAATATTTACAGCGTTCCGGTGTGGCTCATGCGATTGCCTGCGCTTTTCATGCGTATCGTCTTTCGGTAAAAGCGAATGTCAGTCCTGATTTGGCTGCGAAAGCGGCGCTGCTGCATGATATCGGACATTACGAATGGTACACAGACGGTGAGTGGGATTATGAAAAGTACAGAAGAAATGATATTCACGCCATAAAAGGTGCGGAGCGCGCCCATAAGCTGCTGATTCGGCTTGGTGAAGAACCTAAAGCGGCAAAAGAAGTGGCGCTGGCCATTTTGCTTCATACAGATTCTTATTTGCCTGAAGGCGAGTTGGATAAAAACACGCTGCAGCAAATTGTGAAAAAAGCGGACGAACTGGATGAAGAACCTGGCGGGCATCACCATTACCGTCAAATAGATCATACGGCCGCGCTCAAAAAAATTCAAAAGCTTGATCAGTTAATCGACCAAGCCCAGTCCCCCATAACAAAGCCAGTATAGGCCTTTTTCGGCCTTCCGCTTTTACATAACCCTACGGTGACACCGTTTCCCGTCATGTATCCCGCCCATAGTTGTCTCCGTGTTGAATTCCCTTCCTTTTCCTTTTCATTTCTTGGCGGTTTGCCTATGTCATACGCCTTATTCGAGGCATATGCTGAGGTAAACCAAGAAATAAAGGGGACTAAAAAATGGCTCATCAGGGAAGCCCGCAATTGGTGTCTTTAGTAGATCCTTACGTATATCAAACCATCCAAAAACTGATCGGCTCCAGGTTCGTTGTTCAGACTGTAAAAGACATCGTCAGAGGAAAATTGAAAGAAGTCAATCCGGACCATATCATTATTGAAGGCAGCGGCGGTTCCGCTTTCTTAGTCAGAATCGGGCAAATCGTATCCGTTATGCCGGATTACAGCGAAAGAGTGTAAAGTAAGGCAGCGGCATAGAAAGAGGAAGAAGGGACAATCCGGTTTTCCGGGGATGTCCTATTTTTCTGTTGCAAGCTATAACGCAAAGAAACGCGATTTGCATCTCATCCTGCATAGATGGCTATGCTCTTAAAGAACTCTTTAAAACATGGAGTACTGACAGCCTCCCTTTTTTGATACAATCATAGTACCAGTCCGATCTTTCATCAGACAAGATCGAAAAAACTAGGAGGAAAAAGCTTGTTGAAATCGAAAGTTCACTTTTGGACATTGCAAATCTTATTTGTATTGCTCATTATCCTTGTATCAACGAAAGTGTCATTTATTTTTCAGCCGTTTATCATCTTTATCTCTACGCTGTTTTTCCCGATTTTAATCGCGGGGATCTTATTTTTTATTTTCAATCCGGTTGTCCGTCTGCTTGAGAAAAAAATACCGAGGACATTATCAATCTTATTGATTTATTTACTGTTTATCGGGTTGCTTGTTTTTGTATTTGCGACGGTCGGACCTATTCTTACATCCCAAATCTCCGGATTATTTGAAAATCTTCCTGAATACATAAAACAGATTCAGGGCTTAACAAATGATTTATCCCATTCCCAGTGGTTTACATGGATGATGAATCAAGATTACGTGTCGATATCAAAAATCGAACAGTCACTGACAAGTTTTCTCCAGAGCCTGCCGCAAAATATTACATCAAGCCTGTCAGCGGTCTTTGGCGTTGTGACGAATATCACGCTTGTCATTATCACTGTTCCGTTTATCCTTTTTTATATGCTGAAGGACGGCCATCGTTTTCCGCACTTGGCTGTCAAAATATTGCCCGCCTCCTATCGGACGGAGGGAATGAAGATTTTTAAAGACTTATACGATACGCTGGCTGCTTATTTCCAAGGACAGCTGCTGATTTGTCTTTTTGTCGGAACCGCTTGCTTTATCGGTTATTCCATTATCGGTCTGCCGTATGCTTTGATTCTCGGACTCGTCATGGCCGTCACTAATATTATTCCGTATGTCGGGCCATTTCTCGGAGCGGCTCCCGCAGTCATCATCGGGCTGATGGATTCACCGGCTAGAGCGCTTTTTGCGATCATTGTTGTAGTGGTCGTTCAGCAGCTTGACGGCAATCTTTTGTCACCGCTTGTGATCGGGAAAAGACTGAATACCCATCCATTAACGATTATCCTTTTGTTAATCGGGGCCGGAAGCTTTGGCGGTATTCTCGGCATGATTTTGGCTGTGCCGGTTTACGCTGTGTTAAAGGCGTTTTTCCTGAATATTGTCCGGCTTATTAAGCTTCGCCAGCGATCTAAGCTTGAAGCGGATCATTGACGCCTGTAAGACGCGGGCACCTTTTCAGCCCATCCGCATATGATGCTTGAAATAAGCGCGGGAGGTGTTTGTATGCCTGCAATTGTAGGGCCGATCTATATCATGTCAATAACCGGAGATGCCGCGGCAAGCTTCGGCGATGTTTTTGCCATTTCCCCCAAAAGCGTTGATCAAACAGGCGCAGGGTCCGGTGCGTTTCACAGCGGTGATTTTGTGAAAGTAAACAACCGTTACAGCAAAACGTACTACAGCGACGCCGATGTGATTGACGAGACAATATCTTTTAACGGGTAACAGCCTTGATAAGAGGCTGTTGCTTTTTTATAGTATAATATGAATAGTCTTTTATTAGAGGAGCAGTCTTATGAAAATCAGAAAAGCAAATATCACTGCACAAATCGGCATGATCGGCGACGTCTATCTTCATGAAAATAAAAAAGAATTTCATACGCTTGTCGCCGTTCCCCATCTGGAATGGAGCACAATCATCGCCTACGAAGAAGAGAAAGCCTCTCTTTCTGAAAGGCTGGAAGCGTCATTACGGCGTCTGACAGAAGAAGAGCCGGCTTTAGAATTGACGAAAAAAATCATTCATTGGGTAACTGAAATGTAACACATGCGGACAAGCATTCAGCAGACCAGTTTAGCCTCCGCCGCACGAGGGAATACTCTTTATCGGGGAGTACTCAGGGCGGGGCTGACATGCCAAGCGGTCTTGTCTGTGGGCTATATTGATTTCGAATTATTGAATCCGGCATCATGCCGGTCACACATCATGTTATCTGAACCAGGAGGACGGGCTTTTGAGCGACGAAACAATCGATCTCTATTTGCAGCAGGGGATGTACGGGCCTTTGGAAACAAAACCTGATGAACGGCACTTATTTTTAGGGTCACTTCGGGAAAGAGTCATTATTGCGTTAACGAAAGGACAGGTTTTGAGAAGCAAACCCTACGAAGAAGTGAGGCAGGCGATTCAGAAAAATAAAGGAGCTTCTCTATTAATAAATGGTGAGCTGAATTATACGGCTTATTCTCCGTATATGAAGATGGCCCGCCAGAATGGCATGCATTTTTCTATCATATCAGACCTGCATTTCAATACGCCTTTAGGCCTCGTCATTGTTGAGCAACAGGCGATTAATCGAGATGCCATATATGTTCAGGACGATATTTTTAAACGGTCGGTTCTGAAAACCTGAAAGAGGCAAACTTACGGTTTGTCTTTTTACTGATTTTTCAGATGCCAATTCACTTACAACTGTAGATAAGATATAATGTTCTCATACCGATGGCGGGGAGGCCGGCTATGAAAAAAGCACTTATTTGTATTGATTATACGAATGACTTTGTTGCAAGCGGCGGCAAATTGACTTGCGGAGAGCCAGGCAGATTGATTGAAGATGAAATCGTCAGTTTGACAGAGGCCTTTATAAAAAATGGTGAATACGCCGTTTTTGCCGTAGATTCACATGAAGAAGATGATGCATATCATCCGGAAACCCGGCTTTTTCCTCTGCATAACGTAAACGGAACGGAAGGAAAAGAGCTGTTCGGAAAGCTATTGCCTGTTTATAAGAAACATGAGAACGAAAAAAATGTATACTATATGGAAAAAACGAGATATTCTGCTTTTGCGGGTACCGATTTAGAGCTGAAACTGCGTGAGCGGCAGATTGAAGAGGTGCACTTAGCCGGAGTCTGCACTGATATATGTGTGTTACACACAGCTGTCGATGCGTACAACAAGGGCTTTCGGATTGTTGTTCACAAACATGCTGTCGCAAGCTTTAATCCTGAAGGGCACACTTGGGCTCTTTCCCATTTTGCAAATAGCATCGGAGCGAAAGTGGCAGAGTAAGGAAGGGGAAATAAATTGGTGGAGCATGGTTTTAAAGATGACAGTTTGTCATTACATACAGATCTTTATCAAATTAATATGGCGGAAACGTATTGGAGAGACGGCATTCATGAAAAGAAAGCGATTTTTGAGCTTTTTTTCAGAAAGCTTCCGTTTGAAAACGGTTATGCGGTGTTTGCCGGACTAGAAAAAGCGATTGAATACCTGGAAAACTTCAAGTTTACCGAGAGTGACCTCAATTATTTAAGACTGGAGCTTGGGTACGAAGAAGATTTTATCGAGTATTTGCGCGGCTTGACGTTTACGGGTTCGCTTTATTCCATGAAAGAAGGCGAGCTTGTTTTTAACAATGAGCCGATCATGCGTGTGGAAGCGTCTCTTGTCGAAGCCCAGCTGATTGAAACGGCTTTGCTCAACATTGTGAATTACCAAACATTAATTGCTACAAAAGCAGCGCGGATTAAAGGCGTCGTAGGTGATGAAGAGGCCCTCGAATTCGGCACGAGACGGGCGCATGAAATGGATGCGGCCATGTGGGGAGCGAGAGCGGCCCTGATCGGCGGATTTAGCGCAACAAGCAATGTCAGAGCCGGTAAGCGCTTTAATATCCCGGTGTCGGGCACACACGCACACGCACTTGTCCAGGCCTACCGTGATGAGTACACCGCTTTTAAAAAATATGCGGAGACCCATAAAGACTGCGTATTTTTAGTGGATACCTATGATACGATCCGTTCAGGAATGCCGAACGCGATCAAGGTGGCAAAGGAATTCGGAGACCGCATTAACTTTATCGGCATCCGTCTCGACAGCGGCGATTTGGCCTACCTTTCGAAAAAAGCGCGGGCGATGCTTGATGAAGCGGGATTTCCGGAAGCTAAAGTCGTAGCTTCAAGTGATCTGGATGAACATACCATTTTGAACCTTAAATCACAAGGAGCACGGATTGATATCTGGGGAATCGGCACGAAGCTCATTACAGCCTATGATCAGCCGGCTCTTGGCGCAGTGTATAAGCTTGTTTCGATTGAAGAAGACGGTAAAATGGTCGATACGATCAAAATCTCTTCAAATCCGGAAAAAGTGACCACACCGGGAAGAAAGAAAGTATACCGCATCATCAATAAATTGAATCACCATTCTGAAGGAGATTATCTGGCGCTTTACGACGAGCAGGTGAATGATCAGAAGCGGCTGAAGATGTTTCATCCGGTTCACACGTTCATCAGCAAATTCGTTACGAACTTTTACGCGAAAGACCTTCATGAACAAATTTTTGACAAGGGCGTCCTTTGCTATGAAAACCCCGAAATTACGGACATCCAGCAATATGCACAAGACAATCTTAAGCTTTTGTGGGAAGAATATAAGAGAATCAGCAAGCCGGAAGAATATCCGGTCGACTTGAGCGAAGAGTGCTGGAGCAATAAAATGCAGCGCATTCATGAAGTGAAAAGCAAACTTGATGAAGAGCTTGAATAAGTATGAAACAGACCTTTCTGACGCGGAAAGGTCTGTTTTTGATTTGAATATTATTTTTCATATTTAGACAAGATTCGCCAATTTATTTGATATACTTAAGATTGAAGGAACGTGCCTATGCTAAGGAGGATAAATCAATGAGGGTGTTTGTTGCAAGACAGCCTATTTTTAATATAAAAGAACAGGTTGTCGCTTATGAACTTCTATACAGAGAGAGTGAAGAGAATGTTTACTCGGCCGCAGACGGCGATCAAGCAACAACCGATTTAATCATTAACAGTTTTTTAAACATCGGGATTGAGAAGCTGACAGAAGGAAAACGCAGCTTTGTAAACTTTACCGAAAGCCTGATGTTTTCAGATCTCCCCACCTCCTTCAATCCGAATCAGCTCGTCGTTGAAATTCTTGAAGATATTCCGATCACCCCGGATTTGATCTCAAGATGCAGACAACTGAAAAAAATGGGGTATACCTTAGCGCTGGATGATTTTTATACCATAAACCCAACGGATGAACAACTGCTGCACAAGATGATGCAATATATTGATATCTTAAAAATAGACTTTTTAAAGACATCACGAGTGGAACGAAAAAAAATTATGCAGACCTATAGATCCAAAGGGCTGAGCTTTTTAGCGGAAAAAGTGGAGACCCGCAAAGAGTATGAGCAGGCTGCGGCGGACGGCTTTCATTTGTTTCAAGGGTACTTTTTCAGTGAACCGCGCGTGATCTGCGGACATGATCTGTCGTTCCATTTTCACTCATATTACGAGCTGCTGAATGAATTGAGCAAGGAACAGCCCAATATACAGCGTGTCACAGAATACATAGAACGGGATTTATCATTATCCTATCAAATATTAAAGTTCTTAAATTCATCGCACACCCGCCTGACCCAAAAAATCGAAAGCATCAAGCAGGCCATTATGCTGCTTGGCTTTAATGAAATAAAAAGATGGGTGTATATTCTTTCTTTTAAAGATTTAAAGAAAAAAGGAAATTCAAGCAAACATGAGGTTATTAAAATCTCTTTAATGAGAGCAAAGCTCTGCGAACTGCTCGCAAAAAAAACAGCCCGCCCGCATCCATCCTCTTATATGCTGATCGGAATGTTTTCCTTAATAGACACACTGCTGCATAGAGAAATAGAAGATATCGTGCAAGAACTGCCGTTAATGGACGAGGTCGGACAAGCTTTGCTGGGGCACGAAAATGACTATTATAACATTCTTAAGCTTGCGAAGCTGATAGAGTGCAACAAATGGGACAGCTGCGAAGAAATATACCGTGAACTAAACAGAGAAGAAGCGTATAAATGTTATCTGGAAGCCATAGAGTGGTGCGATAAGCTTATGGGCGAAAAGGGTTAAAATTGTATTGCGTTCTGCTTACGACCACTGCAGTGCAACGACAAAACGGCTGCGCGAATGAAGCAGGCTGATATGAATGCCATCCGGGTTAAAGGAGACATCAAGATTGCTTTTCACGCCTGTTTGCCGAATCAGCCGCTTCACAGTTTCTGGTTTAGACTCCTGCGCAGCGGCGATAATGCGGCGTGACAGTTCGGGTGAGGCCGCAATGCCATAAATCGCAAGCTGGGCATCCGCAAGCAGCCCCGCAGCGTCTTTTGCGGAACGAATAAAGGATGCTGTATTCACTGACGGATAAGCGGGCGGGCGCCAAGAAGCGTCTCTATATAGGCGGACAGCTGATGGATTCACATGATAACAGGGAATGGGGTATCTCATTCGGCACCTCTTCTCGAAGGGTATCGTCTATATTAGTATAGACCCTGCCATAAAAGATATGACAATGCAAAAAGGCCCTAACCTGAGTTGCGGTCTTTTCGGTGTTTGTCGGTCAGCAATCATGCATGTCGGCGTATCGATTTTTGAAAAAGAAACGCAAAGGACTATAGTCTTGGTGGAAAAATTGAGAAAACACTGAAAAACCAATGGGGGCAAGATTTTCTGCAATATCCATTCAAAATATTTGCCCACAAACTTAGAGCAATAGTCCCGTTCTCTTTATGAGCAATTAGTGAATATTGACCTATTGATATTTGCGGTGTCACGCATAGACTTTTTGCATACTTTTCGGTGAAAAATAACGCAAAACCGTTTGCACTATTAATAACAGATCAAATACCTAGGACTCGTTCACCATACACAATTCATTGATCTTTCAAAAAAAGGAGTGTGGAAACGGTGGAAAAGAAAAAACTTGAAGAAGTGAAACAATTATTATTCCGACTCGAACTTGATATCAAAGAAACGACAGATTCATTACGAAACATTAACAAAAGCATTGATCAGCTCGATAAATTCACATATGCAATGAAAATTTCGTGAAAAAGACTTGGAAACAAGTCTTTTTTTTGTGCTTTCCCATACAATAAAAGGATAAAGTATTATATGATTGTTAAAAAACGAAAAACCCGCTGTCCAACCTGGGCGCCATTTAGTAAAATGGAATGGGAGGGGGAAGTCGTTATTGAGCAAATGTGTTTAGATACTACTCTGATCAAGATGAAAATGAAGGAGATTGTAAGCCAAAAGATATTTAATGAGGATTTGAATCGATATCTTCAAACTTTTATTGAATCCAAAGGTACGTTTGAGTTTGCTGAATTGGCTTTTCATCATTATCAAGCTTTTAATGGACAGGACGAAAAGGCAATTGAACTGTTAGCTGCCGGAATTGAATTGTTAATATTGTCATTTGATATTTATGATGACTTAGAGGATAGAGATAACTTAAATGCTGAATGGATGAAGATAGACTTGCCTATTTCTTTAAATTCAGTGACTGCTCTTTATACGCTAAGTATACAAATTATGAGTCAATCCAGTCATGATCCTCAATTTTCACAAGAGATATTGAATTTTGCATTAAAATCTATTCAAGGCCAGCATGATGACATCGTTAATGCTCCGCAAACAGAAGAAGATTGTCTTGAAATGATTAAAAATAAATCAGGATCGCTAACAGCACTGCCGTGTGTTATGGGAGTAATGCTTGCGACTGGAAAAATCCATCCAACCGTTGTGTCTTATTCTTATGAGCTCGGCATTATTTCACAAATCGAAAATGATTACCAAGGTTTATTTTACTTAAATAACGATTTTGTTCAGAAAAAAAATACATTGGCATACTTATATTTGAATAAGCGCTTTAATGAAGAATCAGTAGAACTTCTGCGTTTATATGAAAATCCAGATGTGTTTGTTTCAATGAATACTAAAATTTTAAAACAAAAATTAACTGAAGCAGGAGTAATACAATATTTGCTCGTGATGAAACATTTATCTCTTCAGAAAATAAAAAAAGAAATTTCGCATTTAGAATTAGAAAATTATAAAATACAAAAATTGTTGTCAGTTATGATCAAATAAAGGAGGGGATATAATATGCAAGAAATGGTTGGATATTTAGTTAGATACCCACATGTTTTAAGAGAAGTTATGGAAGGCAATGCATGTCTATTGGGTGTGGATAAAGATCAATTTGAAAGTATTATAAACGGTTTTAAAGGCTTTGAAATTTATTCAAATGTCGATTGGAAGTACTGAGGCTTAAATGAAGGCTAGATATAATAAAATTTCTATTCTGTTAGTTTTGATGAGCTTGGTATATGTAATATATTTAACTTATATTAGTAATAATAATTTGTTAGTTGGAGCAACTGTTTCTAAAAATAAAAAAAGTGACGTTGTAATTACGAATGTGGAAGATTATACAATGGCTTATTACAGCGGTATACAAAAAGGCGATATTGTAAAGAGTATTAATAATAGCAATATAAATCCAAATGAAATAAAAATGAATAAACTGAAAAATGTGAGCTCAATGATTGTGGAGAGAGATGGCAAGAATGTTGAGCTTAAGCTGACTCTATTAAATGATAAGAATTTTTCTACCTATTTAATACCATTAATATTTTATGCAGTTTGTTTATTTTGTTGTTTATTTATATTGAAAATAAATGAATCAAAGAATTTACTATCGGCTTTAATATTAATCGTTTTTCTATTATCAGCCTCTATTGCATTTATAAGTGCGGGAGGATCTACTAAGGGAGACTTACTTAGCAGATGTATGATGGTATTAACATTAATATCTGTGCCGCTTAACTATCTTCTCTTTCTTTATCAATATTTTAAAGAGTTAGGCACTATATTATTTAGTAAAAAAGTTTTTATTTTGTATTTGATTCCTGCAATAAATGTAGTATGTGAACTGTTTCGTTCTTATCTTTTATTCAGAGATTATGTGCCTAAACTAAATCTACTTTCGTTTTTTATTTTATTCATAATAGTAGGTATTTATTTCGTTATTATTTTAATGAAAAATAAAGATACTGAACAAGCACATATTATAAAAATTCTTGCGATAATTAATATCTTTTCATTTTCGCCGTTCTTGTGTTTATATCTGATACCTTATGTTTTCTTAAATGCGCATTATGTGTCTTCATTTTTATCTGCTTCATTTATGTTGCTTATACCATTTTCTTTGGTTTATCAATTTATGACAAATAAAATTTATAATATTGATTTTATTTTAAGTAGATTAAAATACTATGGTTTTTTAGCTCTGACTCCAACAATTATTCTAATTTCTACAATCGAGTTATTTCGTAGCCCGGAAAGTGATTATTATAATATTAAACTAACTTTGTTAATTTACATTATTATGCTTGCAGTTTTTTATTATAAAGAAGTGCTGGATTTTAGGTTTAGATTAAAAAGGGTATCTGAAAAGTTTAATTATCAAGACAGTGTATATAAATTTACACAACTAATTAGAGACTCATCTTCTGTAACGCAGGTATTTGGAGAACTAAAAACTACCATTCTTGAGGTTTTACTTGTAAGCCGAGCCCATATATATGAAGTTACTTTTGATGGGAATATAAAAGCATACGAGGAAGTAAACTTACATTCATATCATGATACCTATCAAAAACAATTTAGTAAAGTAATATCTGAAATTGGGAAAATCGTTGAATTTAATAACGGTTTTGTCATGAAGATAGGTGAGCGCGGGGGTAAATCATTTGTTATACTTTGCTTATCTAAAATGAATACTCCCCGTCTTACGTTTGAAGAAATTTCTTGGCTTAAAACATTGGCTTTTTATACAAATGTATCGATTGAAAACGTCATGAAAATTGAAGAACTGATGAGTCATTTAGAAGAAATAAAACAACAAGAATCAAACCCAGTCTGGCTCAAAAAACTGATGTACACTATCGAAGAAAAACAACGATCCGACCTTGCGCGTGACCTCCATGACTCCGTTCTTCAGGATTTGATCTCCTTAAAAAGGCAATGCGAGCTGTTTCTTGCTGATTTTAAGAAGGAAGATCCTTGTAAGAATGAGGTGCAGGACAAGCTGGTGCAAATGAATCAGCAGATGTCTGATGTGATTTTGATGACGAGGGAGACGTGCCATGAATTGCGGCCGCAGCTGTTGTATGATTTGGGATTGGTAAAGGCGCTGTCAAAGCTTGTTGCGCAGCAGCAGGAAACCGCGCCGTTTCATATCCGGCTGAATACGGGAAGGTTTACGGCATCGCTCGATCTTGATTCTCAGCTGAATTTGTACCGGATTATTCAAGAGTTTTTATCAAATGCCATGAAGCATTCCCAAGCCGGCGAGGTGCTGATTATGCTGATCAGTTTTCAAAATAAAATCGTTCTTCATTATGAGGATGACGGCGTTGGCTTTGATAAGGAAAAATTGAATGAACAATCGATGAGTATGGGGCTTTCGGGCATTAAAGAGCGGGTTCGTGCGTTAGACGGGCACCTTCGCATCGATACAAGCGTAGGAAATGGATTGCGAGCCGATATTGAAATAGAATTGTAATGGATTTATAACGGAATCGACTTGGCACAAGCCAAGTCTTTTTTATAAAATGGAAATGAATGAGTAAAAGGGAGGAAAACATGAAAAAGATACTTGTGATTGATGACCATCCGGCTGTCATGGAAGGCACCAAGACAATTCTGGAAACAGATTCAAATCTTTCTGTCGATTGTCTCAGTCCTGATGCCAGTGAACATTTTGTTCACAATCATGATTTTGCAGCTTATGATCTCATCCTAATGGATTTAAATCTAGGTGAAATCAACGGGATGGAGCTTTCTAAAAAGATATTAAAAGAGAATCCTCTCTGCAAAATCATTGTTTATACCGGCTATGAAGTGGAGGATTATTTTGAGGAGGCCATTCGTGCGGGGCTGCACGGCGCGATCAGCAAAACCGAATCAAAAGAAAAGATTACGCAATACATATATCATGTGCTCAATGATGAAATCTTAGTGGATTTTTCTTATTTTAAACAGTTGGTCACTCATCAAAAAACAAAACCGGCTGCCGCTTCGCAAAATGATCAAGATGTTCTGACGCCAAGAGAATGCCTCATTCTTCAAGAGGTGGAAAAGGGATTTACCAATCAGGAAATAGCTGACGCGCTCCATCTGAGCAAGCGTTCGATTGAATACAGCCTGACGTCCATTTTCAACAAACTGAATGTTGGTTCCCGGACGGAAGCGGTGCTGATCGCAAAATCGGATGGCGTACTTTAAAAAAGGGAGTTAACGTAATGGATATGAAACATACATTGCTTGAAGCGCTGGGCATTGAGATTACGGAGAGCACGGCGGAAAGGTGTGTTTGCGTAATGCCCGTTGACCATCGTACGGTGCAGCCGTTTGGCTACCTGCATGGAGGTGCGTCAGCCGCTCTGGCGGAAACAGCGGCAAGCGTGGGAGCGCAGCACTTGATCGACCAAGAGACTCAGGCATGTGTGGGTCTGGAGATTAATGCGAATCATTTGAAAGCTGTAAACAAAGGAACGGTGAAAGCGATAGCTGAGCCCGTTCATAAAGGCAGAACGACAATTGTGTACGTCATCAACATTTATGATGACGAGGAGAGACTCATTTGTACCTCCCGATGCACGATGGCTGTCATTACGAAATAGAAAAACAGCCGGAACTCTGCCAGTCCGGCTGCTCACTTTTATAAGTATGAATCCTCTTTTCGTTTAATGACAAAGTTCCTGATCCCCTCGTAATCATCCTGCACACTTCTTTTATCCAGCTTGACGCCCGCACTATACGCGGCACGGCAGATTAAGTGTCCGCCGACAGGCGCTGTGATAAAGATGAATAAAATGCCGAGCAGAATTTTAATCGATATTTCTCCCGTTATAAACCACAAAAAGAAAAATACACCGAGCAAAATCACATTCACGCCGAGTGTTGATCCTTTTGAAGCGGCATGGGACCGCGTATACATATCCGGCAGCCGGAGCGTCCCGAAGGAAGCGACAAGACAGATGAGAGATCCCATAAGAACAAGGATGGCCACAATCCATTCAGCGATCGCGATCATTTTCGATAACCTCCCCTTTTTCTAAGAATTTAGAAAATGCGATTGTTCCGATAAAAGACAGAATGCCTAATAATAAAATAATATCCAAAAACACGCTCGTGCGCAGTAAAATGGAGACGAGCGCCGTAATGGCAATCAGGTTGATGCCGATTGCATCAAGCGCCACCACCCGGTCTGGCACAGACGGCCCTTTGATGACCCGGATGACATAAAGAAGAGTCGAGACCGCCATAATGCCGAGTGAAATCTGAAGAATGACAGTAAGCATCAGCGGCTCACCTCCTGAATTGCTTTTTCAAAAGAAAGGCGGATGTCGTGTATCGCTTTTTCAGCATCTTCGATATCCATCGCATGGATATAAAGAATGTCTCCATCATCGGAAATATCCATCACAAGTGTACCCGGGGTTAAGGTAATAAGCAGAGAAAGCAAAGTGATCTCCCAATCCTCCGTTAACTCAGTTTTAAACGCGAAAATCCCAGGCCGTATGTTGAGTTTCGGCTTTATAATCGCTTTTAACACACTGACATTGGCAAGGTACAATTCTTTTATGAATATCAGAACGAGTTTGATGACAGCCCACAGCTTCCACAGGTAGAATGGGTGGGCAAAGAACCGCCTGAAGAAAAAGAGCGACACCATGCCTAACACAAACCCCGTTACGAAGCTGACGGCGCTCGCATCATTACTTAGCAGCATCCAGCAAAAAGCGAGAAAAATATTTAATAAAAGTTGAAAAGCCATGCCATCTACTCCTTCAAAACAGCTTCAATATATTTTTCCGGATTCAGTAATGTTTCTGCCGCCTGGTTGACGTAAGGTGACACATACTCTGTTCCGAGTCCGAAAAGAAGGGACAATAAGAGGAATACCGCTGCCGGATAAAGCAGTCCCTTTGCTGTTCGTTTTTCCTGATTTGGCGTTTCTTTTTCTTCTCCCCAAAAAGCATACATGAAGATTTTCAGGACCGAGTACAGAACGAGCAGGCTGGACAATAAGACCAGTATGGATATCACAAATTCCCCTTGGGCAAAACCGCCTTCCGCAATTTTAAACTTACCGACAAACCCGCTGAACGGCGGGATTCCCGCGAGAGAGACAGCGGATATTAAAAACATCCACCCGAGAACAGGATACCTCTTAATCAGTCCGCTCATTTTATGAAGGCTGGCCGTGCCTGTCAGGGTGATCAGCGTGCCCGCCAGCATAAATAACGCGCCTTTAATCAACATATCGTGGATTAAGTAGTAAATCGCCCCTTGAATTGAAGCGGGTGTATTGACTGCAATCCCAAATAAAATGACGCCAACCGCCGTAATAATATTATAAATGACAATTTTCATCACATCAGAATAGGCGATTGAGCCGATGACCCCGAATAAAATCGTAAGAGCCGCAAGCCACATCATTAACTGATGGGTAAATGGGGTGTCGTGGATGAAAATGAGCGTAAATACCCTCGTAATGGCATATAAGCCGACCTTTGTCAGCAAAGCGCCGAACAAAGCGGCAATCGCGGTCGGAGGCGCATAATAAGACCCCGGCAGCCAAAAATAGAAGGGGAAGATCCCGCCTTTGAGGGCAAACACGATGAGAAAAAGAACACCGATCACAGTAATCAGCCCCGTTTGGCCCGATTCACTGATTTTTACACTCAGATCCGCCATATTTAACGTCCCTGTCACAGCGTACAGAAAACCGACACCGATGACGAAAAGTGCGGATGACACAATATTAAACACAATATACTTTAACGATTCTCTAAGCTGGATCTTTGTTCCTCCGAGAACGATCAGCATATAGGATGCAATAAGCAAAAGCTCAAAAAATACATACATGTTAAATAAATCGCCTGTTAAAAACGCCCCGCTGACACCGGCAAGCAAAAATTGCACACCGGAATAATAGAATGAGCGCTCCCGTTTTTCACCGATTGAACGGTATGAATAGAGGACAATCAACAGGCCGATGACGGCTGTTGTTAAAACAAGCAGGCTGGCAAACTGGTCTGCGGCAAGCACAATGCCGTAAGGCGCTTTCCAGCCGCCGAGATTCAGGGTTTGAACCCCTTTTGTAAAAACGGTCTGAACGAGGATTGCGCTGATGACAATCGCAAGAACAGAAGCCGCTGCGCTGAAGACCCGTGTGAGCATAATGCGCTTGTTCATAAAAATCAGCGCTACTGCCGCCAGCAGCGGAATAAGAATTGGTAAAATAACAAAATTATTCATGTTGATCATTTCCCCTCATTTGATCCATATCATCTGTATGCAATTCCTGATAGGCGCGAAAGGCCATAACGAGGATAAAGGAGGTAACGCCGAATGAAATGACGATAGCCGTCAAAATCAAGGCTTGCGGAAGCGGATCAACAAATGCCTTCGCATGCTCGCTTAAAACCGGCGGAGCGCCTTTCTTTAAGCCGCCCATGGTAAGAAGCAGCAAGTGTACGCCATGGCTCAAAAGCGCCGTTCCGATAATCACCCGGAGCAGGCTTTTAGAGAGCAGCAAATAGGTTGCCGCCATAAATATAATTCCGGCAATTACAGCCATTAAGATTTCCATTATTCTTCCTCTCCAATCGTCTGAATAATGGTCATCGTCACACCGACAACAACAAGATAAACACCTAAATCAAACAGCGTGGCTGTCGCAAGTTCAGTTTTGCCGAGAAACGGCAAATGAAAATACCCGAACGTATGGGAGAGGAAAGGGGCGCCGAAAACGAAAGCCCCCGCACCTGTTAAAATCGCGATGAGAAGTCCCGTACCCGCCACATAAATGAAGTTTACCGGCAAAATGGCCTTCACTGTTTTTAAATCGTAGGCCAAGAGTAAAAGGACGATAGAAGACGAGGTAATCAGCCCGCCGACAAATCCTCCGCCAGGCGCATTATGCCCTGATAAAAACAAATAGAAAGAGAAAAGCAAAATAATAAAGGATACGAGTTTTGTTACGGTTTGCAATATCATGTCATTTGTCTTCTCTTGGTTCAACGCTTTTCCCCTCCTCATTCACTTTTGTTTTGATCATGCCGTAGATGCCGAGAGCGGCTATCGTCAATACCGTAATTTCGAACATCGTATCAAAGCCCCTGAAATCAACCAGGATGACATTGACTACATTGTCTCCTCCGCCAAGATCATGGCTGTGTTCTGTGAAAAAGGAAGCGATGCTGTCTTTTGTCCGCTGGCTTGAAGATGCGATGCCGAGCAGAGTGACGATGATGCCGACTCCTAAGCTGATGATAAAATTGTTCAGGCGGAACGTTCTTGTTTTCTTTTTCCATCGGAGTTTCGGCAAATGATAGAAGCAAAGAAGAAACAGCGCAACAGAAATCGTTTCGATGACAAGCTGCGTCAATGCTAAATCCGGCGCTCTGAAAATCACAAAAAACAGTGCAAGGGTATAACCGACGACCCCGAGCGAAATAATGGCAGTTAATCTTGATTTGGCGAATACAGTCGCCGCGGTTGCACTGATCATGACAACTGAAAGAATGATTTCATATAACCCGATTTTTGCAGTTCCTTCTGCCGAAAACGAAAATCCGCCTTTAAAGACGAGAGCGGACCCCATCAGAATGATAAAAGCCGCAAATACATACAGCAAATAATCTCTTAAAAATCCGGTCATATACCGTTTTGTCACTTGATACGACCCTTTTTCCATCCCGATTGTCAGCTTGTCGTAAAGCCGGTTCAGCGTGAGCTTTTCTGGAAATAGCTTATAAATGCCTTTCCACTTCGATAAGGTCAAGTATCCGGCCGTTCCGATGACAATAATGCCTAGTGTCATAAATACCTCGGCAGTAAATCCATGCCATTGCGAGATATGAACATGAAATTTTTCATGGCTGTCCAGGAGAGTCGGATAAATCGAACTCACCGCCGGCTCTATCAGGCTGTAGGACAATATATTCGGAAAGAAGAACAGGCTCACCGCAAATGCGACAAGAATAACGGGTGAAATCAGCATGCCGATTGGAGCCTCATGTGCTTTTTTCTCAAGCTTGTCGGGCTGATAGGTGCCCCTGAACGTTTGAAACAGCAGTTTCATGCTGTAGATAAATGTAAAGACACTTCCGATCCAAGCGAGTACAGGGAAAAGCACTCCCCACGTCTGGACATTAAATAAGTCAACATGAGTTACCCGTAGCATACTTGTAAAAAACATTTCTTTACTCAAGAACCCGTTAAAAGGCGGAAGGCCGGCCATTGAGAACGTTCCGATCAGAGAAATGGTGAAGGTGATCGGCATAATGGCCATCAGACCGCCCAGCCTGCGTATATCTCTTGTACCCGTTTCATGATCAATGATCCCGGCTGCCATAAATAAACTTCCTTTAAATGTGGCATGGTTGATCAAATGAAAGATTGCGGCCATTGTTGCGACCGTATAGTACTCTGTGTTGTCATAATGCAGAGCGGCTGCACCGGCCCCGAGCATGGCCACGACCATTCCAAGCTGGCTGACTGTGGAAAAGGCCAAAATCGATTTTAAATCAGTTTGTTTCACAGCATGGAACGAACCCCATACCATGGTAATAATTCCGGTAAGAGACACAATCCAAAACCACTCAGAAGAAAAGGCGAAAACAGGACTGAATCTTGCAATGATATAAATGCCCGCCTTTACCATAGTAGCGGAATGAAGATAGGCGCTGACAGGGGTTGGCGCTTCCATGGCATCCGGCAGCCAGATGTAAAATGGAAACTGTGCTGATTTGGTAAATGCCCCTAATAGAATCAGAATCATCGCAGGAATAAAGAAATCATGACCCGCAATCAAGTGAACCTGGTTAATCATTTCTCTGATACTGAAGGAATCTGTAATGATATACAGAAGGATAAAGCCCCCAAGCATACAAAGTCCGCCAAATACAGTAATCAGCAATGATTTCGTTGCCCCGTAGCGTGACTTTTCCCGTTTGTACCAATACCCGATCAATAAAAACGATGACAGGCTAGTCAGCTCCCAGAACATATAAAGGACCATTACATTGTCTACCAAAACAACGCCGAGCATGGCACCCATAAACATCAATAAGTAGACATAAAAAGGGCCGAGCTGTTCCTTTTCCTTTGATAAGTAAAAAATGCTGTACAGTACTACCAAAGCTCCGATCCCTGTGATCAATAAGGCGAACAGCAAACCGAGACCGTCTATATAAACGGTAAAGTTAATGCCTAATGACGGAATCCATTCTAATACGGACCTGACTGTCTCTCCAGCCATCGTAATGCTGAGCATACGAATAAAGTATATAAACAGCAAAACCGGAAGGGCTAATACAAACCAGCCGGTATGAATTTTTTTTGCATATTTTGCAAAAAAGGGAATGAAAAAAGCGAATAAAAAAGGCGATAAAATAGCGAAATGTAATAGCTGCAAAAAATAAGACCTCCTTCTGTCTTTCTCGATTGGCGTATGGCTCTATGTATAAATAAACCGTAAGAATAAACAGTCAAACGACCCAGTCCAAATTATAACGCACATTTTATACGGATGTCATGATGCAATGCGGGAAAATGAGGTTTATAAGGTCCTTTGAACTCAAATTAAGTTTAACAAAAATCAATCTGTTTGTATATTCAATTTGTCCCTGGCTCATGCTGTTAACAGGGAGCTGATAAGATGAGAAGAAAAGCCGCCGTATGTTCTGTCTTATTTTGTACGATAACAGCGGGAACATTCATCGTGAATAAATATGAAGGTCGACGCTCATCCGTAAGTGTGGATGAATGGGAACATTTTTTTCTTGCAGAGCATCTGACAGATGAGATAAAAGAAACGGAATCTCAGCATATTCCATTCGAGCCGCGGGAGTATATGAGGATTGTCACACGATAAAAAAGAGTTCTGCCGCAAGGGCAGAACTCTTTTCCGGTATATTATGAAGTGAAAAATCGCAGTAAGATCGTTGCTGAAATGACTGTTCCCGCTCCGCCGAGACGGGTTGAGATTTGAGCGAAAGGCATAAGGCCCATTCTTCCTGAAGCGGACAAAATCGCGACATCTCCTGTTCCGCCGAGTCCGCTGTGACAGCAGGTGACAATTGCAGATTCGACAGGATACATGTTCATCAGCTTGCCCACAAAATATCCCGATGTAATCATGGCAACGACTACTGAGATACAGATGATAACAAATGGAATCGAAATGACAGACGCCACGTCATCTAACGGAATAAACAAAATACCGAGACCTACCATAAGAGGCCATGTAAAGCTTGAAGAAATAAATTTGTAAAGCTGATAAGCTCCATCTTCCATCTTTTTCGGCAGGATATTCGCATATTTCACTGCCGCTGCCGAAATGATCATTAAAATCGCACCGGGAATGAAAATGAATTTTTCTAATAATCCTCCGAAGATAAAGAACGTACAGGCAAGCAGAACACCGGCGCCCATTAGTTTAAAATCAATTTTTGCTTCAACTTCCTTCTGGTTGAAGATATCATTTGCTTGCTTTGATTTCACGAGGCGTCCGTTGCCGTTAAGCTCAGGCCGTTTTTCGCCTAATTTTTTCATCAAAGCTGCACAGATGATGGCGACAACGTTCCCGATGATCGCAGCCGGCACAAGCTGAGACACGTATACGTCGGCTGAAGAACCCAAGATTTGCGAGTACGCAAGCGAGAGAGGTAAAATTCCTTCACCTATTCCCCCGGCAATAATCGGAACGATCACAAAGAAAAAGGAGTCGTACACGCTGTAGCCAAAAATCAAACCGACAAGCACACCCGCAGCCACCGCAGCAAGCGTACCAGCGACCAAAGGGACGAACATTCTGATAAATCCCTGGATCAATACAATTCGGTTCATGCCGAGGATACTTCCTACAACAAGACAAGCAATATAGAAATAAAGGAAATTCGATGTTTTCATTAAATTCGTAACCGCGTCTAAAGAGGCGGGGTTTAACACTTTAAAAAACACCAAAAAAGAAGGGACAAACAGAGACAAAATAGCCGGTCCGCCGATATCTTTTAAAATCGGAATGCGCTGGCCGATATCTCCGAGAAAAACACCCAGTATCATGATGATGGCAAATCCGCCAAGCATGTTTGCCGGCAGCTCATTGTAATAAGCTGAAAGAATAATAATAACTGCTAAAACTGTATATAATGGCAGAGGTATCACACCAATTTCCCATGTCCATATTTTTTGAAACAGGTTTTTCTTTTGTGGTACATCAGGTGAAACCACCTCTGTTTTATTGACAGCTCCCATTGTCATACACCCCCATGTCTTTTGTTACAGTGTAAAAGAAAGCGTTAACAATTAATATTTTTTTAAATTAAAAAATCAATAAATAACTAAATTAACAGGGTATATTGACATAGTAAAAAACCCCCAGGAACATACTTCCGGGGGAGGGTGAGTTAACGTTTTCCTTTAATATAAGGGATGCCGTTAGCTTTCGGCGCATCCGCACGGCCGATAAAACCGGTCAGTGCGAGAATGGTTAATACATAAGGGGCAATCAGCATATATACGTTCGGTATGTCTTTGAAAAGCGGAAGCAGCGAGCCGATGATGCTTAAGCTTTGCGCAAAACCGAAAAACAATGCCGCGCCGAGCGCTCCGATTGGATGCCATTTTCCGAAAACAAGTGCGGCGAGCGCGATGAAACCTTGGCCGGAAATGGTGGAGTGGGTAAAATCAAGTGCGATTGTAGAAGCATACACGCCGCCGCCGAGACCGCCTAGCAGTCCGCTTAGCATGACGCCGATATACCTCATTTTATATACATTGATCCCCATAGTATCAGCCGCCAGCGGATGCTCGCCGACTGACCGGATGCGAAGGCCGAATGGTGTTTTGAACAGAATAAACCAAGAAACAAAGGCCAGCGCGATGGCGAGGATAGATGTATAATACACATCTGAAAAGAAAATCTTTCCTAACACGGGAATATCGCTTAAACCCGGAATATTCGTTTTATAAAAGGGTTCGGGGATTTTATCGGTTTGCGCTTTTCCGTAGATAAGCTTTACGATAAATAAAGTGGCCCCTAATGCGAGCATATTAATCGCTACCCCTGTGACGGTTTGATCCGCCCGAAATGAAATCGCGGCGACTGCGTGAATGATAGAAAACAGCGCGCCGGCAATCATAGCCGCTAAAAGCGAGAGCCAAGGTGCGGCTGCCCCGAGATCATGTCCAAAAAATAAGTTGAATAAGACACTGGTGAAGGCGCCGATGATCATCAGCCCTTCAAGGCCGATATTTACTACGCCTGATCTCTCGGAAAAGACACCTCCGAGCGCCGTTAAAATGAGCGGGGCTGCATACACAAGCGTGGCCGGGACAATGATTGATAAAATTTGCAGGAAGTCCACTTATTTTGCCCCCTTTTTCTTCAATTTCTCCAGCATCAAACGGATGGCATAGCTGGACGCAACAAATAAAATAATAATGGCGATTACGATGTCGACAACTTCTGTCGGCACACCCGATTCAATCGGCATGTTTAAAGCGCCGACCTTCAGCCCGCCTAACAGACAAGCCGCAAGCACAACGCCTAAGGCTGTGTTTCCTCCAAGAAGAGCCACGGCGATTCCGTCAAATCCTACGCCTGTAAATGCCCCTTTCACTCCGGCGTAACCAAAAGTTCCGAGACCTTCCATAGCGCCGGCAAGGCCCGCAAAACCTCCGGATATCAGCATCGAGGTCATGATATTTTTACGCACGCTCATTCCGGCATATTGAGAAGCGTGCTGGTTGAAGCCGACTGCCCGAAGCTCAAATCCTTTGGTTGTTTTATTGATGATAAACCACATCAAAACAGCCGCAAGAAGCGCGACAAGAATCCCCCAGTGAAGGCGCGAAAAATCGGTAATCTGCTCAAAAAAAGGAGAGCGGAGGGAGGCCGATTCATGGATTTTCTCTGTTTTATCCTGATTGTCTGTCATCACATTTGAGATCAAATAATTAGTCACATGCAGCGCAATATAATTCATCATAATGGTGACGATTACCTCATGAACGTAGAAGCGCGCTTTTAAAAATCCGGGAATGAAACCCCATAAACCGCCGGCGGCAGCTGCTGTAATCAGAGCAAGCGGCAGGTGAATATACGCCGGGCCGTCAAATGCCGTTCCGACCCACACGGCAGCCGTCCATCCGACAAGGAGCTGCCCCTCAACACCGATATTAAAAAGACCGGTTCTGAATGCGAAGGCTACAGCCAAGCCGGATAAAATATACGGTGTAACCTGGCGCACCGTTTCGCCGATATAGTAAATTTCGCCGAATATCCCATTCCACAAGGCGGAATATCCGCTGACAACGCTGTAGCCGCTGGCAAGCATAATCACTGCCCCGGCTGACAGCCCGAGAATAATGGCGATCAGCGGAATGAGTAAATGAGAGAGACGTTTATACATTTGCTTTCCCCGCTTCCTTGTGCGTACTTCCTGCCATCAAGAGGCCGAGCTCCTGCTCCGTTGTTTCTTGCGGATTTACATTTGCGATAATGCTGCCTTCAAATATGACGGCAATGCTGTCACTTAGATTGATGATTTCATCCAGTTCAAAAGAAAGAAGGAGAACGGCTTTTCCAGCGTCGCGCTGTTCAATCAGCTTTTTATGGACAAATTCAATGGCCCCGACATCAAGCCCGCGTGTTGGCTGAGCGGCGATTAACAAATCCGGGTTCCTGTCCACTTCGCGGCCGATAATGGCTTTTTGCTGGTTTCCGCCTGATAAAGCCCGCGCATGTGTATATTCATCAGGCGTCCTGACATCGTATTCTTTTATCAGGCTGTTCGCTTTTTTATAAATCTCGCTTTTATTTAAAACGCCGAACGCCGAAAAAGGTTTATGGTAATAGCTTTGAAGGGCAATATTTTCTCCGATCGGGAAATCAAGCACGAGCCCGTGTTTATGGCGGTCCTGCGGGATATGACCGACGCCTGATTCTGTCACCTTTCTTGGCTTCAAGTTTTGAATTTGCTTTCCGTTTAAGGAGATTGTTCCAGATTCCGTTTTTCTAAGGCCTGTGATCGCTTCGATTAACTCGGTCTGCCCGTTGCCGTCAACGCCGGCTATACCGACGATTTCACCCGCCCTTACAGAAAGGGACAGCTTTCTGACCGCTTCCACTCCGCGAATATCTTTTACAGTAACCGCATCAAGTGTGAGGACTTCCCCCTTTTGCCGGGCGGCTTTTTTTTCGGTTGTGAACGAGACGTCCCGTCCGACCATCAGGCTGGCCAGCTCATCTTTGGTGGTATTTTGTACATCAAGTGTTTTGATGCCTTGTCCTTTTCGGATGATGGTGACGCAATCACAAACCTCCATGATTTCTTTTAATTTATGGGTGATGAGAATAATGGATTTTCCTTCACTCACCAAGTTTTTCATAATTTGAATCAGCTCTTTAATCTCCTGAGGCGTCAAAACAGCAGTCGGCTCATCGAAAATCAGAATGTCGGCTCCGCGATACAGGGTTTTTAATATTTCTGCACGCTGTTGCATTCCGACTGAAATATCGGATACCTTGGCTTCCGGATTAATTTGAAGGCCGTATTTGTCAGATATCTCCTGTACCTCTTCGGAAGCTCGCTTCCGGTCTATCCGGCCAAGCTTTTTTGGCTCCTTGCCGAGAATGATATTTTCGGCGACCGTAAACGTATCAACGAGCATAAAATGCTGATGCACCATTCCGATTCCAAGTTCATTCGCCTTGTTTGGGCTGTTAATGTGGACGCGCTCCCCGCGAACCCGTATTTCGCCTTTTTCAGGCTGATAGAGGCCGAACAGAACATTCATAAGGGTTGATTTTCCCGCTCCGTTTTCGCCGAGCAGCGCATGAATTTCGCCTTTTCCGACTTGGAGAGTAATGTTGTCATTGGCGACGATTCCGGGAAATTCCTTGCGTATATTGAGCATTTCAATAATATATTCCACAGGTTTGACCGCTCCTTTTATGTAGAGATGCTTTTTAGAAAGAGTCTGGCAAAAGAAAAGCTGCAAAGGAGAAAGTGCAGCTTTTCCTTTACCGCTCTGTCAGTAAAACAGGGGATAAGGGTTCGTTTCTCCTTATCCCCTGGGTTCTTATTCAGCTTTGAAGTTTTTAAGTTCCTTATCGGTTGACGGAACTTTTAGACCGTCGATAATTTTTTGTTTCCATTCATCAACTGATTTTTTGACATCGTCAGACAGGTTCTGGTCAGAGGATGAGATGCCCACCGCATCTTGGTCTAATCCGTATGTGATGGTTTTTCCGCCTGGGAAGTCGCCTTCACTCGCTTTTTTCGTTAAGTCTTCAACAGCTTTATCAACCTTTTTCACCATGGAGGTCAGTGTGACATTATCATCGGTTCCTTCCACTTGGCCTTCTGCGTATTGGTCTTTGTCAACGCCGATGACCCAGACGTCGCGTTTAGGATCTTCTTTTTTTAGGTTTTTCGCTTCTGTGAAGACTCCGGTTCCCGTCGCGCCTGCCGCGTGATAGATGACGTCAACGCCAGATTTGTACATGCTTTCCGCTGTGGCTTTACCGACTTCGGCTTTATCAAAAGCTCCGGCGTACTTTACTTCAACTGTCGCTTTAGGATCGGCAGCTTGTACACCCGCACGGAACCCGATTTCGAATTTTTTAATTAATTCAGATTCCATTCCGCCTACAAATCCGATTTTTCCTGTTTTACTGGACAGCGCTGCGGCAGCACCGACGAGGAAAGAGCCCTCATGCTCATTAAATGTAAGGCTCGCCACATTGTTTTTATCCACTACAGCATCAATGATCGCGAAATTCGTATCTTTGCGCTGATCGGCGATTTCACTGATGGAATCTTCCATCAAATAGCCGACGCCGTAGATCAGATCGAATTTTTCACGGGCCAATTTATTTAAGTTCGTTGTATAATCTGCATCAGATTTTGATTGAAGGTAGGTGTATCCGTTTTTGCCTTTTTTCAGCCCGTTATCTTTACCGAAAGCTTGAATGCCTTCCCAAGCTGATTGGTTAAAGGATTTGTCATCCACTCCGCCGGTGTCTGTTACCATCGCCACGCTGAATTTGTTTTTGTCCCCGCCGGAGCCGCTGCTTTTCTCGCTGTTCCCGCATGCCCCTAAAATGGCGCCTGCTGCGACCACAAGTGACATCGCCAAGCCGATTTTGCGTTTATTCAAGATATAACCCCCCAGTATAATTTGGTTCGTGCTGATCTGGCAGTCATGCTGATGGTTGTCCTGATCAAGTTTTCAATGGAAAAAGTGTGGGAATCAAGAAAACTTTCTGATAATAATGAAAAGATTGATCAAGGGCAGGTCTTTCTTCCCCTATACGGCATTATTCTTTGAATTTCCATCAAAAGGCGGGGAAGAGATGGATGTTGAGTCATTCCATTACGGAAAAACGTGAACACCGCTTTCAGAAGCGTGACTTATGACTTATGCATGAGGATCAACTAACCAATCATAATTTATCATTTTACTGGCAATAAATAAATAGAATTTCACACAATTTTTTAAAAAATAACTATTTTCTGAATTGAACCCCAAATTGTATCAAAAAAATGAATCAGACATGCCGTTGTTATTTCTATATAGCTTAAAGCGGGGAGAATTCAAGCTCTTTGGCATGATATGTACGCACAAAAAAAGCGCACTGTCCCGGGCAGAACAGTGCGCTTTTATTATAGATATTGTTTAATCCCGCTGGCATTTCCCGTGTTAACGTTGTACTGGAATACGGGTCTGCCGATCGTTCCATATGCCATTTCGACATTCAGCACTTGAATGTCTTCTAAAAATTTTAAATATTTTCGAATGGATACTTGAGAAATCTCTGTATGATTCGCTAGGTCTTCCGTCGTGAAGGAGGCACCTTCAAACGACTGAATGCTGGACCAAATGAGTTTCAGCGTGCTTTTTGTCAGGCCTTTTGGCAGATGCACTTTTTCAGATGCTTCTTTTTTCTGGAAAAGCTCCGCATCAAGTTCCTTTTGGCTCATGCTTCTGTGGGTCGAGTATACTTTTTGTTTACGGCGATAGTCAGAAAGAGCGGTTTGGAAGCGATCAAATTCAAAGGGCTTGATTAAATAATCGACGGCTCCGTAGCGGAGTGTTTTTTTGATAACATCAAGCTCACTCGCTGCTGAGATGACAATAACATCGACCGATTCATTCTGGCTTCTGATTTCAGTCAAAAGCTCCAAGCCGTTTTTCCCTGGCATATAAATATCGAGCAGAATCAAGTCGATATGATGCTCGCCTAAAACGTGCAGCGCGCTTTGAAAGGAAGAGGCGATTCCTTTCAGCTGGAAGCCTTCAATTTGGCTTAAATAGCGTTTATTTAATTCACCCACCATGGGGTCATCCTCAACTATTAATACATTAATCATGATGTTCCTCCTTCGATTCGTACGGTATGCGAAGACTGAAGGTCGTTCCTTCGTTCTTTTCACTGGTTACAATCATCTGGCCTTTCAGGTTCTCCATGCTTTGCTGGGTAAAGTAGAGGCCGAATCCGCGGTTTTTTCCTTTTGTTGAGTAGCCTTGTTCGAATATTTTTGTTTGGTCTTCTGCCGACAGGCCTGACCCGGTATCTGAAATTTCAATGTGCAGCTGTTTTTCGTGATAGCGCATGGACATGGATATTTGCTTTTTCGGCCTGTTTGACACCGCGTCGAGGGCGTTGTTTAAGAGATTGCCGATAATCGTAATCAGCTCATGGACCACAGACGGATCAGCCGCGTTCGGGATGACATTGTCGCATTGAATGTCCAAATCCGCGCCTTGCTCTCTTACATAGCTCTGCTTTCCTAACAGGAAACCCGCAAGGACCGAGCTTTTCACATCATTTATAATTTCACTTGTTTCTGATTTTTGCTGAATGGCAATGTCTTTAATATAATCTCCTAGATCATCATACTCTTTCAGCTGTACAAGGCCTAATATGACATGAAGTTTATTCATGAATTCATGAGATTGCGCTCTTAACGCGTTTGCGTACATTTTAACACCTGAAAGCTGTTCGGCTAAATGTTTAACCTCCGTTTTATCCCGAAATGTCGCGATTGCGCCGACAGTTTGTCCTTTCAGCTGGATGGGGACTTCGTTAAATACGAGCTCTAATCCGTTAATTCGGATATCTCTGTCTTGAAGAGGCTTTTTCGTTTCGATCACTTGTTTCAGCCGGCTCTTTGGCAAAACAGCATTAACATCCTGGTCGATCGGATTGACCTGTATGCCCATTTTAATAAACAGGCGCTTTGCTTCCGCGTTGGCAAGCTTGATTTTCCCTGATTCATCGACGGCGAGTATTCCTTCTTTCGTTGATTCAAGCATGGCGCTACGTTCTTGAAGAAGTGTCGCTATTTCATACGGCTCGAGACCATACATAATGTTTTTGACAGTACGGGCGACGATGACGGCTCCGATGACACCTACGAAGATGCTGACGCAAATAATAAAGTACAGCGGACGTAAGCTGTGGTTGATAATCTCATCTATTTCATTGATCGTTATGCCGACCGCTACCGCTCCGACCTGTTTCCCGTGCTTGTTATAGACAGGAACAAACGCTCTCATTGACTTTCCGAGCGTACCTGAGGCAGTACTGATATGAACATGCCCTTTTAGCGCTTTTGTTTCATCTCCGCCGGTAAACCGTTTTCCGATTTTGTCCGGATTCGGATGTGTTTTTCGGATCCCGTTCATGTCCATCACCACAACAAATTCAGTGTTTGTGATTTTTTGGACTTGGGAGGTATATTCGCGCAGCTCTTGATCTTTGCCATTCTCTAATGAATCGGGGACAATCGGAGCATCCGCAACCATTTCAGCGGTTTGCAGGGCAGTGGATTTTTCCTGCTCTCTGATACTTCGCGACGTTTGGGCGCCGATCGTAAAAAAGGTGATAAACAGTGCGATTAAGACGACGATACAAACAAAAATCGTTAATCTGGTTTGCAGTTTCAGCGTTTTTTTCATAGAAGCATTCCTCACGTTTTTAATTCCTGCGTACTACTTTACTCCCAAAATGCCGGTTTGTGAAGATTTGGGGCTTTATTTCGTAAAAAGGAGAAAAAATGGAATAATTTATCTTGTCAATGCGTTTTAAGTCCTCCATAATAAATGAGGTAGATTACAGAAAGGGACTTTACTATGAAAAATACATATTTGACAGGATATTTTCCGCTTATTGCTATCCTGCTCTTTAGTTCGTCTTTATCCATTTCAACTGCTCTCTATGCGATGAAGCTTCTGTCTTCATTGGGAATTTATGATGGAATGCTGGAGTATTTCTCGGAGAAAGGGATCAGACTCGCGTTATTCGCAGCATTTGCTCTTTTATATTTTATGGTTTTATCCGCTCTGAAATTAATTGCGAATACTGTGACGGAGCTTTCGCTTCTCTTTTTTGCACAAGACCCTGAGGGAAACAACCTGAAAAAAATCAGGCTGGGCGCTGCCATTTATTTAGGCGGAGGCATTTTATCCTTTGCGCTTGTACAAAATGTGTTTTGGATTGCGGCTCTCTTTGCCGTTGTCACACTTGCTTATTTTGTCTTTATTGTGTACAAAATTCATCCGACGCTGTCTATGGTTTCGCTAATCGGCTTCATTCTGCTGGAACTGCTGTTTTGGTTTACGTTTATTATTGGCATTTTGTTCATATTTATCAAGCTTTATAATAGCATAATGGCTAGCTTACCTGTGTAAGCTAGCCATTTTTGTATTACGGTAAAAATCTTTTTTTAATCGCAGGGGAGGGGAGCATGCATTCATTTTTCTTGCCGAACCATTTGTAGCGGTTTTTGGCAATCAAAGAGTAAACCATGTTTCTGACAGGTCTTGGCACGGCCAATAGGACAGCGGAGAACCGCCACGCCCCGCGTAAGTGGCGGAAGACTTTTATGGCGGCCGTAGATTTTGTGTAGACTTTGCCGTCTTCAATAAAAACAAAGCTGTCAAAGTGTTCCGTCGGCAGTCCGTTCAGTTTCAGCAGCCGCTGTCCCGTTTCTGATTGCAGCGATGAAAAGGAAATCAAACCGTCTGGATCTCGCTTAATGATGAATTGAACGGCGCCGTTGCATAAATTGCACACGCCGTCAAACAGCAGCACGCGATTTGGGATGTTATCAAGCTTCATGTCAGATCCCCTCCGATCTTTTAATAAGCCGCTTGCAGCGTGTTTCTCCAAATAGAAAGCTGCGGCCCCGCATTGTGAAGGTACTCGACGCTTCCCGGATTATCTTTTCCGACCCATACACCCATTGTGTACGTATCTGTTAAGCCGACAAACCACATGTCTTTATAATTATTCGAGGTTCCAGTTTTCCCGCCTACATAAGGAGCCTTGAAATTTGCTTTTTTCCCTGTTCCGCTTTTGACAACAGAGGCCATTAGCTGCCTTAATACATTGTTGGTGCGAATGCTGTATACTTGGACAGGTTTATCTTTCCATTTCAATATGGTTTTTCCGTTTAAATCAGTGACTTTCGTAATCGCACGGCTCGGCGTATAACTTCCGCTGTTTCCGAATGTCGTAAACGCGTTTGTCATTTCAAGCGGTGACATGCCGTCTGTAAAACCGCCAAGCGCCGCTGGCAGAACATAATCAGTATCTTTCAGTTCAGCAAAGTGAAACGGCTTTAAATAACTGAATCCAGTATTTACGCCGACACGGTCCAGCATTCTGATGGCAGGTGTGTTATACGAGTTTTTAAACGCTGTATCCAACGTCACAGTGCCATATGTGCGATTATTGTAGTTTTGCGGACAATATTCCTTGCTGCAAAACTTGCTGGCATCAATTGAGCTGGATGCCGTGGCACCCGTTTTTTCAATATAAGGGCCGTAATCCAGCAGCGGTTTAATTGATGAACCGGGCTGTCTGTAAGCCTGGTATGCGCGGTTAAAATCATATTTCGCATAATTTTTCCCGCCCGATAAGGCGACGATTTGATGCGTTTGATGGTTAACGACCGCGGCACCGCCCTGCACGCCTTCATAAGGAAGGTTCTGATTGACCTGGGCGACGACTTGATTTTGCATATACGGATCAAGCGCTGTGTAGATTTTCACCCCGTCTTTTAATAGGGAGCTTACTCTTTTTGACAGCTCTTTCTCTATTTTTGCTTTTTCTTTGTCATTTGCTTTTGCTAGACGTTTATCGAATCCTTCAGAAGAAGATACCAATTGTGTGAATTCCTCATTCACATAGGTAACATAGTCCGGATATTTGTTCTTCTTCTGGACGACGTCAAGCTTAATGTCCTCTTTGAGCGCTTTTTTCAGCTGTTTGTTTGTGATGACTCCTGCTTTTTTTAAGCCGTTAAGCAATCGTTCTTGACGGCTTTTCGTGTAGTCAAAATGCTTTAAAGGATCATATAATGTAGGGTTATTAGGTATAGCGCAAATAAAAGCCATTTCTCCCAGAGTGAGAGATTTCAGCGGCTTATTGAAATAAAACTGAGCCGCAGATCCGACGCCGTAAACGCCGTTATTAAAGTAAATCGTATTTAAGTAGCTTTCCAGAATTTCGTCCTTCGTAAGCTTTTTTTCAAGCTGATAGGAATACATGAGCTCAGTCAGCTTTCGGTTGAAGGTGCGTTCATGGCTTAAATACAGATTCCTCGACAGCTGCTGGGTAATGGTGCTCGCGCCTTGGTCGATTTTCTGGTCTTTAACATTGGACGCAGCGGCTCTGACCATTCCCATAAAGTCAAAGCCTTTATGTTCGTAGAAATGCCGGTCCTCGGAAGTCAGAAACAGCTGTTTGACTTCTTCTGGTATCTTCTTATAAGGCACCAGCACCCGGTTTTCATCATCGCTGACGATTTCAGATACGAGGGCGCCGTCTCTGTCATACATGTAGCTGTTTTGCACAAGGCTGACTTTTTCGAGATTGATATTTTTATCAAGTACCTGATCCAGAGATTTCATCTCTTTTACTTCTTTTCCGGAAGCGATTAAAGTAAATGCGAACAACGGGATTATGCAAAGGAGCAAAATCCATCCGATAATTGAACGTAACATGGCCACTCTCTTTTCTCCTAAATTCTAGCCATATCGTACCATTCTTTTGAGATTACGAGAAGGTTAAATTTAGAAGAATCATGAATTTCTAAGAGAAATCAGTGTGCATTGGCAGGCGACTCCTTTTGCAGCCGCTGTGTGATCCAAAGCAGGCAGGCTCCGGCGAAAAAGAGAAAGCTTGTCACGTAAAAAGCCGCCGAAATCGTAAAGTGGCTGGATATGACGCCGCCTAAAAGAGGACCGAGAACATTTCCTAAAAATCGAAAGCTGACATTGTAGCCGAGCACTTCCCCTTGAATGCTGCCGGGAGCCTTAAGGCGGATAGCAGCCGTTATACAAGGCAGCAGCCCGCCCATCGCCATACCGAATAAAAACCTGAAAACGAGCAGCATGCTGAGAGAGGAAGCAAGCGCTTGAGGGATAAAGAACACCGCAGCCGCAGTCAAAAGAATCATTAAGATCCGGTGATGGCCGTAACGGTCTCCAAAATCTCCCCACTTTCTTGCAAGCAGCAAACTCCCAAGTCCGGTGGCTGAGAATGCCAAACCGGAGAAAAAGGCTAAATTTACAGGTCCGTGCAGCTCATTTACATATAAAGCGAGCAGCGGCTGGATACTGAAATTTCCTATTTGAATCAGCATAGTCAGCAGCATCATCACAAGAAGCGCAGGCTGGTGAAAGATATAAGAGAGCACTTCTTTTCTGGAATAAGAAGCCCGCTTGCCTCCGCGTTCGTGAAGCGGCTGCTCTCTCACTCCCGCCAATACGAGGATCACGGCTGAAAAAATGACAAAGGATGTAATAAAAAAGGTATACGTAAATCCGAAATTGTCGGCAAGCAGTCCGCCCAGTAAGGGACCGAACAGACTTCCCGATACTTGTCCCATCTGCAGGGTTCCAAGCGTTTTTCCCGCTGTGTTTTTAGGTGTCTGAGCGGAAATCATGGCAAGCGATGTCGGAATGAATCCGGTTACAAGACCCATCGCCATCCGGAGAAAAAATAATTGATGGACGGATGTGACAAAGCCCATTAATAGAATGCTGACTGCGATTCCGGACCCGGTCAGTAAAAGGATTTTCTTGTAACCGCGTTTGTCTCCGAACCGGCCCCATAGCGGAGACACCAGAAAAGCCATTAAAAAAGTAATGCCGAACACGTAACCGCTCCACCTCTGAACATAGCCGTTCGAATGGGTGCTGAGCGTTTCAATATACAAAGAGAGGAAAGGAATAATCATCGTTGTGCTGGCTGACACGAAAAAATTCGCCAACCAAATAATCAAGAAATTTTTCTTGCGGACAGAGATACCATCACCTTCTTATTATTTCGGGTACCTTAATAATTATAAAGAAACGGTGATTGATTTAAAAGAAAGAGTGTGGCTGGGAAAATTCATTATTTTCAGAAAATGAGGAAAGTAAGAGAAGGGGAAATGATATACTATAAAGAATAGCATTTTCCCGATCGGAGGAAAGGCAGGTGTAAAAAGTGGACCAGAACAACTTACTCATTATTGATTTTGAGTTTACAATGCCCGAAGGAAAATACAGCCCGCAAAATTTTTTCCCGGAGATTATTGAAGCCGGGATTGTAAAATCGGTTGATGATGCAGTGGTTGAGACGTTTTCAAGCTATATTAAGCCAAAGAAGTTTCCGAAGCTGACCAAACGGTGTAAAACATTTTTGAAGATTACCCAAAAGGATGTAGACGAGGGGATGAAATTCGAAGAGTTTATCCGGAAACTGAACGAGCTGGACCCGCAGAAGGATTGTACGATTGTTACGTGGGGAAATATGGACATGAAGGTGCTGAAGCAAAACTGCATGTTCAATCATATACCTTTCCCGTTTAAAGGAGAAATGCGAGATTTGTCGCTAGAATATAAAAACTTTTTCGGAGACCGGACGCTGACGGGGTTATGGAAGGCTGCTGAAGAGTATGGGGATGAAGGGACGGGAACCCATCATAAAGCACTGGACGATGCGCTGACGACTCATAAGCTGTTCAAACGTGTCGAACAGGATAAACAGTATCTCGAAAAACCAAAGCCGCCGACGATTGGTGAACGGATCGATCTGTCAGAGGTACTGCGGCGCGCCACATAAATAACCCAATCTGCTGTCAGACTGGGTTATTTCCTGTTGAAGTATTCTTTTTCCAACACATTCAGATTCTGAAGCGATCGCTTTGCCCACTCCGATCCATCTTCAGTCAGCCGTTCTTTCATCCGGCTGACTGCCTGCTCCAAGGATTCCTTGTAATCCGGCACTTCGCCTTCATAAGGCTTTACCATCTGATGTGTAATATTGGTCTGTTCGCCGAAGGCAAGCGCTCTTCTTTCATGGAAAAAGGGCACATCCGCCTGCTTCGGGTGGTGCAGGTCACCTTGTGTCGGATGAGTCAGAACCGCTTTTATTTTGACTAAGTAATGCTGCGGCCTGCAATCGGTGATTACTCCTATGTATACACCTGTTTTATAAAATCCCTTTACTAAAGACCCGATCTCAAAAGAACTCATTTGATTCACCTCTCTTTTATTCTATAGAAGATGGGGCCGATTTTCTAGTGGGGGAGATCCGCAGGAAGCTTAATGACAGCCGTGGTGCCTGAATGAAAGCTGCTATTAAATGATATTGTGCCTTGGTGATGCTTGATAATGGAAAAGGTGACGGTCAGCCCGAGCCCTGTTCCATTGGTTTTTAATGTGTAATACGGTTCGCCCAGTTTTTTCATTTGATGATCGGTCATGCCGATTCCGTTATCAGTAATATAAATGTGGATCATATGATTGTGCCTTTTGGCGCTCACCCGGATTAAGCCGTTTCCGGGCGTTACAGCTTCAATGCTGTTTTTGATCAAATTGATCATCGCCTGTTTCAGTTTCGTCACATCACCGTATACAGACAGACCCGGTTCTGTTTCAACCTGTATCGTGACAGACTTAAAGTTGGCGTATGACACCATAAGCGAGCCTGTCTCATTAAGAAGCGCGGATAAATCGAATACTTCCTTTTCATAGTATTGCGGCTTTGCCATGTCAAGGTAGTTTGTGATAATGTCTTGAGCGCGGTCAAGTTCTGACAGCACAAGTTTTTTATAATCTGCACTCGATTTGTTTTGAAGCGATTCATCGTTAAAAAGCAGCTGTACGAACCCTCTGACCACTGTAAGCGGATTACGCACTTCGTGAGCCACACTGGCGGCCAGCTCACTGACAATGGTCATTTTTTCTGATTGGATAAGCTGTGAGCGCAAGATGACAGTTTCTGCAATGCTTTCAATTGTATAAATGCTTACCATCAGTACACAGATGCTAAAGAGTCCCGCGACAGCGCCATCTAAAACAAATGTTCCAAAATTTTGAAAATTGGAAATATTTTGTACGGAAAAAGTAAAGATTGAGATGAATAATAAGATGATTTCCCAGCATCCGATGAAAAAGCCAAACAGCAGTTTCTTTGGTTTGGACATAAACGGCCATTTCTTTTGCAATAAAATAGGAAGAATAATAATAAAAGGAAGTGCGAGTAAAAAGGCAAAGGCGGAAGAATCAAAGAACATCAGTTGAAAACAAAAAGCCGAAGCGGCGACAATAAGACCGGAAACAATGCTTATGTAAATAAAGCAGATGATGATAGGAATCGTCTGAAGTCCAAAATGGACATGGTGTTCCATTTCCTGAATGGGATACAAAATGCATAAGCACGAGGATACGGCCGCGAGCGCAGTCACCAGTTTGCTGTTCGCTTTTGGCGCGGTAATAATCGGTTTGTTCAGCCAGATGGCTTGGTAAAGAAAGATAGGAAATAAAATAAAAGAGATGTGAAGCAGATAATCTTTTAGAATTTCCATTTGTGTAAAATCCTTTCATGTGAAATATATTTATATTATAACACTTATTAAAAGAAAAATATAAAAGCAATAGAACAAATTTTCTTTAAAAAGAACGCCTTTTTTCTCAGCTAATGGCGTTCTTTTTTGAATGTTATTGCAATGCGTTTTTGATTCTGCGAAGGCCTTCCTTGACGTCGGCCAAAGAACACCCAACGTTGATTCTCATAAACCCTTCTCCGCCGGCTCCGTATTTCGTTCCCGGTTCTAAAATAATTTTGCCCTGCTTCAGCATTCTTTGGTTTAATTCTGCATCTGACAAACCGCAAGCGCGGAAGTCCAGCCATATCAAATAAGAAGCATCAGGTTTCATCATTTTGACAGCCGGCAGTTCATCCTGCAAAAAGGATTGAACCGCATCTATATTTTTTTCGAGATAAGAAATTAGTTCATCGAGCCACGGTCCGCCTTTTAAGTAAGCGGCCTCGATAGCAGTCACCGCAAAAGCATTCAGATTAGATATGCCTTGGCGCTGCAGCATCGCTGTGAACCGTGCGCGTTTATAACTGTCCGGAATAATGACAGCGGAAGCTTGCAGGCCGGCGATATTAAATGTTTTGCTCGGTGCCGTGCAAGTCAGGGAAATTCGGGCAAACTCCTCAGAAAGAGAAGCGAACGGGGTATGCTTATTCCCATACAGCATGAGATCAGAATGAATTTCATCGGAAACGACAATGACATCATGTCGGAGGCACATTTCTCCGATTTTGATCAAATCGTCGCGGCTCCATGCCCTGCCTGAAGGGTTGTGCGGGTTGCATAAAATAAACATCTTCACACTTGATTCGCTGAGCTTTGCCTCCAGATCATCAAAATTGATAAAATACCTTCCGTTTTCCTCTTCTAAAAGATTGTGTAAAATACGGCGCTCGTTTTTCTCCACCATGTGAAAAAACGGTGTGTAGACGGGTGATTGGACAACCACTTGGTCATTCGGTTCAGTAAAGGCTTGGACCGCCATGCTGAGTGCTGTGACAATTCCGGGACTGAACGTGATGCTTGCGGGATCGACCTGCCAGTTATGCCGTTTGCTCTGCCAAGTGCAGACAGCTTCTTTTGTCTTGGCGTCTGTTGTTGTATATCCAAAGATGCCGTGGTCTAAGCGCTCTTTTAACGCGTCGGTGACGGCTTCCGGCGCACGGAAATCCATATCCGCGACCCACATCGGCAGTGCGTCTGACGTGCCAAATAAAGCCTCGGCCTTATCCCACTTAACTGATTGCGTGCCAATTCTGTTTTCTTTATGATCAAAATTCATTGTTGTCACCTCAGGAGTTCATTTATTTTTATTTGCATAACTATGATAAAATAGATTTGCAAACTTTATTATAAGCGGTGATGAATATGGAAGAAAGCCAAGCGGTCAGAGAAATGATGAAAATCATTTCAAAGTGGGACCCGTTTAAATATGGGGAAGAGTTTTATGAAACTGAGGCTGTGGATATCGTGCAGGCTGTATATGCGAAAGAGAACCCGCAGGCGCTTGCCGAATCCATTCAGGATATTTTTGAAGCTTCATTTGAACAGATTCTTCCTCTTGACAATTGCATGAAAGTGGCGGAGCAGCTATTGATCATCAAAGGCAGCAGCTCCTGCACACCTTAAAAACCGGCAGACATACCGGTTTTTTTTATCTGACAAACTCAAGAATTTGTTCTGATACGAATTCGGGCCGTTCCTCAGGTACCAAATGCCCCGTTTTTTCGAGGGAATACAGCACGGAATCAGGCAGGTCCTGATGAAGGCGTTTCCCGATTTCTACAGGCACCACCCGATCTTCCTTTCCCCATATTAACAAAGTGGGCTTTTCCATTTTTTTTAATGCCTCAGACGGCAAATCTCCTTCTCTGTGCCGGATCAGCCTCGTCATCGCCTTGAAAATCTGGCCGTCCGTAAAAGGCTTTCCATATCCGTCTATCATTTCATCATCAATCAGAGACTTGTCGTACACCACATTATGCAAATTTTTCAGTACACCGCTTTTTGAGAGCCAGCGTTTAACATACAGATGAAAATACGGAAGATGGGTCCCGAAAGTAATCGTTGGGTGCGAGCGCTGCAAATATCCTGAGCTGCAAAGAAGCACGACCTTTGTGAATAACTCCGGCTTTTGCAGTGCGGCCAACAGAGAAATCTGGCCTCCCATGGAATGACCGACTAGCGCGGCTTCTTTAATTTGCAATTGTTCAAGAAGGCCGATAATAAGCCGCGCCAAATTACTGTACGTATATAAAAACGTCCGTGATTTTTCCGATTGGCCAAAGGGAGGAAGATCAACGGCAATGATTTCATAATGATCCCGGAGAAGAGGAATCAATTTCCTGAAGCTGAAGGCTGATGATAAAAAACCATGTATACAGACAAGCGTCTGCTTGCCGGGATTTCGATAATGCTCATAATATAAATCGATTCCTTGTACGATGAGTCGGTTTACCGGTATAACGGCAGTCATGTTGTCCTCACTCCATTTGCGGTCTGCTTTTATTCTGCCCTGAATTTGTCAATTCTAGCGGAAGTTTCTCGGCTTTTTTTCTTAGCATTCGCCAAGAAACGTGATATAATGTCGTGAAGATTTCTTGACATTGCAAAGGTGTGAAATGAATGAAATTGACAGAGAAAGAAACAGAAATATTAGAAATTTTAGACGAAAACAGCCGTGCCGATGTGGATATGATCGCAAAGATGGCGAACATCCCGGCAAGTGAAGTAAAAGACATCATTGATAAACTGGAAAAAGAAAAGGTTATCATTGACTATTCTGCCATGATTGACTGGCGCAAAGTTGACGGTCATGAAGGCGTAACTGCCATGATAGATGTAAAGGTAACGCCAAAACGGGGCGTCGGCTTCGACGAAGTGGCGGAAAGAATCTACAGATTCCAAGAGGTTGAATCTGTTTATCTCATGTCAGGCGTATATGACTTGTCTGTCGTGATCCGAGGGAGCTCGATGTCTGATATTGCCCGTTTTGTTTCTGATAAGCTGTCTACGCTTGATTCGGTTGTATCAACGACAACCCATTTCATCTTGAAAAAATACAAGCATGACGGCAAGGTGTTTGAATCAGGAGACGACGACAAAAGAATCGTGGTGTCTCCGTAAATGAGCACGTCCTATTTATCCGAATATGTACAGCAGATTAAACCGTCCGGCATCCGCAGGTTCTTTGATTTAGCTGCGACAATGGAGGGTGTGATTTCACTGGGGGTGGGTGAACCTGATTTTGTAACGGCGTGGAATGTCAGGGAAGCAAGCATTCTTTCCCTGGAACAAGGTTACACATCATACACCGCCAATGCCGGGCTTTACTCGTTAAGAGAGGAAATCAGCCGATACTTGAGCAGACGGTTTGATCTTCACTATTCACCCGATCATGAACTGATTGTCACGGTGGGAGCAAGCCAGGCCTTGGATCTCGCAATCCGGGCCATTCTGAATCCAGGGGAAGAAGTGATTATCCCTGAGCCTTGTTTTGTCGCGTATGAATCGCTTGTTTCACTGACAGGCGGACGTCCGGTTCACCTTCATACCACAGCCGCAAGCGGATTCAAAGCAACAGCGGCAGACTTTGAAGCACTTGTGACTGAAAAAACAAAAGCCATCCTCATTTGCTCGCCTTCCAACCCGACAGGTTCTGTTTATTCGAAGGAAGAGCTGAATGATATTGCCGAATTTGCAAAAAAACACGATATTATTGTCTTGGCCGATGAGATCTACGCGGAACTTACGTATGATCAAGAATTTACAAGCTTGGCTGAGTTAACAGATATGAAGGAACGGACGATTGTCATATCCGGTTTTTCGAAAGCTTTTGCCATGACGGGCTGGAGATTAGGCTTTGCAGCTGCGCCTGCCGAGATCCGAGACGCTATGCTGAAAATTCATCAGTACTCCATGATGTGTGCTCCATCGATGGCGCAATATGCGGCGTTGGAAGGGCTTAAAAACGGCATGGAAGATGTAGAGAAAATGAAGAAAAGTTACCGCAGAAGACGTAACTTATTCGTAGACACACTCAATGAGATCGGCCTAGAATGCCATCACCCGGGAGGCGCTTTTTACGCATTTCCGTCTATTAAAAGCACGGGGATGAGCTCTGAGCAATTTGCCGAGGAACTTCTTGTTCAGGAAAAAGTGGCCGTTGTTCCGGGAAATGTGTTTGGCCCGAGCGGTGAAGGCTATATCCGCTGTTCGTACGCAACTTCAATCGAACAGCTGCAGGAAGCTTTGGCAAGAATGAAACGTTTTGTGAACCAAACCACATAAAAAAAGATGCGAACTGTCAGTTCGCATCCAATAAAGGGGGGAATACTAGAAAGCCTTTGGTATTTGCAGTATACCCCCTTCTTCATATTGATAAACCAAAAACGGAAAAAAAGTTTTTTTGCTAAAAAAGGACTTGTATGATATAATTTTAAATTGCGTATAAACAGATATTTAATTTAACTTAGGAGTTGTTATGAATGGCAGCAAAATTTGAAGTGGGCAGTGTTTACACTGGTAAAGTAACAGGGTTACAAGCGTATGGTGCGTTTGTTGCATTAGATGAAGAAACTCAAGGACTTGTGCATATTTCTGAGGTGACTCACGGTTTCGTAAAAGATATTAACGAGCATCTTTCAATCGGTGACGAAGTACAAGTAAAAGTACTTTCAGTTGATGAAGAAAAAGGTAAAATCAGCCTTTCAATCCGTGCGACTCAAGCTGCGCCGGAGAAAAAAGAAAGCAAGCCAAGAAAACCTAAAGCTGCGCAAGCAAAAGAAGAAACATCTGCGCCTCAAGGCTTCAACACATTAAAAGATAAGCTTGAAGAGTGGATTGAGCAATCAAACCGCAAAGATCTTATCAAAAAATAAGCATGAAAAAAGCACCGGATAAAAGTTCGGTGCTTTTTTTTATGCCGCCTTTGCACTCCATACAAAAAATGCGGGGCAGCAAATAGCTCAGGGGGTGCACCGGATATGTACGCCTCGGTGCTATTTTGTTTGGCTTATCTCATTTCAGGCTTAGCTGCTTCCTCACGTGAAGCTTCCTCACTTGGCTTAAACAGCAGACCAAGATTGATCAGGCCGGCAATTCCGACAAGACCGTATATGATACGGGAAAGAGCTGAACTTTGGCCTCCGAAGATCGCCGCGACTAAATCAAATTGAAAAAAGCCAATCAGTCCCCAGTTAATAGCGCCAATAATTGTTAAAACAAGGGCAATTCGTTGAATCGTGCTCATTGTACAACCTCCTTCATAAATTAAGTGACACATTTATAGATTGTGACAGTTTGGGGAAACTATACATGTCAAAAGCTGATTGCTTTACATCGGAAAGAGAAATTCTGCATAATGAAAACCTAAGGAGGAGATGTCATGCAAAACTTTACATATTGGAACCCGACAAAATTAATTTTCGGGCGCGGAGAAGTTGAAAAGCTGCCGGAAGAGATCAAGCCGTATGGAAAAAACGTATTGCTCGTATACGGAGGCGGCAGCGTGAAGCGCAGCGGCTTATACGGACAAGTGACAGACTTACTGAATAAAGCAGGCGTCACAGTGCACGAACTGGGAGGCGTTGAACCGAATCCGCGTGTTGCCACTGTCAATAAAGGCGCAGCGATCTGTAAGGAACATCATATCGACTTCCTTCTGGCTGTCGGAGGCGGGAGCGTCATCGACTGTACAAAAGCGATTGCCGCGGGTGCGAAGTATGACGGAGATGCTTGGGATATAGTGACCAAAAAGCATCAGCCGAAAGAAGCTTTGCCGTTCGGCACAGTATTAACCTTGGCAGCCACAGGCTCTGAAATGAATGCAGGTTCTGTAATCACGAACTGGGAAACACAAGAAAAGTACGGATGGGGCAGTCCGCTTGTTTATCCGAAATTCTCTATTCTTGACCCGGTGAATACATTTACCGTGCCGAAAGACCACACGATTTACGGCATGGTTGATATGATGAGCCATGTATTTGAACAATATTTCCATCACACATCAAACACGCCGTATCAAGACCGGATGTGTGAATCATTATTACGTACAGTGATTGAAACAGCTCCTAAGCTGATCAATGATCTTGAGAATTATGAACTGCGGGAAACGATTTTGTATACCGGCACAATTGCGTTAAACGGCATGCTGTCAATGGGTGCCAGAGGGGACTGGGCCACTCATAACATCGAGCACGCTGTATCAGCGGTATACGATATTCCGCATGCGGGAGGACTCGCGATTCTCTTCCCGAATTGGATGAGACATGTGCTTGCAGAAAATCCTGCCCGTTTTAAACAGCTTGCGGTCCGTGTCTTTGATATTGACGAAGCTGGTAAATCAGACGAGGAAATTGCTCTTGAAGGCATTGATAAGCTGTCTGCATTTTGGACAAGCCTCGGCGCTCCGAACAAACTTGCTGATTATGAGATCACTGATGAAAAATTGGATACGATCGCAGACAAAGCAATGGCCAATGGCGCCTTCGGACAGTTTAAATCATTAAATAAAGAAGATGTTCTCGCTATCTTAAAAGCATCTTTATAAAAACGGAGAAAAAGGGGGAAAGCGGCGCACTTAGCGCCTGCCTCTTTTTCTTTTTTTAATTTTATGGTATATTGGAAAATCCGCTATTTATTACCCAGCGACTATTATGGAGGCATATATATGGAGAATTTTACTTACTACAATCCGACAAAACTGATTTTTGGCAAAGGCCAAATCGAACAATTAAAAAAAGAGCTTGCGCAATATGGAAAAAACGTGCTGCTTGTGTACGGGGGCGGAAGCATTAAACGAAACGGCCTGTACGATCAAGTGACTGCCATTTTACAAGAGGAAGGCGCGGTTGTGACTGAGCTTGCAGGAGTAGAACCAAATCCACGCCTCGCCACTGTGAAAAAAGGAATTGAAATGTGTGAACAAAAGCAGATTGATTTCCTTCTCGCTGTAGGAGGCGGAAGCGTCATCGACTGTACAAAAGCAATCGCAGCCGGCGCGAAATATGATGGAGACGCATGGGACATCTTCAGCAAAAAGGTGACAGCGAAGGACGCTTTGCCGTTTGGAACCATTTTGACGATTGCCGCGACGGGCTCTGAAATGAACCCGGACTCTGTCATTACGAACTGGGAAACAAATGAAAAATACGTATGGGGCAGCGATGTGACTCATCCGCGCTTCTCTATTTTGGATCCTGAAAATACATTCAGTCTTCCTGAAAATCAAACCGTTTACGGCATGGTTGATATGATGAGCCATGTATTTGAACAATATTTCCACAATGTCGAAAACACACCGCTTCAGGACAGAATGTGTTTCGCCGTACTTCAGACGGTTATCGAAACAGCGCCGAAGCTCTTAGAGGATTTGCAAAACTACAAGCATCGCGAAACCATTTTATACGCTGGGACAATTGCGTTAAATGGCACGCTTCAAATGGGTTACTTCGGCGATTGGGCGTCTCATACTATGGAGCATGCCGTTTCAGCTGTGTATGATATTCCGCATGCAGGCGGTCTGGCGATTCTCTTCCCGAACTGGATGAGATATACGGTTGATACAAATGTGGAGCGATTCAAAGCGCTTATGCTTAATATGTTTGACATCGACACAGAGGGCAAATCTGATAAAGAAATCGTGCTTGAAGGGATCGACAAGCTTTCCGCATTTTGGACAAGCCTCGGAGCGCCTTCCCGCCTTGCAGACTATGATATTGGAGAAGAAAAGCTTGATCTGATTGCCGATATCGCTGCTAAAGAAATGGAGTACGGCGGCTTCGGAAACTTCCAAAAACTGAACAAAGACGACATACTTGCCATTCTTCGGGCGTCACTATAATATCAAAGGACGGAATCAAGGTATTCCGTCCTTTTTCCTGACTTGATTTAACCGTGTAGTTCATATAAAGTGAAAGGGAAAACATTATATCGTTATGGAGGGACAAGCAATGACGCATGTACGCTTTGACTACTCAAAAGCGTTGACTTTTTTCAACGAACATGAACTTACATACCTACGTGATTTTGTAAAAACAGCACACCATAATATCCATGAAAAAACAGGCGCGGGAAGCGACTATTTAGGATGGGTGGACCTCCCTGAACATTATGATAAAGAAGAATTCGCGCGTATTAAAAAAAGCGCTGAAAAAATTAAATCTGATTCAGACGTATTGCTGGTCGTGGGAATCGGCGGTTCATATTTGGGCGCCCGCGCTGCGATTGAAGCGCTTAACCACGCTTTTTATAATACATTGCCAAAAGCCAAACGCGGCAATCCGCAAGTCATCTTTATCGGAAACAACATCAGTTCATCCTATATGCGAGATGTGATGGATCTTCTTGAAGATGCTGACTTCTCCATTAACGTGATTTCTAAATCAGGCACGACAACTGAACCTGCAATCGCTTTCCGTATTTTCCGCAAGCTTCTTGAAGAGAAATACGGCAAAGAAGAAGCGAAAGCCCGCATTTATGCGACGACTGATAAAGAACGCGGCGCGTTAAAAACGCTTTCTAATGAAGAGGGTTTTGAATCGTTTGTCATTCCTGATGATGTCGGCGGCCGTTTTTCTGTATTGAC
The DNA here is from genome assembly GCF_022695965.1 of Bacillus sp. HU-1818. NCBI lineage: Bacteria > Bacillati > Bacillota > Bacilli > Caryophanales > Bacillaceae > Bacillus > Bacillus sp. HU-1818. The sequence goes on from NZ_JAAPBE010000002.1 coordinate 987,815, forward strand.
GGCTGTAGGTCTTTTGCCAATTGCAGTCAGCGGTGTAAACATTGACGATATGATGAAGGGTGCTCTTGATGCGAGCAAGGATTTCGCAGCTTCAGAATTAGAGGAAAATCCTGCATACCAGTACGCTGTCGTTCGCAACGTTCTTTACAATAAAGGCAAAACCATTGAAATGCTGATTAACTATGAACCGGCTCTTCAATATTTTGCTGAATGGTGGAAGCAGCTTTTCGGAGAAAGTGAAGGGAAAGACGAAAAAGGCATTTATCCGTCTTCCGCTAATTTCTCAACTGATCTTCACTCACTTGGCCAATATGTGCAGGAAGGCCGAAGAGATCTGTTTGAAACTGTACTGAATGTAGAGACGCCAAAACATGAGCTGACCATTGAAGAAGCTGAGAACGATCTTGACGGCTTAAACTATTTGGCCGGAAAAACGGTTGATTTCGTCAACAAAAAAGCGTTCCAAGGCACAATGCTTGCTCATACGGACGGGAAAGTCCCGAACTTAATCGTCAACATTCCGGAGCTGAACGCATATACTTTTGGATACCTTGTGTATTTCTTTGAAAAAGCCTGCGCCATGAGCGGTTATCTCCTCGGTGTCAATCCGTTTGACCAGCCGGGAGTTGAAGCTTATAAAGTCAACATGTTTGCGCTTCTTGGCAAACCCGGATTTGAAGAGAAAAAAGCAGAACTTGAAAAACGTCTCGAAGAATAGATATCAAAGGCTGACTGGCTTGCAAACCCGGTCAGCTTTTTTAAAAAAACATAAAGGATGCTGATGTGTTTATGAAACAAGCTGTTATGAAACATCTCATCATTGCCGGCCTATCTTCGGCTGTTTTATTTTTGCTGATGTATATCGAAGTCGTTCAGCCTGAGTTTTCTTCAAATATTGGCAGCACGTTCCCACACTATTTCATTCATTCATTTCTTCTTATCGGCCTTCCGCTTGGGCTTTTTACAGATGCTGTACAGAGACTTTTACAGCTCAAACGGCCGCATACGCTTCTGACCAAATTAGGTCTTTATCTTGCGATTGTCTATGTTTCCTGGGAATCAGCCGCCGGATTTGCGGCAGGGCTTCTGATTTACTTCTTAATTGAATGCGCTTTCTTTTCTGTGTCCCGAACGAAAGAAAATACATTCTCTATGTAATCGGCTCTTTTTGTAAAGTTATTCCGCCCCGAATGAAGATGATCGGAGAGGGGAGGATAATGAAAAAAGGAGCCATTCGATGATTACCATACCTTCTGCGATTGAGGGAGAATCTTTTTCTCTTCATGATCTTGAACAAATAATGAAGCCGCTCGGTTATGTGATAAGCGGCGGCTGGGAGTACGATCATTGCTTTTTTGATTATAAAATTGATGACAAAGACGGCTATTTGTTTTTGAGAGTCCCTGCGGAAGCCAAACAAGGGCAGCTTGATGAACGTGGAGCAGCCGTCCGCATGGGAACGCCTTTTTTGCTGCGCCATGTGTATCAGGCTGAACTTGACGATCATGCCGGCAGCGGACAATTTCAATCTATGTTTAATCAATTTTCTGAACCGGAAAGGCGGGACGCAGACATTGACCAGGCATACATGGATATCGGTATTTCTCTCGTAAAAGAATTAGAAGATGTACTTTTGCATTAAAGAGCGAGAAACTGGTCGGTTTGAAGCACTTTGTAAGTAAGAGGAGGGGAGAGCATCGGCCCCTCCTCTTTTTGAATGCCGATAATTGTCACTTTATGATCAAGATAGTGTAACACGCAGGAGCGGTAAGAGGCTCCCGCTAATTCCGCGGGCACAGGAATCATATACACCATCTTTTCAAGTGTCAGCTCCGTAAGGGTTCGCGGTTCGGCAAGCTGCTGTTTCACCCGATAATGCTCAAGCATCACCCGGCTCAGCAGCTGTGATGTTCCAAGAATTTTATTTGCGCCGGCCCGTTCAGCATTTGTCACATAGCGGTCAGTCAAGATTTCAACGATACAGTAGACTGAAGGGTTCAGCCCTTTGACGGAAAGAAGTGTCAGCACTGAAAGCATATCGGCTTCCGCTTCGTTTTTATGCTGATCAGCAGTGACCATGACGGTGTCAGCAGAGGCGATATTCGCTTTTTTCAGCGTATCGTCATCAGCGGCATGCCCGCGGATAAAATGCACATTTTCAATCAGCGGCCCCTCTTTTAACGAATCATCAATCAGTACCACGGTTTTGGAAGGAGCGGCAAGCTGAAGCTCCCTCAGCAGATGGTTTGATTTTTCATTCCAGCCGATAATGATGACATGGTCCCGCCCTTTGAATTTCACCTTTCCTTCAACATAGCGGTGCTGTTTGCTGAAAGCTGCGGAGGCAAGCGTCGCAAAATAGGCGGTGACAAAGCTTGCGCCGCTTAAGACGAGCAGCATCCCGACGATCTGGCCCAATGGGGTTTGCGGGACATAGTCTCCGTAGCCTACTGTAGAGACTGTAATCACCGCCCACCAAATGCCTTCAAATACCGACGTAAATTGTTTAGGCTCCAGCAAATAAATGGTCTGCCCGAATAATAGGATAAGGACAAGGATAATTAAGCCGATTCTGATATATAGCGGCCATCTCAGCCAGGAAATAAAAATCCGGTTTGACTTCATTTTTTCTTCCCTTCTTCAGATAGAGAAATAGATAAAATTTGTTTAATGATGGCATTTAGTGTTTCGTTCAGCTTATCCTGTCCGTATAATTCACGGGCTTCTGTCATTAATTTAGCTGTATCGTCCTCAAGCTGAATCAGCGGTTCATCTTTTTCCGATTCGTTATAAAACTGAATAAATACATCCAGCCCTTCATTCATCCGGTCAATCGCAGCGCTTAGCTGTTCTTTCTCGTCACTTGTCACTTTCATGATCATCACACCCGTTGTGTCTTTTTTATTCAGTATGTCCCAGTTCTTGCGATGTGTTTCAAGAAATAGCGAAAACATATTAAACCCATTTTCTCCATACACTAAAACAAACTAGATGCAGAGGATGGGAAAGATGACGATCATACAAAGAACCATCACGATATTGATCGGTGCGCAGCTGATCGCTTCCGCGGTCATTTTGATTATTTTTGATCTGAATGCGTATGACCATTTTCTCGGAGATTTTTCCTGGATTCGTTATATCAAAGAACTGAACGGAACGATCCCCTTTTTTTTACTGATGGGCGGCCTGTTCTGTTTGCTTCTCGGTTTTTGCTTCCCCGCGAGAAAAAGGAAGCGCATTTCTGTACATGGCAAAGAAAACTCATTAAAATAATCTAAAAAGAAATGTCGATCAATATAAAAAGGAAGATGATAATATGCTGTTTATATTTTTAACAATTGCCGCATTGGGATTGTCGTTTTGGGCACAATTTAAAGTGAAGAGCAACTTTGAAAAATATTCAAAAGTCGAAGCCTCCAGTCAGCGTACAGGGGCAGAAACGGCAAGACGGATTCTTGATTTGAACGGTCTTTATGATGTGCCGGTAGAACCGGTAAGAGGCGCTTTGACAGACCATTACGACCCGACGAAACGGGTGGTGCGTTTATCCGAGCCGGTCTATTACGGCCGCTCGATTTCCGCCATTTCCGTTGCTTCCCATGAAGTCGGACATGCCTTGCAGCATCAGGAATCGTATGGTGCGCTTGTGCTGAGACACAAAATCTTTCCCGTCGTGAATTTTGCTTCCGGTGTGGCCCCTTTGCTATTCCTAGGCGGCATGCTTCTAGGCAGCTTGAATTTAATCGGCCTTGGAATTATTCTTTTTTCCGCCGCCGTCTTTTTTCAGCTTATTACTCTGCCGGTCGAATTTAATGCAAGCTCACGCGCGAAACAGATTATCGTGTCAGAAGGAATCATTCGAAACAGCGAAGAACATGGCGTGAATAAAGTGCTGAATGCCGCCGCTTTGACCTATGTGGCCGCCGCGCTTGTGTCACTGTTTGAGCTGCTCCGGTTTGTGATGATCTTCTTAAACGGTCGTAATGAGAACTAACGTTAAGGAGGTGGCCCCTTACCATTTGTGGTAAGGGCTTTTTTTGCTTATATTAAATATCGCTCTGATTATTTTATTAATCGGCTTAACCGCTATTTTCGTCGCAGCTGAATTTGCGATTGTGAAAATACGCGGATCGAAAATCAGCCAGCTTGTGGAGAGCGGCGACAGCCGGGCGATTGCGGCGCATAAAGTCATTTCGAATCTTGACGAATATTTATCCGCCTGCCAGCTCGGCATTACGATAACGGCTCTCGGACTTGGGTGGCTCGGAGAACCGACTGTCGAACGGATCCTTCACCCTGTGTTTGCGCTTATCGGAATGCCTGGATCTATCACTCATATCGTGACATTTATTGCGTCATTTATCGTCATTACATTTTTGCACGTCGTGATTGGCGAGCTGGCTCCGAAGACCATCTCCATTCAAAAAGCGGAGGCTGTCAGCCTGTGGACAGCCAAACCGCTTATAGTGTTTTACAAAGTGATGTATCCGTTTATTAAAGCGTTAAACGGGTCCGCGCGTTTTTTAGTTAAGCTGTTCGGCTTCCATTCGGTGAAGGAGCATGAGGTGGCGATCAGTGAGGAAGAATTGAGGCTGATCCTTTCAGAAAGCTATAAAAAGGGTGAAATCAACCAATCTGAATTCCGGTACGTCAATAAAATATTTGAATTTGATAATCGCGTGGCCAGGGAAATTATGATACCGAGAACGGAAATGGCAACGATTTCAATTGATCAAACCATTGATGAAGCGATTCATTCAATTATAAACGAACGATATACGCGTTATCCCGTGATAAAAGAAGATAAAGACCATATTATCGGCATTATAAACAGTAAAGACACGTTTAAAGCATTTTTTCTCGGACAGTCGATTAAACTGAGCCAATTAACGCGGCCTGTTATCAGAGTCATTGAAAGCATTCCTGTTCAAGAGCTGCTGATCCGTATGCAGAAAGAACGGATTCATATGGCGATTCTTGTCGATGAATACGGAGGAACCGCAGGGCTTGTCACCGTCGAGGATATATTAGAAGAAATCGTCGGAGAGATTCGGGATGAATATGATCAGGATGAAATGCCGCACATCGTGAAAAAAGGCGAGCACCATTATATTATGGATGGCAAGGCTTTAATAGACGAAGTAAACGAGCTGCTTGATATCGCGATTGAAAATGAGGAGATTGACACAATTGCGGGCTGGCTTCTGACACAAAAAATGGAACTGAAAAACGGCGATGTGTTTTATACGGAAGGGTGCGAATTTAAAGTTCTTGATGCTGAAGATCATCACATCCGGTTTGTAGAAATTAAAAAAACAGATTTTTAAGGTGAAAACAGTCGCATATTACGCAATGCGGCTGTTTTCAGCGAGGTAACGAAGCATTCGGGACAGAAATCTTCGGAGGCAGCAGTCAATTTCTCAAAATAGAGATGTTTAAGTCAAATAACATTTTTATTTTCAGTCTCTTGCAAATAGCGAGAGACTTTTTTTCTGAAAAAAGAATGCTTCTTAGCCTTTTTTCTCCATATCATATAAAGACCGCACTATGAGTAAGGAGTGGTTTCATGGAAAAGGCTTGGTGGAAAGAAGCGGTGGTATACCAAATCTATCCCCGCAGCTTCAAGGATTCGAATGGAGATGGAATCGGCGATATCAACGGGATCAAATCAATGCTGCCTTACATAAAAGACTTGGGGGCGGATGTCATCTGGATATGTCCGGTCTTTGACTCGCCCAATGCAGATAACGGATATGATATAAGGGATTACAAAAAGATTTTAACTGAGTTTGGAACCATGGATGATCTTGATAGCCTGCTTAATGAAATACACGAGCTTGGCATGAAGCTGATTATCGACCTTGTGGTCAACCATACGAGTGATGAGCATCCGTGGTTCATTGAGTCACGCTCGGCCTTAGACTCCGAAAAAAGGGACTGGTACATCTGGAAAGATGGAAAAAACGGCAAAGAACCGAACAACTGGGAAAGCATTTTCAGCGGATCAGCCTGGCAGTACGATCAAACGACAGACCAATACTATCTCCATCTGTTTGACAAAAAACAGCCGGATCTGAATTGGGAAAACCAAAACATGCGGTTTGCCGTTTTTGAAATGGTGAATTGGTGGCTGGACAAAGGAATTGACGGATTTCGGGTGGACGCCATTTCTCATATCAAGAAAAAGAAAGGGCTTCCCGATCTGCCGAATCCCGAGGCTCTTCCATATGTCCCTTCTTTTCCGTACCATATGAACGTGGAAGGGATCATGGATTTTTTAAGAGAACTGAAAAGAGAAACGTTTTCCCGCTATCCGATCGTGACAGTCGGAGAGGCTAACGGCGTTACGGCGGACGAAGCAGCGGATTGGGCCGGAGGAAAATCCGGAATTTTTGATATGATTTTTCAATTTGAACACCTTGGTTTGTGGGATATTGACGCAGATGAGCGCATTGATGTCGCGGAGTTGAAAAGGATTTTGTCTAAATGGCAAAACAGTTTGGAAGGCGTAGGCTGGAACGCTCTCTTTATGGAGAATCACGATCAGCCCCGCTCGGTCTCCGCATGGGGAGACGATCAAACCTATGTAACTGAAAGCGCAAAAGCTCTCGCCGCTATGTACTTTTTGATGAAAGGCACCCCGTTTATCTATCAGGGACAAGAAATCGGCATGACAAATGTGGCCTTTCCTTTAATTGAAGATTACGATGACGTGGCGATGAAACGGTTATACGATATGGAGACGGCCAAAGGGGTTCCTCATAAAGAAGTGATGAAGGTGATCTGGAAAAAGGGAAGAGATAACTCAAGAACTCCGATGCAATGGAATGAAAGCAAGTACGCAGGATTTTCGGATGCTCCCCCGTGGATCGGCATCAATGACAATTACACATGGCTGAATGCTAAATCACAAATGAAGGATAAAGCATCCGTTTATCATTTTTATAAAAATCTAATCGCACTTCGACGAAAACATGATGTATTTATTTACGGTTTGTACCAATTGCTTCTGCCGGAAGATAAACAAATCTTTGCTTATTTGCGAAAGAGCGATCGGCAAACCGCGCTTATCCTGACAAACCTGACGAAGACACCCGCTCTATACAGACATCCCGCCTATCCGTTAAGCTCAGATTCGCTTGTCTTATCGAACATCGAGACAAAACATCATCAGCATACCACCTCAATCCTCTTACAACCTTACGAGACAAGAATATACGTATGGTAGCCAGGCTCCAGTTTCATACTGGAGTTTTTTTGTGATTTAAGTTTATGACCGCAAATTTACAGGAAAAAAAGAAGATAGAACGAATAATCAAGTAGATAGAAGTGAAAGGGGAGAAAACATGCTGAAACAATTGCAGATTAACACGGAAAAACGGGATGAAATGCTTGATATCACTCATGAAGCTGAAGCATTTCTGCAAGAAACCGGAGTGAAAAGCGGCACGGCGCTAATCTACTGCCCTCATACGACAGCCGGCATTACGATAAATGAAAATGCCGATCCTGATGTAAAAAAAGACATGCTTAGAAGATTCAATGAGGTATATCCGTGGGAACACGAACTTGACCGCCATATGGAAGGAAATACGGCAGCCCATTTGAAATCAAGTACAGTCGGGGCTTCCCAGCATGTCATCATCGAAAACGGCCGCTTGCTGCTCGGTACATGGCAAGGCATTTATTTTTGCGAATTCGATGGCCCAAGAACCCGGACGTGCTATATCAAAATAACGGGATAAACAGGAGGCTTTGCCCATGAAGGAATGGATGAATATTTTATCACTGACAAAGCCTGTCATACAGGCTCCGATGGCCGGCGGGCTTGTCACGCCTCGTCTTGCCGCCGCCGTCTCTCGTGAAGGAGCGCTTGGAAGCCTTGCGTCAGGCTACCTCAGCCCGCAAGTCCTGGAAAAGCAAATAGCTGAGATGCAGGCGTTAACAAGCCGCTCTTTTCAGGTGAATGTATTTGTCCCTGAATCGAGAGAAACACCGGACGAAAAGGTACTGGAGAAATGGAAAACCAGCATACCGCTGGCAGAACAGGCTCCGCCGATGACCACTGAGGAGCAGGATTGGGAAGATTTTTTTGAAAAAATAATGCTTATCATCAAGTACAAGGTAAAAGCATGCTCATTCACATTTGGGATGCCGCCCGCTGCCACGGTGCGGCTGCTAAAGGACAATGGCTGCTATCTCATTGGCACGGCCACATCAATAGAAGAAGCTGTTGCCCTTGAAGAACGGGGAATGGATATGATCGTGCTGCAAGGAACCGAAGCGGGCGGACATCGCGGGACCTTTCTGCCGGCAAAAGGTGAATCCTCTCTGGGCTTAATGGCGTTCATTCCGCAGGCGGCTGATGCCGTTAACGTTCCTGTCATCGCGGCCGGAGGGGTTTTTGACAGCCGTGGAGTAAAGGCGGCTGAAATTCTCGGCGCTCAAGGAGTTCAGGTCGGGACCGCATTTCTTATGTGTGCAGAAAGCGAAGCATCAAGAATATACAAACGGGAACTGCTTGCCGCTCAGGGCACGGATACTCGGCTGACCTCATTGTTTTCAGGAAAACCGGCAAGGGGGATCGTCAATGAGTGGATGAAGCAAAAACAGTCAAAAGAGGCTGACACATTGCCTTATCCTATTCAGAACACTTTAACAAAGCCGATGCGCCAAAACGCGGCCGCTCAGCAAGATTCCGGGCATATATCCCTGTGGGCCGGACAATCAGCAGGAGGCCTGCAAACTGCGACAGATGTGAAAACCTTATTAGACCAGCTCTGCTAAAACCTAAGGCGAATCAACGGAGGTGACTGCTAATGAATATCCTTCAGTATTCGTATAAAAAAAGAGGAGAAATACAATTTGTATTTGAAGGCTGGCCTCATTCTAAAGTAATCATGGCGCCGATCAAAGGTTATTATTTTGTCCGTTTGATCAGATGGAGCGGACGCGATCCGATCGTCACAAGGCATGACCTTGAAAAGATGGAGTGGGCCGCAAATCAGTATCTTGGCACAGTCCCGTTCTACAGAATAAGAAAAGCATTACAAATCCCATCGTCATCCCGATAGACGATGGGATTTTTTTAATGCATCGTACGATAGAGAGATGGAATGTCCAGTCTTGTCGCTTGTGCAAGAAGATAAGCGGACTGTACGGCATCTTTTTTTCTGTAGGAATTCAGCTTTTCAATGATTTTTTCACCGCTCAAAATGCCAAGGCCGTGGGCGAAGTACTGATCCTTTTCTAATAAAATGACATTTTCCCCTCTCCACTGCGATTTTTGCGGATTAAAGTCCGGATTATTAAAATATAAACAATCTCCTATTACAAACTCGCGGCCGGCTTCCGTGTAAATCGGCAGCTTTTCATAGTGCCAATCATAAAGAGTTATTCTCTGGAAGTTCAAATCAAACCGGTCATCGCCGATGGTTTTAAGCACGGCCATATAATAAATTACGACGATAGCGGTCGCACATTCAAACGCGTAAAATGACCCGTGTTCAAAAATATCCCGAATAGCCTTTGAAGGCGGCATTTTGTATTTCAGCTCTAAAGCCCCTTCAGGCGAAACTCTCCAGAATGCCGTATTCCCATACGTTTTGACGAAGGTAGCGAATTTCGCGCCGCTTTGATGCAGCGCTCTGGCAGATGCCACGATGTTTTTTCGTATATTTAGTTCAAAAATAAGTTCAGCGACAGAATTGTAATCAAACTGAATGGGTGAAGCGATCATCTCGTTTAGCAGCGGATGCAGACCCTCTTCAATCTTCCAGTTTGCCGTATCCTGGGGACGGAGCCATTGTCCTGATACAATAATCATCTAAAGCCCCCCTAAGCTTTTTTATAAGATATGCATCAAGCTTGGGCAATGAAAACTCTTTTCGGAGAGGCCCAAAAGTGAGATAACTGTAAAAAAGATGATCTTGATATTATAAAACTTTTTAAAGCAGCCGATATATAATGTATCTAACCCCGAAGGAGCAACAATACATGAAGACATTTATTAATTGGCTTAGACGTCCGTCCATATCAAAGAAATTAATTATTTCCTTTTGCATCATCCTAATCATCCCGATTCTCATTTTAGAATGGAGTTCATATCGCACGGCAAGCGGCACGCTCGATCAGGAAATCATGGGAAACGCAAAAAATAATGTCAACACATTCGATACGACCATTACAAATAATTTAGACGGCAAGGCGAAGGCGGTTTCTTATTTCAGTGAACTGCTGAAAGCCAAATCATTTGAAGGGAAAAATCAACAGCAGCTTGAGGAGAAATTCTTGCAATATACCTCCATTAATGAAGATGTCGCCAGAATTTACGGAGGAGCGGAAGACGGAGCTTATGTACAAGCCCCGACAGAAAAAGTGCCGGACGGCTATGACCCGAGGGAACGTCCCTGGTACAAGGACGCGGTAAAGGCCGGCGGCACACTTATCGTGACTGACCCTTATATAGCAGCCAATGACGGAAGCATGGTCATTACGATCGCGCAAAAATTAAAAGACGGTTCAGGCGTTATCGCTATGGATATTACGATAGATCAGCTTCTTGCACAGATGAAACAAATCAAGATCGGGAAAAAAGGCTATGTCTTCATCGCAACTAAAAATAAAACATATGTGGCCCATCAAGACCATAAACCAGGTGAAAAGCTGTCCGGCGACTGGGTATCCGACATGTATGATAATGACAGCGGGCAAGTACAATACAGCATGAAAAATGAAGATAAAAAAATGGCCTTTACGACGAATAAACTGACAGGCTGGAAAATAGCCGGAACAATGTATAAAAGTGAAATCGAAGAGGCTTCACAGCCGGTGCTTAATATGGGCATGATCGTACTTGCCGCTTCCATTCTCATTGGCGGAATCCTGATCATTTTCATTGTCGGCTCAATCACAAGACCGTTAAAACGCCTCGTACAGTCGTCTCAAAAAATCAGCAGCGGCGATTTGACTGAAACGGTTCAAATCCAATCGAAGGATGAATTAGGCGAGCTCGGCGATAGCTTTAACGAGATGGGAAAATCTTTACGTTCCTTGATCAGCGCCATTCAAGATTCTGTCGACAATGTCGCGGCATCATCTGAACAGCTTACAGCGTCCGCTTCGCAAACAAGCAAAGCGACTGAGCATATTACGATGGCGATTGAACAATTTTCGAACGGCAATGAAGATCAAAGCGAAAAAGTCGAGTCAAGCTCCAAGCAGCTTAGTATGATGAATGACGGTCTGTACCATATGACCCAAACCACATCAGCCGTTACAGAAGCTTCTTTGCAGTCCACAGAAATTGCGGGAACCGGAGAACAGCTTGTCCAGCAAACCGTCGGCCAAATGAATTCCATAAATGAGTCAGTGCAGCAGGCTGAATCTGTGGTAAAAGGACTGGAAGGAAAATCAAAGGATATCACAAACATTTTGAGAGTCATAAACAGCATTGCCGATCAGACGAATCTGCTTGCGTTAAATGCGGCAATTGAAGCTGCAAGAGCCGGAGAGTATGGCCGGGGCTTCTCGGTTGTGGCGGAGGAAGTGCGCAAGCTTGCTGTCCAGTCAGCCGACTCTTCAAAAGAAATAGAAAAACTGATTCAAGAAATCGTTTCAGAGATTGAAAAATCATTGCATATGTTTAAAGCGGTGAATCAAGAAGTCCAATCCGGGCTTAGCATTACAGACGACACAAAAGAAAGCTTCCAAAACATATTCGGCATGACAAATGAAATAGCCGGCAAACTGCAAACGATGAATACCACAGCGGAACAGCTTTCTGACAACTCACAGCACGTCACGGCAGCAGTCAGTGACATCGCGGACGTATCAAGAGAAAGTTCAGCAAGCATTCAGGACATCGCGGCATCAGCCGAAGAGCAGCTCGCGTCGATGGAAGAGATCAGTTCCTCAGCGAATACGTTAGCGCAGATGGCAGAAGAACTGCGTGATTTAACAAAACGCTTTAAAATAGAATCATAAGAAAAAACAGCACTTTCCCGAGATGGGAGGTGCTGTTTTTTATATAGTCAATAAAATTGAGAATAAAGACCCTTTTATTACAGAGTATTTAGAACTATTTTTCATTTTTACCTTCTTTTACAATGTAATTATAAGGAATATCATCCGATATAATATGTAAATTATTGAAAGAGGTATCCAGCAAATGAAAAAAACAATCACCACGGTGCGAAAATCATCTATTGGCAGAAGGCTCATTATTTCATTTTTATTAATCTTGATTCTTCCAATCGCTGTACTCGCAACAAGCGCTTATAAATCGTCGGTCTCATCGCTTGAAAAACAGATGGTGCTAAGCGCGAAGGAAAATGTCGCAATATTGGATAAAATAATCGATGAAAAAGTTAACAGCAATAAAAAATACACGGAATTTTTCAGCAAAGACGTAACCGCCGAGAAATTAAAAGGAAAGAACCAAAAAAAGCTTTACCAAGAATTTGAACAATTTATTCAGATGAATGACGAGGTTGAAGCTGTATTTTCAAGCAGCAATGACGGAACATTCACCCGCTATCCGAAAGCAGACATGCCGGATGATTTTAATTCCCTTGAACGAGATTGGTATAAAGAAGCGGTTGCACATAAAGGAGAAGCGATTATCAGTGAGCCATATGAATCCATCTCGACGGGAAAAATGGTCGTCACCATCGCCAGGCAGACAAAAGACGGTTCAGGGGTAGTTGCTGTTGATATGAAAATAGACGGTCTGGTCAAAACAGCAAAAGCAATTAATATCGGAGAGGAAGGATACGCCTTTATTTTAAGTGCAAATAAAAAAGTCATCGCCTATTCCGGTGAAAAAGCAGGAACTGAATTAAAAGGGAAGTGGGTTGATAAACTTTTTAATGAGAAAAACGGCGACTTCGAATACAAGCACGATAATAAGGCGAAAAAAATGGCTTTTGAAACGAGTGATACAACGGGCTGGAAAATCAGTGGAACGATGTATGCGGATGAAATTAAGCAGGCGGCAAGAGATGTATTAATTAAAGCATGGATCGTACTCGGAATCGCAATCATATGCGGAGTGACCGCAATCTATTTTATTATCCGTTCGATCACAAAACCATTAAGGCACCTTGTCACATCGGCGAAAAAGATCAGCAGCGGCGATTTGACTGAAACAATAGAGGCTAGATCAAAAGACGAACTGGGAGTGTTAAGCCAAAGCTTCAACGACATGCTGCACTCCCTCCGTTCTCTGATTCACGGCATTAAGGACTCAGTCGAAAATGTAGCGGCTTCATCAGAAGAGCTGACGGCTTCGGCTGATCAAACAAGCAAAGCGACTGAACATATTACAATGGCAATTGAACGATTTTCAAACGGCAGCGATGCGCAAAATGACAAAATTGAAACGACAACAGAACAGATAAACGAAATGAAAGACGGTCTGAACGACATGGCGCGCGCCACAGCAGTAATTACGGAATCTTCCATTCAATCAACTGAAATATCGGGAGCCGGAGAACAGCTTGTCCAAAAAACGGCAGGCCAGATGACTGCCATTGACCAATCTGTAAAAGAAGCTGAGCAGGTAGTGAAGGGCCTGGAGATTAAATCAAAAGATATTACAAATATTTTGCGTGTCATTAATGGAATAGCGGATCAAACCAATCTGCTTGCCTTAAACGCGGCCATCGAAGCGGCGAGGGCGGGAGAATACGGCCGGGGATTTTCCGTAGTAGCTGAAGAAGTAAGAAAACTTGCCGTGCAATCGGCAGATTCAGCCAAGGAAATTGAAACTTTGATTAATGATATTGTTAAAGAAATCAATACATCACTTGGCATGTTCCAATCCGTCAATCAAGAGGTGGGGGCAGGACTTGTCATAACCAATCAAACCAAAGCAAGCTTTAATGATATATCGGAAAAGACAAATCAAATCGCGGGAGAAATGCAAAATATAAACGCCACAGTCGAACAGCTTTCCGCAGGCTCACAAGAAATATCCGGAGCATCAGAGGAGATTTCAGCCATTTCAAAAGAAAGTGCGGCAAGTATTCAAGATATTGCAGCATCGGCGGAGGAACAGCTTGCTTCAATGGAAGAAATCAGCTCATCAGCCAATACATTAGCGGGAATGGCGGAAGAACTTCGCGAGCTGACAAAGCGTTTTAAAATAAAATAGAGCCTGAAACGTGAAAAGCACCCCATCAAAAGGGTGCTTTTTCACATTAAATAGGTATATATTACTACTTAACTTTAGGTATAAAGTTCTTTTTATCTAGTTTCTCTTTTAACGTGTATATATTTACCCATATAGAGCCGATATGAAGGATAACCTAGTTAAGGAGAAATGAATAAATGAAAAAACTAATCAATCTAATCAAACAGCGATCCATTACAAGAAAACTGGTTGTGTCTTTCTTGATCATTCTTATTATTCCAATTTCCATATTGGCCTTTAGCGCCTATCAATCCACAAAGAGCTCGCTTGATAAGCAGATGATGGGCAGCGCATTAGAAAATGTTCAGCAGCTGAATGAAATCATTAATGACAATATCGGCGAAAAAGAAGACAGTGCTGCTTACTTTAGCGAATGGCTGAATAAAAAAGTGTACAAAGACAAAAAAGCTTCAATAAAAGACAAATTCGCACAATATATCAGTCTCAACAAAGATGTTGAATCTATTTACACAAGTGATCAAAACGGGTCATTTACACGTTATCCGGACATCCCTATGCCGAGAGATTATAATCCGGTCGAACGGGACTGGTACAAAAAAGCTGTGGAAAGCAAAGGAAAAGTGGTGATTACAGATCCTTATAAAACAGCTTCCACAGATACAATGGTGGTGACGATAGCCCAGCAGACAAAAGACGGGTCAGGGGTAGTCGCCATTAATATGACCATTGACCAGCTTTTAGAAACGACGAAAAAAGTGAAAATCGGGAAAGAAGGCTACGGATTTATTCTGGGCAAAGACAAAAAAGTGGTCGCCCACCCTGAACAAACACCGGGAACCGAGCAAAAGGGCGATTGGGTGGATCAGCTTTATGATAATAAAAAAGGCGAATTTCAATATGCTTTTGAAGGCTCAGAGAAAAAAATGGTGTTTGATACAAATACATTAACCGGATGGAAAATCTCAGGAACTATGTATGAGGATGAAATTCACGAGGCAGCTGTACCCGTGCTTCATCTCGCGTTAATCGTTCTTACGGCCGCCATTGCTGCGGGGCTTGTTGTAATGACGCTCATCATCCGCTCAATTACCGGCCCTCTGAAAAAACTTGTGGTTTCTTCAAAACGAATCAGTGAGGGAGATCTCACTGAAACCATTGACATCCGTTCAAAGGATGAATTAGGTGATTTAGGAAACAGCTTTAATCATATGGCAGGATCACTCCGTTCGCTCATTCATGCCATCCAAGATTCTGTCGACAATGTCGCGTCTTCTTCTGAGGAGCTGACGGCGTCGGCTGAACAGACAAGCAAAGCGACTGAACATATCACAATGGCGATTGAACAATTTTCAAGCGGAAATGAAAGCCAAAGTGAAAAAATTGAAGAAGCAGCTGAACATATCTATCAAATGAATGACGGTCTCTCGGATATGGCAAAAGCCTCCTCCGTCATTACGGAATCATCCATTCAGTCCACTGAAGCAGCCAGTAACGGAGGAAAGCTGGTTCACAAAACAGCCGGACAAATGAACATGATTGATCAATCTGTAAAAGAAGCTGAAAACGTCGTAAGAGGATTAGAAACAAAATCGAAAGACATTACAAACATTTTACGTGTCATTAACGGAATCGCAGATCAGACCAACCTGCTGGCACTAAACGCTGCCATCGAAGCGGCACGTGCCGGGGAATACGGACGGGGCTTCTCCGTTGTCGCGGAAGAAGTGAGAAAACTAGCGGTTCAATCGGCTGATTCCGCAAAAGAAATCGAAGGCCTGATCAAAGAAATCGTCAAAGAAATCAATACATCACTCGGCATGTTCCAATCAGTGAATCACGAAGTGAAGACGGGACTTGAGATTACAAACGAAACAGAATCCAGCTTCAAACAAATTTCTGACATGACAAACCAAATTGCGGGTGAATTGCAAAATATGAACGCTACAGTCGAACAGCTGTCCGCGGGCTCCCAAGAAATATCAGGGGCCTCAGAAGACATTGCGGCCATCGCTAAAGAAAGCTCAGCAGGTATCCAAGATATCGCGGCATCTGCCGAGGAACAACTGGCCTCAATGGAAGAAATCAGCTCATCAGCGGAGACACTGTCCCGAATGGCTGAAGAATTAAGAGACATGACGAAGCGATTCACAATTGAATAAAGCCTGTTAACGTATAAAAATACCCGGGAGCACATTCCCGGGCATTTTTTTTAGTTTTTAAATTAAACCTTTTGACCTATCTGACGATAATAGTTTTATCTTAAAGAAGGAGTCACCACGAATGAAAAAATTAATGAAATGGATCAAACAACCATCAATCAGCAAACCCCTTATTGCTGCGTTTCTGGCAATATTGATTTTGCCAATTGGGGTATTAGCATATTTCAGCTATCAATCAGCAGGAAGTTCTTTGGACAGAGAACTGATGCACAGTGCCAAGGGCAACGTCAAGGAGTTGAACAACGTTCTGCAAAATAAGCTGGACGACAAAACAAAAGCTCTCGATTATTACAGTAAATTGATTAACACAGATTTATTTAATGGAAAGAACAAATCTTTATTAAACGAGGAATTCAAGCAATATACCATGCTGAATGACGATGTGTCAGCGATCTATACAGCTTCAAACGACAAAACATTATATAGATATCCTGAAGGCGGCGTACCGAAGGACTTTGACCCGACAACACGGGATTGGTTCAAAAACGCCGTTGAGAAAAAAGGGCAAGTGGTTTTCTCTGAACCATACACCGATGCAGCAACAGATAAGACGGTCATCACCATTTCACAGCAAACAAAAGACGGATCAGGTATCGTTGCGCTTGATTTAAATCTGGATGAACTGCTTGCCGCCTCAGAAAGAATTCAAATCGGACGCAAAGGATTCACATTTATTACAACGGGCGATAAAAAATATATTGCCCATCCGACGATTGACCCGGGTACAGCAGGTACAGGAGCGTGGACGAACGAAGTATATTCGAAAAATGAAGGCGAATTCCAATATACCTTCGAAGGGCAAGAAAAGAAAATGGCCTTTACGACAAATAAACAGACAGGCTGGAAAATTGCCGGCACTTTCTTTGTCAGTGAAATTAAAGATGCGTCAAGCCCGGTATTACACATGGCGCTCATTATTTTTTGTGCATCATTGATGATTGGCGGCATTTTAATTTTCTTCATTATCAGAGCCATATCAAAACCTTTAAGAAAGCTTGTCTCAACATCTGCCAAAATCAGCGGAGGCGATTTAACGGAAGTCATCGAAATTCGATCGAAAAACGAATTGGGCCAGCTCAGTGAAAGCTTTAACGAAATGTCTGCATCACTGCGCTCTGTGATCGGCGTCATTCAAACATCAGTTGAAAATGTCGCCTCCTCATCAGAAGAACTGACGGCCAGCGCCGAACAAACAAGCAAGGCGACCGAACATATTACACTGGCTATCGAACAGTTCTCAAATGGAAACGAAGCGCAAAGCGAGAAAATGGAAGCAAGCTCAGAACACCTTTCTGAAATGAATGCAGGCATCGCCGAAGTTGCCCGGGCTTCCGCTAAAATTACCGAGACCTCCATTCAATCCTCTGAAACGGCCGGAAGCGGAGAATCATTAGTGGAGCACACAGTCGGCCAAATGAAAACGATAGATCAATCCGTTCAGAAAGCGGAGGCCGTGGTAAAAGGGCTGGAGATAAAATCAAAAGACATCACAAGTATTTTAAATGTGATTAACGGGATAGCAGATCAAACAAATCTGCTGGCGCTAAATGCGGCTATCGAAGCGGCCCGTGCCGGAGAATACGGCCGCGGCTTCTCAGTGGTGGCGGAAGAAGTAAGAAAACTGGCGGTTCAATCAGCAGGCTCAGCCAAGGAAATCGAAGCGCTTATCCAAGAGATTGTAAGAGAAATCAGCACATCGCTGTCCATGTTCCAATCAGTCAATCATGAAGTCAAAGAAGGCTTGAACATTACAGATCAAACAGCAGCAAGTTTCAAAAAAATCTTTGATATGACGACACAAATTTCCGGTGAATTGCAAAATATGAATGCAACGGTTGAACAGCTGTCAGCCGGATCACAAGAAGTGTCAACAGCTGTAGACGACATCTCAGCGGTTGCAAAAGAAAGCACGGCAAGCATACAGGACATCGCGGCCTCAGCCGAAGAACAGCTTGCCTCAATGGAAGAGATCAGCTCATCTGCCGAAACTCTCGCCAACATGGCTGAAGAACTGCAAGAAATTACGAAAAAATTTAAAATTGAATCTTAACCTAACAAGAGAGCGGCATAGTGATATGCTGCTTTCTTTTTTATAAAAACAAAAAATAAAAATATTCAAAAACAAACAAAAGTTATATATAATAAAATGAGAAATAAAAACAGAGAAACGGAGGTTAACAAAATGGTGAAGCATTTATGGGAAGAACAAAGGGCTGCCCGATTGCCGCAGGGAGCCGAAGAATTGGTGTACCGTTCTAATCTGATCGGCTCAGACCGCGCTGTATGCAACTGGGGCGGCGGGAACACGTCTATAAAAACCTATGAGAAGGATTTTAGAGGCCGTGATATAGAAGTCATGTGGGTAAAGGGCAGCGGCTCAGACTTGGCAACAATGAAAGCGCATAACTTTACCGGTTTAAAACTGGAAGACATACGTCCATTAATCGAAAGAGAAGAAATGACGGATGAGGAAATGGTAGAGTACTTGGCTCATTGTATGATAGACAGTAAACACCCCCGACCGTCTATTGAAACGCTGCTGCACGCATTCCTGCCTTATCAGCATATTGACCACACACACCCAGACGCCATCATCAGCATTTGCTGCGCAGATAATGGAAAACAAATCGCCGAAGACATATACGGAAACCGTTTTGTGTGGGTTCCATATGTCCGCCCCGGGTTCACCTTGTCAAAAATGATCGCCGAAGGTGCGGCAAACAACCCGCACGCTGAGCTGGTTTTAATGGAAAAACACGGCCTAGTCACATGGGGAAATACGTCAGCAGAGAGCTATGAAAAAACCATTTCTATTATTAACGAAGCAGAGAGGTACATCAACAAACGAATTGAAGAAAAAAACGCTTTTGGAGGAGAAAGATACGAGTCTCTCCAGGCCGAAGAACGCAGACAAATCTTAGCGAAGATCATGCCTGTCATCCGCGGCGCGGTAAGCAGTGAAAAGAAAATGATACTCTCATACGATGACGCAGACGATGTTCTGCGATTTGTAAACAGTGTAAACGCACTCGAGCTTTCACAAATCGGCGCAGCCTGCCCGGACCACCTCGTTCATACAAAGCGCGTTCCATTGTATGTGGACTGGAATCCGCAAGAACAAGACATTGATGCACTATTGAAAAACGTGAAAGCAGGCATCACACGTTTTAAATCAGAATATAAAGCGTATGTCGAACGCAATAAACAGGAAGGTGACCAGTGCTTTGAATCAGCGCCCAGAGTCATATTAATTCCGGGCATTGGTATGATAAACACAGGGAAAAGCCTGGAAATGTCCAAAGTAAGCGGCGCATTATACCATCGGGCGATTGCGGTGATGAAAGGTTCTTCCGCTTTGGGACGTTTTGTTTCTTTAAGTGAAAATGAATCTTACAATATCGAATACTGGCCGCTTGAGCTTTACAAACTCACTCTGGCACCGGCAGAAGCTGAGTTTTCACGAAAAGTGGCGTTTGTTACGGGAGGTGCAGGCGGAATCGGAAGTGCTGCCTGCCGCCGTTTCGTTTCGGAAGGCGCGCACGTTGTTGTGGCTGATCTTAATGTTGAGGGCGCTCAAAGAATTGCCGGGGAAATAAACAAAACATACGGAGAAGGCAGCGCAATGGCCGTGAAGATGGATGTTACAAAGGAAGAAGAGGTACAGCAGGCTTTCGAACAAACCGCGCTTACATACGGCGGTGTTGATATTATTGTTAATAATGCAGGTTTGGCCACTTCAAGTCCGCTTGAAGAAACCACGTTAAAAGAATGGAATCTCAATATCAATGTACTGGGAACAGGCTATTTCTTAGTGGCACGTGAAGCATTCAAACAAATGAAGCAGCAGAATGCCGGCGGAAATATGGTCTTTGTCGGATCAAAAAATTCTGTTTACGCAGGGAAAAACGCAGCCGCCTACAGCTCGGTTAAAGCGCTTGAAACGCATTTGGCAAGATGTATCGCTGCTGAAGGAGGCGAACATGGCATTCGGGTCAACTCGGTTTTGCCTGACGCCGTTTTGCAAGGATCGGCGATCTGGGGGTCGAGTTGGCGGGAAGAACGGGCCGCGGCGTATGGCATTGAACCAGATCAATTAGAGGAGCATTATCGAAAACGCACAACCCTGTTAGTCAATATTTATCCAAAAGATATTGCGGAATCAATCGCTTTTTTAGCATCCTCTAAAGCGGAAAAAACGACGGGCTGCATGATTACGGTAGACGGCGGCGTTCCGGCGGCGTTTACACGCTAACAAAATACGCAATGAACCAAGGGGAAAATATGCTATGATATAAAGACAAAAACACAGAATGAAGCTGTGCACAGCGTAGAATAGAGGAAGGGCGTTGCCAATGCTAGTAGCCGAACGACACCAAAAAATAGTCGAATTAGTCAATTTACGTTCAAGCATACGTGTATCTGAATTGAGTGATATATTCTCTGTAACCGAAGAAACCATTCGGCGCGATCTTGAAAAACTCGAAAAAGAAAACAAGCTGAGCCGCAGCCATGGGGGCGCGGTCAGTATTCAGCAGCAGGAGTCGGAGGTTCACTTTTCTGAACGGGAAATCACAAATGTATCGGAAAAGAAAGCGATTGCCCGTGAAGCCGCTGAATATGTGGAAAGCGGAGACCGAATCATTCTTGATGCAAGTACAACTGCGTGGTATATGGCAAAAATACTTCCCGATATTCAGCTGACCGTTATTACGAATTCAATGAAAGCGGCGGTTGAACTCAGTCAAAAAGACAAAATTGAAGTGATATCGACGGGAGGATTTTTGCTGTCTGAATCCTTATCATATGTCGGGCCTTTAGCGGAACGTTCCCTTGAGACCTATCATGTAAATAAAACATTTCTTTCCTGTAAAGGCTTTGATATAAACGGCGGATTGAGCGACTCAAATGAATGGCAGGCGCTGTTAAAGAAACGGATGATTGAACGGTCAGACCAGACAATCCTGATGGCGGATTCAAGTAAATTCGGCAGCCGTGAATTTTCTCATATTGCGCGTATTCATGACATCAGCCGGATCATCACCGATTCCAAGATCAATCCGGAATACACGAAAGCGCTTGAAGAGAAAAAAGTAAAAGTGACAACCGTACACCCATAAACAAAAAAGACAAACGTTTGCTTGTTTGTCTTTTTATTTCCTGTAAAACAAAAATAAAGAAAGAATATAATGTTGAATTGTTTTTGTTTGTATAATAAAATAATCATAAAAAAAGAAATGAATGGCCGATTCTCTGAAGGAGAGTGGAGAGCAGATGGTCTATGCCGCGGTAGATATAGGGGCGTCGAGTGGAAGAGTAATGATAGGAGAAATAAAAAATAGCAAATTATTAACAAAGGAAATTCACAGATTCGCAAACGGATTTACGTCCCATAACGGGGTTTGCTGCTGGGATATTGACCATCTGTTGGAGCAAACCATAAAGGGTCTGGAAAAAGTAAAATCTCTTGGCTATGAACACTGTACCGTCGGCATTGATACGTGGGCGGTAGATTATGTTTTATTAGACCAAAAAGGAAAGCGCTTACGAGAAGTTGTCTCATATCGGGATAAAAGAACAGAACGCACGATTGACAAACTGACTGTTGCCATTTCCAAAGAAACCATTTATCAGAAAACAGGCATACAATTTTTGCCCTTCAACACGATCTATCAGTTATATGAAGAGGACCATGCAGTTTTGGAAAAAACAGACCGAATTTTAATGGTGCCTGATTATTTAGGCTATTGCTTAACCGGCAACGGTGTAACAGAAGCAACCAACGCTTCTACCACGCAGCTCTTACATGCCTCAAAAAGAATATTCGATAAAGACTTACTTGATGCGATATCCGTAAAGAAGGAGCAATTCGCACCGTTGATAGAACCGGGACAGGAACTTGGCATGCTGAAAAACGAACGATTTCCCGCCTTTGATCTGCCGATATGCAAAGTGATAACCGTAGCCTCCCATGACACCGCCTCAGCGGTCATCGCGGCGCCCGCTGAAATTGATAAGTGGGCCTATATCAGCAGCGGGACGTGGTCGTTAATCGGTGTGGAAAACGCCACGCCCATTCTCACTGATCTGGCTATGTATAACAACTATACAAATGAATGGGGCGCTTTTAAGACCATTCGATTCTTAAAAAACATTATCGGTATGTGGGTGTTGCAAGAAGTAAGAAAACAATTAAAAGAAGATTACAGTTTTGCACAGTTAGTAGAAGAAGCACAAAAAACAGTGCCGTTCCAGCAATTTGTTAACTTCAACGATGATCGTTTCCTACATCCTGATAACATGATAAAGGAAATACAGGATTATTGCCGGGAAACGCACCAAAAGATTCCTCAAACAGCGGGTGAATTGGCCTGCTGCATCTACACCAATCTGGCCATCATTTATGCAATTGCCATCAAGGACTTAGAACAAATCACAGGGAGACCCATTCAGCAGCTTCACATTGTCGGCGGCGGCGCTCACAATGATCTGCTTAACCAGCTAACAGCCGATATGTGCGGCAAAATGGTATATGCCGGACCGGCGGAAGCCACAGCAATCGGAAACCTGCTTATGCAAATGATTGCATCAAAAGAAATACAGGACCTAAAACAAGCACGCCTGTTGGTAAAGAACTCTTTTGACATCAAAGTCTTCACTCCGCAGGAAACAGACCGGGATTCTATGATTCAATTATTTAAGCGGGCAGTTTTGTAAGCGCTGTTAATTCAGATAATGAAAGCGGTGATGATCTTGAAAAGAAAAGCAGGCATTATGTTTGTTCATCAAAATAAGTATCAGGAATACAAGAAACGTCACGACGAAATTTGGCCAGAGATGGCAGAAACGCTGAAAGCTCATGGCGCACATAATTATTCTATTTTTCTAAACGAACAAACAGGCTGTTTATTTGCTTATTTAGAAATAGAGAGTGAAGAGAAGTGGAGCAAGATGGCGGAAACGGAGATTTGTCAAAAATGGTGGAAATCAATGTCGCCGTTAATGAAAACAAATCCTGACCACAGCCCGGTTTCAAAAGACTTACAGGAAGTATTTCATTTGTCGTAATCTTTAGTGGAGAAAGGATTGAAGCCGAGATGACAAGTAATGAGAACTTTGAAAGAGCAAAACAAGAATACGAAAAATGGGGAATAAATGTAGAACAAGTCTTAGAGAAAATAAAACAAGTCCCGATTTCAATCCATTGCTGGCAGGGTGATGATATCGAAGGGTTTGAACCGAATAAGAGCGAACTTTCCGGAGGTATTGACGTGACGGGAAACCACCCCGGAAAAGCGCATACCCCTGAAGAATTAAGAAGAGATTTAGAGAAAGCACTCTCTCTTATTCCGGGAAAACACCGTGTAAACTTGCATGCCATTTATGCAGAAACAAATGGGGAAGCTGTCGAACGAGATGAACTGCTGCCCCGCCATTTTGAAAAATGGGTGCGATGGGCAAAAGATCGCGGCCTTGGATTAGATTTTAATCCGACATTATTTTCACACCCCAAAGCGGCCGACGGTCTTACACTCTCCCACCCTGATATAGAGATCAGGGAATTTTGGATCAATCACTGCATAGCGTGCCGACGTATAGGTGAGTATTTTGGCAGAGAATTAGGAACGCCTTGTTTAACGAACATCTGGATACCGGACGGCTATAAAGACATCCCAAGCGACAGGCTGACACCGAGAAAAAGATTAAAAGAGTCATTAGATCGAATCTTCAAGGAAAACATCAGCGAGAAACACAATCTCGACTCTGTAGAGAGCAAATTATTCGGATTGGGTTCAGAGTCATTTGTCGTCGGCTCACATGAATTTTATCTCGGCTACGCGCTTAAAAATAATAAGCTGTGCTTACTCGATACTGGCCACTTTCATCCGACAGAAGCGGTGTCAAACAAAATCTCAGCAATTCTGCTTTACAGTGATAAGCTCGCCCTGCACGTCTCGCGCCCGGTCCGCTGGGATAGTGACCATGTCATCACATTAGACGATGAACTGCGCGAAATTGCTCTTGAAATAGTCCGTAATGAGGCATTGGATAACGTCATGATCGGCCTCGATTTCTTTGATGCCAGCATTAACCGAGTCGCCGCTTGGACAATCGGGACGCGCAATATGATTAAAGCGTTATTGTATGCAATGCTTGTACCGAACGGACATTTAAAACAATTACAAGAAGAAGGGCGCTTCACAGAAAGGCTGGCTTTATTCGAAGAGTTCAAAACGTACCCGTTCGGCGCTATCTGGGATTACTACTGCGAAGAAATGGGTGTTCCGGTAAAAGAGGCATGGCTGGAAGAAGTAAAGCAATATGAACGGGAAGTTCTGTTTAAAAGACAGAAGCCGTCCCAAACAGTGTGAGAGCTTTTATTTCCTTAACCGCGAATCATGTCGTACACTGGGGGAAAGAAAGGAGCTGTCTATATGAGACTTGAAGGGAAAAAGGTCATCGCTTTCGTCAGTGATGATTTTGAAGATTTAGAGCTTTGGTATCCTGTTTACCGGCTGAGAGAAGAAGGGGCAATCGTCCATTTGGCAGGAGAAAAGGCGAACCATCAATATAAAGGGAAATACGGTGTTCCGGCTGTTTCCGATTATGATTTCAAAAGCATTAATGTGAATGAATACGATGCGGTGCTTGTTCCAGGCGGCTGGGCTCCTGATAAACTCAGAAGATATCCGGAGGTTTTGGAGATCATTCGCACGATGAATAAAAATGAAAAACCAATCGGCCAGATATGTCATGCAGGCTGGGTGCTTATTTCCTCGGGAATATTGTCAGGTAAAAAAGTAACAAGCACACCGGGTATTAAGGATGATATGACAAATGCGGGGGCTGAATGGTTTGATGAAGCGGTTGTTGTAGACGGACATCTCGTTTCAAGCCGCCGTCCGCCCGATCTTCCGCAGTACGCAAAAGCGTTTGCTGACATTTTAGCGGGTGAATAATGTAAGAAAATCCGCCGACGGCCAACAGCCGCGGCGGATTTTTTAATGATCAGCTGGAAAAACCACACCGATTTGTTTTCTGGCTTCATCCATAATGTTTAAGGTCATCAACGAGCGGTCGAATGTATTTCCGGCAGATTCAAGCTGTCGCTCTTTGATTAATGTGATGAATTCGGCAGCTTCATAAAACATAGCAGGTTTATCGTCGGCGACTGATATATCCTCAACACGTCCGTCGCGGTACCGAATTTCAACCTTTTCAGGCCGGTGAACAGTATCTAATATAATGGTTCCGTCTTCTCCCTGAATTTCCGCAGGGGCATAAGATGTAGCAATTTTAGAATGCATCAGAACGGCTTCCAACCCATCATACGACAGAATAACCGTTCCCTCTCCGTCAACACCTGATGATAAGAGGTAGCCGCTCGCTTTGACTTCCTTTGGTTCGCCGAACAATACAACCGCGGGATATATACAATACACGCCTATATCCATTAATGAACCATTGGACAATTCAGGCTTAAACGCATTAAGCACGGTGCCGTTTCTAAAAGCATCATATCGGGAAGAGTATTGGCAGTAGCTTGCGGTAAATCTGCGGACTTTCCCGATTTTATGTATGTGGTTTTGTATATTGACGAAATTAGGGAGAAAGGTTGTCTTCATGGCTTCCATTAAGACAACTTCATTTGCCTTAGCCGCTGAAATCATATCGGCTGCATCTTTGGTGTTTGAAGCAAGCGGTTTTTCGCACAATACATGCTTGCCGTGGTTCATAAAGAGAATGGCCTGTTCTTTATGATAAGCATTCGGGCTGGCGATGTATACGGCGTCAAAGCAGTCGCTCGCCGCCATGTCCTGAAGGTTTGAGAAAGAATGGCCGGCGCCGTGTGTTTTTGCAAATTCAGCAGCGCGTTCATCTGATCTTGAATAAACAGCAGTTAACTGAAAATCCTGAATATCAGACGCGGATTGGAGAAAACGTTCCGTAATCCAATTGGTTCCTACAATTGCAAATCGAATCATAGTGATTGCTCCTTTTTATACAAGATATCTTTAATTATAGCTGTTTTTTCTGAGAAAAGGGATAAAGAGAGACGGAAACAAATATGAAAGCGAAAACGGCGAGCTTTGGCGGCTCAAGCATTTTTTATTTTATCTGAAAATCTAAGCTATATCGGGATGGACTTCGCAATACTACCAGTGTCAGTTACATGAACAACAGAAAAATCCAATTATTAAGCGGTTTTCATTTTTCATTATAAGACCGATAGTGTACAATTTAAATAAAATATGTATGACGGAGGAACGACAGTGGAAACGTTGCAAACATGGAGCGGCAGATTCAAGCGATTCTTCTTAGATAATAAATTTGTCTTATTTTTACTTGTTTTGCTGCTCATCGGCTTAAATATACTGGTTTTTACCAAAACATCATTTATCTTTACTCCAATTATCGTTCTGCTCAAAACAATATCACTGCCAATTATATTAACAGGCATTGTCTTTTATCTGCTAAATCCTATAGTCGATTTCCTTGAACGGAGAAAAGTAAAAAGGATTTATTCCATTTTGCTGCTATATATCTTAATTATCGGGCTGATTACGATCACCATCGTGTCAATCATTCCATTTTTGAAAGAGCAGATCATGAGTTTGATTGATAATCTGCCGAGATATGTGGATATAGTAGAGGATCAGACCGCACAGCTGATCGGCAGTGATTTTGTCAATCAGGCGCAGCAGACGATGAATATTAATATTTCAGATCTGGCCAACAAAGTATCAGATCAGGCGGCAACAATTGTGAACAGCACATTTACAGGCGTGGGGAATTTTATCGGCGCGATTACCGAGATCGTGATTTCTATTATAACGGTGCCATTTATTCTTTTCTATCTGTTAAAGGACGGAAAGAAATTGCCGGTTTACATATTAAAATTTGTGCCGACTCGCTTAAAAGAACAGACATTCACTGTATTAAGCGAAATGAACCACCGTTTAAGCTCCTATATCAGAGGCCAGATCATCGTCAGCTTCTGCATCGGATTTTTGCTGTTTATCGGTTATTTGATTATCGGTCTGGATTATGCATCTCTGCTTGCGATCATCGCCGCATGTACAAGCATTGTTCCGTATTTGGGCCCGACAATCGCGATTACACCCGCCATTATCATTGCGCTTGTCACATCGCCTCTTATGCTGCTGAAGCTTGTGATTGTGTGGACAATCGTCCAGCTGATTGAAGGGAAATTGATTTCTCCGCAAATTATGGGGAAAAACCTTCATATTCATCCCATCACAATCATTTTCGTTCTCTTAACCGCAGGAAAGCTTTTCGGCGTTGTCGGAATTATTCTGGCAATCCCCGGCTATGCCGTGGTTAAAGTAGTAACAACCCATTTATTTGACTGGTTTAAAATGCGCTCCAATTTATACGGTGAAGAAAAAAATGGACGTGCTGCAAGTCATAAAAAGTAGGCATGACCGATATTTATAGAAGACGGGCTTTCCATTAATGGAAAGCTTCAGTTTTGCCAAAAATAAATGTCTGATGAAGGGAAGAAAATCATGACTCTATGGGAGATTTTTGTAGCAGCTGTTTTAGGGATAGTAGAGGGGTTAACAGAGTACGCGCCGGTTTCTTCTACGGGACATATGATCATAGTTGATGACATTTGGCTCAAATCTAAGAGCCTCATGACACCTGAAGCGGCAAACACATTTAAAGTGGTCATTCAGCTCGGTTCAATTCTGGCCGTAGCCATTGTTTTTAAAGACCGTATTCTGAATTTGCTGGGAATGAAAAAAAACATCACAAGCGATCAAACGAAAGGGCACAAACTGAGCATTGCCCAAATTGCAGTAGGTCTTGTGCCTGCCACAATCCTCGGCTTTTTGTTCGAAGATTACATTGATCAATATTTGTTTTCCGTCAAAACCGTAGCCTTCGGTTTAATCGCCGGTGCTGTATTGATGCTTGCGGCCGACTTTATGAACAAAAGAAATGAAACAACGGAAACGGTGGACCGAATCACATATAAACAAGCGATCGGAGCCGGATTATTTCAATGTCTCGCATTATGGCCGGGCTTTTCCCGTTCAGGCTCAACAATCGCCGGGGGTGTCATGCTCGGTTTAAATCACCGAGCCGCCGCCGACTTCACTTTCATTATGGCGATTCCGATCATGATGGGCGCAAGCACTTTAACGCTTGTGAAAAACTGGGACAGCTTAAACGCGGATCTTCTGCCGTTTTTCTCCGTCGGCTTTATCAGTGCGTTCATCGTGGCTCTGTTCGTCGTCCGCTTTTTCTTACGGCTCATTAACAAAATCAAGCTCGTTCCATTCGCGATCTACAGAATCATTCTCGGCATTGTGTTGTTGATGATCTTTTTCTGAAATAAAAATAAGACCTCTGAGCAGGTCTTATTTTTTTATTTAGAAATCAATAATTTAAGAATGGTGCAGCAATAATAATATCTTCCTTATCATAAATCTAATTCCATAAAACAACACTTCAAATAAATCAGCATAATCAAACCACTCGCTTCTTTTTTTCTTACTTCTCTTTTCCATAACAGTCACCTCGTCTGTTATACGTACGAAAATCAAATAAAAAAGTTCCTCTAAAAAGAAAAAAACAACTTGTGTTTCCAAAAAAAATCTTCTATAATAAAACATGACGTTACAACACGGGGCCATAGCTCAGCTGGGAGAGCGCTACGCTGGCAGCGTAGAGGTCAGGGGTTCGAGCCCCCTTGGCTCCATAAATATGATTGTCTGGCAAAAGCTTTTGAAGCTTTTGTTTTTTTGTGCTGAAACCCAGTGCCGTTGACAAATCCCAAGCAGTTTGAAATAATAACTGAGTTTAATGCTCATTTTTTCACATATTATAATAAAATAATAAATGATAAAATCCTTCGTCATAGATGCACCTATGGAGCAGGGATTAATGTAAAGCTAATGGCCTATTTCATCTATTAGCTTCTTTTGCTTTGATAAAAATGATACGCACAAGGACAGTCAATCGTCAGGCCCGTCCGCATTTTCTTCTATTTAATCAGGACATTATAGAAAGGAATGGCAACATGAAGACGAAACATTACTGGGTGATTTCTTTACTTGCTGTCTTAGCTGTCGGACCGGGGTTAATGTCCAACACGGCATTGACGGGAGTTCAAAGTCTTGTTCAAAAGACTGTGGTGACGGGGAGCTTTGCTTCACTAAATCCCATAATTATCGGAAATATGGCCTTTGCTTTATTTGTACCGATGGGGCCCTTGCTGAGAAAAAGATTCGGCGCCCGGCCGATATATATGGCATCATTGTCTGTTTTTATAGTAGGGGCGCTTCTATTTGCATTATCCAATGATATCCTATGGCTGGCAACAGGCCGTTTTTTACAAGGAGCTGCCACTGGCATCATGCTGATGATTATGATTCCTATGCTTGTTTTGTCATTTCCGCTGGATCGTCGGAACTACGCATTATTAGTTCTCATCGGCGGATTTTATGGTTCGGTTATTACCGGAACAATATTAGGATCAATAGCCTTAAACTACGGCCATTGGAGATGGCTGTTTTATACCTTTGGCATTCTCTCTTTAATAGGAATAATCGTAAGCTATTTCTTTCTGCAGGATGAACAACATGCCAGCACAGAAAAGGAGAAGTCATCATTTGACATCACTGGAGCCGTTTTAACCGGATGTCTTTCTGTCACCGCAGCCTATACATTCATTCATCTGCCCAAGTGGGGCTTTTCATCAGGCTATGTATGGGCAGGTATTGGCGGAAGCATTTTTATTCTCCTGATCTTATTGATAGTAGAGTATAAAGTGAAAAATCCTTTTATCTCAATTAAAATGATGCTGATTCCAAAGCCTGTATTGGGATTATTCATTATAGCTGCGGGGACTATTGCCATTGCAGTAAGTCTCTCGGCGTTTCAGGGCCTGCTTCATGAGATGTATGATATTTCACGAGAACACCTGATTCTTTTGAATATGAGCCTTTTGATCGGAGTGGCCATTGCTGCTGTGATAAGCGCTCTCTTTTTTGATAAAGTCGGACCGGGGATGCTCGGAATTATAGGTTCTCTCACTCTCGTTTTTGTTAATTTTCAATGGATTCATATAGAATCTCATATGTCTTTATATATGTTTGCCGCCATTTTTATCATGTTGGCAGCGGGAACCGGACTGACAGTTGCCGCGGGTTTGATGGGAGCTGCTTTAGGCGGCCCTCTTCCGGATCTTGTAAAGAGAATGACAGCTGTTCAATTTTTGAGGCTCTTTGTATATATGGGAGTGCCAATATTGATAGGCTATTTTACGAAAAAGGATTCTGCCGGCAGGCTCCTGACATCGAATAAAGGTATGGATCAAGAAGGAACCCAATCATTGCATGAAGCGCTGATCGCCACCTATCACGATCTTTTTCTTGTGTCCTTTATTTTAAGTTTGCTTTTAGTATGCTTATCGTTCTTTATGAATGCTACAGGCATGGGTCATAAGTTAGCTCACAAACCCCATGATAAACGTGAGAAACACGCAAATCAGGTATTTCAGCAAGTTGCCGAATTCACTCATCATAAAGTGATTCATGATAAGGAATATCGGGATGCGCTTAAAAATTTCAACAAGCCGGGTTTGACAAAAAGCGATACATGAGATATTTTTAGTAACTATATATGCTAAGGCAGAACCCTTTCTCATAACGAGGAAGGGTTTTTTATTTTCATAATAAACTAGGTTATTGTAACTATTCTCCTCCGGTTTCCGTCAGACTACTAGTACTCTAACTGGAGACAGAACGATAACGATTCTAATATAACTGTTCATTTTCATACGACCGCTTGAAATGCGTATGCAGCAATGCATGAAAAAGTTTGGCGTATCAGCAACTTTTTCCCTAAGGAATTGAAAAATATTAGAAGTGCAAGTAAAATTCTTAAATGTATCGTTCTTTTACACTCTTCATCTTTTAATTAAAGGAAGGTTCTTATGTCCCGCAAAAAATCAAAACTTAAACTCTTTATATCTGTATTTTTCGTTGCAGCGATTGCTCTTGGGTTGTTTGTTCTTGTGACAACTTTATCAAAACCTATTGAAACAGCCAAAGAACCTGAAGAAATTGATGAGAAGCAGGTATTTATTGACAGTCTTTCAGGTCATGCGCAAATTTTATATGAAAAATATCACGTGCTTCCCAGCATCACAATCGCTCAGGCCATTTTGGAATCAAACTGGGGAAACAGCGAACTTGCCTCTGAGGCCAATAATCTGTTTGGGATTAAAGGGGATTATAAAGGAAAGCACGTCACCATGGAAACGGACGAATTTGAAAAAGGGGAAAGAAAAACGATTCGTGCAAAATTCCGGAAATACCGCACATTCTTTCAATCAATGAATGATCACGCCAAATTATTTGTCCGAGGCACGTCATGGAACAAAAAGAAATATCAGCCTGTACTAGAGGCCAAAGATTATAAAAAAGCGGCCGTTGCCCTCCAAAAATCCGGTTATGCGACAGACCCTGATTATGCAGACAAAATCAGCAGCATAGTCGAGAATTACGGTTTGGATGAATTCGATCAAGTAAACCCTTCTATCAAATCAGTAGATTTAAACGGCTCAGTTAAAGATAATGCGTTTGAAGATGTTTGGTCGAAGCCTTCTAAAGATGCAAAATCTATCAAACTATCTTCCGTACAGGATTTTGTCGGGGAGAATATTAAGGTAGTCTCTAAAAAGCAAAAAGGCCAATCAGTCTGGTACCAATTCCAAATCAATGATAAATTAGTCGGCTGGGTTGATGATTCAGCTATTCAATTGAGTGAGGAAACGTAAGCGCCGATCGGTTGCGATAAACATATAATCAATATTTTAAATTTTAGTTCCAATGGAGGAAATATACGGTATAATAATTCACAGCAGTTTGTATATTCATACACCAGGGGAGGAATAAAGATGCAAAAATATAGAAGAAGAAATACGCCTGCCTTTACGATATTGGCCTATTTCACTTTTTTTGCGGGAGTCTTTTTATTTTGTATCGGGCTCTATAATGCAGATAACCTTGAACTGAACGAAAAAGGGTACTACATTGCTGTGATGATTCTTGTAGCGGTTGGCGCAATCCTCACTCAAAAGGTAACAAGAGACAATGCTGAAGATAACGACATCATTGCCGAGCAGGAAAAAAAACAAAACCACTCACATGCAGAATGAAAAAGCTGGCGCCGACGCGCCAGCTTTTTTGCTGTTATCCTGTAAATACTTCACCGTCAGGATAGCGGATATTTGACTTTTCAGTTTTGGCGAATGAAAAAACCAATGTCAAAGGGCCGATTCTTCCAATAAACATTATGACAATGATGATACATTTTCCGGCTGTTGACAATTCTGGGGTCAGCCCCATAGACAATCCGACTGTACCAAAAGCTGAAAAGGTCTCAAAAACGATCTGAAGAAATGGAGCATGTTCTGTGATAGTGAGGGCAAAAATGCCTATAAACACTATAAATAAACTGATGACGCTGACAGCTAAGGATTTAATGATCACGGCGTGTTTAACGGTACGGCGGAAAATAACGGTATCTTTATTTCCTTTTAAAAACGCGATAACAGACATCATGATAACGATAAAGGTAGTCAGTTTTATTCCGCTCGCTGTAGAACCGCTGCCGGCACCGATAAACATCAGAAGCAAAATGAACACAAGAGTGCACTCTCTCATGCTGCCGAAATCAACAGAGTTAAATCCGGCAGTTCGAGGGGTCACAGCTTGAAAATACGAGGCCCATAGCTTATCAGTAAAATGCATAGAGCCGAGAGTGCCTGGATTGCTGTATTCAAGAGTCAGAATCACAAGCATTGCAAGTACGTTTAATAAAAGGGTGCCTGAAAGCATCAGTTTAGTATGAAGCGAAAATGCCTTAAACCGGCGATATGTCCATATATCATACAAAACCGTAAACCCGATTCCTCCTGTAATAAATAAGAAGGTAATGATAATATTGACCGCAGGATCACTTGCAAAACCCATTAAATTATCCGGCCATAAAGAAAACCCGGCGTTGTTAAAAGCGGATACTGCGTGAAATAAACTGGTAAAAAGACCGTATCCCCATCCGTACTCAGGTACAAAACGAAAAGACAAAAGGAAAAACGCTGTCAATTCAATGCTGATTGAAAACATAAACAGTACTTTTACGAGACGTATCACTCCGCCGATTGTTGGTTGATTCAACGCTTCTTGAACGAGCATTCTTTCTTTCAGGCCGATTTTTTTCCCTAACATAATGACGATGAGCACGGCGAATGTCATAAAACCAAGGCCGCCGATCTGGATCAGAGCCATGATGACAATCTGGCCAAATACAGTAAATTCAGTCCCGGTATCAACAACAGCCAGCCCTGTAACTGTAGTCGCCGAAGCAGACGTAAAAAGAGCATCAATCCACGTTAAAGGCCCATTTGACGCGATTGGCAGCTTTAGCATCAATGAGCCTATCATAATTGTA
This sequence comes from Bacillus sp. HU-1818, assembly GCF_022695965.1. NCBI lineage: Bacteria > Bacillati > Bacillota > Bacilli > Caryophanales > Bacillaceae > Bacillus > Bacillus sp. HU-1818. The sequence goes on from NZ_JAAPBE010000002.1 coordinate 1,021,676, forward strand.
AGGAAAAAACCTATCGCTAGCACTTGCGGCGGGGAAAAACGAACCCATTTGATCACAGTTTCCTTTTGAAACGTCACCTTCGTCTACATCCCTTCGATTTCAAAACGTTTAATATCTCTTTTATGGCCCATCAGCACAAGACAGTCTCGTTCATGGATGACCGCTTCCGGCGCTGGAGAAACGTTAATCTCACCATTATGCTTAATAGCCAGAATAGTGCAGCCGTATTTTGCTCTCACATTCAAATCAAGTATAGATTTAAAATGCAGTTTTTTCGTAGCGAGCAATTCGACGATACTGTACTCCTCAGATAAATCAATGTAGTCGAGAACATTTTCGTCAGAAAGGCTTTGCGCGATTCTAATTCCCATGTCTTTTTCGGGATGGATGATCCGATCGGCGCCTATTTTTTCAAGCACTTTATGATGATAATAATTTTGAGCCTTTACCCAGATATTCGGTATGTTCATCTCTTTTAATAATAACGTTGTCAGAGTGCTTGCTTGGATATTTGCTCCGATCGCGACAATGACATATTCGAAATTGCGGATCCCCAATGAATTCATCTCATTTTCTTCCGTCGCATTTGCAACAACCGAATGAGTTGCAAAGGAGGAGTGCGCGTTTACTTTATCTTCATTTATATCTACTGCCAGTACTTCATGGCCCATTCTGTGCAGCTCTTTACAGATGCTTCCCCCAAAACGGCCGAGACCGATTACAGCAAATTGTTTATTTTTTATTCTCCCCAATTTTCATGACTCCTTATAAACATAATGATCTATCGTAAAAAGATAAAAAAAGACCATTACAAAAAATGGCCGCAAAATAGACCTCCTCTCTGTATACGCCTGCGAGGTTAGCTGTCGGATTAGGAGTTCAGAGTACCCCTTCTTACAACGTAAGATTCACCCCAAGATCGCTTTTTTGAAACGATCGAAAATGGTTCCCCCGTTCATGTGTGATTAAGCGGTAAAAGAGACTGTATTGATGGATCACTCAAGAATGTACTCCTGTTTCAAGTGTTTGTCAATAAAATTTATAAGACGGGAAAAATACAAAAAAAAGGACCGATACAAGCAAGCTGTGCTTGTGCCGGTCCTTTGAAAAGATTAGTTGCAATTACAAGGCTTTGTAGGCGGTGTGCTGCGCTTTTCTACAACAATGCTATCTTCCGCATAAAACTTCGAGCCGATGCTCAAAGATTTATTTTCTGCACGGAAAGTATATGTACCGGCAGCAGGAAGTGTTTTATTGTTTAACTTCAATTTAAATTCTGCAGCGCCTAGTAAATCAAGGTTTAATGGAAGTCTTACTGTTTTTCCGTTATTAAGAATCTGTCTTTCGCGCAACGCATGCCCGTTGACAGTATCCTTTGTTGTCGCTGTAAATCCGCTCGGTAATGTAAACTCCATCACACCTAAACTAAGAATCGTGTTTGGACGGTAAGTCAATTCAATATCAGAAAACGACCATTCTTGTTTGCTTGTGCCAGTGATTTTTGCAAATAAGGATGCAGTTGCTGTGGTATGCATAGTAGGCTCATTTGCAGCTGACTTAGATTCAGCCGCAAAAGAAGTAGCAGGAGCGGCCATCAGTAATACAAGGCCTAATAAACTTGTGATCAAAGAAGCGAATAGCTTACGTTTCATGTTAGTTAAATCCCCCTAAAAAGTAGTTGTAATTGTAAAGCATGGTCCCCCCTTATTTTCACCTCCTTCGAGGAATGTCGACCAATTTTTACCTATTAAAATTATCATCAATTGTTTTGGAAGTAAATGGGTTGTTATTCCTATATTTTCAAGAGGATTGTCATGCAAAAGAAACACAAAACGACAAAATGAAAGAAAAAAACGCCCGTTTTCACTCAGGCGTTTTTCCTTCGGTTTCTATAGGGATAAACTTGAAAATCTCACCGCTCTGAACGGATTCTGCAAGCCGCTTCAGCCAATCATAATATGCTTTAGAGCTTTCCAGCTGTTCATATAAATGCCTGGCTTCATTTCTAGATTCCTCATGAAGTTCTTCTTTCTCCAGCACTGTTTGTAAGTCAGCCTGGGCATCCTCAATCGCTTTCAGATTAACCTGAACCTCCCGCTCCCATTTAGGAGGGAAAAAATTCGTGAAAAACTTAAAGAAATCCTTTTCCGCCACAAATGTATGCTTTCTGATTCCGCGGTGAAAGGTTTTTTTCACAACATTTAAATCTTGTAGCTTCTTGACCCCGGTGCTCATGCTAGGCTTGCTCATTTGCAATTCCTCGCGCATTTCATCAAGCGTCATCTCATCCCGCATATACATTGTTCCATATAATATCCCGACACTGCGGGTGATTCCGTAGAGATCCATCGTTTCAGCAATTGAATCTATCACAAGATCTCTTGCTTGTTCTATAGCTGCGAATTCTGGATTTTCATCCATACTGTCCCTCTTTTCCTTTAGAAGATTAAATTTGTTAAGTCATTTCTTTATGTTCTTTATCTTAACGAAACACAGAGAAAAGTCAAAACAAAAAATAAAACAAGCAGGGCTTTGACAGCATAAAAACCATATGTTACATTTAAATTGTTAAAAACATTAAATTTTTATTTAACAAACTTACTTTTCGGTAAGGAGGGTTTATATGAGTCAAACATTATATATTGACGGTGAATGGATCAGCGCAGAAAAAAAGCAGATCCGAAGCATTATCAATCCATTTAATCAAGAAGAAATTGCAACAGTATGCGAAGGGGAACGGGAGGATGCTGTAAAAGCAATCGCAGCCGCCCGAAGAGCCTTTGATGAAGGAGAATGGTCAAACCTTCCGGGACTGGAACGCGGCAAGCTTGTTCTGAAAATTGCGGAATTAATCAGACGAGATCTGGACGAATTGGCAGAACTTGAATCGCTCGATACCGGAAAAACATTAGAGGAAAGCAAAGCGGATATGGACGATATCGCAAATGTTTTCCAATATTACGCCGGCCTTGCGGATAAAGACGGAGGAGAAGTTATTGCATCTCCGATTCCCGATTCAGAAAGCAGAGTCGTCAGAGAACCGATCGGCGTCTGCGGACAGATTACCCCTTGGAATTATCCGCTCTTGCAAGCAAGCTGGAAAATCGCTCCGGCATTGGCTGCTGGAAACACGATCGTCCTCAAGCCGAGTGAAATCACGCCGCTGACGACAATCAAAGTATTCAAGCTGATGGAGGAAGCCGGAATTCCAAAAGGTGTCGCAAACCTAGTATTAGGACCTGGCGCAACGGTAGGTGACGAGCTTGCCAGAAACATAGATGTTGATTTGGTTTCATTTACAGGCGGCATCGAAACAGGCAAAAAAATCATGCAGGCCGCAAGCGGAAACGTCAAAAAAATTGCGCTTGAGCTGGGCGGTAAAAATCCGAATATCGTCTTCAAAGATGCTGATTTGGAAACAGCTGTTGATCAGGCGCTGAACGCTGTTTTCTTCCATGCCGGCCAAGTCTGCTCCGCAGGATCAAGATTGCTTGTGGATGAAGCCATTCATGATCAGTTTTTAGAAGAGATTGTAAAACGGACGAAGCGCATTAAACTCGGAAATGGCTTCCATGAGGACACAGAAAGCGGACCGCTTATTTCTGCGGAACATAGAGCTAAGGTTGAAAAATATGTGGAAATCGGGATCGAAGAAGGTGCAAAGCTGGAAACAGGCGGCAAACGCCCTGAAGACCCAGCGCTTCAAAATGGCTTTTTCTATGAACCTACGATTTTCTCAAACTGTAAATCTGGCATGAGAATTGTTCAGGAAGAAGTGTTCGGCCCTGTTTTAACAGTTGAAACCTTCAGTTCAGAAGAAGAGGTTATCGCACTTGCGAACGATACCATTTATGGTTTGGCCGGAGCAGTTTGGTCAAAGGATATTGAAAAATGTGAACGTGTAGCCGCTCGCTTGAGAATGGGTACAGTTTGGATCAACGACTTCCACCCATACTTTGCACAAGCGCCTTGGGGCGGTTATAAGCAATCCGGATTTGGACGAGAGCTTGGTAAAATCGGGCTTGAAGAATATACAGAAGTCAAACACATATACCGCAATACAAAACCAGCTGCAGTTAATTGGTTTCATTCATAAGAAGGAGGAGATTATAAATGACTTTAAATATGAAAGTAGAAAGCATGCATAAATTCCATACATTCGAAATTCCAACGGTGATCAAGCACGGAATCGGCGCGGTGAAACACGTAGGGGAAGAAGTGGGCGCACTAGGCGTCTCAAAAGCGCTGCTTGTGACTGACCCTGGAATTTACAAAGCGGGAGTCGCGGATCCGGTTATTGAATCATTAAAGGAAGCGGGCATAGAAGTCGTCCTTTTCAATAAAGTAGAACCAAACCCTCCTGTTCGGCTTGTTAATGAAGGATCAACTATTTATAAAAAAGAAAACTGCAATGGTTTGGTCGCTGTCGGAGGCGGAAGCTCTATGGATACAGCAAAAGCCATCGGAGTAGAAGCGACACACGAAGGAAGCGTGCTTGATTATGAAGCGGCAGACGGAAAAAAACCGCTAGAAAACCGTATTCCTCCGCTTACAACGATTCCGACAACAGCGGGAACAGGTTCAGAGGTAACGCAATGGGCTGTTATTACAGATGAAGAGCGCGAATTCAAGTTTAATACAGGCGGACCGCTGATCGCGGCTCACTTAACAGTAATTGATCCTGAGCTTCATGTTTCTATGCCTCCTCATGTAACGGCAATGACGGGAATCGATGCGCTTGCTCACGCAATTGAGTGCTATACAATGAAATTTGCCCAGCCGATTACGGATGCCGTGGCGCTGATGGCGATTGAATACGGGGCGCACTATATCAGAAGAGCCTTTGCCGACGGAGAAGACCTCGAAGCAAGATACGGAATGGCACAGGCTGCAATGCTTGCCGGTCTTTCATACGGAAGCGAATCAGCAGGTGCGGCACATGCGATGAGCCAAACACTTGGCGGCATTATTCCTGTTGCTCACGGCCAATGTGTCGCAGCAATGATGGGACCTGTAATGGAATTCAATTGGAAAGGGTACCCTGAGAAATTTGCCCGTATCGCAAAAGCATTCGGCATTGATACAAGCAATATGTCTACAGAAGAAGCGGCGAAAGCATCTGTAAACTGGATGTATGATCTTGTAGAAGATTTAGAGGTTCCGACTTTAGAAGAGCAAGGCGTATCACCTGATATGATCGAGCGCTTATCTAAAGAAGCGATGAAAGACCCTCAAACATTCGGCAACCCGAGAGATTTAAATGAAAAAACGTACAACTGGATTTATAAACGCTGCTTTAACCTTACGCCTAAAACAGTATAATGAAACGCCCCGCTCCTTTACAGAGCGGGGTTTTTTTATGATAAGATAATTGAAATAGTTGGAATTCAATAATAGAAAAAGGATGTGCCGGCATATGTGGAAGCGTCTTGCTGCTGCAACAGAAGGGCTTTATATTGCGGATACAAAGAATTTTGTTACAAAACATATGGATGAATTGCATTTTGATTATGGCGGCATACCCGGTGATTTGCATTTCGGACTTACAAAACGGGCCGGTGCGCGAGAGCCGATGTATAAAAGAGGGACTGAAATTTTCAATCGCAGACAAATTTCAATTGTCTCTGCTGAAGAATGTGCAGAGATCGCCGGGAAAATGGGCGTGCCTGAAATTTTTCCGGAGTGGCTCGGTGCGAATGTGGAGATCAGAGGCCTGCCTGAACTGACTTCTTTACATGAAGGTAGCAGACTGATTTTTCCAAGCGGAGCCGCGTTATTGTGTGAGGGGGAAAACCACCCATGTATACAGCCGGGAGAGGTGATTCAATCTTATTATCCGGACAAGCCTAAGCTAGCCTCGGCATTTGTGCGTCACGCGATGGGCAGGAGGGGAATCGTTTGCGTCGTCGAGCGCCCTGGTGCCGTTTTTGCGGGAGATTCTATTGAAGTCCACTCTTACAATCCGATAAAGATAAAGCCAAAAGCAGAAAGGGTCTGAATCATCAGACCCTTTTTTTCATTATATCTTCTCTTTAATCTCTTTTATTTGGCTGAGATGCCGTTTTTCATGATGGCCGATAAAATCAATGAACTGTTTGATTGTCAGCTCCTGAAAAACGGGATGAGGCAGCACTCTATTGAAGTCGTCCTCTTTTAATGAGGCGATGATAGACGTCAGCTGTTCTCTCACGACATCAAGCTCCTGTTTCATTTGGCTGCCTGACATGTAGCTTTGATCCGGTTCGAAATGGCTCGGAGCCTTGCGTTTGTTCGTTCTGTCCTCTGCCATTCCAACCGGTTTTTCCTCAATTTCTTTTAATGGTGCATCCTTCAGCCGATCTTTAAAGGCGGTCTGTGCAGCTGCATCAATTAGCTTTAAATGATCAAGGACTTCACGTATACTCCATTCGTCCGCAGACGGTTTTTTGTTCAGCTGATCATCAGTAAGACCTTTAATTTCATTCCATGTTTCCAATCTGGCTTCATAAAAGATACTCATGACATCTCCTCCTGCAAAAAGCTTATCATAAACCGCCTCTATAATCATTTTTAAACTTCGCTAAGCGGCTTATCTATATAAATATGAAACTTTTTACCGCTAAAGCCGTATTAAAAGATAGCCCCAAAAGCAATCAATCCGTCAGCATCACTCAAGACTCTGTCCCCGCAAAGTAAAGATTGAAGTAACGATAACTTACCCAAGATAAGAAAGGATGAGGTAATTGGAACTCGGTTTTCCGATTCAAACGATTTATCTTTATACACTCATCATAGCCGGAAGCCTGACGCTGCTATTTGTATTTTTCAGTGATATGTTTGAAGGGCTGCTGGAGGCTGTTCCAATTTCTTTTCTTAATCCGGCTTTAGTGCTCGCGTTTTTCACTTTTTTTGCGGCATCAGGCTATATAGGAGAAACAGCCGTACCGCTTTCCAGCCCGATGATCGCACTTTTTTCTTTCATACTTTCAGTGCTGTTAGTCAGTTTGCTGCATATATTTGTACTTGTTCCGCTGTCATCTGCGGAAGAATCGCTGACCTACAGAGAAGGAGATTTAAAGGGAAGAGTCGGAAAAGTGATTACAGCTGTACCGGTTGATGGCTATGGAGAAGTATTGATTGAAGGAATCGGCGGCGCCATCTCAAAATCTGCAATCAGCTTTGACAACGAACAGATCGGTTACGGGACAGTCGTATTGATTGTCGATGTAAACAAAGGGGTTCTCTCCGTCACACCTCATGAACCATTATAAAACAAGGGGGAATAAAGAATGACCATGCCTATTTTAATTGTAATCGGAGTTGTATTCTTTTTACTTATCGCACTCATTGCCGTTTTTATTACAAAATATCGAACGGCCGGGCCTGATGAAGCATTAATCGTGACAGGAAGCTATCTCGGCAATAAAAACGTACATGTGGATGAAGGCGGAAACCGTCTGAAAATCGTCAGGGGCGGAGGAACCTTTGTCCTTCCGGTTTTCCAGCAGGCAGAACCGTTAAGCTTGCTATCGAGCAAACTCGATGTATCAACACCTGAAGTATATACCGAACAAGGCGTGCCAGTTATGGCCGACGGAACAGCGATTATTAAAATCGGCGGTTCAATCGGAGAAATCGCCACAGCAGCCGAACAATTTTTAGGAAAATCAAAAGAAGACCGTGAACAGGAAGCGAGAGAAGTATTGGAAGGGCATCTGCGTTCCATACTCGGGTCTATGACAGTAGAAGAAATTTATAAAAACAGAGAGAAATTTTCTCAAGAAGTGCAGCGTGTTGCGTCCCAGGATCTCGCTAAAATGGGGCTTATCATTGTATCGTTTACGATCAAAGACGTCCGCGATAAAAACGGCTATCTGGAATCCTTAGGGAAGCCGAGAATCGCTCAGGTAAAGCGTGATGCTGATATCGCAACCGCAGAGGCAGATAAGGAAACAAGAATAAAACGCGCAGAAGCTGCGAAAGATGCGAAAAAATCAGAGCTTGAACGTGCGACGGAAATAGCCGAAGCCGAAAAATTGAACCAGCTCAAAATGGCTGAATACCGCAGGGACCAAGATACTGCGAAAGCAAACGCCGACCAGGCATACGATTTGGAAACGGCCAGAGCCCGACAGCAAGTAACTGAGCAGGAAATGCAGGTCAAAATCATCGAGCGGCAAAAGCAAATTGAATTAGAAGAAAAAGAAATTCTGCGCCGCGAACGCCAATATGACTCCGAAGTGAAGAAAAAGGCAGATGCCGACCGTTACTCAGTTGAACAATCCGCAGCCGCTGAAAAAGCGAAACAGCTGGCAGAAGCAGACGCCAAGCAATACAGTATCGAAGCGATGGCAAAGGCTGAAGCTGAAAAGGTGCGAATTGACGGGCTTGCGAAAGCCGAAGCTGAAAAAGCAAAAGGGGAAACAGAGGCAGAGGTTATCCGCTTAAAAGGTCTCGCAGAAGCGGAAGCGAAAGAAAAAATTGCGGAAGCCTTTGAAAAATACGGCCAGGCAGCGATCCTCGACATGATTGTCAAAATGCTTCCTGAATACGCAAAACAAGTGTCAGCTCCGCTTTCTAATATTGATAAAATCACTGTCGTTGACACCGGAGGTAACGGTGAGGGCAGCGGCGCCAACAAAGTAACGGGCTATGCGACCAATTTGATGTCCAGCCTTCAAGAAAGCTTAAAAGCATCTTCAGGAATAGACGTTAAGGAAATCATTGAGAATTTTTCGGGAAAAGGAAATATCAAACAAAGTATTCATGAGCTAACCAATGAACTGAAAGAACCAAAACAGCCTATTAGGGAAACTTCAATAGAAGAAAAGACAGAGTAAGAAAGGTGCGGCACTGCTCCGAATAATAGAATAACCTTGAAATAAAGAAACAGCAGGCAAAAAAAGACTTGCTGTTTCTTTATTTTCTCTAATCATATATTTTACGGAATAATGCCTATTATTTTTAAGAAATTCCAGTATAATCTATTTGTATAGTAAAAAAGGGGGTCATATACATGACTAAAAAATTAATGTGCGTTATTATCTGCCTGCTGATCATCGCCCCGGCGATGCAAGTATCAGCGGCACCAAAGCAAGAAGAGCTTCAAAGCTATCTAAAAGAAATAGGAATGACAAAAACAGAATTGCAAACCTATTTAAAAGAAAATTATGATGAAGATTTGAATGACTTTACCTCCGCCGCTGAATTGCGGGAGTATCTTGGAGACAGGCTGACGGATAAAACGCTCGCCGCTTACTTAAAAGAATACGGCATGAGCAAGAAAGAAGCGGAGCAGCAGCTGTTTGTGTTCGGTTTTCTTCAAAAAAGCCAAGCCATTCAGGATGTGTATGTATTTGCCGATGACTTTGTCAGCGCACTTGATTACATAACAAGCTACACACCGCTGACTGACGAAAATTTTGCAGCCCTGCTGAAAAAATACGGACTGACTAAAAGTGAATACGCAAAGATGTTCCCTGGTGATGAAGACATCAGGTTATATACAGATTCAATAGAGGATGCAGAAGAGTATCTATCCGCAGCATTAGAAGAGAAGCAGGCGGAAGAACAATTTATGAAACTGTTCAGCCAAATCGGCATCGACCAAAATGAATTGGAGAATCTCTATCAGCATATGTCCGCTTTGGAGAAAAAAGATCCTCAGTTTTCGGACAAGCTATTAGCTTTATCAGACCGCCTGCTTGATTTGCCAAGTTTTACGAGCATCAGTGAACTATCTGCAGGCGAAATTGCGGAACTGCTCGATGTGATGAACGATTTTCAAAACACTTTTCAAGTGAAAACGAAATTTTACCTCATTAATGGGAACAGCAAAAAAGAACTTACAGCCCGGAGCCTGTTGTCTGTCAACCCGGCCCAAGGGTCCAAGCTTTTGGTTGAACTATATGACTGGAACGGAAAATTCCTGCTTGACGCTATTTTTACAGCGGACATGGTAGACTCTGAAACAGCACATCAAACCGGGAGCGATATCCGAAAAGCAGAACAGATTGTAAAAGAGAGTAAAACGTCAACAAAGCCTAAAAAAACCAGCGCCGCACAGGTGGAAAAAACGGTAAAAGGCGCCAAGCTCCCTAAAACAGCAGGCCATTATGCGGAATGGTCTATGTTTGGGCTTTTATTGCTGGCCGGCGGACTGCTTATGATAAGAAAACTTCGTAAAACAGCATCATTGAAGTAAAAGAAATGAGTGACTGCACATTAAACGTTTTAAACAATCTAACAAACGAAAAACAGTCTTTATTTTGTCCATATGCCTAATAGCCGGAGGTCTATATATTACTTCCACAAATGCATGGAAGCTATTACAAGGTTACGCGCTGTTTCAATTCGGCCAGTTCAAAGAGCAAAAGCAAACAGCAAATGAAAAAAATGCTTCAGGCGCCGCTAAGGCGGCAGAACCAAAAACAAAAGCTGAAGAAATTAACGCAACCTTTCAAACGGGAGAAAAAATCGGCGATTTGGTCATACCGAAGATAGGCGCCGAATTGCCGATTTACCATGGAACCGATGAGGACGAGCTTGAAAAAGGAGTTGGACATTATGCAGGTTCCGTCTTGCCGGGTGAAAATGATAATTCGGTCCTTGCCGGCCACCGTGATACTGTATTCAGAAAGTTGGGGGAAGTTGGAGAAGGGGATAAGTTAATCGTAAAAGCATCCTACGGCACATTCACTTATAAAGTTAAAAAGGTGCGAATTGTAGATTCAGACGATCGGACAATCATTGTGCCTAAGCCGCGTGCCACGCTCACATTATCGACTTGTTATCCCTTTGACTTTATCGGCTCTGCTCCGGAAAGATATGTACTGGTTGCGAATCTAGAGGAAACATAAAAAACCAGCGGATTGATTCCGCTGGTTTTTGCGATGTTAAGCCTTCTCTGTCTGTAAAAGACGCGGAGCTGTAATAAATAATAAACAGAGCACAACAGCGCATATTATGAAAGAAGGCACCATATAGGTTGCATTATAACTTAAAGAATAAATCCATACCGGAGTGCCTTTGGGGGCAAAACTGCCAAAAAACACCGCGCCGGAAATGACATGGGCGGCATAGCGTAAAAAACTTCCCATAAAAACAGCGATAATGACAGAAGTAATCAATTTCCCTTTTTCTTTTGAAACAGCGGCTTTATAAACAACAGAAGCAAATAATCCGCTAATTCCTATGACAGCGAAAGCGACAAGATAGTCGAGCAGAAGCTGAACAGGATGCTGGGCGAACAGATTACCGATAGCAATCTGCACAAGGCCGGTCAGAAGTCCGGAAGTAAGGCCAGCTTTTACTCCCCACCTGAACGAAATCAAAAAGATGGGTATCATCATAATGGAGATCGATCCTCCTTGAGGCATCCGCAGAAACATCCCGGAAATAATGTCTAATATGACTGCAGCCCCTGTCATGATTGCAATTTCAATAAGGCGTACCAGTTGTTTTGATTGATTCATAAAAATTCCCCTTCCATTAGACAATCCATAAGGACAAACAAAAAAGCAGTGCGGGGAAGGATGGGAAAGTTCCACGCACTGCTTTACGTTCTGCAATTCATTTGGCTTTGCCACATCCCTACGCCAGCGTTAACTAACAGGTTCAAAGGGTCAGAACGAAACCGTTCACTCTCAGCTTTAATGCTCCCCTTGCGGTCATCAAGTATTTAGTTCATTTCTACTATACAAGAAAGTAAAAGAAACAACAAGATAACATGTAAGTGATTAAAACAGCAGCATATATAGTTCGGTCCTTTGAAACATAAGCTTATAACGGTCTCTCTCAAAATCTAAATTTAGTTTACTCTTCATATAGAAGAAAATATTCAAAGGGGGAGTTGTAAGGTGAATTCAAATGGGTCCAAAAGAGATGACACACTGTAAAGAGGTGTGCCAGTTTTTACGCACTTAACACTAATACATTTCCCTGAAGTATGCGGTGTTCAATTAGTATTCAAATCAAACAGTCCCTGAGATTAAAAGAGTTTAGAGGAATAAATAGAATTGCCTTATTTATGTTTCTGATTTTATTCTAGATTTTTTTAAAAAAACTATTGCAATAAATGTTTCAGAATGATATATTATTATTCGTCGCTGATAAACAACAGTGACACAACAACAAGCTTCAAAAAAACTTCAAAAAAGTTATTGACATAAATGAAGCTGGATGTTATAGTAATAAAGCTGCTTCAAACGAAGCGGACAAGATGATCTTTGAAAACTAAACAAGACAAAACGTACCTGTTAATTCAAAGTTTTAACATAAAAATCGCACAGCGATGTGCGTAGTCAGTCAAACTGAGGCCTGCGCGATGCAGGTCACGCAGATGTTGCCACAGGATGTGGCGAACTTAATCTGCGATCCA
>NZ_JAAPBE010000020.1:0-504 GCF_022695965.1 Bacillus sp. HU-1818
TCCAGCGCTGTCTGACGGACTTCCTGCAAATAGTCTGTGAAACCCTTTCCGCCCTCCGGGCGTGTCCGAAGCGCCAACGTGTTTACGAACATGCCGAGCACAGGTTCAAGGTCTTCATGCGGCCGGCCGGCGATCGGTGATCCGACCACGATTTCCTCTTGCCCGCTGAGGCGCGCCAATAAAGCTGAGTAGGCCGCAAGAAGCACCATATACAGGGTGCTTCCGTTTTCCCGCGCGAGGCGGTTCAGGCCGGACGTGACCTCTTCGTCCAGAGTAAATGAGATCTTGTCACCGGCGAAGCTTCGCACCGCCGGACGGGGCTTGTCCGCCGGCAGTTCAAGCACAGGCAGCTCGCCTCCGAGCTGCTTCAGCCAATAAGATTCCTGCTTCTGATATGTGTCGCCTTTTTTGAAGTCCTGCTGCCATACGGCGTAATCTTTGTATTGGATGCGCAACGGCTCAAGTTTCCGCCCGGCGTACAATTCTCCAAATTCCCGAATGAGT
>NZ_JAAPBE010000003.1:0-850995 GCF_022695965.1 Bacillus sp. HU-1818
AATGATAACTTCTTTGAATTAGGTGGCAACTCAATCACCTTATCGCTGCTTTATTCAAAAATGCAGAATGATTATAAAGATTTAAACATCGCTGATTTATTTAAATATCAAAGTATAGAACAAATATCTCAGTATTTAAATAGTCAAACAAATTCAGTTTCTAATTTACCTTTAGATTCAATAGAAGTTCCTCAAAAAATCTTAAATAACGAAGATAACTATGAGAGTAAGAAAATTATTGTTTTGGAAAAAAAATAAACTTAATCCTTAATAAGGAAACAGAGTCTAACATTGTTAATACTTTTCTGTATTTATTATCAAGCTTTGTAGAAAAAGAAGAATACTTTATATCTAATTTGCAAAACAACAGCTTTATAATGTTTGAAAAAGTAGTAACAAAAAACTATCAAAGTCTTGAAGAACTAAGAAATTTCATAAAAAGTAACTCTATTGAAAAAAGTTTCCACAGTAAATTCCAATATACAAAAAAAATAAATTTAAAAAACAACTCTTCTTCTATAAATGTAATAATAATAAATGGAGATTACTTAGAAAATATACAACATAATCTGAGTAAGTATTATGATTTTATTTTTGAATATACTCATTCTACGGACAAAAAAATACATCTTTCAATAATATATTCGAATGATAAATTAAAAAATGAATCGATGGAATTATTTTTTAAAACCTTTATAGATGTAATTTCCAAATTAAATTAAAAATAGAGCACCTTTTGATGAGGTGCTCTAAAAGAAAGGAAGAACAAGCTTATGTTCAATATATTTGAACACATTAATACTAATGATCAACAAACATTTAATAGAACAGAAATAAAAGATAAAGTTGCTGTTATTGGTATTTCTTCAAAATTACCTAAGTCTAATGATTATAAAGAATTTTGGGATAATTTGATGAATAAAGTGGATTGTGTAGATTATATTGACAATGACAGAAAGTTAGATTGTGATAACTTTTTCAACCATATAGGTATTAACTCAGAAAATTTAAGATATCAACAAATGGCATTTGTTAGTGATGTCGATAAATTTGATTATAGATATTTTAAAATTCCATATCAAGAAGCATGTTTAATGGATCCTAGACAAAGACTGTTTTTGGAAACGAGTTTTAATTCTTTATTGGATGCAGGATATACAGCAAATCATATTAAAGGGCAAAATGTTGGTGTATATGTTGGAAGTAGTAATAGTGATGCTATATATAATTACGATAAGATTATTTACGATTCATCAATTAGAGATCCAATTAGTATTGTAAACAATTTGCCATCAATGATAGCTAGTCGAGTTTCACATTACTTTGATCTAAAAGGACCAAGTTTGACCATAGATACCTCTTGCTCGTCATCTCTAGTAGCCGTTCATGAAGCATGTAAGGCTATTTTATACAAAGAATGTGAAATGGCTATTGCTGGTGGATGTAACTTAAATCTTATACCTCTTCAACATGATGTAAAGTTGGGGATTGAATCAAAGAATTATAGGACAAAAGCATATGATGATGACTCGGATGGAACTGGTTTTGGAGAGGGGATAATTTCTTTCGTGTTAAAACCCTTATATAGTGCCTTAAGAGACAAGGATAATATCTATGCGGTAATCGAGGCAAGCAGCATTCAAAACCATGGAAATTCACTTGGAATAGCTACACCTAGTTTGGATGGCCAGAGAAATCTAATATCTGAAAATTTAAGTAAATTTGATATAGATGTTAATAAGCTATCGTTTATAGAAGGTCATGGAACTGGAACAGCTATAGGTGATTTAATAGAATTGGAAGCGATGAGTCAAGTTTTAAAGGACAGAACAGCAAAAAAACAATATTGTCCTATAGGATCTGTTAAGAATAATATAGGTCATCTGCTCAGTGCCTCTGGAGCAGCAGGACTACTGAAATCTATATTGGCAATAAATGAGAGAAAATTCCCTCCTAATATAAATTTTAATACACCTAACAAAAAAATCGACCTTAGTGACTCACCAATATACATAAATAAACAAGAAGTTAATTTAGATGAGAATGAAAGGTTATTTGCAAGTATAAGTTCTTTTGGAATGAGTGGAACTAACTGTCACATTATTATTTCTAATTACAAGAAAGAAAGAAATTTAACCAAAGAAAAGCCTTTGATTTTCACATTATCTGCTAATGATCTAGAGATTTTGAAAATTAAATTACAAGAATTTTATCACTTTATTTACAACGAGCAAGAATTGATTTTAACTGATGTATCATACACTTTAAATTGTAGAAGGGATCATAACAAATATAGATTAGCTATTATAGCTTCAAATAAAGAAGAATTAATGAAAAAACTCTATGAATGCCTAACTGAGCTTCTAAAGGAGAATGAGAATTTCCAACTGAAGGATACATTTTTAAACAATGTTTGTGACATAGAATATGGACAAATAGAGAGCGAGATTAATCCACTTAACCATGATTTACAGAATATCTGTAAACAGTATATCCAAGGTAAAAACATCAACTGGCATAGAATTTATCAAAATGATTGTCAGGTTGTCTCGTTGCCTGTTTATCCATTTAAAAAAACAAGATGTTGGTATAATGAAGAAAGAAGAAATTATGTGTTAAAGGATGACATTGTTTTAAATGATAATGAAAAAATTATTGTTGATGCATGGGCAAAGACCTTTGGCGTTAAAGAAATTGATTTAAAGCAAGACATTTATGAGGTTGGAGGAGATTCATTAAGCTTAGTGAGTATGTATCATGAAATAAAGAATAAGTTACCAGATATAGTATTAGAATCTTTTATTCAAAATGAAAGCCTAAGAGAAATACTAGATTATGTGAATCAAAACACTAAAACGTGTGTAGAAATAGATGAACTAATATATGAAACAGCTGAGTACAAAATTTTTAAATTTTCTAACGGAGTGAATACTTCTAACACATATTTAATCAATAGTAATGAACAAACAATTCTAATTGACTCTGGGGTTAGCATCAAATATTTAACACAATTCTGTGAAAAAGAAAAAATTAAAGGAATTAATTATATTATATTTACCCATTCTCATTTTGACCATACATATTCAGCTCAAGAAATAAAGGAAAAATTCAAATGTAATTTTGTAATACATGAAAAAGAATTGAATTTTGCAAAGGATTTAGTGAATAATGGGTTGGCACTCATGGGAAAATCCTTTTTATTCGAAAAAAGTGATATTCTCCTTAAAGAAAATAAAATAATGAAACTCAAAGGGTTAGAATTTCTGCCTATCCTTTGTCCAGGTCACACGTCTGGAAGTATATGTATAAAGATTGATGAATTTTTATTTACAGGGGATACTATGTTTAAGGATGAAAATTCTGGAGTTGACAAAAAAACAGGTAATGGAGAACTGTTGCGAAGATCGATTTCTTATTTACTGAATAAAATGAATGAAAATACCATTGTTTGTCCAGGACATGGTGAAACTTGTTCAATTAAGTATATAAAAAATAGGTATAAAATTAATACTACTATTTAGGTAATATAAGGAGTTATTAAAATGAAAATAAGGTTGAATGAAAATGCTGCTGATTTCTCCGATAAAATATCTTCGATTTTGTTTTTAAAACATACTAATTTTTTTATAGAATACTGTAATGAAATGAATTTGACTTTAGAAAAAGAATATTATCAATTGTTAGAGGAACTGAAAAAAATAAATTTAAAAGAAGAATATTTAAATTTTTATTTTGAAAGTTTTTGTGAATATAAGGATGTTGTTAATGCTAATATTTTTTGTTTGGCAACTTCCTTTTTTAAAGTGTCTGATATTTATAACAAGAACTTTTCCGAAACCATAGATTTTTTATTGAATTATTCTGATGAAGAAGTACAAACAAATATATTACAATCTTTATTGTATTTAAATGGACAATCAGATAGAACTAACTTAGACGGGTACTTAGGTAACATTGATAAGACTTTTTCATTATTAAATGAGTTGAAGATAAAAGATGAATTTAAATGGATTATATTTAAGGTTTTAAAATCGCCAAAAATATATGTAGAACTCTTTTGTAAAGGATTACTATCCATTAATGATAGACTTAATTATGCTTTAACAATATTAACACCATTTAGAGAAATTTGGATTGATCAATTGAAGAATATTAATGATGAATTCCCAAAACATATTATTGAAACAATTAAGGGAAAAGAGTATATAAACTGTAGTTATATTAACATCTATCCTACTCTAATTCCGTATACAGCTACTATAACTAAAAAGATTGATGAAATTTATCTGGGTCTTGGATATAAAGTTGACCAACTATTTAAAAATGAAAAAATAGATATTGATCAAGTAGTGAATTTATTAAAATTAATATCTGATAAAAGTAAGTTTAAAATATTAATTTTATTAAAAAATAAAAAGCTTTATGCAAACGAAATAGCAGAACAATTACATTTGACAAATGCTACAATATCTCATCATATGAGAGTTTTGACAATTCAAGGTTTAGTTCAAAGTACCCGAATTCAAAATAAGACTTATTATTACCTAAATACAAAAAAAATAAAATTTCTTTTAGATAACTTAAATGAAAACTTTAAAAATATTATAGATATAGAGGAGAAAAAATGAATAATACAGTTTTCGATATAATAACTGATGCACAAAATCGGAATAACAAAGGTATTACATTTATTAGCGGAGCTAATGATGAAACTTATGTTTCATATCATGAATTATATGAGAAATCAATAAAAGTTCTTGGTATGTTACAAAAGAAGGGTCTGAAAAAAAACGATGAATTAATTTTGCAAATAACCGATAATACTGCATTTATTCAAGTTTTTTGGGCATGCATTTTGGGTGGGATTATACCTGTTCCCTTAAGTATAGGTTACAATTCTGAAAATAAATTAAAGGTAATCCGTATATGGAAAATCCTCAATAATCCTTTTATAATATCAGATTTAAAAAATCTAACATCTTTACAAGAGATTGCCGAATCGCATATTTCTGATGCTATGTCAAATAAGTCTATACTATTAAATGAAATTCAAGTTGATACTGATTTGATCGGAGAATTAATGCCACCTAAACCTGATGATATTGCTTTTATTCAGTTCTCTTCAGGTACTACAGGGGATCCAAAGGGGGTAGTTTTGACACATGAAAATCTAACTACTAATTTATCAGCATTAAATGATGCTTGGGGGACAACAGATGTTGATTCATCATTAAGTTGGATGCCGTTAACACATGATATGGGGCTCATAGCTGTACATTTAGCATCAACTCTAAAAAAAATTCAGCAATATATTATACCAACTTCAGTTTTTATAAGAAGACCGAGTTTGTGGTTAATGAAAGCAGATGAACATCGAATTACTCAGCTTTATTCACCAAACTTTGGTTTTAAATTTTTTTTAGATCATTATAAGAAAAGTGGTTCTTATAATTGGGATTTATCGTGCGTAAGGCTTATCGCTAATGGGGCTGAACCTATTTCTGCCTTATTATGTAACAACTTTCTACAGGAAATGAGTCAATTTGAATTGAATGCTAAGGCGCTTAATACTGTATATGGTTTGGCAGAAGCGACCGTTGCTGTAAGTGTTCCTAAAGTTGGAGAACTTTTTGTTCCTGTCAATGTTGACAGGGCTTCAGTTGGTATTGGTCAAAAAGTGAGGGAGATAATTAATCAAGAAAAAAGTATTACTTTTGTTGAAGTTGGAACTGCAGTTAATAATTGTGTATTCCGTATTTGTGATGATCTTAATAATGTTTTAAAAGATGGGTATGTAGGTCTTATACAAATAAAAGGTGACAATGTAACATCCGGGTACTATAACAATGAAAGTGCTACAAAAGATATTTTGACACCAGATGGTTGGCTAAATACAGGAGATATAGGTTTTATACGTGAAGGTAGTCTTGTTGTTACAGGCAGATCTAAAGATATTATCATTAAAAATGGGCAAAATTATTATGCCCATGACATAGAAAGAATTGCAGAAAATGTAAAAGAGGTTGAATTAGGAAATGTAGTTGCTTGTGGAGTTTATAATGAAGTAAAAGGTGAGGAGGATATTGTTCTCTTTTTTAGGTGTAAAAAAAGTTTTAACATGACTTTAGTGGATCAGGAGATAAAGAAAGTAATTTCCCAACAGCTAGGCTTAGAAGTACATCAAATCATACCAGTAAGAAAAATTTTAAAAACCACGAGTGGAAAAGTACAAAGGGGAAAAATGAAGGAATATTATAAAGATTATATTAATTGATATTTTTTATGTAAAAAAAGTTAAATGAGTATCTTATTGCTTATTATTTATTTCATCTAATTGTTAAAGCTATACATAAGCCTTTTATGGAGGAGGTTTTTTATGGCAACAAGACAATCTGTAGATGAACATCTCCAACGAAGCGAACAGGCATATGAATTTGCTTCTGAACAATTTAAGATCAGCGCCAGACAAGAGCATTACAATGAGGAAGAATACAGCGAAGCGCAAATGAAGCTGGAAAATGCGGTGAATGAGTTAAATAAGCTGTCTTTGTCATCAAACGACCAGCAAAGAGAGCAGCTTTACCGGATGAGGCTTCAGCTTCAATCACTGCAAAACAATATGATTTTGCAGCGTTCTTACGATGAGTAAAGAATGAATGGACCCTTTTTGAGAGGGTCCATTTTTTTTGGCAAAAAAGTCATTGACTTTTTCTAGCAGTGTGTTTATTGTATTAAGTGTACTACTTGATGTAATACACGGCAAACACTAATGAAACCAAATCACATACATACGCTGATGAAAGGAGACGACCGAATGAAAAACAAAAGGCCGCGTAAGAGAAACATGCCCATGCTGATAGCAGCTTCAGTTATTGCCTGTTCCTTTTTTCTTATTCTTGTCATGCTCGGTTTCGAATGGCAAAAAAGTATCGAAGACCATTTTTATTTTTAAGAGTTTGCAGATCGTACAGAAAGAAGGGAAGTAAATGATTCAAATCGATCCGAGAAGCTCAACTCCGATTTACGAGCAAATTATTCAGCAGATGAAAGAGCTTTGTTTAAAAGGGATCATGGCCCCAGGAGATAAGCTTCCTTCTGTCAGGGAACTGGCGACTATCATTATTGCCAATCCGAACACTGTCAGCAAAGCCTACAAGGAGCTTGAACGTGAAGGGATCATTGAAACGCTGAGAGGCAGAGGAACCTATATATCGGAAGAGGCAAAAACGACATTGGTTGAAGGGAAGATGACGATGATTAAAGAGCAACTCAAGCAGCTCATCATCGATGCACATTATGCGGGAGTCGAGCTGGAGAAACTCCAGGAATGGATAAAGGAAATCAGCGCTGATGTAAAAGGAGGGAAACGGAATGATTGATTTGCGGCAGCTTTCAAAAACGATAGATGGAAAAGAAGTGCTGAAAGATGTCTCACTGACCATTGAGAAGGGTGAAATCTTCGGTCTCCTCGGACGGAACGGATCGGGAAAAACAACCTTGCTCCGTTTAATCCAGCAAATCATCATTCCGGATCAGGGTGAGATTTTATTCAATAATGTGGAGATTAAAAAGCATCCGAAAGTAAAGCAAAACATGATTTATATGCCGGTTCAGAACCCTTTTTATGATAAATATACTTATAAGCAGCTTGTTGACATTTTAAGAAGAATCTACCCAAATTTTGATGTGACGTATGCCAATGAGCTGATGAACAGATATGAAATTCCGGAAACAAAAAAATACCGCGATCTTTCGACAGGGTTGAAAAAACAAATGTCACTTGTTCTTTCTTTTGCAGCCCGGCCTGCACTCATTCTGCTTGATGAGCCGACAGACGGTATTGATGCAGTCACACGGCACGATGTGCTTCAGCTGATGATTGATGAAGTGGCGGAGCGCGATACGAGTATATTGATTACATCCCACCGCCTTGAGGACATTGAAAGAATGTGCAATCGGATCGGTTTTCTTGAAGATAACAGGCTCACAAATGTTATGGATCTTGATGAATTGAAAGAAGAATACATCAAAATTCAAATTGCATACGAATCTGATGTCAATTTGGCCATCAGAGAACAAAACATTCCTTTATTGGACCAGGCGGGCGTGTTTTATACCGTTCTGATTCTGAAAAAAGATGAGAAGAAAAAGCAATTTTTAAAAGATCTGAAACCAAAAGTATGGCATGAACTTCCTGTCAACTTAGAAGAAGTATTCATAGCGAAGTTTGGAGGGAAGCGCAGATGGTAGACCGCGGACTGTGGTTTAAGGAATGGAAGCAGAATCAAGTGGTGCTGCTGGTGATTTTTTCGTTTTTGATGCTGATTAATCCACTTTCGATTATGAGTGATTATTTTAGTTATCAAGGCTGTCTTAATTCTAATATGCTCGAATCTTGTACTTATATTATCAATTATTCGTCCGGCGGACTGATGCAGATAAACTGGGCGGCGGGCATTGTGCTGGCGATCTCTCAGATCGGGATTGAACGAAGTAAAGGGACTTTAGATTTTACATTAAGCCTGCCTTATAAAAAAAGCCAGATTTTTAATGCGAAATTTTTTATGGGCGCCGCGGTATTGACGGTTTCGCAGCTTCTTGGATATCTGTTTTCTGAATTGCTTATCCTTTTGCTAAAACCGGATTCTGTAATGTTTTTCCACCACTATGTGGTCGGAATGATGATTATTACTTTTATGACGTATGCATTGGTTATGGCTGCCGGCGCTTTAACAGGAAACGTCTTTGCCCAGCTATTAACGGGATTTACTGTCGCGATTTTACCATTTTTAATCATAACTTTACCAGCTATTAATATTGAGATTATTTTTGGTCGGTCCATTCTTTACAGATTGGATCAGGTGCTCACGTTTGAAGTTTTTGGTTATTTTATCCCAATTGTGTATGGAGGAACAGATTGGATCATAGACAGCAAATATATCCTACTTATTCCGGCAGCGATGAGTATGATCTTTTATCTGATCGGATATTTCAGTTTCAGTAAACATCCGAGCGAACGAAACGGAAGCTTCTTTTTGTGGAAAGCGTTTGACCGTCCTGTTCAGATTCTCGTGATTGCATTTGGAATTCTTGGGTTCGGCTATTTCGGATATTCTGCCGGCCAATCTATTGTTGGCTACATCATCGGAATGATGATCGGCGCAGTTGTCGGATTTTTAATCAGCTACTTTTCGATTTATAAAAAAACAAAGCATCTGTAAGGGAGAGAAAAACATGATAGATGTTCAGCATATCGACCATTCATTTAAAATCGGCAAAAAAGGCAGAGAGAATGAGGTCCCTGTCTTAAAGGACGTCTCGTTGACGGTGTCTAAAGGAGAAATCGCCTGTATCGTCGGACGGAGCGGATCAGGGAAATCGACGCTCTTGAATCTCATTTCGGGGTACATCTCGCCAACTAAAGGAAGAATCGTTATTGACGGCACAGATGTTACCGGCTTTAACGAAAAGGAATGGGCTAATTTCCGTCTTGAGCATTTTGGTTTTATCTTTCAGAGCTTTCAGCTTATTGGGAGCCTGACGACGTACGAAAATGTGGAAATGCCGCTGGCGCTCAAAGGCGTAAAGCCGTCTGAGCGGAAGCAGAAAGTACAGGACATGCTGAAGCGCGTCGGTCTCGAAAACCATGCCAGCCACTATCCGAATGAACTGTCCGGCGGCCAGCAGCAGCGTGTCAGCATCGCGAGGGCGTTAATTTTGAATCCATCGATCATTTTAGCCGATGAGCCGACGGGAAGCCTTGATTCAGAAACAGAGCATGAAGTGCTTGAATTTATTCAGCAGCTCAACCGCGAGCGCGGGATTACATTTGTGATCATCACCCATGACGATGAGGTTGCATCCATCGCCCATTCAAAATTCCAGCTGCATGACGGTGTGTTAAAAGGGGGAGTTACCGTTGAGGTTTAAGGATCAAGTCGATTTTATCAGAAGAAATATGAAGAAAAACAGGCTGCGTGTCTTCATGACGGTGCTTGCGACAACAATGGCCTGTGCGTTTTTAATTGTATTATCGTCTGTCGGATTTGGGATTCAAAAGACCATTACCGATATGACGATGAGCCAGCAAATTGTCACGAAAATTTCTGTTTACGGCAAAGATGATGGCAAAGCGGTCAAAAAATCGGAGTTAGAAAAATTTAAACACGCAAAAGCCGTGGTTGAAAGAACAGAGGTGCATGAACCGGTCAAAGCCAAATTAAACAATAGAACAAATGAAAATATGTCCCTGACGCTGACTAATATGAGTGATGAATTAAAATCAAATATGGAATTGGATAAAGGCCGTGTCGCAAAATCAGAAAATGAGATTGTGGTTGGATATGATTTTGCGAAATATTTGTGGACTGAAAAAGAATCAAAAGACTTTGAAAAACAAATAAACGAGAACAATGGGAATAATGCAGAATTGAAAGAGCCTAAAGGGTATACCAAGGATATTCTGAACCAAACCATCGAACTGAACGTATCAAAAGTTGATGAAAAAACGGGCAAAACTTCAGAGAAAACATATGATTTTAAAGTTGTCGGCATTACAAAGAAACCGAAAAATGATTGGATGGAGGATTCATCTGTTTTTGTAAGTGATGCGTTTAAAGGGGAGTTCTCCAAGTTTCTTGATTTATCTAAAGATAGCGAAAGTATTCAAAAAAGCGTAAGCGTTTATGCTGATAAATTTGATAATGTAGAGCAGCTGACAAATGATTTAACTGATGCCGGTTATAACGTCATGTCGGTCACAACACAGCTGCAGGGCGTAAACACCTTCTTTATGGTCTTCAAAATCGGACTGATCTTCGTCGGATGCATAGCCGTTATTATCTCTGCCATTGGTATCTTTAATACAATGACAATGGCCGTTACAGAACGGACGCAAGAGATCGGGATCATGAAGGCAATCGGCGCAAACCCGTCTATTATCCGCAGAATGTTTTTGATGGAAAGCGCATATATCGGTATCTTAGGTTCTGTCATCGGAATTATTATTTCTTACGGAGTGAGTTATATTGTGAATCTGGCTGTTCCGGTCATCCTTGAATCAACCGGAGCCGGCGCGGCGGGCGAATTGGACTATACGTTCTCTTATATTCCGCTGAGCCTTGTCATTATTGCGACTGTCATCAGCGCAGGGGTTGCGATTATATCAGGCTTAAACCCGGCCAGAAAAGCCACAAAAACAAACGTCTTGACGGCGTTAAGAAGAGAATTATAATAATGAAACAGCCGGCTGAATCAGCCGGCTTTTCTCTATACACCTATCAAAGTGAAAAGTGCGGTGAATCCATTGTTTAAACTTTTGCTGATTGAAGATGATGAGTCGCTGTTTTATGAAATCAAAGAGCGTTTAACCGGGTGGTCTTATGATGTGTACGGCATTCAGGATTTCAGTCAAGTGATTCAAGAATTTACGGCGATAAAACCTGATTGCGTCATTATTGATATTCAGCTGCCCAAATTTGACGGGTTTCATTGGTGCCGGATGATTCGTTCCCGGTCTAATGTTCCCATTCTCTTTTTATCCTCGCGAGATCATCCTGCAGATATGGTGATGTCTATGCAACTTGGGGCCGATGACTTTATCCAAAAGCCGTTTCATTTTGATGTTCTGATTGCGAAAATACAAGCCATTTTTCGGCGCGTGTATCATTACAATTCAGAACCCATCGTCCTTAAAACATGGTGCGGGGCGACCGTAGATTCTGAACAAAATTTAGTCAGCAATGAAACAGGTTCTATTGAGCTGACGAAGAACGAAATGTTCATTTTAAAGCGGCTGATCGAACAAAAAAATAAGATTGTAAGCCGGGAAGAGCTAATAAGAAGCTTGTGGAATGATGAACGTTTTGTGAGCGATAATACATTAACGGTTAACTTAAATCGGTTGCGGAAAAAATTGGACACTTTGGACTTGGGGCAATTTATTGAGACAAAGGTCGGGCAAGGTTACATGGCGAAAGAAGAGGACAGTCTATATGATTAAATCCTTTCTGATCGAGAGGCGGAGCTGGATCCTTGTTTTTTTATTTCAGCAGTGTCTCATCCTGCTTATTGCTTATATTGATTCGGCCATTCCATTTAAACCGGTCCTTTATATTGTCTACCTATCACTTATCGTGTTTACAATCTTTGTCGTGATCCGCTGCCATAAAGAAACGAAATTTTATAAAAGTCTCGAAGAATGGGAAAACAATCTTGATGTGACAAGTATCAATGACCCTGAGTCTCCTTTTGAAACCATTATTGAGAGAAGCATCGCCGGCCAAACGAAACAATTGAAACAAACAGCGTCACAAAATCGCTTGATGTTAGAGAATGAAAAAGATGAACTCATGGCTTGGATTCATGAAGTCAAAACCCCATTAACGGCGATGCATTTAATTATTGAGAGAATGGAAGATCAATCATTCAAATCCTCGTTATCATATGAATGGCTGCGTATTCATCTGCTTCTCGATCAGCAGCTTCATCAAAAACGCATATCATTTATCGAAAATGATCTGTCCTTAGAAACCATTCAGCTCAAGTCCTTGATTTTCAAAGAGATCCGGGACTTACAATCATGGTGTATTCAAAAAGGGATCGGCTTTGACATTCAGCTGGAGACAGCGGAAGTTCTCAGTGATGCGAAATGGCTGTCCTTTATCATCAGACAGCTTCTGACCAATGCCATTAAATATAGCGAAGCCTCTGATATCGTTATAAAAAGTTATGTGCAGAATGATCGGACGCACTTGGAAGTGAAAGACTTTGGGCGGGGGATTGACCCTAAAGATATATCCCGCATCTTTGACAAAGGGTTTACATCGACAACGAAACATCACGATCATGCTTCCACAGGCATGGGGCTGTATTTGGCGAAGAAAGCGGCAAAGCCCTTATTGATTCATATGAATGTACACTCAACACCAAATCTGGGCACGAGCTTTACATTAACCTTCCCGAAACGGAATGAATTCGTAAACATCATAAGCGTGTGACAAAAATGTCACATGCTTTACTTTTTTGTTCGCTTAATCGAAGGAAAAGCCTGGCATTCCTTTCTATAATAAGATTATCCAACATAAAGGAGATTAGGGACATGATGATTTTAGAAGCCAATAAACTTCAAAAAAGCTACGGAAATAAACTAAATAAACAAGAAGTGCTAAAGGGCATTGATATCCACATTCAAAAGGGAGAATTCGTCAGTATTATGGGAGCGTCGGGGTCAGGTAAAACAACATTGCTCAACGTTCTTTCCTCGATTGATAAAGTGAGTCACGGGACCATTAATATTAACGGAAATGAAATGACCAATATGAAGGAAAAAGAGCTCGCTGAATTTCGGAAACAGCATTTAGGCTTTATCTTTCAAGATTATAATTTGTTAGACACACTGACAGTGAAAGAGAATATCCTTCTGCCTCTATCTATTACGAAAATGTCTAAAAAAGAAGCCAATCAAAAGTTTGAGGAAGTAGCGAAGGAGCTAGGCATTTATGATTTGAGAGATAAGTACCCGAATGAAATTTCAGGCGGACAAAAGCAGCGTACATCCGCAGGAAGAGCATTTATACATGAACCAAGCATTATTTTCGCTGATGAACCGACCGGTGCGCTTGATTCAAAATCCGCATCTGATTTGTTAAACAAGCTGAGCCAATTAAACCAAAAGCGCGACGCCACCATTATTATGGTAACCCATGATCCCGTAGCCGCCAGCTACTGCAGCAGAGTCGTTTTTATAAAGGACGGCCAAATTTATACACAGCTCAATAAAGGCGGCCAAGACAGGCAGGCGTTCTTCCAGGATATTATGAAAACGCAAGGTGTGTTAGGCGGGGTTCAGCATGAACATTAATCAGCTTATCTATCGAAACCTGAAAAAAAATATACGGAATTATTACCTCTATGTTTTTGCGTTAATCTTTAGCGTTGCGCTTTATTTCGCATTTGTTACGCTGCAATATGATCCTGCAATTAACGAAGTGAAAGCGTCTATTAAAGGCGCAGCGGCAATTAAAACCGCATCCATCTTACTCGTTGTTGTTGTTTCTATTTTTATGTTATATGCCAATACCATTTTTATTAAAAGACGGAGTAAAGAAATAGGTCTATTTCAATTAATCGGAATGACTAAGCATAAAATTTTTCGTGTTTTAAGTGCGGAAAATGTGCTGTTATATTTCGGTTCTCTATTCGTCGGCGTTTTTGCCGGATTTTCTATGTCTAAACTAGTGGTAATGATTTTGTTTAAAATTGTTGACGTCAAATCGGAAGCGAAACTGCATTTTTCTCAACAAGCGCTAATCCAAACCATCATCGTGTTTTGCGGCATTTACCTTTTGATTATGATCATGAATTATACGTTTATTAAAAGGCAAAGTATTTTATCACTGTTTAAAGTCACTTCTTCCACTGAAGATAAAGTGAAAAAAATATCAATTCTGCAAATGATTGTCGGGGCGCTCGGCATCGTGTTTATCTTGTCAGGATACTATGTTTCTTCCGAGTTATTTAGCGGGAAATTCAAGACAATGAATGAACTTTTCTTCGCGATGAGCTTTATTCTTGGGACTGTCATAATCGGCACATATCTCTTTTATAAAGGTTCAGTCAGCTTTCTCTCTAATATCATCCGAAAAAGCAAGGGCGGTTACTTAAATATTTATGAAGTATTATCCCTTTCATCAATTATGTTCAGAATGAAATCGAGCGCTTTGTTATTAACGATTATTACGACTGTTTCAGCACTTGCGATCGGTTTATTATCCTTATGTTATATCTCCTATTATTCAGCGGAAAAAACAGCTGAACAAAATGTGGCGGCAGATTTTTCCATGACAAATCAAAATGATGCAAAAGAGTTTGAGCAGATATTGAACGAAAATGACATTCCGTATAGCAAAAAAGAAATCAATGTTGTGCAAGCGAATTTTAACATCGAGAACATTGTGGAAGGAGATCCTGAAAATATACAGGGTAATCTGAAAAAAACCCCGCTTGCTGTGGTTAGTGACAAAGAGATTGACGGAGTTGACGTGTCAACGGATGAAACCATTTTCTCCGGTTATACGGATCTCTTACAAAAATTGATGTCTTTAAAAGATTCCGGCAGCGTCAAAGTAAGCGGTCAGCATGAGACTGAATCATTAACCTATTCAGGGTTAAGAAAAGAGTTTCTCTTATCCTATAAATTTACCGCCGGGGGATTGCCCGTTGCGATTGTGGATGATGCATTATTTAAACGTTTAAAAAACGATAGAGAACCTAAACTCCAGAAAGAGTCTTCTGCATCTATCGGAATTCATGTGAAAAATGAAGACCAGTTGAAAAAGGCAAATGATCTTTTTGCAAAGGTAAATAAAAGCGATCAGCATTTATCGAGGCTTGATGAAAGCATTGCGCAAAAATCTCTTTTTGGTATTGTCATGTTTATCGTTGGTTTTTTAGGATTAACGTTCCTGATCACATCGGGTTGTATCCTTTATTTTAAACAAATGGATGAAAGTGAAGAAGAAAAACCGAATTATACAATCTTAAGAAAACTCGGTTTCACACAGG
The DNA here is from genome assembly GCF_022695965.1 of Bacillus sp. HU-1818. Classification (NCBI taxonomy): domain Bacteria; kingdom Bacillati; phylum Bacillota; class Bacilli; order Caryophanales; family Bacillaceae; genus Bacillus; species Bacillus sp. HU-1818. Next base: position 15,565 of record NZ_JAAPBE010000003.1, read on the forward strand.
GAGACTTGTTGAAGGGAATACGCATGAAACAGATCTATAACTTTGGCATCCCATTGGTGATCGGCCTCTTCCACAGTTATTTTGCAGTTCAATCCGGCTGGTTTTTATTCGGATCAGAGGTGTGGACGCCAATGATTATGGTGATGGTGTTATATACCGCCCTGTATTCTATTTTTGGCATCCTGTCTGTTCTATATTATAAGAAAGTGATTAAGTCGGCGTTGTAAAACAAAAAGCTCCAGAAAAACTGGAGCTTTTTGTTTATCTTTTCGGCGCCCGGTACCCGGCTGCCTCAGCGTCTTCAACTGAGCAAAACATTTCAGCAGGATCTGTCGTCCGGTCGTAGTATGTACTGCCTGGAGTGTGGTAGATACCGCTTTTGCTGCCTTTAATGTCACACGTTTTATTTGTCTCGGCGGTTGGTTCCGAACTGTTCTTATTTGTGCTTCCTGAGGAGGGGGCTGTGTTTGAAGAATGTTCTTCTGAACTGGCTGTCGCCGTTTTAGCCTCTTTTAACTCCTGTTCCAGCTTTTCTTTCCCTGTTTGCAATTTTTTATTTTCCGTTCGCAATGTTTCCTTGTCCTCATTCAATGAGGTTTGTTTCTCTTTGAGTTCTTTGTTCTCCGCTTGCAGTGTTTCTTGTTTCTTTTTCAGTTCTTTATTTTCTTTTTTCAGCTTTTCAGTGCTGGCGTTTAGGTCTTTTTCAGCGTTTGCACTGATTGTTTCGTATTCCTTTTCTAAAGTGTCATGCTCTTTTGAAAGTTTTTTGTATGAGGTTTGGAGAGCGGAATACTTTTCATCATCGGCCTTGGCTGTATTTGAATCCGGCTCCATAAAGGATGCCCCGGCTATTAACAGAGCCAGACCTCCGACAAAAAGCGGCCAGAAAAATGTCTTTGAAAATGTTTTTTCCTTTTTAGACAATATTCTGACCAGGTGGAACAAACCGTAACCTAGTGATACGAGCAGTGCGAGAAAACCGAAAACAGCTAACATATTTGCCATAACGAAACCCCTTTTTATATGATTACTATTCATTTTACATTTTTGTTTAAAAATTGGATATCATTATTTTATTTTCATATGTTGAAAAAATTGTGTGAGGCGGATAGAATAAAGGTTGGCTGTAATATCTGGATTCAACACGGGGACGTTATGCGGACTCCGTGTTTTTACGTGTTTTTTATAAAGAAAGGGGGATCAATATGCCGCGCGCTTTGAAAATTTTGGTAATTGGAATGTTTATGAATGTAACGGGAGCGTCTTTTCTTTGGCCGCTTAATACTATATATATTCACAATCATTTGGGGAAATCGTTAACAGTAGCGGGGCTTGTTCTCATGCTGAATTCCGGCGCAAGTGTCGTGGGTAATTTATCCGGAGGCGTCTTGTTTGATAAAATCGGCGGTTATAAAACGATTATGCTTGGAATTGTGATCACGCTAGTTAGTCTATTAGGTCTCATCTTTTTTCATCAGTGGCCGTATTATATTTGGCTTCTTACGATCGTTGGGTTTGGTTCCGGCGTCGTGTTCCCTGCGAGCTATGCAATGGCCGGTTCGATTTGGCCGGAAGGGGGAAGAAAGGCGTTTAATGCCATATATGTGGCGCAAAATGCCGGAGTTGCCGTTGGTTCGGCGCTTGGAGGCGCGGTTGCTGCTTTCTCATTTACGTATGTGTTTATGGCAAATGCCATGCTGTACGCTGTTTTTTTCTTTATCGTATATTTCGGATTTCGAAATATTCAGTCGAAGCAAGCGGCACAAACGTCTATCCTTGATTTTGAGCCTGTGAGCAGCAGAGCCTCATTTACGGCGCTTATGATATTGAGCAGCGGGTATGTGCTGGGCTGGGTCGCTTATTCACAGTGGTCCACCACAATCGCTTCGCACACGCAAAGTATAGGAATGTCTCTTTCATTATACAGTGTGCTTTGGACTGTTAATGGAATATTAATTGTGTTTGGACAGCCGCTGGTCGGTTTCTTGGTGAAAAAATGGGCTGAATCACTCAAAGCCCAAATGGTGATCGGCTTCGTGATATTTATCATGTCGTATGGTATTTTGCTTGCAGCGAAACAATTTCACATGTTTCTTGCGGCAATGATTATCCTGACCATCGGGGAAATGCTGGTCTGGCCTGCGGTGCCGACCATTGCCAATAAGCTTGCGCCTAAAGGCAAAGAAGGATTTTATCAAGGATTTGTCAACAGCGCGGCAACTGGAGGGAGAATGATCGGGCCTTTGTTTGGCGGAGTGCTTGTTGATAAGTATGGCATTCATGTCCTGATTATAGCGTTGATGGTTCTGCTTCTCGCAAGTATCGTCACAACAGTGATTTATGACAGGCGATTGCCATCATCTGATGACGGCAATCAAACAAGGACAATCTCTTCCTAAAAAAGATCCCGCTCTATTGGCGGGATCTTTTTACATAACCGGAAGCACGTTGACGGCGTCTTTTACATTTAAGTATGTCTTCAAAGAAGAAAAGTTTGCATTCAACTGGTTCATCCTCATGGCAAGTACCGGTTTGATGCCTGTAATAATAAGCTCTGTGCCTGTCAATTTGAGCAAATGATGCAGTTTGAAGATTTGGTCAGCGGTTTGTTCATTTACCCCCACTAAACCTGACAAATCGATAATTAAATAATCATCTTTTGATGTTGCTAATATGTTAGTCAGCGTACAAACAATGGATTCAAAGCGCTCTTCTGTCAAATTGCCGATAAGCGGCAGTGCTGAAATGCCGTTTCGTATCGGGACGACGGGAGTTGACAGTGTACTGATTTCTGCGAGTGAATCTTCGAGCAGTTTTTCATACTCTTTTTGCTGAGTGATGTCCTTTTGAAATCCGACAAAATATGTTTTATCTTCTTGTTCAATGTATATTGGATCAATATTCAGTTCGTTCCAAAACATCGTCCCGTCTTTTTTATAATTTTGTAATTGAACGGTGATCGGCTGTTTGTTTGTTAAACCGGTTCTGATCTTGGCCACTTCTTGAGCGTCTGTCTGATTTCCTTGTAAAAAACGACAGTTCTTCCCTAATATCTCGTCCGGCGAGTATCCGGTCAATTGAACAAATCCGTTGTTGACATACACAATGGGATTGTCTTCGAGGGCGGGGTCTGTCATCACCACACCAACGCGCGCATGATCAAGCGCTTTTTTAATTAATTCAAGCTGCTCCTGCATTCCAAAGATATTTGAGCTAGCCATATAAACCCCCTTTTCGGCTGTCGGTATCATTGCCTAAAGCCACATTGTTCCGTAAAATCAAGTCCCCTTCATTTATAAACCCTACAGTAACCGTAGCATAACATATGTTCTTGTTCAAGCAGCCGCATTCAGCGTTTGTCATTCAGGCTTGTCCTCGTATAAACTAAAGATAAGAAACCAATTTGAACACTTGAGCGGGATCAAAATAAGTGCTGAATAAATAACTAGGTCATTGTCACTGGAAAAAAATGAATCTAATGCATCAAGCTTACCGATCATGTGTTCACATATAATGGAAGAAACAAGCTTTTTTACTTTCTTGCAGATTCGCCAGTATGTAGATATCGAAAAATCATCGGAAAAGTTTAAGGGGGCTGGATGGCCTGAAGTCGCTTTACTAAATAAGGGCTTTAGGAAGGTGATGATGAAGATGCTGCATCAGGTTTTAATTGCTTGTGTGATTGGAGGAATAATGGGGATTCTCGGTCATGTAAAAAAAAGAGGCAGGCTGGAGAAACCCAGAATGACAAAGCGGTTCATTTACCTCGGTTTTTTGGAAGATTGGTTTATCGGCATGGCTGCTTCCATCTTACTTGTCTTATCCGCTAACCCCGATTCAGGAATCCAACTCGTCATCCTATCCATAATCTCAGGCTACGGCGGTGAAGCTGTTCTAAGAAGCTTTGACTTTGTCAGAGAACAAAATAGTGCATCGACCGGCTCCAAACGTCAAAATGAACCTCCACCCGAATAATTGTCCTCTACTGCGCCCGTTCAGGGTACATTCCCATTGTATACAAACCTGCTTGCACTTATGAACATAATTCTATAAAATACAGATAAGATTACGGTTGCGATAAGAACAGTGAAGAGGAGCAGTAAGAAACAGATTTTGCTATAGAGAATTGACGGCTGGTGAAAGTCAATCGAATTTGTTTCTGAACTCACCTCAGAGTTGCAGCGGTGAAAGCCGCTGACGCATAACTGCGTTAAAAGTATCAAGTGAGTGCGGCATCAGCCGCGCTAACGAGGGTGGTACCGCGGGAAAACGAAAGTCTCTCGTCCCTTTTTGGGATGAGGGAGTTTTTTTTAGTTTTAGAATAATCTGAATATAATTCTTCTGTTCCCGTCAATACTTGTACATAAACGCCGTATTCAATAAGGAGGAGGTTTTTAAGTTGAGTTTTCAGCATAAAGAAATTGAAAAGAAGTGGCAGAACTATTGGCTAGAGAATAAAACCTTTGCCACTCTTGAAGATAATGAAAAACCAAAGTTCTACGCGCTGGACATGTTTCCTTATCCATCAGGAGCCGGTTTGCATGTCGGCCATCCTGAAGGCTATACTGCGACGGATATTCTGTCCCGTATGAAACGGATGCAGGGGTACGATGTTCTTCACCCGATGGGCTGGGACGCGTTCGGCCTGCCTGCGGAGCAATACGCGCTCGATACGGGGAACGATCCCGCTATCTTCACAAAGCAGAACATAGATAACTTCCGCCGCCAAATTCAGGCGCTCGGCTTTTCTTATGATTGGGACCGTGAAATCAATACGACTGATCCCGGTTATTATAAATGGACGCAGTGGATCTTCTTAAAGCTTTATGAAAAAGGGCTGGCGTACGTTGATGAGGTTCCTGTGAACTGGTGTCCTGCACTCGGAACGGTGCTTGCAAATGAAGAAATTATTGACGGAAAAAGCGAACGCGGGGGCCATCCTGTAGAAAGACGGCCGATGAGGCAATGGATGCTGAAAATTACTGCTTATGCGGACAGGCTTCTCGATGATCTGGAAGAGCTTGACTGGCCGGAAAGCATTAAAGACATGCAGCGCAACTGGATCGGACGTTCTGAAGGCGCACACGTTCATTTTGATATTGAAGGCCATCATGAATCCTTTACTGTGTTTACGACAAGACCTGATACGCTGTTTGGCGCTACATACACTGTTCTTGCTCCGGAACACGCTTTGGTAGAAAAAATCACAACCGCTGAACAGAAAGAAGCTGTAGATGCTTATATCAAAGAAGTTCAATCGAAGAGCGATCTTGAACGTACAGATCTTGCAAAAACAAAAACAGGCGTCTTCACCGGAGCCTGCGCCATTAACCCTGTGAACGGGGAAAAAATGCCGATCTGGATCGCAGATTATGTGCTTGCGTCATACGGAACGGGCGCTGTGATGGCTGTGCCTGGACATGATGAGCGCGATTTTGAATTCGCCAAAGTATTCGGCCTTCCTGTTAAAGAAGTGGTTAAAGGCGGTAATGTAGAAGAAGAGGCATACACCGGAGACGGAGAGCATGTCAATTCTGATTTCCTTAATGGCCTCGGCAAGCAGGAAGCAATTGAAAAAATGATCGCTTGGCTGGAAGAAACGAAACACGGCGAGAAAAAGGTCACATACCGTTTGCGCGACTGGCTCTTCAGCCGCCAGCGCTATTGGGGCGAGCCGATTCCGATCATTCATTGGGAAGACGGAACATCAACAGCAGTGCCGGAAGAGGAGCTGCCGCTGATTCTGCCGAAAACAAGTGAAATCAAGCCGAGCGGAACCGGAGAATCGCCGCTTGCCAATATTAAGGACTGGGTTGAAGTGACGGACCCTGAAACAGGGAAAAAAGGCAGAAGAGAAACCAACACCATGCCGCAATGGGCTGGAAGCTGCTGGTATTTCCTTCGCTATATTGACCCGCACAATCCGGATCAGCTCGCTTCTCCTGAAAAATTGGATAAGTGGCTTCCGGTTGACATGTATATCGGCGGAGCGGAGCATGCGGTGCTGCATCTTCTTTATGCGCGTTTCTGGCATAAATTCCTTTATGATATCGGCGTTGTACCGACGAAAGAACCGTTCCAGCAGCTTTATAACCAAGGAATGATTCTTGGGGAAAACAATGAGAAAATGAGCAAATCAAAAGGCAATGTCGTCAATCCGGATGAAATTGTCTCCTCCCATGGCGCTGATACACTCAGATTGTATGAAATGTTTATGGGACCGCTTGATGCTTCAATTGCCTGGTCAGAGTCGGGGCTGGACGGTGCACGCCGCTTCCTGGACCGTGTATGGCGTTTGTTTATTGAAGACAGCGGAGAGCTCAATAGTAAAATAACAGAAGGTGCCGGCGAGACACTGGAGCGTGTGTATCATGAAACAGTGATGAAGGTGACTGACCATTATGAAGGCTTGCGCTTCAACACGGGAATTTCACAGCTCATGGTCTTTATCAATGAGGCCTATAAAGCGTCAGAGCTTCCTAAAGAATACGTGGAAGGCTTTGTGAAGCTTCTTTCCCCGGTTGCGCCTCACCTTGCTGAAGAATTATGGACAAGACTCGGACACACAGGTTCCATTGCATATGAATCTTGGCCTGTATATGATGAAACGAAATTAATCGACGATGAAATCGAAATCGTGGTACAGCTGAACGGTAAAGTCAAAGCGAAGTTACAGGTTCCGGCTGATGCAACGAAGGATCAATTGGAGCAGCTTGCAAAAGACGACGAAAAGGTCAAAGAGCAGCTTGAAGGAAAAACGATCCGTAAAGTGATTGCAGTACCAGGAAAATTAGTGAATATTGTCGCCAACTAAGAAACAGATGAGATCCCCTTCCACACTTACCGGAAGGGGATTTTTTTATAGGGGAAATCAAGCTGTGGAATAGCTATAGCCGGACTGCGTTTGCTATACTTAGAGGCATCAAGACAATAAGGAGTGTTTTTCATTGACTATAAAAGAAATAAGCACAGTTGAACTTCAAGAAAAATTAAAAGCTGATGAAGAGCTTTATCTCATTGATGTGAGAGAAGATGAAGAAGTAGCGGAAGGCATGATTCCTGAGGCGGTCCATATCCGCATGGGTGATATTCCTGAAAAAATGGATGCTTTTGATAAAGAAAAGGAGTATGTCTTTATCTGCCGTTCCGGAAAGCGGAGCATGAACGTCTGTATGTATTTACAGGAGCAAGGCTATAAAACAGTGAATGTTGAAGGCGGCATGCTCGACTGGGAAGGCGAAACAAAGCCGAAAAACTAGTGGTTGGATATAAAGAAAAAGGTGAAAAAGAGCATTGTTCCTTCATGTTCTTTTTCATCTTTTTTTATATGGAATTTGATGAAGACTTTGAGGGACATACCCTTAAAACAGTGAGAATGATGTTGAAGGTATAATTCTATTTTCAGATCATTGGCGGCTACTCTCACCCCCATCATATTTTCATAGTCATTACCTGGGAAATGAATCATCACGCGGATGTTAGTCAAGTTCTTGTGCAAACTCGGCGGCCAGTTTTCTGAACGTTTCTTTTTCACTGTCTGTAGACATTGTGAATAAATGGTTAATGACTTTTTCCCGTTGGAAACGTTGGCCTTGGAGGCAATATCTTTTATACGAACCATCATGGAACTCCTTTTCTGTTGGAAAATATTCACTAAAAAGTTAGGCGTTTGTTTTATTAAAGTGATCCTAACACAGGGAAGTAAACGCTTTCGAAGGATATATTTAGATATTTTTCAGTCATTTTTAGTGAAGGTTTAATAAATTCTGATTTCTCGGTATATGAAAATAAAGGAAAAACCTAATTTGCATCGTATTGTGAAGATAAAGAAAGGGTGAGACGATGAAAGATATGAAAAGAGAGCAGCTTTTACATTTGCTTGGTGATCTGCCTGAAAAGCGGAAAATGAGTATCAGTACATTAACAACAGAAGAAAGAGAGAATGATATTCTCGAAACGCTGCTTCTTGATTTGAATGGAATTGAAAAAGTACCCGCTTATTTTGTAAAACCAAAAAACAGAACAGACAAAATGCCTGCGGTATTGTTTCAGCATTCACATGGGGGGCGTTACGAGAGGGGGAAGAGAGAGTTAACGGAAGGTGCGGAATATTTGAAAGCGCCTTCATTTTCTGAAGAATTCACATCACGGGGATATGCCGTACTTGCGCTTGACCATTGGGGGTTTGGAGACAGGAGGGGGAAAACAGAGAGCGGAATCTTTAAAGAAATGCTTCTGACCGGCAGGGTGATGTGGGGCATGATGGTATATGACAGCATGAGAGCGATTGATTATTTACAGACCCGTCCTGATATTTTGCCTGACAGAATCGGGACAATCGGAATGTCTATGGGCGGATTAATGGCATGGTGGACGACGGCGCTTGATGACCGGATTAAGGTCTGTGTGGATATATGCAGCCAGGTTGATCATGAAACGCTGATTGAAACACAGGACCTCGACCGCCACGGCATTTACTATTATGTTCCTTCCCTCGCGAAGCATTTTTCCGCGTCAGATATTCAAAGCATGATCGCTCCGCGTCCGCATCTAAGCCTTGTAGGAGAGCATGACCGCTTGACGCCTGTTAAGGGGATGAACAAAATCGAAACGGCCTTAACGGCTTTGTATCAAGAACAGGGGGCATCAGACCGATACCGGATGGTCCGTTCCGCTTCCGGGCATTTTGAAACGGCTGTAATGAGGCATGAGGCTTTACGTTTTTTAGAAAAATGGCTGTAGCGCGCAAAATGACAAGCTGATAGGAAAGGAAAGGAGAATGGAACAGCGCTAAAATGAACGTGACTGCTCAAGACTAATCGCAAGACTGACGCTCTGCCAATTATTTTTTTGTATTGGAACGACCAATATTCAAAACTACAAGCGATGATTATGGTTTATACGGTTGATGTTAATGGCGAAAGTATTGAACCAATGCTTCTGTGTGTACTGCCATGATTTAACGATTAACTATTCAATATACACGTCATCCTTACTTATGATATTGAATGATTGTATGTTCTTCAGCTCCCTATACGACCGGCTTCTTGCTTTTTCCTCCAGCATTCTTATTTTTAATCACATTTCAATTTCATTTACACATTGACAGAATACGTAAGGAATACTAATATCATAAATGTTAACCTTTTTATAAAAGTGGTTTACAATTGTTCGAACAACATGTTTTGAACTTGCTGTCATTCTGTTATCAACTGAAAACAAGGGGGAAGACATGCGGGAAGAAAAATTTTATAGCGTCAGAATGAGAGCTTCCAAGAATGGTTCTCATGAAGTCGGCGGAAAACATTTATCTGGCGGAGAACGGCTTACAACCTATGAAAATATGATACATACAGTGAATGCCTTATTAGAAAAAGGCATATATCATTCAAGAGGAAAACCGGATTTTATGAAAATTCAGTTCGAATGTATTGACGAACCTATACAGTTGGTTAATCCGTTACACATTGAAACACATGAAGTTGAATCAGCAGAAAAGGGACAAGTGCTAGCAAGAAAACTTTTAGAAAAAGCAGGCATTCAAAAAAAGATGATTGATTTAGCGTATGAACAAATTCCTGAATGTTCCGGATTGAGGGGAGCTATACTGTTTGATATTCATTCTGGCAAACGAATTGATCAGAGAAAGGAAAGAGGCGTACGGGTTTCCAGGATGGATTGGCCTGACACTAACTTTGACAAATGGTCCAAGTGTTATCAAATGCCTCGAAATTCAAGAATAAAAGAAGCGCTTGTACTTGCAACGAAGGTAAGTAAACATCCGGCTACTATCGCAGAATTATGCTGGTCAGATGACCCTGATTACATAACCGGCTACGTTGCGAGTAAAAAACTGGGCTATCAGCGTATCACGAAGTTGAAAGAATACGGAAACGAAGGCGGCTGCCGAATCTTTTTTGTCGATGGCTTAAGAGATTTGAAGACTTACATAGACTACCTGGAAAAACAGCCTGTTTTCATTCAATGGGAGGAAGAAAATGATGCATGAGTTGATTGAAAAAAGCAAAAAGAACCTTTGGCTGCCTTTCACTCAAATGAAAGACTATGATGAAAATCCTTTGATCATTGAAAGCGGAAAAGGAATAAAAGTAAAAGACATAAACGGCAAGGAATACTATGACGGCTTTTCCTCTGTTTGGCTAAATGTACACGGGCACCGTAAAAAAGAATTAGATGATGCGATAAAAAAACAGCTTGGAAAAATCGCGCACTCCACATTATTAGGCATGACAAATGTTCCGGCGACAGAGCTTGCCGAAAAATTAATCGAAATAAGCCCTGAAAAGCTGACGCGTGTTTTTTATTCAGATAGCGGCGCTGAAGCGATGGAAATCGCTCTTAAAATGGCGTTTCAATATTGGAAGAACATTGGGAAGCCTGAGAAGCAAAAATTTATCTCGATGAAAAACGGCTATCATGGCGATACGATTGGCGCCGTCAGTGTAGGCTCGATCGAGCTTTTCCATCATGTATACGGCCCGTTAATGTTTGAAAGTTTTAAAGCGCCGATCCCTTATGTATACCGCTCTGAAAGCGGTGATCCTGTACAGTGCCGCGATGAGTGCCTGCATGAACTTGAACGGCTGCTTATTGAAAACCACGGCGAAATAGCAGCGCTTTCTATTGAATCGATGGTTCAAGGAGCGTCCGGTATGATCGTGATGCCGGCAGGTTTTTTGGCAGGTGTACGTAAGCTTTGTACAAATTATGATGTTTTATTGATTGTTGATGAAGTTGCGACAGGCTTTGGACGTACGGGGAAAATGTTTGCCTGTGAACATGAAAATGTGCAGCCTGACTTAATGGCAGCAGGAAAAGGAATTACAGGAGGATATTTACCGATTGCCGTCACTTTTGCCACAGAGGACATCTACAAGGCATTCTATGATAATTATGAAAACTTAAAAACCTTTTTCCACGGCCATTCATATACAGGAAACCAGCTTGGCTGTGCGGTTGCGATTGAAAATTTACGTTTGTTTGAATCTGAAGAAATCGTTGAACAGGTGGCACGAAAAACCGAGCGGCTTCACTTGCTTCTTCAGGATCTGAAATCGCTTCCTCACGTGGGCGATATCCGGCAGCTCGGTTTTATGTGCGGCGCAGAGCTTGTGCAGTCAAAGGAAACAAAATTATCTTATCCTGCTGAACAGCGGATCGGGTACAAAGTTTCTTTAAAAATGAGAGAGCTTGGCATGCTGACGCGGCCGCTGGGAGATGTGATTGCATTTCTGCCTCCTCTCGCGAGCACAACAGAAGAGCTTGAAGAAATGGTATCAATTATGAAAGAAGCCATTGAAGAGGTAACCAGCTTTGAATTTTGATGAATGGTTAAGCGGGCGGTTAGACAGAACGAAGGAAGCCGGGCTGTATCGAACAGTACGAACAATGAATTCTGCTCCCCAGCCTGAGATGAATATTGACGGCAAGAAACAAATCGTCTGTTCATCAAATAATTATTTAGGCTTGGCGAATGATAAACGATTGATCTCTGCAGCAGAAACAGCACTGCATCATTTTGGAACAGGAAGCAGCGGTTCACGTTTAACAACAGGCAATTCGATCTGGCATGAAAAACTCGAAAAAAAAATTGCTGGCTTTAAGCGGACGGAAGCAGCTTTACTGTTTTCTAGCGGCTACTTAGCCAACGTCGGTGTACTTTCATCCTTACCTGAAAAAGGAGACATCATTTTAAGCGATCAATTAAATCATGCAAGTATTATTGACGGCTGCCGCCTGTCAAAAGCGGATACGGCCATTTATCGCCATATTGATATGGTTGATCTTGAAGGAAAGCTGAAAGAAACACAGCGTTATCAGCGCCGTTTTATCGTAACAGACGGAGTGTTTAGTATGGACGGCACGATTGTTCCTCTTGATCAGATCACCTTGCTTGCTAAACGCTACAATGCCTTCGTTATCGTCGACGATGCCCACGCAACAGGTGTTTTAGGGGAAAACGGAAGGGGGACAAGTGAACACTTCGGTGTCTGTCCTGATGTTGTGATTGGCACCCTGAGCAAAGCTGTTGGTACGGAAGGAGGTTTTGCTGCCGGTTCAGCCGTATTCATCGACTTTCTGCTGAACCATGCCAGAACGTTTATCTTTCAAACGGCTATTCCGCCGGCAAGCTGTGCTGCTGCTTATGAGGCATTGGACATAATTGAAAATAGTAACGAAAAACGCCAACTTTTGCTTTCGTATATAAAAAAGATAAAAACCGCTCTAGTAGAAATGGGTTTCGTTGTAAAAGGGGATCTTACACCGATTATTCCTGTGGTCATTGGGGATGCCCAAAAAGCTGTAATATTTGCGAAACGGCTGCAGGAAAAAGGAATTTATGCACCGGCTATTCGTCCCCCAACCGTTGCAATAGGAGAAAGCCGTATCAGATTAACGGTCACCGCTGATCACAGTGTAAGAGAAATAGATAAATTGTTAGAGTCATTTTATTTAATTGGGAAGGAGTTGAACATGTTGATATGAAGGGTTTTTTTGTAACAGGCACAGATACAGGAGTTGGGAAAACTATTATATCTTGCGGCCTTGCAGCTTTATTTAAAGAGAGAAAGATGGATGTCGGGGTATTTAAGCCTTTCTTAAGCGGTATTTCACGTTACCATCCAGAAAGCGATACCGCTTTATTAAAGCAAATGTCACAAACGTTTCTCTCCCATGAAGAGATTACTCCTTTCGAATTCAAAGAGCCGCTTGCTCCATACGTTGCAGGGAAGCTGGAAGGAAAGGCTATCAAAATGGAAGAGGTCTTGTTCCATTGGGAGAGAATGAGAGAAAAACATGATTGTTTTATCGTAGAAGGTGCCGGCGGTATTTCGGTGCCATTGGGAGAGGATTTTTTAGTCAGTCATGTAATAAAAGCTTTAGAACTCCCGGTTATTATTGTAGCACGGCCTAATCTTGGGACGATTAATCACACATTTTTAACCGTTCAATATGCAAAAAGCATGGGCCTATCAATTGCCGGTATCGTAATAAATGGAATCAGCCACTCTCCTGATCTTGATGAAAAGACCAATCCGGACATAATTGAGGACTTGTGCGGTGTACCGGTTTTAGGGGTAACGCCAAAGCTTGAAGACATAACAAAAGAAAGCGTTAAAAAAATGGTGACGGACCATATAGATGTGTCCTTACTTATTAATCGAATGGGGGCAGGAAGATGAATCAATGGGTGGACCTTGCAGACCGAGTGTTAGATGGAGCGGAAGTCACAAACGAAGAGGCTCTTTCAATCTTAGAATGTCCAGATGAGGAAATTCTGCTGCTGATGCATGCTGCTTTTCAGATCAGAAAACGCTTTTATGGAAAAAAAGTAAAGCTTAATATGATTATGAATGCGAAGTCCGGACTGTGCCCGGAAAATTGCGGATATTGTTCTCAGTCTGCCATTTCGAAAGCGCCGATTGATGCTTATCGGATGGTAAATAAAGATACCCTTCTAGAGGGCGCAAAGCGTGCACATGATTTAAATATAGGAACATATTGTATCGTTGCCAGCGGCAGGGGGCCGTCTAATAGAGAAGTTGATCAGGTTGTTGAAGCGGTGCAGGAAATTAAAGATACGTATGGATTGAAAGTTTGTGCATGTCTCGGGCTGTTAAAACCGGAGCAGGCGCAACGTCTCAAAGAAGCGGGAGTAGACCGCTATAATCATAATTTGAATACATCACAGAGCAACCATGCCAACATTACCACTTCACATACGTACGATGACAGGGTTAATACAGTGGAAATAGCAAAAGAATCTGGTATGTCTCCTTGCTCAGGTGTCATTATCGGGATGAAGGAGACGAAACAGGATGTTATCGATATTGCACAAAGCTTGAAAGCTCTTGACGCGGATTCAATACCGGTCAATTTCTTGCATGCGATTGACGGCACACCCTTAGAAGGCGTAAATGAATTAAACCCGCTGTATTGTTTAAAAGTACTCGCTCTATTCCGTTTTATCAATCGGTCAAAGGAAATCCGCATTTCAGGAGGACGGGAAGTCAACCTGCGTTCATTACAGCCACTAGGGTTATATGCAGCCAATTCCATTTTTGTCGGAGATTATCTAACAACGGCTGGGCAAGAAGAAACGGAAGATCATAAAATGCTGCTTGATTTAGGATTTGAAGTAGAGTCGGTACAAGAAATGAAAGCCAGCCTAGAAGCGAAGAGTTAAAAAATAAAATCAACCGGTGAGACAGCGATTGCTTTTCATTTCAAAGTATTCACTGTCTCCCCATTGAAAAAAATTCATAATGTGTTCATCATATAGCGTAATCGCCTCTTTGTAAAAATAACCCGAGCGGGGGCATGACATGACAATTAAAAATCTAACAATCCCTGTTTCACTTTCTTCTTCTGAGTTTTTTGAAAATCCATATCCTTTTTACGATAAGCTGCGTTCTATTCATCCAATATATAAGGGGAATTTCTTAAAATACCCGGGATGGTATGTAACCGGATATGCAGAGGCGGCAGCGATTCTTAAAGATACCAGATTTAAAAATCGCATCCCGCTCCCAGAGAACTCACAAAAATACAGTGAACTTAAAAATATGCAGCACCATATGATGCTGTTTAAAAATCCACCTGATCATAAACGTATACGCATGCTGGTTAGCAGAGCATTTACTCCAAGATTTGCAGAAAGCTTTCGTCCTTATATAAACGAAACTGTTAATGTCTTGCTTAATGAAGTGCAGTATAAGAGAACAATGGATGTTGTTTCAGATTTTGCTTTTCCTTTAGCAAGCCTCATTATAGCTAAAATGTTAGGAGTACCGGCAGGAGAGAGTTATCAATTTAGAGAATGGACTGCAAGCTTAATTCAAACAATAGATTTTACCAGATCCAGAAAGGAGTTAACAAAGGGTAACGATAAGGCTATAAAGTTAATAGCGTATTTCAAAGATCTGATTCAACAGAAAAAACATAACCCTCAAAATGACCTCATCAGCATGTTAATGAAGGAGCAGCAAGATGACAGGTTATCAGATGAGGAATTACTGGCAACATGTATATTGCTCGTCATTGCCGGACATGAGACAACGGTAAATCTCATCAGCAATTCGATCCTTTCCTTATTAAATCATCCAGAGAAACTAATGGAACTAAAGGAAAAGCCATCGCTTATTGAATCGGCAGTCGAGGAATTTTTACGCTATGAGAGCCCTACACAAATGACGGCTCGTGTTGCATCTGAAGATATTGAAATAAACGGAATAACGATTAAAAAAGATGAACATGTATATATCCTTTTAGGAGCTGCTAATCGAGATCCGAAAAAATTCACTCATCCTCATGTGCTTGATATCACTAGAAATCCAAATCCTCATCTCGCATTTGGACAGGGCATTCATTTTTGTTTAGGTTCTTCATTGGCACGTTTAGAAGCACAAATCGCGATTTGTACACTGCTGCAACGAATCCCTAACCTTCAACTGACTGCTCCTAACGTGCAATATCGGAAGCTTATTGGTTTTAGATCATTGGCAGAACTTCCGGTTACTTTTTAATAAAGAGCGTCTCTCCATAATGTTTGAAAAAGCTGCTGTCGCGCGAAAAATGGGTAAGCTAATAGGAAAGGAGGGTGAAACAATGAAAAAAATAGTAATTGCCGGCGGCAGCGGTGTCATCGGAAGAATTTTGGCAAAAGGCCTCTCACCTGAGTTTCAAGTGGCAGTGCTTGATAAGGAACGCTGTGAAGGCGGATTTGAATCCTATCAGGCCGATGCGTCAAGCTACCCGGATTTAGTCAAGCATATTCCGAATGACACGGATGTGCTCGTGAATTTACTTGCTGTAAAAATCAAGCATGATGTTTTGAATATTGATGAATTTGAAAAAATGACGGATGTGTTTTACAGGGCGAGTTATTATTTATACCGTGCGGCTGTTGAGCTTGGAATCAAAAAGGTGATCTTTGCCAGCAGCAATCATGTTACAGATGTTTACGAAGAAAACGGCCGCTCACTGCTGGGCCGGGAAATTACAACACAGGATTATCCGAAATCAAAAAATTTGTACGGTGTATTAAAATTAACATCTGAAAATATCGGGCATCTGTTTTACCTTGAAAACAAGCTCTCTGTGATTAACCTTCGAATCGGGACGGTAGCGGAAAACGAGACCGGCATCCTTTATGAAAAAGAACGGACGAATAAAACACTGCTTTCCCATACTGATTTACTTAAGATATTCAAAGCGGCGATTGAAACAGATATCGGCTATGGCACTTATTACGCGGTGTCCGATAATCCGGGAAAACCTTGGTCCATAGAATCCGCCATAAATGAACTCGGGTATACACCTGAAATGAATACTAGAGATTTATTAAAAGAAAAAGAGGACGGTCAATAAGAAAAGCATAATCATTTTCTAAGATTATGCTCTTTTTCTTTTATTCCCCGCTGTACAATAGACTCTGTTCAAATGATTATAGACGCTGTTATTTCCATTTGTTACATTGAAATCACGATATCGGCGACAGCTGCAGCTTGTTAAGTTTTTAAAATGATAACGCTTACAACAAGGGGGGGTGATGAGCATCGTTCATTCTATGAAAGGCCGCATGTTCACTATTTTCAATTATACGTTTTTGCTTACATTTGCTTTGATCTGTGTTCTTCCGTTCATCCATGTCATAGCTGCCTCTTTTGCTACGGTGGAGGAGGTCGTATCGAAAAAATTCATTTTGATACCAAGCACCTTTTCGCTTGATGCCTATCGGTATATATTCTCAACGGATCTTCTCTATAAAAGCTTGGTGATATCTGTATTTGTTACTTTCATAGGGACCGCTGTCAGCATGTTTTTATCTTCTCTGATGGCGTACGGATTGTCCCGCCGCGATTTAAAAGGGCGCCAAACGCTCATGTTTCTGGTTGTGTTCACGATGCTGTTCAGCGGGGGAATGATCCCGACGTTTATCGTCGTGAAAACACTTGGGCTGCTCGATTCTTATTGGGCCCTCATTCTTCCGACAGCTATCAATGCATTTAATTTAATCATCTTAAAAAACTTCTTTCAAAACATTCCCGCCAGTTTGGAAGAGTCTGCGAAAATGGACGGCTGTAATGATCTGGGCATTTTCTTTAAGATTGTGCTGCCGTTGTCGCTTCCCGCGATTGCAACGATTTCATTATTTTATGCAGTGACATATTGGAACACCTATATGACGGCGATTCTTTATTTAAATGATTCGGCAAAATGGCCGATTCAAGTGCTCCTGCGCCAAATTGTGATTGTATCAAGCGGCATCCAGGGAGACATGTCTGAAATGGGGGCCGCTAGCCCGCCGCCGGAGCAGACGATCAAGATGGCGGTTATTGTGGTCGCGACGATTCCCGTGCTGCTTGTCTATCCGTTTATACAGAAACATTTTGCAAAAGGCGCGCTGTTAGGGTCTGTAAAGGGATGAGGAAGTCTAAAAAACGGAGGGGTACTATGGGGAAAACATTTCGGATGCTGATGATTGTCCTGATTTTAGGGATCAGCGGAGCACTGGCAGGCTGCAAAGGAACCGAAAAAACGTCAGCTGAAAGCAAAACGGATTTGGACTCGAAGGTCAAGCTGTCTTGGATGGCGATTTTATATCACCAGCAGCCGCCGAAAGACAGAGCGATAAAGGAAATTGAAAAGCTGACAAATACAGAGCTTGATATTACATGGGTTCCTGACGCCGTGAAAGAGGACAGATTAAATGCAGCTTTGGCGGCGGGAAATCTGCCGCAGATCGTTTCCATTCAGGACATCAAAAATTCATCTGTGATGAACGCATTCAGGTCAGGCATGTTTTGGGAGATCGGTGATTATATAAAAGACTACCCGAATCTGCGTAAAATGAATAAATTGATTAACAAAAATGTATCTGTAGACGGCAAGCTGTATGGCATTTACAGAGAGCGGCCGCTATCCAGACAGGGAGTCGTCATACGTAAGGATTGGCTGGAGAATTTGAATATGAAGACACCTGAAAGCCTTGAGGATCTATTTGAAACGGCAAAATCATTTACTGAAAAAGATCCTGACGGAAACGGGAAGAATGATACGATCGGCATCACAGACCGAAACGATTTGATTTACGGCGCCTTTAAAACACTTGGTTCATATCAAGGCATGCCGACCGATTGGAAGAAATCAAATGGAACTCTAACACCAGATTTTATGACGAAAGAGTACAAAGAGACGATGGATTATATGAAAAAGCTTCGTGATAACGGCTATATGAATAAGGATTTTCCGGTGACAAGCAAGACACAGCAGCAGGAATTGTTTTCTCAGGGGAAAGCCGGCATTTATATTGGCAATATGGTGGATGCGGTTAATTTGCGGGACAATTCTTCAGATAAATCAATGGAGCTTGAAATCCTCAACCGCATAAAAGGCTCCGATGGAAAGGAACGTATTTGGGCATCGGGCGGACATAACGGTTTGTTTGCTTTTCCGAAAACGAGTGTGAAAACAGAAGCGGAATTAAAACGGATATTGGCATTTTTTGACCGCATCGCGGAAGAAGACGTGTATAGCTTAATGACATACGGCATCGACGGCGTACACTATAACAAAGGCAAAGGGAAGACCTTCACGCGGGAGGAAAGCCAAGTGAAAGACTGGCAGACCGATATACAGCCTCTCTCCGGTTTGATTGCCATTGACAAAGCATACTTAAAAAACACCGGTGATCCGCTCCGCACGGCGTACGAAGAACTGACAGAGGACAATAACAAGATCATTGTCGCCAACCCTGCTGAAAGCTTGTACTCAGCCGCTGCATCAGAACGGGGCGAAGAGCTGCAAAAAATCATTGATGATGCCACATACAAATATATACTCGGAGAGATAAATGAAAGCCAATTTGATAAAGAAATAGAAAAATGGAAAACAAACGGCGGAAAACAAATCATCGAGGAATATGAAGCTTCTCTTAAAAAAGAATGATAGGAAAAAGAAAGCCGGAGCATTTTTCATGCTCTGGCTTTTGCCAACCATCTGAAACCCGCCCTGAAAATCGGGTTTTTTATGTGTTTCTTTTTTGCTCGCGGTATTTGCCGGGTGTAATGCCCTCAAGCTTTTTAAACGATCTGATAAAGTTTTGTGAATTTTTATATTTTAACTTTTCTGAAATTTCTTTAACCGGCATCTCTGTTTCTGCAAGCCAGTTTTTTGCCATGTGATGGCGATAGGAAGAGACATATTCGCTAAATGAGATATTCATTTCTTTTCTGAATATACTGCTCAAATAATTCGGGTTGTAATGCAGTCTCCGTGCAATTTCGTCCAGCGTAAGCTCTGAATCGAATTCCTGATGGATAATGTGAATGATTTTCTCGGAAATGTTTTTATATTGTGATGCCGACCGCGCGTCCAATTTTTCGATGATCGGATTAATGAGCTCCGTTTTAAGCCAGCTTTCTGTATCTTCAAATGTTTTCAGCTCGAAGATATGATCATAAAGCATTTTATTTTCTTCAAGCTCAAACAGTTCAATTCCGAGCACATGCATCAGTTCAATTAAATGATTCAAAAAGCGGGCGATGGCGATTTGGAACTGGTAAGGGTTGGTATTATGCGTGAATATGGATTGTAAAATGGCGTGTAAGGCTTGATCGGTTTTCGCTTTGTCGCCGGATTTGACAGCGTCGAACAATTCATGCTGAAGCTGCTTAGGAAAGTGGGTTTTGAATGATTTTTTCTGTTCGATACGCTGAAAGAAGATGATCGATTTCTTTTCAGCTTGCAACCGGTATTTCAACGCTTCCGACCCTTCCGCATATGCTGTCTTGGCCATGGCTAATTGTTCAAACGGCTGGCTGATTCCGACGCTGACCGGCAAACGCAGCTCAGTTTCCGCACTTTCTTGAATGAGCTGTGCCATTTCATGTAAATCTTGAATAAATTCTTCTTTGGATTCACCTCGGTTGATCAGAATGGTGGCCTGCTGCTTATCCACGATGGCGGGAGGAAGCCGCTTATCGGCCGGGATGGTATGTTCAATGAGACTGTTGACGGCGAACAACAGCAAGTCAATGTCTTTTTTTTCATATGGTGTATGCTGCAGTGTGTCGATTTGCAGTACAAGAACGCCGAGATGGCGCCAATCTTGCTTGAGACCCAAGCTTTCGAAACGGTTATTGACTTCTTCATCGGTCAGTTTGCCGAGCAGGAGCCTGACCATAAAGTATTGCTGAAGATGAGTCGCCTGCTGCTCGATTGTTGCTTCCAAATCATCGTTTTTATCTTTGATTTGTTTGATGCTGCGTTCGATCAGTTCGAATTCATTTTGGTGCGGCTGTTTGCTTAAAAAGGTATCATGGCGCGCAAATGATTCATAAAGCAGGCGGATCGGTTTGTAAAAATGACGGGAACCGAACCAGGAGAA
Organism: Bacillus sp. HU-1818; assembly: GCF_022695965.1. Classification (NCBI taxonomy): domain Bacteria; kingdom Bacillati; phylum Bacillota; class Bacilli; order Caryophanales; family Bacillaceae; genus Bacillus; species Bacillus sp. HU-1818. The sequence continues at coordinate 35,978 of NZ_JAAPBE010000003.1, forward strand.
CAGTAATGAAAGCGCTAACAATATAAAGCAGATCATAAAGGTGATCCAGCCGATCGACTTCGCCTCCTTTTTAAGTTCCGGCAAGGAGACAAGGGAGAAATAAGTCCAAGTATTATAATCGGATTTTTGATAGGTGATCTTGTAATGGATCTGATCAATTTTCATTTCGAATTGCCCGTTTTGGGAGCCGGCAGACAAAATCTTTTTCACAAAGGCTTTGTTTTGGAGAGAACCGCCTATGTCAGCTATATTGTTGTGAAGGATGATGTTTCCTTTTTCATCTATGACGGACACACTCTCTGCCGCTGAATAGTCAGGCATGTTTTTCACGAGTGAGCAGCTTGGTATACTGGCGGCAGCGAGCCCTTTTGTGTTGGTGCTGTTGAGCGGAAGCTGTTTTATCAAATTAATATTGTGCGGGCAGTTTCCTGAATTTCCTTCCTTTGTAGAGATCAATTTATTGTTTTTCTCTAACTGCCAATAGGAACGGCTCGGTTTGTTTTTGGTATAGGCTCTGGCTGCTGCCAGCTGGGCGTCCGTTTTGATCCGGTATAAACCCGAATTATTCATATACCAATTACTGATATAGCTGACGAGCGTCATGTTGGACAGGTCGGTATCAAAACTTTGCAGGTAATTCAGCTCTTGATTCACTTGATTATAAAGCTGAAATTGATCAGAATATAAAGGCTCTGACAATATTTGAAGGAGAGGCGGCGAACTGACATAGTGAGTCAGGGAATGATCAACCGTTTTTAATATATGTTCAATGTTTTGCCGGGTTTGCTGAAGTGTTTCCAGCTTTTCTTCTGATACGTTGGAGATCGCCGTTTTCTGTGAATGCTCGTACGAAAAGATTCCGACTATGATGACAGGAATCGTACTGAGCAAACAGAAAAACGTGATTAGTTTGTAATAAAACTTGTATTGGCTTCTTTTCATAAAACCCCCCATTTCCTTACAATTCTCTTGTTCTAATACAATTAATCCAAAGATTTATAGATATTGTCAATAATCATTTTCTGATATGGGTGTCTTTGTCACAGATAGAGAGGCTGAAAAGCGCTAGAGAGGGGGCTGGGCAATGATGTGATGACATGATTGTAGACGGACTTTCACAAGCTGGGCTACAGTGATACCAACACCCCTTGAAAGGAGGCAGTGAAATAGTGAGAACAGCAGAAGCCACATCCCAGTCTGTAAACACGATGACTTTAAAAAAAGAAAAAAGAAAGCGCTTACTAAATAAGCTGATGCAGCAAAAGTATTTGTATCTGATGATTCTGCCGGGCTGTATTTATTTTTTGCTTTTTAAATATGTGCCGATGTGGGGAATCGTTATCGCGTTTCAGGATTATCAGCCGTTTCTCGGCATATTAGGCAGTGAGTGGGTCGGCTTAAAGCACTTTGTCAGACTGTTTACAGAGCCTACATTTTTTATCCTCTTAAAAAACACATTGCTGTTATTCGCATTAAATCTCATCATTTTTTTCCCGGTACCGATTTTGTTGGCCCTTCTGCTGAATGAAGTGAGAATCGCTTTATTTAAAAAATTCATCCAAACGCTGATCTACATTCCCCATTTTATGTCCTGGGTGATTGTCGTATCGCTTTCATTTGTGCTTCTGACGGTGGATGGAGGGCTGATTAACGAGCTGATCGCGTTTTTCGGCGGGGAAAAGATTAATTTCCTTCTGAATGAGGAATGGTTCAGGCCCCTGTATATTCTGCAGGTGATCTGGAGAGAGGCCGGCTGGTCAACGATCATTTATCTCGCTGCGATCACAGCCGTTGATCCGCAGTTATATGAAGCGGCAAAAATGGACGGCGCAGGCCGTCTCCGCCAAATGTGGCATATTACGCTCCCTGCTATCAAGAGTGTCATCGTAGTCCTGTTAATTTTAAAAATTGGCGATACGCTTGAGCTTGGTTTTGAGCATGTGTATTTGCTATTAAACGCGACGAATAGAGAAGTGGCGGAAATTTTTGATACGTATGTGTATACCGCAGGCTTAAAACAGGGGCAATTCAGCTACAGTACAGCGGTCGGCGTATTTAAAGCGGCAGTCGGACTGATCTTGGTGATGCTTGCGAATCGCTTGGCGAAGAAGTTCGGAGAAGAAGGAATCTATTAAGAGAGGAATGGTTTCTATGAATTTATCAACCGTAACGAAATCACCGCTTACGTATGCGGAAGCATTGACGAAAACAATCATGAACACATATACAGTCGAAGAGCTCCCGCCCGCAAACCGCTGGCACTATCATCAGGGTGTGTTCTTATGCGGCACTGTAAGCCTGTGGAAAGCAACAGGTCAGGATTGTTATATCGAGTACGTCAAAGCATATGCAGATCTATTGATTGATGATTACGGCAATCTCTTATTTAAAAGAGACGAGCTTGACGCCATCCAGGCGGGGCTTCTTCTGTTTCCTCTATATGAAATTACCCGTGATGAGCGTTATATGAAGGCGGCAAAAAGGCTGCGGGGCTTATACGGCACACTGAATCAGACATCTGAACAGGGCTTCTGGCACAAGGACGGCTATCCTTATCAAATGTGGCTGGACGGTTTGTATATGGGAGGGCCGTTCGCTTTGAAATATGCGAACCTTACACAAGAGCAGAAGCTGTTTGACATGGTTATCTTGCAAGAGCGGCTGATGAGAAAACACATGAAAGACAAGAAAACCGGCCTCTATTACCATGCGTGGGATGAAATGAAAAAAATGCCGTGGTCCAATCAGGATACAGGCTGTTCCCCAGAATTTTGGGCAAGGTCGATCGGCTGGTATGTGACGGCACTGGCGGACATGATTGAAGAGCTGCCGAGGCACCATACAACGAGTCAAGTATGGATAAAAACGCTTCGGGAAATGCTTGAGAGCATTTGCGAATATCAGGATGAAAAGACCGGTCTGTGGTATCAGATTGTTGATAAAGGAGATCGACCTGACAACTGGCTTGAAAGCTCCGGATCGTGCCTGTATATGTATGCCATGGCGAAAGCGATTAATATGGGTTACATCAGCCCGTCTTATAAGGATCAAGTTTTAAAAGCGTTTCAAGGACTGATCCAATATAAAACGGAAACGAGAGAATCTGACGGCTTCTTTTTTGTAAAGGACATATGTGTCGGCACATCGGCAGGATTCTATGATTACTACGTCAACAGGGAAAAAAGCACGAATGACCTGCATGGAGCGGGTGCCTTTATTTTAGCAATGACTGAAACAGACAAACTTCTTACCTCAACAAAAAAATGAATAACATGTTAAAGCTGGCCGCGTATGGAGTGCTTTCTGTGCTGCTTCTGACATCATGCTCCAGCAAGCCGGAGGGCATTCACGTGATCATGTTTTCCGATATGAAGGCAGACTTACAGGAAAAAATAAAAGATGCCGCCTCAGGCAAAGGAGCAGAAGCTGACATTTTTCCGGTGCTGCCGGAGAAACTCCTTGTTGAAATCACCGCTCAGGAAGGGGATTTGTTTATCGTGCCTGAGGACATGTTTCACACTTACGACGATCCGGAGAACTTTCAGCTATTAGATGAACTGTCTGGAGAAAAAAGAGGCCCTTATACAATTCTTAATCAAGAAACAAGGGAAAGAGCCGATTATGCCATTCTTATCGAAAAAGGGGAAAAGCGGCTGAATGGCTGTTCGTTTCGTCTGAATCGGAATATGGTAGCGTTTATCCCCGCCTATTCTGAAAAAACAAAGGAAGCACTCGAACTGATTACTCAATTAAAAGAAGTCCGATAGAGGTGGATACCATTGAAGAAAATTGCCATTTGCGGGTTGAGCAGCAGGGCATTCAGCATGTTTATTAAGCCTTTACTCACAAATTTTTCATCCGGCTATCAGATTACCGGCTTGCTTGATGCCGATCCGAAAAGGTTTGCCGTTTGCAAGGAGAGGTTCCCGGAGCTTGAACAGGTTTCTGTATTTAAAGAAGAGGAGTTTGACGACATGATGAGGCGGTCAAATCCGGACGCGGTCATTGTGACGGGAAGAGATGACACCCACGTCAGGTATATTATCAGAACGCTTCAATGGGATAAGGATGTCATTACGGAAAAACCGATGGTCACCACTGTGCATGATGCGAAGCGGGTGCTTGCGGCTGAAGCCAAAAGCAAAGGAAAGGTCACCGTCGCTTTTAATTACCGGTACAGCCCGTACCACCGCAAGATCAAAGAGCTGATTTTGGAAGGGAAATTAGGGAGAATTACATCAGTTGATTTGAATTGGTATATTGACACGTATCACGGCGCCAGCTATTTTAAGCGCTGGAACCGATCAAGGCAGTATTCAGGCGGCCTTTCGGTTCACAAATCAACGCATCATTTTGATCTGGTGAACTGGTGGCTGGACCAGCAGCCGGAGGAAGTGTTTGCCTACGGGAATTTATATTATTTCGGTTCAAAAAGCGAATGGAATCCGCTGCGGGGAGAGGACGGCCGATTTTGCGGAACGTGCAGCGTCAGGGAGAAATGCCAATATTACTCAAGGTGGCATCCCCGCTCACAAAACGCGGCGGTGAAGGATGATCATATCGATTCATCCGCAGATCAATCTCTGCTGTATACCAAATATAGGCCGGACGCGTGTATTTTTGATGAAGAAATTGATATCGAGGATACGTATGTGGCCGCTGTAAAATATGACGGCGGTGCGCTTTTGAGCTACTCTGTCACTTTTTCCGCTCCGTATGAGGGGTACCGCCTTACGATAAACGGCACGAAAGGAAGGATTGAAACGAACGAATTCCACGAGCCTTCCAGAATTCCGTTCAGCTTTCCCGAGCAGACGATCGAATATTACCCGCTTTTTGAGTCTAAGCAAACGATTCAAGTGGTCAAAAACGACGGAGGGCACGGCGGAGGAGATCCGCTTTTGCTGGAGGACATCTTTTTAGGAAAAGATCCGCTGCGTCCGTATGACATTTTGGCGGGGGCTGAGGCAGGAGCTTATTCAATCGCAGTCGGTGAAGGAATATGGCGGTCTGTCGCGGAAAAGAAACCGATCACCATCAAGGGGCTTTTCCATATGCAAAACGCTTAATGAAAGGAGGGAAGGGAATGGAGTATGATGGTTCCATGGGCAGAGTGCTGCAAATATGCGAGTGGGTCATGAGATTTGCCTATACAAACTTCCTTTGGCTGGTCTTCACCGTACTTGGGCTTGGCATCTTCGGTTTTATGCCGGCGACTGCCGCATTATTCGCTGTGATGAGAAAATGGATTCAAGGCCGAGAGCACGTAGCTGTCTGGCAGACGTTTCACCGAGAATATAAAGCCGAGTTTATCCGGTCGAATCTCATCGGTGCCGTGCTGGCTAGTGTCGGACTGGTTATTTATATTGATCTGGCTTTTATCTATCCTGATCATTTCTTTTTGCATGTCTTGCGCTTCGCTATTTATATCTTCGGCTTTTTGTTTATTTCGATGCTTTTATATATCTTCCCGCTGCTTGCTCATTTCAACTGGAAAAAACGCCTGTATTTCAAATTTTCTCTTTTGCTTAGTGTCGCGTATTTACAATATACGCTGGTCATGCTTGCTTTAACGATCGCCGCGTTTGTGCTTCTGGCTTATCTGCCGGGTATTATTCCTTTTTTCAGCGTCAGCCTTCTCAGCTTCTTCCACATGCGGATTGCTTATATTGTTTTGCAGAACACAGAGCGGCAAGATGAAAAAAAGGAGAAGAGAAAACCGGCCGTTCCCGCTTTCTATCCTTCTGACAGAGCTGAACACGGATAAAGAGTTTTTTTCTCTATCATAACCCTGTTCCGTCCGGAATAGATTGATAGGGAAAGGAGAGCGAGTGATGTTAAAGGTAGCTGTGTTTGATGAGGAGCATGAAAAAGATTTGCAAACGGAGATCAATTCGTTTTTAAAGGGCATTTCGGAAGAACAGCTGGTTGATATTAAATACACCGTGTCTGCGGCGTGCGATCCTGAAGGCGAGCAGCTGTATTGTTTTTCGGCTTTAATTTTATATCGAAAATAAAATGATCTTTCCGCTGAAGTCGCGGAAAGATCATTTTGTTCAACCTATGCTTTTTTTACACGAGGGCTTCTCGGTTTTTGATATTTCTCAGCTTTTTTTATATCTTTGCGTTCCGTTGACAATGCTTTGTACAAGGCCGCAATCATGAGAAGGATAACAATTGAGAAGGGCAGGGCAGCAAGTATCGCTGTATTTTGCAGAGCGCTGAGCCCTCCGGAATACAAAAGAACGGCCGCCATTGCAGATTGAATGATGCCCCAGCTTAGCTTCACAGAGTTTGACGGATTTAAAGAACCATACGTCGTCTGCATGCCTAACACAAATGTTGCCGAGTCGGCTGATGTAATAAAGAAAACGGCAATTAACACAAGCGCCAGAATGGACGTAACCATTGTGAGCGGATAATTGTCAAGCGTGCCGAACAGCATATTTTCTGTCGTAAGGCCGGCGATGTGAAACGCACCGGTCTGTTCGAGATCTATAGCAGATACGCCAAAGATAGAGAACCAAAGAAAAGCAAGAATACAAGGCGCTACCAAAACACCTATTAAAAACTCACGGATCGTCCGGCCTCTTGAAACTCGGGCGATGAATATGCCGACAAATGGAGACCAGGAAATCCACCAAGCCCAATAGAAAATCGTCCAGTTATTGATCCATTCGCGTTTTCCCGGATCATTCGGCGATAATCTGAAGCTCATCTGAACAATATTTGAGATGTACTGTCCGATAGAATCGGTAAGTGAGTTCATAATCAAAATGGTAGGACCGACAATCAGCATAAACACCATTAGCAGCCCTGCCAAAATCATATTCATATTGCTCAAATATTTAATGCCTTTTCCTAAACCGCTCCATGATGAAGCTAAAAAGAGTACAGTTACAACACAGATCAAAATCAATTGAACGGTGAAATTAATCGGAATGTCGAATAAATAATTCAATCCGCCGTTAATTTGGGTCGCCCCGATGCCCAAGCTTGTAGCTACCCCCGCTACTGTGGCAAAAACGGCGATACAGTCAATGGTTTTTCCAATCGGCCCGTTTACCTTTTCGCCTAAAATAGGGTACAGCGTGCTGCTGATCAGACCGGGCGCATCTTTGCGAAATTGAAAGTAAGCAATACACAGCGCAACAACCGCGTAGATAGCCCATGCGTGCAGCCCCCAGTGGAAAAACGTATACCGGAGTGAATCCCGGAAAGCTTGAGGGCTTCCTGTTTCACCTGATGGAGAGCTGATTGCAAAATGGCTGATCGGTTCAGCCGCACCGTAAAAAACTAGTCCAATTCCCATACCGGCGCTAAACAGCATTGCAAACCAAGACAGCAGATTGAATTCCGGCTTTTCGTCCTGTTTGCCCAGTTTGATTTTGCCGATCGGGCTGAATATTAAAAAGAGACAAAATCCGACGAAAATAGAAACAACTAATAAATAATACCAGCCAAATGAATTTGTAATAAAGGTTTGTGCCGTTTCTGACACATTTTGCAGGTTTTCTGGAGCGATCACTCCCCACAGCACTGCTGCTGCTGTGATAGCAATCACAATCCAAAAAACACTCGAAATATTTTTATTCAAATTATCCTCACCCTCTGACATTTATTTTACTTTTACTTGTAAGTCTAGTATAAGTCATGCAGCCAAAAACCATTCTTTCCTCACAATACCCCATGATCAGGTGAAACAAAACGATTCCACCCTACCATTACTTCAGCAATTCTTCAAGACATCTATGCTGCAAAATTCATTCTCAAAGGGTAAGTGTCCTAAGCGTTTTCTTTGGCGAAACGTCCGGCGTTAACCCCTGCGAGCCGTCCAGTGACAAGAGCTGACGTGATATTGTATCCTCCCGTATATCCGTGAATATCCAATATTTCTCCGCAAAAATACAGCCCGTCCATTTTTTTTGAAGCCAGTTTCTTTGGATCAATTTCCTTTACAGATACACCTCCGCCCGTTACAAAGGCTTTGTCGATGGAGAGGGTTCCGTTGGCGGTCACAGTAAACTGCTTACAGTCTTTTATAAAGGCTCTGAAGTTCTCTTTCGACAGTTCAGAAAATGAAATCTGAGGATCTATGCTGTTCTTTTCAAGCAAAAAGAGCAAATACCGCTCCTGCATCCACGGCTTCAAGACATTTTTGATTGCTTTTTTCGGAGCCTCCTTCAGTTCCCTGTGCATCTTTTGAAACAGCTCTTCTTCGTTTATATGAGGGTAAAGGTCAATGCGCAGTGGAACCTCGGGCTGTTTTCTCAGCTCTTTAACAACAAATTGGCTGCATCTGAGAATGGCCGGGCCTGACAAGCCGAAATGGGTAAACAGCATGTCCATCACGTGGGTGACGACCGGCTTGCCTCTTTTGTTCAGCACGCTGACGCCGACATCTCTGAGAGATAAGCCCTGCAATATTTTTTGTTTAATAAACGGTTCGGCGGAAGTGACCGGCACTTCTGTCGGAAACAGCTCGGTAATGGTATGCCCCGCAGCTTCTGCCCAGGCGTAGCCGTCTCCCGTACTCCCGGTATGGGGAACGCTTTTTCCTCCGACAGCGATAATAACTGCCCGGGCGTGAATCACCTCATCATTGTTTGTGATAATGCCCGCCGCCCGGCCGTTTTCATAGCTGACAGTTTTGATTTTTTCATTTGTGCGGATGGTGACACCGAGCTGTTTCAGCCGGTCTAAAAGTGCGTCCACCACGCTTTGTGCTTTGTCTGTAACAGGGAACATCCGCCCGTGGTCTTCTTCTTTTAACTGAATTCCGAGTTTTTCAAAAAACGCAATAATATCCTCATTGTTAAATTCCGAAAAGGCGCTGTATAAAAAACGCCCATTGCCGGGAATATGCTTGATCAGCTCTTCTACGGGAAGGCGGTTCGTCACATTGCAGCGGCCGCCTCCGGAAATGGCGAGCTTGCGTCCTAATTTATTTCCTTTATCTATTAATAAAACACTGGCGCCCTGTTCACCCGCTGCAATCGCAGCCATCAGGCCTGATGGTCCGCCGCCAATCACGATTACGTCATATTGCTTCATAGTTCATCAACAACTTTCTTTTCACATATAGGTCGGCAGGAGAAAAAACTCCATACGCTTCTATTATAGCGAAAGAAGCGTTTGCCTTAAACGTCTTTTATCCAAACTGTGGCTATGAAGAGATTCTGTTTTGTATTTATTACCGTAAAAATGACCACTTGTGTTAAAATAGAAAAGTTGAATCTTCGTAGAAAATGGTGATGAAGAAACATGTCAAGCAAACTGTTAAGAGGCACGTTTGTGTTAACACTCGGAACTTACATATCGCGGATATTAGGTATGATTTATTTAATTCCTTTCGGCGCGATGGTCGGAGCAACAGGCGGTGCCTTATTTCAATACGGATATAATCAATATACAATTTTTTTAAACATCGCTACCATGGGATTTCCGGCGGCGGTGTCCAGATTTGTCTCGAAATACAATTCAAAGGGTGATTATGAAACAAGCAGGAAGATGCTGAAGGCCGGCATGTCAGTCATGCTTGTCACCGGAATGATTGCCTTTTTTATCCTGTATCTGTCTGCTCCATTTTTCGCAAAAATCTCCCTTGGAGGCGCGGATAATAATGGGTTGACGGTTGATCACGTGGTATATGTCATCCGCATGGTCAGCTTGGCGCTGTTAGTTGTGCCGATTATGAGTCTTGTGAGGGGATTTTTTCAAGGGCACCAGATGATGGGTCCGACGGCTGTCTCACAAGTGGTTGAGCAGCTTGCGCGCATTATTTTTCTATTGAGCGCAACCTATATCGTTTTAAAAGTCATTGACGGCGGCCTTGTCATTGCAGTCGGCTATGCAACGTTCGCCGCACTGATCGGTGCGTTTGGCGGATTGATTGTGCTTTATTATTATTGGAATAAACGAAAAGGCGATTTGCTGGCCATGCAGCCGAATACAGGCCCGACCGCCGATTTAAGCTATAAGAAAATGTTTCTCGAGCTTTTCAGCTATGCCGCTCCTTATGTTTTTGTAGGCTTGGCGATTCCGCTTTATTCTTATATTGATACGAATACGTTTAATAAAGCGATGATTGAAGCGGGCTATAAGGATATAAGCCAGGACATGCTTGCGATTGTCACACTGTATGTGCCAAAGCTTGTCATGATTCCTGTTTCCTTGGCTACTGCATTTGGGCTGACCTTGATTCCGACCATTACGGAATCATTTACGAACAGGAATTTTAAGCTGTTGAACCAGCAGATTAACCAGACAATGCAGATTATCCTGTTTTTAGTGGTTCCCGCGGTCATCGGGATGTCGTTTTTATCAGGTCCGGCATATACGTTCTTTTACGGTTCTGAAAGCCTTCATCCTGAAATCGGACAAGGCATCTTGTTCTGGTATGCGCCGGTTGCCATATTGTTTTCTTTGTTTACCGTCAATGCTGCTATTCTGCAAGGCATTAATAAGCAAAAATTCGCCGTTGTCAGCCTCGTGCTGGGTGTCATTGTCAAAGTGCTGCTGAACGTGCCGCTTATCAAATTGTTTCAGGGCAACGGAGCCATCTTGGCGACTGCGCTTGGCTACTCCGTCTCGCTTTTGTACGGATTTATCATGATCCGACGCCATGCGGGGTACTCATATAAGATTTTACTCAAGCGCGCCATTTTGATTTTCATTCTGTCCGCCGTCATGGGGATCGCTGTGAAAATCACCGAGTGGATTTTGAGCCTGTTTATCTCATATGAAAATGGCCAGATGCAATCAGCCTTTGTTGTCTTTGTCGCTGCCGTCATCGGCGGAGCTGTCTATATGTACGGAGCTTACCGTTTAGGATTTTTGGAGAAAATGTTCGGACGCCGGCTGCCGGGGTTTTTAAAGAAAGGAAGACATTCTTCTGAATAACAAGTTTGCATCAAATGCCCGCAAAATGCGGGCTTTACTTTTATATAAAGGAGAGAATGATATGAGGCTTGACAAGCTGCTTGCCAATAGCGGCATCGGATCAAGAAAAGAAGTGAAAAAAATCGTTAAAGCGGGTGCCGTCAGCATTGACGGAAAGCAGGCTAAAGATGTAAAAACACATGTCGATCCCTCAGAGCATGAAGTCACCGTTTATGGGGAACCAATTGAATATCGGGAATTTATTTATTTAATGATGAATAAGCCTCAGGGCGTGCTTTCTGCCACAGAGGACAGCCGGCAAAAGACGGTTATTGATTTGCTGGCGCCGGATGATATGCGTTTCGAGCCGTTTCCGGCGGGACGACTTGATAAAGATACAGTCGGATTGCTGCTGCTGACAAATGACGGCCAGCTGGCCCATCGGCTTTTATCGCCGAAAAAGCATGTACCTAAAACGTATGAAGTGCATTTGAGGTCCGGGCTGTCAGAAGAGGATATTGCTAATCTCGAATCGGGCGTCTTCATAGAGGGCGGATATAAGACAAAGCCCGCTAAGGTAGAAACTATCGCAAATAGTGAGGAACATACAGAAATCCGCCTGACGATCACAGAAGGAAAATATCATCAAGTGAAGCAAATGGCGAAGGCCGTCGGAAATGAGGTCATATTTTTAAAACGGCTATCAATGGGTGGCCTCTTACTGGACCCTTCATTGGAGCCTGGAGAGTATCGGGAGCTGACAGAAGAAGAGCTTAACGGGCTGAATGACACGCAGACATAAAACGCCCGCATATGTGCAATTTGACCGCACAACAACATGGCAAAGGGAATATCCCTTTGCCTTATTTCTATTGGACTGCCCAACACAGACAGCCCTATGTAATTTTGCGCTTATGAAGTAATCTTTACTTTCTTTCTCGTTGTCTCCCACTTGCCTCGGCTAGGACTTTGAACAAGATCATTATATGCTAACACATTTAAGTCACGCTGGATTGTTCTGGGTGTAATGCCGAATTCGTCAACCAGTTCTTGTGTCGTCACAAGGCCTTTTTCTTGGATGAACATATAAACTGATTTGATTCGAGTTAGCATACGGTTTGTTGAAGGCTTCAAAAAACCACTCCCTATCATAAGATCGGATGGACTTGACTAACCACAACTCACGACTAAAACTGCGAACGAATAAGCAACAAAGGCAGACAATTTGTCTCTCTAATTTATTTCGCCTTTATTATACACGATATTGCTATTGTGAATCTAGGGATAAGTATCAATCAATTTTTTCCATTTATCAAGAGCCATATTCATCTTTTTAGCATTATTATGTGTGTTGGCGCACGTTTATTATGATTATAGAAACTTTTTTTATCTATCATATTCTAAGTCGTTCAGGAGGTGAGCGGATCGAGAGAAATGTTCATTACGGTGATTGATGGTCGGGTTATGCCGATCGCAAAAAGGTACTTTCCAGTGTTTCTTTGCGAGCCATGTCCGGGGATCGGGGCAAACGGAGCGAGGAAAGAGGCAATTAGAACAGAAATTAATGCCAGAGCAAGCTCCATCAGCTCGCTCCAAATTCCCTGTGTCTTTTAGAATCGGTTTTATCTTTTTGTATATGCAAAATCCCTCTCGCGAAACGAGAGGGATTGTTTTTTAATGGCTTTCCAAAATGAACAGCTGGATAAAGAAGAGGACAGCAAAGATTATCACCAGGGGATGAATGTCTTTCCACTTTCTTTTCGCAGCCTTGACTAACGGATAAGAAATAAATCCGAGTGCGATTCCTGTCGAGATGCTTGACGTAAGCGGCATAGCCAAGATAACAAGAAATGCCGGAAAGGCTTCATCAAGCTCGCCCCAGCGGATGTTGGACACAGCGCCCATCATCAGGCTTCCGACGATAATTAATGCCGGAGAAGTGATCGCTGAAATTCCGGATAAGACGCTGACGAGCGGACTGAAAAACATTGAAGCGGCAAACAATACAGCAACGGTCAGTGATGTCAGACCGGTTCTTCCTCCGACAGCAACCCCTGCGGATGATTCGATAAATGCGGTGGTCGGGCTGGTACCGAAGGCCGCTCCTACTGTAGTAGCGGTGGAGTCAGCCAATAAAGCTCTTCTCGCATTCGGAAGCTGTCCGTTTTTCATGAGTCCTGCTTGCTCAGCCACACCGATCATCGTGCCTGTTGTATCAAAAATCGTCACTAACAGAAAAGAGAACACGACTGCGTACAGACCGTGATGAATGACGTCACCGAAGGCGGCAAACGGATTCGAAATGACGAGGCCTTCCGGCAAGTGCGGAAATGAGATAAATCCTTCCGTAAAGTGCAGCTGTCCGGTAAAGAACGCGATCAGAGCGGTGGCGATCATCCCGATAAATAAGGCGCCGTTTACATTAAGCACCATCAGGATAATACTGATAAAAAGGCCGATCAGCGTTAAAATAACCCCAGGCGAATGAAGGTTGCCGAGCGTAACTAAATTGGATTTATCCGCCGCGATGATTCCGGCCTGGCGCAAGCCGATAAAGGCGATAAACAAACCGATGCCTGTCGTGATGCCGTATTTTAAATTATCCGGAATCGCTTCTATGAGTTGTTTTCTTAAAGGAGTTAACGATAAAATAATGAAGAGAACTCCGGCTATAAATACAGCGCTGAAGGCTGTCGCGTATGTGATGCTGCCGCCGCTGGAGCCTACGACATGGTACGCCAGATAAGCGTTCATGCCCATTCCGGGAGCGATGGCAATCGGGAAATTCGCTGCAAGGGCCATCCACAGAGTTCCGACAATGGAGGCAATAATCGTCGCGGTAAAGACCTGGTCAAACGGAATGCCTGCATCAGATAAAATGATCGGGTTTACCACAACGATATATACCATGGTGAAAAAAGTGGTCATCCCGGCCATGATTTCTTTTTTTACTGAAGTTTGATGCTCTTTTAGATGAAACATAATATCCTCCAATTACGAACGTTTTAACAAAACACCATTAATATTATTCGTTTTATTAGGTTTTTGCAAGTCATATTTTGACGAGAGGGGATTGTTATGAACTGGGAAGTCGAAGTTATTAGGAAAAAAGAGGATTTAATAAGGGATACGCAGAAATTTTTACAAATCAACAGTGTGATGGATGAACAAACAGCCGCCGCAGGCATGCCATTTGGAAAAGGGGTAAATGAATGCCTCACTTCATTGCTATCGCTTGGTGAGAAAGAGGGGTTCACGACTAAAAATGTGGACGGGTATGCCGGACATATTGAATGGGGGCAAGGCGAGGAGATCGTCGGCGTTCTCTGCCATGTTGACGTCGTGCCGCCCGGAGACGGCTGGACAAGCGATCCTTTTTCCGCCGATATCCGGGACGGTCGCATCTATGCGAGAGGCGCGATTGATGATAAGGGGCCGACAATGGCCGCGTTCTACGCTTTAAAGATTGTCAAGGATATGCAGCTTCCGCTGTCCAAGCGTGTCAGAATCATCATCGGAACGGATGAAGAAAGCGATTGGCGCTGTGTGGAGCATTATTTTAAGCACGAGGATATGCCGACTGCCGGCTTTGCGCCTGATGCCGATTTTCCTATTATTAATGCCGAAAAAGGAATTATTGATGCATCTTTACGTATTTTGCCGCCTACTCTTGATTCATCTGCGGAATCGGTGCTTGCTTCTTTTCAATCAGGCCTTCGTCTAAATATGGTGCCTGACGCAGCAGAAGCTGTGATCGAAGGGTCCGGAAAAGAGGACATTCTCAAATCTTTTGAGCAAATGCTGAAGGATACGGATGGCAAAGGTGAAGTGTCTGTTGAGGAAAACCGGGTGGTCTTGCGCATGTTTGGCCAATCCTGCCACGCAATGGAGCCGAATAACGGTGTGAATGCCGGAATTAAGCTGGCTGAATTTTTACAGCATATTGAGCTTGATGATGCAGGGCGCCATTTTATCCATGCTATTACGGAGTCATTCTCCGACGACACACGGGGCAAAAAGCTGAACATAGCCTGTGAGGATGAAATTAGCGGCGAACTGACGTTAAATGTCGGAACGTTCCGTTATGAAAAAGCAGAGGGCGGGGAACTTGGCATCAATATTCGCTACCCTGTAACGGCAGAAAGCAAGACAATAAGAGAAGCTTTTGAAAACAACGGTACATTCCAGCTTGGAGAATTCAAAGACAGCAAGCCGCATCATGTATCAGCGGATCATCCATTAGTAAAAACCCTTCAGGCCGTGTATGAAGGCCAAGTGGGGCAAAAAGCGGATTTAATTTCAATCGGCGGAGGGACGTACGCCAGATCCTTGCAAGCGGGTGTTGCTTTCGGGCCTTTGTTCCCAGGGCGTCCCGACAGCGCTCATCAAAAGGATGAATACATTGAAATTGATGATTTGCTGAGAGCAACGGCTTTATATGCGCAGGCGATTTACGAATTGGCAAAATAAGTTTTTAAGATCAGTTTTTTATGGCAGGATCTTTATACAAGGACCGAACTCTATTTGAGGGCGGTCTTTTTTAGCGGTTACGTCTTCCGCTTCTTCATAAAGAAAGGGATGCTTTGCAGGCATCCCTTTTCATCATGATTCAAAAGACCATAAATCAGTCGATAAATACCGCTCGCCCGTATCTGCGGTCATGCACACGACAGCCAGATCAGGGGAGAGGCGTTTTGCTGTTTCGATGGCTGCGAAGCAGGCAGCGCCTGATGAGGGGCCGACAAGTATTCCTTCCTCAGCTGCTAAACGTCTTGTGGTGGTATAGGCGTCCTCATCGGTGATTTTTAAAATTTCATCATAAACCTGCTGATTTAAAATGTCTGGTATGAATCCAGGGCTTGTGCCGACAAGTTTGTGAGCGCCGGGCTTACCGCCGGACAAAACGGGGGAGCCCGCCGGCTCTACGACATGCACGGTCATATTCGGATACAATTCTTTTAATGCCTCGCCGGTTCCTGTGATGGTTCCGCCCGTTCCCGATGTCGCAACGAAGGCACCTAAAGGTTTGCCGAGTTCAGTTATTGCCCGGGCAATTTCAAGAGCGGTCGTTTTACGGTGTGCATCAGGATTTGCGCTGTTATCAAATTGCATGGGAACATAGCTGTTAGGAATGCTTTCGGCAAGCTCCTTTGCTTTTTTTATGCTGCCGGGCATCCGTTCTGCTCCCGGTGTCAACACGACTTCGGCTCCATACGCTTTAAGGAGATTAATGCGTTCCTTCGTCATCGTATCCGGCATCACCAAAATCGCTTTGTAGCCTCGGGCCGCCGCATTCATGGCAAGGCCGATTCCAGTATTTCCGCTTGTTGGCTCAATAATAACCGATCCGGGTTTCAGCTCGCCGTTTTTTTCGGCTTCAATAATCATATTGTAAGCGGCTCTGTCTTTTACACTTCCGCTCGGATTAAAAGATTCAAGCTTTAAATAGATTTGCGCAGCATTTTCAGGCTGAAGCCGGTTCAGTTTTACAAGGGGTGTATCGCCAATGAGATCAGACGTGTTTTCAACGATTTTCAATATTGTCATTCCTTTCTGAATAAAACAATCTGTACATAATATCCTAACATATATAAGTGCGGCGGCGAGAGCGTTTTACGGGCATGATTCTCTCATCGGCGCCTGTTCTTTATGATAAAATAATAGCCATAGAAGAAGGGAGCGACAGACATGTCAGACACACGGCCGCATTATTTCATCGGCATTCCGATTTCACCTGAAATTGCGAATCCGATCTTCGAGGCTGCTAAACATGAACCGGCTTTTACGTTTAAGAAATGGGTGCACCCCCTTGATTACCATATCACTTTAATCTTTCTCGGTGCGGCAGAAGACAGCCAGCTTCATCAGCTTAAGGGATCGCTTCAGGCTATTGCTGAAGAAACAGAAACGTTTTCTGTACAATTTGGGAACATTGACGTGTTTGGCGACCGCAGACAGCCGCGGGTTTTACATTTGGAACCGAAGGAAAATGACCGCCTTGCAGCGCTCCGTGAGCGAACAAAAGAAGCTGTGCTTCAGGCCGGCTTTCAGGTGGAAAAGAGAGCCTTCCGCCCGCACCTTACACTGGCAAGAAAATGGGACGGAACCGGGGGCTTCCCATCTCATGTTCCGTTTAAAAGAGGCGAAGTGACAAGCTTTACAGAACGGTTTTCCTTATTTCAGACCCATCTGAACCGATCGCCGAAATACGAGGAAATCGCTCAATTTCATCTATCAACTTAATCAAAGCGGAGTGGAGAAACAGAATGGCACAGATTATAAAAATTCATGATTATATATCAAGATATGAATTGGACCCTTATCATTACATGAATCAGTTTATCCGATTAAAAAAAGAACGCTGGAAATCGCTTTTGGAAGCAGCTGACGAGCAGCAAAACGAAAAAGAAAGCCAAATGTCAAAAGCGGAAGAAGAACCTGCGTCAAAGCGAAAACATTTTTTCTTAAAAAGAAAAAAAGAAGAAGTAACATCCGATATACATTATGAGAGGCATCACTGGTTTGATGAATTGGAGGAGGATGGCGGCGTGTTTGGAAATCTCCCGTCTGACAGATCAGAGCTCGCTTCTTTTTTTAAAAACCATTTGTACGACTTTCAATTGAAATGGGCGAGTTCCACGCTTTCAGAGATGTCAAACCTTTCAAACAAAGTGAAACATAACGGCATTTTGCGTGAGCTGGCTCAGCAGCTGCCCGATTCATACTTTATCATGTATGAGCCGGTCCTCCAGATTCATCAGGCGGCAGTTGAATTAAGCATCATCATCATTTCTCCTCTTGAAGTATTCTGCTTGGTTTACTTGCAAGCGGAGGAAGACAGCGTGTATATAGGATCAAAAAATCGTTTTTGGGAAAAGAAAACCGCCGCCGATACAGCATCTGTATTGAATCCGGGGATCAGTTTGTTTCGTACGGGCTCAGTCGTTTCCCAGCTGTTAAAGGAAAAACAGGCCGACATTCCGGTGCAGAAACTGCTGCTTACTAAAACGTCTTACATTGACTATCCCGAACCGCCGTACGGATTAAAAATAATAGATAAACGGAGCGCGGAAGAGTGGATGCAAAAGCAGCAAAAAAACACGGCGCCGATTAAACATCATCAGATGAAGGCTGCGAAGGCTCTCTTGTCATTTTGCCTGTCTGATTCTTATCGGAGAAAAGAGTGGCTCGACTAAAGCGGCACGTCCCGGACGGTTTTCTCATAAAATAAGCAGGTGAGATATAGCAATGAGCCAATGGTTTTTTATTATTAACCCGGCAGCGGGACATCGGAGCGGGCTGCGTGTATGGAAGGCTGTCCAAAAGGAATTAATCAAACGAAAGATAGAACACCGCTCCTTTATGACGGAATATCCGGGCCACGCCGAGGTGCTGGCCAGACAGATTTCAACGATGCAGGAACATAAGCTGAAACGGCTGATTGTCATCGGCGGGGACGGGACGATGCATGAAGCGGTAAACGGGCTTACACATGTTAAAAATGTGGAGCTGAGTTTTGTTCCGGCCGGCGCGTATAATGATTTTTCAAAAGGGTTTTCTATCAAAAAGTCGGATCTGCTTCATGAAATCAAAAAACAGAAGCGCCCGCTGACCCGAACCTTTCAATTAGGCAGTATGAGATTTCCCCATGAAAAGGCGCAGACTCTTTACTTTCTGAATCACATCGGCATCGGATTTGATGCGCATGTGACCAAAAAAGCAATGGAATTTCCTTTTAGGCGGGCATTGACATTGCTCCGCCTCGGGTTTCTTGTGTATCCGCTTTCTTATTTGCACGCTTCTGTCACCTATAAGCCGTTTTCACTATCCTGTACGGCAGAGGGAGAAGAGCGTGAATTTCACAACGTATGGTTTGCCATCGTTTCGAACCACCCGTTTTACGGAGGAGGCATGAAGGCGGCGCCACTGGCAAATCCCCGTGAACAGGCATTTGATATTGTCATCGTTGAAAATCTTTCGTTCGTAAAAAAATATTGGCTATTATTTGCGATGAACTTTGGCAAGCATGTGAATATGAAAGGCGTGACGATATTCAAAGCGCAAGAGATTGCCTTGAACACAAGAGACAAAATTCCGTTTCATGCCGACGGAGAGCTGATCGGGACAACTCCGGTTGAGCTGAAACCGTGTCCTGCTCCTCTGCGGTTAAAATCATAAATGTTTTCTGAAGGAGAGAGCTTCCGATGGTATGCCTCAACCGAAAGTTCGAAGCGTATTTGGATGAAATGGATGTTATTACAGTGCTCATTCCATCCGGCAAAAAGGAGAAGTACACACTCCCTTTTGTCCTTGAGACAGAAGCCGGTGATGTTTCACTTTCTGTCCGGACGGAGTGTCATATAGACGGAAAATACAAGTATATACTGGTGTCTGAGCATCAGGTTTCTCTTGGGAAAACCCACTATATCAGAGCATCAGGCGGGGACAAAACAGACCTGCAAATTGGCGCGGTAATACGAACCGAAGCGTTTGACAGCCAGTTTTATTTTGACGGGGCGCTGGGAACGGATTACACCCCCAGCCGTACAGTGTTTAAGGTATGGGCTCCGACAGCGACGGCAGCGGCCGTCAAGCTGGCTCATCCGGAACAAAAAGGACTCGTGCTTCAAATGACCAGGCAAGATCATGGAGTATTCGCCGCCCTTGTAGACGGTGATCTGCACGGATACGAATATATGTACCGTATTTGCAACAATTTAGAGTGGACGGAAACCGTCGATCCTTATGCAAAAGCAGTAACGATCAATGGAGAAAAAGGCGTAGTATTGCGTCCTGAAAAACCGCACATCACTTCTCAGGGCATTCCGTTTTTGAATCCGGCTGATGCAGTGATCTATGAATTGCATATTCGTGATTTTTCGATTCATGAAAACAGCGGTATGAAAAAAAAGGGGCAGTACCTGGCGATGACGGAAACAGATGCCAAAACACGGGAAGGTGTTTCTGCCGGGCTGTCTTACTTGAAAGAACTTGGCGTGACCCACATTGAACTCCTCCCTGTGAACGATTTTGCCGGAGTGGATGAAAAGAATCCGCTTGCCGCTTATAACTGGGGATATAATCCCCTGCATTTTTTCGCCCCTGAGGGGAGCTACTCTTCTGACCCTTATAACCCGCAGGTAAGAATATCTGAATTGAAGAAATTGATTCGAACTCTTCATCAAAACGGTCTGCAAGTGATTTTAGACGTAGTGTACAACCATGTCTATAAACGGGAGCATTCGCCCTTTGAAAAAACAGTGCCGGGCTATTTTTTCCGCCATGATGCTGATGGCATGCCGTCCAACGGAACCGGCGTCGGCAATGACATTGCTTCCGAAAGGCTGATGGCGAGAAAGTATATCATTGATTGTGTTATTCATTGGCTGAAGGAATATGACGCGGACGGTTTTCGATTTGATTTGATGGGGATTCTTGATATTGAGACAGTCCGCCAGATTAGAGAACGGGCCTTAGCGGTAAAACCGGGAATTCTGCTGTTTGGGGAGGGCTGGAATCTTGACACACCTATAAGCGATGACAAAAAAGCAACATTAGCGAACGCTTTTCAATTACCGGGTATCGGTTTTTTCAATGACTCGTTTCGCGATGCCGTAAAAGGAAGCACCTTTCAGCACGATGCGGCGGGTTTTGCGCTCGGCAATGGTGATCAGATTGATGCGGTCATCCACGGAATCACAGGTTCTGCCGGCTGGAAGGAAACAGACCCGATTGTGCAGGAACCAAGCCAGTCCGTTAACTATGTCGAGTCACATGACAATCATACCTTTTGGGACAAAATGCAGTACGCGCTCCCCCATGAAACAGACAGCGTCAAAAGAAGCAGGCAGAAGCTTGCGACTGCTGTTGTGCTGCTGGCACAAGGAATTCCGTTTATCCATAGCGGACAGGAATTTTTCAGGACAAAGCAAGGAGATGAAAACAGCTATCAATCCGGAGACTCGGTCAACCGGCTTGATTGGACGCGACGTTCAGAATTCCGGGAGGATGTCGAGTATGTCCGCAGGCTGATTGAAATAAGAAAAGCTCATCCCGCATTCAGGTTGAAGAGGGCAGCAGAGGTTGTCCGCCACCTTGATTTTTTGGAAGTAAGAGGGCATCTTATAGCATACAGACTCTTTGATTTGGAAGCGATGGATGAATGGAAAGAGATCATTATCGTCCACCATTCCAGCCCGGATAAAGCCGAGATGATGCTGCCTGCCGGGAAAACCTATCGCCTTCTGTGTGATCCGTCAGGTTTTCGCGAACAGCCGAAAGAGATAAAGGAAGAGCTGATCATTGAGGGAATCGGAACATGTATCTTATATATTTAACCGCAGTTCTTAAGAGTTTTGCTTGACGAAGTTTGTGCTATAGCGATAAAATTTAAAAGACGGCTATTGATTAGCATATGAGACTCTCAATAGCTGTCTTTTTTATTTTCATGATATTTGTATGCTAGAAGGCATTTGCCAATGATAGAAAGGCAGATCAGCCTTATTCTAAAATATTTTAAGAAATGATGGGTTGAAAATTGATATGAACTGGTTGGGACAATTACTAGGTAGCGATTGGGAGATCTTCCCCGCCGGAGGAGCTACAGGAGATGCATATTATGCAAAACATAACGGCCAACAGCTTTTTCTAAAACGTAATAGCTCACCCTTTTTAGCTGTTTTATCCGCCGAAGGCATTGTTCCGAAGCTGGTTTGGACAAGACGGATGGAGAATGGTGACGTCATTACGGCCCAGCACTGGATGGCTGGAAGAGAGCTGAAGCCTAAGGATATGAGCGGACAGCCCGTTGCTGAATTGCTTCGGAAAATCCATACCTCCAAAGCCTTGTTGGACATGCTGAAGAGACTCGGAAAAGAACCGCTGAATCCGGAGGTCTTATTATCTCAGCTTAAACAGGCTGTATTTGCTGTACAACAATCTTCGCCGCTGATTCAAGAGGGAATCGGTTATTTAGAAGAGCATTTGCATCAAGTGCATGTCGGTGAAAAGGTCGTCTGCCATTGTGATGTAAATCATAATAACTGGCTATTGTCTGAAGACAACCAGCTGTATTTAATAGATTGGGACGGCGCTATGATTGCTGATCCGGCGATGGACCTCGGGCCTTTGCTGTATCATTACGTCGAAGAGCCAGCGTGGGGCAGCTGGCTTAGCATGTACGGCATAAAATTAACAGATCATCTGCGGTTAAGAATGTCATGGTACATGTTATCAGAGACCATCACATTTATCGTCTGGCATAAATCAAAAGGCAACGACAAAGGATATCATGACGCCATGGAGGAACTTCATATCCTGATGAATCGGATCGTAAAATAATCAGGAGTACGAATCCATTTCCTCCACCCATTGAGATAAATGGCTCTGATGCTCCCGGATGTGCGAGTCGATGGAATTGGCCGTTCTGCCTGATTGGCTGTATTGGTACACATCTTCCAGCACGTGTTTGATATTTGAATTAAGATCGGTGTTGGCCATTAATGATTTGATGACGCGTTCAAGCTGTTCATATTCTGCAACAGTGCCGCAGCAATCTAATTGATGGTCAGTCAGTATGTCTTTCAATAGATGAACCTGATGCTCGTGATTTAAGCCCATATCCATACACATCCCTTCAGTATCATAAGGGTTAACGTGTTCAAAACAGCACGTTTTTATGCAAGAAAGAGGAGTGTTCCGTCTCATGGGGAACCTCCTTTTTTATGCGGGCGTCAATGAAGCCGGAAATGATAAAAACGCGCTTGCGGGTCTTTTTAATTCATGGTATGTTGTTAGTCGAAATTATAGATAGAGGTGTCAATCATATGAGAATGCGCCATAAGCCGTGGGCCAATGATTTTTTGGCTGAACACTCCGATATTGCAATAAGCGACCCTGCTGCTTATAAGGGGAAATGGAGCACCGTGTTTGGCAATGAAAACCCGATCCATATCGAAGTAGGAACGGGAAAAGGACAATTCATTTCCGGGATGGGCAAGCAGCATCCCGATATTAACTATATTGGAATTGAATTGTTTAAAAGCGTCATCGTTACCGCCGTTGAGAAAGTGAAGCAAAGCGGAGCGCCGAATGTGCGCCTGCTGAATATCGACGCTGATACACTCACCGACGTGTTTGATCCCGGTGAAGTCCAACGGGTATATTTAAACTTTTCCGATCCTTGGCCGAAAAACCGGCACGAAAAACGCCGTTTAACCTACTCGCATTTCTTGAAAAAGTATGAAGAAGTGATGGGCGGAGCCGGAGCGATTCATTTTAAAACAGACAATCGCGGCCTGTTCGAGTATTCGCTGAAAAGTTTTTCAGAATATGGATTGCTTTTAACGTATGTCAGCCTCGATTTGCATAACAGTGATCCGGAAGGCAATATCATGACAGAATATGAAGAAAAATTCTCTGCGCTGGGCCAGCCGATTTACCGGGCGGAAGCGGAATGGAGAACGTAAAACAGACTCTGATACGCGAGTCTGTTTTTTTGTTGCTCCATTTGCTACCATAAAATGCAGGAGGGATCGCAATGGAAACAATGAAAATGGGCAGTTTTGTGTTTACCTGGCTTGACGGAGGCGTTACCCATATGGACGGGGGCGCGATGTTCGGCGTCGTTCCGAAACCGTTATGGTCAAAGAAATATCCTGTAAATGAAAAAAATCAAATTGAATTGAGAACAGACCCTATCTTGATCCAAAAAAACGGGCTGAATATTCTGGTTGACTCAGGTATTGGGTCCGGAAAGATGACGGAGAAGCAAATAAGGAATTACGGCGTTACACAGCAGTCTAATATAAAAAAATCGTTAGCTGAACTAGGACTGACGGTTCATGATATTGACATCATTGCGATGACACATCTTCATTTTGATCACGCCTCAGGATTGACAGAATACCAAGATGAAAAACTTGTCTCTGTGTTCCCCGATGCAGACATCTATACCTCGTTTGTCGAGTGGAATGAAATGCGCCACCCGAATATCAGATCCAAAAATACGTATTGGAAAGAAAACTGGGAGGCTGTAGAGGGCCAGGTGAAAACCTTTAA
Source organism: Bacillus sp. HU-1818 (assembly GCF_022695965.1). Lineage (NCBI taxonomy): Bacteria > Bacillati > Bacillota > Bacilli > Caryophanales > Bacillaceae > Bacillus > Bacillus sp. HU-1818. Next base: position 59,918 of record NZ_JAAPBE010000003.1, read on the forward strand.
CGGTTCCTGCATGATTACAGAAGGGATCACGATGCATCACACCGGGGGCCACAGTGACGGCCACAGCATCCTTGTGTGTGAGGACGGGGGTGAAACCGCCATTCACATGGCTGATCTCATGCCGACCGCCGCCCACCGCAACCCATTATGGGTGTTAGCTTATGATGATTATCCGATGACTTCTATATCGGAAAAACAAAAATGGCAAGCCTATGCCGAGGAAAAAGACGCCTGGATGATCTTTTATCATGATGAATGTTACAGAGCAGTGAAATGGGAAGAGGACGGCAGCATCATAGATTCACTCAAACGCACGGGGAAGTAGCATATTTTTATGTTTACCCTGCATGATTTCCGGCAAATAAAGCAACCTAGTAAAAATTATGTTGTGAAAGGAAGAGGCAGGGTGAATCAATTTCAAGTGACGAAAGAAGGAGAAATAAAAACAACGTTAAGAGGATTAGAAGTCCTTTCCGTTCCTTTTTTAAATAAAGGGGTTGCGTTTACTGAAGAAGAGAGAAAAGAACTTGGATTAAAAGGCTTTTTACCTCCAAAAGTATTGACCATTGAGGAACAGGCTAAAAGGGCTTATGAACAATTCGTATCACAGCCTGATGAATTGAGCAAAAATGTTTATTTGACTTCTCTGCATGACCGCAACGAAACGCTGTTTTACAGGTTGTTAAATGACCATTTAGGTGAAATGCTCCCAATCGTTTATACACCGACTGTCGGAACGGCCATCCAAAGGTACAGCCATGAATATCGAAAACCGCGCGGACTTTACTTATCCATTGATGACCCGGAGGGAATGCGTGACGCGTTTAAACGGTTTGACGGCAAGAATGATCAAATTGATTTAATTGTTGCAACCGATGCGGAAGGGATTTTAGGAATTGGAGACTGGGGAGTCGGCGGAATCGCGATTTCTGTCGGAAAACTTGCCGTCTACACAGCGGCTGCCGGGATAGATCCGAGCAGAGTGCTGGCGGTTGTTCTGGATGCCGGAACGAATCAGGAAAGCCTTCTTAATGATCCGCTCTATGTCGGGAATCAGCATTCCAGAGTCCGTGGCGAGCGATATGATCAATTTATTGATGAATATGTCGCATTGGCAAAAGAAACGTTTCCAAATGCATTGCTTCACTGGGAAGATTTCGGCACAAAAAACGCACGGGAGATATTAAAACGGTATAAAGATAAAATCTGTACGTTTAACGATGATATTCAAGGAACGGGTGCAGTTTCACTAGCGGCGGTGCTTTCTTGTGCGAAAGCTTCAAAAATGCCTTTGAAGGAACACAGAGTTGTTATATTCGGTGCGGGCACGGCGGGCATCGGCATCGCTGAGCAGCTTCGTGAAGCTCTAGTGCGTGAAGGCGTTGATGAGAAAGAATCATACCGGCGTTTCTGGTGTGTAGACAGAAACGGGCTGTTAACCGACGATATGGACGATCTGCGGGATTTCCAAGTGCCTTACGCACGCCCGGCTGAAGAAGTGAAGGATTATCAGCGCGGCGGAGAAGGCGGTTCAATTGATTTGGCAGAAACAGTCCGGCAGGCAAAACCGACGATCCTGATCGGAACATCGACTGTGTCAGGCGCATTTACTGAAGAAATTGTGAAGGAAATGGCTTCTCATGTAAAGCGGCCTGCCATTTTGCCAATGTCAAACCCGACCAACTTATCGGAGGCAAAACCGCAGGATCTGATCGAATGGACGGAGGGTCGTGCGCTTGTAACGACCGGAAGTCCGTTTCCGCCAGTCGAATACAACGGCGTCACGTATCATATCGGACAGGCGAATAATGCGCTCGTTTTCCCGGGCCTTGGCCTCGGAACGATTGTAACAAAAGCAAAGCTCATTACGGATAATATGTTTGCAGCCTGCGCCAAATCCATAGCAGGCATGGTGAATGTAGGACAGCCCGGAGCTCCGATGCTTCCGAAAGTTGAAGATCTACGGACTGTATCTGCCACAGTAGCGGTCGCTGTAGCCGAAGCGGCCATCAAGGACGGAGTGGCTGAAGAAGAGCCGGAAGATTTAATTCAGGCGGTGCAAGATGCGATGTGGTATCCAGTGTATAAACCAATACAGGCAATATAATATGATAAGAGCCGCTGCATACCGCAGCGGCTCTTATCATATACTTGTCCTGTCAGGAAGCGACGGAATCAACGACATCTACAATCGTTCCCGTTTTCGCATCCACCATAACTTCATATTGCTCTAATTCACCGAATGCAGAGCGTGTCACACCGGTTTTGTAGACATGTACGGTTTCTCCATTAACGTGATAAGGTTCAGGCTCGGTATAAATCCATGATCCATCAATCGGTCCGCGCTGTTTAAAAGCTGATTTTACAATTTGAAGCGCTTTTTCAGATGAAATATAAGGCTTCATGGCATACTGCTTCACAATGACAGCTGCCGCAATTCCAAGTCCTGCTCCTAAAAGAAGATGACGCAATTTCACAATAAAGCACCTCCTGAGTTATCGTACTTTTCATTATACAGAAGATGCCAGGTGCTGTTAAGTAATGTGTGGGTTTATGAGCCGATTCGGTCGAGGTGCTTGGAAAACAGCTATTTTTCTAATAAAATAAAAAGACTTACATAAGAAATGAGGGGAAAACATGAATCAAGAAACGAAAGCGCTTTTCCAAACACTGACGCAGCTGCCCGGAGCCCCCGGCAATGAGCATCAGGTTCGCGCATTTATGAAGCAGGAGCTCTCAAAATATGCCGATGACATCGTGCAGGATAGACTTGGAAGTGTTTTCGGAGTAAGAAAAGGCGCGGAGGACGCGCCGAGAATTATGGTCGCCGGACATATGGACGAAGTCGGATTTATGGTGACCTCCATTACAGATAACGGTTTGTTGAGATTTCAGACCCTCGGCGGCTGGTGGAGTCAGGTGCTCCTCGCTCAAAGGGTTGAAGTTCAGACGGATAAAGGCCCGATACCGGGTGTCGTGGCCAGCATCCCGCCTCATTTATTAACAGATGCCCAGCGCAGCAAGCCGATGGATATCAAAAATATGATGATTGACATTGGAGCGGATGATAAAGAAGATGCCATTAATCTGGGGATTAAACCCGGACAGCAGATTGTCCCGGTATGCCCGTTTACGACAATGGCGAACGAAAAGAAAATTTTATCTAAAGCTTGGGATAACAGATACGGATGCGGTTTGAGCATTGAGCTTTTGAAAGAATTGCATGGCAAGGACGTGCCGAATAATCTTTATGCGGGTGCGACGGTTCAGGAGGAAGTCGGCTTAAGAGGCGCGCAGACTGCCGCCAATATGATCAAACCCGACTTGTTTTTTGCTCTTGATGCAAGCCCCGCGAATGATATGAGCGGCGACAAGCAGCAATTTGGCCAGCTCGGCAAAGGCTTCCTGCTTCGTATACTTGACAGAACCACAGTGATGCACCGCGGAATGAGAGAGTTTGTCCTCGATACTGCGGAAACTCACGATATTCCTTATCAATATTTTGTATCCGGCGGCGGGACTGATGCCGGCAGAGTGCATATTTCAAACAATGGTGTTCCGTCAGCGGTCATCGGCATTTGTTCCCGCTATATTCATACAAACGCCTCAATCATCCACATTGATGACTACGCAGCGGCTAAAGAGATGCTGATCAAGCTCGTGACTGCCTGCGATAAACAGACGGTTGAATCGATCAAAGAGAATATGTAACTCTTGTATGAAAGCTTGTCGGCAAAGGCTTTGTCCTTCGCCGGCAAGCTTTTTAGGTTCTTGGGCACTGCGGGCTAAGGGTGTCTTGAAATAAAAAAGCAGGTCCGCCAAAAGCGGTCCTGCTTACTCAGCTTCAAATACATAGGAGAGGGCCTTAATGGCTTGGTTGACGGTTTCTACAGTGATATTTGCCTTATTTGTCAGCTCTTTTAACGGATGGTGGAGCGATTCCGGCCGGATGATAATGAGCGGTTTACCTTTTGCGATGGCATAAGAGGCATCCATCGCCGTATTCCATTGCTTGTATTTTTCGCCAAACAAGGCGATGACAAAGTCTGCTTTATTCATGAGGACAGCTGTTCTGAAGTTATTCACATCAGAAGCCTTATCATCTTTTAAAACGGCATCGTGCTGCTCTCCCATAATTTCTTCTCCGATGTTGTCTGAACGGTCATGATGTTCCATCGGACCGACAAACGTAATCGGAAGTTTTAAGGATTTTGTTTTCTCCTTCAGCTCGTCCCGCCAATTGCTGTGGATTTCTCCTGCTAAGTAAACAGTAAATTGCATACCAATTCCTCCTTATGTATGGCTGATCTCTGTAAATTTTGCCCTTGATACCAAGATGTTAAACGAAACGTGCTTGATAATGCAAATAAAATATGATAATGATAATGGGAACGTTAATCTTACATAGTCATTTATTGCATTTAGTTGGTCTTGTTGTTATCAGTTTGGTATGATCCAAGTGGACTTAGTATCTGCATACAAATTTGTAAAAACTAAAAACAACTGGAGGAATAGAAAAATGAAGAAATTAGAATCAATTGAAGAATTGCAAAAAGCTGTAAAAGATGATTGGGCCGTTTTCATGTTTTCAGCAGACTGGTGTCCTGACTGCCGCTTTGTAGAACCGTTTCTTCCGGAGCTTGAAGCAAACTATCCTGAATTCACGTACTATTATGTCGACCGTGACAAATTTATTGATACATGTGCTGAATGGGAAATCTACGGCATCCCGAGCTTTGTTGTATTTAATGAAGGCAAAGAAGTCAGCCGTTTTGTAAGCAAGGACCGAAAAACAAAAGAGGAAATCGAACAATTTTTAACTGAATCTCTTGCTCAATAATAAAGGAGGGCATTAGCTTGAAAATGACGTCAAGGAAGCTGTCAGATCTATTAAAACAGCGCCTTCAGCACGAGAATCGTTCCTTTTTATTTGACAGAGAAAAAGACACCCTCCGTGTTGAGGATCAAACGACTAAAAAAGGCATCACCCTTGAACTGCCGCCGATTATCGCAAAATGGGAAGTGAAAAAAGAGGAAGCGATTGATGAGATCGTTTATTACGTTGCAGAAGCGCTTACTGCCATGGAAGGCAAAGCGCAAGAAATGACGGGCAAGGAAAGCCGGATCTATCCGGTCATCCGTTCGACCTCTTTTCCCGATACATCCAGCGAAGGGATTCCGCTTGTCTATGATGACCACACAGCTGAAACCAGAATCTACTATGCGCTTGATCTCGGGAACACATACCGCTTGATAGACCAGCGCATGCTTGAAAAAGAAAACTGGTCAAAGGAGCGGATCAGAGAAACGGCCTCTTTTAATCTCCGTTCTTTAAAAACGGTTGTCAAAGAAGATACAGTCGCCGGAAATTACTTTTATTTCTTCCGAGCGAATGACGGGTATGATGCCAGCCGGATGTTAAATGAAGCCATCCTGAATGAATATAAACACAATTCAGAGGGCGAGTTAGCCATCTCCGTTCCGCATCAGGACGTTCTGATACTTGCTGACATTCGAAATGAAACAGGGTATGATATTCTTGGGCAAATGTCAATGAGCTTCTTTGCAAGCGGCACCGTTCCGATTACCGCTCTCTCATTCCTGTACAATGAAGGAAAGCTGGAACCGGTGTTTATCTTGGCAAAAAACCGGCCGAAAAAGGATTAGAAAGGATTTTACTTATGAACGCTTTTTATAATAAAGAAGGTGTGGGAGATACGCTTTTAATCTCTCTTCAAGATGTTTCACGCGAGCAAGCCGGATTTGAAAAGCACAGCGACGCTGTGAAAATTTATAACAAAGAGACAAAGGAAACGACAGGCTTTAATATTTTTAATGCGTCTTCCTATTTAACAATTGCAGAAAAAGGTCCTGTCGCCCTTTCAGAAACTTTTGTGCAAGATGTAAACGAGATCTTAAACAGAAACGGCATTGAAGAAAAACTGACTGTCGATTTATCACCTAAATTTGTTGTCGGTTATATTGAATCAAAAGAAAAACATCCGAATGCTGATAAGCTGAGCATCTGCCAGGTTAATACAGGAGATGATACAGTGCAGATCGTATGCGGAGCGCCAAACGTTGACCAAGGCCAAAAAGTAGTCGTGGCCAAAGTAGGCGCCGTAATGCCAAGCGGACTTGTGATTAAGGATGCCGAGCTGAGAGGCGTCGCTTCCAGCGGTATGATCTGCTCCGCTAAGGAACTCGATTTACCGGATGCTCCGAAGGAAAAAGGGATTCTTGTGCTAGAAGGAGAATATGAGGCAGGAGAACCATTTCAATTTTAGACTCCCATAAATCAGGGGAAAACATCGAATCATGTGAACAAAGCCGCTGAGCCTAATGCTCAGCGGCTTTGTTCTGCTGTAAAGCTAAATCTTTTCTGAGTCACGCAGCAATGGTATACTAAAAACCGTCCCAGAAAAACATCAAAGGGAGTAAGAGAGTGATGAACCATGAGTTGGCTGAATAAATTTTTTGATTTATTTTTAGGAGAAAATGAAGAAGAGAACGATGAACGGGAAACAAAACCCGCTCAAGTTCAGAATCAACAAGAACGGCATCATCCGGAAGGTCAATTAAAGCGACTGGAAGATCCCAAAATATATTATGAATACCCAAAAGGCAAGTTTCGTTTCCCTGTTGTGCCGGACGGCCAATGGAGAACCGAACAGAGAAGGCGCGAGACGTATGAACGGAGCAATGCTTCTTCAACTGCTCAAAGCCGTCCCGTGCAGGAAAAAGAGCAGATTGATAGAACGAAGCATACATATGAAAAGTCAGAAACGGCAAAGAAGCCTTTTAAACCGACATCGATTCCGTCACCGGTCTATGGTTTTAATGGAAAACACAGAATCAAGACGGATGTTCCGAAACCGCCTGCGAAAAAAACAGACAAACAGGCACCGCCGAAAGCTGTGAAAGAGAAAGTCACGCTGCTGTCAGAAGAAGCCGAAAAACAGCGCGGAAATCCATTTTTAGAAAAACAGCCGGTTCAGAAAAAGGAAGAATCTCAAACACCGGAGAAGCAAGCTCCGAAAGCATCGGAAGAGACGGTAAGCACACACGCCGAGCCAATGGAAAACCTGTTTCAGCAAAACGGCGGGACGGAAACAAAAGCCCAAGTGAAAACAAGTATTCAGAACGAGGAATCCATTCCGCATGCTCAAAACGAACCGCCATTAGCTTCTCAAGCTGACCAAGAAGATGGGCGCAAGCAAGAGGAGTTTGGACCAAACATAGAAAACGATAAGCTCAATCTGCATGTTCAGGAAGAGCCGGACGAAATGATTGCTTCTCAAGCGGGTGAGCGCCGCCAGAAGAAGGCTGGACCAAGCCTAGATGAGGAGTTCATTCCCAAAGCACGAGAAGAATCACCGCTGTCTGTTCCTCAAGCAGAACAAGCTGAAGCTCACCTGAACGAGGAGTATGGTCTCACAGAAAAAGAAGAACTGACGCCGAAGGTTCAAGAAGAAGCGAGCGTACCATCTTCTCAAGAGGACAAAATTGAATGTCAGCCGGACTTCACAGGTCAGCATACTGAAGAAGAATTAGTTTCTCGCCAAACAGAAGATCTGAGCCGCACACAAGATGAACAAGAAAATGCAGAGCCTATCACAGAACAAGAGCGGAAAGAAGAAAGCGCAGAGAATGTATCTGAGCCTGCCATGCAAACCGCTCAGAAGCAAGTAAAGGATAATCATACAACCGAGGTACATGGCCGAAATGAGGCTGCTGATTCACGGAAAGAAAATGGACAGGCTAAGCAAACCGAACATTCTCAAAAAGGATCATCGGTTCCGTTTAATGTGCTGATGCTGAAAAGTGATACGCATAAACAGCAAAAAACAGTGGGAAGCCGTGCAGGCTATGTTTTTCCTAACGTCTCATTACTTGACGTGCCGCCCGCGCAGCGTCAGGATGACCACACGTGGATCGAGGATCAGCGCAAACTGCTGGACCTGACACTGAAAAACTTCAACGTGCGGGCGAATGTAGTTCATGTGACCCAAGGGCCGGCCGTCACTAGATTCGAAGTTCATCCTGAACCGGGCGTGAAGGTGAATAAAATCACCAACTTGTCTGATGACATTAAACTCAGCCTGTCAGCGAAGGACATTCGGATCGAGGCGCCGATTCCGGGAAAAAACACCATCGGAATAGAGGTCCCGAACCGTACGAGCAAGGTCGTGGACTTGAGGCAAATGATTCGAAGCGCCGCCTTCCGGACAAACGCGTCGCCGCTGACCGCAGCGCTCGGCCTTGATATTTCCGGAAACCCGGTTGTCATTGACTTGAAAAAGATGCCCCACGGCTTGATTGCAGGCGCTACGGGATCAGGAAAAAGCGTGTGCATCAATACGATATTAGTCAGCCTGCTTTATAAGGCGGATCCGAGCGATGTCAAGGTGCTGCTAATTGATCCGAAAATGGTCGAACTGGCGCCATACAATAAAATTCCGCACCTGGTCAGCCCTGTGATTACTGATGCGAAAGCTGCGACGGCTGCCTTGAAATGGGTTGTTGAAGAAATGGAGCGCCGTTATGAGCTGTTTGCTCATTCGGGCGTGCGCGACATTGACCGCTTTAATCAATTAACCTCCGAGCATCAAACAGGGGAGAAGTTGCCTTATTTGGTTGTGGTAATTGATGAGCTGGCCGATTTAATGATGGTTGCACCGAATGACGTCGAAGAAAGCATTGCCCGAATCGCCCAAAAAGCGAGAGCGTGCGGCATTCATCTGCTTGTCGCGACACAGCGCCCGTCTGTCGATGTAATCACCGGCTTAATTAAAGCGAATATCCCGACGAGAATTGCATTTTCCGTCTCAAGCCAAGTTGATTCTAGAACAATTATCGATATGGCGGGTGCGGAAAAACTTCTTGGCAAAGGGGATATGCTCTTTTTGGAAAACGGTTCAGGAAAACCGGTCCGGCTTCAGGGCAACTTTGTATCTGACAGAGAAATTGACCGCGTAGTTGCCCACGTCAGAGACCAGCTGCCGCCATCTTATTTATTTGAACAAGAAGAGCTCATCAGACAAGGAACTGCCTTGAAGGAAGAGGATGAGCTGTTCTTCGAAGCTTGCGAATTTGTGGTAGAACAAAACAGCGCAAGCACCTCAAGCCTGCAGAGAAGATTTAGAATCGGCTACAATCGCGCAGCAAGGCTGATCGACATGATGGAAGCGGAAGGCATGATCTCGGAAGCCAAAGGGAGCAAGCCGAGAGAGGTGCTCATCACAGCTGCTGATTTAACAAATGAATAATATGGTTCATTTTCATCCCAAACATGGTATGATAATGGATAGATATTTTCTATGCATGCCGGCCGTTAACAAATTATAATATGAAATGTTTAACCGGGAAGAAAAAGCCGGATAATAAAAATAAGCGAAAAAAATAATCGGAAAAGCCGCCGTCGGCTTTTTTGCCGCTGCGGTTGCAAATTGAAATGAACGTCATATACTGGGGAACAGATAGACGTTTGTTGGAGGTACAATTATGACTGTTTATCATTTTGTTGGAATAAAAGGGACAGGTATGAGTCCGCTTGCCCAAATACTTCATGATACCGGATATACTGTCCAAGGATCGGATATCGAAAAACAAATTTTCACGCAAGCCGCTCTTGAAAAAAGGAATATTCCTATTCTTCCTTTTAGCGCTGACAACATTAAAGCCGGCATGACTGTAATTGCCGGAAACGCGTTTCCTGATACACATCCTGAAATAGAAAAGGCGCTGTCTGAAGGAATTCCGGTCATCAGATATCATAAATTTCTTGGTGACTACATGAAAAAATACATCAGCGTAGCCGTAACGGGCGCACACGGCAAAACATCGACGACGGGCCTTTTAGCCCATGTGATGCAGCAGGCAAAACCGACTTCTTTCTTAATAGGGGACGGAACCGGAATGGGGAATGAAAACAGCGAGTATTTCGTGTTTGAAGCATGTGAATACCGCCGCCATTTCTTAAGCTATCAGCCGGACTACGCGATCATGACGAATATTGATTTTGACCATCCAGATTACTTCTCCAATATTGACGACGTGTTTGATGCGTTTCAAAACATGGCTCTTCAAGTCAATAAAGGCATTATTGCCTGCGGGGACGATGAGTATTTGCCGAAAATCCATGCGAATGTGCCGGTCGTTTATTACGGCACGGGAGAAGAGAATGATTTTCAAGCGAGAAACATCGTAAAGAATACGGAAGGGACAACATTCGATGTCTTTGTCCGTAATACATTTTATGATACATTCTATATTCCGGCGTACGGCCACCATAATGTGCTGAACTCATTAGCGGTTATTGCATTATGCCATTACGAAGAAATTGATGTGAACATTATCAAGCTTGCCCTTCAATCATTCGGCGGAGTGAAACGCAGATTCAACGAGAAAATACTCGGAGATCAGGTCTTAATTGACGACTATGCGCATCACCCGACTGAAATTAAAGTAACCATTGAAGCAGCCAGACAGAAATTTCCGGAGCGCGAAATCGTCGCAGTATTTCAGCCTCACACGTTTACGCGTACGCAGTCATTCCTTGACGAATTCGCAGAAAGCCTGAGCGCGGCTGACTGTGTTTACTTATGTGATATTTTCGGCTCGGCGCGTGAAAATATCGGCAAGCTGACGATTGCCGATCTTCAGGAAAAAATCGACAATGCGAAGCTGATTGACGAAAACGACACCTCTGTTTTAAAGGCTCATGATCAAGCGGTTCTCATTTTTATGGGAGCGGGGGATATTCAAAAATACCTTAGAGCCTACGAGAACGTCATAGCATAGTAAAAAAGCAGTGGGGCTCTCACTGCTTTTTACTTTGCACTTAATAAAGGAATTTAACGAAACATGAAGAATTATATGTTTACAGCCCATTTATACATGTTTATGATTTCAATTATCGGGTAAACACCATTATATCCTGCAATAAGGAGGTATTAGATGATTATTATTCTCTATTTAAGCGTTGCACTCATCGCTGTAGCATTTCTCATCTTAGTGATCTATTTGTCCAAAACGTTAAAGTCTTTGCAGGTGACATTAAAAAATGTTGCATCAACACTCGACGGGCTTGAAGGACAAATGAAAGGAATCACCGCTGAAACTGCCGAGCTTTTACATAAGACCAACCGCTTGGCGGAAGACATCCAAGAAAAATCAGAAAAACTAAACACGGTCGTTCATGCTGTTCAAGGTGTGGGAACTTCTGTCCAGCAGTTCAATACATCCATTAAGCAGGCAGCAGGATCTGTATCGACATCAGTGAGAGAGAACCAAGATAAGATTAATCAAGTCGTCACCTGGAGCCAAGCAGCGATGGAGATTTGGGAAAAGTGGAAGCAAAAGAAAAAAGCATCTCTTTAATCATAAGAAAACCATACAATTAGGAGGAATAATTATGAGCAAAGATGGAATTAATAGTAAAGATTTTCTTATCGGGACACTAATCGGGGGAATCATCGGTGCAACCACCGCCCTTTTCCTAGCACCTAAATCAGGTAAAGAACTGCGAGACGATCTCGGAAATCAAGCGGTTGCCTTAAAAGACAGAACTGACAGAATGACAGCAGATGCCAAGGAAAAAGGTTCTGAATATGTAAGCATCGCAAAAGACAAAACATCAAATATTACACAGCTTGTAGCAGATCAGTCAGGCCAGATTATGAATAAGGTGAAGGACATAAAAGACCGCTCCAAAAATACAACTGACACTGCAAATTCTGATTCAAACGCTGCTCTCAACGAATTGGGAGAAGAAGCGAAAAAGGCGGCACAGCAAGCAAAAGATCAAGTCGCCCAAACGAAAGACGAAATCAAAAGCGAAGTAAAAGATGCACAAGCGCAGGCTGAACAAGTGAAGCGCTGAGTAAGAAAGGAGAATTATGTCATCATGGCGAAACAGCTGATTCAATCTGAGGAAGAATTTAAAAGCATTGCAGAAAAGGAAGACAAGTTTGTGTTCTTTAAGCATAGCTTGACATGTCCGATCAGCCAGGCCGCTTTTCATGAATTTGATGCCTTTGCGGATAAACATGAAGAGGTGCCTGCATACTACCTGCAAATTCAAGAGAGCCGGCCTCTCTCGAATTTCATTGCTGAAACATACGGAGTCAAACACGAAAGTCCTCAGGTTTTTGTCATCCAAAACGGAGAAGTCAAATGGCATACCTCCCATTCACAAATTACAGAAAACTCAATAGGACAGCATATTTCATGAAAAAAGCCGCCAGATTGTATCTGGCGCTTTTTTTTTTTGAAAAAACTATTGATCATTTCAGTCATATCATGTAGGATTACATCATACAATACTTTATCACTTAAAAGCGTTTGGGTAATAAAGTGGAATTTCGCGATAATTTTGTCATTTGATGTTTCTATTTAGGCACAATTATAGTAATATGCATGTTAACCATGAAAATAAAAAATGAATGTGCAGGGAAAGGATGAAGAAGATGAGCAACACAGAGTTAGAGCTTCTCAGACAGCAAGCAGACGAATTGAATTTACAAATACTAAAATTAATCAACGAGCGCGGAGCTGTTGTAAAAGAGATCGGTAAAGCGAAAGAAGCGCAGGGTGTAAATAGATTTGATCCGGTCAGAGAACGTACAATGCTAAACAATATCATTGAAAATAATGACGGTCCATTTGAAAATTCTACCATTCAGCACATTTTCAAAGAAATTTTCAAAGCCGGTTTAGAGCTTCAAGAGGAAGACCACAGCAAAGCGCTGCTAGTCTCCCGTAAGAAAAAAGCTGAAGATACGATTGTCGATATTAAAGGCGAAAAAGTCGGAGACGGAGAGCAGCGCTTTATCGTTGGCCCTTGTGCCGTTGAAAGCTACGAGCAAGTAGCGGAAGTCGCAGCCGCAGCCAAAAAACAAGGCATTAAAATCTTGCGCGGAGGAGCATTCAAACCGCGTACAAGTCCTTATGATTTCCAAGGATTAGGTGTCGAAGGCCTTCAAATATTAAAACGGGTGGCAGACGAATTTGATCTTGCCGTAATCAGCGAAATCGTCACTCCGGCTCATATTGAAGAGGCGATCGATTACATTGACGTCATTCAGATCGGCGCGCGAAACATGCAGAACTTTGAATTGCTGAAAGCCGCGGGTTCTGTGAAAAAACCTGTTCTGTTAAAACGCGGACTTGCCGCAACAATTCAAGAATTCATCAATGCCGCAGAATACATCATGTCACAAGGAAACGACCAGATCATCCTTTGTGAGCGCGGAATCAGAACATACGAAACAGCAACGAGAAATACGCTTGATATTTCTGCTGTGCCTATTCTTAAACAAGAAACTCATTTACCGGTCTTTGTTGATGTCACACATTCAACCGGCCGACGTGATCTCTTGCTTCCGACAGCTAAAGCAGCGCTTGCGATCGGCGCTGACGGCGTGATGGCAGAGGTTCACCCTGATCCGTCTGTCGCGCTGTCTGACTCTGCGCAGCAAATGGCGATTCCGGAGTTTGAAAACTGGCTGAACGAGCTAAAGCCAATGGTCAAAGTAAAAGCGTAACCCAACGCGATAAATGCCGAAAAGGCCCGCTGTGAAGCGGGTCTTTTTTTATTCCAGACGGTTTGGCGTTTCTTTGTTTATTTTAATTATAAAACCCAAGTGAACGTTTTCATCCTTTGTAAAAACGTGTATAATTTCATGAGGAATAGTAATTTGATGAATAATGAAAAATAATGTACACTAATGACTTACGCTTACAATCATAAACGACAATAATTGAAGACAATACGACAATTCTTTACATAAAGTGTTTATGCTATAGATAAGGATAAGTGTATCCAGTAAAAGGAGTGGTTTTAGGATGAGCAACATTACGATATATGATGTAGCGAGAGAAGCAAATGTAAGTATGGCGACCGTTTCCAGAGTTGTGAACGGCAACCCGAATGTAAAACCTACGACTAGAAAAAAAGTCCTTGAAGCCATTGACCGCCTCGGCTACCGCCCGAACGCAGTGGCAAGAGGTCTGGCAAGCAAAAAGACAACAACAGTCGGTGTCATTATCCCTGATATCTCAAGCATTTTTTACGCGGAGCTTGCGCGGGGAATTGAAGATATCGCAACCATGTATAAATATAACATCATATTAAGCAACTCTGACCAGAACTTGGAGAAAGAGCTTCATTTATTAAATACGATGCTCGGCAAACAAGTGGACGGGATTGTATTTATGGGCGGAAATATTACGGACGAGCATGTGGAAGAGTTCAAACGCTCACCTGTGCCGATCGTTCTTGCCGCATCGGTTGAAGAGCAAGGGCAGACGCCTTCGGTCGCTATTGATTATGAACAGGCGGTATATGACGCGATAAAGCTTCTGATCGATAAAGGGCATAAGGATATTGCCTATGTTTCCGGACCGCTTGCAGAACCAATCAACCGCTCCAAAAAGCTGCAAGGCTATAAACGGGCTCTTCAAGAAGCAGATCTTCCGTTTCAAGAGCAGTTTGTCGCAGAAGGCGATTATACGTATGATTCCGGGCTTGAAGCATTAGACGGTTTAATGAGCCTTGAGAAAAAACCGACAGCCGTCCTTTCTGCAACGGACGAAATGGCGCTTGGGGTTATCCATGCCGCTCAAGACCGCGGTTTGTCAATTCCCGAAGACCTTGAGATTATCGGTTTTGACAATACAAGATTAAGCCTGATGGTCCGCCCGCAGCTTTCAACGGTCGTCCAGCCTACGTATGATATTGGCGCAGTTGCCATGAGGCTGTTAACAAAGCTGATGAATAAAGAGCAGGTGGAAGAGCATATTGTCGAATTGCCGCACCGCATTGAATTAAGACAATCAACCAAGTCATAAGAAAAAAATCAAGAAAGCAAGCTTCACTCTTTTCGGTGAAATCCTTGCTTTCTTTTCATCTGAGTGGGGAGAAGCTATGAAACGTTTTGATTATCTTACACCCGTTGGATTTGTATTAGGGAGCGTCATTATTGTCATTGGTATTATATCCGGCTCAGGCTTGAACGGTTTTCGTTCATTCCTTGACCTGACTTCTTTCTTTATCGTAACAGGCGGACTTTGCGCCGCTATTTTTGTCAGTTTTCCGCCGAAAGACTTAAAGAAAACGCCTTCTGTTTTAAAGCAGGCTTTCATTCGCAAGGAAGACAATGTCAAAGATCTGGTGAAAACGTTTGTCAGCCTATCAGATCAGGCGCGAAAACAGGGGCTTTTATCGCTTGACGAGCAAGCGCGTGTCATCAAAGACCCGTTTTTGAAAAAAGGGCTGCTATTAACCATTGACGGCTGGGACGAAGAAACGATCCGTCTTGTCATGGATTCTGAGATCGCCGCAATGGAAGAAAGGCACCGGAAGGGACGGCGGGTGCTTGAAAAGGCGGGAGAGTTTGCCCCGGCGTGGGGAATGATCGGAACACTTGTCGGGCTTGTGCTGATGCTTAAAAATTTAAATGATCCGGGAATGCTTGGTCCGAATATGGCCGTTGCGCTGCTAACAACCTTATATGGATCGCTGTTAGCAAATATGGTATTTAATCCGATTGCCGCAAAGCTTGAAGAAAAGACAGAAAGTGAAATTTTTACAAAGCAAGTGATGATTGAGGGCATCATCGGTATACAGTCCGGCAAAAATCCGCGCAATCTGGAAAGCCAGCTCGTTGTGTTCAGTTCTCGGGAAGAGTGGCGCAAGCTGCAAAACAGCCAAGTGAACTCGAAAAAGGATTCCGTGCATGAAGCTTAGAAGAGACCGTTTTAACAGAAGGAATGGGACAAGGGATAACCGAAATCAGTCATCAAGCTGGATGGTGACCTTTACGGATTTGGTTACGTTAATACTTGTGTTCTTTATTTTGCTCTTTTCGATGTCACAGATAGATGTGCAAAAATTTAAAACAGCGGTCGAATCGATTCAAAAGGAAGGAAGCGGAATTCAGCCTGACAATACGGCTATCAAAAAGTCTGATGCTGCACAAAAGCAGCAGGATAACCGGGAGGATGAACTCTTGCAGAAAGTAAATACATATATTCAAAAGCATAATCTCAGCGCCAAAATGACAGCGAAACGCGATGAACGCGGAGTTGTTCTCGTTTTGCAGGAAGCCGTGCTTTTTGATACCGGCGAAGCCGCCGTTCTGAAAGATGCAGAGACGCTTCTTCACCAAATTGCGGTGCTGCTGCAAACCATGCCAAACGAAATACAGGTGGAAGGCCATACCGACAGCCGCAATATATCCACATACCGATATCCGTCTAACTGGGAGCTATCAGCGGCAAGGGCCAGCGGTGTCATTCAGTATTTTACATCAAAAGAAAACCTTCCTTCCAAGCGCTTTATCGCTGTAGGTTATGCGGATACTATGCCCGTGAAAGATAATAAAACGGCAGATCACATGAAAGAAAACCGCCGTGTGGAAATCGTAATTAAAAAGTCAAAAACGACCTCTTCGTAAAGGTCGTTTTTTTATTGATTTGTTTTCTGCCGCTGTTCATTTCTGATGGCATGCAGCGCTTTAGACACTGTTTGG
Organism: Bacillus sp. HU-1818; assembly: GCF_022695965.1. Lineage (NCBI taxonomy): Bacteria > Bacillati > Bacillota > Bacilli > Caryophanales > Bacillaceae > Bacillus > Bacillus sp. HU-1818. Next base: position 76,453 of record NZ_JAAPBE010000003.1, read on the forward strand.
GCGTTTTTTTCTGTGATTTCAGCCCTGCGGGGGATAGGAGGATATAAATCATCCGGATCACTCCAGAAAGCGGGCAGGGGAACGGGAGACTGCTTTTGCCATTTTGCAATCCATTCTGCCGGAATGTCAGAGCCGGGGTTTATGCCCTTCATTTCAAGCCAAATTTTGCTCCATGCTCTCGGCACGACACGCCAAATATCATAACCGCCTCCTCCGACCGCGATCCATTTTCCGCCGCAATATTGGTGGGCCAAGAAATGGGCAAGCCGGGGAATCTCATCATAAATGGCGATCGTATTAGATAAGTGTGTCAGCGGGTCGTAATAATGGGCATCAGCTCCATTTTGGCTTACAATCACATCTGGTTTAAAATAGGCCGCAATTTCAGTGACTGCGGTTTGATAGGCGGCAAGAAACGAGTCATCTTCCGTAAAAGCGTCAAGCGGAATATTGAACGAGTACCCGTAGCCTTTTCCGCTGCCTTTCTCCTGTATTTGGCCCGTGCCCGGAAATAAATACCGCCCCGTTTCATGAATGGACACTGTGCAGACATCAGGGTTGTCATAAAACGTAAATTGCACACCGTCTCCGTGATGGGCATCGGTATCAATATAAAGCACCCGGGCCTGATATGTTTTTTGGATATATTGAATAGCAACAGAACTGTCATTGTAAACGCAAAAGCCGGAGGCTCTTCCGCGAAACCCATGATGAAGTCCTCCGCCTAAATTGGCGGCGTGTCTGGCTTGTCCCGTCATTACATAATCTGCGGCAGTCAACGTTCCTCCGACCAAAAGAGACGCGGCCTCATGCATCCCGGCAAAGACGGGCGTATCTTCGGTGCCGAGCCCGTAACCTTCTCCCTCTGTCACGGGAAGTTTTCCGGCGCCGGCTGATTTCACTGCCTGAATATAATCTTCAGTGTGAACTAGAGCGAGTTCCTCCTCTGTTGCAAAGCGCGGACTGACAATGTCTCCTTCTTCGAACGCATTCAATGACTGAAGTAAATCATATGTTAACAAAACACGCTGCTGGTTAAAAGGGTGTTCCTGATGAAACATGTAGGTCTGATAGGAAGGCGAATAAATAAACACACTGTCTTTCATGGCTTATTCCTTTGTTCTGCCGGCCATACGATATGATGTCCCCGTTGATGTAATTCATTCAGAAACGGCAGCGGATTCATTGTCTGAATGCGGAACACCAATACTTTTGAGCCGAGATCTTCATCAGGATAAACAAGCATGCTTAGAATTTTAATCTGAAGGTTTTGGCAGATCAGACTGACATCAGCAAGGCTTTTTGTCACATTGTTTACCTTCAATTCAATTTGCGAACCAGGCTGGTCAGCGCCCGTCAGCTTGACAAATGTCCGCAGCAGATCGGTTTTTGTGAGAATGCCGACCAGCTTCTGATTTAGCACAATCGGCAGGCAGCCAATGCCGCGCTCATAAAAAACTGCTGATATTTCTTCTACAAAGTCAAGCGGGTGAGCACAAATGACATCTCTTTTCATGAGAGATTCAAGACTTTTTTTTAGATAACGGCTTCGTTCACCTTCTTCAAAAATGCTCGGGCTGGCTTGTTTGATATCCCTGTCAGTAACCAAGCCGATCACATGCCGATCATCATTAATGACAGGAATATGCCGAATGCGGTGCTGTTTCAGTTTATGAATCGCTGTTTCAATTGTATCCGTCTTGGTCATTGTTATAACTTCCCGTTTCATGATTTGCTCTGCGATCATCTTTTTTCCCCTTTGTCTGTGTCAGTTAATACATAAAACGATGATAAAAGCGTAGTCTGTCAAATTGCTCAATCGAATCCTGGCTCACATTTTTTCCAATTCGGGCCATCAGGCAATTTGCCGGATGTGAGCTGATTTCCGGTTCGTCAGTCGCAAACCAGACCAGCCCGCCTGCATTCATCATTTTTTCCATGAGCTTGCGGTACTCCCACACATCCTTTTTCATTCCTTTTAAATCCCAGTGCCAGTAATACTCGGTAGTCATCACGATATAGTTTTCCATCTGCTCATCCATCATGCTGACTGTCAGGAGCGTCTTCCCGACAGAAGCCCCTCTGAAGGCCGGGGCAACCTCAATTGCTCCCAGCTCAAGCAAATCCTCCATTTTCCCTTCAAACCATCTTTCCAGCGGGTCAGGATACAAATACGTGACATAACCTACGACGGTCTGCCCGTCTCTGGCAATGATAATCCGCCCTTCAGGAAGCCCTGCAATGTCAATTAATGCTTCGTGCTGCTCATGATGAGGACGAAACGCGGTCAGACCTTCATGAAACTCATAACTTGCTAAAATCTCTGGCGAAATAGGCCCTTCGATGACTAAGGCGCCTGTTGCTGTTTTTATTTCTGCAGAATGGTATGTTTTATGATGTTCCACTTATTCACCGTCCCATCGGTTGTGGTTAAAAAGCACTTCTCTTTTAAGAATATCAAAAATTAAAGCGTTTTCAATATATATGATAATATATTTTAAAAATTGAGAAAAATGTGAATGTATACTATAATGGGGTTGACAACTACGCAAAGGGGGAATTTTGCATGGAATTGAAAGCGTTACCAGTTGTGAAAGGGAATTATAACCTAGAAAATTATGAAGAAGCATATCAGCATTTTGACTGGGCAGAAGCAGAGAAAAATTTCTCCTGGCATCAAACAGGGAAGCTGAACGCAGCCTATGAAACGATCGACCGTCACGCTGAATCGTTTCGAAAAAATAAAGTAGCGCTTTATTACAAAGATGCAAAACGTGAAGAAAAATACACTTTTAAAGAAATGAAGGACGAAACCAATAGAGCCGGGAATGTGCTGAAGCGGTATGGAAATGTGGAAAAAGGGGACCGCGTTTTTATTTTTATGCCGAGAACGCCTGAGCTCTATTTTATTATGCTAGGCGCTATTAAAATCGGAGCAATCGCCGGGCCTTTATTTGAAGCCTTTATGGAGGGAGCGGTAAAGGACCGTCTCGAAAACAGTGAGGCAAAGGTTGTAGTTACGACACCGGAATTGCTTGACAGAATTCCGGCTGACCGGCTCCCGCATTTACAGCATATTTTTGTGGTTGGCGCCGAAAAAGAGTACGGCGGCAAAGTGATTGATTACAATGAAGCAGTGAAAGGCGAGAGCACGAGGCTTGAAATCGAATGGATGGACAAAAAAGACGGCTATCTGCTTCACTACACCTCGGGCTCAACAGGTACGCCAAAGGGAGTGCTGCATGTTCATGGAGCCATGATTCAGCAATATCAGACAGGCAAGTGGGTGCTGGACTTACAGGAAGAAGACATTTATTGGTGCACCGCGGACCCCGGCTGGGTGACCGGCACGGTGTACGGCATTTTTGCTCCGTGGCTGAATGGGGCAACCAATGTAATTGTAGGCGGAAGATTCAGTCCTGAAAACTGGTATGAAACGATTGAAAAACTTGGTGTAAACGTATGGTACAGCGCGCCGACCGCTTTCCGTATGCTGATGGGCGCGGGGGATGAAATGGCGGGCAAATATGATCTTACCTCCCTTCGCCACGTCCTGAGCGTTGGAGAGCCGCTGAATCCTGAGGTCATCAGATGGGGGCATAAAGTCTTTGACAAACGGATTCACGACACATGGTGGATGACTGAGACAGGCGGACAATTGATATGCAATTATCCTTGTATGGACATTAAACCAGGCTCAATGGGGAAACCGTTCCCCGGAATAGAGGCAGCGATCGTGGATCATCAAGGAAATGAACTTCCGCCGTACAGAATGGGGAATCTGGCTATTAAAAAGGGCTGGCCGTCTATGATGCATACGATATGGAACAACCCGGAAAAGTACGAATCTTATTTCATGCCGGGCGGCTGGTATGTCTCTGGAGATTCTGCTTACATGGATGAAGATGGGTATTTCTGGTTCCAAGGCAGGGTGGATGACGTGATTATGACGTCAGGTGAACGTGTCGGCCCGTTTGAAGTGGAAAGTAAGCTCGTCGAACACCCGTCGATTGCAGAAGCGGGCGTCATCGGAAAGCCTGACCCGGTGCGCGGCGAAATTATCAAAGCGTTTATCTCGCTCAGAGAAGGGCATGAACCGTCTGACAAGCTGAAAGAAGACATCCGCCAATTCGTTAAGCAAGGGTTGGCGGCGCATGCGGCACCGCGTGAAATTGAGTTTAAAGATAAGCTCCCTAAAACACGGAGCGGAAAAATTATGAGACGTGTATTAAAAGCATGGGAGCTGGATCTGCCGGCTGGAGACCTGTCAACAATGGAAGACTAAGCACGTTGACATCAGATTTTATTTATGATAAAAATGATATAGCTAAATATGAAAAGGTAAAGATTGAGACAAGTAGAATATCCGATTTTGTCCCAGAGAGCTGATGGCCGGTGAAAATCAGCACAGACGGATGCTTCGAATACACTCATGAACCGCTTTTGCAAACAAAGCCTGACGGGGCTTTCAGTAGTGAAAGAACGGATCTGATCCGTTATCAGACAAAGTGATAAGAGAGAGTATGCCCTCTTCTTATTAGTAGGGTGGTACCGCGATAACAATCGTCCCTTCGTGTAAACGAAGGGGCGTTTTTATTTTGATAAAAAAGGAGCAGCATACTTATGGCAAATTTACTTGAAGACTTATCCTTCAGAGGATTGATTCAGCAAATAACTGATGAGGAAGGGCTGAATAAACAGTTAAATGAAGACAAAATCCGCTTATACTCAGGCTTTGACCCGACTGCGGACAGTCTGCATATTGGGCACCTGCTGCCGATTCTGACACTTCGCCGCTTTCAATTGGCGGGCCATCATCCGATCGCCCTTGTAGGCGGTGCGACAGGACTGATTGGAGACCCGAGCGGCAAAAAAGCCGAGCGTACATTAAACACGGCGGACATTGTTGTGGAATGGTCACAAAAAATCAAAAATCAGCTATCAAGATTTCTTGATTTTGATGCAACCGAAAACCCCGCTGTTATGGCAAACAACTTCGACTGGATCGGGAAAATGAACGTCATTGATTTCCTTCGGGATGTCGGCAAAAACTTCGGCATTAACTATATGCTGGCGAAAGATACGGTCAGCTCAAGGATAGAATCAGGCATTTCATATACAGAATTCAGCTACATGATTCTACAATCGTTTGACTTTCTGAATCTGTACAGAGACCAAGGCTGTAAACTTCAAATCGGCGGAAGCGATCAGTGGGGCAACATTACGGCAGGCCTTGAATTGATCAGAAAATCAGAAGAAGAAGGGGCAAAAGCTTTCGGTCTCACCATCCCGCTTGTGACAAAAGCGGACGGCACCAAGTTCGGAAAAACTGAAGGCGGCGCTATCTGGCTTGATAAAGAAAAAACGTCGCCGTATGAATTTTACCAATTCTGGATTAACACAGATGACCGTGATGTTGTAAAATACTTAAAATACTTCACGTTCTTATCAAAAGAAGAAATAGAAGCATACTCTGAAAAAACGGAAACAGCGCCTGAGAAGCGGGAAGCGCAAAAGCGCCTTGCAGAAGAAGTAACGGAGCTGGTGCACGGACGTGAAGCCTTAGAGCAAGCGATTAACATTTCGGAGGCATTGTTCAGCGGCAACATTAAAGAGCTTTCTGCTCAAGACGTAAAGGTAGGCTTTAAAGATGTGCCTTCGCTTGAATCGGAACGCAGCCAAGAGCTGACTTTAGTGGATGTACTGGTGGAATCTAAATTGTCTCCATCTAAACGCCAGGCGCGTGAAGACATTAAAAACGGCGCAGTCTATATTAATGGCGAACGCCAAACAGAAATCGGACACATTCTGTCTGCGGAAGACCGTATTGAAGACCAATTTACCGTCTTGCGCCGAGGGAAGAAAAAATACTTCCTGATCACATATAAATAAGAAAAAAAATCCTTTGCCTTAAACGGCAAAGGATATTTTTTGTTTAGCGCATAGATATTAAGGAAAAGAGTATATTAGATAGGGCAAACACGACAGATCATCACCTTTTAAAGCAGGAAGGAGAGCTCACTGTGAATCTCATGTGTACGATCGCGAAAGAAAGATTGCAGCGGGATTATTGGGAGCAGCAGGAACAAAACCGTGTTGTCCAGTGTGACTCAGAGGATGAATCAGACGATAAAAAAACCCCGACCGCATAGCGGTTGGGGTTTTTCCTTTTTATGCTGCCGGCGAATAAGGACCGAAATTGAAAATAAAAAAACCTTATTATGCCATTTATTTGTCTTGTCCAAAGTTACAGCGATTCACTTCATAAGCTGCAATTGTTTGTAAGAAGCTTTGCAGTGAATTTGTTATATAAGTATCTTTACGATGAATAAAGACAGTTGAAATGATACTGTGTTTTTCTGGAATTTTGTGCAAATATACTTTTTCATCCACTGCAAGGTGGTTTACCACTGATCGCGGTACAAGTGTAATACCCAGGCCAAGTGCTACACTGCTTAAGATCGTTTCTAATACACTGAATTCCATAATCCTTTTAGGCATAATTTCTTCTTCTTTTAACCACTGTTCTAGTTTAGAGCGATACCCGCAGCCCTGGCTAAATACTAAAAAGGGTTCAATCGAAAATTCCTCCAAATTGAATGTTTTATTTCTTGTAACTAAAACAAGTTCTTCGAAACACACATCATATTGCTGAATCTGCGGATGCTTAATCGGCCCTGTAACAAAAGCGCCGTCTAACCGAAATTCAATGACATCTTTAACTAAATCTTCCGTTAAACCGGCCTGTATAGATAAATCAACATTTGAAAACTGTTTATGATAGGAGGCTAAAATCTTTGGAAGGCTGCTGACAGTTTCAACTGTGCCAATGTTTAATATACCTGTAGGTGTTTCACTATCTAGAAATACTCGCTTAAGCTCTTGCAAATCAAGCAAAATTTTACTTGCGTATTCTAGCATTTTGCGGCCTTCCGAGGTTAATGACATCCCGCGTTTATGTCTATTGAATAATGGCGTCCGTAATTCTTGCTCTAACTGCTTAATCCTTGCTGTTACATTAGATTGGACGTAATTTAATTCAACAGCAGCTTTACTAATGCTTCCCTTTTTAGCAACGCACTGAAAAATTTGTAAATCACGGAGTTCCATAAAATAGGCTCCTTTCTTAGATATCATTATAAATGATCGTAATGTTCATTATAGGTTATTTTACATGATATTAACTTCATTATAAGATATGGATTGGAATTTAATCCACTTATTTTTTGAAGGGAAAGAATGTAATGAAAAAAAATCGGGTTTTAATCGGAGCACTTTTATGTTTAACAGCTAGTATGTCTTGGGGAGCAATGTTTCCGGTTGCAGAAAGGGCTCTAAAGTATATTAATCCTTTTTATTTCTCTTTACTGCGATATGTAGCAGTTAGTATCATTTTAGGTGCATTGCTTTTATTTAAAGAGGGGAAGAAATCGTTTTGTTTTGAAGGAAAAGGGAAGGGCCTGTTGTTTTTTGGAACAATGGCGTTTACAGTATATAATATTCTAATTTTTTTAGGTCAAGATTTAATGGGGCATAGTGGGGTAATTGCTGCTTCTATTATGGAATCTATAATGCCGATGATTTCCATTGTTATTATGTGGGTTTTGAAAAATGTTAAACCAATGAAACACACCCTCATAAGTATTTTTATTGCTTTATCAGGGGCAATTCTTGTCATAACGAATGGTAATTTATCATTCATTTTTACGTTGAAAGAAAGTTTTATGCCTATCCTTTTCATGTTTATAGGAGTTGTAGGCTGGGTTGTTTATTCTATGGGCGGTAGCCATTTTAATGAATGGTCAATACTTCGCTATTCGACTTTAACATGTATTCTAGGAACATTCATATCAGGTATCGTAACATTCTTTGCCACTGTATCAGGTTTCCTGTCTGTGCCCACGGCAGAAGTCATTGGACACATTTATCCTGAAATGGCTTTCATGATTATTTTCCCTGGCGCCATTGCCCTTTTATGCTGGAATTTAGGTATTAAACTGTTAACGCCGATTAATGGCATTTTATTTATTAACTTCGTTCCAATCACTACATTAGCGATTGTTGTCTTACAAGGAGGAACTATTACACCATTCGAATTGCTGGGAACATTTTTAGTAATATACGGTTTAATTCAAAATAATTATTATCAAAGAAAAAATCTTTCTCCCAAAATGGGAAATTTGAATTCGAGAAAGCTTAATAGGGGGTATTAGAATGGACCTCTCATCTCTTATAATCATTCTTGGAATAGCAGTAATATGGGAATTGGCAACGATTAATAAGAATGTGCATAAAATTCATAGACAGAATGAAAAACTACTGAAGCTGTTTTATGAAGAAAGTAAAAGGAACCAGTAAGAATATGGCCTTTTTGTGAATTTGAAGAGAGGAATTTGACGGTTAGAGAAGGCATAAAAAGGGGGAAGCATTCATGAATAAAAAATGGATCTTTCTTTTTCACATATAAAACGTCTGCGTGATTCAATTGTAAATGAAAAAGAATTAAAATACGTTATTTAACCTGATTTTAGACGCTCTTATCCAGAGCGTCTAAAAAAATTAATGCAGCTTTTTAGGGTTCTGTTGAGTCTGTTCCCTGTTTATTTCCTCAAATATATTGTTTTGATTATTCTGTTGGTTGATCGGATTAAAGTTCGAAGGATTAAATAATTTCTTAAAATCGCCAACAGTTAAAGGCTTTGCATCATCTTTTAGTTCATATCCTAATTGTCCGTTGGCTTCTAAAGTAGCATTCTTTACATTGTTAATATTTGAAATGCCATGAAGTCTTAAACGCATTTCAAGTTGATCAACTGTTAGTCTCATTTTTCTTAAATTATCTATGTTGAGTTGTCCATCTTCTATAACCAATTTTGCTTTTCCGGTTAAAAATTTTTCTACCCAGTTTGCTTTTACTTGAAACCACTCCATCAAAACTAAAGCTACAGTAAAAATAATAGCGGCGATCAGAGTTTTCCATAAACTTGTTTCTACTATCGGCTGAACGATAAGGGTACCGATTGAGATCATTACTACTGTTTGAGCCAATGTCATTTGTGCAATTGATTTTCTTCCTGAAATCCTGAGAAGAATGATGCCAGACACAATTAAAATTAATGCTTCCCAAGCAAAATTCATTTCATCACCTAGTTTTCATTTTTTTTGTAGTTTTCTTAAGTACAAAAGATATTATTCATAAAAGAATAAATGGCACAAATGACACGAACTGAACGTTTTTTTGGATTTAATAATTATAGTATAAACTTGAAGAAACGACGGGGAGGCAAAATATTCCGTGTCGCCATAAAAAAATATAGTGTGATCCAGAGCTCTATGCCCTTTTTGGTAGGGGGCTTTCGTTCGACAAATTCTTCAAATTATTCCTTTGTTTCTTCCTTTCACCGGTAATAAAATGGGGGGTGATGACAAGGGTTATAGGTATGATATGAGAACTATAGTTCACAGCAGCAAGCAATTGTACGTCAAAGAGATAAGGCAGAAAAACATCGTCGTGAAGAAGCTGAGCGACAAAAAGTGAAATGCGAGAGAAATCCATGAAATGGTGATTATGAAGGTGTCTATTTCACCAAAAACGGAGAATATTTATTAGTATGAAGAGTCTCTTGGACTGCTCTTGTAAATGTTCCTTGTAATTTGAAGAATATTGACATCAAGGAATGGTTGTGTAAAACAGGGAGACTATCTTGATAAGGCTAAGAAATTTGAGATAGTTACAATTCTTTCTCATGACGTAGAAGATCAAAAGATTATTACAGAATGGGAGTCGCTTCGCAGAGAGGATTTGCCCGAACAATTTGATTCATAAGAACCAATGAGTAGCGCTTTCCAATGGAGGGCGCTTTTTATATTCTCTGCAAACTGCTTCCGGTAAATCTCTTGATAGACTATTGAAGGTTAACGGGTTTGAGTGCGGGGGCAGTTTAGAAAGAATATGAAGGGAGGGAATACAGTGGCGAGGCGTATTATAGGATTTGACCTAGTTGATCCAATGACTGCATTTAATGTTATGTAAAGGTACTGGCCCATTAACTTAAGGCGTTGGCGGGGCTCTTTCTATCCAGATAAAGGTGCAATGACTTCAGCATTGACGGCTATTAAGGAGTGAAGACAGCAAATACGGTCAAATGATTCCAGTCTATGCACGGGCTGACATCTGACGGCGTTTATGAAAACAAAACAATACTTAAAGCTTTTTAAATATCTAACTGTTACCAATTCAATCCGCCAGAACCTCAGTAAGTAGCAGTTCCTTTAGCTGTGAATTGAGTTGTACGCTTTTATAAGTAAGGATTTCAGTTTGTTTTGCTTATTCAATCCCATAATCAGTTAATTTTTTGACTTCTTTAGATATGTCTCTTTCATCAATTACAAGGCTCATAAAAACTGCATTATTCTACACCGAAATACAATAGAAAAAACCCCTAGAAACAAAGTTTCTAGGGGTTAAGTCAATGCTCTTTAAAGAAACATTACGATTAACGAGAGTAGAACTCAACGATAAGCGCTTCGTTAATTTCTGGAGCAAGTTCAGAACGCTCAGGAAGGCGAGTTAATGAACCTTCAAGTTTTTCAGCGTCGAATGTAAGGTATTCAGGAACGAAGTTGTTCACTTCTACAGATTCTTTCACGATAGAAAGATTTCTTGATTTTTCGCGAACACCGATTGTTTGACCAGGTTTTACTTGATAAGACGGGATATCTACGCGGCTTCCGTCAACAAGAATGTGACCGTGGTTAACCAATTGGCGAGCTTGACGGCGAGTACGTGCTAAACCTAGCTTGTACACAAGGTTGTCAAGACGAGCGTCCAAAAGAATCATGAAGTTTTCACCGTGTTTACCTGTAAGTTTAGCAGCTTTGTCAAACAATGTGCGGAATTGGCGTTCGTTTACACCGTACATGTGACGAAGTTTTTGCTTTTCTTGCAGTTGCAAACCGTATTCTGATAATTTTTTACGTTGTCCTGGACCGTGTGGACCTGGAGCGTAAGGGCGTTTTTCTAATTCTTTTCCTGTTCCGCTTAGAGAGATTCCTAAACGACGGGACAGTTTCCAAGATGGACCTGTATAGCGAGCCATAATGTGACTCCTCCTTTGGTTTTATTTTGTGGAAAATAAAAACCGTCTGCTCTATTCGACTATGTCATTATGTTTTCATGTATCCTCGCTCCAGCAGCAGAGAGTTACACGATACACCTTAAAGCTTAAGGAACAAAATGAAACACAGAAGCTGAACAAAAAGGCTGCAATATTTCACACAAAGAGCATTATATAAGTTTTTCGCTTTGAAGTCAACCATTACCCCATCATCGTCTGCAAAGCTATTCAGCAAACGGTTATGCTATAATAAACAAAAATTAGAAGTTTACTTTTTAGGTGATAAAAATTGATAAACCAAACAAAACATATATTGCCGATTTTTCATCAGCGCATGCTGCATTTTTTATTAACTACGCCAAAATCCGTGAATTTCGCCGACTCGCTGCTTTGGCTGACCTCAGCTCTTGAATCCTGCTTTTCATCTCTATTATTAACCCTTTCACCGGCAGAATCTGCTCAAAAGAAATACAAGACCGAGGAAGAAGCTTGTTTTGCTGCAACGAAAATCAGCGGCTCTTTTTATGTAATCTCAGACCATTCAACAGGCAGCCGACTGAACTTAACCTGTAAACAGGGAGAAGAGATTCCAGCCGAACTGCCTGACTTGATCTCCTTGTTTTTGAATCAGTCCATTAAGCAGGAAAAGCTGTATGAAGCGGCGGTGCATCAGAAACAAATATACAAGCTGACAGAGCTGTTTCACTCGCTCTTAGATCAAAAGAAAGTGCTGAAGAAGCTGCTGGAAAGCTTAAACGGCGCTTATCCGTCCTTTCATTTTTCGTTGTTTATTTCTCAAGATCGGGATACATGCCGGGATTTGCCCGCAAAAGAGTTGCTGATGGAAGGAGAAGATGCCGATTCCTTTGCGCTTCATGTGTATTTATCCGGGGAGATACTGAGAAAAAACGAATCAGCCGTTTATGTACCGATAAAGGGTCAGCAGGGAACATACGGGGTGCTGATGGCTGAGGAAAAACCAGGGGTGCCGCTTTCCGCAGGCGATTTGGATGAAATGTCACTGATCGCAAATGCGGCGGGAAGAGCATTTGAAAACGCCCAGCTCTATGAACAGTCCAAAACAAGCATTGCCAATCTGGAATTGATTAATGAAACATCCCGTCAGCTCAATCAGCGGCTGAGGCTGACAGACACAATGAAAGACCTGACGGCAAGAATCATAGAGTCGTTTCATGCTGAAGAAGTCGGTTTTTTTCATATTGATCACTTTGAACAACAAACACTGCTGCCGGGAGGCACCCCTTTTTTTGAAACAGGCTCTTCTGACGTGTATATCCGTTCGGTGAAAGAAAAGCTTTTCGATGGAGAAAAAGGGGTGTTCATCGGAAACGGGCGTACTTTTTTCGGAGAGAAGGGTTATGGCTCCCTTATGGCCGTGCCGATGATGGAGAATGATCGGATATTAGGCTTTGCCATCGTACTGAAAAAAGACCTGTATGCCTTCACCTTTGAAGTATACAAGCTGTTTGAGGCATTGATCCATCACTCTACACTGGCTGTTACCAATTCCATGCTTCGTGATCGTCTGGAACATCTCGTCAAGACTGATCAGCTGACAGAATTATATTCAAGAACCTATTTAGATGAAAAAGTTCAATACAGCATGAAAACCCATCAAAAAGGCGTGTTCATTCTGATTGATATTGATAATTTTAAAAATGTGAATGACACATACGGACATCAGACGGGGGACGAGATCTTAATTCAGGTGGCGGCCGTCATCAAAAGCAACATACGCAAACATGATATCGGGGCCCGCTGGGGAGGCGAGGAGCTGGCGATTTACCTGCCGATGCTGAATGTGGCAGCGGGAAAACGAATCGCCCAGAGGCTCGTTCGTGCAGTCAGAGAAAGCACAAAGCCCGAAGTGACGATTTCGTGTGGAATTTCCTGCTGGACGGCGGAAGCGAGAAAATCGTTAAAAGAATTGGTGCAGCAAGCCGATGAAGCGCTCTACACCGCCAAAAGAAGCGGAAAAAACCGTTTAATCATCCACGAAACAAGTTCTCAATAGAAAAGGAGCCGGCACACAGACCGGCTCCTTGTTTTCTATGCTAATGCTTTTTCAAGCTTTTCAACAAATAAGGCAAGGAACGTTTCATCAACTTCGTCAAATCTGTTTTTGACGGGACTGTCAATGTCCAAAACGCCGATCACCTTCCCGTTTACATGAATCGGCAGCACGATTTCAGACTGGGACGCCGCATCGCAGGCGATATGCCCGGGAAAAGCGTGAACGTCGCTCACCCGCTTGACAGCTCCGTTTGAATAGGCTGTGCCGCACACCCCTTTTCCGAAAGGAATCCGGACACAGGCAGGAAGCCCTTGGAACGGCCCGAGCACGAGCTCTCCTTCTTTGGCGAAATAAAATCCCGCCCAGTTGACCTCGTCTAATGAATGGTAAAGAAGCGCGGATGCATTTGCGTAATTCGCAATGGCATCGGTTTCGTCTTCTGTTATCGCTTCAAGCTGTTTTAGCAGAAGCTGGTAGTCTTTTTCTTTATCTCCAGATTGTTTTTCGACATGAAACATGGAAAACCCTCACTTTTTCTATAATATAAAACAAAGTTCTTGCCGTGATGCCGGCATTTGTCGATAAGTTCTTACAGGAACGGCGGCCTTCTGCTTGAATTGTTATAACTAAGAAGGGGTGAGCCGTATGAAATTAAGCACCAAAGACAAAATTATTGAAGCTGCCGTCATGCTGTTTAACCAGAAAGGATTTACCGGTACGTCTGTCCGTGAAATCGCAAAGTCAGCTGATGTTAATGTTGCGCACATCTCCTACTATTTTAAAGGCAAAGGCGGTCTGATGGAACATTTAGTTTCCGAGTTTTACGAAGGCTACAGCAAGACGCTTGAAAATGCCTGCAGCCGCACCGAATTCCAAAGCACACAGGAAAGCCTCCTGCAATTGGTTTTCGATATTTTATCCTATCAGCACGATAACCGTCAATTAACCCGGTTTGTTTATCGGGAGGTGACGATTGATTCCACGCTGATTCGTGAAATCATGTCCACTTATTTGATGAAAGAAAAGTATATCTTACAGCTGATCATTGAAGAAGGGGCGAAAAACAAGGAATATTTGAATCTGCCTGTGCCGCATTTTATCCTTCAATTAAAATCTCTCTTGATGATGCCTTATCTCCAGCCCCAATATATTACTGAAGTGCTTTACATGCAGCCGCACGAGCCGTATTTTTATAAAATGTATTTTGAAGAAGTAAAAGTATGGATCAAGAGCGTCTTCAGCACCGGAGATGTGGCGCTTACGAATTAGCGGACGGCGTTCCGGTAAGACTCATATGAATATCCGATATCCTGCGCTTGATGGGCATCAGACCCGTAAACGAGCGGGATTTTTTTTTGTTTCGCAGCCCCGATCATCCACTCCTCCAGATAAATCTCACCGGCGTACGCCTTTCTGAGACCTGCCGTATTAAAATCGAGTTCCATCCCGTTTGCCTTAATGGCGTCCAGGCAGCGTGAAACAAGTTCCCGCACGGTTGCCGATATCTCATACGGAAACAGCTTGGCGAATTTTTTGACAAGGGTGAGATGACCGATTCGTCTTGGCTTAAAGGGGCCGATTGATGCTACAATGGAAGAATAGATTTCGTTATAGTACTGCTCATATACATTCTCAACGCTCCCATATACCGCGATCAGCTCTTTAAATGTATGCTCATCGTAATCAAGGCAGAGAAAGGACGAGCCGGCGGGCAAAAAATGGACAGATAATATGCTGTCATCAAGAGAGGGCCCGTATGTATCCAGAAATGATTTGATTTCATGCTCATAGCCGGATATATAATCGACTTCAAGCCCTGTCAGTATGTCAATGTGGCCGCTGTATTCCTTTTTGAGTCCTGACAATTCGTTTAAGTAGCGTTCTAATGAAGCGTGCGTCATCGCGCTGTCTTGGAGCGGCGTAGGGTCAGTGAATGAGGGGGGCAAAGGGGCGTGCTCGGTAAAAGTGATGGATTGAAACCCCTTTTTTATCGCTTCTTCGATGTAGAGTGTAAACGCGTCTTTTGATCCGTGAGGGCAAAATGGCGTATGAATATGTCCGTCTCTTTTTAACATTGCTGCTCACCCCGTTAAAAAATAGTCAAATCCTGCCGATTTTATGCAAAAAGTTTTTGATTTCTGGTCAAAAAATGTTGGTTACATGGTATCATAATAACAATGAAAACGACAGTTTTTCTCAATACATATACTGAAATCTTTCTGAATAATAAAACACCCTGACAGATTAAGGATATACAACAAGGGGGCTCATTATGGAGTTAGTCATTGGATTATTAATCATATTGCTCGTGCTGTTTGCAGCGGGCTACTTTTTCAGGAAAAAAATATACACTGAAATTGACCGTTTGGAATCATGGAAAATTGAAATTTTAAACCGTTCGATTGTGGAAGAAATGTCCAAAATCAAACATTTGAAAATGACGGGGCAGACAGAAGAGTTCTTTGAAAAATGGCGCGAAGAATGGGATGAAATCGTCACAGCCCATATGCCCAAAGTCGAAGAGCTCCTTTATGATGCCGAGGAATTAGCTGATAAATACCGCTTCAAAAGAGCGAATCAGGTTCTCGTTCATATTGATGACTTGCTGACAGCGGCAGAGTCAAATATCGAGGCGATTTTGC
The DNA here is from genome assembly GCF_022695965.1 of Bacillus sp. HU-1818. Classification (NCBI taxonomy): domain Bacteria; kingdom Bacillati; phylum Bacillota; class Bacilli; order Caryophanales; family Bacillaceae; genus Bacillus; species Bacillus sp. HU-1818. Next base: position 92,247 of record NZ_JAAPBE010000003.1, read on the forward strand.
GGGAAATCAGCGATCTTGTCACAAGCGAAGAAAAAAGCCGCCAGGAGATCGAAGAGGTCAGGGAGCGCTATTCCAAATCCCGCAAAAACCTGCTTGCATACAGCCATCTATACGGGGAGCTTTATGACAGTCTTGAAAAGGATCTTGATGAGATCTGGAGCGGCATCAAACAGTTTGAAGAAGAGACTGAAGGCGGGAACTATATCGCTGCCAGAAAAGTGCTTCTTGAACAGGATCGCAGCCTGGATCAGCTTCAATCATACATAGATGATGTTCCTAAGCTGTTAGCTGACTGTAAGCAGACCATTCCGAACCAAATCACAAAGCTGAGAGACGGCTATCACGAAATGACGGAAAAGGGCTATAAGCTTGAGCACATTCAAATCGAAAAAGAATTAGAAAATCTGTCGAACCAGTTAAAACGGGCGGAGAGCTCTTTATTGAAGGAACTGGATATCGACGATGCATCTGCGGTGCTTCAGCTGATTGATGACGCGATTCAATCCCTGTATGAGCAGCTTGAGGGCGAAGTGGAAGCCGGCCAGTCCGTATTAAGCAAAATGCCGGAACTGGTCATTGCATACGATAAGCTCGAAGAAGAAAAAGAGCGGACAAAGGCAGAAACGGAGCTTGTCAAGGAAAGCTACAGGCTGACAGCAGGTGAGATTGGGAAACAGCAAGCCTTTGAGAAACGAATTGAAGACATCGGCAAGCTGCTTGATCAGGTGAAAGACAAGCTTGACGGAGAGCAAGTCGCGTATTCCCTTTTGATAGAAGAGGTTGCTCACATTGAGAAGCAAATCGATGAGGTCAAAAAAGAGCATGATGAATACCGCGAGAAACTGCAGGCATTAAGAAAAGAAGAATTGCAGGCGAGAGAGACGCTTGACGGTTTGAAAAAAAACATTTCTGAAACATCGAGATTGCTTAAAACAAGCAACATACCCGGAATACCGGAACATATAAAAGAGATGCTGGAAAAAGCGCACCACCATATTCAAGAAACCGGGAACCAATTAAATGAGATTCCGCTGAATATGGAAGAAGCAACCAGGCATCTGGAGCAGGCGGAAGAAATCGTCAGCCAAGTCAGCCTTGAATCAGAAGGGCTGGTAGAACAGGTGAATCTGATTGAAAAAATCATCCAGTTCGGCAATCGCTTCAGAAGCCAGAACCATATATTATCTGAGCAGTTAAAAGAGGCAGAGAGACGATTCTATGCTTACGATTATAAAGAAGCATATGAAATTGCGGCGGCCGCTGTTGAAAAAACCGTTCCGGGCGCAGTGAAGAAGATAGAATCGGAGCAATCTGCGTTACATGTTCATCAATAAAAAAAACCCGCTTGTTGGTAAAGCGGGTTCTTTTTATGCATCATTCCATATAAAAACGCATGCAGCCTGGATTCTCTTCTGAACTGCATGCGTTTTTTACTATTTTCTTCATTTAACTAGTTTTTTAGCGGGACTGATAAAGAAAGTAAGAATATATCCAATCAGCGCTCCTGCGACAGCTGGAAGAACCCAGCCTATGCCCAGACTGTAAAGCGGGAGATGAGCATTTAAAAATTTGTCTAATGATCCAAGGGGAATGCTGGCTGCCTTCAAACCGTCTATAAGGCTGAACATCCCAGTGGCAATCAAACACGCAATGTAAACCTCTCTTCTTTCTTTGAAAAGCTTATCAATAAAAGAAAGCAAGATAATAACGATTGCAAGCGGGTAAATAGCTGATAAAATGGGAACAGAAAATGCTATAATCTGAGCGAGCCCGAAATTTGAGATGAACAAGCTGAATAAAGTGACAATGGTCACAACCATTTTGTAAGACAATTTAGGAATCAGTTTTGAAAAGTAGTCACCGCAGGAGGTGACAAGGCCGATGCTTGTTGTCAAACAAGCAACTGTAATGGCTGCACCCAATACTATATTTCCTAAAGAACCGAACAAATAGCTGGATGAAGCTGATAAGATTTTGGCACCTTCTCCAATCGGACCGACGGCATCCGTACTCGTAGCTCCTAAGTAAGCCAGCGCGACGTAAATAAACGTCAGTCCCAGAGCCGCAATAATGCCGGCTTTGATACAAGCGGCAGCAAGAGCTCTCGAATTTGTAACCCCTTTGCTTTTGACCGCATTGACGACTACGACGCCAAACACAATTGAAGCGAGCGCATCCATCGTTTTGTAGCCTTCTAAAAATCCTTTGAAAAGCGGTGTTGCCGTATAAGCTTGTTGTGCTGCGCCAAAATGGCCCATTGGTGTAATAATCGCTTTAATAACAATGATAGAAATAATGGTAAATTTGATTGGAGTGAGAATTTTTCCAACTCTATCCACAACTTTTGATGGGTTTATAGCCAAATAATAAGTAATGCCAAAAAATAAGAGCGTGAAAACAAATAAAGATAATCTCTCAGGTATTCCGGTTAAAAAAGGAACCGCGCCGATTTCATATGAGACCGTTCCTGTACGCGGTATAGCGAATAAAGGCCCGATTGACAGGTAAAGAACCACAGTGAATACTGTGCCGAAAACCGGATGCGCTTTATCGGCAAGTCCTTTTGCGTCTTTTCCCGTTAATGCGATCGCGATGATTCCGAGAAGCGGGAGGCCCACACCTGTTAGCAAAAATCCGCCGATCGCTTTCCATATATTGTGTCCGGCAGCCTGGCCTAATTCAGGCGGATAAATCATATTTCCTGCGCCAAAGAATAATGCAAAAAGCATAAAACCGATAATAACGGTCTCTTTGACAGGTAATGTTTGTTTCATGAAAAAAATCCTCCTAGTTACTATGTTAAAATATTCTGTCAATTAATTGTCAGATAATATGACGAAATGAACAAATCTTATTATATGGCAATGAGAACAGAAGTCAATACTAGCTTTTTGTAATTTTCTATTAAGTTTTATTGTGATAACATAAATACCGTCCAATGTACCGCTTTCATAAAGGAGTAAAAAAAGATGATATATTTAGATAATAGTTCTACGACAAAACCTTATGATGAAGTTTTGGACGTATATGAAAAGACAAGCCGGCGCTACTTTGGCAATCCGTCATCTTTGCACCGGTATGGAGCAGAAACAGAACAACTGCTGTACGCGGCAAAAAATCAAATAAAAAAAGCTTTAGGTCTAAAGAATTATGATATTGTATTTACATCAGGCGCAACGGAAGCGAATAATTTGGCTTTAAAAGGCGCCGCTTTGTCCAAAATAAAAACAGGTAAGCACATCATTACGACATCAATTGAGCATCCGTCAGTTGCTGAAACTCTGGACCAGCTGGAGGAGTTATTTGGTTTTGAAGTGACATATCTTTCAGTAAACGCAGACGGGGCTGTGTCAGTCGATGAGCTCAAAAGCGCCATCCGGCCGGATACCGTTCTTGTCAGCATGATGCATGTGAACAATGAAATCGGGTCCATCCAGCCGGTTGAGCAGGCCGGATTAGTATTGCAAGCCTATCCGAAAATATTGTTTCATGTTGATTATGTGCAGGGCGTTCATAAAGTGCCTTTAACGATAGAAAAAGCAGGAATTGATCTTTGCACCATCTCTGGCCATAAATTTCACGGTCTTAAAGGAACGGGCGCGCTTCTCGTAAAAGAAGGCACACGCCTTGTTCCGCTGTTGACAGGCGGTTCGCAGCAAAGCGGCTTGCGTGCTGGCACCGAGCATACAGCGGGAGCTGTGTCACTTGCTAAAGCCGTGAATTTGGCGGCTCAAGACTTTTCACATCGCCTCGACGCCATGTCGGCCGCAAAAGAGTTGTTTTTCAAGAGGCTGAGTGAGACAGAGGGAGTTGTGATGAATACCCCTACTTTAAACAGCGCGCCGCACATTGTCAATTTTTCAGTGCCCGGCATCAAGGCCGAGGTGCTGTTGCACATGCTTGAAGAACAGGATATTTTTGTGTCAACGACAGCAGCCTGCTCCGCACGGGAACATAAGCCGAGCAAGGTGCTTTTGAAGATGGGAAAAGGAGAAGAGATCGCTGGCAGCAGTATCAGAATAAGCCTGAATTACAGCCAGACAAGCGATGTTGTAGAACCATTTATGAAGGCGCTTGTTCCGGGAATCAAAAAACTAAAGAAAATGACGAGGTAAAACATGAATTACGATCACATATTAATACGTTTTGGCGAAATATCAACAAAAGGAAAAAACAGACGCAGCTTTATTGAACGATTGAAGCAAAACATTAAACTTGTTTTGAATGACTATAATAAATTGAAATACTTCTCGAATCGCGACCGGATGACGATTACATTAAACGGTGAACAGCCGGATGCCATTCGATCACAATTAAAGCAGGTATTCGGCATTCAAAGCTTCAGTCTTGCCATTAAGTGCGAAAGCCGCCTGGAAGATATTAAAACCACGGCGCTGGCGGCCATTCGAGCTGAATATCAAGAGGGCGACACCTTTAAAGTGGCGACCAAGAGAGCGTACAAGCAATTTGAGTTAGATACGAATGAAATGAATGCCGAAATCGGCGCTCACATTTTACGGAACACCGAGGGCTTAACAGTCGATGTGCGCAATCCGGATATCCCTCTCAGAGTGGAAATCAGGGAAGAGGCAACCTATTTGACGATCCGTGATGAAAAAGGGGCGGGCGGCCTTCCTGTCGGTTCGGCGGGCAAAGCGATGCTTATGCTTTCCGGCGGATTTGACAGCCCGGTCGCCGGATTTTACGCCATGAAAAGAGGTCTGTCGGTAGAAGCCGTTCACTTCTTCAGCCCTCCATACACGAGCGAGCGCGCAAAGCAAAAAGTCATTGATCTTGCGGGGTGCTTGTCAAAGTTTGGCGGAAAGATGACGCTTCATATTGTGCCGTTTACGAAGACACAAGAGCTGATTCAAAAACAAATTCCGGAAAACTATACGATGACCGCAACCCGGCGTCTGATGCTTCAAATCGCAGACAGAATCAGAGAACAAAGAAAAGGCTTGGCGCTGATTACAGGGGAAAGCCTCGGACAGGTTGCGAGTCAGACGCTTGAAAGCATGTATGCCATTAATGCGGTGACATCTACACCGATTTTACGGCCATTAATCGGAATGGATAAAACCGAAATTATTGAAAAATCGCGTGAGATCGGCACATACGACACCAGCATTCAGCCGTTTGAGGACTGCTGTACGATCTTTACCCCGCCAAGTCCGAAAACCCGGCCAAAAAAAGAAAAGATTGAACACTTTGAGAGCTTTGTTGATTTTGAGCCGCTCATTCAAGAAGCGGTGGAACAAATTGAAACAATTGAATTATACGGCGAGCAAGAAGCAAACGATAAATTTGCTGAGCTTTTTTAAGCAGAAGCAGAGGGGAACTGTATACAATTACCAAACTTTTTCTGAATGAAGCCATGTGTTTTAACACATTCTATACTCACAAGGAGGTGAGACACATGGCACAAAACAGTCAAAACGGTAACAGCAGTAACCAACTACTAGTACCAGGCGCTGCTCAAGCTATCGACCAAATGAAATTTGAAATCGCTTCTGAATTTGGCGTAAACCTTGGTGCAGAAACAACTTCTCGCGCTAACGGTTCTGTTGGAGGAGAGATCACAAAACGTCTTGTTTCTTTCGCTCAACAAAACATGAGTGGTCAACAGTTTTAATCACAATTACACATAATGGCTTAAGGAGCGGGGGCGACCCCGCTCTTTTTCAATGTTAAAAATGAATCTCCAAAGAACGATGAGCCTCTTGGCACTTGTTTTTTCGTGCATATCCTTTCTGAAAGGCGCTTCATTTATGTATAATGGGGAGAGAAAGCGAGGAGTTGTCCGTGTTAAAACGAGAAGATTTAATTGCCCCAATGAACTATAACTTAGTAAATGAAATTGAAAAGTTCAGCCGTTCTGGACAGAAAACCGCCCTGTTATGGGAGGACGAATCAGGAAAACAAGCTTCATGGTCATATGAAAAGCTAATGGAAGAAACCGATAAAATCGGTGCCGCGCTGACAGGTTTAGGATTCGAAAAAGGCGATAAGCTGATTGTCATGGTTCCGAGAGTGCTAGAAGCTTATGCCGTTTATTTGGCCATCCTGAAAGCGGGAATGGTCGTTATTCCTTGCTCGGAAATGCTTCGGGCGAAAGACCTTGAATATCGGATTGCGCACGCAGAAGTAAAGGGCGCCATTGTTTATCCGCAATTTATCAGCGCATTTAAAGATGTCAAGTCGACTGACAAATTAATCACGCTGTCAATAGGAGAAAATGAGGCTGGATGGAAAGACCTGTTAAGCATTCAGGCTGATGGAAGCAGTTTTAAAACAGCAGATACAACTAGAGAGGATATGGCGTTCTTATCCTATACATCCGGGACGACCGGTCAGCCGAAGGGCGTTGTACATACACATGGCTGGGCATTTGCCCATTTAAAAACATCCGCCGGCGAGTGGCTCGACATTTCCGAAAACGACAACGTATGGGCGACAGCCGCGCCAGGCTGGCAAAAATGGGTATGGAGCCCTCTGCTTGCGGTGCTGGGAAGCGGAGCGACCGGATTTGTGTACCACGGAAGATTTGGCGCCGAGAAATATTTGGAGCTATTAAGCCGTTATCAAATCAATGTATTCTGCTGCACGCCGACAGAGTACAGGCTGATGGCAAAAGTGGAAGGCTTGGAAACCTATGACCTTTCTGCCCTGCACAGCGCAGTATCGGCGGGAGAGCCGTTAAACCGGGAAGTCATTGATGTTTTCCAAAAATACTTCGGAGTGAAAGTCAGAGACGGATATGGCCAAACGGAAAGCACGCTTTTAGTCGGTGTGCTGAAAGATATGGATATAAAGCCGGGAAGCATGGGAAAACCGACACCCGGAAATCAGGTTGAAATCATTAATGAAGACGGCGACATCTGCAAAACGGGTGAAACGGGGGATATTGCCGTACATCTAAGCACACCGGCGCTTTTCAAAGAATATTATAAAGACCCTGAACGAACGAAAAAGCAAGTGCGCGGCGACTATTTCCTCACGGGAGACAGAGCGAAAAAAGACGAGGACGGCTACTTCTGGTTTGAAAGCCGAAACGATGACATCATTGTAAGCTCCGGCTATACGATCGGGCCTTTTGAAGTCGAAGACGCGCTTGTCAAACACCCGGAAGTTAGAGAGTGCGCAGTAGTGGCGAGCCCCGATGAAATCAGAGGCTCAATCGTAAAAGCGTATGTCGTGCTGCAAAATCACGAAAAGCGCAGCGATGATCTTGTCAAAACGCTTCAAAATCACGTTAAAACGATCACAGCTCCATACAAATATCCTAGAGAAATTGAATTTGTCGAAAGCCTGCCAAAAACAGCTTCCGCCAAAATCAGACGTGTCGAGCTAAGAAAACGTGAAGAACAGCTTAAAGCCAATAAAAAGGCGCAGTCGTAAAAAGAAAGAGAGTGAAGCTGAAGTGAAGGCGATTTGGTACGGCGGCTTAATTTATACAATGGTAACCGAAGGGCAAAAAGCCGAAGCTGTATATGTTGAAGGCGGAGTCATTAAGGAAACGGGCAGTTTTGCCGAACTCAAAAAAGCGTACGGTTCACCGGACACTAAAGAGATCAATCTTCACGGAGCCGTGATGTTTCCGGGATTTGTCGACAGCCACCTCCATCTGATCGGGCACGGGGAAAAACAGCTGAGGCTGGATTTATCCTCTTTTACATCAAAAGAAGCCATTGTGCGTGCGGCACAAGAGTCAGAACGCTATCTGTCAGAAGGTGAGTGGCTGATCGGCGAGGGCTGGAATGAAAATCAGTTTGACAAACCGGAATATGTCACAAAACATGATCTTGATCATTTGTTTCCTGACAGGCCCGTTATGCTCAAACGTATTTGCAGACATGCGGTAGCAGTCAATTCGGCCGCCTTGAAAGCAGCCGGTATCACAAGTCAAACGCCTGACCCTGACGGCGGCGTCATTGTGAAAACGGATGGGGAACCGACAGGCCTGCTGCTGGATAAGGCGCAAGATCTGATCACGCAAGCTATTCCTCCCGTTTCTCAACCTTATGTGGACAGGGCGCTGAAGACGGCGATTACGGATTGCTGGAAAAAAGGACTGACGGGAGGACACTCTGAGGATTTGTCTTACTACGGGGACGTTTCTGTTCCGGTCATGGCTTATAAAACGGCTGTGGAATCAGGCCAGTATCCGTTTCGCTGTCATTTGCTCGTCCATCATCAAGTGGTTGACAAATGGGACGCAATGGAGAAACCGGAAGGACCTTACCTTGAATTCGGAGCGATGAAAATCTTTGCTGACGGTGCGCTTGGCGGCAGAACCGCTTTATTAAAAGAACCGTACCATGATGATCCATCCACAAACGGTGTGCAGGTTCATGACGACAAAACGCTTTACCGATTAATCAAAAAAGCGAGAGAAAAAGGCATGGAAGCCGCAGTTCATGCCATTGGAGATCTTGCTTTTGAAAAAGTGCTTGATGTCATAGAGCAGCTTCCGCCGAAACCGGGGCAGCATGACAGATTGATACACGCCCAAGTATTGAATCGTGAATTGATCAAAAAAACAGCGGCAATGCCGGTCGCCCTTGATATTCAGCCTCATTTCGTCGCGAGTGATTTTCCTTGGGTCATTGACCGCCTTGGAGAACAGCGGATGAAAACGGCCTTTGCCTGGAAAACGCTGATCGAGGAAGGGATTTTGTGCGCGGGCGGTTCAGACGCTCCGATTGAGCCTGTTGAGCCGCTTCTCGGCATTCAGTCCGCTGTGCTTCGGACAAGCGGCCGACAAAAGAATGGTCCAAGCTATAATGAAAACGAACGCCTTACTGTGTATCAAGCGATTCAGCTCTATACAACAGGGAGCGCTTCGATCATTCACAAGGAATGTACGCGGGGAAAAATAGAAAAAGGATTTGATGCCGATTTTACGATTCTCAGCGGCGATCCGTTTGCAGCGGAACCCGAGCATCTCCACCGCTTAGAGATTGAAAAGACAGTGGTCGGCGGACAGATAGTATATGAAAAAGAGGACAGGCTCTAAGCCTGTCCTCTCTGTGTTTATAAAAAGGAACGTTTTACTTTTTCCCAGAATGAATTATCTTTCAGCTTAACGGTTTTGATTTTCTTTTCTGAAAGAGTGATCTCGATTTTTTTGACATTCATTGTGCTCAGCGCTTCATTGTCCAGCCCGATAATCGGATGCTCATTCCCATCTTGAACAATATTCAAGGTCAGCTTGCGGTCGGAGCTTAGTATGAACGGAGAACCGAGTGTCCGGTACGTGTTATTGTTGAGTGACGCAAGCTCCGTGACCTGCATGCAGGAAAGCAGAGGATCAACGACTGCTCCGGCTACCGATTTATTATAGGCGGTGCTGCCTGTGGGCGTGGAAATGATCATTCCGTCTCCTCTGAACGTTTCAAAATGCAAATCATCAATCAGCACGTCCATAACAAACGTTTTGATAATGCTTGAACGGATTGATACCTCATTCAGACAATGGAATTGGTTCGTGTCATCCACTTTGACATGAATGAGCGGATATTTTCTGACTTCAATTTGTTCAAATTTCGTCGCATCCGTCATTTTTTCAGTCTCATCACTGTTAAAGTCACAATAGAGATGAGCCTTCCCCTTTTTGGCGATGCCGACATATAAACAATCTTCGCGGAAGTTAGTCTTTCTGACAGCCTGCAGGAATGAGCCGTCACCCCCGACGCTTGCGATAATATTGGCATCGGCTGATTGGCTGACGACCGTAAATCCGTTCGATTCGGCCAGTTGCTTCAAGGAGCTGACTTGTTCCTTTGTTTCATTGTCTTGTTTGTGAAAAAAATAAACATTACGGCGATGGTCTGTCATAATCATTTCCCCTTTGCTGTCATATTTAAGTTTTTCTGCCATCCAGTATTTGTGTTAAAATACCTTTGGCCATAAGTGTACCATGTTTGATGCTTATTGGGTAAGCCAAAGCTTTGGAATGAAAATGAAACATTCTCTTACGCCAGTCGTATAATGAAGGGGACATGTTTTATAAAAGGAGGAGAAACAATGAATGCAAAACGATGGATTGCATTGGTGATTGCGCTTGGGGTTTTCGGCGTTTCATTAATTGCGAGTCTTACAATCGCTTTCTTTGAAAATTTCAGCGGCAACACGGATATTACGTCGCTGAACGATGAATCACAAGAAGTCACGCTGGAAGACGGAAACCTCTCCAGTAAAATTGCTGTACTCGAAGTCAGCGGAACGATTCAAGACAATGGGGATTCAAGCAGTCTGCTCGGTTCAGACGGCTATAATCACAGAACGTTCTTGAAAAACCTTGAACAGGCTAAAGAAGACAAGACCGTTAAAGGAATTGTTCTGAAAGTGAACTCTCCCGGCGGCGGCGTCTACGAAAGTGCTGAAATACATAAAAAGCTTGAAGAGATTAAAAAAGAAACAAAGAAACCGATCTATGTATCAATGGGTTCAATGGCAGCTTCCGGGGGGTATTATATCTCAGCGGACGCAGATAAGATTTACGCATCACCGGAAACGATTACCGGTTCTCTCGGAGTTATTATGGAAAGTGTTAACTATTCGAAGCTGGCCGATGAGCTCGGCATCAAATTTGAAACGATTAAAAGCGGTGCTCACAAGGACATCATGTCTGCCACTCGTGACATGACAGATGAAGAAAAGAAAATCATGCAATCTATGGTTGATAATTCTTACGAAGGTTTTGTAGATGTCATTTCGAAGGGGCGAAACATGTCTGAAGCGGAAGTGAAAAAAATCGCCGACGGACGTGTTTATGATGGCAAACAAGCGAAGAAATTGAATCTTGTTGATGAGCTTGGCTTTTATGATGATACGATTGCTGCAATGAAAAAAGATCATAAAAATCTGAAAGACGCATCTGTTGTCACCTATGAGGAAAGCTTCGGCTTAGGTTCTCTCTTTTCGATGGGGGCGAACAAAATGTTTAAGAGCGAAATTGATTTTCTGAATATGAAGGAATTAATTTCACAATCCAGCTCGCCGAGAATGATGTATCTCTATGCGAAGTAGGAGGAATAAATAATGGACGCGACATATGAAGACTTGAACCGCAATGAAGCGCCCTCTGCGGAAAAGGCAGAACTGTTTGAGCGTGCGTACGCGGGATTTTGGATCCGTTTTTGGGCGTTCTTGCTTGATTGGCTTGTGGTATGGGGGCTGAACCACTTAATCGTTTCACCGCTCTTTAGTGTCATGGGACTGCCGAAAACATCGGGTGTTTTTACGATTTCAGCCTATTCAGTGACAACCCTCATTGTCTTTCTTGCTTATTTTGCGCTTATGACAAAATGTTTCAGTCAAACGCTCGGGAAAATGGTATTTGGGCTCAAGGTTGTTTCAATTAAGCCGGATACTTCTCTCACCTGGAGCGCGGTGATCTTCAGGGAGGTCGTCGGCCGGTATATTCTTAAAATCTGGATTCTGTATATCGTTGTCGGAGTAACTCCTAAGAAGCAGGGGATACATGATTATTTTGCCGATACGACTGTCGTGCATGAAAAGCTATATCGCAAATGACTAAAATAAACCCGGTCTCGGTCCGGGTTTATTTTTTTTTGAATTGGGCGATAATGCTTTCTAAGAGGAAGTGAAGGATATGGTATATCTCTTGTCTGCCGTACTTATTCTCATTCTTTTCGTGCTGGTTATCAGAATGAAAATCCAAATCGCCATTGAGTATCTTCATTCAGATGATGATGACAAACTTACGGTGAAATTCACGTCCTTATACGGGCTGATACGGGTCAAAAAAGAATTTCCGGTCATTAAACTGAATCCAGAGGATGCCTCAATCGATGTAAAACAGGATACAGAATCGAAGACCAAAAAAAGCAGCGGAAAGAAAAAATTAACCTATCGTGAACTTAGAGCAAGCATAGACAGAGTTGAAATGCTTATGAAGCAAGTGGTAAGAATGCGAAAGATCGGCGCCGCCTTTCTCGCCAGTTTTCGCGTCACAAAATTAGAGTGGACGACAATCGTCGGAATCAAAGACGCAGCGGCGACAGGGATTTTGACCGGCGGCGTTTGGGCAGTGAAGGGCGGAATAATGGGGATGCTGTATGAACACTTCAGCTTTGCCAATAAACCGGTGTATCAAGTCATCCCTTCATTCCAAATGCCTGTGTCCAAAACCCATTTGCAGTGTATATTCTTTTTTCGCTTTGGGCATGCTATGCTTGCAGCTTTCAAATTTGTAAGATACTGGCGGGGCGGCTTATCTGTATTCAGAAAGAAACCATCAGCCCGATTAACTTCAAAGAATGATTCATCAGTTTAAGGAGGAAGCGCAATGGCAGACCATCCCATTCAAGGTTTAATGAAAACCGCTATGGAAAATTTAAAGGAAATGATTGATGTCAATACAATCATCGGAGATCCGGTTGAAACACCGGATGGCAGTGTCATCTTAACCGTTTCTAAAGTCGGTTTCGGCTTTGCGGCGGGCGGAAGTGAATTTGGCAGCAAGCCAGCCGACAAGAAGTCTGAAGATGATGACCGCAAAGAACAAAAACTTCCGTTCGGCGGCGGGAGCGGAGGCGGTGTGTCCATCACGCCAATCGCGTTTTTGATTGTCGGTACAACCGGTGTCAGAATGCTTCATTTAGACGAAAATACACATTTGATTGATAAACTTTTGGATTCCGCTCCGCAAACAATTGAACGTATCCAGCAAATGTTTAAAAAAAATGACAAAGGCCAAAACAAAAAAATGAATGATATCGGTCTTTAACTTTTAAAGTTAACTGCAGATTGCAGTTAGCTTTTTTTATGATCTTGGCATAAACTTTGCAGTTTGCATAAAACTCTACTATGATAGAGCTATACATATCAAAGGGAGGAAATATAATGGCTTCAATTACATTTAAAGGCGGTCCGGTTACATTAGTCGGACAAGAAGTGAAAGTTGGGGAGCAAGCTCCGGACTTTACAGTGTTAACGAACGGTTTAGAAGAAAAATCGTTGGCGGATTTCAAAGGAAAAGCAACAATTATTTCAGTTATCCCTTCTATCGATACAGGCGTTTGTGATGCGCAAACCCGCCGTTTTAACGAAGAATCCGCAAAGCTTGGAGATGTGAACGTTTTAACCATCAGTGCAGACCTCCCGTTTGCTCAGGCGCGATGGTGCGGGGCGAACGGAATTGACAAAGTGGAAACTTTATCAGATCACAGAGATATGTCATTTGGAGAAGCTTTCGGCGTTTACATTAAAGAACTTCGGCTGCTGGCCCGTTCCGTATTTGTTCTTGATGAAAACGGAAAAGTTGTCTACGCTGAATATGTGAGCGAAGCAACCAATCACCCGAACTACGAAAAGCCGATTGAGGCTGCAAAGGCATTACTTAAGTAAGCAGGTGAAAAAGAGCTCCAGGTGCTGACGCCGGAGCTCTTTTCATGGCAAGGAGGAACACAATGCAAAATGATCATGTCGGCGCGGTTTATGAGCTTCTGGATGAAGCCGCGCAAATGATAGCGAAAGAACTGCAAATTTCATATATCGAGGCGCTTGCCGAAGCCGGGGAAATGTATTTCCTTGAAACAACGGACCAATTTTCAATTCCGGCTGAAAAAGCCGAACCCCTGAAGGATCTGCTTGCAAAAGCCGAATTTAATAAATATGAGCACGAATGGGTGCGGAAGGCGTTTCAGCTCGCCATTTTAAAAGGCTTAAAAGACAAGTCACACCCGAATAGACAAATGACACCTGATACAATCGGGCTTTTCATCAGCTACTTGGTCAATAAATTTACTGAGGGGAAAAAGGACATGACGATCCTTGATCCCGCAGCCGGGACGGGAAATCTTCTTCTCACGGTTTTAAACCAGCAGTCTGAACAAATAGCAAAAAGCTATGGAATCGAGATTGATGACGTCCTGCTCAAAATCGCGTATGCTCAGGCGAACCTGCAGGAAAAGGAAATTGAACTGTTCCATCAGGACAGCCTTGAACCGGTATTTGTCGACCCGGTTGACACGGTAATCTGCGACCTTCCCGTAGGATTTTATCCAAATGATGAAGGGGCGAAGGCGTACGAATTAAAAGCCGATGAAGGCCATTCTTTCGCCCATCACCTATTTATTGAACAAAGCGTGAAGCACACCAAACCGGGCGGCTACTTATTTTTTATGATTCCGAATCATTTATTTGACAGTGCCCAAAGTGATAAGCTCAAGCGTTTTTTCAGCGAAAAGGTCCACCTAAATGCGCTGCTCCAGCTTCCTCAATCACTATTTAAAGATGAGGCTCATGCCAAAAGCATTCTCGTGCTTCAAAAACAAGGCGATCAAACGAAGCCGCCGAAACAAATGCTGCTTGCCAATCTTCCGTCATTTGCGAACCAGCCGGCTATGCTCGAAATGATGGCTAAATTGGATACGTGGTTTCAAGAAGAAAAATAGATGAATCAAAACAGTTTAAGGAAACATCTTGCGATGGGTGCTTAAACTGTTTTTTTGCGGCAAACATTGAATGAAACAGGCTTTCTTTACAAAGGCTAACTCAATAATCGTCATTAAAATGACCGAAACGAGTGTTTTACTAATCTGAAAATAACGACTTCTTTGTGAAAACGTTACCAATAACGATGTTGACTTGAAATGCTGACATGACAATGTTTAAATGGAAAAGTCAGATATTTTCCGGCGCGATCTGGCGCTTGGGAAATAAGAACGAACAAAAGAAGTTGAATGTTGATACAGAGTAAAAAGGAGCGACAATCATGTCCAAAATTATTGCAATTAACGCAGGAAGCTCGTCTTTAAAATTTCAGCTTTTCGAAATGCCTTCAGAAAAAGTATTAACGAAAGGCTTAGTTGAACGAATCGGTATCGCTGACAGTGTGTTTACCATTTCTGTAAACGGCGAAAAAAATACAGAAGTTACAGATATACCAGATCATGCGGTTGCAGTTAAAATGCTACTTAACAAATTAACTGAGTTCGGCATTATCAAAGACTTGAATGAAATTGACGGGATCGGCCACCGTGTCGTTCACGGCGGAGAAAAATTCAGTGATTCCGTATTATTAACGGATGAAATGATAAATGAAATCGAAAAAATTTCTGAACTGGCGCCGCTTCATAATCCGGCTAACATTGTCGGAATCAAAGCATTTAAAGAAGTGCTTCCGAATGTCCCTGCGGTTGCGGTGTTTGATACAGCGTTCCACCAAACAATGCCTGAGCAGTCTTATCTGTACAGCCTTCCATACGAATACTATGAGAAGTTCGGTATTCGTAAGTACGGCTTCCACGGCACATCACATAAATATGTAACTGAACGCGCAGCTGAGCTTCTTGGCCGCCCGCTGGAAGATCTGCGTCTTATTTCCTGCCACCTTGGAAACGGGGCGAGTATCGCAGCCGTTGAAGGCGGAAAATCTATTGATACATCAATGGGCTTCACACCGCTTGCGGGTGTAGCGATGGGTACGCGTTCCGGAAACATCGACCCGGCCCTGATTCCTTATATTATGGAGAAGACAGATCAATCAGCAGACGAAGTATTAAATACATTAAACAAAAAAAGCGGACTGCTTGGCATCTCCGGTTTTTCAAGCGACCTTCGTGATATCGTGGAAGCTTCAAAAGAAGGAAATGAGCGTGCGGAAACAGCGCTTGAAGTATTTGCAAGCAGAATCCACAAATACATCGGTTCTTACGCGGCAAGAATGAGCGGCGTTGACGCTATCATCTTTACTGCCGGAATCGGTGAAAACAGTGTCGAAGTGAGAGAGCGCGTCCTTCGCGGCCTTGAATTCATGGGAGTATACTGGGATCCAGCACTTAATAACGTACGCGGCGAGGAAGCTTTCATCAGCTACCCGCATTCTCCGGTTAAAGTCATCATCATCCCGACTGATGAAGAAGTGATGATTGCCCGTGATGTAGTCCGTTTAGCTCAATAGTATGGAGGAAAAGCACATTCAGCCGAATGTGCTTTTTTTATGTCTATTGAATTTTTTATGTAAAGACGATACGATATGGGCGTACATAATACGAATAATATCAGCCATATCAATGAGGTGGAAACATGAGTGTGGAAGAACATAAAAAAGAAGCCCCCGGCACTGTTCGATGCATGGTCATTACCGTCAGTGACACAAGAACCGAAGAGAACGACAAAAGCGGCCGGCTGATGATGAAATATTTAGAAGACGCCGGCCACCAAATCGTATCCTATCACATCGTAAAGGATGATAAGGATGCGCTTCAAAAAGCCGTATTATCCGGCTGTATGGATGAATATACAGATGCGGTGCTCCTAAACGGCGGGACTGGCATTGCGCAAAGAGACGTGACAATTGAAGCGGTCACTCCATTATTTTCGAAAGAGCTGCCCGGTTTCGGAGAGATTTTCAGAATGCTCAGCTATACAGAGGATATCGGTTCAGCCGCAATCCTTTCCAGAGCGGCGGCAGGGGTCATTCTGAATACAGCCGTCTTCTCCACACCCGGTTCAAGCGGCGCGGTAAAGCTTGCGATGGAGAAGCTGATTATCCCGGAGCTTGCCCATGTAATCAGAGAAATCAAAAAAGATATGAAATGAATAAATCCTGCGAAACTTCACTCAAAAAAATGGGTGAAGTTTTTTTATAAAAAGCTTGAAAAAACAGAATTTACTTGTTAAAGTGTATACATACAAAATGTATTTTTATTAAATGTAATTTATTTTTATACAAAAAAGAGAACACGGTTGAGAGGGGATTTTAACATGGCAGAACAGAAAAAAGTTGTATTGGCATATTCAGGAGGTCTTGATACTTCTGTAGCGATAAAATGGCTTCAAGAACAAGGGTATGATGTCATTGCTTGCTGTTTAGATGTAGGGGAAGGCAAAGATTTGGCATTTGTACAGCAAAAAGCACTGGAAGTGGGCGCGACAAACTCTTACGTCATTGACGCAAAAGAAGAATTTGCACAGGAGTTTGCGCTTGTTTCTCTTCAGGCGCATACACTATACGAAGGAAAATACCCGCTTGTATCCGCATTATCACGTCCATTAATCGCTAAGAAATTAGTCGAGGTGGCGGAAAAGGAAAATGCGGTAGCGGTCGCGCACGGATGCACTGGTAAAGGAAATGACCAGGTTCGTTTTGAGGTTTCTATCAAATCATTAAATCCGGATTTGGAAGTGATCGCCCCTGTCCGTGAATGGCAATGGTCTCGTGAGGAAGAAATTGAATATGCGGCTGACCGCGGGATTCCGATTCCGGTCAATCTTGACAGCCCGTACTCTATTGACCAAAACCTTTGGGGACGCGCGAACGAATGCGGCATTTTAGAAGACCCTTGGGCAGCACCGCCGGAAGGCGCATATGATCTGACAGCACCTTTGGAAAAAACGCCAGACACTCCTGAGATCATCGAGATCGCGTTTGAAGGAGGCGTTCCGGTATCAATCGACGGCGTATCGTATTCACTTTCTGAATTGATTCTGAAACTGAATGAGGTTGCCGGCGCACACGGAATCGGAAGAATTGACCATGTGGAAAACCGCCTTGTCGGCATCAAATCACGGGAAGTATATGAGTGCCCGGGTGCTATGACGCTGATTAAAGCGCATAAAGAGCTTGAGGATTTAACACTGGTCAAAGAAGTCGCGCACTTTAAACCGGCAATTGAGCAAAAGCTGTCAGAAGTCATTTATAACGGTCTATGGTTTTCACCGTTAAAGGATGCGCTTCTCGGGTTCTTAAAAGAAACACAAAAGCATGTTACCGGCGTTGTCCGTGTTAAGCTCTTTAAAGGACACGCGATTGTGGAAGGACGTAAATCAGAGTTTTCACTTTATGACGAAAAACTTGCAACATATACAAAAGACGATGCGTTTGACCACCACGCAGCTATCGGTTTTATTGAACTGTGGGGGCTGCCGACGAAAGTCAACAGCATCGTGAAAAAGAAGGAGCAGATTAACGCATGAAGAAGCTTTGGGGAGGCCGATTTCAAAAAACACCGGAAAAATGGGTCGATGAGTTTGGGGCGTCCATCACATTTGACCAAAACTTAGTAGCTGAAGATATTACAGGGTCTCTCGCACATGCTGCAATGCTGAAAAAATGCGGTATCCTGACGGAAGAAGAAGAGCTGAAAATTCGTGAGGGGCTGAATACACTTCTGCAAAAAGCTGAAGATAACGCCTTGGAATTCTCAGTCGATTATGAAGATATTCATTTGAACATTGAAAAAATGCTCATTGATGAAATCGGTCCTCTGGGCGGCAAGCTTCATACCGGTCGAAGCCGGAATGACCAGGTAGCGACTGATATGCATTTATATTTAAAAAATCACGTCGGGCATATTATCGAGCTGATCGAACAGTTTCAACACGCGCTGATTAAAAAAGCGGAAGCGAATGTGGAAACGATTCTACCCGGGTATACACATCTTCAGCGCGCCCAGCCGATTTCATTTGCCCATCATTTGCTCGCGTATTTCTGGATGCTCGAGCGGGATAAAGAGCGTTTTCAAGATTCGATGAAACGCATTAACAAGTCTCCGCTCGGCTGCGGGGCGTTGGCGGGCACGACCTTCCCGATTGACCGGGATTATTCGGCACAGCTTCTTGGCTTTGATTCCATATACGAAAACAGCCTGGACGGAGTAAGCGACAGAGACTTCATTCTTGAATTTTTAAGCAACAGCAGCATGATGATGATGCATCTTTCCCGTTTTTCGGAAGAAATCATTCTCTGGTGCTCTCAGGAATTCAAATTCATTGAACTTGATGACACTTACGCGACGGGAAGCAGCATGATGCCGCAAAAGAAAAATCCGGACATGGCGGAACTCATTCGGGGAAAAACCGGCCGTGTGTATGGTGATATGATGGGGCTGTTCACGATTATGAAAGGGCTCCCTCTCGCTTATAACAAAGACTTGCAGGAAGATAAAGAAGGCATGTTTGACACGGTGAAGACTGTGGAAGGCAGCCTGCAGATCTTCACAGGAATGATTGAGACCATGACGGTCAATAAAGATGTAATGAAGCAGGCGACGAAGCAAGACTTCTCTAACGCGACAGAGCTTGCTGACTATTTGGCGAAAAAAGGCATGCCGTTCAGAGAAGCTCATGAAATTGTCGGGAAACTGGTCTACACATGCATCGAAAAAGGTATTTATTTAAGCGATATGCCATTTAGCGATTTTCTTGAAGCAAGCGATCTTTTTGAAGAAGACATTTACACGGTTCTCGACCCGTATTATGCTGTTGAAAAACGAATGAGCGCAGGAGGAACCGGTTTCAAACAGGTGGAGCAGGCACTCGTAAAAGCTAAGGAAAGCGTAAAGGCTTGTAGTTAAATTTTCCTTCATAAATTCCATTCATTATAGCCACCCTACTTATATAATGAATGGGAGGCCTGAGGGATGAAAAGGGAACAAGAACAGTATATATATGATGAAAAAGAGGGGCAGGAGACTATCCGGCAAATTACTGACGTGTATCAAAGCGGTTTTGTTGAGCTGTCAGAAAAGGAATCTCCTGCTTCTGCGGAATAAGCTGTCTATACAGACGGCTTTTTTCGTTTGTCAAAGTGTAAAAAAGTGATATTGCCGTTCTTTTATAGTAAAGTAGAGGAAGAAATGACTTTATTTGAAGCGGCTACGTTGCTTTGGGAGGGTATACATGTGCGACATGCTTTAATTACAGCCGGTTCGAAGGGATTAGGGCGTAAAGTGACGGAGACCTTACTAGAAAAAGGGTGCTCTGTGACGGTCAACTACAGACAGGATGAGGAAGCTGTCAGCCGTCTGAAAGCCGCCTGTCCTCAATTTCTTGACCGCCTGCAGTTTGTAAAGGGAGATGTCACCAAAAAGGAAGACTTGCTGTACATTGCCAATGCCGCGAAAGAGCGGTTTGGGAGAATCGACTTCCTGATTAATAACGCCGGGCCTTACATATTTGAACGGAAAAAGCTTGCCGATTATTCCGATGATGAATGGTACTCTATGCTTGAAGGGAATTTAAGCGCTGTCTTTCATTTATTTAAAGCAGTAATTCCGATCATGAGAACACAGCAATTCGGCCGGATTATAACATATGGTTTCCAAGGTGCGGCGCACGCCCCGGGCTGGCTTCACCGTTCCGCTTTCGGGGCTGCAAAGGTCGGTTTGGCCTCACTGACAAAAACGATAGCGATAGAAGAGGCTGAATCCGGCATAACAGCCAACATGGTGTGCCCGGGTGACATCGTCGGCGATATGAAAGAAGCGTCAATAGAAGAGGCCAGACTGAGAATCGGCAAGGAAAAGACGCCGATAGGAAGGTCCGGAACGGGAGAGGATATCGCCAGAATCATTGCTTTTTTGTGCGAGGAAAACTCCGATCTAGTGACGGGAACCGTTATTGAAGCAACCGGCGGGCTTAATGTCATTAACAGGCACCATTCAACCTAGGTTTTTTGGAAGGCTCATAAGGGAAATAAATAAAAAAATTGTGATGAGGTGAAAGATATGAAAGTGACATATCACGGACATTCTGTTATCGCAGTAGAAACAAACGACCACAATATTCTGTTTGACCCGTTTTTGACCGGAAACGATTTAACCGATCTGAAGCCGGAAGATGTAAAAGCGGACGTCATTTTATTGACTCATGGCCATAATGACCATGTAGGCGATACCGAACAAATTGCCAAGCAAAATGACGCACTCGTTGTTGCGCCGAATGAGCTGGCTGTCTATCTCGGCTGGAAGGGCTTGAATGTCCATCCTATGCATATCGGCGGCTCCAGGCAATTTGACTTCGGGAAGGTGAAGCTGACGCAGGCGTTTCACGGTTCGGCCATTACTGATGAAGAAAACAAAACGATCACATATACCGGAATGCCGTCTGGAATTCTCTTAACAGTGGAGGGGAAAACGATTTTCCATGCAGGCGACACGGCTTTATTTTCCGATATGAAATTAATCGGGGAACTGAACCATATTGATCTTGCGTTTTTGCCGATCGGCGACAATTTCACAATGGGTCCGGAAGACGCCAAGCTTGCCGCTGAATGGCTGAGAGCGAAACAGGTTGTACCGGTCCATTACAATACATTCCCGGTCATCGAGCAAGACCCTGAGGCTTTTGCGGACAGCCTGCCGGGCGGAGTCGGAAAAGTCATGGCTGTCGGAGAAACGATCGAGCTTTAAAACACAGGCCGCGCCTGTGTTTTTTTCTTTTCCATGCTGAATCGCCCTTTCATATTTATGCATCCCTTTTCAAAAAACATCACTGCTTCATTGCTATTAATTCCTCACAACCTTTATAATATGACATAGAAGACTGTCGGTTAGAGGTGAAACGCTTGGCAACAAAGCATGAACAAATTTTAATGTATATTGATTCTCTGCCTGTGGGAGAAAAAATTTCCGTCAGAAGAATTGCAAAAGAAATGGGAGTAAGTGAAGGAACGGCTTACCGAGCCATAAAAGAGGCGGAGAATAAAGGCTTTGTCAGCACGATCGAACGAGTCGGCACGATTCGGATCGAGCAAAAGAAAAAAGAAAATATTGAAAAACTTACATATGCAGAAGTCGTTAACGTAATCGAGGGACAAGTGCTCGGCGGACGGGCCGGACTCCATAAAACACTCAATAAATTTGTCATCGGAGCCATGGAGCTTGATGCGATGATGCGTTATACTGCCGCGGGGAATCTCTTGATTGTCGGGAACCGCATAAACGCCCACCGGCAGGCGCTTGAAGCGGGTGCCGCTGTCTTGGTGACGGGCGGATTTAATACGGATGACAGTATCGTACAGCTGGCGGACGAGCTTGAACTGCCTATCCTTTCCACAAGCTATGATACGTTTACGGTTGCCGCCATGATTAACCGGGCGATCTATGACCAGTTGATTAAGAAGGAAATCGTGCTTGTAGAAGACATTTTAACCCCGGCCGACCGCACCGTGTACCTCTCTCCAAAGGATAAGCTGGAGAAATGGTATGAGAAAAATTTTGAAACGGGACACGGACGCTTCCCGGTTGTCGATCACCAAATGAAGATTCACGGCATTCTCACATCGAAAGATATCGCGGGCCATGACCGATCGGCGCCGATTGAAAAGGTGATGACAAAAAATCCGGTCACGGTGATAGGAAAAACATCTGTCGCTTCCGCAGCCCAAATGATGGTGTGGGAAGGAATTGAAGTGCTTCCCGTTACAGACAAACATCAAAAATTAATCGGAATGATCAGCCGCCAGGACGTATTAAAGGCCCTTCAAATGATCCAAAAGCAGCCGCAGGTCGGTGAAAAGCTGGACGATATCGTCTCAAGGGGATTTAAAGAAGAGGACGATGATAAACAAAATCCTGCGGTTTATCAGTATGAAGTAACACCGCAAATGACGAATCAGCTCGGAACGATTTCTTACGGTGTGTTTACCACGATCCTCACTCAGGCGGCCAATCGGTTTTTGCGCTCGCGGAAACGGGGAGAATTGGTCATCGAGAGCATTACCATCTTCTTTCTGAAGCCTGTGCAGATGGAGTCGGTCATTGAAGTCAAGCCGCGTATTCTCGAAGCCGGAAGAAAATTCGGAAAAATGGAAGTTGAAGTCCACAGCCAAGGAAACATTGTCTGCAAAGCGATGCTTATGGTTCAGCTGATGGAAAGAAGCTAAAGGGACGTGCATCTCCCGTCCCTTCCGTGATATTACGCGTGGTCTCTTTCTGCCTCTTTGGCATGAAGGGGGACGTAGTGCTTATAGGCTTTATACCCGGCCCACAAGCTGCCTGCTCCTACGAGGATAAAAATACCGCCGATCACTAACGTTAAAACTGAATAAAATAAGATCATTTGATTAATTCCGTAAAACAGCACCAGCGATCCTAAGGACATGCTTGATTTAGCGGAGAAAAATTCTTTCTCCAATGGCCGCTTCGCTCGGACGCCTTTTACTTTGAAATACACGTAAAAGCAGGCTGAAAGCACAATCAGAAAAACGAAAACCAGCATAAATGAAATCCTCCATTGTAAGAGTTTACAAACCCATTCTATACATAAATGGGTTTGATTTCTAGGATAAATGTTTTTCTTTTCCGGCGGTAAAGTTTGTGATTTAATGAAAAAAAGACAAAAAAGGAGTACAAGATGAAAACAGAACTCATTACAACCATATCATTATATGACACTATTATCATACATAGACATGTGCGGCCTGATCCAGATGCTTACGGATCCCAGTGCGGCCTTACAGAAATACTGAGAGAAACCTATCCTGAAAAAAATATTTATGCAGTCGGCACCCCCGAACAATCACTTTCGTTTTTGTATTCCCTTGATGAAGTGGATGACAAAACATATGAAGGCGCACTTGTCATCGTGTGTGACACTGCAAATCAGGAAAGAATCTGCGACAAACGGTATGGTTTGGGCGATAAGCTCATGAAAATCGACCACCATCCGAATGAAGACCCGTACGGTGATCTTTTATGGGTTGATACGAATGCAAGTTCTGTGAGCGAAATGATTTATGAGCTGTACCTCGAAGGGAAGCAGCACGGCTGGAAATTGAATAAGAAAGCGGCTGAATTGATTTATGCCGGTATCGTCGGAGACACAGGCCGGTTCTTATTTCCGAACACGACGAAAAAAACCTTAAAATATGCAGGCGAACTTATTGAATATCCGTTTTCATCTACAGATTTGTTTAATCAATTGTATGAAACCAAATTGAATGTGGTGAAACTGAACGGTTTTATTTATCAAAATGTGTCAGTGTCGGAAAATGGGGCGGCCTCTGTTTTTATCAAAAAAGATATTCTTGAAACATTCGGCACAACGGCTTCTGAGGCATCACAGCTCGTTGGCACGCTTGGAAATATTTCAGGTATTCGCGCATGGGTGTTTTTCGTAGAAGAAGAAGATCAAATCAGAGTCAGATTCCGCTCGAAAGGGCCTGTTATTAATGTTCTTGCCCGCAAATATAATGGAGGGGGCCATCCGCTTGCCGCAGGAGCTTCCATTTACAGCTGGGAAGAAGCGGACACTATTTTGGCTGATTTAGAAACAGTATGTAAAGAACACAAGTAGAGGGGTGACCCTCTTTCTTAGTGTTCATCTGTGACGGGGATGAACCAGCAGCCGAGTTCAGTAAGGTCTTCATAGACTTGGAGATTGTAAGATTGAAGTTCTTTTTTGATGAGGGAAGCGAGTGCGTTTGTTTCTGCATATGCGGAAAAACCTTGTCTGATTCGGGCGGCTTGATCTTTTGCCTGCTGACGGTCGCTATAAACATACATTTCCCTTTCCTCCCTTCATATTCAACATTTGCCTCATTTATAGTTTATAAAAAAGCGGAAGAAAAAGCGACTGAAGTTTGGAAGATTTTAAAAAAATTCCACATTTTAAGACGCGAATGATATTTCAATCTCGACAGTCAGTCTCGTATAAATAATTAATTCCTTCACCTCAGCTTCGTATTTTTTTTCATTAATGGTATATATTTTGTTTTCAATCGTTCGTTTTAACAGTTCCTTCGTTTTATAGACACTTTCTATATCCTTTGTGATGACCTCTGAAATGTCATCCTTAATATGTTCTTCGAATTTTGTCTTATCCGGCTGCGAAATTTTGTATTTTTCGCTGTTCAGCAATTTTACATCGACGCTTTGAATGAGCAGCATCTTTTTGTTGTCCTCATTCAGCTTATGAAGGTCCTCCTGATAGATGGAGATTTGATTGTTCAAATCTTTTACATGCTCCTGCTGCTCTGCAATCAAAGTCACTTGTTCCTCTTGAAAGGTGCCATACGTAAACAGGAAAATCACCCAGCTGATAACGGCGCCGCACATCATACCCGCGAAAAAACGCTGCCATCCCGGTTTTCTATAGAGCTGAGGCACTCTCATGAAGAAATGTGCTCCTGCGTCAGCCAGGAAATAATCAGCCATCCGCTTTGTGCGCCCCCCATGGCCGATATGATGAGAAGAAGCTGCTTGAATATATCTCTTGTATTCCCTTCGAATATACCTCTCTCAAAGCTGTATACCGCATCAAAAGTTCCGCCGATGGCTGCAACAAGCGCCCATATTTTCAGTTTGTTGGCAAGTTTCGTAATGGCGGTGAGCGGGGCTTCACCTGACAAGTAAGCGCCGACTCCGCCGATCAGCGCCCCGCCGATCAGCACACCTAGCGCAATAAAATAACTATTAATGAAATTTGCCATAAAGCTGGCTTCTTGGTCCAATATGATCACCTCACTCTTATATCATATTGAGCTCTCAGGACAAGTATGATGACAAGTCAAAAAAGAACATTTGTTTCTTATGTAAACCCGTCTTATAATGAAGGAAGAAAAATGATCGTAAACGAGAAAGGGGTGAGGATATGTCTTTTGTTCACCTGCAAGTGCACAGCGGTTACAGCCTTTTGAACAGCGCCGCTGCTGTGGAAGAGCTCGTCAAGGAAGCGGATACGCTCGGATATACGTCTTTGGCGCTCACAGATGACCACGTCATGTACGGTGCCATCCAGTTTTATAAAGCATGCAAGGCGCGGGGAATAAAACCGATTATCGGACTGACTGCTTCTGTATTCACAGACGAAAACGAAGTGGAGGCCTGCCCGCTTGTTCTCTTAGCAAAATCGAATACGGGGTATCAAAACCTCTTAAAAATAAGCAGTGTCCTGCAATCCAAATCAAAAGAAGGCTTGAAACAAAAATGGCTGAAAAGCTACCGCGAGGGGATTATTGCGATTACTCCGGGTGAGAAGGGGTATATTGAAACGCTTCTTGAGGCGGGGCTGTATGATAAAGCGGAACAAAGCGCTTTGGAGCTGCAGTCTGTCTTTGGGACAGGCGCCTTTTATTTAGGCTATCAGCCGTTTAAAGGGAACCAGGCATTATCCGATCACATTCTCCGCCTGTCTGCCGAAACGGGCATTCCGGTAGCGGCGACAGGAGATGTGCATTACATACGGAAAGAAGACAAGACCGCTTACCGCTGCCTGAAAGCGATCAAGGCCGGAGAAAAACTAGCGGACTTGAACCGCGAAGAGACTCCGGACTTGGACTTAAAATCAATAGAAGAAATGAGAATGTTTTACAAAGAACATCCCGAAGCGTTAAGCGCCTCAGTCCAGATTGCGGAACAATGCCATGTTGATGTCAATCTCGGGCAGACGCGCCTGCCGTCTTTCCCTGCACCTGACGGTAAACCTGCTGATGAGTACTTGGCTGAACTATGTTTCTCAGGGATGAAGGAGCGCTTCAAGTCGCCTGATGAAAGAGTAATCCGCCGCTTGCAATATGAGCTGGACGTGATTAAACGGATGAAGTTCAGTGATTATTTCCTTATTGTGTGGGATTTTATGAAGTATGCTCACGAAAATGGAATCGTAACAGGTCCTGGGCGGGGATCAGCAGCGGGATCTCTTGTCGCTTATGTGCTCTATATCACAAACGTCGATCCGATCAAGCACAATCTGCTGTTTGAACGATTTTTGAACCCTGAACGGGTCAGCATGCCGGATATTGATATCGACTTTCCAGACACAAGAAGAGACGAGATGATTCAATACGTCAAAAATAAATACGGAGCCATGCACGCAGCCCAGATCATTACCTTCGGGACGCTTGCGGCAAAAGCTGCACTCAGGGATGTCGGAAGAGTGTTTGGCGTCAATCCGAAAGAAGCTGATCAGCTTGCTAAACTGATACCTTCAAAGCCGGGAGTGACGCTTGAAGACGCTAGAAAGATGTCCCCTCAGCTGAATCAGCGGCTCAATGAGTCCAGCCTGCTGAGCCAGGTGTTTTCAATAGCGAAGAAAATCGAAGGGCTGCCGAGACATACATCAACCCACGCGGCCGGAGTTGTTCTGAGTGAAGAGCCTCTCACTGGTATTGTCCCTCTTCAAGAAGGGCATGAAGGAGTGTACCTAACCCAGTACGCGATGGATCACCTGGAAGATTTGGGCCTTTTAAAAATGGATTTCTTAGGCTTGCGCAATCTTACATTAATCGAATCAATCAAAACCATGATTGAAAAAGAAGAGAAGATCAAAATAGATTTTTCCAGCATTTCTTATGATGATGAAAAAACCTTCTCCCTTTTGTCCAAAGGAGATACGACAGGCGTTTTTCAGCTTGAATCCTCAGGAATGAGAAGTGTGCTGAGGCGACTGAAGCCGACGGGTCTGGAAGATATCGTTGCGGTCAATGCTCTGTACCGTCCTGGTCCGATGGAAAATATACCACTATTTATAGACCGGAAACACGGCCGCGTGCCTGTCCATTTTCCGCATAACGATTTAAAGGATATTTTAAAAGATACTTACGGCGTCATTGTTTATCAAGAACAAATCATGGTAATTGCCTCCAAAATGGCAGGATTTACTTTAGGAGAAGCAGACCTCCTCAGACGGGCGGTCAGCAAGAAAAAGAAAGATATTCTTGATCGTGAGCGAAGCCATTTTGTTGAAGGGTGCTTAAAAAAGGAGTATTCTGTAGACACTGCAAATGAGGTCTACGATTTGATCGTTAAATTCGCTAATTACGGTTTTAACAGAAGTCACGCTGTGGCATACAGTATGATCGGCTGCCAGCTTGCTTATCTGAAGGCTCATTATCCTTTATATTTCATGTGCGGACTGCTGACGAGCGTCATAGGCAATGAGGATAAAACAGCGCAATATCTTTACGAAGCTAAGGGGAACGGGATCCGTATTCTTCCTCCGTCAGTGAATAAGAGCAGCTTTCCGTTTACAGTTGAAAACGGAGCCATCAGATACAGTCTTCGTGCCGTAAAAAATGTAGGCGTCTCAGCAGTAAAAGATATCTATAAGGCAAGAAAAGATAAAAAATTTGAAGATCTATTTGATTTCTGCTTCCGCGTGCCGTCAAAAAGTGTGAACCGAAAAACGATAGAAGCTTTAATATTGTCCGGTGCGATGGACGAGTTCGGTCAAAACCGCGCCACTTTGCTGGCATCCATTGACGTAGCCGCGGAGCATGCTGAATTATTTTCCGCAGACGATGACCAGATGGGATTGTTTTTAGAGGAGTCATTTTCCATCAAGCCGAAATATGTAGAGACGGAAGAGTTTCCGCTTGTAGATTTGCTCCAATTTGAAAAAGAAACGCTTGGGATTTATTTTTCAAGCCATCCGCTTTCCGCCCACCGGGACAGATTGTCAGCCCGCGGGGCGGTGCCGATCCTGAAAGCTCAGCAATCCGAAAAAAAACAACTTCTGCTCGGAGCGCTTGTGACAAAAACGAAAACGATTCGGACAAAAACGGGTCAAAATATGTCATTTTTAACATTAAGTGATGAAACCGGCGAGATCGAAGCCGTCGTATTTCCTGAACAATTCAGACAGCTTTCTCCGGTTTTACAAGAAGGCGCTCTGCTCTTCACAGCCGGAAAATGCGAGGTAAGGCAAGACAAAAACCAGTTCATCATGTCCAAGGCGTCTTTGTTGGATAATATGAGCAATGAAACGTCCTCCGTTTATATAAAAATAGAGGGCGGGCAGCACAGTCAGGAGCTGCTGGAAAAAATAAAGCGAATTTTGCTGGAGCATATTAAAGGGGAAAACGACGTTTATCTCTATTATGAAAAGCAAAAACAGACGATCAAGCTGCCTGATTCCTTTAGAATAAATGCTGACCATCAGGTGTTATATCGCTTAAAAGAGCTGTTGGGGCATAAAAACGTCGTTTTAAAATAGTGGTAACAAGGAAACTTTTGTTATACAATTGGAACAATTATGTTACTCTATTTAAATATTCTGTGATTTTAACTCCAGAACATTCAACCAGCCAATGCAGCAGAATACGGATCAAAAAATCCCTTTAAGGAGTGTTTAGTAACATGTCGTTAAGAGAAGAAGCATTACATATGCATAAAGTGAACCAGGGAAAATTGGAATCTAAATCTAAAGTGGAAGTCAAAAACGCGAAAGATTTAAGCCTCGCTTATTCCCCGGGAGTAGCTGAACCGTGTAAGGATATATATGATGACAAAAATAAAGTATACGATTATACAATGAAGGGGAACATGGTAGCTGTCGTGACAGACGGAACTGCGGTCCTCGGTCTTGGAAATATCGGGCCAGAAGCAGCGCTTCCTGTCATGGAAGGAAAAGCGGTTTTATTCAAAAGCTTTGCCGGAGTGGACGCGTTCCCAATCGCTCTCGCCACTAATGATGTGGAAAAAATTATTGAAACTGTAAAATTGCTTGAGCCGACTTTTGGCGGTGTCAATCTGGAAGATATCGCAGCGCCGAACTGCTTTATCATCGAAGAACGTTTGAAAAAAGAAACGAACATTCCTGTTTTCCATGATGACCAGCACGGAACAGCGATTGTAACGGTAGCAGGCCTTGTGAACGCGCTGAAATTGTCCGGAAAATCCTTGTCTTCTATTAAAGTTGTGGCAAACGGTGCAGGAGCTGCGGGCATTGCGATCATTAAGCTTCTTTACCATTTTGGCGTACGCGATATCGTTATGTGCGATTCAAAAGGGGCGATCTACGAAGGACGTCCTAACGGCATGAACGCAGTGAAAAACGAAGTGGCGAAATTCACAAACCAAGACCGAAAAGACGGCTCTTTGAAAGATGTCATCGCGGATGCAGACGTATTTATCGGGGTGTCGGTCGAAGGAGCATTAACGAAAGAAATGGTACAAAGCATGGCAAAAGATCCTGTTATTTTCGCCATGGCAAATCCTAATCCGGAAATTATGCCGGACGACGCGCGCGAAGCTGGTGCGAGCGTAATCGGCACAGGACGTTCCGATTTTCCTAACCAAGTCAACAACGTTTTGGCATTCCCGGGGATTTTCCGCGGTGCGCTTGACGTTCGGGCAACTCACATTAACGAAGAGATGAAAATTGCAGCGGTAGAAGCGATTGCCTCTCTTGTATCGGATGAGGAACTCAGCGCTGACTACGTAATTCCTGCTCCGTTTGATAAACGTGTCGCGCCTGCCGTGGCAAAAGCGGTAGCAAAAGCAGCGATGGAAACAGGTGTAGCGAGAATCAGCGTTGATCCCGAGGAAGTAGCTGAAAAGACAAGAAAGCTGACGATTATCGGTGAATAAAGTGATTGATTGAGAAATGGCAGCGCGTTGACAGGATAGCAACGCGCTGTTTCTCAAGTTAACCCGCTGCTGAAATTTTTTTGAGGGGAGGTCTTAAAAAAATTTCAGCAGGGTGTAACTAATTTTTCTGAATGCGCTATCAATCTAGTCTGAGCAACGATTTATATTACATATGCCAAGCCCGTAAACATCCTTCTGCTGATAAAAAGTTGTCGAATTGAGGATGACAGCGTTTGACAAAAAAAGTACAATAGTTTCGGTAAAGTATTAGCAAGTCTATCTAATTGGGTGACATGCGGTGAAGAGAACCCTTCACAAAAGGGAGGTAATCATTTGTTAAAGGATATATTCACTAAAAAGAAAAAATATGCTTCTGTACCATCAGAACAAGCAAAACATGATGTTCCGGAAGGCATTATGACAAAATGCCCTAAGTGTAAAAAAATCATGCTCACAAAAGAGCTGGATAAAAATATGCGTGTTTGTATGAACTGCGGCTATCATTTTCCGCTGAATGCAAAACAGCGTATTGAAAGCCTGATGGATGACGATTCATTTGAAGAGTTCAATCAGGGGATGGCCTCAGAGAATCCTCTCAATTTTCCGGGCTATCTGGAGAAGCTGGAAAAGGACCGCGAAAAAACATCCTTGAACGAGGCTGTCGTGACAGGGAAAGGCACAATCAACGGCTCTCCGGTCATCGCGGCTATTATGGATTCTACATTCAGAATGGGCAGCATGGGTTCTGTTGTCGGGGAGAAAATTACACTTGCGGTTGAAAAAGCTAAAGAGGAGAAGGTTCCGTTTATTATTTTCACTGCTTCCGGCGGTGCAAGAATGCAGGAAGGAATCTTGAGTCTTATGCAAATGGCTAAGACAAGCTCTGCTTTAAAACTGTTCAGTGAGGAAAAAGGTCTCTTCATTTCTGTTATGACGCATCCGACTACAGGCGGAGTGTCTGCAAGTTTCGCCTCTCTCGGCGATTATAATTTTGCCGAGCCGGGCGCGCTGATCGGTTTTGCGGGAAGACGGATCATTGAACAGACAATCGGTGAGAAGCTGCCCGAAGATTTCCAAACGGCTGAGTTTCTGTTGAAACACGGACAGCTGGACGCGGTCATTCATCGCGCCGAGATGAAAGAGACGTTAGGAAGTCTGCTGAATATGCATGAAACAGGAGGTGACATTGAGTGGCTGCAAGATTAGAATTCGAAAAACCGGTGGTAGAACTACAAACAAAAATCGCTGAACTGAAGAAGTTCACCCAAGAATCAGATATGGATCTAAGTGCCGAAATCGAACGGCTCGAGGAGCGTCTCACAAAGCTTCAAGACGATATTTATAAAAACCTGAAGCCTTGGGACAGAGTTCAGATCGCCCGTTTGCCGAATCGCCCGACGACCTTGGATTATATAAAGTATCTGTTTACTGATTTCTTTGAATGCCATGGAGACAGAGCGTACGGAGATGATGAAGCGCTTGTCGGCGGAATTGCCAAGTTTCACGGTCTGCCGGTTACAATCATCGGCCACCAGCGCGGAAGAGACACGAAAGAAAACCTTGTCCGCAATTTCGGAATGCCTCACCCGGAAGGCTATCGCAAAGCGCTTCGTTTGATGAAGCAGGCTGATAAGTTTAACAGACCAATCATCTGTTTTATTGATACAAAGGGGGCATATCCGGGAAAAGCCGCTGAAGAAAGAGGACAAAGCGAAGCCATTGCGAGGAATTTGTTTGAAATGGCCGGTCTCAAAGTGCCTGTTATTTGTATCGTCATCGGTGAAGGGGGAAGCGGCGGAGCGCTCGGGCTTGGTGTGGGAAATCATCTGCATATGCTGGAGAACTCCACCTATTCGGTTATTTCACCGGAAGGAGCCGCCGCGCTTTTATGGAAAGATGCAAGCCTTGCCAAAAAAGCCGCTGAAACCATGAAAATCACTGCGCCTGACTTAAAAGAATTAGGTATTATTGATCATATGATAAAAGAAGTTAAAGGCGGAGCGCACCATGATGTAAAGCTGCAGGCAGGCTATATTGATGAGACTTTAAAACAATCGTTAAAATCATTGCTTAGGCTGAATGAAGAAGAATTGATTCAGCAGCGTTATGAAAAATATAAGGCGATTGGAAAAGTTTCGGTTGAAGATCAATATATAGGGGTAAACTAAATAAACGTGGAGCCTTTGGCTCACGTTTATTTTTTGTGACATTCCTTAAATTTTATTTAAAAACAGTTTATTTAATTGTATAATAGGTAGGGTTTAATGGGGAGCTTTAAAGCAGTGCGTGTCCCTTTTCATTGTTTTAGGACAATGAACATGTTATGTTTAATCATATATGGTGCTTGAGGTGAGTAAAGGATGAAGCGTATAGGAGTTTTAACGAGTGGCGGGGATTCCCCGGGAATGAACGCAGCAGTGCGCGCGGTTGTCAGAAAAGCAATTTATCATGACGTGGAAGTATACGGCATTTATAACGGCTACTCAGGATTAATCAGCGGAAAAATTGAAAAGCTTGAATTGGGCTCAGTCGGTGATATTATTCATCGAGGCGGAACGAAGCTTTATACGGCAAGATGTCCTGAATTCAAAACAGTTGAGGGCCGTGAAAAAGGAATTGAAAACTTAAAGAAGCTTGGAATTGAAGGGCTTGTTGTCATTGGCGGCGATGGTTCCTACATGGGTGCAAAAAAATTAACGGAACACGGGTTTCCTTGTGTAGGTGTACCGGGTACTATTGATAATGATATCCCGGGAACTGATTTTACAATCGGTTTTGACACAGCCTTAAATACAGTCATTGATGCAATTGATAAGATCCGCGATACCGCTACATCACATGAACGTACATATGTTATAGAAGTGATGGGACGGCATGCAGGCGATATCGCTTTGTGGGCAGGTCTTGCCGGCGGTGCAGAATCCATTTTGATTCCTGAAGCGGATTATGACATGTCTGAGATCCTTGCCAGACTGAAAAGAGGACATGACCGCGGTAAGAAACACAGCATCATTATTGTTGCTGAGGGAGTCGGCAGCGGAGTCGAATTTGGGAAACGCATTGAAGAAGAAACAAATCTTGAAACCAGGGTATCAGTTTTGGGGCATATCCAACGCGGGGGATCGCCGAGCGCATCTGACCGTGTGCTAGCAAGCCGCCTGGGCGCATACGCTGTCGAGCTTCTTCTTGAAGGCAAAGGCGGACGTTGTGTAGGTATACAAAACAATAAGCTTGTAGACCATGATATTATAGAAATATTGGATAAAAAACATACTGTTGAACAAAACATGTATCAACTTTCAAAAGAACTGTCTATTTAATTCGGCAGGGGCTCAAGATTTTAGAAGGAAGTGAACGAATTGAGAAAAACAAAAATAGTTTGTACGATCGGTCCGGCAAGTGAAAGTATTGAAATGCTGACTAACCTAATGGAAGCAGGCATGAACGTAGCACGCCTGAACTTTTCTCACGGAGATTTTGAAGAGCATGGCGCAAGAATCAAAAACATTCGTGAAGCAAGCAAAAAGCTAGGGAAAAATGTCGGGATTCTTCTTGACACAAAAGGTCCGGAAATCCGCACGCGCGAAATGGAAAACGGAGCAATTGAACTAGTTGCGGGAACTGAGCTTATCGTCACAATGGACGAGGTATTGGGTACTCCCGAAAAAATTTCAGTGACTTACGAAGGCCTTGCTGATGATGTTCAAAAAGGATCTACTATTCTTTTGGACGACGGGCTTATCGGTCTTGAAGTTCTTGAAGTGCATGCTGACAAGCGTGAAATTAAAACAAAAGTCCTAAACAGCGGAACGCTGAAAAATAAAAAAGGCGTAAACGTACCGGGTGTCAGTGTCAATCTTCCTGGAATTACGGAAAAAGATGCAAGAGACATCACTTTCGGTATCGAGCAAGGCGTTGATTTTATCGCTGCGTCCTTTGTGCGCCGTTCAACTGACGTGCTCGAAATCCGTGAACTTCTTGAAGAGCACAATGCCGGTGATATTCAAATCATCCCTAAAATCGAAAACCAAGAAGGTGTCGATAACATTGACTCCATTTTGGAAGTCTCTGACGGTTTGATGGTAGCACGCGGAGATCTCGGCGTCGAAATTCCTGCTGAAGAAGTGCCGCTCGTTCAAAAAGAACTAATCAAAAAATGCAATGCGCTTGGCAAGCCGGTGATCACAGCGACTCAAATGCTTGACAGCATGCAGCGCAATCCTCGTCCGACACGCGCGGAAGCAAGTGACGTGGCAAACGCGATCTTTGACGGAACAGATGCAATTATGCTTTCTGGTGAAACGGCTGCGGGAAGCTATCCTGTCGAAGCGGTTCAAACTATGCACCGCATTGCATCCCGTTCTGAAGAGGCGCTGAATTATAAAGAAATTCTTTCAAAACGCAGAGGGCAAGTGGGTATGACGATTACTGATGCAATCGGGCAATCAGTGGCACATACAGCTATCAACCTTAATGCGGCTGCAATCGTTACGCCGACAGAAAGCGGCCATACTGCGCGGATGATTTCAAAATACCGTCCGCAGGCACCGATTGTCGCGGTGACGGTAAATGAATCAATTTCCAGAAAGCTTGCGCTTGTATTTGGCGTTTTCCCTGAAAGCGGACAAAATGCAACTTCAACTGACCAAATGCTTGATGATGCTGTCCAAAAATCATTGAACAGCGGAATTGTGAAACACGGAGATTTGATTGTCATCACTGCAGGATCTGTCGGTGAATCAGGCACAACCAACTTGATGAAGGTATACACAGTAGGCGATATCATTGCAAAAGGGCAAGGCATCGGACGTAAATCTGCGTATGGTCCTGTTGTTGTTGCGCAAAACGCAAAAGAAGCAGAACAAAAAATGACTGAAGGCGCAGTGCTCGTTACAACAAGCACAGACCGTGATATGATTACAGCGCTTGAAAAAGCTTCAGCGCTTATTACAGAAGAAGGCGGCTTGACAAGCCATGCGGCTGTTGTCGGTTTAAGCCTTGGCATTCCGGTTATCGTGGGGCTGGAAAACGCAACTTCTATCTTGGCAGATGGACAGGACATTACGGTTGATGCTGCCCGCGGTGCTGTTTATCAGGGCCGTGCGAGCGTACTCTAAACATTTTAAAAGCAGAAGGGGGGGTAACTCCCTTCTCTTTTCCTTGTCTGCTGTTTTTAAGCGGAATAAATGCGTTTTAAGAGATGTGGGGTGCAGGCGATGAGATTTCTCTTTTTGTTTTTTATTGTGTGTCCGGCAATCGAAATCGGGATTTTTCTGCTTTCCGGTAAGCTGATCGGTATTTTTCCAACTGTTCTGTTGATGATTTTGACGGGGGCCATTGGCGCTATCGTTGCAAAAAAACAGGGAGTTGAGGTGTATTACCGGGTGCAGCGCGAGCTCCAATATGGCAAAATGCCTGGTGAGGCCATTTTAGACGGTCTATGTATTTTCATCGGAGGTTTATTGCTGATGCTTCCGGGTTTTTTGTCAGATCTGGCCGGTGCCTGTCTGCTTATTCCGTTCACCCGCAGCTGGTGCAAACCGCTTCTGTTCAAATGGCTGAGAGGAATGTCCAAAAACAAACGGATTATTATTAAATAAACGGCAGCCTGAGTATCCGGGCTGCTGTTTTATTTTTGCCCGGCAGTAATATAGGACCATACCTCTTTTAATGCTCCTGTGGTAAGTAAAGCTTGAATAAAGACAAGGATAGCGGGCCCGGCAATAAGTCCTAAAAATCCAAATAGCTTAAAGCCGGCAAATAAAGCGATTAAGGTTGCCAGAGGATCAATTCCTATGGATTTGCTCAATAACTTCGGTTCAGTCAGCTGCCGCTGTATAAGCACAACAAGATATAAAATCCCAATCCCGATGGCAAGCGGAAGCTGTCCTGTAATAGATAAGTATAAGATCCACGGCACAAACACTGAACCTGTGCCTAAGTACGGCAGAAGATCAACGAGTCCGATTAAAAAAGCGATCGTTGCGGGATGCTCGACTTTTAATATGAAAAGACCGATACATACGATAATCATCGTAAGAAATACAAGGGCGGCCTGTGCCTTAACAAAGCCGGCCATTGCTTTCTTCAACTCACTTCCGACCGCTTTTCCGTTTGCTGAAATCCGTTCGGGGAGAATCGATAACAGTAATGCTTTCAGCTTGTGCCAATCTTTCGTGATGAAAAAAGTAGCCAAAAGAGAGAAAATAAAAACGGCTGCGGTATTTGGAAGCAATGCGAAGATTTTCGGAATCATTTCAAGGATATGAGACAGAATCAGTCCGGCGTTTTTAGCGGCGGAATCTCCCAGCGCCTGTATCTGAGTCACGATGGAAGCCTGCTGATTTGTTTCCAACCCGTTAAATAAAACAGTCAGTTCATGATAAAATGGCTGAATATGAGTGGTGAACAGTTTCTCGCAAAACATGATAAAAGTATTGAGATGAGGAGGGAGCGTCTTTGCGAGATACGCGGTTCCCGACACGATTTCTGCAACAAGCAAAGTCAGCGCCCCGACTGT
Organism: Bacillus sp. HU-1818; assembly: GCF_022695965.1. Classification (NCBI taxonomy): domain Bacteria; kingdom Bacillati; phylum Bacillota; class Bacilli; order Caryophanales; family Bacillaceae; genus Bacillus; species Bacillus sp. HU-1818. The sequence continues at coordinate 128,835 of NZ_JAAPBE010000003.1, forward strand.
GATAAGCAGAAAAAAAGCCAGAACAAAAATGACGTTTAATGTTCTAGGCAGACTGGTCAGCCTGTCCAAATATTCTACAAAAGGATGTATGGCTGATGAGAGAATAAGGGCAATCAGGAATGGATAAATTAACGGAAATGAATAATAGACTGCGGCAATAGACCCAGTTGAAATTGTAAAAACAAAAAGAGTCCTGAAGAAAATGGATACATAGGATTGATTCAAAAAAGCTCCTCCTCTCGTCAGCACGTCCTATTTTTTATTTTATTCACGATGCATGTGATTATGAATACATTTATCTGCAAAGGAGGAAGCTTAGGCGTGTTTACTCAAGCTAATTTATTCTTAGTATTATTGCTTGCCATTGCACTTATAGCTAAAAATCAATCGTTGCTTATTGCTGTATCCGTCCTGATTTTGATCAAAATAGTGGGACTTGACCAAAAATTATTTCCCGCTATTCAATCAAAAGGTATCAATTGGGGGGTAACAGTCATTACCATTGCCGTTCTTGTGCCGATTGCTACAGGAGAGATCGGCTTCAAACAACTGGGAGAGGCTGTGCGATCTTATTATGCATGGATTGCCCTCGGAGCGGGAATTGCAGTGGCGCTGATCGCCAAAAACGGTCTTACACTGCTGGAGAATGACCCTCATATTACAACGGCGCTTGTCATCGGAACCATTTTGGCAGTTGCCCTTTTTGGCGGAGTAGCGGTCGGTCCGCTCATCGGAGCCGGCATTGCGTACCTCGCTATGCAAATTGTAAAAATGTTCAGTTCTTAAAAAAACGGCGCCCTGCCGTTTTTTTTTGTAGTAAAAGAGAAAAAACAATCAAAAACCCGCAAATAAAGGCACTTTTTGTATGTAAAATCCGCGAAAAAGAGAGAAAGAAAAAAAAATTATAGTTAAACATTTAACAAATGTCTGATTATTGTTTATAATAAGAATAGGCTTAAAGTTAATCAAGCTTATAAGATTTAGTTATGGTCTTCCATAAGCAGGGGGTTAATGAATTGTAAACAGTAAAATGTAAGCATTTTCTTTTAGGGAAAAGTGATTACTTTTTACACTTTAAGCAAGCCTCATGTTTCACATTACTCTAAAAGGGGAATTTTTTTGAAAAGGAGAGGTTAATATGACAGCAACACGCGGTCTCGAAGGGGTTGTAGCAACAACATCATCTGTAAGTTCTATTATCGACGATACCCTTACATATGTAGGGTACGATATTGATGACTTAACAGAGAATGCTAGTTTTGAAGAAATTATTTACTTGCTTTGGCATTTAAAGCTGCCGAACAAAGAAGAACTCAATGAATTTAAAAAGCAGCTTGCACAGGAAGCTTCCGTTCCTAAAGAAGTTATTGAGCACTTCAAATCTTATTCCCTCGAAAAAGTTCATCCTATGGCTGCTCTCCGGACAGCTGTATCTTTACTCGGTCTGCTCGACGATGAAGCGGATGTTATGAATCCGGATGCCAATTACAGAAAAGCGATACGCCTTCAAGCGAAGGTGCCTGGTTTGGTTGCCGCTTTCTCTAGAATTCGCAAAGGTCTTGAACCGGTTGAACCAAAAGAAGATCTGGGGATCGCCGAGAATTTCCTTTACACGTTAAACGGAGAAGATCCTTCGCCGATTGAAGTGGAAGCGTTTAATAAAGCGCTCATTCTCCATGCTGACCATGAACTGAACGCGTCAACGTTCACAGCGAGGGTATGTGTCGCTACGCTATCTGATATTTATTCCGGTATTACGGCAGCAATCGGAGCCTTAAAAGGACCGCTTCACGGCGGTGCGAATGAAGGCGTTATGAAGATGCTTTCGGAGATCGGAGAAGTGGAAAACGTTGAGCCTTACATCCGCGCCAAAATGGAAAAGAAAGAAAAAGTAATGGGATTCGGACACCGTGTTTACAAGCATGGAGATCCGCGCGCCAAGCATTTGAAGGAAATGAGCAAGCGATTAACAAACTTAACGGGTGAAAGCAAATGGTATGAGATGTCGATCGCAATTGAAGACATCGTCACATCAGAAAAAAAACTTCCGCCAAATGTTGATTTTTATTCGGCATCGGTTTACCACAGCCTGGGTATTGATCACGATCTCTTCACGCCAATCTTTGCGGTCAGCAGAATGTCCGGATGGCTTGCGCATATTCTTGAGCAATATGACAACAACCGCTTGATCCGTCCGCGCGCAGATTATACGGGCCCTGACAAGCAAAAATTTATTCCGATTAACGAAAGAGCCTAAAGAACCAATGGAGGCTGGCTGGATTTAATGAAGTTAGCCTCTTGTTTGGAACAGTGATCTTGGTTTACAATTTTAATTGAATGTTAAGAAAAATCATTTTGTTTTTTTATATCAGAAAAATAAAATGTTTTCTAAATATGAATTACATACTGGGAGGTAATATTTGTGGCACAAGCTGAAAAAATTACAGTTACTGACGGTGTATTGAATGTACCGAATAATCCGATTATCCCGTTTATCGAAGGTGACGGCATCGGCCCTGATATTTGGAAAGCGGCTTCAAGAGTTTTGGAAGCAGCTGTAGAAAAAGCATATAAAGGCGAAAAGAAAATCACTTGGAAAGAAGTTTATGCAGGTGAAAAAGCATTTAACAAAACGGGCGAATGGCTGCCTAACCAAACGCTTGAAGACATCCGCGAATATTTAATCGCCATTAAAGGCCCGCTTACAACTCCGATCGGCGGCGGAATCCGTTCATTAAACGTAGCGCTCAGACAGGAATTAGACTTGTTTACATGTCTTCGTCCAGTCAGATACTTTAACGGCGTACCTTCGCCTGTTAAGCGCCCTCAAGATACGGATATGGTTATTTTCCGTGAAAATACGGAAGATATCTACGCTGGAATCGAGTATGCAAAAGGCTCTGAAGAAGTGGAAAAATTAATCAACTTCTTAAAAACTGAGCTTGGTGTCAACAAAATCCGTTTCCCTGAAACATCAGGCATCGGTATTAAGCCTGTTTCAGAAGAAGGCACACAGCGTCTTGTAAGAGCGGCCATTCAATATGCAATTGACCAAAAACGCAAATCAGTCACATTGGTTCATAAAGGCAACATCATGAAGTTCACTGAAGGAGCCTTTAAAAACTGGGGCTATGAAGTGGCTGAAAAAGAATTTGGAGATAAAGTCTTTACATGGGCTGAATATGATCGTATTGTAGAACAGGATGGGAAAGATGCAGCAAACAAAGCGCAAAGCGAAGCTGAGGCTGCCGGCAAAATCATTATCAAAGACAGCATTGCTGATATCTTCCTTCAACAAATTTTAACGCGTCCAAGCGAATTTGATGTGGTAGCTACAATGAACTTAAACGGCGACTACATTTCCGATGCGCTTGCAGCGCAAGTCGGCGGAATCGGTATCGCGCCTGGGGCTAACATCAATTACGAAACAGGACACGCTATTTTCGAAGCAACTCACGGAACGGCGCCTAAATACGCGGGACTTGATAAAGTGAACCCGTCATCTGTTCTTCTTTCAGGCGTGCTTTTACTTGAGCACCTTGGATGGCAGGAAGCTGCTGATCTTGTGGTTCAATCCGTTGAAAAAACAATCGAATCTAAAGTCGTAACTTACGATTTTGCCAGATTAATGGACGGTGCCACAGAAGTGAAGTGCTCGGAATTTGCTGACGAATTAATCAAAAACTTGTCTTAATTCTTAAACTTATAAGTTAAAGGGGAAAAAGCAAATGGCGAACAAGCGTAAAAAAGTATCTGTAATCGGAGCCGGTTTTACCGGTGCAACAACTGCATTTTTGACGGCTCAAAAAGAATTGGCTGATGTTGTATTAGTCGATATTCCGCAATTAGAAAATCCGACTAAAGGAAAAGCGCTTGACATGTTAGAAGCAAGCCCTGTGCAAGGGTTTGATGCAAAAGTTACCGGAACGTCAAACTATGAAGACACTGCCGGATCTGACATTGTAGTCATTACGGCGGGAATTGCTAGAAAACCTGGGATGAGCCGGGATGATCTCGTGTCTACGAATGAGAAAATCATGAGAAGTGTGACGCGTGATATCGTAAAACATTCTCCTGACTGTGTGATTGTCGTTTTGACAAACCCAGTTGATGCAATGACTTACGCCGTGTATAAAGAATCAGGATTCCCTAAAGAACGCGTCATCGGACAATCAGGCGTGCTGGATACTGCGAGATTCAGAACGTTTGTGGCTGAGGAATTGAATCTGTCTGTTAAAGATGTAACGGGATTTGTTCTTGGAGGCCACGGAGATGATATGGTGCCGCTTGTGCGTTATTCTTACGCCGGAGGTATTCCGTTAGAAACACTTATTCCGAAAGATCGGATTGACGCAATCGTAGAACGGACAAGAAAAGGCGGCGGTGAAATCGTCAACCTGCTTGGAAACGGAAGCGCATATTATGCTCCTGCCGCATCACTTGTAGAAATGATTGAAGCGATCTTAAAAGACCAGCGCCGTGTATTGCCGACTATTGCCTATCTCGAAGGAGAATACGGCTATGAAGGCATTTACTTAGGTGTTCCGACAATTGTCGGAGGCAACGGCCTTGAACAGATTATTGAATTGGAATTAACAGATTACGAAAAAACGCAGCTGAACAAATCTGCTGAATCTGTTAAAAATGTCATGAAAGTTTTATCTTAAGATAATAACAGGGAGGGCTTTGTTACGAAGCCTTCCTGTTTTTATACAAAAATGTAAGCGCTGTCTTTTTTGTGCCATCCTAATGATGTGTTCTTTTTCAAAATGATTAAAAAGGCGAATTGTCGAACCGGCTTCCATTCGTTAAAATGAAATCATGAAACGTGTTATGATGACATAAAATAGAGAAATAGGATGTCGGGGAATTTTGATAATGGAGGCACAGCATGAGCAAAAAAATTTTAGTTGTGGATGATGAAGAATCTATCGTTACTCTTTTGCAGTATAATTTGGAGCGGTCGGGCTACGAGGTTGTCACCGCATCAGATGGTGAAGAAGCTTTAAAACAGGCGGAGACAGAAAAACCTGACTTAATTGTGCTTGATGTCATGCTTCCTAAATTGGATGGGATCGAAGTGTGTAAGCAGTTGAGACAGCAAAAGCTAATGTTTCCTATTTTAATGCTGACAGCTAAAGATGAAGAGTTTGATAAAGTGCTCGGTCTTGAACTTGGCGCTGACGATTATATGACCAAGCCATTCAGCCCGAGAGAAGTAAATGCCAGGGTAAAGGCGATTTTAAGGCGTTCTGAAATAGCTTCTCCCTCATTTGACGGGCGGAATGACGTCAAGGACGGCCAGTTGATCATCGGTGATCTTAAAATTCTCCCGGACCATTACGAAGCTTATTTTAAGTCAAACCAGCTTGAGCTGACACCGAAAGAATTTGAACTGCTTCTCTATCTCGGAAAACATAAGGGCAGAGTTTTAACTAGAGATTTGCTGCTCAGCGCTGTGTGGAATTACGATTTTGCCGGAGATACCCGGATTGTTGATGTGCATATCAGCCACCTTCGCGACAAAATCGAAACAAATACAAAAAAACCCATCTATATCAAAACGATCAGAGGATTGGGGTATAAACTGGAGGAGCCTAAAATGAATGAATAATTACCGCGTGCGTCTTTTTGCTGTACTCGCCGTATTCATTATCTTGGTGTTTAGTGTACTTGGTCTTTTTTTACAACAGCTTTTCGAATCGGCTAATGAAGAAAAAGCAGCTGGCCAAATGGAAAAGGAAGCCAAATACATAGCTTCTCTCCTTAATGCCGGAGATTTGACAGCTAAAGAGAACGAGAAAGTAATTAAAGAAGCAGGCAGCGCGCTTGATGTAAGCGCGGCGGTTCTGAATGACGAAGGGCGAGTGTTATACAGTTCAGGCAAAAATACGAATGTTTCTTCTGTGATTACCCATCTCCATGCAGACAAAGGAACTTTGGTTAAATCTGACGACGCTTCCAGACTTTATTTCGGGCTTCCGCTGACAAACGCCGATAACAAAACAGGTTATGTTTTGCTGTCGTCCCGGGCGGAAAGCAGCTCAGGCATCAGCGGGGAAATGTGGGGCATGCTGGCAGCCAGTCTGTGTACCGCTTTTATTGTTATTGTATTCTTTTATACCAACATGACCTCCCGTTATAAAAAATCCATTGAAGCAGCGACAGGAATGGCAACAGAGCTGTCTAAGGGAAATTACGACGCCCGCACATACGGCGGATACATAAGCCGCTCTGATAAGCTCGGACGCGCGATGAACAGCCTCGCGTTCAATCTGATGGAGATGACAAGAACACAAGAAATGCAGCGCGACCGCCTTTTGACTGTCATTGAAAATATCGGATCAGGTTTGATACTGATTGACGGCAGAGGATTTATAAATCTTGTAAACAGGGCGTATGCGAAGCAGTTCCATACCCAGCCAAACCACTTGCTCCGCCGCCTTTACCACGATGCATTTGAACATGAGGAAATCATACAGCTTGTCGAAGAAATCTTCATGACCGAAACAAAAAAATGCAAACTGTTCAGGCTTCCGATCAATATTGAAAGACGTTATTTTGAAGTGGACGGCGTTCCGATCATGGGACCTGATGATGAATGGAAGGGAATCGTTCTTGTTTTTCATGACATGACGGAGACGAAAAAACTTGAGCAAATGAGAAAAGATTTCGTTGCCAATGTCTCACATGAATTGAAAACGCCGATTACGTCAATCAAAGGCTTTACAGAAACATTATTGGACGGAGCATTGGACGACAGGGAAGCTCTTTTAGAATTCCTCTCTATTATTTTAAAGGAGAGTGAGAGGCTTCAATCATTGGTGCAAGATTTGCTGGAGCTGTCTAAAATTGAACAGCAAAACTTCACGCTCAGCGTTGAGACGTTTGATGCGGCGAAAATGCTTGGTGAGATTGAAACGCTCCTTCAGCATAAGGCATCAGAAAAAGATATTCGATTTGAACTGAACATTCCGAAAGATCCTCTCTATGTTCAAGGAGATGTATACAGACTGAAGCAGGTTTTTCTTAATCTGGCAAACAATGCGCTGACCTACACGCCTGAGCATGGAACGGTCACCATTTCTGCAAATTTGGCAGAAGAGGATATTCAGATAGAAGTCGCTGATACGGGAATCGGGATTGAAACAAAAGAAATTCCCCGAATCTTCGAGCGCTTTTATCGCGTTGATAAAGACAGAAGCAGGAATTCAGGAGGCACCGGCCTTGGTCTGGCGATCGTTAAGCATTTAATAGAAGCCCATGAAGGTAAAATAGAAGTGAAAAGTGAACAGGGGCAGGGAACGATTTTTACTGTAGCACTGAAACGGGCGCCCAATTAGCTTGGGCAACCTTTACAAAGTGTTAACAATATCTTCATGCACTGTTAAACCTATGCTGTTAGGATGTAGTAGAACCCCTTCATCCAAGGAGCCAATTTGACGGCGGGAACCTATATGGTTCCCGTCCTTTTTTATGTCTACTCCCCAGGTTCGCTTATTTTCCTTTCAAATTGAACTTTGTTAAAATAAAAGAAGCAAAAGACTATCAAATTGAGATGAAAGGGAGCTTGCGCTTCTTAGGAGGATATATGAATGACGGAACAAAAAAAGTTAGTGCTTGTAGACGGAAACAGCCTTGCATACAGAGCATTTTTTGCCTTGCCGCTGTTAAGTAATGATAAAGGAATCCACACAAATGCGGTATACGGCTTCACGATGATTTTAATGAAAATGCTGGAGGACGAAAAGCCGACACATATGCTTGTGGCCTTTGACGCGGGTAAAACCACGTTCCGTCACAGCACATTTAAGGAATATAAAGGCGGCAGACAAAAGACACCGCCGGAGCTGTCGGAGCAAATGCCGTTTATTCGCGAGCTGCTTGACGCTTATCAAATCAGCCGCTATGAACTTGAGCAGTATGAAGCGGATGACATTATCGGCACGCTTGCTAAATCTGCTGAAAAAGACGGATTTGAAGTGAAGATATTTTCAGGAGATAAAGATTTGACACAGCTTGCGACAGACCATACAACCGTCGCTATTACGAGAAAAGGAATTACGGATGTCGAATTTTATACACCTCAGCATGTCGAAGAAAAATACGGGCTTACTCCTGAACAAATCATTGATATGAAAGGCTTGATGGGTGATTCCTCAGATAACATTCCGGGTGTGCCGGGAGTTGGCGAAAAAACAGCCATTAAACTTTTGAAGCAATTCCATTCCGTTGAGAAACTGCTCGAATCCATCGGCGAAGTGAGCGGCAAAAAACTGAAGGAGAAGCTTGAGGAATTTAAAGATCAGGCCGTTATGAGCAAGGAACTGGCGACGATCATGACCGATGCGCCAATTGACATTTCACTTGCTGAACTGGATTATGACGGCTTTAATCGGGAACAGGTCATTTCTATTTTTAAAGACCTTGGTTTTAATACGCTGCTTGAAAGGCTCGGAGAAGAGAGCGGAGAAGCTGAACAGCAGCAGGAGTTTGAAGATGTTGATATTCACAAGGTCGAAGAAGTGACAAGCGGCATGCTCGTTTCACCGTCTGCATTTGTTGTTGAACAAATTGGCGACAATTACCACGAAGCACCGATTCTTGGTTTTTCTCTCGTCAATGAAACAGGACATTATTATATCTCTAAAGAAATTGCCGTGCAGTCAGAGATATTTAAAAAGTGGGCGGAAGACGAATCTCAGAAGAAATGGGTATTTGACAGCAAACGTTCGGTAGTCGCATTGCGCTGGCAAGGCATTGAACTGAAAGGAGCGGAATTTGACGCGCTTCTTGCGGCGTATATCATCAACCCGGCAAATACGTATGATGACGTCGCCAGCGTTGCCAAGGATTATGGCTTACACATTGTATCAAGCGATGAAGCCGTTTACGGAAAAGGGGCAAAACGCGCGGTTCCCGACGAAAATGAGCTTGCCATGCATCTTGTCAGAAAGGCTGCGGCAGTAGACAGCCTTCGTGAAAAGCTTCTCCAGGAGCTTGAAAACAACGATCAGCTTGAGCTGTATGAAGAACTTGAATTGCCGCTTGCGTTAATTCTTGGAGAAATGGAGTCAATCGGTGTAAAGGTGGACGTGGGCCGGCTCGAGCGAATGGGAGAAGAACTTGGCGCAAGGCTGAAGGAGTATGAAGAAAAAATCCATGAGATTGCAGGAGAGCCGTTTAATATTAATTCTCCGAAACAGCTTGGCGTCATTTTATTTGAAAAACTCGGGCTTCCGGTTGTGAAAAAAACAAAAACCGGCTATTCAACCTCTGCTGACGTGCTTGAAAAGCTTGCGGACCAGCATGATATCGTGTCCTATATTTTACAGTACAGACAAATCGGAAAGCTCCAATCCACGTACATTGAAGGGCTTTTAAAGGTCATCAGAAAAGATTCACATAAGGTGCATACACGCTTTAATCAAGCTTTAACGCAAACAGGGCGGCTCAGTTCCACTGATCCGAATCTGCAAAACATTCCGATTCGGCTGGAAGAAGGCCGCAAAATCCGTCAGGCTTTTGTCCCGTCTGAGAAAGACTGGCTGATATTTGCCGCTGATTATTCGCAGATTGAGCTAAGAGTGCTGGCCCACATCTCAAAGGATGAAAATTTAATCGAAGCCTTTACAAATGATATGGATGTCCATACAAAAACGGCGATGGATGTGTTCCATGTGGCACAAGACGAAGTGACACCCGCAATGAGACGCCAGGCAAAAGCAGTGAATTTCGGCATTGTCTACGGCATCAGTGATTACGGGCTGTCCCAAAATCTCGGCATCACACGCAAAGAGGCCGCGGCATTTATTGAGCGCTATCTGGAAAGTTTTAAAGGCGTAAAAGTATACATGGAGGAATCAGTACAGGAAGCGAAGCAAAAGGGCTATGTGACGACGCTTATGCAGCGCCGCCGCTACATTCCTGAGCTGACAAGCCGAAATTACAACCTCAGAAGCTTTGCTGAGCGGACGGCGATGAACACGCCGATTCAAGGAAGCGCCGCGGATATTATTAAAAAAGCAATGATTGATATGGCAGCCAAGCTGAAAGAAAAACAGCTGAAGGCAAAGCTCTTGCTTCAAGTGCACGATGAATTGATCTTTGAAGCGCCGAAAGAAGAAATCAAATTGCTTGAAAAGCTTGTTCCGGAAGTGATGGAACATGCTCTTAGCTTAGATGTTCCGCTAAAAGTAGACTTTGCATCAGGCCCATCTTGGTACGATGCAAAATAAACAAATAGATAAAGGAAGTGATGGATGTGCCGGAATTACCAGAGGTTGAAACAGTCCGGCGCACTCTGACCGGGCTTGTGAGAGGAAAAACGATCAAATCGGTAGAAATCAGATGGCCGAATATTATTAAAAGGCCTGCCGAACCGGAGGAATTTGCGCGAAACTTAATAGGGGAAACCATCCAATCTATCGGGAGACGAGGAAAGTTTTTACTTTTTCATCTGGATCACTTTGTGATGGTTTCGCATTTGCGAATGGAAGGAAAATATGGGCTGCATCAGACGGAGGACCCGGACGATAAGCATGTTCATGTCGTATTTACGATGACTGACGGTACACAGCTGCGCTACCGCGACGTCCGGAAATTCGGAACGATGCATTTATTTCATCCGGGTGAGGAAATGAGAGAGCTGCCGCTTTCTCAGCTTGGCCCTGAACCGGATGACAAAGAATTTACAGACGCGTATTTGAAAGAACGGCTGATGAAAACAAACCGCGCCGTGAAAACCGCGCTGCTTGACCAGAAGGCGGTTGTCGGTCTCGGGAACATTTATGTAGATGAAGCGCTTTTTAGAGCGGGCATTCACCCGGAGACCAAAGCGAACCAATTATCAGCAAAAAAAATCAAAAAGCTCCATGAGGAAATTAAGAACACGCTTCAAGAAGCCATTGATGCGGGTGGAAGCACCGTTCGTTCTTATATAAATTCCCAAGGTGAAATCGGAATGTTTCAGCTCCGCCATTTTGTTTATGGAAAAAAAGACAAACCATGCAAAACGTGCGGTACCATGATATCTAAAATCGTCGTCGGGGGAAGAGGCACACACTTTTGTGCCAAATGCCAGAAACAATAAAGGTTAACTGTTCAAGCTGGCGGTGTGAATGATCAAAGTCTTTTAGGAAAGAAAACATTTGTTTGTATAACACGAATGTTTCATCTTTCCCATATATATAAAGAGCCCATGTAATAAATGCTGGGGTTTAAAAAGACTCTGATTATCGCGCACCAACAGAAAGGGAGAAACGGATATGCAAATGGTTTCTTTGCTGCTAGTGGCATTGGCAGTCAGCTTGGACAGTTTTTCGGTCGGATTTACGTACGGTTTGCGAAAAATGAAGATCCCGTTGAAAGCCATTATCGTGATTGCCTGCTGTTCAGGCGCTGTCATGTTTTTGTCTATGTTGATCGGGGGCTTTCTCACAAAGTTTTTCCCCGTCTATGTGACAGAAAAGCTCGGCGGACTGATTTTAGTCGGAATCGGCGCATGGGTCTTATACCAATTTTTCAGGCCGACAAAAGAACAGGATTACTTATTGCACGAAAAAACTTTACTTAATCTAGAGGTTAAGTCATTGGGGATTGTGATCCATATTTTAAGGAAACCGACAAGCGCTGATATCGACAGGTCCGGTACCATTAACGGAATAGAAGCGCTCCTGCTCGGTTTTGCCTTGTCGATTGACGCTTTCGGAGCGGGGATCGGCGCTGCAATTCTCGGATTTTCCCCTATCACCTTGAGCTTTGCTGTTGCAATCATGAGCTCGCTGTTTGTATCAATAGGTATATATGCAGGCCATGTGCTATCAAAATGGAGCTGGATTGATAAAATGGCGTTTTTGCCGGGGCTCTTGCTTATCACGATCGGGCTGTGGAAACTGTAAAAAAGGAGTGGCGTTCTTGACCTTAGTCATTGGTTTAACGGGAGGCATCGCAAGCGGCAAAAGTACGGTTGCCAATATGCTGAAGAATAAAGGAATCACTGTCATAGACGCGGATATCATTGCAAAACAAGCGGTTGAAAAAGGGATGCCGGCCTACCGGCAAATCATTGACGCTTTTGGTGAAGACATCCTGCTGGATAATGGTGACATAGACCGAAAAAAGCTTGGGGCCATTATATTTAATAATGAAGAAAAACGCCTTACATTAAACGGTATTGTGCATCCCGCTGTAAGAGCGGAAATGATTAGCAAACGGGATTTGGCAGTATCAAATAACGAGCAGTTCGTCGTATTAGACATTCCCCTGCTGTTTGAAAGCAAGCTGGAGCATTTGGTAGACAAGGTGCTGGTCGTAAGTGTAACAGAAGCGCTTCAGCTCAAAAGGCTGAAAGAGCGAAATCAGCTAACAGAGGAAGAAGCCTTGAGCCGAATTAATTCACAAATGCCGTTAGCAGATAAAATCAAACGAGCCGACAAGATCATTGATAACAGCGGCAGTTTAGAGCAAACAAAACGCCGGCTCGATGACATCATCTCTGGCTGGTCATAAAGAAACACCGTTCATCTTTTCTGAACGGTGTTTCTTTTTTTATATTAGAAATCAAAATTGTCTGGGTCCGGACCGACTCGTTCATTTTGATTCAGCTCATCAATTCGTTTCATATCCTCATTTGTTAATTCAAAATCAAACACGTTTGCATTTTCTGAAATACGGTGTGCTTTTGTTGACTTGGGAATGGTGATGACACCGTTTTGCAGATCCCAGCGCAAAATGATTTGTGCAACAGATTTGTTATATTGATGTGCAATTTCTTTCAGCATCGGGTGATCCAGCAATTGGCCCTGCATTAAAGGAGACCATGCTTCAAGCTGAATTCTGTGAGTCAGGCAAAATGCCTGCAGTTCTTTTTGAGTTAAGTGCGGATGGTACTCCACCTGGTTGACCATCGGTTTGATTTCAGCATCTTTCATCAAGTCTTCCAGATGATGAATTTGGAAATTGCTTACTCCGATCGCTTTAATCCGTCCTTCTTTATAAAGGGTTTCAAGCGCTCTCCATGCATCTTTATATTTCCCTTCCACGGGCCAGTGAATCAAGTATAAATCTAGATAGTCTAATCCGAGTTTTGTTAAGCTTTCTTCAAATGCTGCGATGGCTGATTCATATCCTAAATCCGCGTTCCAGATCTTTGATGTGACGAATAAGTCCTCTCTTGAGATCCCGGCTTCTTTGAGCCCTTCACGTATTCCTTTTCCAACGCCTTCTTCATTTCCGTAAATCGCGGCTGTATCAATGCTGCGGTAGCCATGGGAAATGGCTGTTTTGACGGCATTCACTAACACTGAACCTTCTTCAACTTTAAAAACTCCGATGCCAAACCAAGGCATTTTCACTCCGTTATGAAGTGTTGCTGTATCCTGTAAATGTGTTGCCATTATTGATTTCCTCCTTAATTTGCTACATGTATTTGATAGTTAAAATAATCCGGTCTAAAAAGAAGCGTATCACCTACTTTCAAAGATAGTTATTGTACTGTTTTTCTTTGGTCGTGTTTTTCGAGAAGACGGCTGTATCCTGTCAGCCCCACTGCTCCTAAAACCATCAATGATCCGATCCATGCCGTATGAATAAGTCCAATCGAATCTGTGATCACTCCGCCTAAATATGAACCAATCGCAATGCCTGCGTTAAAAGCAGCAATATTAATGGCAGACGCCACATCGACGGCGCTTGGAACGAAACGCTCGGCCAGCATGACTACATATACTTGGAGCCCAGGCACATTCATAAAAGCCAAAAATCCCATAAAGATAATGGTCAGGAGGCCCGCTATTTTAAAAGGAGCCGTAAATGTTAAGACCAAAAGCACAATAGCTTGCACAATAAACATATAAAATAAAGCAGTAATCGCGTTCCGGTTAGACAGTTTTCCGCCAATCATGTTGCCTATTGCAATGGCAATTCCATAAATGAGCAAAATAAAAGCTACAGTACCTTCTTTAAAGCCTGTTACCTCTTGAAGCAATGGAGATAAATAAGTAAAGACAACAAAGGTTCCTCCATATCCTAATGCTGTAATGATAAATAAAAGCAGCAAGCGTCCATTGGTCACCAGCTTGATTTGGTCGCGAAACGTTGTACGGGTTCCTTTACGCAAATCCGATGGAATAAGGATGCCGTTTGTGACAAGAGCAATAACGCCTACTGCAATAATGACAATAAAGGCAAGTCTCCAGCCGAATTGCTGTCCGATAAATGTACCGAAAGGAACCCCGGTAACGGTTGCAACGGTAAGTCCTGTGAACATAATCGAAATCGCACTCGCTCTTTTATGTTCAGGTACAAGATCCGCTGCGATCGTAGAGCCGATTGACATAAATACACCGTGTGAAAATGCCGAAATCACCCGAGCGGCCAGTAAAACCCCAACACTCGTTGCGCTGGCTGCCATTGTATTGCCGGCGATAAAAATCACCATGATCCAAATTAATAAAGTTTTCCGCGGCATTCTGGATGTCAAGGATGTCAGAATCGGCGCGCCGAATGTGACCCCTAAAGCATACAAGGAAACGGTCAAACCGGCTGTCGTGACAGGGATGTGTAAATCATCCGCGATCAGTGGCAAAAGGCCAACGCTGATAAATTCTGTTGTTCCGATGGCAAATGCACTCACGGCTAACGCCAGAAGCGCGAGTGTGCTGCGTTTTTTATTTAAAGTCATTTTCCTCTCCTCCTAGTTAGGTGCTGTATGATTGAAATTCTGCCGAGCAAGCTATATAAATAATGAGAGTATGTTCAATATCGACCGGCAAATGTTATTATGAGAGATATATACATTAAAGAAAAGTACGTACTTAAAAGTGCTATAGGTACTTTTTTGTTCCTATAGAAGAGGAGGATGAACTGAATATGCAGAAAAAAAAATACAATATTTCAGTAGAAGCGACACTGGAAGTGATAGGAGGGAAATGGAAATGTGTGATCCTTTGCCATCTCACACATGGCAAAAAACGAACAAGTGAATTAAAACGTCTTATGCCGGATATTACTCAGAAAATGCTGACTCAGCAGCTGCGCGAGTTAGAATCGGACGGAGTGATCAACCGGATCGTGTACAATCAAGTTCCTCCTAAAGTCGAATATGAACTGAGTGATTATGGGAGAAGTCTGGAAAGTATTTTAGATTCTCTTTGTGCGTGGGGAGCAAAACATATCACAAAAGTATATGGCGACACCTTTTCTGTTTTAGAAGAGAGCGTATTGAATGATAAATTAAAACAGGAACTTTAAAAAAACCCGGAACATCTAAAAAAGAGCAGAATCTTTATGTCTGCTCTTTTTTTTGATGCCATGTCCGGCCTGATTTTTATGCGGATTCACAATAAAAATCAATTTAGGATGCAAAAAAGCCCAATGTACATCATAAATTATCATGACAATCGTTGATTTTTATCAAGATGTACTGGCAAAAAAGCTTTAATGTGTTATACTAATTTCAGATAACAACAAATTAGAATGACATAATTGATGAGGGGTGACCTTATGAAGGTGAAAGTAGCAATTAACGGGTTTGGACGCATCGGAAGAATGGTATTCAGAAAAGCAATGTTAGATGATCAAATTCAAGTGGTGGCAATTAATGCGAGTTACTCCGCAGAAACGCTGGCCCATTTAATAAAGTATGACACGACTCACGGACGGTACGAAAAAGAAGTAATAGCTGCGGAAAACAGTCTTATTGTGAATGGCAAAAAAGTGCTTTTATTAAACAGCAGAGACCCGCACAAGCTTCCTTGGAAAGAATATGATATCGATATCGTGGTGGAGGCAACAGGGAAGTTTAATGCAAAAGAAAAGGCAATGAGCCACATAGAAGCCGGCGCAAAAAAAGTCATTTTAACTGCTCCGGGAAAAAATGAAGACGTTACCATTGTGATGGGCGTTAATGAGGATCAATTCGATGCAGAGGAGCATGTCATCATCTCCAACGCCTCATGTACAACGAATTGCCTGGCTCCGGTTGTCAAAGTGCTTGATGACGAGTTCGGCATCGAGAGCGGTTTAATGACAACCGTCCATGCATATACGAATGACCAAAAAAATATTGATAACCCGCATAAGGATTTGCGACGCGCCAGAGCTTGCGGAGAATCCATCATTCCGACGACTACGGGCGCTGCCAAGGCGCTGTCATTAGTGATGCCGCACCTGAAAGGGAAGCTGCACGGGCTCGCTTTGCGTGTGCCGGTTCCGAATGTGTCATTAGTTGATCTCGTTGTCGATCTAAAAACAGATGTAACGGCTGAAGAAGTGAATGAAGCTTTCAGGCAGGCAGCAAGAAGTTCAATGTACGGTGTGCTTGATTATTCCGATGAACCGCTTGTTTCCTCTGATTATAATACAAATTCACATTCTGCGGTCATTGACGGACTGACGACGATGGTGATGGAGGACCGTAAAGTAAAGGTTCTCGCGTGGTATGATAATGAATGGGGCTATTCCTGCAGGGTTGTCGATCTCATCCGCCATGTTGCCGCGAGAATGAAACACCCTTCAGCTGTATAAAATAAAGTCATGGGCACTCATTAACAAAAACCCTTACCTGCAAATTTGAAAAAACTCGCCTTGCAAAATAGACTTAAACGAAGTATACTATTTTTCGTGAACTTCTTGCTCGAGACTGTTTCGGGATTACTTAAAGGGTTAGGACCTCTCCGGACTAACTTTCCCCCGTGGTAAATAGCCGACCCAGTTGTTGGAATTTCACTTTTTAATTCTTGTTAAGGGGGGTCCATGACTATGGAAACAATGGGGCGTCACGTTATCTCCGAGCTATGGGGATGCGATTTTGATAAGCTGAATGACATGGATTTTATTGAAAAAACGTTTGTAAATGCTGCTTTAAAATCAGGAGCTGAGGTGCGCGAGGTTGCATTTCACAAATTTGCACCGCAGGGCGTAAGCGGAGTCGTGATTATTTCTGAATCACATTTAACGATTCACAGTTTTCCTGAGCACGGATATGCGAGCATTGATGTTTATACTTGTGGAGACTTAGATCCTAATGTCGCTGCTGACTACATTGCGGATGCATTACATGCTGATACAAGAGAAAACATTGAAATACCAAGAGGAATGGGACCTGTTCAAATTAAACAGGCTCAAGCCAAAGTATTATAATTTTAAACACGTACACAAAGGGAGCTGGAGTTAAAAAGCCATTACGCGCTTTTTAACTTACGCTCCTTTTATATTTGTAAAGCAAATAATGGCAGTCAGCTTTTTCTTTTTCCGTTTTTTTTGTAAAATAAGAAAGGGAATAATCATTGATAGCAAGGCGGGTGTCCGAACGAGCCCGCACAAACGGCTCTCCCGACAGATTGGGCAATCGTCATCATCTATTTACGATATTTTAGCCGGAAGCTGCCGAACATACATCATAGCAACGAAATAGATGGGAGCTGATTATATTGAAATGTCCTTCATGCCAGCATAACGGCACGCGCGTTCTCGACTCGCGGCCTGTGGACGACGGAAAATCAATTCGCAGAAGGCGGGAGTGTGAATCTTGCCATTACCGTTTTACAACTTTTGAAAAGGTAGAAGAGATTCCGCTTATCGTCGTGAAAAAAGAGGGCCTACGCGAAGAATTCAGCCGGGAAAAAATGCTGCGCGGTTTAATTAAAGCTTGTGAAAAAAGACCGGTTCCTTTGAAAACCCTTGAAGATATGTGCTTTGACATTGAAAAAGAACTGAGAAACCAAGGCGTCTCTGAAGTGAAAAGCGAACTTGTCGGGGAAATGGTAATGGACAGGCTGGCTGAGGTTGATGAAGTCGCCTATGTCCGATTCGCGTCCGTATACCGCCAGTTTAAAGACATTAATGTATTTATTGATGAATTAAAAGATTTAATAAAGAAAGAGCGCTAAGAGCTAAAAGGAATCTTCTAGCTCTTTTCTCATGAGCAAATTTGGCATTTGATAGATATGAGAAACGGTGTAAAATGAGAAGTAGAAACAATTCGGAAGGTTTGAGAATGTATGGCTGACTATTGGAAAGATGTATTGCCTGTAGACCCTTATATGGTGAAAAGCCGTTCCATGCTGCAGGACATTGACAGACAAATCATTACACAACTGTATCAGCCCTTAATCGGCCCTTTTGCATACTCTCTATATATGACATTGTGGGGAGAGCTTGAACAAAACCGTCTGTGGGGAACCGAATCCACTCACAGGCAGCTGATGGGGATTACGCAGTCGAATTTAAAGAAAATCCATCATGAGCAAGGGAAACTTGAAGGGATCGGATTATTAAAGGTATATGTAAAAGAGGCTGATCAAGAGCGGATGTTTATATATGAGCTGCTTCCTCCCCTCAGGCCGGATGAGTTTTTTGAAGATGGAATGCTGAACGTTTTTTTATATAACAGAGTCGGCAAAACGACGTATCAGCAATTGAAACAATTTTTCGCCCATCCGTCTGTCCCAGAGGAGGCGAAGGAGATTACACGCCCGTTCAATCATGCGTTTGAAGCTTTGCAGCCGAGTGAATGGAAGCTTTCGGCCGACATGGCGGAAACGATGGAGCTTCCTCAAGGCGAGGAATATACATCTGTCGGTCAAGCGCCTTCTTATACCGTAACAGAGGACGTGTTTGATTTTGACCTGTTTTTAGCAGGGCTTTCAGAAACGATGATTCCTCGGAAATCCATCACAAAGATGGTGCGTGAATCTATTAAGAAGCTGTCGTATCTTTATGGAATTGATCCTTTGCAGATGCAAAATGTTGTCATGAGCGCCATTAATGAACAGGATGTCATTACAACCGAAGCCTTGAGAAAAGCGGCGAGCGATTGGTATCAGATTGAGCGGAACGGACAGCTGCCGGACTTGATTGACAAGACACAGCCGGTGCGCCTGCGTGAAGGCGAAAAACAGGCAGAACAGGACTCATTGGACGGCACGCTCATTGCACAGCTTGAAATGATTTCTCCGAGAAAGCTTCTTCAAGATATCGCGGACGGGACAGAGCCGTCTAAAGCTGATTTAAAAATTATTGAAGATATTATGTTCGAACAGAAGCTTGAGCCAGGTGTAACAAATGTTTTAATTTATTATGTTATGCTCAAGACTGATATGAAGCTGTCAAAAAATTATATCCAGAAAATCGCTTCACACTGGGCCCGAAAAAAAGTGAAAACAGTGAGAGAAGCGATGAAACTTGCAATAGAAGAGCATCGCCAGTATTTAGAATGGGCTGACGGAAAAGCAAATCAGCCATCTAACAGAAATAAGAAAGTTATACGCGAAGAAAAGCTCCCTGACTGGCTGAAAGACAAAACAAAGAAGCCGAAATCTGCCGATGGACAACAGAAGTTAAGCCAGAATGATCTGGAAGAACAAAAGAAGAAAATGATGGAAGAAATGAAGAAACTCAAAAAATACTCTGCCTATTAAAGACAGAGAAGCGGGGTGAATTGATACATGGAACCAATCAGCCGTTCCTTGCAAGGCGTAACAGGCAGACCGGATTTCCAGAAACGCCTGGAACAAATGAAAGAAAAAGTAATGAAGGATCAAGACGTACAAGCTTTTTTAAAAGAGCATGGCGATATCAGTCAAAGTATGATTGAACGCAGCTTAAATAAGCTTTATGAATATGCCCAGCAAAGCAAAAATTGCGCTTATTGTTCAGAGGATGAAAACTGCAACAATCTTTTAGAAGGCTTTCATCCGAAGCTTGTTGTAAACGGGCGGTCCATCGATATTGAATATTATGAATGCCCGGTGAAGCGCAGGCTTGATCAGCAAAAAAGACAGCGGACCTTAATGAAGAGTATGTACATTCAGCAGGACCTTCTCGGAGCCACATTCCAGCAAATTGATATAAACGATCCGAGCAGGCTCGGCATTTTTCAGCACGTCACAGATTTTTTGAAACAATACAATGAAACGGGCAAAGGAAAGGGACTTTATCTTCATGGGAAATTCGGTGTAGGAAAGACATTTATTCTCGCCGCAATCGCCAATGAACTTGCAGAGAAAGAATATTCTTCAATGATTGTATATGTCCCTGAATTTGTCAGAGAACTGAAAAACTCGATGCAAGATCAATCGTTGGAAGCAAAGCTCAATATGGTGAAATCAACCCCCGTCCTGATGCTGGATGATCTCGGGGCGGAATCCATGACGAGCTGGGTGCGGGACGAAGTGATCGGAACGGTGCTTCAGCACAGAATGTCTCAGCAGCTGCCGACGTTTTTCTCCTCCAATTTTTCGCCGGACGAATTGAAGCATCATTTCACGTATTCTCAAAGAGGTGAAAAGGAAGAAGTAAAAGCGGCCAGACTGATGGAGCGCATTTTATATTTGGCTGCGCCGATCCGTTTGGACGGAGAGAATCGCCGCCATCAGTAGGTTTACGGCCCAAAGGGGAAGGGATCTGAAGGAATGAACACAAAAAGAGTTGTCAAATGGCTTGCCGTTATAGCCGGAGCGGGGCTGTTGTTTTATGCTAATCGGAGATATTTCAATGTGTCGCCAAAAGAGATCCGCTTATGGGTTTTATCTTTTGGTGTATTTGCTCCGCTTGTTTTTATCGGGATATCTATTATTCGGCCCTTCGTGCTGTTCCCTGTTTCGGTAATTTCAGTAGCCGGCGGACTCGCGTTCGGCCCGATGCTCGGAACGATGTACACGTTAATGGGATCGATGTGCGCCGCGGCTGTTTCATTTCTTGCAGCGGGCCTGTTTGCCGCAAGAAAAAAAAGCCATCATGTAAGACTTGAAAACATTCAGAAACAAATGGAGAAGAACGGATTTTTTTATATCTTTATGCTCCGAATCCTGCCGATTAACTTTGATCTGATCAGCTACGCTGCAGGTATCTCCAATATTAAACCATGGACATACCTTGCTGCCACCGCCGCGGGGATCATTCCCGGCACCATCGCGCTCAATGTGCTTGGCGCAAGCTTTTTTACGGGCAATGTCCTTGTGTTCTCCATCGTGATTGTCATCTATATCATTTTTTTAACACTGCCATTTGTTTTCAAAAAGAAGATGCCGAGCCTGTTTCACTGACGAAGTTTGAGATTTGGCATTGAGCTTTACGTCTATTTTAAAAGTCTCCCCCATATACTTGTAACAGATGCCGTAAGGGGGGACAAACATGCTTGAAATGATCTTTGAAGATGACCAAGACACAGCTGCTTTTTTACATCTCATTCAGCAATCGGACGATAAGAAAAAAGTGATTGTCCGTAAAGACATAAAAAAAATCGCAATTGCACAAGCTAAAGCTGATTTTTCAATTCAGCGTTTCATCGAGCCGGTCTTGGTCAGGTTTTTTTTAGAATGTAAAGAAGACGAGCATATGCTGTCGCTGATTGAAGGGTCGTATTGCTTCTCTGATCCGGATGAACAGCAGCAAATCCTTCAGCTCGCCCACAGTATCATTGAAGGGGACCTTGATGATTTGCCGTTCAAACAAAAAAAACTTCCTCGGTCACAGTATATTTTAGAGGAACTGCAGACGATTTCTTTAGAGACCGGGGTTTTTTCAGTGCGTTCTTTTCAAACATTTCGTCTTGGGAATTATTACGAACAGCTCAGAGAGTATGTGGAAGCTGCGATAGACGAATACAAAATGGAGCAGGAATATCAAAACTTTATTCAAACGCTGAGAGACTACGTCACCTCTAACACACCGCGTATGGAAAAGGTTCATATCGTCCATGACGGAACATTTACACTGTGGGAGCTGCGCTATGTTTCTGAACGGGAGCAAAAAAAATACATAGACAGGCGCTTTGTAAGGGAACACCCGATGTATATAGATTCGCATTTGCTCGCACCGCTCATATCCATCGCGCCGGAGAAGCTCGTGCTTTATACTGACAAGCCTGAGCATATGATGGTCAGGACCATACAGAATGTCTTTCAAGAACGGATGCAGATGTTTCCGCTGAGCGCGTTTGTCACCGAGAAGTCGAAAGGGTAGCCGTTAACAGCCTTACAGGTAAGTAAGGCTGTTTGGATAGAAAAAAGAAAAATGCTTGTGTTGATTTTTTTTGGCAAACCTTTTATAATACATAGAAGATTATTGATCAGTTAAACGTACTGATAAGGACAAGAAGGAATGATACCGGCTTTGAAGAGAGGGAAGCCCCCGGCTGCAAGCTTCCCAGCTAAGGACCATTCACTTTACCGCCTTTGAACCTCAGCTGTGAACGGCTTTTCTGCCAAGTAATGACTGACGGGAACTCCCGTTACAGAGTCTAGAGCCGCCATGCGCATGAGTTGTTTTTGCGTGTGCGGAAAAAAGGGTGGAACCACGATTCCGTTTGTTAACCTCGTCCCTTTCACAGGGGGCGGGGTTTTTTATATGCAAAAAAAAGGAGTGACGAAGATGTCAGATATGGTAAAAATCACATTTCCTGATGGGGCAGTCAAGGAGTTTGCGAAAGGCACGACAACAGAAGATATCGCGGCATCCATCAGTCCGGGATTGAAGAAAAAATCATTAGCCGGAAAACTGAACGGGCAAGAAATAGATCTTAGAACACCGATTAACGAAGATGGCACAGTGGAGATTATTACAGAAGGCTCAGAAGAAGGCCTTCAGATTATGCGACACAGCACGGCTCACTTATTGGCTCAAGCGATTAAACGCATATATAAAGATGTGAAATTCGGCGTCGGACCTGTTATTGAAAATGGCTTTTATTATGACGTTGAAATGGAAGAAGCGATTACACCGGAGGATCTGCCGAAGATCGAAAAAGAAATGAAAAAAATCGTCAATGCAAACCTTCCGATCGTCCGCAAAGAAGTCAGCCGTGAAGAAGCGAAAGCCCGCTTTGCGGAAATCGGCGATGACCTGAAACTTGAATTGCTCGATGCGATTCCGGAAGGAGAAACCGTTTCGATTTACGAGCAGGGCGAATTCTTTGACTTGTGCCGCGGTGTTCATGTTCCGTCAACAGGGAAAATTAAAGAATTTAAGTTGTTAAGCCTTGCAGGCGCATACTGGCGCGGAGACAGCAACAACCAAATGCTTCAGCGCGTATACGGAACAGCTTTCTTCAAAAAAGCTGATCTTGAAGAGCATTTGCGATTGCTTGAAGAGGCAAAAGAGCGTGATCACAGAAAGCTCGGCAAAGAATTAAAGCTTTTTGCCAATTCGCAAAAAGTCGGCCAAGGGCTTCCGCTGTGGCTGCCAAAAGGGGCGACAATCCGCCGCGTAATCGAGCGTTATATCGTAGATAAGGAATTAAGCCTTGGCTATGAGCACGTATATACACCTGTGCTTGGCAGTAAAGAGCTTTATGAAACATCAGGACACTGGAACCATTATCAAGATGGCATGTTTCCGCCGATAGAATTGGACAATGAAACGCTGGCGTTGCGTCCGATGAACTGTCCGCATCATATGATGATCTACAAAAATGACATCCACAGCTATCGTGAACTTCCGATTCGGATCGCTGAACTCGGAACGATGCACCGCTATGAAATGTCAGGAGCGCTTTCAGGCCTTCAGCGCGTCCGCGGTATGACATTAAATGATGCTCACATCTTTGTGCGCCCGGATCAGATTAAAGATGAATTTATCCGTACTGTGCGTTTGATTCAAGACGTATATGAGGACTTCGGCTTGAACGACTATACATTCCGTTTATCATATCGTGATCCGGAAGATACAGAAAAATATTTTGATGACGATGAGATGTGGAACAAGGCGCAATCCATGCTGAAAGACGCAATGGACGAGATCGGCAGCGATTATTACGAAGCTGAAGGCGAAGCGGCATTCTACGGCCCTAAGCTTGATGTCCAAGTCAAAACAGCAATCGGAAAAGAAGAAACACTGTCTACTGTACAGCTTGATTTCTTACTGCCTGAGCGCTTTGATCTGACTTATGTCGGTGAAGACGGCAAACAGCACCGTCCTGTCGTAATTCACAGAGGTGTCGTATCTACAATGGAACGCTTTGTGGCTTTCTTAATTGAAGAGCATAAGGGTGCGCTTCCGACGTGGCTTGCACCTGTTCAATTCCAGGTCATCCCTGTATCACCGTCCGTGCATCTCGATTATGCAAAAAAAGTGCAGGAGCGTCTTCAGCGTGAAGGCTTGCGCGTGGAAGTTGATATCCGCGACGAGAAAATCGGCTACAAAATACGCGAAGCTCAAATGCAAAAAATCCCGTATATGCTTGTGGTCGGTGACCAAGAAGCTGAAAACGGCGCAGTAAACGTCCGTAAATACGGAGAGCAGAAGTCTGAGACGATTTCACTTGATGATTTTGTGAAGAAGGCTGTGGCTGAAGCGAAGAAATAACATAAAAAAAAGCTGTTGGCATGTTAGTTCTCACTAATAGGTTCAACAGCTTTTTTATATATTTTGGCAGGTTCACCGTTTCCATTTTTTATATAAACCCATCCATACTTCTCATAATATCCTTCTAAGTCTGTACAGAGATAGAGATTTTCAAAACCCTTTATGCGCCTCCTTAAGGGCATGCCGAAGCAGCGCGCAGCCAATCTCATTTCCCCTTAACTTTGAGACAACGAATAAACAGGCAAGCCATGGAAATAAATCCTGACGGCTGATCAAATCATTTCTTAATAAAGCATATGAACCAATAATGGAGTCGTTTTGGACTGCTATATAAAATCACGGCAGAACGCTTCTTGAATCAAAAGAATGTGTTATGCAATCGCAATAGAAAGCATAATTATCCGGATTGCCCCACTGCCCCCAAAGGAAATCAATTGCTTCCTCTAACAGGTCCGCACGTTCCGTACATTCAAATATCTCCAAATTCTCTCCGCCTAACTATTAAAAAGAGGAGATTAGCTATTGCACTAATCTTCCTCTAAAAGATACAATCTTCTTTTATTTATTCTCCAAAATCGCAAACAGCTCATGAAGATCGCTGATCACGTAATCAGGTTTCACATCTGTTTCGTTTTTCTTCCCAGTCCGGTTCACCCAAACTGTTTTCATCCCGGCCCGTCCGGCACCGAGAATATCTGTATTCACATTATCGCCGACCATGATCGCATCGTCTTTTGAGATATGAAGCAAACCGAGGCAATGTTCAAAAATAGAAGCATCGGGCTTTCCTTTTCCAAAAGCCCCTGAAATCACAATTTCATTGAAGTAAGGAGCAAGCTCAGGCACCCCGGCTAATTTTTCTTTTTGCAGGCTCGGATCACCGTTTGTTAAAAGCAGCAATTCGTATTTCCCTTTTAATTGGTCCAGCACGTCAAATGTTTCATCATACACAAACGGGCGTTTCCGGCGCTCTGCCGCGAAAAACTCCGCCAAATACTCACCATACGCCGCATCCTCGATACCGAATGCTTTCAATCCGTTCGTCCACGCGTTCCGCCTGTACTCCGGCGCAATTTTGTTCAACTGCTTAAAGCCATCACTAATCGGCTCTGTGAAATTGGCCCACAGTCCTTCGAACGGGTTAATGCCGATCATTACTGTATATGGATATGTCTCATAAGACATGTACAGTTCTCTTGCCGCTTCCCGGACTGCTGCTTCAAATTCTTTCGGATCAAGCCCGTATTTCTTCTTCGCCTGCAAGCATGTTTCAGCGAATGTTGTGCTTACGCTTTTTTCATCCCAAAGTAGTGTATCGTCTAAATCAAAAAATACGGCTTTCATGATCTTCTCCTCTGCTTCTTATTCTATTTTGCCTTATGTAAATCATTTTCTTTCTCTGCCAAAAGGCTCACGTTTATTCTACAATAGATAAAAGCCTTGATAAAGAAATGTTTTCAGATGATTTGAAAAAAACAGGCAGATGAATGAGAGAAATGAAAACCAACTATAAAAAATGATAAAATAAAATTTGAAAGATCAGGTGAATAAAATGATTCATTTAATGATCATGATGCTGGAAAGAGTCGGTATCATCGTAATATTGGGGTTTATATTGGCACATACCAAATTATTCAGACAAGCCTTGCAGCAGCCGGCAAGCTATAAAGGAAAGGCTGTGCTGATTACGATTTTTTCCCTTTTCAGCATCATCAGCAACTACACGGGGATTGAAATTCAAAGGAACATTATTTTAAACAATGACTGGGTATTTGAAATTGATCCGTCAAGCTCGATTGCAAATACCAGGATCATGGGGGTGGAAATCGGCGGGCTGTTGGGAGGCCCGATTGTGGGCGCGGGAGTTGGTTTGCTGGCTGGACTTCATCGGTTGTCACTGGGCGGCAGCACCGCGTTCAGCTGTGCCGTATCCTCCATATTAGCGGGAATCTTGGCAGGCTGGATAGGCAGCTATTTCAGAAAGCGCTACCGGATTCCGACACCGCGTTCAGCTGCGCTTGTGGGAATCGGCATGGAGGCTTTGCAGATGCTCATTATCCTTCTGATGGCGAAGCCGTTTGCTGATGCATGGGCGCTTGTGAGTATGATCGGGATTCCGATGATTCTGATAAACGGTTCAGGCAGCTTTATTTTTCTCTCGATCATCCAGTCGATTATTCGGAAGGAAGAGCAGGCCAGAGCGCTTGAAACACACAGAGTGCTGATGATTGCCGATCAAACACTGCCCTATTTCCGCCAAGGTTTAAACGAAAATTCATGCAAGAGCGTGGCGGCCATCATACATAAACTGACGGGAACGGACGCTGTTTCCCTCACCGATAATAAAAAAATTCTTGCTCATGTCGGTGCGGGAACCGATCATCACATCCCATCAAAAAGTCTCATTACAGGGCTGTCCAAAAAAGTAATCAAAACAGGGTATATCATGAAAGCCACTTCACAGGAAGAGATCGAATGTACGCATGCCCAATGTCCTTTACATGCGGCAATCGTCCTGCCGCTTACATCAAACGGAAAAACGATCGGAACGCTGAAAATGTATTTCAAAAGCCCGGCCGGACTCAGCCAGGTGGAGGAAGAGCTTGCTGAGGGACTGGCCATGCTGTTTTCCACACAGCTTGAGCTTGGAGAAGCCGAGCTGCAAAGCAAGCTGCTGAAGGATGCAGAAATTAAGGCGCTTCAAGCACAGGTCAATCCGCATTTTTTGTTTAACGCCATCAACACGATTTCCGCGTTATGCAGGACAGATGTCGAAAAAACCCGTAAGCTTTTGCTTCAGCTCAGTGTTTATTTTCGTTCCAATTTGCAAGGGGCAAGACAGTTGCTCATACCGCTGTCAAAGGAGCTGAACCATCTTCACGCTTACTTATCATTAGAGCAGGCACGTTTTCCCGGGAAATATGAGATTGAGATAGACATAGAAGACAGTCTGGACCAAATCGAAATCCCGCCATTTGTCTTGCAAGTTCTTGTTGAAAATGCGCTTCGACACGCTTTTCCGAAAAAACAAGACAGATATAAAGTGGAAGTGCAAGTTTTATCTGCTGAATCGTCTGTCTATATGAAGGTAAAAGATAATGGTCGGGGCATTGCAGAGGAGATCTTAACTCAATTAGGAAACAAGCCTCTGCCGTCAAAAGAAGGGACGGGAACGGCTCTTTATAACTTGAACCAACGGCTGGTTGGTTTGTTTGGCCAGCAAGCCGCCCTGCAAATAACGAGCGGAATCGATAACGGAACAGAGGTTTCATTTCAGGTGCCTTTGAAACAAATGAAAGAGGGAGAAGAACATGGTGAGGGTGTTAATTGTTGATGATGAAATACTGGCAAGAGATGAATTAGCCTATTTGCTCAAACGTACGAATGAGGTAGACGAAATAGATGAAGCTGAAAACATTGAATCGGCATTTGACCGGATGATGGATCAAAAGCCTGATCTTCTGTTCTTAGATGTTGATTTGTCCGGGGAAAACGGCTTTGATATCGCAAAGCGGTTAAATAAAATGAAGCATCCGCCTGCTGTTGTGTTTGCGACCGCCTAT
This sequence comes from Bacillus sp. HU-1818, assembly GCF_022695965.1. Classification (NCBI taxonomy): domain Bacteria; kingdom Bacillati; phylum Bacillota; class Bacilli; order Caryophanales; family Bacillaceae; genus Bacillus; species Bacillus sp. HU-1818. Next base: position 156,704 of record NZ_JAAPBE010000003.1, read on the forward strand.
GACCAATATGCGCTCAAAGCCTTTGAAGTGGACGCGCTTGATTATTTGACCAAACCTTTTGATGAGGAGCGCGTTCAGCAGACAATTAAGAAATATAAAAAGGTAAAACCGGATACCGGAGAACCGGTGGAGCAGACAGGCTCAGTGAATCATCATAAGCTTGCCGTATCTGCCGGTGAATCAATTGTGATTTTAGATACGTCAGAAATTATATTTGCCGGAATTGCCGATGGGCACACCGAGGTTAAAACGCATGAGACATCTTACAGTGTAAGCGATGCGCTGGCGGTTATTGAGAAGAAGCTGTCCGACGCAGACTTCATCCGCGTTCACCGCAGTTATATCGTCAATACTGAGTATATTAAAGAGATTCAGCCATGGTTTAATTCGACATATAATCTCATTATGAAAGACGGATCAAAAATACCGGTCAGCCGTACATATGCTAAGGAATTAAAGAAACTGCTTCATATTTGATGAAGCGGTTTTTGTATTTCATCCCTCATTTTTTGCATCTCAGCCCGATTAATCAGCAAGTTTAGATGTAAGCGCTTAATAAAGGGTTTTCATTTATTATAATGAGGACAACAAAGAGAAAGAGGTGAAGAAAATGAGTGCTAAAAAAGTGTATGGTTTTTTAACACAAGCATTTATTTTTGCCGCAATTATGCTGGTATCAAATATGATTGCCGCGATTGTTCCAATTCCTATCCCTGCGTCAGTCGTAGGATTAGTTCTATTATTTCTCTTATTATGCTTAAACATTATTAAACTTGAACATGTAGAAACCCTGGGAACGTCTTTAACATCTCTGATCGGCTTTTTATTTGTCCCGTCAGGCATTTCAGTTATGAATTCACTTGGTGTGATGCAGCATTATGGCCTGCAAATCGTGCTTGTCATTCTGCTTGCAACCATCATTTTATTAGCGGCGACAGGTTTGTTCTCCCAATTCATCATAAGAGGAAAACAGACAGCCGCTGACAAGCAGCAGAAAGAAAAAACGGTGCAGCATCCGCATAAGGAAAACAAGCTCGCTCATCATTAAGAGGCATAGGGGGTAATCAAATGGAAAGTACAATGAGTCCTTATTTCGGCATCGTGGTATCACTTGCCGCATTCGGCATCGGCACATTTCTATTCAAAAAGTCAAAAGGCTTCTTCCTTTTCACGCCTTTATTTGTCGCAATGGTGCTGGGCATCGCATTCTTGAAAATCGGCGGTTTTTCTTACGCGGATTATAACAATGGGGGAGAAATCATTAAATTTTTCCTTGAACCGGCGACCATCGCCTTTGCCATTCCGTTGTACAAGCAAAGAGACAAGCTGAAAAAATACTGGTGGCAAATCATGTCTTCCATCATTGTGGGGTCAGTTTGCTCCGTTACGATTGTTTATCTCCTTGCAAAAGGAATACATCTTGATGAAGCAGTCATGAAAAGCATGCTTCCGCAAGCGGCGACAACAGCAATCGCTCTTCCTTTATCAAAAGGTATCGGCGGCATCAGCGACATCACCGCCTTTGCCGTTATTTTTAACGCCGTTATCGTCTACGCGCTCGGCGCTCTGTTCTTAAAGGTGTTTAAAGTGAAAAATCCGATCTCTAAAGGATTGGCTCTCGGCACTTCCGGTCACGCGCTGGGCGTGGCGGTCGGAATAGAAATGGGGGAAGTTGAAGCAGCGATGGCGAGTATCGCGGTCGTTGTGGTAGGGGTTGTGACGGTGCTGGTCATACCAATGTTTATGCAGTTGATAGGGGGTTAAGCCAAGGACAGGTTCCTTGGCTTTTTTCTTAAGGAGCATCTTCCGGATCAATATACCCTTGTTTAATGCCCCATTCAACTTGATCGTCATGCCATTTTTTTCGTTCTGCATATCCATATCCATCGTTTTCCGGCAGATCTGCCGCCGGCTCTTGGGCTTGTGCCGCATCTGATCGATTTGCTGAGGAAGCAGAGTCATTAGCAGGTTCCGCTGCTTTTGCTTGTTCTTGCTGTCTGGCTGCTTTTGCCTGCTCCTGCTGCCTTGCTTCTTCCGCTTGCCGTTCAGCTTCTCGTTGTGCAGCTAATTCTTCCTGTCTCTGCATTTCTGCTTCTTCTGCAGCCTGTTTTTTGGCTGCTTCAATCTCCTCAAGCTTTTCAGTATGTCTTTTTGTCTCTAGCAATTTTAAGTTTTTGTGCTCTTCCTCAAGCTTGTCTTTATCCGATTTTGGAGAGGGCTTCTCGACGTCTAAAGCTACAGGTTTTTCTTCCTTTGGTCTGGCAGTTGTTTTGTCATGAGCGCAGCCGGCTGATAAAGCCCCCAGCAATAACAAAGAAATCGTTAATTTTGTTTGTTTTTTCATGCGTGTTTCTCCTTTTGTTTTGATCCCGGCGCAATATAAAGGGAACTGGAATCTATTTACTTTATCGGTCTTTGCGGTTTAAAGTTAATACTTTTATTTTCTTTTATTACTTTTTCATCCATTTTTAAATCGTGATTTCCATTTTGATGTTACGATATTGAGAGAATCTGAAAAACAGTCACCCTAAAAGACGAGGGATGGCAATCATGAGTATTCCTGTAAAGAATACGGTGACAAAAGTGCTTCGCTTATGGTTTTTATCCATGGCGGAGGTGTAAGCGGATGGACGTGGGAAAAGCAAATCAGTCATTTTCAATCCTTTCATTGTGTCGTTCCGGACTTACCCGGCCACGGCGAAAACAGTGATTCAATTGAATTTTCAATCAGCGCGCAAATTTTAATTCAGATCTTAAGCGTAAGACCCCATTTGATTGATTTTGCCATGATCAACAGTGCTCTGGTGAAACCGATACCTTTTGCCGGTTTATTTATTAAAACGTGTTCTGCCTTTTGTTCTTTTTTATAAAAAATAGAACAAAGTAGAATATGTCTTTTAAACTTCCTGCGCGGTTTAGTGAAGCAAGCGCTGATATATTGGTAACTTTCGGCGGAAAAGAGAGAGGGATCTTAAAAACGTCTGCACGGGAAATAGGCAATAACAATGCGTATTGCCGATGCGTGATGATTCCGGGTACGGGGCATGGCACACCGTTAGCACAGCCGGAATTATTTAATGAAATGGTTGAAAAGTGGTTTTTTCGGGGAGACATACCGAAAGAATGGAGGATCAAGTAAAAAACTAAAGCTGAAATTCTCTGATTTTAACCTTGCGCAACTCATAACCACATGTTACAATGAAAAAGTTGTTCCGGAGAAGTCATTCTTGACTAAATATCCGGCATTGTGTAGAATAGTTATTGAATTGAATATAAATCACAAGAAGAAGCACCCGCTTCTCACCTGATTGACACATTCATGTAGTTGGCAGGTTGACCGTACATTTTTATTTATGCAGATGTTCGTAGTGTGGGTGTGTAATCATACCCACACTTTTTGTTTGCCTGTAGAATGCAAGTCAAAATGAATTGTGAATCAATTCGAAGAAACTATGGAGGTGGCTCATTATTAGCAAAGATCAATTGGTTAATGAGGGTATCCGTGCACGTGAGGTCCGCTTAATCGGACAAAATGGCGACCAGCTTGGAATCAAGTCCCGTCAGGAGGCACTTGAAATCGCCGGCCGCGCAAATCTTGACCTTGTGTTAGTTGCAGCAAATGCAAAACCGCCTGTCTGCCGTATCATGGACTACGGAAAGTTCAGATTCGAGCAGCAGAAAAAGGACAAAGAAGCACGCAAAAATCAAAAAATCATTAACTTAAAAGAAGTTAGATTAAGTCCGACAATCGATGAGCACGACTTTAACACGAAGTTGCGCAATGCGATTAAATTCCTTGAAAAAGGCGATAAAGTGAAAGCTTCTATCCGCTTTAAAGGACGCGCGATCACGCATAAAGAAATCGGACAGCGCGTATTGGACCGTTTCTCTGAAGCGTGTGCTGAAGTTGCGACAGTTGAAACAAAACCAAAAATGGACGGCCGCAGCATGTTCTTGATGCTTGCGCCGAAAAACGAAAAGCAATAAGGAGGAAATCCCATGCCAAAAATGAAAACTCACCGCGGATCTGCTAAACGTTTTAAAAAGACAGGTTCTGGGAAGTTAAAACGTTCTCATGCATATACAAGTCACTTATTTGCCAACAAATCAACAAAGCAAAAGCGTAAGCTGCGCAAAAGTGCTGTAGTAAGCGCAGGAGACTTCAAACGTATCAAACAAATGCTTGCTAACATCAAGTAATCGGACAAGGAACAATTAGGAGGGAAATCTAATGCCAAGAGTAAAAGGCGGAACTGTTACACGTAAGCGTCGTAAAAAGGTTCTTAAATTAGCAAAAGGTTATTTCGGTTCAAAACATACATTATACAAAGTAGCTAACCAGCAGGTCATGAAATCTGGAAACTATGCTTTCCGTGACCGTCGTCAGAAAAAACGTGATTTCCGTAAGCTTTGGATCACTCGTATCAATGCTGCTGCTCGTATGAACGGTCTTTCTTACAGCCGTTTGATGCACGGTCTTAAGCTTTCTGGTATCGAAGTAAACCGTAAAATGCTTGCTGATCTTGCTGTAAACGATCTTACTGCATTCAACCAGCTTGCTGATGCTGCTAAAGCTCAGTTAGACAAGTAATATGCCGGGCCGCTCTCTCAGAGCGGCCTTTTTATATAAAGGATGAGATAAAGAATGCCTGTTTTAATATATATCATGGTGATCAATGTTTGCGGATTTTGGATCATGGGCGCCGATAAAAAAAGGGCGCAGCAGCACAGGTGGCGGATTTCTGAGGAACGAATCTGGCTTGTGGCGATTGCGCTTGGAGCTTTAGGTGTTTGGCTGGGGATGCAAACCTTCAGACATAAAACAAAGCACCGGTCTTTTATGTACGGCGTGCCGCTGCTTTTAGTAATTGAAGCTGTTTTTGTCGCTATTTATTATAGTCCGTTTAATTTGTAAAAAAGCAGAAAAGCGATTATCGCTCTTCTGCTTTTTTTGATTTAGCCAGCTTTATCGGCTGGTCCCAATCAATCTTACAATCCGGATAACGCTCATTCACCTTTTGTTCTATATCCTTAAAATCTTTCGCTGAAAAGGCAGCCAATTTTTCTGGAGACTCCGTCCACACAAAGATGGTATGGATAAAGAGCGGATGGTCCTTGGAAGGAATATGCTTTTCTCCTTCAAAGAGTACGCCTTTATAAGTCAGCTGAAAATTCTTTCTTGCATTTTTCTGTTCATCGACAATATAAAAATGTTCTTTTGACTGGGCCAGCTTCAGCCTTCTTTTTGGATTTGTGTAAAATCTGACCGCAACGTATAAACAATAGGCAAGAAGGGCGAGCAAAGCAAGCCGGAGAATGATGATAATCATTGGTTGAAGGCACCTCCCTCATTATCATTATCTGATGTAATACGAAGAGTGAAGCAAAAGGTTTCACTTTTTTTAAAAAGAAATGTTTCGGCTGTCTAAAATAATTACCCCATTTCATGTGAAATATTCGTATGGTTACCGATAGGTTTTGTATAATAAGAATGTAGGAAAGATGAAGGAGGGTTTGCAACATGGCAAAGCTAGACGAAACGTTAACCATGCTTAAAGAATTAACAGACGCAAAAGGCATTCCGGGGAACGAAAGAGAAGTCAGACAGGTGATGAAATCATACATAGAGCCATTTGCTGATGACGTCACAACAGATCGATTAGGCAGTTTAATCGCAAAGAAAACGGGCTTGGAAAACGGTCCGAAGATCATGGTGGCCGGCCATTTGGACGAAGTCGGTTTTATGGTGACGCAAATCAGCGATAAAGGTTTTCTGCGCTTTCAGACTGTGGGAGGCTGGTGGTCACAGGTTATGCTTGCCCAGCGTGTCACTGTCGTAACGAAAAAAGGGGATATTACAGGGGTTATCGGTTCAAAACCGCCGCACATATTGCCTCCTGAGGCGAGAAAGAAACCTGTGGAAATCAAAGATATGTTTATCGACATCGGAGCTTCCAGCCGTGAAGAAGCCATGGAATGGGGAGTTCTGCCTGGAGATCAAGTTGTTCCTTATTTTGAATTTACGGTGATGAACAACGAAAAGCACTTGCTTGCAAAGGCGTGGGACAACCGGATTGGGTGCGCGATTGCGATTGATGTTCTGAAAGGCCTGCAAAATAGCGACCATCCTAATGTCGTCTATGGTGTAGGAACGGTTCAGGAGGAAGTGGGACTCCGCGGCGCAAAAACCGCGGCGCATGCGATTCAGCCGGACATCGCGTTTGGCGTTGATGTCGGTATCGCCGGTGATACACCGGGCATTTCGGAAAAAGAGGCGCAAAGCAAAATGGGCAAAGGTCCGCAAATTATGCTGTATGATGCTTCAATGATCTCTCATAAAGGTTTGCGTGATTTTGTTGTCAATACAGCCGAAGAAGCAGGAATCCCATATCAGTTTGAATCACTTTCCGGCGGAGGAACTGACTCAGGTTCCATCCATTTAACGGCTAACGGTGTGCCTGCCTTATCTATCACCATTGCAAGCCGCTATATTCATACCCATGCGGCAATGTTGCATCGTGATGACTATGAAAATGCCGTGAAATTGATAACAGAGGTCATTAAAAAATTAGACCGCAAAACCGTCGATCAAATCACTTATCAATAAAGATGCGTAAGAATCCGTCTTGAATGGCGGATTCTATTTTTTTGTCTGTACAAATTTACGGCGAGTGGCTACAATAAGGGGAGACGCAGAATTGTCCGTACATTTTACCTAACAGTATTTATAGAAATCATCTATGAAGAAAGGGGGATCAGCATAATTTTGTAAGCGTTTTCTGAAATGAATACAGGAGGTTTTGCTAAAATGAAAAAGAGAAGATTTAAACGGTTATTTCACTTTTCATGCGCTGCTCTGACAGCAGGTTTGTTATTGACTTCCGCTTCTTCGGCATCTGCTGCATTTTGGGGAGCGTCAAATGAGCTGCTTCATGATCCTACCATGGTGAAAGAAGGAAGCTCATGGTACGCTTTTGGAACTGGTTTGACCGAAGAAAGAGGTCTGCGTGTTTTAAAATCCTCGGACGGGAAAAAATGGAGCGTACAAAAATCAGTTTTCAGCACGCCTTTATCATGGTGGGGCAATTACGTGCCGAATTATGAGAAAAACCAGTGGGCTCCTGATATTCAGTATTACAATGGAAAGTACTGGCTTTATTATTCCGTTTCCACTTTCGGCAGTAACACATCTGCTATCGGCCTCGCTTCCGCAACAAGCATCAACTCGGGAAGCTGGAAAGATGAGGGGCTTGTCATTCGTTCGACCAGCGCCAATAATTACAATGCCATTGATCCGGAGCTGACAATTGACAAGGATGGGAATCCATGGCTTGCTTTCGGATCATTTTGGAGCGGCATTAAACTAACGAAGCTGAACAAAGATACAATGAAACCGACCGGCTCACTTTATTCCATTGCTGCCAGACCGAATAACAGCGGGGCACTCGAAGCTCCGACCATTACGTATCAGAACGGCTACTATCATTTAATGGTATCATTTGATAAATGCTGTGCGGGTGTTAATAGCACCTATAAAATCGCTTATGGAAGATCTGCAAACATCACGGGCCCTTATCTTGATAAAAGCGGTAAAAGTATGCTTGACGGCGGAGGCACGATACTTGATTCAGGAAACGAGCAATGGAAAGGCCCGGGCGGACAAGATATCGTAAACGGCAACATTTTAGTCCGCCATGCGTATGACGCGAATGACAGCGGCATTCCAAAGCTTTTAATCAATGATCTCAATTGGAGTTCGGGCTGGCCATCCTATTAAAAATACCCGCCGAGAAGGTTTCACTATAGGTTTTTTCCGTAGGAAGCTCTTTTTTATAAAAGGGCTTTTTCTTATTTTAAGTGTAGAATGTGGATGAGATCTTCTGTGGTATTTGCCTTAGCCGGCAAAATCATTCATAATGTTAAAATGGACAATTTGTCCGAGTTGTGTTGTGAGGAGAGAATGTTTAATGGGAAAAGAACCTACATCTTTAAAACTTCCAAGAGAGGAGATAAACCGCAGAAGAATTTTGGAATCGGCAAAAGGGCTTTTCATCGAACATGGTGTTGAGGCAGTTAACATGCATCAGATTGCAAAAATGGCAGGGGTCGGACAGGCGACCTTATACCGGCGCTACACAGAAAAGGGTGACATTTGTATAGAAGTTGTGCGTGAAGAGTGTCAGCCCCTCTTTGAAGAAATAGATTCCTATCTTGATCAGTCTTCAGAAGAAACAGCTTTAGAGCGTTTATATCAAGTGATAATGATATTTATCGCTTTTCTTGAGAAGCGGGTTCCTTGGCTTTGCTCCGTAAGCCGGGCATCATCGGGATATCGTCCATTTCAATCACCGCTCTACCAATGGATGCGTATTACATGCAGAAGGCTATTGCAGGAGGCCGTTGATACGGGAGAAGCTTCTGCCGTAGATGTTCCCTATACGGTTGAAACACTGCTGGCTACCCTTTTTAATATTGATTTTCATCTGAAAGATCAGGGATTCTCCACTGAACAAATTTTGCAAGGAGTGCAGCGGATTTTTATAGATGGATTGAAAAATTGATCGGCAGCCCTGATGGTGCCTTTTGATGAAAGCAAATGCTGTTTAGAGGGGATCATGCCGATTTATCACTTTTATAGTTCCGAACCATTCTTTTGTGAAAATTAATTGATTGACGAACGGACATTGTTTCCATTATAATGAAATTGAAACCGGACAAAATGTCCGTTTTTTATTCGCTTGAAACGGACATTTTGTCCGATTGAGAATGTACATAGTAAACAAACATGGGGGCCGATCTAAATGAGAACATTGAATTCTCAACTTTCCTTTGCTGCGATTCATGAAATGGCAGAGAAAATTCAGGAACGTGAAGTGTCACCAGTGGAAATTGCAGATCTGATGCTGAAGCGGATTGAACGCTTCAACCCTAAGCTAAACGCATTTGTCTCTCAAACCGCTGAGCTGGCAGCGGAACAGGCAAAACAGGCTGAAAAAGATATTATGCAGGGTAGGTATAAAGGGCCTTTGCATGGTATTCCGATCGTTCATAAGGACCTTTATTACACAAAGGGGATACGAACAACGGCAAGTTCAAAAATTTTAAAGGATTTTGTTCCCGATTATGATTCAACCGCCGCAGCCAAACTGGCGGATGCAGGGACCGTCTTACTCGGGAAAGTGCAGACGCATGAATTCGCCGCAGGAATGACGACTAACAGCGAATATTTTGGTCCTTGCCTTAACCCTTGGAATCCTGATGTGGTTCCGGGCGGTTCAAGCGGAGGATCAGGTTCTGCTGTAGCGGCAGGAATGGCTTATTTAGGAACAGGATCAGATACGGGCGGTTCAATCCGTATTCCTGCTGCATGCTGCGGAGTTGTCGGCATGAAGCCGACATATGGTCGCGTCAGCCGATACGGAATCATTCCTATGGCCTGGTCGCTGGATCATGCCGGTCCGCTGACCCGCAGTGTGTTAGACGCTTCTTTGTGTCTGGATGTGATGTCTGGTTTCGATCCGAAAGATGAATCAACGGTTGATTTGCCTCCGCCCGGTATTCGGATGTATTCCGATGGTCTTAAGGGAGTGAAGATTGGTCTGCCGGCGAACTATTATTACGACAATCTGGACCCGGAGGTGGAAACCGCTATGCAGGCGGCAATCACTAAATTCCGGGAAATGGGAGCAGAAATTGTTGAAGTCAGTCTGCAGCTTATGAAGCATGCTCAAGGCGCGACGATGGCCATCATGTTAGCAGAAATGTTTTCAGCTCATGAGCAATGGCTCGATAAACACCCGGAAGATTATGGAACGGACGTAAAAATGATGCTTGAAAATGGCAGGTACGTTCCGGCTTCCGCTTACTTACAAGCACAGCGGGCACGCCATCTGCTTACAGATGATTTTCTGAAGGCTTTGACCGGAATCGATGTTTTATTGACTCCGGCAATGCCGCTGACTGCTCCGCGGGCAGACGATGACGAACTTTACGAAAAGTCACTCCGTCTAACTCATTTTGCCGCGCCGACTAATCTAACCGGCCTCCCCAGCTTATCAATGCCGTGCGGTTTTTCACCTTCAGGTCTGCCAATTAATCTCCAGCTAATCGGCCGCCCTTTTGACGAGGCAACTGTGCTCGGCATCGGTTACGCCTATGAGTTAAACACTGATTGGCATAAGAAGCATCCGGAGTTATCAATAAAATGAGAAGAATGATGAACTGCTTATCATTAGAGGGGGATAAATCAATGGGACAAAAGCAAGGGAATTCATCTTTAACAAACGCCGACTTGAACAATGGCAGAGACAATAAAGATACGGACACAGCTGAAGAGGCGTTCAAGCACTTTATATCTTCTCTTCAAAGTTTGAAGGAACTGGACTTAGAAGGTATTGAACCGATTCTGCCTCCGACGTTTAAAGAAGCACGCTATAAAAATAAATGAATAACGAATATGCTGTGAGGATAAGAAGAATACTTTACTCGTTTTGATACAGTTTTAAATTTTATTGAATAAAAGGATGATATGAATGACTGTCAAAAAGCTTTATTTTTTGCCTGCTGGCTCCTGTTATCTTGATCAGTCAGCTGTCAACAAAAACCTTGCGCCAGGCCGATTACTCGAAATGCCGGTTTGGTCTTTTTTGTTGGAAACAACTGACGGGCCCATTTTAATTGATACAGGGATGCCCGATGCTTTTGTTAACAATCCTGAGTATTTCAAAGGAACAAAAAGAGAAGGCCGGGTTATTCCGAAAATGACGGCAAACGATAAAATAGTGAATATTTTAAAGTCTGCCGGTTATCGTGCAGGTGATATTCAAGCGGTGATCAGCTCACACTTACACCTCGACCATGCAGGAGGAAACGGGCATTTTCCCAAAACGCCTATTTTCATTCAGCAAGCCGAATTTGATGCCGCTATGGGAAATGATGATTATTCACCCGAAGAATGCAGATTGCCAGACTTGCAGTACCAAATAATTGAAGGTGACATCGAAGTGGCGCCCGGCGTTCAAATTTTCTCTACGCCAGGACATTCGCCGGGCCACCAATCGGTTCTCGTCACAACAGAACATTCAGGCCCCATATTGCTGACTATTGATGTAGCTTATACAAGAGAAAATTTTGACAATGGCGTTCCATTCTTATCCTATGATTCTGAATCGACTGTCAGATCTATAAAACGAATGAAAGGGCTTATTGAAAAAGTCCAGCCGTCAAAGGTTTTCTTTGGGCATGACCGTGTTCAGGCGCGCGAAGCAAAGGTTTTTCCTGACTTTCTATAAAAGAGAATCATCGTGTTTGGCTACAAGCACTAGAAAACTGAATGCTTCCAATCTAAACGCTTAGGTGCCGATTCAATATGTGAAATTGGCAGCTGGGCGTTTTTTTGTGGTGTTTATGGCTGATGTGTGTTACTTCTAACCTGCAACACTCTGAAACTCTGATGCTTTTATTAAAAAAGAATACAAAAATGATTGACAGTAAATGCACCTTATTAATATAATGAATTTGTTCGTACGAATTATTTTATATATTAATTTATCGATTATTGATCCGTACTTTTTGATAAAAATGAAACCGCTTTATTTTGAAAAGAGAGGGGAAATGAATGTGCTGCCGACGAAGGAGTATGAATTTTGGTTTGTAACGGGAAGTCAGCATTTATATGGGGAGGAAACATTACAAATTGTTGATGAACATGCAAAAGCGATTTGTGAAGGGCTTAGTGCCCTGTCTTCAAGATATACGATTAAGCATAAGCCTGTGGTGACCTCGTCTCAGACTGTCAGACAGTTGTTAAGGGAAGCGGAGTTCAATGAGAATTGCGCCGGAATCATCACTTGGATGCACACATTTTCTCCGGCTAAAATGTGGATAGAAGGCCTTACGTCTTACCGAAAACCGCTTATGCATCTGCACACTCAATATCACCGGGATATTCCATGGGAATCGATTGACATGGATTTTATGAATATCAATCAATCCGCCCATGGCGACCGGGAATATGGCTATATGAATTCAAGAATGGGGCAAATCCGAAAAGTCGTCGTCGGCTATTGGGATGACGAAGAAGTGAAACACGATATGTCTCAGTGGATGAATACGGCGGCTGCATTAAACGAAAGCCGGAATATAAAGGTTGCCCGTTTCGGGGATAACATGCGTCATGTAGCTGTAACCGACGGAGATAAGGTCGGCGCACATATTCAATTCGGCTGGCAGGTTGACGGCTACGGCATAGGCGACCTCGTCGATGTCATGAATGGTATTACGGAGGACGAGATCGAGACACTTTTCAATGAATATGACAGGCTTTATGACATCAGTGAGGAAACGAAACAAGACGAATCGAAGGTCGCATCCATTAAGGAACAGGCCAAAATTGAACTGGGCTTAAGCTCTTTCCTTGAAAAAGGCGGGTATACCGCATTTACAACTTCATTTGAGGTGCTCCACGGAATGAAACAGCTTCCAGGCTTGGCCGTTCAGCGTTTGATGGGCAAAGGATACGGATTTGCTGGTGAAGGAGACTGGAAAACGGCGGCGCTCGTGCGGATGATGAAAATCATGGCAGATGGGAAAAAGACATCCTTCATGGAAGATTATACGTATCACTTTGAACCGGGGAAGGAAATGATTCTGGGATCGCATATGCTTGAGGTTTGTCCAACTGTCGCGCTTGATAAGCCGAAAATAGAGGTTCATCCCTTGTCTATAGGAGATAAAGAAGATCCGGCTCGGATGGTGTTTAACGGAATAGGCGGCACAGCAATACAAGCGAGCCTGATTGATATCGGCGGGCGCTTTCGTCTGGTGCTGAATGAAGTAAACGGGCAGGAAGTTGAAAAAGAAATGCCGCATCTTCCAGTCGCACGTGTTTTGTGGAAGCCTGAACCTTCACTAAAAACGGCTGCTGAGGCTTGGATTTTGGCGGGAGGCGCGCACCACACGTGTTTATCATATCAACTGACAGCCGATCAAATGATGGACTGGGCTGAAATGGCCGGTATTGAAAGTATTCTGATTTCTCATGATACTTCAATTCATCAGCTGAAAAATGAACTGAAATGGAATGAGGCGCTTTACCGGCTTCAAAGATAGGGGGGACATGTATGACATATACGATAGGTGTGGACTTTGGTACATTATCGGGAAGAGCGGTGCTGGTAAATGTCAAAACAGGTGAAGAGCTGGCAGCCGCTGTTAAGGAATACAAGCACGGCGTGATTGGTACGGCTTTGCCGAAAACCGGCGAAAAGCTCCCGCGTGATTGGGCGCTTCAGCATCCTGGCGATTACCTTGAAGTATTGGAGACAACAATTCCGTCACTTCTTGAACAGACGGGGATTCAGCCTGAGGACGTCATCGGCATCGGCATCGATTTTACGGCTTGCACCATTTTGCCAATAGACCGTTATGGAGAGCCGCTATGTATGCAGCCGGAGTTCGAAGCGGAGCCGCACAGCTATGTAAAGCTGTGGAAGCACCATGCGGCTCAAAAATATGCGGACCGTCTCAATGCCATAGCAGCGGAAAATGGCGAGCCTTTCTTACAAAGATATGGCGGAAAGATTTCTTCTGAGTGGATGATTCCTAAGATCATGCAGATTGCCGAAGAAGCTCCGCATATTTATCATGCGGCAGACCGGATTATCGAAGCGGCCGATTGGATTGTGTATCAGTTGTGCGGTTCATTGAAACGAAGCAATTGTACAGCAGGCTATAAAGCGATATGGAGTGAGAAAACAGGATATCCATCCGCTGAATTCTTTAATGCTTTACACCCTTTAATGAAAACGATTACAGAAGATAAATTAAGCGGTTCTGTTTATTCAGTAGGAGAAAAAGCGGGCGGGCTCACGGAAAAAATGGCGCAACTGACCGGGCTTCTTCCGGGCACGGCTGTTGCGGTCGCCAATGTGGACGCCCATGTATCTGTTCCCGCGGTCGGCATCACAGAGCCTAAAAAGATGCTGATGATTATGGGAACATCGACATGCCATGTGCTGCTCGGTGAAAAAGTGAATATTGTTCCGGGCATGTGCGGAGTGGTAGATAACGGAATTCTCCCTGGATACGCAGGATACGAAGCCGGTCAATCTTGTGTAGGCGACCATTTTGAATGGTTTGTGAACCATCATGTACCGGAAGATTATAAGAAAGAAGCAAAGGAGAAACATACAGGCATTCACGAGCTGCTGAGTCAAAAAGCCGATCTTCAAAAGCCGGGAGAAAGCGGTCTGCTTGCGCTTGACTGGTGGAACGGAAATCGCTCAACCTTAGTTGATGCTGATTTAACGGGGATGCTGCTTGGCATGACACTCTTGACGAAGCCGGAAGACATCTACAGGGCTTTGGTTGAAGCGACGGCGTACGGCACGCGAATGATTATCGAAACCTTCAGAGAAAACGGTGTACCGATTGAAGAACTTTACGCCGCAGGAGGAATTGCCGAGAAAAATCCATTTATCATGCAAATTTATGCGGATGTCACCAATATGGAAATTAAATTGTCTGGCTCCCCGCAAGCGCCGGCGTTAGGATCTGCGATATTCGGCGCGCTTGCTGCCGGGAAGGAAAACGGAGGCTACGAAAGCATCACAGAGGCAGCTGCGCATATGGGCAAATTGAAAGACCATTCCTATAAACCTAACGCTGAGCATGCCGAAATATATGATACCTTGTACGCGGAATATAAAGAATTGGTTCAATATTTCGGAAAAGAAAATCATGTGATGAAGCGTCTTAAAACGTTAAAAAACGGCCATTTTGCCTCTCTCGTTAAAAGAAATCAAAAGGGGGATGACCATGCTTGAAACGTTAAAAAAAGAAGTGCTTACCGCTAATCTAAAGCTCCAAGAGCATCGGCTTGTGACCTTTACGTGGGGGAATGTAAGCGGAATAGACCGAGAAAATGAAAGAATTGTGATTAAACCGAGCGGGGTTGAATACAGCGAGTTAACGGCTGATGATTTAGTGGTTCTCAATTTGGACGGGGAAATCATAGAAGGCTCGTTAAAGCCGTCCTCTGACACCCCGACCCACCTTTACTTGTATAAAGCGTTTCCGAATATTGGCGGCATCGTTCACACCCATTCACATTGGGCGACCAGCTGGGCTCAATCTGGAAGAGATATCCCTGCTCTTGGAACGACACATGCAGATTACTTCGACAGCGCGATTCCCTGTACGAGGGAAATGTATGACGAAGAAATTGTGAAAGATTATGAGCATAATACAGGCAAAGTCATCGCCGAAACGTTCAAAAACCAAAAGTATGAGCAGGTACCCGGTGTTCTGGTCAATAATCATGGCCCGTTCTGCTGGGGGACAGACGCACTTAATGCCCTTCACAATGCCGTCGTGCTAGAAACGGTTGCCGAAATGGCTTTTCATTCAATCATGCTGAATCAGAATATCAGCCCTATTAATACAGTGCTGCATGAGAAGCACTTTTATCGGAAACACGGAGCGAATGCGTATTATGGCCAGTCATGAGGCCTTCGTAGCACCGTCCGGATTTCTTATTGATATAGACGGAACTATTTTCAGGGGAAATGAGCTAATCGAAGGAGCCAAAGAAGCGATTTGTATGCTCCGGAGAATGAATAAGAAGGTCGTGTTCTTAAGCAATCGCGGAAACATTTCCAGAAACATGTGCAGAAAAAAATTGTTCGAAGCCGGGATTGACGCAGCGGAACATGAAATTGTGCTGTCCTCAAGCGTCACAGCAGCGTTTTTAAAAAAACATTACAGCTATTCAGCCGTGTGGGTGCTTGGAGAAGAGGGCTTGATTGACGAGCTGAATGCGGCCGGCATTCAAATGGCGAATGAACCGAAGGCAGCGGATTGGCTCATCATTTCTCTTCATGAATCGCTTACCTATCAAGATTTGAATCAAGCTTTTCAAGCCGCCGCCTATGGTGCGCGGATCATCGCTACCAACAAAGATCGTTATTTTCCCAGAGAAGACGGCAATGCAATTGATGTTGCAGGCATGATTGGCGCAATTGAAGCTTCCGCTCAGGCAAAAACAGAGCTTGTTGTCGGGAAGCCGTCATGGCTGATGGCGGAAGCCGCTTGTGATGCGATACAGCTTACTGCCGGTGAATGTATGATCATTGGAGACAGCATCGAATCAGATATTGCGATGGGGAAATTGTACGGAATGAAAAGCGCTTTAGTTCTTACAGGCTCAAGCAAACCTGGAGAAGCGCGACTGTATGAGCCTGATTTTGTGCTGGAATCTATAAAGGATCTGAACAAATTGGCTGAGGAGGGGATTCTCTTATGAAGCAGCTCGCGTCAGACATTCAGCAGACTTTCGAAAAAGCGGGCGAGACTGTATCGCCTTTGGCAGTAGAGGAAATTGTACTGGGAAAACAAGCGGCTCAGGACCTGGTTCATTTTCTGAAAAGGAAAGGCTATCAAAACATTGCGATCATATGCGATCAAACCACCTACAGCATTACAGGCCGCAATTTGGAGCTCGCCATTGATCATGGGGGCATTCAAGTGAAAAGCATTGCCATTCCTGCCAATGAAGCGGGTGATGTGACGGCAGACGAACGATCGCTTATTCATACTCTCATTCAAGCCCCGAAAACAATTGATTCCTTTATTGCTGTCGGATCGGGAACCATTCATGATATTGTCCGTTTTGCCGCCTTTCACCGGGATTTGCCTTTTATCTCATTTCCGACTGCTCCCTCTGTTGACGGATTTACATCAGCCGGGGCGCCTGTCATTTTATACGGAACAAAAACGACGGTTCAGACGAAGGCGCCGATTGCGTTATTCGCCGATATCGATTTGTTGAAATCAGCACCTCAGCCGATGGTGGCAGCCGGATTCGGTGACATGCTCGGAAAAATCACCTCATTAGCGGATTGGAAAATATCGCATCGGCTGGCTGAAGAGCCTTACTCTCATACGGGCGCGCGTCTTGTAGAGGAATCGCTTAACAACTGTATTGCAAACACCGAGGAAATTGCCTCTAAAACTGAAACCGGCATCCGTATCTTGATGGAAGCCTTGATTGTATCGGGCCTTGTCATGCTCGCTTTAGACCATTCCCGCCCGGCTTCAGGGGGAGAACATCATGTATCACATTGGATTGAAATGGAGTTAATGAAGAAGAACAAGCCCCAAATCCTTCACGGGGCAAAGGTGGGCTGCGCAGCTGTATTGCTGACTGATACGTACAGAAAACTTGCCAAACATGAGAATCTGAGCGAATTCTCTCCAGACCGCCGAGACATCATTCAATCAATTTATGAAGGACTACCGGAAGGAAAGACACTGGCTGGCTGGCTGAAATCAGCCGGAGGCCCCGCGTATTTTGACGAAATCGGTGTAGACGGAGAGTCTGTAAAAAACGCCTTAAAACACGCACATACACTAAGAGAGCGTTTTACCGGCCTGAGAATCATAAACGAAAACGAAACGCTTTTAAAAAATGGCCTGTAACAATAAGCCCGCACCTCCAGCGGAAGGGGTAACAAGATGAAAAAAATGACTGCCTGTTTTCTTTTGCTTACTATGCTCCTCACATCATTATTAGCCGGGTGCGCAGCAGAACGGTCATCCGGGAAATCGGGTGAAACGGAGCTGACCTTTTGGACATTTAACGGACTTCATGAACAGTTTTATCTGGAAATGGTGAAAGAGTGGAATTCGAAGTATCCAGACCGAAAAATTAAATTAAACACGGTTGTTTATCCGTACGGCCAAATGCACGACAATCTCTCCATTTCATTAATAGCGGGAGAGGGCCTGCCGGATATCGCGGATGTTGAATTAGCACGGTTTTCGAACTTTTTGAAAGGCTCGGACATTCCGCTTGCCGATTTAACGCCTCTTATCCAAAAGGACCGGGACAAGTTCGTTGAAGCGCGGCTTACTTTATACAGTAAGGACGGAAAGCTTTACGGGCTTGATACACATGTAGGGACGACAGTGATGTTTTATAACATGGACATTATGAAAAAGGCGGGAGTCAATCCCGATGATATCAAAACATGGGATGATTACCGGAAAGCCGGCCAGAAAGTACGCAAGGCGACCGGCAAGCCGATGGGAACGGTGGAAACGAATGATTCCGGCACGTTCCTCTCCATGATCTCACAGCAAAACTCAGGTTACTTTGATAAAGATGGAAAGCTGATCATCAATAACGAAACAAATGCAAAAACCCTTCAATATTTAAAAGACATGATCAATGATAAAACAACGATCGCTGCACCCGGCGGCGGACATCATAGTGAAGAATACTACGGATTTATGAATCAGGAAGGAGCGGCTTCCGTTCTTATGCCTATCTGGTATATGGGAAGGTTTATAGATTATATGCCGGATTTAAAAGGGAAGATGGCGATACGGCCGCTTCCGGCGTGGGAAGAAGGCGGCGACCGCTCAGCAGGTCTTGGCGGAACGGCCACAGTCGTGCCGAAACAAGCGAAACACGAAGAATTGGCAAAAGAGTTCCTGGTCTTTGCGAAAGGCTCCGAGGAAGGGAATAAAAAGCTTTGGAGTGTGCTGGGGTTTGATCCGCTCCGGTGGGATGTGTGGGATTCGAAAGAATTAAAAGAGAAAAATCAATACACAGATTACTTTCAAAACGGAACTGACATTTTCTCTGTGCTTCTCGATATTAAGGATGAAATTAATCCGATCTATTTAGATGAGGATTTCGCCAAGGCATCTGATCTCGTGATCAGGAATGTGCTGTTCGACGCGCTCAAGACACAGCAAAAAACGCCTGAAGAAGCCTTAGACAGGGCGGCAGGTGAATTAAAAGATAAATAGACTCGTATTCAAAATATGAAAGCGGGGAGGTTCTCTATGAAACCTGTGAAGACGGGGACGGTTCAACCCGTTCCCTCAACGGCGAAGGAATCCGTCTGGCGGAGTGTCTTGTACTCGAAAAAAGCGGCGCCTTATCTGTTTACAGCTCCATTTGTCATCTCATTTCTTATTTTCTTTCTGTACCCCATCATCAGTGTTTTCATCATGAGCTTTCAAAGAATACTGCCGGGGGAGGTTTCGTTTGTCGGGCTTTCCAACTACACTGCACTTCTTAATCCGACATTCTATACAGCTCTTTTTAATACGTTGGAATATACGATTTGGACACTGATTGTGTTGATCCCGGTTCCATTGCTGCTGGCCATCCTTTTGAATTCAAAATTAGTAAAGTTCAGAAACGTATTTAAATCGGCGCTGTTTATCCCGGCTTTGACATCCACCATTGTTGCAGGGATTATTTTTCGCCTGATTTACGGAGAAATGGATACGTCACTGGCCAATTCATTCCTTATTAAAATTGGCGTTTCTCCGCGGAATTGGCTGAACGATGAGCACACCGGCATGTTTCTGATGGTCATGCTTGCTTCATGGAGATGGATGGGTATTAATATACTGTACTTTTTAGCGGGGTTGCAAAATGTGCCGAAAGAGCTGTATGAGGCGGCTGATATCGACGGAGCAAATACAATGAAGAAATTCCGCCATATCACTTTGCCGTTCTTAAAGCCTGTATCGGTATATGTCCTGACGATCAGCATTATCGGCGGATTTAGGATGTTCGAAGAGAGCTATGTTCTTTGGCAAAATAATTCCCCGGGTAATATCGGCCTCACGCTTGTCGGGTATTTGTATCAGCAAGGGCTTGCTTACAATGAAATGGGGTACGGAGCGGCGATCGGGATTGTGCTTTTGCTCGTTATTCTTATTGTCAGCCTGATTTCTTTAAAACTGTCAGGTTCGTTTAAGGGGGAGGGGTAATCTATGCAGAACAGCAACCGGTTTGCCGTTTACAGAATCGCTCTGACTCTGTTTTTTATCATGCTGAGCCTGCTGTATATTTTTCCGATGCTCTGTTTGCTGTTAGGTTCATTAAAGCCGTCGTCAGAGCTTTTGCGGATCGGGCTGAATTTGAAAATAGATCCGGATGTGCTGAGTTTTGATAATTACACGTTTTTATTTCATGGCGGCAGCATTTATTTCAAATGGTTTTTTAACAGCATTGTTTTGGGATTATTAACAACGGTGTTAACACTGTTTTTTTCTTCAATGATTGGTTACGGGCTAGCGGTATATGAATTTAAAGGCAGGAACCTGATCTTTGTTCTGGTGCTCATCATTATGATGGTGCCGCTTGAAGTTATGATGCTTCCGTTATTTAAGCTGACAGTGGGGCTGCATCTGATCGATTCCTATACGGGTGTGATTTTGCCTTTCATTGTCTCGCCTGTCGCGGTTTTCTTTTTCAGGCAATATGCGCTCGGACTGCCGAAAGACCTGCTGGACTCGGCGCGGATGGATGGGTGTACGGAATTTGGCATCTTTTTCAGAATTATGGCGCCGCTCATGAAGCCGGCCTTTGGGGCGATGATTATCCTTCAGTCCCTGAACAGCTGGAATAACTTCCTCTGGCCGCTTATTGTGCTTCGGTCAAAAGAAATGTTTACGCTTCCAATCGGGCTGTCAAGCTTGCTCAGTCCATACGGCAACAACTATGACATGCTGATTTCCGGCTCAGTCTTTGCGATTTTACCGGTCATCATCATCTTCTTGTTTTTCCAAAAGTATTTTATCTCCGGACTGACAGTGGGCGGGGTAAAAGGATAATATAAATTAGGAGGAAACAATATGAAAAAAGCGGGAATGATCATAGATAAAGAGTATAAAATCGGTCAAGTAGATAAGCGTATCTACGGCTCATTTATCGAGCATATGGGCCGGGCGGTATATGAAGGCATCTACGAACCGGATCATCCTCAAGCAGATGAATCAGGTTTTCGAAAGGACGTCCAGTCGCTCATTAAAGAATTGCAGGTGCCTTTGATCCGGTACCCGGGCGGCAACTTTTTATCCGGCTACAACTGGGAGGACGGCGTAGGCCCTGTTAAAGACCGTCCAAGGCGGCTTGATCTGGCATGGAAAACGACGGAGACAAATGAAGTGGGTACGAATGAATTTTTATCATGGGCCAAAAAGGTGAACACCGAGGTCAACATGGCTGTCAATCTTGGAACGAGAGGCATGGACGCAGCCCGCAACCTCGTGGAATACTGCAATCATCCGTCAGGTTCTTATTGGAGTGATTTGAGAAGGTCCCACGGTTATGAAGCACCTTACGGAATTAAGACATGGTGCTTAGGAAATGAGATGGACGGTCCGTGGCAGATCGGACATAAAACAGCCGAGGAATACGGAAGGCTTGCTGCTGAGACGGCAAAAGTCATGAAATGGGTGGATCCTTCGATTGAATTGGTTGCCTGCGGCAGTTCAAACAGCAGTATGCCGACATTTATTGATTGGGAAGCGAAGGTGCTTGAGCATACGTATGATCATGTGGATTACATCTCCCTTCATACGTACTACGGAAACCGGGATAACAACCTGCCAAACTATTTAGCCCGTTCCATGGATTTGGACCACTTTATTAAGTCTGTTGCCGCGACATGCGACTATATGAAGGCGAAAAAACGCAGTAAAAAAACCATTCACCTTTCATTAGATGAGTGGAATGTATGGTACCACTCTAACGAAGCTGATAAAAAAGTAGAGCCATGGATGGAAGCGCCGCCGATTTTGGAAGATATTTATAATTTCGAAGATGCTTTATTGATCGGCTCGCTTCTCATTACGATTTTGCAGCACGCTGACCGTGTGAAAATTGCATGTCTCGCACAGCTTGTGAATGTGATTGCGCCTATTATGACTGAAAAAGGCGGAGAAGCATGGAGACAGCCGATTTTCTATCCGTACATGCATGCCTCTGTTTATGGAAGAGGGGAATCGCTTAAGCCGATTATCTCTTCTCCAAAGTATGACTGTGCAGACTTTACGGATGTGCCGTATGTGGATGCGGCTGCCGTTTATCATGATGAGGATCAGACACTGACGGTTTTTGCTGTGAATAAGAGTGAGGAACCGATGGAGACAGACATGTCGTTAAGGGGGTTTGAATCCTATCGCATCATCGAGCATATTGTGCTTGAACATGAAGATATCAAAGCAACAAATCAAAAAAACAGAAAAAATGTCGTACCGCATGCCAATGGAACATCTTCTAAGTCAGAAGGCGAACTGAAAGCTCATTTCACACCGCTTTCATGGAATGTGATCCGTCTTCAAAAGTAATCATGCACATTCAAGTAAGCCGGCATCATCAGCCGGCTTTTTCTCATGAGAAATGGAAAAACCACCGCCTTTAGTCCCTGAATTGTGATATATTTGTAAAAAACAGCAAAGGGGATGGGGAAAAATGAATGCGGTTACAATTGTGATAGCGTCAATGTGTATATTGGCGATCGCTTATCGTTTATATGGAACCTTTATGATGGTAAAGGTACTGAAAGTGAATGATGACAAACCGACGCCGGCTCACACACACGAAGATGGAAAAGACTATGTGCCTACGAATAAATGGGTCACGTTCGGCCATCATTTTGCCGCCATAGCCGCTGCCGGTCCTCTTGTCGGGCCGATACTTGCAGCGCAATTCGGTTATTTGCCCGGGCTGTTATGGCTGTTAATCGGAGCGGTTATCGGGGGAGCCGTTCACGATATAGTCGTTTTGTTCGCGTCCATGCGGAAAAACGGAAAATCGCTGTCAGAAGTGGCGAAAGACGAGCTTGGGCCTGTCGCGGGTTTTTGTACGGGGCTTTCAATGCTGTTTATTATCACAATCACGATGGCAGGATTGTCAATGGTTGTGCTGCATGCTTTGGAACGCAATCCCTGGGGGACATTTGCCGTTGGTATTACCATTCCAATAGCGATGGGCGTCGGTATTTATTATAAAAAAACCGGAAATCTAAAGCTCGCTTCCACTGTGGGATTCCTCTTTTTATTGGCAGGGGTATTTATTGGTCCATGGGTGCAGACAACCGCGCTGGGAGATATCCTGACCCTTGAAACGAAAACGCTTGCAATCGCGCTGCCGGTCTATGCTTTCTTTGCGGCGGCGCTTCCTGTATGGCTTCTGCTCGCTCCCAGGGATTATTTAAGCAGCTTTATGAAAATAGGGGTATTTATCGCACTGATTGCGGGAGTGTTTATTGTAAATCCAGCTATTCCGTTTCCGGCGTTTACGGAGTTTGTAAAAGGCGGAGGGCCGGTGCTTGCGGGACCTGTCTGGCCGTTTATTTCGATTACGATCGCTTGTGGGGCGATCTCAGGATTTCACGCGTTTGTCGGTTCAGGAACAACGCCGAAGATGCTTAATAAATGGAGTGACATGAAGCCGGTCGCCTTTGGCGCGATGCTTGTGGAGTGTCTTGTCGGCATCATGGCGCTGATCGCGGCCACCGCCTTGCAGCCTGCTGATTATTTTGCGATCAACAGCACGCCGGAAGTATTTCGTACGCTTGGAATGAATGTTGTACACTTGCCTGAATTAAGCCGTGAAATCGGCCTGGATTTAGAAGGAAGAACAGGAGGTGCCGTTACACTTGCGGTCGGCATGACTTATATTTTTACCGGAATGCCGTTTTTCAGCCATCTGGCCTCATATTTTTTCCAATTCGTCATTATGTTTGAAGCGGTCTTTATTTTAACGGCTATTGATGCAGGGACCCGTGTGGCCCGCTATTTAATTCAAGACTTTTTCGGAGAGGTCTATAAACCTTTGAAAAAAACAGACTGGCTTCCCGGATCTGTATTTGCCAGCGCACTGGCCTGCTTGATGTGGGGATACCTTCTTTATTCAGGCGATATCGGCTCCATTTGGGCGCTGTTTGGCGTTTCCAATCAGCTCATGGCATCTGTCGGGTTAATTATCGGCGCGACGATTGTGCTGAAAATTGCTGATAAGCGGCGTTATATCCTGACATGCCTGATTCCGCTCGCCTATTTATATGTCACCGTCAACTATGCAGGGTATTGGATGGTGCGTTACGTATACTTAAATCCGGAAGCGGCGGGATACAGCGTTCTGAATGGGGCTTTATCCATCATTATGCTCCTGTTAGGTTTGGTAATCATCATTGCGGCTGTGAAAAAATGGGCCCAAATGTGGCGTGATCCGAGTTTAAGAATGGAAGCATCCATTCCGGGATAATGAGCATGAATACCAAGTTGACAAGAGCCTGTTTTCTACACAGGCTCTAACTCATGCGGGTGAGTATCTTTCTGCATCTGATTTTTCAACTGAAAAATAATAAAGGAGAAGATGGGGAAGAAGCAGAATGATAGAACAATAAAAGGAGGCAAGAAGAATATGAATCTATCTATGAGGTACGTTATTCTCTACGTGTCGGACGGGGAACGCTCGCTGCATTTTTACAAAGATATTTTAGGGCTGAAGGTTCGAGCCCAGCATGATACGTATGTAGAGTTTGATACAGGCTCTCAGGTATTGGCTTTTAATACGAGAAAGAATGTGAGGGAAATTACCCCGCTGGATATACCGGAGGAAACGGGATATTCACAAACATTTGAATTGGGGTTTGTGACTGAAGATGTGGGTGCAGTGATTGAGAAATTAAGAGGAGAAGGCGTTTCCATTCTGTCTGAGCCAAAAGTAAAGCCGTGGGGCCAGACGGTCGCCTATGTTGCGGACCCCGACGGCCATTATATTGAAATTTGCAGCCCTGTAGAATAAATCATCTCTAAAATACGTGGGACAGCCCCATTCAAAGGATGACAAAAGCCGACTCGTGTTACATGTGTTGGCTTTTGTCAGTTATCGGTTCTGATTCAGCGGCTTCCAGCAATAAATCCGCAAGGTGGACCGCCCGAACCTGTCCGCCCAAGCCTTCCCGTTCAATGCCGAGCTTCATTTGTAAAAGACAGCCTGGATTGGCCGTGACAATCACTGCGGCATGCGTTGCTTTTGCGGTGTGCATTTTGCTGTCTAAGATTTTCATAGACATGTCTGATTCAACAATATTGTAAATTCCCGCTGAGCCGCAGCAGCTATCCGCTTTTTCCATTTCTCTGAATTCCGCTCCTTCAATGCTTTTTAGGAGCTTGCGCGGTTCTTTGGATGTATGCATGACATTTCGCAGGTGGCAGGAGTCTTGATAGGTGATCACTTGAGGCGTCTCAAGCTTCAAACCTTTTTTATCAAAATCAAGCTCGACCAGCACGGATGAAAAGTCTTTTAGTTTTTGGACAAACACCGCAGCGCGTTCTGACCACTCAGGATCGTCTTTCAGCAAATGGTCATATTCAATGAGAAAGGCGCCGCATCCACCGGCGTTGGTAATGATATAATCCGCCTCAAGCGCTTCAAATGCCATGATATTTCGTTTGGCCAGCTCTTTCCCCAATTCTTTTTCGCCGCTGTGCCCATGCAGTGCTCCGCAGCACGCCTGGTCTTCTGGTATGACGATATCGCACCCGGCAAGCTGCAGCAGCTTGGCGGTAGCATTGTTGGTTGGCAAAAACATCGTATCCATTAAGCAGCCGGAGAAAAAGGCGACGCGTTTTTTAGCCGGGCCGATCGCCGGCAGTATACGGGGGCGATTTTTCATTTCTTTGCTTTTAGGCACAGGCGGCAGAACCTTTTCCATCGTGCGCAGATGTTCCGGCAATATGCGGAGCATCCCTGTTTTTCGTACCGCTGCCTGCAATCCCGAACGCTGATATAAACCGATAAGGCCGGCGGCGGTGCGCATTCGGTTTTGATGCGGAAACAGCTCTTTAAAAGCCGTTTTTCTAATAAGCCGCACACCGAGCGAGTGTTTTTTATTTTGATTAATGATATCTCTCGCTTCTTCAAGAAGTTGGCCGTAATTGACGCCTGACGGACAGACAGGTTCACAGGCGCGGCATCCGAGGCAAAGCGCAAGCGATCGTTCGACATCCTCGTCAGGCTCAATCTTGCCGTCAACTACAGCCTTCATTAAAGCAATGCGGCCCCTCGGCGAGTGGGATTCCTGATATCCTGATTCAATATATGTTGGGCAGGACGGGAGACAGAAACCGCAGCGCATGCAATTCAGCAGCTCTCCTTCATCCATGCGTTCCTTGAATTCTGTTTGTATTTGCTCCATTTCTTTTGCCGTTGTCATCTCTCCACCACCACTCGTTTTCTGGAATCACTTGCAAACATTTTGCCCGGATTTAAGATATTGTGCGGATCAAACGCGGTTTTTACCGCCTTCATCGCCGAAATGCCTTCTTTTTTCAGCTTCATCTCTAAGTAAGGGGCTTTCACAACCCCGACCCCATGTTCTCCGGTAATGGTTCCGCCGAGTTCAATGGCCTTTTCAAAAATCTCTTCAAATGCCCGTTCGACACGTTCCATTTCATCCGTATTTCTTAAATCAGTCGTGCAGGTCGGATGAAGGTTGCCGTCTCCCGCATGCCCGAATGTGCAAATGGATAGGTCGTATTTAGCGGCGATATCGTTAATCGCTTTGACCATATTTGCGATTTCTGACCGCGGAACCGTGGCATCCTCCAAGATGGTTGTCGGTTTCAATCGGGCAAGTGCGGAAAGGGCGGAGCGCCGCGCTTCGGTCAGGGCGAACGCTTCTTCCTCCGTTTGAGCGGCCTGAACGGATACGGCTGCGCCTTTTTTGCAAATCGCCTCAATTTTTTCCATGTCACGTGCGACTGTATCATAAGACCCATCCTGCTCAATCAAAAGGACGGCCTTGGCATTTGTGGGAAGCCCGATTTTGGCATAATCCTCGATGACCTGTAATGTCGGCTGATCGAGAAATTCAAGTGTGGCCGGTATCAATTTTTCCGCAATAATGGCGGATACCGTCTGAGCGGCGGCATCGATATTTTCATAGAGTGCGAGCAATGTTTTCTTCGTTTCCGGCTTTGGCACTAATTTCAATATGGCTTCCGTTACGATGCCGAGTGTTCCTTCTGATCCGACAAAAAGGCGCGTCAGATCATATCCCGCTACGTCTTTTGCAAGCTTTCCGCCTGTGCGGATGATATCCCCGTTTGCCAGCACGACTTCAAGACCCATTACATAGTCACGGGTGACGCCGTATTTTAACCCGCGAAGGCCGCCGGAATTTTCGTTAATATTCCCGCCTATCGTAGATATTTTCATAGAACTCGGATCAGGCGGATAAAACAATTGCTTGCTTTCCGCCTGTAGAATCATATCAAGTGTAATCACGCCCGGCTGGACAGTGATGGTCAAATTTTCCTCATCAATGTCAAGAATTCGGTTCATGTGTTTAAATAAAAGAACAAGGCCTCCTTCAGTCGGACAAGTGCCGCCGCACAGATTTGTCCCTGAGCCTCTCGGTACAATCGGTATGCGATGCTTATTGCAAATGGTTAAAATACGCGAGACTTCATATTTGTCACGCGGCGCGATGACAGCATCAGGCATTGACTGGAATTGCGGAGCCGCATCATAGGAATACACGAGGCGGCCCGCTTTTGAATCATCGTAGTTTTCCTCTCCTGCCACCTCTATCAACTGTTTCTTTACCTCATTAGATATCACTATGTCCTTCCCCCTCTATCAGAAAAACGCTTTCAATCTATTGTAAAGAAAAAAAGAAGTGCTTAATATGGAGAAACATCTGAAAAATAGGATTATTAATCTTTTTGTTTTGTATGATCATCTAAAAAATATAGCGCCAAATATAAAGTAATGATATCTTCTGTCCGGTTAAAGCTGCATCCAGTTATGTTTTCCAACTTTTCGAGACGGTAGCGCAATGTATTAATGTGGATATGAAGCGTTTCTGCCGTCTGTTTTAAAGACAAGTGCCTGCTAAACAGTGTGTGCATGGTCTTCATAAGCTCTTCGTTGTCCACTGTCTTCTGAAGCACCCTTCTGGAAAATTCAGCCCGGGTTGCCGGCCTGATATCAGCAAGGCACATGTCCAGCTTAAGATCCTCCTCACATACGGCAGTACGGCGTTTGATACTGACAGAGAGCGCTTTTTCGGCTTGTTCGTATGACCGTACCACACGTGAGCTTATAACCGCCTGCCCGACGCCGGCTGAGACATGCTGCCCATTTCCCGCACTCTCAGCAAACGAACAGAGGGAGTTAATGTGCCGTAACAGCTGTTCCTTTTTATCGCTTTCCGAAACTTCGTGATTGATCAGAATCCTTTCATTTCCCCAACGCACAAAAAGATCGGAAGGCCAGTCGTTTTTCCATAAATGCGTCATTTGTTCTATGTCATGCCGGGTAAATTCTTCTTCCCCTTGAATTAAGATAATGCGCCGCTGCGATGTCAGATCGACGCCCAACAGCTGTGCTTTTTCTAAAAAACCAGGTGACCATTCCCGCAATTGCAGCCAATCAATCATAAAGGATTCCAGTGTTCTGGCCTGCCATTGGATTTGCTCAAGATGTCGTGATTCCTTAATGAACAGTTCGGTCATTTTCCGCAGCAGCTCCCCGTATGGCTGTATCTCTTCCGGTTCACCGGTCAAGCCGAAAACAGCAATCACATGATGGCCTGAAAAGACAGGGAGATTCAGCCCGGATTTTACGCCTCTTAATCTCTTTTCATCTTCTTTTGTAATGATGACATTGCGTTTCTCTTTTGCGCATATCAGCGCCCCTTCATGGAAACCGCCGATGCGTTTATCATTTGTGCTTGCGATGATGCTGCCGTCCGTATTCACGATAATGACTTCCCGGTCGTACATCTTTTTTACTTCCGAGATGATTTTTTTCGCCAGAGCAGGTTGTAATAACATATAACGATCCCCCTTAGCCACTATTATACAATGAGCGGCAGGACGAAAATAAAAAAAACCGGGCATCTGGACCCGGTTTACACCTTAAGCGGGTTTTAATCCGCCTTCCAGTGTTTTCAACATATCATTTTTATCCGTTTCAGATGCATGCTGCCAAAGGACTTCAAATAATACGCCAAGCCCCGGAAGCATTTTTTCCTCACCGCTTTGAATCGCGTCGACGATTGTATGCTCAAGCTGTTCTTGATTATTGCCGGTCACGTTGGCGATAACGGCATTTCGTAAATTAAGATCCATATCAAAAACTCCTTTTTCCTAAAATTTGATACGTATATTCTAACCCCGCACCCGGTTTATTATGTGCGTTTCTTGCGATATAATAACATCATGTTAAAAAAAGGAGAGCGCAGCAGACAGTGAAACGAATTGATTCGGCCAAAAACCAAAAAGTGAAGGACTGGAAAAAGCTTCACACAAAAAAAGAACGAACAAAAACAAATACATTTCTTATAGAAGGGGAACACCTTGTAGAAGAAGCACTGAAAACTGAGGGCGCTGTAAAGGAAATCCTCGTCAAAGACGAAGGGGAAATTCCCCCCGATCTGGACATGTCCATTCATTGCTACATCTTAAGTGAAGACGCGTTTTCCGCTGTGACAGAGACTGAAACGCCGCAGCAGATTGCCGCTGTGTGCCGCATGCCTGAGGATAGCCTTACTTCTTATAAGCGGCTTTTGCTGATAGATGCCGTGCAAGATCCGGGCAATCTTGGAACGATGATTCGCACGGCCGATGCCGCTGGGATGGATGCGGTGGTGATCGGAGACGGCACAGTAGACGCCTATAATGGAAAAACACTGCGGTCCGCACAAGGGTCCCATTTTCATATTCCGGTTGTCAAACGGAATTTGCACGTTTTCATTGAGGAATTGAAGGCAAGCGGCGTTAAGGTGTACGGGACGTCGCTTCAAAACGGGTCAGCCTTTCAGGAGACCGCGCCGATAGGCTCATTCGCTTTAATTGTCGGCAATGAGGGGGCAGGCGTCAACTCAGCCATTTTAGAAAAAACCGACTTGAACTTGTACGTGCCTCTATACGGACAGGCCGAATCGCTGAACGTGGCGATTGCCGCTGCCGTCCTGCTGTACCACTTACGAGGATAGTGTTGCGTCGATGCGTGAATTTCACTATAATAGGTAGTAATATTTTTAAAAACCGTGACAGAGGACATCCATTTCTTACAAAGCTGCCTTACAGGGAAAAAATGCCGCTGACTGAAAGCATTTTTATTGCAGCCGGGAATGATTTCACCTCTTGAGTTGTCGCCGGGACCGCGCCATACGCGCGTAAAGGTGAACCGGAACTTGAGTTTCCGTTATGTCAATGAAGCTAAGAACAGATCAGTCTGTCCAAAAAAGGGTGGTACCGCGGCCACAACTCGTCCCTTATATAAGGGGCGGGTTTTTTTGTTTTCTATAGACATATGACACGAGTGCGGTTTTACATAAAAGGAGGATACATGATGGAAGAAAAGCTAAAACAGCTTGAACTTGAAGCTGTAGAAAAAGTAGAAGCAGCAAGCTCATTAAAAGATGTCAACGACATTCGGGTGCAATACCTCGGGAAAAAAGGGCCGATCACAGAAGTGCTTCGCGGAATGGGAAAGCTTTCTGCTGAGGAACGGCCGAAAATGGGTGCCCTCGCCAATGAAGTAAGAGAACGCATCGCGTCGGCGATTTCTGAAAAGAACGCCGCCCTTGAAGAAGAAGAAATGAAAAAGAAACTGGCAGGCCAGACGATTGATGTCACACTGCCGGGAAATCCGGCCAAAAGCGGCGGACGGCATCCTCTCACGGTGGTCATTGAAGAGCTTGAAGATTTGTTTATCGGCATGGGGTATACCGTTGAAGAAGGTCCTGAAGTGGAAACGGATTATTACAACTTTGAAGCGCTCAATCTTCCGAAAGAACACCCTGCACGCGATATGCAGGACAGCTTTTACATCACAGAAGAGACGCTGATGAGAACGCAGACCTCACCCGTTCAGACACGCACGATGGAAAAGCATAAGGGAAAAGGCCCTGTGAAAATCATTTGTCCGGGTAAAGTGTACCGCCGAGATAATGATGACGCGACACACTCCCACCAATTTATGCAGATTGAAGGGCTTGTCGTTGATCGCAATATCAGAATGAGCGATTTAAAAGGAACCCTTGAATTGGTTGCTAAAAAAATGTTTGGAGAAGATCGTGAAATCAGACTTCGCCCAAGTTTCTTCCCTTTCACTGAGCCTTCGGTAGAAGTGGATGTGACGTGCTTTAAATGCGGAGGAACAGGCTGCTCGGTATGTAAAGGTACGGGCTGGATTGAAATTTTGGGAGCCGGAATGGTTCATCCGAACGTGCTTCAAATGGCCGGCTTTGACCCTAAAGAATACCAAGGCTTTGCTTTTGGAATGGGCGTTGAACGGATCGCCATGCTGAAATACGGCATTGATGATATCCGCCATTTCTATACAAACGATGTCAGATTCATTTCGCAGTTTAAACAGGCGTAAGAGGAGGATGTAAGGATGTTTGTTTCTTATAGATGGTTAGAAGATTATGTTGATCTAAAGGGCATGGACCCGGCTGTTCTTGCTGAAAAAATTACGAGAACAGGTATTGAAGTTGAAGGCATCGAGTACAAGGGTGAAGGCATCAAAGGCGTTGTCATCGGACATGTGCTTGAACGCGAACAGCACCCGAATGCTGACAAGCTGAATAAGTGTCTTGTGGATATCGGCGCAGACGAACCTGTACAAATCATTTGCGGAGCGCCAAATGTCGAGAAAGGGCAGAAAGTTGCCGTCGCGACAGTCGGAGCGGTGCTTCCGGGCAATTTTAAAATTAAAAAAGCGAAGCTGCGCGGTGAAGAGTCAAACGGAATGATTTGTTCTCTTCAGGAGCTTGGCGTTGAGGGCAAGCTTGTGCCGAAGGAATATGCGGAAGGCATCTTCGTTTTTCCGAATGAGGCGGAAGCGGGAAGCGACGCATTAGCAGCCCTTCAGCTTGACGATGCGATTTTAGAGCTCGGACTTACACCAAACCGCGCAGACGCAATGAATATGCTCGGTGTCGCATATGAAGTTGCGGCGATTTTAGAAGCTGAGGTCAAACTTCCGCAAACAGATTATACAGAAGGTGCTGACAAAGCAGCTGACTATATTTCAGTGAAAATTGAAGACCAGGAAGCGAATCCGTTATATACGGCAAAAATCATTAAAAATGTAAAAATTGCTCCGTCACCGCTTTGGATGCAGACAAAGCTTATGAATGCAGGCATCCGCCCGCACAATAACGTAGTTGACATTACCAACTTTGTTCTATTGGAATACGGTCAGCCGCTCCACGCTTTTGATTATGACCGCTTCGGCTCAAAGGAAGTTGTCATTCGAAAGGCGGCTGAAAATGAAACACTTCTCACGCTGGATGATCAAGAAAGAAAGCTTTCCGCAGATCATCTTGTCATCACAAACGGATCAAAAGCCCAGGCTGTGGCCGGCGTTATGGGCGGAGCGGAATCAGAGGTTCGGGATGATACAACCACGATTTTGCTAGAAGCCGCATACTTCAATGGGCAGACGGTCCGCAAAGCGTCTAAAGATCTTGCGCTGAGAAGCGAATCAAGCGTAAGATTTGAAAAAGGAATTGACCCGGCGCGTGTCCGGCTTGCCGCTGAACGTGCTGCGCAGCTTATCCATCTGTATGCAGGCGGAGAAGTTCTGTCAGGTACAGTGGAAGAAAACCATTTGACAATTGAAGCCAATAACATTCATGTTTCTGTTGAAAAAGTCAACAATGTGCTCGGCATGACGATCAGTAAAGAAGAAATGATCAGCATTTACCAAAGGCTCGGCTTTGCAGTCGGAGAAGCAGAAGACCTGCTGATTGTAACGGTTCCTTCACGCCGGGGCGATATTAAAATCGAAGAGGATCTTATTGAAGAAGCGGCAAGACTATACGGTTATGATAATATTCCGTCGACACTTCCTGAAACGGAGGGAACGACAGGCGGATTGACGCCATATCAGGCGAAACGCCGAAAAGTCAGACGTTTTCTTGAAGGAGCAGGCTTATCACAAGCGACGACATACTCACTAACCAATGAAAAAAAAGCAGCCGCATTTGCGATTGAAAAATCACTTCACACCAAGCTGTCTCTTCCGATGAGTGAAGAAAGAAGCATTCTCAGACACAGCTTGATTCCGAATCTGCTTGAATCCGTTTCTTACAACTTGGCGAGACAGACTGATTCAGTAGCGCTTTACGAAGTCGGTTCCGTGTTCTTAACGAAGGAGGAGCACACGAAGCCGGTGGAGAAAGAACGCGTCGCGGGAGCGGTAACCGGATTGTGGCATAAAAATCTATGGCAAGGCGAGAAAAAGCCGGTTGATTTCTATGTGGTGAAAGGGATCGTAGAAGGGCTGTTAGATAAATTAAATATGCTTACGAGTATTGAATTTGTCCAGTCAGAGCGTAAAAACATGCATCCCGGCCGGACGGCGAATATTTTGTTGAACGGCTCGCTGGTCGGTTTTATTGGCCAAGTGCATCCGACAATGGAAAAAGAACTTGATTTGAAAGAAACGTATGTATTCGAGCTTGACCTTTACGCGCTGTTAACAGCGGAAACAGAGCCTGTTGTTTACACGGCCATTCCGAGATATCCATCTGTTACACGTGACATCGCGCTCGTCACAGACACAGCCATCTCAAGCGGCCAGCTTGAAAGTGTCATTAAAGAAGCGGGAGGAAAGCTTCTGAAAGAAGTATCCGTCTTTGATGTATACGAAGGCGAGCATATGGAAAAAGGCAAAAAATCCGTCGCCTTCTCCCTTCAATACTTAAACCCTGAACAAACATTGACTGAAGAAGAAGTGACAAAAGCGCATGAAAAAGTGCTGAAAGCTTTGGAAGACACGTATCAGGCTGTTTTAAGAGGCTAAATAAAAAGCTTGCAGAGAAATCTGCAAGCTTTTTTATGCGGTCAGCGTTTACGCTCAACAAGGCGCTTCGCCTTCTGTGTATTTGCAAAATGAAGCTTTGTAAACGTTCTGAGCGCGCTTTCTCCTTTTTTTAAAATCAGTTTTGCGCAAGCTTCATCAACGTGCGGGCCGGCTCCTTTGGGAATCACCATTCCTGCTTCGCGCGAGAGTTTATCCATCGCCATTAAGAAGGAGTACCTCGCGATAATTGAGGCAGCGGCGACGGACAGGTGAATGCCCTCCGCTTTTGTGCTGAAATAAGTGCGTTCTTTCACGATGTCTTTTCCGGCCAGATGCTTAAAGTAAATGCTAGGCTCTGCGAATTGGTCAATGAGAATCGCTTCAGGCTTTATGCCGTCCATTTTTTTTAATAGATGTCCGATTGCCTGATTGTGAAGGAGTGCTTTCATTTTTCCCTGGCTCATGCCTTTTTCCTGCAGCTTGTTGTACTTTTCATTGTTCAGAATCAGCAGGCTGTAGGGAATGGTTTTGATCAGGCTTTTGGCGATCTCGATAATTTGCGGGTCCTTTAAGTGTTTTGAATCCTTTACACCGAGTTCCTTCATTAAAGCGAGCTTGGATTTATCAACATACGCGCAAGCGACAGTCATAGGGCCGAAATAATCGCCTGTCCCGACTTCATCAGAGCCAATGACTGACATCATTCCGATCGTTTGAGGCGGTACGTAGCGCGGATCTGCCGCTTTTTTTACGGCTGTCTTTTTTTCCTTCGGTGCTTCTGCAGTTCCCCAGCGTCCGGATTCTGCGGCGGCGTTTTTTCCCTGAAACAAAACCTTGCCGGATTGATAAGCTGTAATGGTACAGCCGGGGGGCTTTGCCTGAAAAACGGCTCCCTGAGGGACAGATGGGCTAAGAGAGCTGCCATAAGACGCTCTCATTTGTTCAATAACAGATTTTGATACTTTTATCACTGAATGGGACACGTAGCAATCTCCTTTTTTTACACTTTTCACTGTATATACCAGTGTATCATAACAGTGCGAGGCTCGTCTTTCCATTCAATTGATAAACATGGTATGATAAGAACTAGGATTCTCACGGAATGGAGGAGAAACGTTGTCTGACGGCAGAAAAGCGAAAACGACAGTTGACATTTACGGTCAGCACTTCACCATTATCGGTGAAGAAAGCAAGGCCCACATGCGGCATGTGGCTGGAATTGTCGATGATAAAATGAGAGAAATGAATGAAAAAAATCCATATTTGGATATAAATAAACTCGCTGTGCTGACGGCGGTAAATGTTGTGCATGATTACATTAAATTAAAAGAGGAATACGAAAAACTGGAGCGTCAGCTTAAAGAAAAGGATTGAACAACTATGATAGATATCATCATCTTGATTTTGCTCCTGATGGGCACATTTATGGGACTGAGGAGAGGATTTATTCTTCAATTTATTTATTTAACGAGCTTTATCCTCTCGATTGCGTTCGCGGCGCTTTTTTACAAAAATGTAGCGCCGAATCTGAAATGGATACCCGCGCCTGATTTTACCGGGGGCCAAGAGGCGCTCTCCTTTTTCTCTGGGAATTTGGAAACGGCGTATTATAATGCGATCGCGTTTGTGATTCTATTCATTATCGCCAAGATTTTGCTCAGAATCATCGGGTCGTTCTTAAATATCGTCGCAAGTATACCCGTTATTAAACAAATCAATAAAGCGCTTGGCGCGGTTCTCGGCTTTTTGGAAATCTATCTATTTACGTTTGTGTTGCTTTATGTGGCATCGGTTCTTCCTGTGGATGCCGTTCAGCAAATGATGGGGCAATCGTCTCTGGCAAACGTCATTATACACCAAACACCGTATTTGTCAGGGCTTGTACAAGAGCTGTGGGCGCAATACGGCGGATAAAAACTTCTCTTGCCCGGAGAAGTTTTTTTAAAGCGGTTTTGTATTGTAAGTTTGTTGTGCCATATGAAAAAAATTTGTATGATGAGAAGCAGGAAACGTGTGAATGTCTGGGGGTTGTAAAATGCATAAAAAAGATATTATTAAGCTGCTTGAAACGATTGCAGTATACATGGAACTAAAAGGGGACAACCCGTTTAAAATAGCCGCCTTCCGAAAAGCGGCGGCCGCTTTAGAACAGGATGACCGCAGTTTGTCGGAAATGGACAATATGATGTCGCTTTCAGGCATAGGAAAAGGAACATACAGCGTCATCAAAGAGTATATGGATGAAGGGACGTCGGGCACTCTTGAGAAGCTGAAAGAAGAAGTTCCGGAAGGATTGGTGCCTTTATTGAAACTTCCGGGGCTGGGCGGCAAAAAGATCGCCAAGCTTTATAAAGAGCTGGGCGTTCATGATGCTGACTCGCTGAAAGAAGCATGCGAGCAGCAGAAGGTCCAAGGCCTTGCCGGATTCGGTAAAAAAACCGAAGAAAAAATATTGCAGGCACTCGGAGAAGCTGGCACACAGCCCGAACGCTTTCCGATCGGCTACGCCCTCAGTGTGGCTGGTGAAATTGAAGAGCACTTGTCCGGTTTTACGGACATTATCAAATTTTCCCGCGCCGGAAGCCTCCGCAGAGCGAGAGAAACAGTAAAAGACCTTGATTATATTATTGCGACTGACAAGCCCGCCGAAGTAAGAGAGCAGCTGCTGAAGCTTCCAACTATTAAGAGTGTCATCGCAAGCGGAGACACCAAGGTTTCTGTCATTCTTTCTTTTGAATATGAAACGAGTGTGGATTTCCGTCTTGTCACGGAGGAACAGTTCCCGACAACGCTTCACCATTTTACCGGTTCAAAGGACCATAACATTAAAATGCGCCAGATTGCCAAGGAACGCGGCGAAAGAATCAGTGAATACGGCGTGGAAACAGTCGAAACCGGAGAGGTTAAAACTTTTCCGAGTGAACAGGCTTTTTACGCGCATTTCGGTTTGCCGCTGATTCCGCCGGAAATTCGTGAGACCGGACAAGAGGTGGACACCTATCATGATGGGATTGAACTGATAGAGACGCATGATATAAAGGGAGACCTTCACATGCACTCGGCATGGAGCGACGGGGCATTTTCCATCAGAGAAATGGCGAAAGCCTGTATGGAAAAAGGCTATGAGTATATGGCGATTACCGATCACTCACAATATCTGAAAGTCGCAAACGGGCTGACGGCGGAAAGGCTGCGGCTGCAGGCAAAGGAAATTGACGCACTGAACGCTGAATTTGAAAACTTCCATATTTTCAAAGGTGTCGAGATGGATATCCTTCCTGATGGGACGCTTGATTATGACGATGACATGCTATCAGAAATGGACCTCGTCATCGCATCTATTCATTCAAGCTTTAACCAGCCGGAGCACGTCATTATGAAAAGGCTCGAACAGGCCCTGACGAGTAAACATGTAGATATTATCGCTCATCCGACCGGGCGTCTGATCGGCAGACGGGCAGGCTACCAGATTGATATCGACCAGCTGATTGAACTTGCGAAAAAAACAAATACGGCTTTGGAATTAAATGCGAATCCCGCTCGGCTCGATTTGCGGACAGAGCATTTAATCAAGGCGAATGACAATGGGGTTACATTGGTTATCAACACCGATGCCCATAATATAGATATGCTGAATGATATGAAAACCGGCGTAACCGCCGCGCGCAAAGGCTGGACTGAAAAGAAACATGTCTTAAATGCCCGGTCACTTAAAGAGGTAAAGGCATTCCTGAAGCGCAACGATTAAGTAAGGAGGCTCACACAACCGTGCAGCAGAAAGTTTTATCATCGCTTGAATTTCATAAAGTTAAAGAACAGGTTATCCAGCATGCGGCTTCATCGCTTGGAAAAGAGAAGCTCCTTGAATTAAAACCTTCAACGGCGATAGAAGAGATTGCAAAACAGCTGGAGGAAGTTGATGAGGCTTCTAGTGTCATCCGTCTGAGAGGACAGGCTCCGTTTGGCGGAGTCACAGATATCAGAGCCGCCTTAAAACGTGCAGAAATCGGCAGCGTGCTGAGTCCTGCGGAATTCCGGGACATTTCGGGGCTGCTGTATGCCGTGAAACAGATGAAGAATTTCCTCGGGTCAATGTATGAGGACGGTGTAGAGATTCCTCTCCTGAATCAATATACGGAACAATTAATCGGATTGTCCGAATTAGAGCGGGAAATAAATTCGTGTATCGACGATTATGGTGAAGTGCTCGACCATGCTTCAGAAACATTAAGAGGCATCCGCACCCAGCTCAGAACGCTGGAGTCAAGAATCAGAGACCGCCTCGAGTCTATGCTGCGTTCCTCGTCCGCGTCTAAAATGCTGTCGGATACGATTGTCACCATTCGAAACGACCGATTTGTTATACCGGTGAAACAGGAGTACAGATCCAGCTACGGAGGAATCGTCCATGACACCTCATCCTCAGGCGCGACACTATTCATTGAACCGCAGGCGATTGTCGATATGAATAACTCTCTTCAACAGGCAAAAGTAAAAGAAAAACAGGAGATCGAACGAATTTTGCGGGAGCTGACAGAGCATACGGCAGAACACACGCATGAGCTCTTTCAAAATCTGCAAGTGCTGCAAACGCTTGATTTCATTTTTGCAAAGGCGAAATACGCCAAAGCATCCAAAGCAACAAAACCGCTTATCAATGACAGGGGCTTTATTCGTTTGAAAAAAGCGCGCCACCCGCTGCTCCCGCCAGAACAAGTTGTTGCCAATGACATTGAACTGGGCGGCGACTTCACGACAATCGTGATTACGGGGCCGAATACCGGAGGGAAGACCGTTACTTTAAAAACACTCGGGTTGTTAACGGTCATGGCGCAGTCCGGCCTTCATATTCCCGCGGAAGAAGGGTCGGAAGCGGCGGTCTTTGAACATGTATTTGCGGATATCGGCGATGAGCAGTCGATTGAACAAAGCTTAAGTACCTTTTCATCCCACATGGTGAATATTGTCGGCATTTTAGAGCGTGTCAATGAAAACAGCCTCGTGCTGTTTGACGAGCTTGGAGCGGGGACGGACCCGCAAGAAGGCGCGGCGCTTGCGATGAGCATTCTCGATGAGGTGCACCATACAAACGCCAGAGTTATTGCGACAACCCATTATCCCGAATTAAAAGCATACGGGTATAATCGAAACGGCGTCATGAACGCAAGCGTTGAATTTAACATTGAAACGCTGTCGCCGACCTATAAGCTCTTAATCGGCGTTCCCGGGCGAAGCAATGCTTTTGAAATCTCAAGGCGTCTTGGCCTTCCGGAGCATATTATCGGACAAGCGAAATCAGAAATGACGGCCGAGCATAACGAAGTCGATACGATGATTGCCTCTCTTGAGCATAGCAAAAAGCGCGCGGAAGCAGAGCTTTCAGAAACAGAATCAATCAGAAAAGAAGCGGAAACGCTTCACAAAGAACTCCAGCAGCAAATCATTGAGCTGAACAGCAAAAAAGATAAATTGCTCGAAGAAGCGGAACAAAAAGCGATCGAAAAAGTAAATGCGGCGACAAAAGAAGCGGAAGACATCATTCAAGAGCTGCGGTTGATCAAATCAGAACATAAATCCTTCAAGGACCATGAACTGATCAACGCCAAAAAACGCTTGGAAGATGCCGTGCCCGCCTTTGAGAAATCAAAGCAGCCGCCAAAACAGAAAAAAGAAAAACGCGAGCTGAAGCCGGGAGACGAAGTGAAGGTGCTGACTTTCGGACAAAAAGGTACATTGCTCGAAAAAACAGGCAGCAGTGAATGGAATGTCCAAATCGGCATTCTCAAAATGAAAGTGAAAGAAAAAGATTTAGAGTTTATGAAATCTTCTCCTGAACCTAAAAAGGAAAAAACAATTGCTGCGGTCAAAGGGAAAGATTACCATGTGGCCTTGGAGCTGGATCTGCGCGGAGAACGCTACGAAAATGCCCTCAGCCGGGTCGAAAAATATTTAGACGACGCGGTTCTGGCCGGCTATCCGAGAGTGTCCATTATTCATGGCAAAGGAACCGGCGCCTTAAGAAAAGGAGTGCAGGACCTTTTGAAAAACCACCGCAGTGTGAAGAACTCCCGATTCGGTGAAGCGGGAGAAGGCGGATCCGGAATTACCATTGTTGAATTAAAATAAAAGGGAGTATCGTCATGAGTGATTTTTGGGAAAACGAGCTTGTTGAAATCGCCGCTTATTACAGTGTGGCCGTACTGTGCCTCGTTCTCTTTTTGAGTATCTTTGAGCTGGTGACAACCTATAAAAACTGGGAAGAAATCCAAAAAGGGAATCTCGCCGTGGCAATGGCAACCGGAGGAAAAATTTTGGGGATCGCGAATGTGTTTCAGCATTCCATTGCGCAGCACAATTCTCTTTTGCAGATGATCGGTTGGGGTGTGTACGGTTTTATGATGCTGCTTGTCAGCTATTTTATCTTTGAATTTCTGACGCCGCGTTTTAAAATTGATAAAGAAATCGAGAATGATAACCGGGCTGTCGGCTTTATCTCATTTGTCATATCCGTCGGGCTCTCATTTGTTGTGGCAGCCGGTATATAAGGGGCGAGGAATGAATGGAAAAGCTTGCAAAAATGCTGCTCGCGGCAGCGGGACTTTTTTTGTTAATCGGTCTTATTTATCTGTTCATTATAGCGTAAGAAAAGAAAGGTGAGGTTTTGCCTTTCTTTTTCCTTTTTTAAGCAGTCATCTGATATAATAATAGGGCGCACCCAAAACAGAAAGGAGAGGTTTTATGCAGTCTGAAAAGCCATGGCTTTCTGAATACCCTGATGACATCCCGCATGAACTTCATATTCCCAATCAAACGCTGCAATCCATCCTGACAAACTCCGCCGCACAATTCTCTGAACAAACCGCCATTTATTTTCTCGGAAAAAAACTCACCTATCAAGACGTGTTCAAAGACGCTTTGAAGCTGGCGTCCTTCTTGCAAAAAAACGGCCTGAAAAAAGGCGACAGAGTGGCTGTTATGCTGCCGAACTGCCCGCAATCGGTCATTTCTTATTACGGCGTTTTATACGCAGGGGGCATCGTCGTACAAACGAATCCGCTATACACGGAACATGAGCTGGAATATCAGCTCAAAGACAGCGGGGCAAAAATGATCATCACACTTGATTTGCTCTTTCCGAAGGCGATAAAAATGAAAACGTTATCAATCGTGGAACATATCATTGTGAGCGGCATAAAGGACTATTTGCCGTTTCCGAAAAATATCCTCTATCCGCTCACCCAAAAGCAAAAAGTGTATATTGATTATCAAGAAAATGAGAACATTCACACGTTTGCGTCCGTGTTAAAGCCGGAGGAATCAGAGCTTGTGTTTGAACCGGAGATTGATCCGGAGCATGATATCGCCGTTCTTCAATATACCGGGGGAACGACCGGCGCGCCCAAGGGCGTCATGCTCACTCACCGGAACATTCAGGCAAATACCGAGATGTCTGCGGCCTGGATGTATAAAATGGGAAAAGGGACCGAAAAAGTGCTTGGTGTCGTCCCGTTTTTTCACGTATACGGTTTAACCGCCGTTCTCAATTTATCAATGAAAATGGGCTATGAAATGATTCTTCTGCCTAAGTTCGATCCGCAGGCCACACTCAGAACGATCGACAAACAAAAGCCGACACTGTTTCCGGGGGCGCCGACAATCTATATCGGGCTCTTGCATCATCCCGATCTGCAGCGTTATGATCTGTCTTCCATTAAAAGCTGTCTCAGCGGGTCGGCGGCACTTCCTGTCGAGGTGAAGCAGCAATTCGAAAAAGTAACGGGCGGCAAGCTTGTCGAAGGATACGGTCTGTCCGAGGCTTCCCCTGTCACACATTCCAATTTTTTATGGGGAAAAAATAAATCCGGCAGCATCGGCTGTCCTTGGCCGAATACAGATGCTGGTATATACTCAGAAGAAACCGGCACATTCGCCGGGCCGTATGAACATGGGGAAATCATTGTAAAAGGCCCGCAAGTTATGAAGGGCTACTGGAATAATCCCGAAGAAACGGCTGCGGTCCTCAGAGACGGATGGCTGTTCACCGGGGATATGGGCTATATGGATGAAGAGGGATTTTTCTATATCGCTGATCGGAAGAAGGATGTCATTATTGCAGGCGGCTACAATATTTATCCGCGCGAAGTCGAAGAGGCGCTGTACGAACACGAAGCGATCCAAGAGATTGTCGTAGCGGGCGTGCCCGATTCGTACAGGGGAGAGACAGTCAAAGCATTTGTTGTATTAAAGAAGGGGGCAAAAGCCGATGTTTCTGAGCTGGACGCTTTCGCCAGAGCCCGCCTCGCTCCCTACAAAGTGCCGAAATTGTATGAATTCAGAGAGGAGCTTCCGAAAACCGCAGTCGGTAAAATTTTAAGAAGAAACCTGGTTGCAGACGAAGACACTGCGAATTATAACCGCATCACGTAACAGACAGCGCCGTCCGTTTTCAGTCAGGCGGCGGTACATAAAGAAAGGAATCACTTGACAAAGCAAGAAATCCTTTTTATCATAAGGGTATGAATGAATAGTCATTCATTTATATAGGAAGGAACGATGACCATTGAAACAAAAACGCCCCAAGTATATGCAGATTATTGACGCAGCAGTAGAAGTAATAGCGGAAAACGGCTACCACCAATCACAAGTTTCCAAGATCGCAAAACAAGCGGGAGTCGCAGACGGCACCATCTACCTTTATTTTAAAAACAAAGAAGATATATTGATTTCACTCTTTAAAGAAAAAATGGGACAATTCATTGAGCGTATGGAAGAGGAAATCAAAGAAAAACAGACTGCGAAAGAAAAGCTCGCACTGGTGATCACGAAGCACTTTTCACTGCTCGCCGATGACCGCCATCTCGCCATTGTGACTCAGCTTGAGCTCCGCCAGTCCAATTTAGAGCTCCGGCAGAAAATTAATGATATTTTAAAAGGCTATCTAAATATTTTAGAATCGATTCTGACAGAAGGAATCGAGTCAGGTGAATTTAAGGAAAATCTTGATATTCGCCTCGCCCGGCAGATGGTCTTTGGAACAATTGATGAAACAGTGACGACATGGGTGATGAACGATCAAAAATACGATCTTACCTCCCTGGCGGACAGAGTATTAGACTTATTAGTATTCGGATTTCATAAAGAATAAAAAGGAGGTCTGTCATATGAATACCATATCATTAGCAGTCGATCAATTTGTTGCTGTAGTGACAATTAACAACCCGCCGGCAAACGCGCTTTCCAGCCGCATTTTAGATGAACTGTCAACCTGCCTCGATCAATTTGAGACCGACGCGAATGTGCGAAGTATCATTATACACGGAGAGGGCAAGTTTTTCTCGGCAGGCGCTGATATTAAAGAATTTACTTCACTCAGATCGAGTGAAGACTCCTCGCTTCTGGCGGATCGCGGCCAACAGCTGATGGAGCGGATTGAAAGTTTCACCAAACCGATTATTGCTGCCATTCACGGGGCCGCTTTAGGAGGAGGACTGGAACTGGCGATGGCCTGCCATATCAGGATTGCGGCCGAAGACGCCAAACTCGGGCTTCCGGAACTGAATCTCGGCATCATTCCGGGGTTTGCGGGTACACAGCGGCTGCCGCGGTATGTAGGACCGGCAAAAGCGCTTGAAATGATGGGTACGGCAGAACCGATTACCGGACGGGAGGCACTTGATCTCGGCCTCGTGTCAATCGGTGCCAAAGATGAAGCAGAAGTGCTTGAAAAAGCAAAAGCTCTTGCCGGAAAGTTTGCAGAAAAAAGCCCGCAAACGATGGCAGCAATCATCGAGCTGCTATATTCAAACAAGGTGTACTCGTATGACGGCAGCCTGAAGCTTGAAGCAAAAAGGTTTGGAGAAGCGTTTGAATCAGAGGACGCTAAAGAAGGAATCCAAGCGTTTCTTGAGAAAAGAAAGCCTCAATTCAGAGGCGAATAAAAAAGCAGCGGCAAAGGGGATATGATCATGAATCTATTTGTACTGATGAAACGGACGTTTGACACTGAGGAAAAAATCGCCATTGAAGCAGGGAAGATTCAGGATGAGGGAGCGGAATTTATCATTAATCCGTACGATGAATACGCGATCGAAGAAGCGATGCAGCTAAAAGAACAGCACGGGGGAAGTATCACCGCTGTCACCGTGGGCGGGGAAGAGGCTGAAAAAGAGCTTCGCACAGCGCTTGCGATGGGATGTGATCAAGCGGTTTTGATCAATATTGAGGATGATCTGGAAGAACCGGACCAGTATGCAGTGTCCACGATTTTGTATCACTATATGAAAGATCAGGAATTCGATGTGATTCTTGGCGGAAACGTAGCAATTGACGGAGGCTCTGGGCAAGTGGCGCCCCGGCTGGCTGAATTGCTGAATATTCCTTATGTAACAACGATTACGAAGCTTGAGATTAACGGTAAAGATGCAAACGCGGAAAGGGACGTAGAAGGGGATGTCGAAAAAATAAAAACATCGCTTCCATTGCTTGTCACCGCGCAGCAAGGCTTAAACGAACCACGCTACCCGTCGCTTCCGGGAATTATGAAAGCGAAGAAAAAACCGCTTGAAGAGCTTGAACTTGACGATCTGGATTTAGACGAGGACGATGTCTCTGCAAAAATTAAAACGATCGAGCGTTTTCTTCCGCCGAAAAAAGAAGCCGGCAAGCTTTTAGAAGGAGAACCGGCTGAGCAGGCAAAAGAGCTTGTATCATTGCTTCGCAGTGAGGCCAAAGTCATTTAGAATGCCAGCAAACCGTATATTCAATGAAACAGGGGGATGTTAGGATGGGAAAAAAAGTGATCGTATTGGGAGAAATTCGAGACGGTGAATTGCGGAATGTGACCTTTGAAGCCATTTCAGCAGGCAGAACCGTTTCTGATAATGGCGAAGTCATCG
Organism: Bacillus sp. HU-1818; assembly: GCF_022695965.1. Classification (NCBI taxonomy): domain Bacteria; kingdom Bacillati; phylum Bacillota; class Bacilli; order Caryophanales; family Bacillaceae; genus Bacillus; species Bacillus sp. HU-1818. Next base: position 201,248 of record NZ_JAAPBE010000003.1, read on the forward strand.
GCGTACTCATCGGAGATAACGTCTCCAATCATGCGCCTCAGCTCATTCATTACGGAGCGGATAAGGTTCTGACCGCAGAGGACCCGCAGCTTGCAAACTATACTTCAGACGGCTACAGTCAAGCGTTGCGTACAATCATCGAACAAGAAAAACCAGATGCCGTCATATTGGGGCACACGGCAATGGGGAAGGACTTATCACCGAAACTCGCCGCTCGCTTCGAAACCGGTCTGATTTCTGATGCCACCGATGTAAGCGTTACCGGAGGGAATGTGGTGTTTACGAGGCCGATTTATTCAGGAAAAGCGTTTGAACGCGTCATTTCTACAGACGCTTTTGTGTTCGCGACCATCAGGCCGAATAATATTGAAGCTTTGGAAAAAGACGAAAGCAGGTCAGGTGACATAGAGAGCGTTCAGGTATCCATTGCCGATCTGCGTACGATCATTGAAGATGTGGTCAAAAAAACCGCAGAAGGCGTCGATTTATCAGAAGCTAAAATCATTGTTGCCGGCGGCCGGGGAGTCAAAAGCGAAGAAGGCTTTCAGCCCCTTCAAGAGCTTGCCGATGTTTTAGGAGCCGCTGTAGGCGCATCGCGGGGCGCATGTGATGCTGATTACTGTGACTATTCGCTGCAAATCGGGCAGACTGGCAAAGTCGTTACACCAGACCTCTATATTGCATGCGGTATTTCTGGCGCCATCCAGCATTTGGCGGGAATGTCGAACAGCAAGGTTATTGTTGCGATTAATAAAGACCCGGAAGCTGAAATTTTTAAAATTGCGGATTACGGGATTGTCGGTGATTTGTTTGAAGTCGTTCCGTTATTAACGGAAGAATTTAAAAATATCAATATTCATTCATAAGAAGAAAACCCCCGGGCTGTAGAGTCTGGGGGTTTTTGTGTTTGAAAATACATACGTACAAATAATATAAATTTCTCTCTTTTAATTGACATGTACGAATATATATAATAGGATAGATTTGTGAAATCGCTTACAAAAACTTCGAGTAAAACTGTGGTAAACATAAAGCAGATTGACAGATCACTAGGGTGCTTCTTCATTTTATACATGAGAGGAATGGTCAGGCGATGAAAAAAAATGCGGCGGTTATTCAAACGGATATTGAAAAAGGAACCATTAACAAAAACATATATGGCCAGTTTGCTGAACATTTAGGAAGAGGGATATACGAGGGAATTTGGGTTGGAAAAGATTCAGAGATTCCTAATGTCAACGGCGTAAGAAAAGATGTGCTGGAAGCTTTAAAACGGCTGCAAATCCCCGTTCTCAGATGGCCGGGCGGATGCTTTGCGGATGAGTATCATTGGGCTAACGGAGTCGGCGATCGTAAATCCATGCTGAACACTCATTGGGGCGGAACGATTGAGTCAAATGAATTCGGCACCCATGAATTTATGATGCTGTGCGACATGCTTGAGTGTGAACCGTATATTTGCGGAAATGTCGGCAGCGGAACCGTTCAAGAAATGTCAGAATGGGTGGAATATATGACGTTTGAAGGCGGCACACCGATGTCAGACTGGAGAAAGCAAAACGGAAGAGAGGACCCGTGGAAGCTGACATATTTCGGCGTGGGAAATGAAAGCTGGGGCTGCGGCGGCAATATGCATCCTGAATACTACGCTGACTTATATCGCCGCTTTCAAACCTATGTCCGCAATTACAGCGGAAATGAAATCTATAAAATTGCCGGTGGCGCGAATGTGGATGATTTTAAATGGACAGAAGTACTCATGAGCAAGGCGGCCAATCTCATGGACGGATTAAGCCTTCATTATTACACCATTCCGGGAGACTTTTGGAAGGGAAAGGGCTCTGCGACAGAATTCACTGAAGATGAATGGTTCATTACGATGAAAAAGGCAGATTATATGGACGAGTTGATCCGAAAGCATAGCACAATCATGGACCGGTATGATCCCGATGAGCGTGTCGGACTGATCATCGACGAATGGGGCACTTGGTTTGATCCTGAGCCTGGCACCAACCCCGGTTTCTTGTACCAGCAAAATACCATTCGTGACGCTCTGGTTGCCGCTTCGCATTTTCATATTTTTCACAAGCATTGCAGCCGTGTTCAAATGGCGAATATCGCACAAGCCGTAAACGTGCTTCAGGCCATGATTCTTACTGATGGAGAAAATATGCTTCTGACTCCGACGTACCATGTATTCGAGATGTTTAAAGTGCATCAGGACGCGTCTCTATTGGCGACGGACGTCACGGCTGCTGAGTATGAATGGAAGGGGGAAAGAATGCCCCAAATCAATATATCAGCCTCGAAAAACAAAAAGGGCGCCATCAATATCACCATTTGCAATATTGATCATCAAAACAAAGCTGATGCGGAGATAAAGCTCAGAGGGATTGAGAAGATAAACGAAAGCTCGGGGGTCATTCTCCATGCGAAGCACATGAACGCCCATAACACATTTGACAAGCCGGACAGCATCAAGCCGGAAGCATTTGACCGCTTTACGATCGAAGACTGCCGGCTGAAAGTGAAGCTTCCTCCGATGTCAGTCGTTTTAATCACCCTCGGCGCATAACGATACACTCTAAAGCCCCTGTCACAGCGCTCAGGGGTTTTTTAGGTTTTGAAAATCATGGAACGGGGCATAATAAAGTATCATGCTTATATAGAAGGGATGTTGTCCTATGCTTCGCACCATTTTAATGATTATCGGAGCCATCGTAGTAATTGGAGCTATTATTAGATTCGTTTTTTAAACAAGTTAAATACATCTGATCTTGCAGCTTAAAAAGCTGAGTAAATCAATATTGAACAGGGAAACATAATTTTCAAGCATTTAATTAGCAAGAACGAATGGGAGATGCTATACTAAAAATCATCATTTCACAAATGGAGGAATTAAATAATGGCTATCGTAAAAGCAACTGATCAATCGTTCTCAGCTGAAACAAACGAAGGTGTCGTACTGGCAGATTTCTGGGCGCCTTGGTGCGGACCTTGTAAAATGATTGCACCTGTTCTTGAAGAACTTGATCAAGAAATGGGCGACAAACTGAAAATCGTCAAAATCGACGTAGATGAAAACCAAGAAACAGCCGGCAAATACGGAGTTATGAGTATCCCGACGCTTCTAGTATTAAAAGACGGCGAGGTTGTTGAAACATCTGTCGGTTTCAAACCGAAAGAAGCGCTTCAAGAGCTTGTAAACAAACATATGTAATTCGGCTGCGGCGATGCAGGGCGATTCCAACTCGGGATCGCTTTTTTTATATCCAAATGATGAAAATGGTGAAAAACAAATGTTCGTGTTACACTTAATATAAATGAAAAATCAGGACTAATATAAGGAAGGGTACCGCATGAACAAACATATAAAAGAGAAACTCGCCCTCCTTCCAGATCAGCCCGGGTGTTATTTAATGAAGGACCGCCAGCAAACGATTATCTATGTGGGGAAAGCGAAAGTGCTCAAAAACAGAGTGCGCTCTTACTTTACCGGTTCTCATGATGCGAAAACCCAACGGCTTGTGACGGAAATAGAGGATTTTGAATATATCGTAACCTCCTCCAATCTGGAAGCGCTGATTTTAGAAATGAATTTAATCAAAAAGCATGATCCGAAATACAATATCATGCTCAAAGATGATAAAACCTATCCGTTTATTAAAATCACTCATGAACGCCATCCGAGACTGATTGTCACCCGCAATGTAAAGAAAGACAAAGGGCGTTATTTCGGCCCTTACCCGAACGTGCAGGCGGCAAGGGAAACGAAAAAGCTTCTCGACCGCCTGTACCCGCTCAGAAAGTGTTCGAAGCTTCCGGACCGTGTTTGTCTGTATTATCACCTCGGCCAATGCCTCGCTCCGTGTGTAAAAGATATTTCCGAGGAGACGAACAGACAGCTGGTTGACGAGATCACCCGTTTTTTAAAGGGAGGCTACAATCAAGTCAAAAAAGAACTGGAAGAAAAAATGCACGAAGCGGCTGAAAATCTTGAGTTTGAACGGGCGAAGGAGCTCCGCGACCAAATGGCCCATATTGAATCAACGATGGAAAAACAAAAAATGACGATGAACGACCTTGTTGACCGTGATGTGTTCGCCTATGCGTATGACAAAGGCTGGATGTGTGTGCAGGTCTTTTTCATCCGGCAAGGCAAGCTCATTGAACGTGATGTCAGCATGTTTCCGATGTATCAGGAAGCGGATGAAGAATTCCTCACCTTTATCGGCCAATTTTATTCCAAAAACAATCACTTCCTGCCGAAGGAAATTTTAGTGCCTGACAGTGTCGACCAATCCATGATTGAGCAGCTGCTGGAAACAAGCGTACACCAGCCGAAAAAAGGTGCGAAAAAAGAGCTGCTGATGCTCGCGCATAAAAATGCGAAAATCGCGCTGAAGGAAAAATTCTCTCTGATAGAACGTGATGAGGAGCGGTCAATCGGGGCTGTTCAGAGATTGGGAGAAGCGTTAAATATTTATACGCCTCACCGGATCGAAGCATTCGATAACTCAAACATTCAAGGGACAAATCCTGTATCGGCCATGATAGTGTTTATTGACGGAAAACCGAACAAAAAGGAATACCGCAAATACAAAATCAAAACGGTTACAGGTCCGGATGATTACGGCTCAATGAGAGAAGTCGTCAGAAGGCGGTATTCGAGAGTGCTTCGCGAAAATCTGCCGCTGCCTGATTTGATTATCATTGATGGAGGAAAAGGCCAAATTAACGCCGCGAAAGACGTGCTCGAAAATGAACTTGGCTTGGATGTGCCGATTGCCGGCTTGGCCAAGGATGACAAACACAGAACATCGAATTTATTAATAGGCGATCCGCTGGAGGCCATTTACCTTGAACGGAACAGCCAGGAATTTTACCTGCTTCAGCGGATTCAGGACGAAGTTCACCGGTTTGCGATCAGTTTCCACAGGCAAATCAGGGGGAAAAGCGCTTTTCAATCTGTATTGGACGACATCCCGGGCATAGGCGAAAAAAGAAAAAAATCGCTATTAAAGCATTTTGGCTCAGTCAAAAAAATGAAGGAAGCAAGCCTTGAAGACATCCAAAAGGCGGGCGTTCCTTCCGCGGCGGCGCAGCTGCTTTATGATAAATTGAAAAAATAACGTTGTCATTTTTAAAGAAGTCTGATAAAATGTGAACTAATTTCATAAGTTAGATCGTGTAATATGGTGAAGATAGAGGTGCGAACTTCAAGAGTAAGCCTTTGGAGAAAGATGGTTTCTGTGAAAAAGGCTGAAAGGGGAGCGTCGCCGAAGCAAATAAAACCCCATCTGTTTTATTTGCTGGCCGTGCATTGAACAAATGTAAGGCTGTCAAGAAATTATTTTCTTGGAGGGCTATCTCGTTGTTCATAATCATCGTGATGATTAATTGATAAGCAATGAGAGCGAATTCCTCTCATTGCTTTTTTTATTGTGAACAAAGCGCTCTTTCTCCTCATCCGCACGAACCAAAATGTAAAGGGTGGTATGTATGGGTCTCATCGTACAAAAATTCGGAGGTACTTCTGTCGGCTCAGCCGAAAAAATTCAAAATGCGGCCAATCGAGCCATTGCTGAAAAAAAACAAGGTCATCAAGTCGTTGTCGTGGTGTCAGCTATGGGTAAATCAACAGATTCATTAGTCAGCCTTGCAAAGCAGATTACCGCTCAGCCGAGCAAAAGAGAAATGGATATGCTGCTTGCGACAGGAGAGCAGGTTACAATCTCACTCCTTTCCATGGCGCTTCAGGAACAAGGCTATGACGCGGTTTCTTATACAGGCTGGCAGGCTGGCATCCGCACAGAACATGTCCATGGCAACGCCAGAATTACAGATATCAACACATCAGCCGTTGAAGATCAGCTCAGTGAAGGCAAGATCGTCGTTGTCGCCGGATTTCAGGGCATGACAGAAGAGGGCCAAATCACAACGCTGGGACGGGGCGGTTCAGACACAACCGCTGTCGCTTTGGCAGCCGCATTAAAAGCGGATAAGTGTGATATTTATACGGACGTGCCCGGCGTATTTACAACCGATCCGCGTTACGTGAAATCGGCGAGAAAGCTGTCGGGAATCTCATACGATGAAATGCTGGAGCTTGCCAACTTAGGAGCAGGCGTGCTTCATCCGAGAGCCGTTGAATTTGCGAAGAATTATCAAGTGCCTTTAGAAGTGCGTTCAAGTACAGAAACCGAAGCGGGAACATTAATTGAGGAGGAACCATCCATGGAACAGAATTTAATTGTCAGAGGCATCGCATTTGAGGATCAGATTACAAGGGTTACAGTCTCCGGTCTGGCAAACGGCCTGACGACACTTTCAACTATTTTCACCGCACTTGCGAAACGGAACATTAACGTGGATATCATTATTCAAACAGCGGCAGGCGACAATAAAACCGGCATTTCCTTCTCCGTCAAATCCGAAGATACTGATAATACTGTGGCCGTGCTTGATGAGTATAAAGGTGCGTTGAAATTCGACCAAATCGAAACCGAAAGCAAATTGGCCAAAGTGTCAATCGTCGGATCCGGTATGGTATCTAACCCGGGAGTAGCGGCTGAGATGTTCGCGGTCCTTGCGAAAAAGAATATTCAAGTAAAAATGGTCAGCACTTCTGAAATTAAAGTCTCAACGGTGATAAGCGAAAATGACATGGTGAAAGCGGTAGAAGCGTTACACGATGCGTTTGAACTATCAAAGCAGGCGTCGGTCGTATAAAGGACAAGCAAAGAGGCGAAGACTGTAAAGTCTTCGCCCTTTTTTGATCAAACAGGATCTTTCATATCCCATTTCACAGTCAGAACCACTTTGTCTGCCCGCTTTTTGATTTGTTCATATGATTCAGCGATCTGGTCATTCATCAATTGAATTTGTTCAGCGATAAAACCTGCTTCAAGCTGAAAGCACGGCTCTTTTTGATATGTAAGGCGATTTGAAACGAGCGGGCCCTCCAGCTCAAACTCAAGCTCCTGTCTCTTGCTGCTGACATTTGTGAGGGTTCCCCAGCCGGCTTCTTCAAAGAAAGCCGGAAACTCTTCCCATGATTCAAGAGGGAACTTGCGGGCTAGACGCTTTCCTGCCCAATACATCATGGATGAATAATCTTGGCCAAGCATGTCTGGGAGGACAATCTCTCGGATCAGTTCGTAGGCGTAGGCATTGAGTTCAATTTCTTTTAGGTTTTGTAATGATTCTTCATATTTATTCTTCATAACATGTCTCCCCTCTCTCCTTCGTTTATTATAGCTTAAACAGGGGTAAGGTTGACAGAATGATCCTTTATTTCTCGTGAAAAATAAAGAAGAAACATATATTAATAAAATAAAATTTTCAAACCAACTATTTAATTCGGAAAATTGTAATTTATGTACGCGTTTTCTTGACGACCTTTTGAGGGAGGAGTAAAATGAAATTGTCAATAAATCTTAATAAAGTGCTTACAATTGAAAGAAGCGGGGGACAGAGATTTATCACATTTCGCACTTATCAAACTAGGGGGTAAAGTAATGTCTGGGAACAGAGAGTTTTATTTTCGAAGATTGCATTCCTTGCTCGGCGTCATACCGGTCGGCATATTTTTAATTCAGCATTTAGTTGTCAACCAGTTTGCCGCAAGGGGAGCGGAAGCATTCAACAATGCGGCTCATTTTATGGATAGCCTGCCGTTCAGGTATGCTTTGGAAATTTTTATTATCTTCTTACCTTTAATTTATCATGCGGTTTACGGCGTGTACATAGCATTTACTGCAAAAAACAATGCAGGCCAGTACAGCTATATGAGAAACTGGCTTTTCGTCATGCAGCGTGTAACCGGTATCATCACTCTTATTTTCGTCAGCTGGCACTTATGGGAAACGCGCATCGCGGCGCAGCTTGGCGCTGAAGTCAACTTCGATATGATGGCGAATATCTTAAGCTCTCCTTTTATGCTGGGCTTCTACATTGTAGGTGTGATATCTACCATTTTCCACTTTTCGAACGGGTTGTGGTCGTTCGCGGTTACTTGGGGTATTACTGTGACACCGCGTTCTCAAAAAATTTCGACGTACGTAACGCTGATCATTTTTGTTGCATTGTCTTACGTAGGATTAAAAGCGATTTTGGCATTTGTATAAGAGTATTAGATTACTAGAGGGAGAGGGGCTATCATGAGTCAATCAAGCATTATCGTAGTCGGCGGGGGTCTGGCCGGCCTTATGGCGACAATTAAAGCAGCGGAATCCGGAACGGCAGTTAAGCTTTTTTCTATAGTTCCCGTCAAACGCTCACACTCAGTTTGTGCGCAGGGCGGAATAAACGGAGCGGTTAATACAAAAGGGGAAGGCGACTCTCCATGGGAGCATTTCGATGACACAGTGTACGGCGGAGACTTTCTCGCGAATCAGCCGCCGGTAAAAGCGATGTGTGACGCGGCGCCGTCAATCATCCATTTAATGGACCGGATGGGCGTTATGTTTAACCGTACGCCTGAAGGACTTCTTGATTTCCGCCGTTTTGGAGGCACTCAGCATCACAGAACTGCATACGCGGGCGCGACGACTGGACAGCAGCTGCTATATGCGCTGGACGAGCAGGTCCGCAGATATGAAGTCGCAGGCCTTGTTACGAAATACGAAGGCTGGGAATTCCTTGGCGCTGTCTTAGATGATGACAGAACATGCCGCGGGATTGTCGCGCAAAATCTGACAAATATGCAAATTGAGTCGTTCCGTTCAGACGCTGTCATCATGGCAACGGGCGGACCGGGCATTGTATTCGGAAAGTCAACGAACTCTATGATCAACACAGGTTCTGCCGCTTCAATCGTGTATCAGCAGGGCGCATATTACGCGAACGGCGAATTTATCCAGATTCATCCGACAGCGATACCGGGTGATGATAAGCTGAGACTGATGAGTGAATCAGCGCGCGGTGAAGGCGGACGTGTGTGGACGTATAAAGACGGGAAACCGTGGTATTTCCTTGAAGAAAAATATCCGGCGTACGGAAATCTTGTGCCCCGGGATATTGCGACACGCGAAATATTTGATGTATGCGTCAATCAAAAACTCGGCATTAACGGCGAAAACATGGTGTATCTCGACCTGTCTCATAAAGATCCGAAAGAGCTTGATATCAAGCTTGGCGGTATCATTGAAATCTATGAAAAATTTATGGGCGATGACCCGCGCAAGCTCCCGATGAAAATCTTCCCTGCAGTCCATTACTCAATGGGCGGATTATGGGTGGATTACGATCAAATGACAAATATCCCGGGCCTTTTTGCAGCAGGTGAGTGTGATTACTCTATGCACGGAGGAAACCGCTTAGGGGCGAACTCTCTTCTTTCCGCCATTTACGGAGGCATGGTAGCAGGTCCGAATGCGGTTAAATACGTAAACGGCTTGGAATCTTCAGTCGAAGATATGTCTTCAGCATTATTTGATGCCCATACGAAAAAAGAAGAAGAAAAATGGGCCAATATTATGAGCATGGACGGCGACGAGAATGCTTATGTGCTTCATAGGGAGCTCGGTGAATGGATGACCGCTAACGTAACGGTTGTCCGTCATAATGACAAGCTCTTGAAAACCGATGATAAGATTCAGGAATTAATGGAACGATACCAAAAAATCAATATCAATGACACCACAAAATGGAGCAACCAGGGTGCGATGTTTACCCGCCAACTCTCGAATATGCTGCAGCTGGCCAGGGTCATTACACTCGGCGCTTATAACCGTAACGAAAGCCGGGGTGCGCATTATAAACCGGATTATCCTGAGCGTAACGACGATGAGTGGCTCAAAACAACAATGGCTAAGCACGTTGGGCAGTTTGAGGCGCCGGAATTTGATTATCAGGATGTCGATGTTTCACTGATCACACCTCGTAAACGGGATTACTCGAAGAAAAAGGTGGCGAAATAATCATGAGTGAAAAAAAGACAATACGGTTTATTATCACCCGTCAAGATACAGCCGACAGCACGCCTTATGATGAAGAATTTGAAATCGGTTATCGTCCGAATCTGAATGTGATTTCAGCTTTAATGGAAATCCGCAGAAATCCGGTCAACGTGAAAGGGGAAAAAACAACTCCTGTCACATGGGACATGAACTGTCTTGAGGAAGTATGCGGCGCGTGCTCAATGGTCATTAACGGGAAGCCGCGCCAGTCCTGTACGGCGCTTGTTGACCAGCTTGAACAGCCGATCCGCTTAAAGCCGATGAAAACATTCCCGGTTGTGCGCGATTTGCAAGTTGACCGCAGCAGAATGTTCGATTCATTGAAAAAAGTAAAAGCGTGGGTTCCGATTGACGGAACATACGATTTAGGACCCGGTCCGAGAATGCCGGAAAAACGCCGCCAATGGGCATATGAATTATCTAAATGCATGACATGCGGCGTCTGTCTTGAAGCTTGCCCGAATGTAAACAGCAAATCAGATTTCATGGGGCCGGCTCCTATGTCTCAGGTTCGCCTATTTAACGCTCATCCGACAGGGGCGATGAATAAATCCGACCGTTTGGAAGCGCTCATGGAAGACGGGGGTCTTGCAGACTGCGGGAACTCACAAAACTGTGTTCAATCCTGTCCGAAAGGCATCCCGCTGACAACTTCTATTGCAGCCTTAAACAGAGATACGAATTTACAAGCATTCCGCAATTTCTTCGGAAGCGACAGAGTATAAGAATTATAAGCCTCTTCCGCATGGAAGAGGCTTATTTTTGATAAAAAGGAGATGAATGCAGTGAAACTGCCGGCTTATATAGATAGACCGTTTGAACAATGGAGAGCGTCCTTTTCCTTCTATGATGAGGTATCGGTTCGGTTTTCAGAAACAGACATGTTTGGCCATATGAATAATGTAACCCCTTTCATTTATTTTGAAGAAGCCAGGATTTCCTATTTCAAGAAGCTGCACATGATGAATGAAAATCGAGAAACAATGACTGTTGTAGCCAGCCAGCAATGCGATTATTTGAGGCAGGTTATGCCCTATGAAGCGCTCCGCATTTTTGTGAAAACAAGCGCTGTCGGCAATGCGTCTCTTACTTTGCATTACCTCGGGGAAAATCAAGAAGGCGAGCCTTGCTTTACGGGTTCAGTTGTTATGGTGCAAATTTCCAAGAAAAGCGGCAAGGCTGTCAGCTGGACAGAAGACGAAAAAGCAAATCTCCTTGCATAAACAGTGAACTATTTCTCGTGTAAACGTCACCTCCCGCGCGCTCTTTACATAAGATATCTTGACTATATCAAAACCCATTCGTTTCAGATTCGCTCTCACCTTAGCAAGGAGGGTTACAATACTTGAAGGAGAAAGAATTTCAATCAAAGCCGCTGCTAACAAAAAGAGAAAGAGAAGTGTTCGAATTGCTCGTTCAAGATAAGACAACAAAGGAGATTGCAAGCGAGCTATTTATCAGTGAGAAAACCGTTCGTAACCATATTTCAAATGCCATGCAGAAATTGGGTGTGAAAGGGCGTTCGCAAGCCGTTGTTGAGCTTCTTAGAATGGGTGAGCTAGAGCTCTAATTCTTGCCGGTATTCCTTCTTTACAAGAGGGAACCGGTTATTTGTCATTTGTCTGAAAGCCCCGTCTTTTTCTTCATCAGTCTTGCATTTTATTTAAAAAAGAAGGAAAATAGACACGGAACGCTTATTTGCGTCAAGAAATCCTTGAGTGAGGGATGGACATATGACATCAAAACAGTTGGAGCATGTTGCGGACATTGAAAAGTCACTCCGCCACATTGCCGCGATCATTAAACAAAAAGGAAGAGAAATCCTTAATCAATATGCGATCACACCGCCTCAATTTGTCGGTCTGCAATGGCTTTATGAGCTTGGAGACATGACAATAGGCGAGCTGTCGGGGAAAATGTATCTGGCATGCAGCACGACAACAGACCTTATTGACCGTATGCAAAAAAATGCGCTTGTCGAGCGGGTAAAGGACCCGTCGGACAGACGCGTCGTGAGAATTCACCTGCTGCCTGAAGGAGAACGCATTATTCAAGAAGTGATCAAAAAAAGGCAGGAATACCTGTGCGATATGTTTGAGACGTTTTCAGAAGACGAAGTGGTCGTTTTCGAAACATCATTGTTGAAATTGCAGCAAGAAATGAAAAGAAAATGAGGCGATTTTGTTGGATCAACCAATTGGAGTCATTGATTCCGGGGTTGGCGGGTTAACCGTTGCTAAGGAAATCATAAGACAGCTACCAAAAGAAAATATCATATATGTAGGGGATACGAAACGCTGCCCGTACGGCCCGCGTCCTGAAGAAGAAGTATTACAATATACGCGGGAATTAACGCAGTACTTATTAAACAGCCATCACATTAAGATGCTTGTAATTGCCTGCAACACCGCAACAGCGATCGCTTTAGACACGATTAAACGTGAAGTGGATATTCCTGTTGTCGGTGTCATTCAGCCAGGAGCGAGAACGGCGATCAAAGTAACGAAGAATCAAACAATCGGTGTGATCGGCACGGAGAATACGATTAAAAGCGGCGCCTATGAAGAAGCGCTTTTGGCTTTAAATACAGAGTTAACGGTAGAAAATCTCGCCTGCCCGCAGCTCGTGCCGTTTGTAGAAAGCGGGAAATTTCTTGACAAAACAGCTGATGAAATTGTCGAGACATCACTGCACCCGCTGAAAAACACAACCATTGATACGCTTATTTTAGGATGCACTCATTACCCAATTTTAAAAGATGCGATCCAGAGATACATGGGAGAGCATGTGAAAATCATTTCTTCCGGCGATGAAACCGCACGGGAAGTGAGCACGATCCTTTCGTATAAAGGCTTATTAAATCAGTCTCCGTTTGCGGCGGAACATCAATTCCTCACAACCGGAGAGCGCAGCCGTTTTGCAAAAATTGCTGATGATTGGTTCGGCCATGAAGTGGGTCATGTAGAATGCATTTCTCTTCAAGAACCGGTAAATAGATAGTTTGTATACCCCGCGGCATAATTGCTGCGGGGTTTTGCCGCTTCTTTTTATTTCTTATGCCATAAATTCAAAGATTACGGTCTATTTCCCGAAAGGGCTCGTATACATAGTAGTACAAACAGCCTTAGGAGGGAAAAGTATGCTGAAAAAAGGATCTACTGTCATCGCCGCAACATGTCTTACCTCTGCCTTGCTTTTATCTGGATGCGGTTTGTTTCAATCCGATAAAGCAGCCGAGGAAATTGATCCGCCGCAAGATGTTTCATATGTAAAGGATGAAGCAGGGGCGGATTTAAATAAAACCGACAGCAAAAAAAGCGATACCTCTAAAGCGGATCAAGAATCATCCACAGTCATGAGGGAGCTTTATCTGATTGATAAAAATGGATATGTCGTAGCACAGACGCTGCCTCTTCCAAAAAGTGAGGGAACCGCTAAACAGGCCCTTGAATACCTCGTTCAAGGCGGACCTGTGACAGAAATGCTGCCAAATGGATTCAGAGCTGTTCTGCCGGCTGATACGACGGTAAATGTTGATATCAAAAAAGACGGCACCGCGGTAGCTGATTTCTCCAATGAATTTAAAAATTATAAAAAAGAAGATGAACAAAAAATTGTCCAATCGGTGACATGGACGCTCACTCAGTTTAGTTCAGTAGATAAAGTGAAGATGAGAATTAACGGGCATGAGCTGAAAGAAATGCCTGTGGGCGGAACTCCGATTTCAGACGATTTAAGCAGAAAAGACGGCATTAATATCGAGACAGCCGGGGTCAATGACATGACGGCTACACACCCGGTGACAGTCTATTATTTAGCAGAAACAGATGACAGCGAGTACTATGTGCCTGTGACAAAACGAATCGACAATTCAGAGACAAATGACATTACAGCCGCAATCAATGAGCTGGCGGATGGACCGAGCAAGGCAAGCGGCCTTTTAACGGATTTCCAAGAAAACGTGAAGCTCGTGAGCAAACCAAAGCTCAAAGACGGTCATGTTACCCTTGATTTTAATAGCTCGATTTACGGAAGTGCCGACGAAAAGACAAAGATGATCTCATCAGAGGTCTTAAACAGTATCGTGTTGACATTAACGGAGCAACCTGATGTGAAAAGCGTGTCTGTAAAAGTGAATGGTAAGGCGGAGCTGGTCAATGAAAAAGGTGAAAAGCTCTCAAAACCGGTATCAAGACCGTCGCAAGTGAATACGGGTAGTTTTTAATTTAGGATTTTTGATATACTAGTAAGAAAGAGGTTAGCGTTCCGGCTGCCTCTTTCTTTATTCAGTTCCGGGACAAAAAAGGTTTATGTACATACAATCGGAGGTAAAACATGAGACACGACGGAAGACAACACGATGAGCTGCGGCCGATCACATTTGATCTGGATTTTATCAGCCATCCGGAAGGTTCTGTTTTAATTACAGCGGGAAACACGAAAGTGATCTGCAATGCATCTGTGGAAGACCGCGTTCCGCCATTTTTGCGCGGAGAAGGCAAAGGGTGGATTACGGCGGAATACAGCATGCTGCCGCGGGCAACCAATCAAAGAACGATCAGAGAATCTTCAAAAGGGAAAGTTACCGGAAGAACGATGGAAATTCAGCGTCTGATCGGACGTGCGCTGCGTGCGGTCGTCGATTTGGAAAAGCTCGGTGAAAGGACGATCTGGATTGACTGTGATGTCATTCAGGCGGACGGCGGGACAAGAACAGCCTCCATCACAGGCGCGTTTCTTGCAATGGGTATCGCAATCGGAAAATTAGTAAAATCAGGTGTGCTCAAAAAGACTCCAATCACTGACTTTTTAGCAGCGATTTCTGTCGGAATTGATAAGGAACAGGGACTTCTGTTAGATTTAAATTATGCGGAAGATTCCGCCGCGGAAGTAGACATGAACGTCATCATGACGGGAAGCGGCCGCTTTGTTGAGCTTCAGGGAACCGGAGAGGAAGCGACGTTTTCACGCGAGGATTTGGACGGGCTTCTCAGCCTCGCAGAAATAGGAATCCAAGAGCTGATTGACAAGCAAAAAGCGGTGCTGGGAGATTACCTGCCAGAACTGAAATAAAGACAGAAAGGCTTGATCATCATGAAAGAAGCGATTATTGCAACGCACAATCCGGGAAAAGTGAAAGAGTTCAAAGACATTCTTGCGCCAAAAGGGTACGACGTCAAATCGTTAGCGGATATCGGATTTTTGGAAGAAATCGAAGAAACCGGCCACACGTTTGAAGAAAATGCGGTTCTTAAAGCTGAAGCCGTCGCCAAGGCAGTGAACAAAATGGTCATTGCTGATGATTCCGGTTTATCTGTGGATAATTTAGGCGGAAGCCCGGGCGTTTATTCGGCCCGATATGCAGGCGAACAAAAAGATGACACGGCGAATATCAATAAAGTGCTTCAGAAACTGAAAGGCATTGAAAAAGAACAGCGTACGGCCCGATTCCGCTGCGCGCTTGCCGTCAGTATTCCGGGTGAAGAGACAAAAACAGTCGAAGGGCATGTCGAGGGCTACATTGCAGAGGAACCTAAAGGCGAAAACGGCTTTGGCTATGATCCGATCTTTATCGTAAAGGATAAAGATAAAACAATGGCGGAGCTGACCAGTGATGAAAAAAATAAAATCAGCCACAGAGCCAACGCACTGAAAAAGTTATCACAGCTGCTTGAGGGATAAGGGGGAGCTTGCAGAATGAAAGTTCTGATCATCAGCGACAGCCACGGGCTGGAAGAAGAGCTTAACATGATTGCAAAACGCCATGAAAAAGAAGTTGATCTCATGATTCATTGCGGCGACTCTGAGCTTGAATCGGAGAATCCGGCATTAGGGCCTTTTTCCGTTGTGAAAGGCAATTGCGACTTTACCGGTAATTTTGAGGACGAGCTGATCCTGACAGCCGGGTCAAAGCGCATTCTGGTGGTGCACGGCCATCTGCACGGCATTAAACAGTCTCTCTTAACCGTTTACTATCGTGCCGAGGAGCTGGGAGCAGACGTTATCTGCTTCGGACACTCACATATCGCAGGAAGCGAAATGCTGCGCGGAAAACTCATGATCAACCCGGGCAGCATACGTTTGCCGCGGGTGCGGAACGTAAAAAGCTATGCTATACTGACTCTAGCAGAAAATGAAGCGACAGTAACATTTTACGACCAAACAGGGCAAGAAATCACCGGCTTACAAAGCCATTTCACATTTGAAACATAGCATGAGGGAGAAATATTTCTTCCTCATGAAAAAAATTCTAAAAACCTGTTGACTTATTGTTGTAATCCTAATATAATAAATCTTGTCGCTGATACTTAAAGCGAAAAAACAAAAACATGTCCCAGTAGCTCAGCAGGATAGAGCAACGGCCTTCTAAGCCGTCGGTCGGGAGTTCGAATCTCTCCTGGGACGTACCGAAAGAAAAACCTCAAACTTCTTGGTTAAACAAGGGTTTGAGGTTTTTTGTATAGATATGAATGTTTATCCTGAAAAAAGACTGACCTAAAATATCTTTTAGATCAGTCTTTTTACGGTGATACAGAGTTATTTATGATTTAAAGCATCGTCATCATCATCTAGGTTGCGGACATGTCCTTCTTTATTGAGACGAGGCTCTTCTTTCTTCACTGTTTCTGATACATGCTCATTCTCTTCCACAGTTCGTTTTCCGATAACGACTTCATCGGTTACAACCGGTTTTTTTGTTACTTCTACCTGTTCTTCAACGATCGGGACTCTGATTGTTTCTGAGTCATTTACAGGAGAAGCTTCACCAGTATTATCATTCACTGGACGGCGTTCTACATAAATTTCATCATGCTTCACAGGTATATCCATATCCCTTTGTTCTGTTTTGACGTCTTTACCTATTTCCACTTCTCCGGTTTGGATATCTTCTTTATCCACTTTCAGCTGTTCTTCTCGAAGCGGCATGGTTTTTTCTTCTTTCGTTGTATAATCCGCCATCTCATTTGTATTTGAAAACCCGCCTGAAAGGGCATTGCCGTTATCAATAGGCGTATCTAAGTGTGTGTCTGTATCAACGGCTACTAGAAGCTTTCCGTCATCCAGATCTTCTTGATACTTGTCTATTTCGTCATTTGAGATATCCAAGTCTGATAATGCTTTGCTGTGTGCGCCAGTATCATCCATTGTGAAATAATCTTTCAGTTTATCGAAAA
This sequence comes from Bacillus sp. HU-1818, assembly GCF_022695965.1. Lineage (NCBI taxonomy): Bacteria > Bacillati > Bacillota > Bacilli > Caryophanales > Bacillaceae > Bacillus > Bacillus sp. HU-1818. Next base: position 218,385 of record NZ_JAAPBE010000003.1, read on the forward strand.
AGGATTCAGAATCTCTATCATTTGCTTCAAGAGCTTGATTTACTTCTGTCCCTGTACGGGATTCGAGATAATCTGTATCCCGGCGATTTGTGACAACAGAAATATCGTCTGAATCATAACCCTTTGTTAGTAAGCCTTCAATCACTGCAATGGTCTCTTGTGGAGTTTCGTATACACCAACTACACTTTTTGTCATATTAATCTCCTCCTCTGTAAAATAACATTTTATCGTTCTTGTCGTCTTTAATTCCCGTTACGCTTTAAAATAAACAAAATAGAAAACACTCACAGTTTTCGTCAATCGCATCAAGATTAATTTATTTTAAAAGAATAAGCCTTTCATTATATGAATTTCCTGAAAAATAAATATTTGGATAGGGGGATGGAAAAATTTATCGTCATGCCGATATTTGTTATGTGGAAAAATAAATAAAGGAGTGTTATCTCTTGAAAAAATGGTTCATTGTTTTTTTCTTATTCGTTATTACGATGTTTCAATCGCTCCAAACAGTTAGCGCGGAAACAGTTGAATGGAAAGAAAGAGCAGATTTGCCCGAGCCCCGTGTCGGCGCAAGTAGCGGTGTAGTAGATGGAAAGATATATGTGATAGGTGGCGGAACGGAAAAACCAGGTACTTATGGGAATCAAACATTTGTCTACGATCCTAAAACAAATGAATGGGCAAGAAAAGCCGACATGCCCACAGAGAGGGCAGGAGCTGCGACTGTTACAGTTGACGGTAAAATTTATGTGCTGGGCGGAAAGTCAAACGATGGAGTTGTCAAGGCAGTAGAAGTATATGATCCAAAAAAAGATACGTGGGAAAAATTAGATGATCTCCCCTTTGAAAACAAAGTTCAAGCTTATAGGATTTATGCTGAAGCTATCGGAAAGAAAATATATGTGGTAGCCTATGAAAATTCTAGATATGCAACGACTTACAGTTACGATCTAGAAACGAAAAAATGGGAGAAAAAACAGAAGTTAAATGATGAAATCTATGCGGGTTCTACGGCAGTAATTGATAATAAACTATATATCGTTGGCGGAACGCAAATAATTGGTCTAACTGTTTATGTCTATGATCCAGTAAATGATAGCTGGACAAAAAAGAAAGGATTTACAGGAGGATATCATTCTGCACTTGTTTATAAAGGAAAAATACTTATGACAGGAGGTGTAAGCAGAATTAAGGTGTACGATCCTAAAAGTGAATCAGTTACAGCTGTGACAAATCCTAAAGCACCAAATAGAATGGCACATTCTTCTGCCATTATTGATGATACTCTCTACGTAATCGGTGGAATGGAGGAGACATCAAGTTTTGATGGAGTGTATGCAAAGTCTAAATTTAAATCAGTTATGTCAATTTCATTAAAGGATTTGAATATACCGTCCGATGCGGAGGAGCCTTCGGGAGATAGTGATAAAGGATCAACAACACCTTCTGAGGATAATTCAGCAGTAGAAGACGGAGACGCTCTCCTTGTTGTCACCATGGTAAACGGTTTGCAAAAAGAGTATCAACTGTCCATGAAAGAAGTGAACGGATTTCTGAAATGGTACAAGCAGCGTGATGCTGGAGAGGGGCCGGGCTTTTATGAAATTGATGAGCATGACAACAACAAAGGGCCTTTTGAAAGTAAAAAGGATTATGTTGTGTTTAAAAATATTTTAATGTATGAAGTGAATAAATATAAATAATAATTCAACCATCCAGTACAATGCTGGATGGTTTTTGTGTATTAGGAATAGAGATAGTTGTCTGCAGATGAATTGTAACCACGATTGTCCTTGTCTGCTTCATTGTCAGATGGTATTTTACAGGGACAATATAAAAAAGATAGATAAGGCAGAACATAGTCCTGCGCTTATATTTCTAAAATATTTCACAATTCCTTTGTCATAAAGACACTATTCGGGTCATCAGTATAGTCCGAAAACGGCTCGCAATACTGGAACCCAAAACTGGCATAAAGTCTTCTTGCCGGCTCGAAAGAAGCCATTGAGCCCGTTTCCAAACTTAACCGCCGATAGCCGCGTTGCTTGGCCTCATCAATGATGTGCTGAAGAAGTCGTTTTGCAACACCCTTTCTTAAATGTGACGAAGATGTTCGCATTGATTTTATTTCTCCATGGAGACCATCAAGTTCCTTAAGCGCCCCGCACCCAACTAATTCATCTTCTTCCCATGCGCTCCAGAAGGTCATCTCCGGCTTTTTTAATTCATCAAGATTTAATGCATGTATACTTTCCGGCGGAGAAATTAGCGACATGCTATGTAAATGCTCTCTCACTAATTCTGCCACTTCAGAACTGGTTACATCATCTATTTTAATATTCATACCAAAATCCCTCCGTAATACTCCATTTGGTAAGCAGTGAAGTGGATTACACTGTTTACATGTTAAATTAAATCTATATATATACCATCTTACTTCCAAGCATGATGACAGGAAAACTCACAAAACTATCGATTTACATATGGTATCTATATAAAGAGCGGCATTCTAAGCCCATCGGTCGGGAGTTCAGAAACTCTCCTAGGAGGTCATTTATTATCTCTTCATCATGCTTGAGAATTATTTTTTAGTTGAAATATATGTAAAAATTCCAAACTGTTGAGGACGATTTGGCGTTTTCAGTTTTTTATGTCCCCGATAAGAAAAGTTTTCTGTGATTCTCCCGAAGCTTTGATTAACCGAAAACCTGCCTAAACCCGCCATGCCTTCCGCGAAGCTGTGTCCGTCCCCGCCGTGGGGCCGAAAATCCATAGCTTCCTCTCACGTCTCCGAAATGCTGGCCATAGCATCCTGAGCTATAAGGGAATTGAGATTAAAGCTGGCCACCGCTGTATGGACTGTGCGGGAACCGCAAGGATGATATCCCTGTTGATATCCGCCTGGAAAAGAAGGTTGATCCTGTTGCGGAAAAGAAGGGAAGCCGGCCGGCAATCCATGGATATCTGCATACGCTTTATTCATAAAATTACTTCAAGATAACAACAGTTTATGCCTATTTTCTGACGAAGAGCTGAGCTTTTCCTTTTGAAAATCTTTTTGCTTGTATCTGTCAGAAAAGTTTCTAATGCTATATATATTGCGTTATAAAATGTGACATATTGATAGGAATTTGAAAAATGATGAAGTAATGTTAATAGATTAATAAAAAAATTATAAAAACTTTTACTTTTTATAGGTCCTTATACATCAATAATGTAAGCGTATACAAATAAGATTGATTAATCTAAATTGTCTAATAATTTTAAAAATGCTGTTGACACTGCGTTCAAAGCGGCGTAAGATGAGTTCAAACAAAAGATAAATGCATGTTTCACACTTAGAAAGACCTTAATTTGATGCTGTAAAACAAACCATACACATTAACTTTTTGAACCTTTGAGAACATGTTGTTCAATTAGTCTGAATAATCAAAACGAAGATGAGGATAAGTAGCTTTGAAAAAGTTTTCCACAGAGAGCCGGAAATTGCTGAGAACCGGCGGAACTTCACAGAGTGAACTCGCCTCAGAGTGCCGGTCTGAAATGAGAGTAGGACTCGGCCGAGTGAACATTGATGTTTACTCGTTACCAAAACGGATAGAAATATCCATGAGACGGCTATTTTACGGCCGTAAACAAGGGTGGTACCGCGGAAAGAAAAGCCTTTTCGCCCCTTTTGGCTAACGCAAGCATTGCGTGACCAATTGTGGGCGGAAAGGCTTTTTTATTTGAATAATCAGCTATATCAATAGATGTTGATCTATGGAGGATTCGCAACTAAAAGGAGGAAATCATATGGGGACAAATGTACAGGTGGATTCTGCCTCTGCCAAATGTACACAGACGATGAACGGGGCACTGATGCTGATTGAATCATTAAAGAAAGAAAAAGTTGAAATGATTTTTGGGTATCCGGGCGGAGCCGTTCTTCCGATTTATGACAAGCTTTATAACTCGGGAATGGTTCATATCCTTCCCCGTCACGAACAGGGGGCCATTCATGCGGCAGAAGGCTATGCGAGAGTATCAGGCAAACCTGGTGTTGTCATCGCGACTTCAGGGCCGGGAGCGACAAATTTAGTTACAGGGCTTGCGGACGCTATGATTGATTCCTTACCTTTGGTGGTCTTTACCGGCCAGGTCGCGACTTCTGTTATCGGAAGCGATGCTTTCCAAGAAGCTGATATTTTGGGAATTACAATGCCGGTCACAAAACATAGCTACCAAGTGCGTGAGCCGGAAGATCTGCCGAGAATCATCAAAGAGGCTTTTCATATCGCAACAACGGGAAGACCGGGACCGGTATTGATCGACATACCGAAAGATGTCGCTTCAATTGAAGGCGAATTCAGTTACGATCATGAACTTGACCTCCCGGGATACCAGCCGACGAAAGAGCCTAACTATTTACAGATCCGCAAGCTGGTAGAAGCAGTAAGCAGCGCGAAAAAGCCAGTCATTCTAGCGGGCGCGGGCGTTTTACATGGAAAAGCGTCAGAAGAATTAAAAAATTATGTTGAACAGCAGCAAATCCCGGTTGCTCATACACTTCTGGGACTTGGCGGATTCCCTGCCGATCATCCGCTTTTCTTAGGAATGGCAGGCATGCATGGCACTTATACAGCCAACATGGCTCTCTATCATTGTGATCTGCTGATCAGCATCGGTGCTCGATTTGACGACCGTGTCACTGGAAATCTGAAACACTTTGCAAAATACGCGAAAGTGGCCCATATCGATATTGATCCGGCTGAAATCGGAAAAAATATTGAAACGCAAATCCCGGTGGTCGGCGACAGCAAAATTGTCTTGAGCGAGCTGATGAAACAAAACGGCAAGCAGAGCAATTCAGACGAATGGAAAAAGCAGCTGGCTGATTGGAAGGAAGAGTATCCACTATGGTACGTAGACAATGAGAAGGAGGGCTTTAAACCGCAGAAGCTGATTGAGTACATTCACCAATTTACAAAAGGCGAAGCGATTGTAGCCACTGATGTCGGCCAGCATCAAATGTGGTCAGCTCAATTCTATCCTTTGCAAAAGGCTGACAGATGGGTGACATCCGGCGGTTTGGGAACAATGGGATTTGGCCTTCCGGCAGCGATCGGGGCACAGCTTGCCGACAAAGATGCCACAGTGGTGGCAGTGCTTGGAGACGGCGGATTCCAAATGACCCTTCAAGAATTAGATGTTATCCGCCAATTACATCTTCCGGTTAAAGTCATCATTTTAAATAATGAGTGTCTCGGAATGGTAAGACAATGGCAGGAAATTTTCTATGAAGAACGTTATTCAGAGTCTAAATTCTCTTCTCAGCCGGACTTCGTTAAGCTGTCAGAGGCATACGGAATCAAAGGAATCAGAATTACATCTGAAGCGGAAGCGAAAGAAAAACTGGAAGAGGCCTTAACCTCGGATGAACCGGTCGTCATTGATGTCCGGGTTGCAAGAGATGAAAAAGTATTTCCAATGATAGCGCCGGGTAAAGGGCTGCATGAAATGGTGGGGGTGAAACCTTGAAAAGAATTATTACACTGACTGTTGTTAACCGCTCCGGCGTGTTAAATCGGATTACCGGCCTTTTCACAAAAAGACACTATAACATTGAAAGCATCACAGTCGGGCACACAGAAACAGCCGGGGTCTCAAGAATTACATTCGTTGTCCACGTAGAAGGGGAAAACGACGTTGAACAGCTGACAAAGCAGCTGAACAAACAGATTGATGTATTAAAAGTTACTGATATTACAAATCAATCTATCGTACAGCGCGAGCTGGCCTTAATCAAGGTCGTATCAGCGCCGTCAACAAGGACGGAGATTAACGGGATAATAGAACCGTTCCGCGCCTCTGTTGTCGATGTCAGCAGAGACAGTTTGGTCGTCCAGGTGACTGGCGAATCAAATAAAATTGAAGCGCTGATTGAATTGTTAAAACCTTATGGCATCAAAGAAGTAGCGAGAACAGGCACAACGGCTTTTGCCAGGGGAACCCAGCAAAAACCGTCATCCAATAAAACAATATCTATTGTATAAAACAAACAAGGGAGAGATTGAAATGGTAAAAGTATATTATAACGGTGATATCAAAGAAAACGTATTGAATGGCAAAAAAGTAGCGATTATCGGTTACGGTTCACAAGGACACGCGCATGCTTTGAACTTAAAAGAAAGCGGAATTGACGTTGTAGTCGGCGTAAGACAAGGTAAGTCCTTTACTCAGGCTCAAGAAGACGGCCATAAGGTATTCTCGGTAAAAGAAGCAGCGGCACAAGCAGATATCATCATGGTTCTTCTTCCGGATGAGCAGCAGCAAAAAGTATATGAAGCTGAGATCAAAGCCGAATTAACAGCAGGGAAATCATTGGTGTTCGCCCACGGGTTCAATGTTCATTTCCATCAGATCGTTCCTCCGGCAGATGTAGACGTATTCCTTGTAGCTCCAAAAGGACCGGGGCATCTTGTAAGAAGAACATACGAGCAAGGCGCCGGTGTACCTGCATTGTTCGCTATCTATCAAGACGTTACAGGCGAAGCGAAAGATACTGCGCTAGCTTATGCAAAAGGAATCGGCGGAGCAAGAGCGGGTGTGTTGGAAACAACGTTTAAAGAAGAAACAGAAACAGATCTTTTCGGTGAGCAGGCAGTCCTTTGCGGAGGATTATCAGCACTTGTGAAAGCAGGTTTTGAAACCTTGACAGAAGCTGGTTATCAGCCTGAACTTGCATACTTCGAGTGTCTTCATGAGTTGAAATTAATCGTAGACCTTATGTATGAGGAAGGTTTGGCTGGAATGAGATATTCTATCTCTGACACTGCGCAGTGGGGAGACTTCGTATCAGGACCTCGCGTTGTAGACGAAAGTGTAAAAGAATCTATGAAAGAAGTCTTAAAAGATATCCAAAACGGAACATTCGCAAAAGAATGGATCGTAGAAAATCAAGTGAACCGCCCTCGCTTCAACGCAATTAATACGAGTGAAAACGAGCATCAAATTGAAATCGTCGGCAGAAAGCTTCGTGAAATGATGCCGTTTGTCAAACAAGGCAAGAAGAAGGAAGCGGTGGTCTCCGTTGCGCAAAATTAATTTCTTTGACACGACGCTTCGTGACGGTGAACAGTCTCCCGGCGTGAACTTAAACGCTCAAGAGAAGCTAACCATTGCAAAGCAGCTTGAAAGACTCGGGGTAGATGTAATCGAAGCGGGGTTTCCCGCTTCATCCCGAGGGGATTTCTTAGCTGTTCAGGAAATTGCAAGAACTGTTAAGCAATGTTCAGTCACCGGGCTTGCCCGCTCTGTTAAAGGGGACATCGACGCGGCTTGGGACGCATTAAAAGACGGAGCTTTTCCAAGGATACACGTGTTTATCGCCACATCTGACATCCATTTGAAGCACAAACTGAAAATGACCCGTGATGAGGTCGTTGAAAAAGCGGTTGCGATGGTGAAATATGCGAAGGAACGCTTCCCGGTTGTCCAATGGTCCGCAGAGGATGCGTGCCGGACTGAGCTTCCATTTTTAGCGGAGATTGTAGAAAAAGTGATAGATGCCGGGGCGAGTGTCATTAACCTTCCTGATACTGTCGGTTATTTAGCTCCTTCAGAGTACGGAAAAATCTTTAAATATATGAAAGAAAACGTTCCGAACATTGATAAAGTGAAGCTTTCTGCTCACTGCCACGATGATTTGGGAATGGCGGTTGCGAATTCGCTCGCCGCAATTGAAAACGGTGCGGATCAAATTGAATGTGCCGTAAACGGAATCGGTGAAAGAGCCGGAAATGCAGCGCTTGAAGAGGTTGCAGTTGCCCTCCATATCAGAAAAGATTACTACAACGCTGAGCCATCTATTACTTTAAATGAAGTAAAGCGTACAAGTGATTTGGTGAGCAAGTTGACCGGAATGGCGATTCCGCGCAACAAAGCAGTTGTTGGAGACAATGCATTCGCCCACGAATCAGGCATTCACCAGGACGGCTTCTTGAAAGAAAAATCCACTTATGAAATTATCTCACCTGAACTGGTCGGTGTCACGGTTGACGCTTTAGTGTTAGGAAAGCATTCCGGACGCCATGCGTTTAAAGACAGACTTGTCACTTTAGGTTTCCAGTTTGATCATGAGGAAATTAATAAATTCTTTACGATGTTTAAAGAGCTGACAGAGAAGAAAAAAGAAATCACAGATGAGGATCTTGTCTCTCTTATTTTAGAAGAAAAAGTAACAGACCGCAAGATTGGCTACGACTTTCTTTCTCTTCAAGTGCATTATGGAACATCACAAGTGCCGACTGCGACTGTGTCATTAAAAAATCAAGAAACAGACGAACTGATACAGGAAGCCGCTACGGGAGCCGGAAGTGTAGAAGCGATCTATAACACACTTGAGCGCTGTATGGATAAAGATATAGAACTGCTTGATTATCGGATTCAGTCTAATAGAAAAGGCGAAGACGCATTTGCGCAAGTTTATGTGAGAGTGCTTGTTAATGGTAAAGAATCAGCTGGGCGGGGCATTGCACAGGATGTGCTGGAAGCTTCCGCAAAAGCCTATTTAAACGCAGTCAATCGCCAATTGGTCTTTCAATCTAATATGAGCGGATTAAAGAACTATACAGCTGTCGGATCGTAGCAGAAAGGAGAACGGTTAACTTGAAGAAAAGAATTGCACTTTTACCCGGAGACGGGATCGGCCCAGAAGTACTTGAATCAGCGGTAGACGTATTGAAAAGTGTTGCCGAAAGTTTCAGCCATGAGTTTGTATTCGAATACGGCCTGATTGGAGGAACCGCGATCGATGAACATAACAATCCTCTGCCAGAAGAAACGGTCACCGTTTGTAAAAATGCGGACGCGATTTTGCTGGGCGCTGTCGGCGGCCCAAAATGGGATCAAAACCCTTCAGAGCTTAGGCCTGAGAAAGGCTTGCTCGGCATTAGAAAACAGCTTGATCTTTTTGCGAATCTGCGTCCTGTGAAAGTGTTTGATAGCCTTGCTGACGCGTCTCCTTTAAAACAGGAATACATTGATAACGTTGATTTCGTTATTGTGAGAGAGCTGACAGGCGGTTTATATTTCGGTCAGCCGAGCAAACGATACGTAAACAGCGAAGGAGAACAAGAGGCTGTAGACACTCTCTTTTATAAGCGGGAAGAGATTGAACGTGTGATCAGAGAAGGCTTTAAAATGGCTCAAGGGAGAAAAGGCAAAGTAACGTCAGTCGATAAAGCGAATGTTCTTGAATCCAGCCGTTTGTGGCGTGAAGTGGCTGAAGATGTCGCTAAAGAATTTCCAGATGTAAAGCTTGAGCATATGCTCGTCGATAATGCGGCGATGCAGCTGATCTACGCGCCGAGCCAATTTGATGTGGTCGTGACGGAAAATATGTTCGGAGACATTTTAAGTGATGAAGCTTCCATGCTGACGGGTTCTCTCGGAATGCTCCCATCAGCCAGCTTATCAAGCTCCGGTCTTCATTTATTTGAACCTGTCCATGGCTCTGCTCCTGATATCGCAGGTAAGGGAATGGCAAATCCTTTTGCGGCCATTTTGTCAGCGGCAATGCTTTTGAGAACATCTTTCGGTCTGGAAGATGAAGCAAAAGCGGTAGAAAATGCGGTTAACAAAGTACTCGCCGCTGGTAAAAGAACAAGAGATTTAACGAAAAATCAAGAGTATAGCAACACTCAGGCGATTACTGAGGAAGTTAAGGCTGCGTTAGCCGGGGAAAATATAATTTCTATAGTGTGACAGCTTGAAAAATAAGCGGTCTTAGTTCATAGGTAGAGGGAGGAAATAAAGATGATGCCTCGAACGATCATCGAAAAGATTTGGGATCGGCATGTAGTAAAAAATGGTGAGGGAAAACCGGATCTTCTCTATATTGATTTGCACCTTATTCATGAGGTGACATCTCCTCAGGCCTTCGAAGGCTTGAGACAAAAAGGAAGAAAGGTCAGAAGGCCTCAAAATACGTTTGCGACAATGGATCATAATATTCCTACCGTGAATCGCTTTGAGATTAAGGATGAAGTTGCGAAGCGTCAGGTGACTGCGCTGGAACGGAATTGTGAAGAATTTGGCGTCCGCCTTGCCGATCTTCACAGCGTGGATCAAGGAATTGTCCATGTGGTCGGACCTGAGCTCGGATTGACGCTGCCGGGTAAAACCATTGTGTGCGGCGACAGTCATACATCAACTCACGGAGCATTCGGTGCACTCGCTTTTGGTATCGGCACGAGTGAGGTTGAACATGTCCTTTCCACACAGACACTTTGGCAGCAGCGACCGAAAACGCTTGAAGTCCGCGTAGACGGAACGCTTCAAAAAGGGGTAACGGCGAAGGATGTCATTCTTGCCGTCATCGGTAAATACGGCGTGAAATTCGGCACGGGATATGTCATTGAATACACTGGGGAAGTATTCAGAAACATGTCGATGGATGAGCGGATGACTGTTTGCAACATGTCGATCGAAGCAGGTGCAAGAGCAGGCATGATTGCGCCCGATGAGATTACATTTGAGTATTGCAAAAACCGCAAGTACACGCCTAAAGGCGAAGAGTTTGATAAAGCTGTAGATGAATGGAAAGCGTTAAGAACAGACCCTGGTGCTGTGTACGATAAATCAATCGTCCTGAATGGAAACGAAATTTCTCCGATGGTGACATGGGGAATCAATCCTGGAATGGTTCTTCCTGTGGATTCAGAAATCCCGGCGCCTGAAAGCTTTACGGCGGAAGACGATAAGAAGGAAGCAATCCGCGCATATGAATACATGGGTGTTACGCCTCATCAAAAAATAGAAGATATTATGGTGGAGCATGTGTTTATCGGATCATGCACGAATTCTCGCATGACGGATCTTCGTCAGGCCGCCGAAATGATCAAGGGCCAAAAGGTATCTGATAAAGTCAGAGCAATCGTTGTTCCCGGCTCCCAAAGCGTAAAACTGGAGGCTGAGAAAGAAGGGCTTCATCATATTTTCCTGGAAGCCGGGTTTGAGTGGAGAGAGTCAGGATGCAGCATGTGTTTAAGCATGAATAATGATGTTGTCCCTGAGGGAGAACGCTGTGCGTCGACATCCAACCGCAACTTCGAAGGAAGACAGGGGAAAGGCGCCAAAACTCATCTCGTCAGCCCGGCAATGGCTGCTATGGCCGCCATTCACGGCCGCTTCGTTGATGTAAGGAAGTATTATCAGGAAAAAACAGTTGTGTAAGGAGTGCGTGAGATGGAACCTTTAAAAACCCATACAGGAAAAACGGCCGTATTAAACCGAATTAACGTGGACACGGACCAGATTATTCCGAAACAGTTTTTGAAAAGAATTGAAAGAACGGGTTACGGCCGATTTGCATTTTTCGACTGGAGATACTTAGCTGACGGAGAGCCGAATCCGGATTTTGAATTAAACCAGCCGGCTTACCAGGGAGCATCCATTTTAATCGCCGGAGAAAACTTCGGCTGCGGATCATCACGTGAACATGCTCCGTGGGCGCTTGATGATTATGGTTTTAAGATTATCATCGCACCGTCATTTGCCGACATTTTTCATCAAAATTGCTTTAAAAACGGTATGTTGCCGATTCGTATGCCATATGAAAACTGGAAGGAACTCGCCGGTCAGTATGAAAATCAGTCTTTGACAATGACTGTTGATCTTGAAAATCAGCTGATTCATGACAGCGAGGGGAACCAGATTTCCTTTGATGTTGATCCGCATTGGAAAGAGATGCTTGTAAACGGACATGATGAAATTTCTTTAACGCTTTTGCTTGAAGATGAAATCAATCAATTTGAAACAAAAAGAAGTTCTTGGCTTCAAGCCTGATAAAAAGCTGCCCGACATTTGGTCGGCAGCTTTTTTTATCAATGACAAGCCTTTCCTTTCTTGTGTTTATGAACGTGTGTTGTTACACTTGAAAAAAATAAGTGCCTGAAAGGAATATAGGTATGACGCATGACAAGAAAAACGCAAAGATTATTCCTTTTCCTAATCTGAAAGACCGGCTTGTGGATAAGGGAATGGCTGCTTTGAAGGAAAAAAAGTATCAGGAAGCCCTTCAGCTGTTTTCAGAAGCCATGCACTATGAAGATACAGAATCCGATCTTCATTTAGGGATGGCTATCTGTTTTTTAGAGCTTGGCGAACTGGAAGATGCAAAAAACGTGTGTGAGAAAATGCTGAAAGAAGGATACGGCCATTATTTTACCGTTTTACAGGTCTACATGACCATTTTGATTCAGCTAAAGCAATATGAAGAAGTGAAAAGCACGATTGAAGCCGTTCTGGAAGAAAATCAGCTTCCGGCGGAGAGCGCAGAACAATTTTATAAGCTGCTTGATTTCAGCCGGAAAATGACTGATCCGGAGCGTCAGGATGAAGCCTGGGCTGAAGAAGACGAGGACGGCCTGGACACAGAGAAACTGTTATCAAGCCCTGAGGAACAAATGAATTTGATCCATTCATTAAAAGACCGCAATTTGGCCAGCCATACAGGGCTGCTAAAAACAATCCTTCAGGATCCCGCCGCGCATCCGGTCATCAAAACAATGATTCTCCATTTAATGGCGGAGCATGACTATAACAAACCGGTCCATATCACAAAGTTCGGCGAATCCATGACGACTCTCCCAAGCGAAGCTGTACAGCCTGAAGCCGCGCCTATTTTACACCGTGTGCTCCGCTTGCTTGATAAGACGCTCGGAAATGAGAACCCGACCCTGTACGCTGCCGTTGAGGAGCTGTGGAGAAGGCATCTGTACGTCTTATATCCGTTTCAGCCCCAATTGCTTAGTGCCGAGCTGTGGGCGGCTGCTCTGCATAAAGTCGGTTATGAGATGCACGGAATTGAAATTGACAGAGAAGAACTGCACATGATGTATGAGTTCACCGACAGGGAACTTGAAGAAGCGTGTACGATGATCAAAAATATTGAAGAAATTTCTTATTTGTAAATCGCACCATATAGTTGAAAGCGTTATGTGTTATGTTATAATATAATGGTTGTATTTGTGTATAACGGGTTAAAGAATAGGAAATATGGTTGGACAGGCTTTCATTGTACATAATGATTCTGATCTTTAGCAGCTTTGTTTTTGTTGGACGAAGCCGTTACATTGCTTTAGAATGGAAAACCGACACAACCTGAATAGATTTTTGGAGGGAAACGCATGTCAGTAAAATGGGAAAAACAAGAAGGAAACGAAGGCGTTTTAACGGTTGAAGTAGATGCTGAAACGTTTAAAACAGCTCTTGATGATGCATTTAAAAAAGTAGTGAAGCAAGTATCAATTCCAGGCTTCCGTAAAGGAAAAATTCCTCGCGGATTATTCGAACAGCGCTTTGGCGTTGAAGCTCTTTACCAAGATGCTTTGGATATTTTACTTCCTGTAGAATACCCGAAAGCAATTGAAGAAGCGGGTATCGAGCCTGTAGACCGTCCGGAAATCGACGTTGAAAAAATCGAAAAAGGCGAAAGCTTGATCTTCACTGCTAAAGTAACTGTTAAACCTGAAGTGAAGCTTGGCGATTACAAAGGCCTAAACGTTGAAAAAGACGAAACGGCTGTAACTGACGAAGACGTCCAAAACGAATTGAAAGCACTTCAAGAGCGTCAAGCTGAGCTTGTCGTAAAAGAAGAAGGCACTGTAGAAGAAGGAAACACAGTTGTTCTTGATTTCGAAGGATTCGTAGACGGAGAAGCATTCGAAGGCGGAAAAGCTGAGAACTACTCACTTGAAGTTGGTTCAGGCTCATTCATTCCTGGCTTCGAAGAGCAGCTTACAGGCCTTGAAGCTGGCGCTGAAAAGGATGTTGAAGTGACATTCCCTGAAGAGTACCATGCTGAAGACCTTGCCGGAAAGCCTGCTGTTTTCAAAGTGAAAATCCATGAAATCAAAGCAAAAGAACTTCCTGAGCTTGATGACGAATTCGCAAAAGACGTAGATGAAGAAGTTGAAACTCTTGCTGAATTGACTGAAAAAACAAAGAAACGTTTAGAAGAAGCGAAAGAAAACGAAGCTGACGCTAAATTGCGTGAAGAGCTTGTTCTGAAAGCTTCTGAAAATGCTGAAGCTGACGTGCCTCAGGCTATGATTGACACTGAGCTTGACCGCATGATGAAAGAATTCGAACAGCGTCTGCAAATGCAAGGTATGAACCTTGAGCTTTACACTCAATTCTCAGGACAAGACGAAAACGCGTTAAAAGAGCAAATGAAAGAAGATGCTGCAAAACGCGTAAAATCTAACCTGACTCTTGAAGCAATCGCTCAAGCGGAAAATCTTGAAGTAACAGATGAGGAAGTAGATGCCGAGCTTTCTAAAATGGCTGAAGCATACAACATGCCTGTTGAAAACATCAAACAAGCGATCGGTTCAACTGACGCAATGAAAGAAGATTTAAAAGTTCGCAAAGCAATTGATTTTCTTGTAGAAAACCGTTAAGATGGTGCATAATAATAGTTATAACAAAACAGGGCGCGAATAATTCGTGCCTTGTTTTGTACAATTATGATATATCTCTTTTTCTTGGGGCAAGATAGATAATGCCGGGCTGATTTTTGTCATACATATAGAATGTGCAAGTAAGAAACACATCGTTACCGTCTTTTTGGAAAGTATGGTAAAATGCAATACATACTCGATCGTTTCAAGAATCATTTTCTTTTGCTCTGCCGGTAAAAGAAAAAAGTGAGACAAGATTAAGGGGTGAAAGAATGTTTAAATTCAACGAGGAAAAAGGACAATTAAAATGCTCGTTCTGCGGAAAAACACAGGACCAGGTTCGTAAGCTGGTTGCCGGACCTGGTGTTTATATATGCGATGAATGTATCGAGCTCTGCACGGAGATTGTAGAAGAGGAACTCGGAACAGAAGAAGAAGTAGAATTTAAGGACGTTCCGAAGCCGCAGGAAATTCGTGAAATTCTCAACGAATATGTTATCGGACAGGAACAAGCGAAAAAATCACTGGCTGTTGCCGTTTATAACCACTATAAGCGTATCAACTCCAACAGCAAAGTGGACGATGTTGAGCTGTCAAAAAGTAACATTTCAATGATCGGACCGACGGGAAGCGGTAAAACCCTTCTTGCCCAAACTCTGGCCCGTATATTAAATGTACCGTTTGCCATTGCTGACGCTACATCATTAACGGAAGCCGGATATGTCGGTGAAGATGTTGAAAACATCCTATTAAAGCTCATCCAAGCAGCCGATTATGATGTGGAAAAAGCGGAAAAAGGCATTATCTATATTGACGAAATCGATAAAGTTGCAAGAAAATCTGAGAATCCGTCTATTACACGCGATGTGTCCGGTGAAGGTGTGCAGCAGGCATTGCTGAAAATTCTTGAAGGCACAGTGGCAAGCGTGCCGCCTCAAGGCGGACGTAAGCACCCGCATCAGGAGTTTATCCAAATCGACACAACAAACATTCTGTTTATTTGCGGCGGCGCCTTTGACGGGATCGAACAGATCATTAAACGCCGTTTAGGCCAAAAAGTGATCGGATTTGGATCAGATAACAAAGTTGCAGATCTGGAAAAAGAAGAGCTTCTCTCAAAAGTACTTCCTGAAGATTTGCTTCGTTTCGGGTTAATTCCTGAATTTATCGGTCGTCTTCCAGTCATTGCAAGCCTTGAACAGCTTGACGAAACAGCGTTGGTTGAAATTTTAACTAAACCGAAAAACGCTCTTGTCAAACAATATAAGAAAATGCTTGAGCTTGATGACGTTGAGCTTGAGTTTGAAGAAGACGCTTTAGCTGAAATTGCCAAAAAAGCGATCGAGCGCAAAACAGGCGCGCGTGGACTTCGTTCTATTATTGAAGGCATCATGCTTGATGTAATGTTTGATCTGCCTTCCCGTGATGATATCGAAAAATGTGTCATTACTGGAGCAACAGTGGCAGACGGTGAAGCGCCGCGTCTTGTGTTAAAAGACGGCACAGTTATCAATAATGAAGATAAAACATCTGCATAATGCGTCTAAAAAGCCTCCTGAGTGGTGACATTCAGGAGGCTTTTTTCTCGTGTAAACTCTTCTCAAAAACGTTTATTCAGCTCTTGTCTGGGAGATACTAGCAGGCAGAGGAATAAATTGATACATAAATCGTTTTTTCAGGAGGGACCATCATGAGTTGGACAGGGATCGCATTATTTATTCAGCTGTTTTTTGGGATTGTCATCGGATTATATTTTTGGAATTTGCTGAAAAACCAAAGGACACAGAAGGTTACAATAGATAAAGAATCGAAAAAGGAGATGGAGCAGCTGCGTAAAATGCGCTCTATCCGCTTATCAGAGCCTTTATCAGAAAAAGTTCGGCCTAAAAGCTTTCAGGACATTGTCGGACAGGAAGATGGGATTAAAGCTTTAAAAGCCGCATTGTGCGGGCCTAATCCGCAGCACGTTATCGTCTACGGGCCTCCGGGCGTCGGCAAAACAGCTGCGGCCCGTCTTGTGCTGGAAGAAGCAAAAAAACATAAACAATCACCCTTTAATGAACAAGCTGTTTTTGTAGAATTGGATGCGACGACAGCCCGTTTTGACGAAAGGGGAATTGCAGATCCGCTCATCGGCTCAGTGCATGATCCGATTTATCAAGGAGCTGGTGCAATGGGGCAGGCCGGAATTCCGCAGCCGAAGCAGGGGGCTGTGACGCATGCCCACGGAGGGGTGCTGTTTATTGATGAAATCGGAGAGCTGCACCCTATTCAAATGAATAAAATGCTCAAGGTGCTAGAGGATCGCAAAGTGTTCTTGGACAGCGCTTATTACAGTGAAGAGAATACGCAAATCCCCAATCACATCCATGATATTTTTCAAAACGGGCTTCCGGCTGATTTTCGCCTTATTGGGGCGACAACGAGAATGCCGAACGAGATTCCGCCGGCGATTCGTTCCCGCTGTTTAGAAGTGTTTTTCCGGGAGCTTGAGAAAGACGAGCTGAAAGCAGTTGCGAAAACAGCGGCAGATAAGATTCAAAAAGACATTTCTGACGAGGGGCTTGATTTATTAACGAGCTATACACGAAACGGGCGAGAAGTTGTCAATATGATTCAAATCGCTGCCGGTATGGCAGTCACTGAAGAACGAAAGGACATTACCATTGAAGATGTTGAATGGGTCGTCCATTCCAGTCAGCTGACTCCTAAACACGAACAGAAAATCGGTTCCGCCCCGCAAGTCGGGATCGTAAACGGACTTGCTGTTTACGGGCCTAACAGCGGCTCATTGCTCGAAATTGAAGTGAATGTAACGGCTGCTCAGGATAAGGGGTCAATTAACATCACCGGGATTGCGGAAGAAGAGAGCATCGGCAGCCAATCCAAATCAATTCGCCGGAAAAGCATGGCGAAAGGCTCAGTGGAAAACGTGTTAACCGTTCTCCGCACAATGGGAATCAAACCGACGGATTATGATATTCATATCAATTTTCCCGGCGGCATTCCGATTGACGGACCTTCCGCGGGTATAGCGATGGCGGCGGGGATTTTTTCTGCGATTCATAAGATTCCGATTGACAATAAGGTTGCGATGACAGGAGAAATCAGCTTAAACGGGCTTGTAAAGCCAATCGGCGGTGTAATTCCTAAGATTAAAGCGGCGAAACACTCCGGTGCACAGAAGGTCATCATTCCTTATGACAATAAGCAGTCGATTCTCAAACAAATTGATGGCATCACTATTATAACGGTCAAAACGTTCCAAGAGGTGCTGGATGCGGTGTTAATTGATCCGCCTTCTGAGCAAAAACCATTTCCCATCGAAATCAATCAAGAATCCGTTTAACCCTATTATAATAATAGGGTTTTTTTCATGAAGGTCATCTTTTCCTTTTTCAGATTAGAAAGAAAGGGTATACTACGAGGAGACTGCTTTTTAGAAAATCGAACCGGATGGATACATGTTGTCAATTTCGGAACTATGAAATCCTGGAATTGTACAAGGATGAAAAAGTTGTATTATAATGGTTCATACTAAAGTCACGGAGGTGTCAGTCACATGGCAGAAGAATTAAAACGCAGCATCCCGCTCCTCCCTTTAAGAGGCTTATTGGTGTACCCGACGATGGTTTTGCATTTAGATGTGGGCCGTGATAAGTCGGTTCAGGCTCTTGAACAGGCAATGATGCATGATCATATGATATTTTTAGCCACTCAGCAGGATATTTCTATAGACGAACCGGGTGAAAATGAAATTTTTACTGTCGGCACCTATACAAAAATCAAACAGATGCTGAAACTTCCGAACGGAACAATCCGAGTTCTGGTTGAGGGGATACAACGCGCGCAAATCACTGAATACACGGAACTGGAAGAGTATACAACAGTTGATATTCAGCTCATTCACGAAGATGATTCGAAAGACGTAGAAGACGAAGCGCTGATGCGTACCTTGTTGGACCATTTTGACCAGTACATAAAAATTTCTAAAAAAATATCGGCTGAAACCTATGCCGCTGTTACTGATATTGAAGAGCCCGGCAGAATGGCGGACATCGTCGCTTCGCATCTTCCGCTGAAATTAAAGGACAAACAGGATATTTTAGAAACGGCTGCTGTAAAAGACAGGCTGAACAAAGTAATTGATTTGATCAATAATGAAAAAGAAGTGCTTGAAATTGAGAAGAAAATCGGCCAGCGCGTCAAACGGTCGATGGAGCGCACGCAAAAGGAATATTATTTGCGCGAACAGATGAAGGCGATTCAAAAAGAGCTTGGCGATAAAGAAGGGAAAACGGGCGAGGTCCAAACCTTGACAGAAAAAATCGAACAAGCGGGCATGCCGGACCATGTCAAAGAAACGGCGCTGAAAGAATTAAGCCGTTACGAAAAAGTCCCGTCCAGTTCCGCGGAAAGCTCTGTGATCCGCAATTATATCGACTGGCTTATTGCGCTCCCTTGGACGGATGCGACAGAAGATAAGCTTGACATAAAAGCAGCCGGTGATCTTTTAGATGAAGAGCATCACGGACTGGAGAAAGTAAAAGAACGGATTTTGGAATACTTAGCCGTTCAGCAGCTGACAAAATCATTAAAAGGTCCGATTCTTTGTCTGGCGGGGCCTCCGGGAGTCGGGAAAACATCTCTGGCAAAATCCATTGCGAAAAGCATGGGCCGCAGCTTTGTGAGAATCTCGCTTGGCGGTGTTCGTGATGAATCAGAAATCCGCGGACACAGACGAACCTATGTCGGTGCGATGCCGGGGCGTATTATTCAGGGAATGAAAAAAGCCGGCAAGCTGAATCCGGTTTTCTTGTTAGATGAAATTGATAAGATGTCTTCGGATTTCAGAGGCGACCCTTCGTCTGCTATGCTTGAAGTGCTGGATCCGGAACAAAACAGCACATTCAGTGATCACTACATTGAAGAAAACTTTGATTTATCGAAAGTTCTTTTTATCGCAACGGCTAATAATCTGGCAACGATTCCGGGCCCTCTCAGAGACAGAATGGAAATCATCAATATATCAGGATATACTGAAATAGAGAAGCTTGAAATTGTAAAAGATCATTTACTGCCGAAACAGCTTAAAGAGCACGGTCTGAAAAAAGGAAACTTGCAATTACGCGATCAGGCGATTCTTGATATCATCCGTTACTATACGAGAGAAGCAGGGGTCAGAAGCCTTGAACGCCAGCTTGCCGCAATTTGCCGTAAAGCTGCCAAATCAATCGTAGCAAAGGAAAGAAAGCGGATTACGGTGACTGAAAAAAATCTTCAGGATTTTATCGGCAAACGGATTTTCAGATACGGCCAAGCGGAAACGGAAGATCAGGTGGGGGTCGTCACGGGATTGGCCTACACGACGGTCGGAGGAGACACGCTGTCCATTGAAGTATCGTTATCACCTGGGAAAGGCAAGCTCATTTTGACCGGAAAGCTTGGGGATGTGATGAGAGAATCGGCACAGGCGGCATTCAGTTATGTCCGTTCAAAAGCTGAAGAGCTCGGAATCAAACCTGATTTTCATGAGAAATATGATATTCACATCCATGTTCCGGAAGGAGCGGTCCCTAAAGACGGGCCGTCAGCGGGAATAACAATGGCCACAGCACTTGTTTCCGCTTTAACAGGGCGCCCGGTATCCCGGGAAGTCGGGATGACAGGAGAAATTACGCTGAGAGGCCGCGTGCTGCCGATCGGCGGACTGAAAGAAAAAGCGCTCGGCGCACATCGTGCGGGTCTAACCACAATTATTGCGCCGAAGGACAACGAAAAAGATATAGAAGACATACCCGAAAGCGTCAGAGAAGGGTTAACCTTTGTGTTAGCGTCACATCTAGACGAAGTCTTGGAGTATGCTTTAGTGGGAGAGAAAACATGAAAGTAACAAAGTCAGATATCGTGATCAGCGCAGTAAAACCGGAACAGTACCCTGAGGGGGGCCTGCCGGAAATTGCGCTGGCCGGAAGATCAAATGTAGGAAAGTCATCTTTTATCAATTCATTAATCAATCGTAAAAATCTTGCCAGAACATCATCTAAACCGGGAAAAACACAAACCTTGAATTTTTATATCATAAACGATGAACTTCATTTCGTGGATGTACCTGGTTATGGCTTTGCCAAAGTCTCAAAAACAGAGCGTGAAGCGTGGGGCAGGATGATTGAAACCTATATCACCACACGTGAGGAATTGAAAGCCGTGGTGCAGATCGTTGATTTGAGGCACGCCCCGTCAGCAGATGATGTGTCAATGTATGATTTCTTAAAGCATTATGGCATTCCTGTCATTATTATCGCTACGAAAGCGGACAAGATTCCGAAAGGGAAATGGGATAAACACGCAAAAGTGGTCAGACAAACGCTTAATATCGAGCCGGAAGACGAGCTGATTCTGTTTTCCTCTGAAACGAAAAAGGGGAAAGATGAAGCGTGGGGAGCCATTAAAAAAATGATAAACCGGTAGAGACTTTCTCTGCCGGTTTTTTATCGTATAGTTTTTTTTCTTTTTATCAATAATAACAATAAACTGATCGCAATAAACACAAACGGCCAGTACTCTTTAAAAAGCGCCGTCGGGATATGCGCAGAATCAAGCCAAGCTGTAATCTGTTTGAAAAAGTACAGAAACAGGGAAAAACAAATCATCGAAATGGCTTCAAATACATATTCTTTTTTTTGAATAGTTGACGCAAGCAGAGAGAAGCCAATAACGAATATAATCATTTCAAAATCATCCGGCCACCAATCTAATGACAGTTTCGCGAAAAAGTGCAAACCCATTCCGAAAAGAACCATGCCAATAAAGAAATGAGAGGCTGCCGCTTCTTTTTTACCTTGATAAATAAACGCGGCGCCTAAAAGCATAAGAAGAACGGGCCATTGATCTTGGCCTGAAAATAATTCTAATTGACCGCTTTGAAGCCATGCGTATAATGACGAGGCCAGCAGCAGACAAGGAAATAAAATTGATTTTTTCATTGGATCACCTTCTTGTTTGATGAGCGGATTTTTGGTAAATCTCTGCTGTTTTTGGTATTTTCAATAGGAACCTGCTTCCTTCGTGAAGCTTTTTATAATATAGCATAACATTTTTGAAATCTGTTCACATTTTCTAAAAGAAACTATGTTATAATCATTATAAATAATGAATTCTATGTTAGAATGATTATAAATAAAAGTTGGGTGTTGGGGGTGCAATAAAAGGCTATGCATATTCTTGTTGTGGGAGTAGATTATAAATCAGCCCCAATTGAAATACGTGAAAAAGTAAGTTTTCAGCCGGATGAGCTGGCAGAAGCGATGCTTCAATTAAAAGAAGAAAAGAGCATTCTAGAAAATATCATTGTGTCGACCTGCAACCGCACTGAAATTTATGCGGTCGTGGACCAGCTTCATACCGGCCGTTATTATATAAAAAGATTTTTAGCCGAGTGGTTTGGGCTAAGCAAAGAAGATCTATCGCCGTTTTTAACCTTTTATGAAAGCGATGCGGCTGTAGAGCATTTATTCCGGGTGGCCTGCGGACTTGATTCCATGATCATCGGCGAAACACAGATTCTCGGTCAAGTTCGTGCGAGTTTTAAGGCGGCCCAAGAAGAGAAAACGATTGGCACCGTTTTCAATGCGCTGTTTAAACAGGCTGTAACGGTGGGCAAACGGACACATGCTGAAACAGACATCGGCTCAAACGCGGTTTCAGTCAGTTATGCTGCCGTTGAACTTGCAAAGAAAATCTTCGGCACTCTTTCCGGGAAGCACATTTTAATTCTCGGTGCGGGAAAAATGGGCGAGCTGGCCGCTGAAAATCTTCACGGGCAAGGAATCGGCAAGGTGACTGTCATTAACCGAACTTATATGAAAGCAAAAGAACTTGCAGACCGTTTTTCCGGAGAAGCGCAAAGCTTGAACCAGCTTGAAAGCGCGCTGTCAAAAGCCGATATTTTAATCAGTTCTACTGGGGCGAATGATTTTGTCGTGTCAAAAGAAATGATGGAACGGGCGAATAAACTTCGAAAAGGGCGTCCGTTATTTATGGTGGATATCGCTGTGCCGAGAGACCTTGATCCTGCTTTAAGCGATGTCGAGGGCGTTTTCCTTTATGACATTGACGACCTTGAAGGAATCGTCGAAGCCAACTTGAAGGAGCGCCGTGAAACAGCTGAAAAGGTTGAACTGTTTATTGAAGCGGAGATTGTTGAGTTTAAACAATGGCTGAATACACTCGGTGTGGTTCCGGTCATTTCGGCGTTGCGAGAAAAGGCGCTTTCCATTCAATCAGATACAATGAACAGCATTGAACGAAAACTGCCCCATTTGAGCACGAGAGAGAAGAAATTGCTGAATAAACATACAAAAAGCATTATTAATCAAATGCTCCGTGATCCGATTTTGAAAGCGAAAGAGATTGCGGCTGAGGCTGATTCAGAGGAAAAGCTTGCTTTGTTCATGCAAATTTTTGATATTGAAGAAGCATCAGGGCGGCAAACGGAGAAAAGCGCGGATGGCCGTCAACCGGTCCATACGTTTAAACAGGCTGAATCAAAAGCGGGCTTTGCCCCACTTGTAAGTGAGTGAAGGCTCAATGATTGATACAGCAATGGCAAGACTTAATGAGGGCACCATTGTCATTTATGCACTTAGCGTACTCTTTTATTTTATAGACTTTCTTCAACACAACCGGAAGGCTGGGAAAATGGCCTTCTGGTTGCTTTCTATTGTCTGGACTCTTCAAACTGTCTATCTATCCTACTTTATGTGGGTGACAGGAAGGTTCCCGGTCTTAAATGTGACAGAAGCCCTTTATTTTTATGCGTGGGTGCTTGTCACCTTGTCTCTTGTGCTGACAAAGCTTTTGCGTGTGGACTTTATTGTGTTTTTTACTAACGTTATCGGGTTTTCTATGATAGCCATTCATACGTTTTCACCGACGGAGCAGCATTCTGCGGCTTTTTCCGGACAGCTTGTCTCGGAGCTTTTGGTTATCCATATTACAATGGCGATCCTCTCATACGGGGCCTTTTCGCTTTCCTTTGTGTTTTCAGTGCTTTACCTATTTCAATACAATTTGTTGAAAAAGAAAAAGTGGGGAAAATGGCTGCTGAGGATTGAGGATTTATCAAAGCTCGATTATATGGCATATGTTCTGAATGTCATCGGGGTTCCGATGCTTTTGCTGAGCTTGATTCTCGGCGTAATTTGGGCGTATGTCTCGATTGAAACGCTGTATTGGTTTGACGCCAAGGTGATGGGCTCGTTTATCGTGCTGCTTTTATACAGCTACTACTTATATATCAGATTGATTAAAGAGCTTCAGGGAAAAGTAGCAGCGCTGTGGAATACTGCTTGTTTTCTCGTGCTGATGATTAATTACTTTCTGCTCGGAAGCCTGTCGCAATTCCATTGGTTCAGCTAAAATAACGGTTCCCAAACAGATTCGGGAGGAAAGATAAATGAGAACGATTAAGGTAGGTTCCAGACGGAGCAAACTCGCGATGACCCAAACTAAATGGGTGATTAAAAAACTGGAGGAAATAGATCCCTCCTATACATTTGAAATTAAAGAAATTGTGACGAAAGGCGACCGTATCCTTGATGTCACATTGTCAAAAGTGGGCGGCAAAGGGCTGTTTGTGAAAGAAATCGAGCAGGCGCTTTTGAACGAAGACATTGATATGGCGGTCCACAGCATGAAGGACATGCCGGCTTCATTGCCGGAAGGTCTTACTATCGGGTGTATCCCGAAACGGGAGGACCCGCGTGATGCGCTGATATCAAAACGTCATCAAAAACTTTCTGACATTAAGGAAGGCGGAGTGATCGGCACAAGCAGTCTGAGAAGAAGCGCTCAGCTGTTAGTCGAGCGTCCGGATCTTACAATTAAGTGGATTAGAGGCAACATAGATACGAGGCTTCATAAGCTGGAAACAGAGGATTACGATGCGATCATTTTAGCGGCCGCCGGTCTGTCCAGAATGGGCTGGAAGGATGATGTCGTCACGGAATTTCTCGAGCCGGAGCGCTGTCTCCCTGCTGTCGGCCAAGGCGCGCTTGCGATTGAGTGCAGAGAATCGGATGAAGCGCTGCTGCGGCTGTTCTCTCAATTTACCGACGAATATACAAAACGCACTGTATTAGCCGAAAGAGCCTTTCTGAATGCAATGGAAGGCGGCTGTCAGGTACCGATCGCCGGTTATGCGACAATAAATGATCAAGATGAAGTCCAGTTAACAGGGCTTGTCGCTTCACCTGACGGAAAAACGATTTTCAAAGAGAAGGTGGCTGGGAACGATCCTGAAGAAATCGGCAAACGCTGTGCGGCGCTTATGTCGGATAAAGGAGCCAAAGCATTAATCGATCGTGTCAAACAGGAGCTTGATCAGGATGCGGAGTGATGATCTTCCTTTAGAAGGAAAGACCGTACTTGTCACCCGCAACAAAGCGCAGGCGGCTTCGTTTCAACAGAAAGTGGAGGCGCTCGGCGGATCGGCTGTTTCAGCTTCGCTTATTACATTTCAGAAAGCTTTACCCAATGAATATGCAAACAAGCTTCAAAAGGATCTTTCTGAACCGGGATGGCTTGTCTTTACCAGTGTAAACGGCGCTCAATTCTTTTTTTCCTACCTGAAGGAAAACGGACTGCCTCATCCGGTGCAGAAAAAGATTGCCGCTGTCGGGGAGAAGACAGCCAGGTACTTGCAAACCCGTCATGTAACGGTGGATGCAATGCCGGATACATATATTGCGGAGTGCTTGGCTGACACATTAAAGCAGCATGCATTAATAAGTGAGCGGGTCACGGTCATAAAAGGCAATTTATCACGGGGTGTGATAAAAACAGAGCTGGAGCCTCTTGGTTTTCAGGTCAGAGAATGGGTGTTGTATAATACCGTTCCCGATGAACAAGGCATAGCTGAGCTGAGACAAGCTGCTGGCCGTTCTTCATTTGATTATATTACATTTACAAGCTCATCCTCTGTGCATACATTTATGCACGCGCTGGGAAATGGAGAAAGAGTCTGGGAGAATGACAGGACGAATTATATCAGCATCGGCCCTTTAACACAGGAGGCACTGATGCAGTATGGCATTTCGTCTCATATCCCCGAGACATTCACGGTAGAAGGAATGCTGACATTGATGTGCAGCATGTCAAGAAAGGAAGGATTAAGATGAACCAAACGTTTAACAGACACCGCCGTTTGCGCGCAAACGCAAGTATGAGAGAATTAGTAAAGGAAACACGTTTGCATCCGTCGGATTTTATTTATCCGATTTTTGTCGTGGAAGGGCTTGAGGGAAAAAAAGCCGTCCCTTCAATGCCGGACGTTTATCATGTATCATTAGATATACTGAAGGACGAAATGGCTGAGCTTGTCAATCTCGGCATTAAGTCTGTCATCGTATTCGGAATCCCTGAAGAAAAAGACAGCTGCGGCACTCAGGCTTTCCATGATCACGGAATTGTGCAAAAAGCCATTGCTGAAATCAAAAAGCATTTCCCTGAGCTTATCGTCATCGCTGATACTTGTTTATGTGAGTATACGGACCACGGGCATTGCGGCCTTGTCAAAGAGGGGGAAATTCTGAATGATGAATCACTTGAGCTGTTAGCGCAAACCGCGGTAAGCCAAGCTAAAGCGGGTGCGGACATTATTGCGCCATCAAACATGATGGACGGCTTTGTCGCAGCTATCAGAGAAGCGCTCGATCAAGAAGGATTCGTCAATATTCCGATTATGTCTTATGCTGTAAAATATTCAAGTGAATTTTACGGCCCGTTTCGTGATGCGGCTGACAGCACACCGCAATTCGGCGACCGTAAAACGTATCAAATGGATCCTTCCAACCGTCTGGAAGCGCTTCGTGAAGCGGAGTCAGACGTTGCCGAAGGCGCAGACTTTTTAATCGTCAAGCCGTCTATGTCTTATTTAGACATCATGCGTGACGTGAAAAATCAATATAACCTTCCGCTTGTGGCTTATAATGTAAGCGGGGAGTATTCGATGGTGAAGGCTGCGGCACAAAACGGCTGGATCAAAGAAAGAGAAATGGTGTTAGAAATTTTAACAAGCATGAAGCGTGCAGGAGCGGACCTTATTATGACGTACCATGCAAAAGACGCAGCCAAATGGCTTGCGGAGTAATTATTTCATTTGACGGGAGTTGAGGCAGATGAGAAGCTATGAAAAATCAAAAGCCGCTTTTAAGGAAGCTCTAAAACTAATGCCGGGCGGGGTGAACAGCCCTGTGCGCGCCTTTAAATCAGTAGATATGGACCCTATCTTTATGGAGCGTGGAAAAGGATCAAAAATCTTTGACATTGATGGAAACGAATATATTGATTATGTCCTGTCTTGGGGTCCTTTAATTCTGGGGCACACAAACGATCAGGTTGTGGAAAGCCTCAAAAAAGTCGCTGAATATGGGACGAGCTTCGGCGCTTCGACAGAGGTGGAAAATGAGCTTGCGAAGCTGGTCATAGACCGTGTGCCTTCATTGGAAATTGTTCGGATGGTCAGCTCGGGAACCGAAGCGACTATGAGTGCACTCCGTTTGGCAAGGGGTTATACGGGAAGAAATAAAATTCTCAAATTTGAAGGCTGCTACCACGGGCACGGCGATTCTCTGCTTATTAAAGCGGGTTCCGGTGTAGCGACGCTCGGTCTGCCTGACAGCCCGGGGGTTCCGGAAGGCGTGGCAAAAAATACAATTACTGTGCCGTACAATGATATGGAAAGTGTTAAACTTGCTTTTCAAGAGTACGGTGAAGATATCGCCGGTGTCATCGTTGAGCCGGTAGCCGGAAATATGGGAGTTGTTCCTCCGCGTGAAGGCTTCCTTCAAGGGTTGCGCGATATCACTGAACAGCACGGCTCGCTGTTGATCTTTGATGAAGTCATGACCGGATTTAGAGTGGACTACCAGTGCGCGCAAGGCTATTTTGGAGTGACGCCCGATTTGACATGTTTAGGCAAGGTCATTGGCGGCGGGCTTCCTGTCGGCGCGTATGGCGGAAAAGCGGAAATCATGGAGCAGATTGCACCAAGCGGTCCGATTTATCAGGCCGGCACGTTATC
This sequence comes from Bacillus sp. HU-1818, assembly GCF_022695965.1. Taxonomy (NCBI): domain Bacteria; kingdom Bacillati; phylum Bacillota; class Bacilli; order Caryophanales; family Bacillaceae; genus Bacillus; species Bacillus sp. HU-1818. The sequence continues at coordinate 245,917 of NZ_JAAPBE010000003.1, forward strand.
AGGCAACCCGCTCGCTATGACCGCGGGGCTTGAAACGTTAAAGCAGCTCACTCCTGACTCCTATAAAGCATTTATCAAAAAAGGCGACAGATTGGAAGAAGGCATTTCAAAAGCGGCTGAAACTTACGGGATTCCGCATACGTTTAACCGCGCCGGTTCGATGATCGGTTTCTTCTTTACTAACGACCCTGTCGTTAACTATGAGGCAGCCAAATCATCTGATTTGAAGCTGTTCGCCAAGTATTATAAAGGAATGGCAAACGAAGGTGTGTTCCTCCCGCCATCACAGTTTGAGGGACTCTTCCTGTCGACTGCGCATTCTGATGAAGACATTGAAAAAACAATCCAAGCGGCTGAAAAAGTATTTGCTGAAATCAGTCGGGCGTAATCTATGCATAACCGGTATAAGGCCTTCCTTGTACCGGTTTTTTCTGTATTCCCCATTCATATTTCCCCCCCTTCAGACATACACCTTTAGTGACATCTAATTTTAAGGATTAGGTGAAAGGAGGATATGAACTTGCCGCATAATCATCGTTTGCAATTTTCTGTAGAAGAATCAATCTGTTTCCAAAAAGGACAGGAAGTTTCTGAATTACTTTCTATTTCATTAGATCCTGATATTAGGGTGCAGGAAGTAAATGATTACGTATCAATCAGAGGATCGCTAGAACTTACAGGTGAGTACAACATAGATCAAAGCAGAGATTTTGAAGAACTGATTACGGAAAAGCGGTTTGTAGAGGAAGTCAGGACAAGAGAGGACGGAACGGCAGAGCTGACCCATTGCTTCCCTGTTGACATCACCATTCCAAAAAATAAAGTGAGCCATTTAAATGATGTGTTTGTGTTTATTGATGCGTTTGATTATCAATTATCAGAGTCACGCCTTTTAACCATCCAAGCTGATTTAGCCATTGAGGGTCTGCTTGATGAAAATGAGATCAGGCAGCCTGAAGCTCCTCTGTATGCTGCGCCGGAATTTTTGCAGGACAAAGATGAGGATAACCATACATCTGAGTCGCCGTCACTAAATAATCGAGAGCCAGAAACTGATGAAAATCAAGCGGAAGACTCCGCCCCGCCGGATCCAGAAGCTGTACTTCGTCAAGAGTCGGAAGAAGCAGAAGAGAATGCAGCGGAAGATTTCGCATCGCTCGCCCCAGAAGCGGGTCTGCGCCAACAGTCGGAAGAGGGTACGGAAAATTCCTTATCCCCGTCCCCAGAGATTGAATTGCGTCAAGAGGTCAAAGAAAAAGAGAGGGCAGCAGAAATCTCTTCCTCGCCGCCTGAACCAGCACTGCGTCAAGAGACGGAAGAAACAGCGGAAATGAGTGCAGCAGAAGAAGCTGCGCCGCCGGTTAGAGAAGCAGAGCTGCACCAAGAGGCCGAAGCAGAAAAGCAAGCAGGAGAAATCACTGCCACGCCGCCTGAAACAGTACTGCGTCAAGAGACTGAAGAAAAAGCGAAAATGAGTGCAGCGGAAGAGGCCACGCCGCCGGTTCGAGAAGCAGAGCTGCGCCAAGAGGCCGAAACAGAAAAGCAAGCAGGAGAAATCACTGCCACGCCGCCTGAACCAGCACTGCGTCAAGAGCCGGAAGAAACAGCGGAAATGAGTGCAGCGGAAGAGTCCTCGCCGCCGGTGCCAGAAACAGAGCTGCGTCAAGAAGCCGAAGCAGAAAAGCAAGCAGGAGAAATCACTGCCCCGCCGTCTGAACCAGCACTGCGTCAAGAGTCGGAAGAAACAGCGGAAATGAGTGCAGCGGAAAATGTTGCGCCGTCGGTGCCAGAAGCAGAGCTCCGTCAAGAGGCCGAAATAGAAAAGCAAGCAGGAGAAATCACTGCCACGCCGCCTGAACCAACACTGCGCCAAGAGCCGGAAGAAACAGCGGAAATGAGTGCAGCGGAAGAGGCTGCGCCAGTGCCAGAAGCAGAGCTGCGCCAAGAACCGGAGGAAAAAGAAGAGAAGGCTGCGGAAGTTTACTCCGCGCCGCTGCCTGAGACTGTACTGCGTCAAGAGGCGGAAGAAGAAGCAAGTGTAGCGAAAATCACTGCCCCGCCGCTGCCTGAGGCTGCGCTACGCCAAGAATCGAAAGAAGAAGCGGAAGCGTCTGCTCAGCCGGCTTCTGAGCCAGTGCTTCGCCAAGAGGAAAAGAAGGAGCTTGAACCGCTTCTGCGCGTCGGCACGAAAAAACGTTCGGAGGAAAAGACTGATTCGGAATCTGAACCTAGTCTGCATGCCGAACAGGAACCATCTGATAAAGCGGGTGAGAATAGCTTTGCGGAAAATCAGTCATTGACTGAAGAGCCTGAGGCAGACCTGACACCTGCTTATCGCGCATTTTTACCTGAACATGAACCAGAGGAACACTCACTCTACTCAGCGCCTAAGCTATTAGAGGAGAAAGAGGAAGAACGAGAGGAAGCCGGTTTTGAAATCGAAGTGAGAAAAACATCATCAGCTGAAAAGGCCGATGAAGAGTTTCATCCTGAATTTTCCTTTCAGCTGTCCCATACGCCAGAATCGGGAAGTAAAGAACCGGCGGCTCATACAAAAAGAGTGCCAACAGCTGAAACGGAGGAACCGCAAGCTAGAGAAAATAATAATTCTCTCTATTTAACAAAACTTTTCACAAGAGAAGAAGAAGAGTTTTCAAGAATGAAAATATGCATTGTTCAGCAGCAGGATACGATTGAACGTGTGTGTGAACGGTATGATATCAGCTCACAGCAGCTGATCAGAATGAATGCTTTATCATTGGATGCAGATTTAGAAGAAGGGCAGATTCTCTATATACCGGAATACAACAACAGCCATGCATAAATCCGAGTGATTTGAAAATGTGGTGAATGGAATGGAAGATGTCCAAACGGTTCTTGCGGAATATGGGCTGACAGCGGAATTTATAGAACCTGTCAGTCCGCGTGTATGTAAAGTGTATACAAATTACGGGATTTTTGCGCTGAAACAGCTCGAAGTGAAACGAAGCAGGCTTTTTACAGATCAAATGCTGGCGCTGGAGGAAAAAGGTTTTCGTTCTTTTGTACCTATATACAGAACGAATTCGGGTGAATTTTTTTCAGGCGGTATGCAGACTCGGAATGTTTATTATTATTTGATGCCTTGGCTCCAATATGATCAAGCGGAAGAACGGGATCAAAAGCATGAATATCTGTTTAGAGAAACTGCGCGTCTTCATGAGAGGACTGTGCAGGAAATCAAAATCAGCGGCGAGGATATTAGACACCATTATGAGAACACGAAGAAAAAGTGGGAGAATGAAAAGCTAAGTTATGAGCAGTTTGTAGATCAGGCAGAAAAAGAATGGTACCTTTCACCGTTTGAACTGCAGGCTGTCACATGTTTTTCCGAAACGATCTCTGCTGTGAACTTTGCGATTGACCGGCTTGGAGACTGGTATGAAGCCATGAAGGAAAAGAGTGATTACAGAATTGTCATGAATCATGGGAGCCTGTCAATCCATCATTTTTTGTATAACGATGCGGGATCAGGCTTTTTTACAAATTTCGAGAAAGCCTCTGTCGGTCCGCCTCAAAATGATTTGATCGGCTTTTATGAGAGAACGTTCAGAAGCTATCCTAAATCTTGTCCGGAGTGTCTTGACTGGTTTTATACGTATCATAAAGCTTTTCCTCTATATGAATCAGAAACCAGCCTTTTTCTCAGTTATATGGCTTACCCCGCTGCTTTATATAAAGTGCTGAACCGCTACCAAACCAATCAAAGGCTTCATGAAAAAGAGGAATGCGCCCATTTGCTGAGGGCTTATTGGCAGATGAAAAATACGGAACCCTTCGTTATGAAGGTTCATCAGATTGAACAAGAGAAAAAATTTCAAACTGAAAACGGGTCTGCGTCTTAATGGCGCGGACCCGTTTTGATTACAGCCACTCCAAATGAAACGCGCAAGCGAAAAATATTAATATCCCGAGCAGCAAAACATCAAAAGTTGTCGGAAAGATGATAGTCCTGATTGCTTGAAAGACTGCTATCGGAATAATGACTTGCGCGGAGGCGTGACGTATCTGTCTGACCCACGGCGGCAACGAATATGAGTTGATTTTTTTTCTCACAATGTATCCCCCTCTTCGTATATGCAAGCATCATATGTAACCTTGGGCGATGGGTGCATGCCCATTTTTGTATAGGCAGACGGGTTTTTGGAAAAGATGATTGACGAATAGAAAACACTTTTACTATAATAAAGAGCATAAATGAAGTATATAACGAGCTGATATATACACCTGCTTGGAACGGGAAGAGTACAAAAAAGACGCATGCAGAGAGAGAAGCCGCTTGCTGAAAGGCTTCTTATGACAGTCTTATTGGAAGGTCGCCCGGGAGCAAAATTTCTTGAACTCGAGTAGAGAAATTCGGGGCGCACCCGTTATCCGTTTAAGTGCATGAATGTATTGTTCATGAAAAAAGGTGGTACCGCGAAAGAGCTTTTCGTCCTTTACAGGGATGAAGGGCTCTTTTTTAGTTGCTCAGCCATTTCTAAACATGCTGGAGGGTTACGATGGAAACGAATGAACAAACAATGCCGACGAAATATGATCCGGCGGCAGTTGAAAAGGACAGATATGATTTTTGGTTAAAGGGAAAATTCTTTGAAGCAAAAAACGATAAAACAAAAGAGCCTTACTCTGTGGTTATCCCGCCGCCAAACGTAACAGGCCGGCTTCACTTGGGTCATGCGTGGGATACGACGCTGCAGGACATTGTGACACGGATGAAACGGATGCAGGGCTATGACGTTCTGTGGCTTCCGGGGATGGATCATGCCGGGATCGCCACTCAGGCTAAGGTTGAGGCAAAGCTGCGTGAAGAGGGCACAAGCCGCTATGATTTAGGCCGTGAGAAATTCCTTGAAGAAACGTGGAAGTGGAAAGAAGAGTACGCTGAATTCATCCGCAGCCAGTGGGCGAAAATGGGCCTTGGCCTTGATTATTCACGTGAGCGCTTTACGCTAGATGAAGGCTTAAATAAAGCTGTGCGAGAAGTATTTGTGAAGCTTTATGAAAAAGGCTTGATCTACAGAGGGGAATACATCATCAACTGGGACCCTGCGACAAAGACTGCGCTATCCGATATTGAAGTCATTTACAAAGACGTTCAAGGCGCTTTCTATCATATGAGCTATCCGCTGTCTGACGGATCAGGAACAATTGAAATCGCCACAACCCGCCCTGAAACGATGCTTGGCGATACGGCAGTGGCGGTCCACCCTGAAGATGAACGCTACAAACATCTTATCGGGAAAACGGTCATTCTGCCGATCACAAACCGAGAAATTCCGATCGTCGGAGATGATTATGTCGATATGGACTTTGGTTCAGGCGCCGTTAAAATTACGCCTGCGCATGATCCGAATGATTTCGAACTCGGCAATCGACACAATTTAGAACGAATTCTTGTTATGAATGAAGACGGCACGATGAACGAAAACGCTTTACAATATAACGGCATGGACCGTTTCGACTGCCGCAAAACGCTAGTTAAGGATTTGCAGGAGGCCGGCGTCCTGTTTAAAATCGAGGACCATATGCATTCTGTGGGACATAGTGAACGGAGCGGCGCAGTTGTCGAGCCATACCTATCAACCCAATGGTTTGTACATATGCAGCCCCTTGCCGATGCAGCAATTAACTTGCAGGAAAAAGAAGAAAAAGTGAACTTTGTTCCTGACCGCTTTGAAAAAACGTATTTGCACTGGATGGAAAATATCCGCGATTGGTGCATATCCCGTCAATTATGGTGGGGACACCGCATTCCAGCTTGGTATCATAAAGAAACCGGAGAAGTGTATGTCGGTCTGGAAGCGCCGGAAGACAGACAAAATTGGGAGCAGGACAATGATGTGCTTGATACGTGGTTCAGCTCAGCGCTATGGCCGTTCTCGACAATGGGCTGGCCTGATATCACTGCGGAAGACTTCAAACGATATTACCCGACGGACGTTCTTGTAACAGGGTACGATATCATTTTCTTCTGGGTGTCTCGTATGATTTTCCAAGGAATTGAATTTACTGGTGAGCGTCCGTTTAAAGATGTCTTAATTCATGGTTTAATCCGCGATGAACAAGGCAGAAAAATGAGTAAATCGCTTGGCAACGGTGTCGATCCGATGGATGTCATTGATCAATACGGCGCTGATTCACTGCGTTATTTCTTAGCGACCGGAAGTTCACCGGGCCAGGATCTTCGTTTCAGCTATGAAAAAGTGGAATCAACATGGAATTTCGCCAATAAAATTTGGAACGCCTCCCGTTTTGCTTTAATGAACATGGATGGCATGACTTACGATGAGCTTGATCTCTCTGGCGAAAAAACTGTGGCAGATAAATGGATATTAACGCGTTTGAATGAAACGATCGAGAGCGTGACTCAACTCGCTGACAAATATGAATTCGGTGAAGTCGGACGCCATTTGTACAACTTCATATGGGACGACTTCTGCGATTGGTACATTGAAATGGCGAAGCTTCCGCTGTACGGTGAAGATGAAGCCGCTAAGAAGACAACCCGTTCAATTCTTGCTTATGTGCTAGATCAGACGATGCGTCTGCTTCACCCGTTTATGCCGTTTTTAACGGAGGAAATTTGGCAGCACCTTCCTCACGAAGGGGAATCCATTACAGTCAGCGCATGGCCTGTTTCAGTACCGGAACATACCGACACAGAAGCGGCAGCGGATATGAAGCTTCTCGTAGAGCTTATCCGTTCTGTGCGTAATATCAGAAGCGAAGTCAATACGCCGATGAGCAAGCAAGTCGAGCTGTATATTAAAACAAGCACAGAAGAAATCGCAGCACGCCTTGAAGCGAATCGCTCATACGTTGAGCGTTTTACGAATCCGAGTATGCTGAAAATCGGCATTGATATCGAGTCTGCCGATAAAGCAATGACAGCTGTAGTGACTGGTGCAGAGGTCATTCTCCCGTTAGAAGGGCTGATTAACATAGATGAAGAAATCGCCCGTCTGCAAAAGGAATTCGATAAGCTGACAAAAGAAGTCGAACGTGTCCAAAAGAAACTTGGAAATGAAGGCTTTATCAAAAAAGCTCCTGCACACGTCATTGAAGAAGAACGTGAAAAAGAAAAAGATTATGTGACAAAACGCGATGCTGTTCAAGCAAGAATGGCTGAGCTGAAAGGCTGATAAAAGCCGGGGCGGTTTCTTCGGAAGCCGCCTTGTCCTATAAAAAGAGGGGATTTAAGTGTTTACTACCTATGAGGAAGCGATAAGCTGGATTCACGGGCGCCTGAAATTCGGCGTAAAGCCCGGAATTGAGCGAATGAAACGGCTGATGAAAGGCCTGGAGCATCCTGAAAAAAAGATCCGCGCTCTGCATGTGGCGGGGACAAATGGAAAAGGGTCCACCGTGGCGTTTATCCGTTCATTTTTACAGGAAGCAGGTTATTCAGTCGGAACTTTTACATCACCGTTTATCATCACATTTAATGAACGGATCAGTGTGAACGGCGCACCGATTTCTGACGGGGAATGGACTATGCTTGTCAATGAAATAAAACCCCTTGTCGATGAGCTTGACCAAACAGAACTTGGGCCTCCTACAGAATTTGAAATCATTACGGCCTGTGCGTTCCTATATTTTGCAAAGCACAGCTCTGTTGATTTCGTTATTTTTGAAACCGGTCTGGGGGGAAGATACGACTCCACGAACATTGTCGAGCCGATTTTAACTGCCATTACGAGCATCGGGCATGACCATATGAATATTTTAGGAAACTCTATAGAAGAAATCGCCGGCGAAAAAGCGGGGATTATTAAAACAGGGATTCCGATCATTACGGCCGTTGCGCAGCGGGAAGCCTTGCGGGTGATCCAAGACGAAGCCGCTGAAAAATCAGCCCCGTTTCAGTCTTTGCATGAGACTTGCACTCTTTTTGACGAAGAAGCACTGTCTTCAGGCGAACGCTTTTCATTGAAGACCGGCGAAAAGCTGTATGAAGAGATGCAGACATCCTTAATCGGGACACATCAAAGACAAAACGCCTCTTTAGCGATATTGGCTGCCGAGTGGCTTAACAGACAAAAACAGGCAAGCATCAGTGACGCGGCATTACGGCAAGGATTAAGGAAAGCAGCATGGCCGGGCAGATTTGAGCTCGTGAAGGAAAATCCTTCTGTGTATCTGGACGGCGCACATAACAAAGAAGGAATCGATAAACTGATTGAGACGGTTAAGCAGCGGTTTAGCGATAAAAAGGTAAACATCGTATTCAGTGCTTTAAAGGATAAGCCTTTTTACGAAATGATCAAAGCTATGGAAGAGGTTGCACATTCCATCCATTTTGCGTCCTTTGATTTTCCGCGGGCATCCCTTGCCAAAGACCTTTATGATGCAAGCGATATATGTAATAAAACCTGGGATGAGGATCCTGACCATGTGATCAAATGGATAGAAAGCAAAAAAGAAGATCCAAATGAAATTATCATTGTCACCGGTTCCTTGTATTTTATCTCTGACATTAGGAAAAGAATAATATCATAGCGGTTATTCTTATGAACCGGCAGAACAGACAGGCTATCTGTCTATTTTGCCGGTTTTTTCATGGTGAAATTCTCATTTTGTACATGAAGGGTAAAGTGGCTTTCTATGCTACAATCCACACCAGAACTAAAGACAGAAAAGGTGTGTTGTTTAATGGTTTTTGTCATGTTTATCCTTGGTCTCATATTCGGGTCCTTTTTCTATGCGGCAGGCTGCCGTATCCCCTTACAAATCTCCATTATAAAACCGCGCTCATCCTGTTCATTTTGCCGCCATCCGTTGTCTTATGCTGAATTAATCCCGGTTTTCTCTTTCTTTCTGCAAAAAGGCAGATGTAAAAGCTGTTCACAAAAACTGTCGTTGATGTATCCGGCAGCAGAGCTTTGGACAGCATGTTTGTTTACGGCAGCTTATCTGCGTTTCGGTTTATCCGGGGAACTTGTTGTTGCGCTGCTGCTCATATCCTTGCTGAGCATTATCGTGGCTTCAGATATTCACTATATGCTGATCCCCGACAGCGTTCTGGTGTTTTTTCTCCCTTTTTTGATAGCAGGAAGAATGATTGCACCGCTTCATAATTGGTATGATAGTTTATCAGGAGCCGCAGCCGGTTTTTTCATGTTGGTCTTGATTGCCATACTCAGTAAAGGAGGAATCGGGGGCGGCGATATTAAGTTATTTGCCGTTTTGGGGATCGCACTTGGTGTTAAAATGCTGATCGCAGCCTTTATCCTTGCTGTCTTTATAGGTATGCTGTACGGTGCATGCGGTACGCTGTCAGGAAAGCTCGATCGTAAACAGCCGATCCCCTTCGCCCCTGCGATAGCTGCCGGAAGCTTGGTGAGTTATCTGTACGGTGAAGAAATATTATCACTCTATGTCAAAATCGCCATGTTCTGACCCCGCTGAAAAATTTGACGAACGGTTTTTGGACAAGGCGACAAAAGTCTTGTTCTTTTTTTTTTCGCCTATGCTAAAGTGTGAAGCATGAAAAGTCCATAGAACGGTCAAAGAAAGCGAGGGGGAAGTGAAAATGAGAAAACGGAAAAGCAAAAAAAACGGAAAAGCTTCAGAAAAAGCCCTTAAGGTGACGATTAACGGAAAAGAAGAAACTGTGTTTGAAGATGATCATTCAGAAGAAAAGCAGGACAAATCCGTAACTTTTTCTAATTGGGAGGAAAGAAGGAAGGCAGAACAAGAGATCGCGGCTTCCCAGGAAGAGACATCAAAGATTGACGAAGATGAATTCAACTGGGATTCTCAAGAGGATGAAGTGTTTAAAGAAGACCCGAAAGTTGTTCCGCCGTATAAAAAGAAGAAAAAAGCAGGGGCTCCCTTGCAATCTAAAAAGAAAACAGGAACGGGCAAGCCTGTGAAAAGACTGGTCACAACTGTCGCGTTTGCAGCGGTGTTAGGAACAGGGCTGGGTCTTTTTGCTTTAAATCTTTCTGGAAATAAAGAAGCGTCGGCACCCGCGGCGGCAAGCCAAGGTTCACAAGGGCAAACAGCGAAAGCGGGAGATGCGGCGGCAGATAGTCAAACTGGCAGCGGTGCAGAGCAAACGGGCCAGGCGGACGGTACATACAAAACATATGCTGTGCAAGCAGGTAAATTCTCTTCTGAAACAGGGGCCGAAACGTTAGCCAAGCAGCTGACCGAAAAAGGGTACTCAGCCGTTTCTTTATCAAAAGATGACGGGTATACCTATGTGATAGCCGGTCTAGCAGCGGAAAAAGATATGTCGCAAAAATTAGGACAATCGTTAATTGATAATGATTTTGAAGCATGGGGAGGAAAAGAACTGTCCTTGTCCATAGATCAGGGTATGACGGATTCCTTCAAGGAAACATCAGAACTCTCAGCGAAAGCCATTATTGGCAGTGAAGTGCCAAAATCGAGTGTGGAGAAAATAGAAAAATCGCTCAGCAAAACAGATGCGGATAAAACAGAACAAAAAGAAGCGATCCTTCAGGCTTTAAAGGAATTAGAAGACCCAAGTGCGGAATCCGGCTGGAAAGCCCAGCAGCTTTTGTTGGGACTAATCAAATAAATGAATGCCAGAGCTGCGTCCTTGTGACGGGCTTTTTTCATTTTGTCATGAAAAAGTTATTTTTCTGAAATTGTGGTTAACTCTATCATTTGGTAGTATAAACAAGTATCTTTTTTTCTTAAGCAAACCCTGAAAGGATGACTATCATGACAAAGCGGCTTATTCTGGCATCACAATCTCCGCGAAGAAAAGAACTCCTCAATCTTCTCCAGCTGTCCTACAGCATTATCGTCAGCCAAGTGGAGGAAAAATTAAACCGAAACCTTTCACCGGAAGAAAACGTCCAATGGTTGGCAAAACAAAAAGCTGAAGCTGTAGCTAAGGATTATCCGGATGCTGTCGTTATCGGCGCCGACACGATTGTCTGCCTGGACGGCGAGTGCCTCGGCAAACCTCGAGATAAAGAAGATGCGGCCGATATGCTGCGGAGGCTTTCGGGCCGAAACCATGTTGTATTGACAGCCGTCAGTATCCAATCTCATGATCACAGCGAAACTTTCTATGAAACAACTGAAGTAACGTTCTGGCCGCTTAGCGAAGAGGACATATGGACTTATATTGAAACGAAAGAACCGATGGATAAAGCAGGTGCGTACGGCATTCAAGGAAAAGGCGCGCTTTTTGTAAAAAAAATAGACGGGGATTATTATTCAGTCGTAGGGCTTCCAATATCGAAAACGATGAGGGTCCTGAAAGATTTTGATATAGAGGCCTGATTTTCAAAACGAGAAGGGGAAGACAAAGGGGGGCTTGATCATTCATGATCTGCCGTTAAAACTCAGAGATTTCCCGGAAAAAGAAAAACCAAGAGAACGGCTGCTCCAATACGGGGCTGAAAACTTAGCCAACAATGAATTGCTCGCCATTTTGTTAAGAACAGGTACAAAAAAAGAATCTGTCATGGACCTTTCAAATCGGCTTCTGCACTCATTTGAAGGTTTGCGTCTGCTAAAGGAAGCCTCTGTTGAAGAGCTTTCCGGCATCTCAGGAATCGGCTTAGTGAAGGCTGTTCAAATTTTGGCAGCCATGGAGCTGGGCAGCCGCATCCATAAACTTGCCAATGAAGAAAAATACGTCGTCCGTTCCCCGGAAGACGGGGCAAACTTCGTGATGGAGGACATGCGTTTCTTAACCCAAGAGCATTTTGTCTGTTTATATTTAAATACAAAAAATGAAGTCATCCATAAACGCACTATATTTATCGGAAGTCTGAATTCATCTATTGTCCATCCCCGGGAGGTGTTTAAAGAAGCTTTCAAACGCTCAGCCGCTTCCTTCATCTGCATTCATAATCATCCTTCCGGCGATCCTACTCCGAGCAGGGAAGATATTGAAGTCACAAGACGGCTGTTTGAATGCGGAAATTTAATCGGCATTGAACTGCTTGACCATTTAGTCATCGGCGACAAAAAATTTGTGAGTTTAAAGGAAAAAGGATATTTGTAACACTTTTTTTTTCGTTAAATTAAGCTATAATAGAGTTTATGAGTTTTTCCCTTTAGGGTATTTTTGCTTTAAGAAAGGAAGATACATACATATGTTTGGAATTGGTACAAGAGACCTTGGTATAGATCTTGGAACAGCGAATACGCTTGTGTTTGTAAAAGGTAAAGGAATTGTTGTGAGAGAGCCGTCAGTTGTGGCGCTGCAGACGGATACGAAGTCAATCGTCGCCGTCGGGAATGACGCGAAAAACATGATCGGGAGAACGCCGGGAAATGTTGTGGCCCTTCGTCCTATGAAAGACGGCGTTATCGCTGACTATGAAACAACGGCAACAATGATGAAATATTACATCAATCAGGCCATTAAAAATAAAGGCATGTTTGCGAGAAAACCCTATGTCATGGTTTGTGTCCCTTCAGGCATTACAGCGGTCGAGGAACGCGCTGTCATTGATGCAACAAGACAAGCCGGAGCTCGCGACGCTTACCCGATTGAAGAGCCGTTTGCTGCTGCGATCGGTGCGAATCTTCCTGTTTGGGAACCTACAGGAAGCATGGTCGTTGATATCGGAGGCGGCACGACGGAAGTGGCGATTATCTCCCTCGGAGGCATCGTAACGTCACAATCCATCCGTGTCGCAGGTGATGAAATGGATGACGCGATTATTAGCTACATCAGAAAAACATACAACCTGATGATCGGAGACCGCACCGCTGAAGCGATTAAAATGGAAATCGGATCTGCTGAATCTGCCGAAGAATCAGACAAAATGGAAATTCGCGGCCGCGACTTGCTGACTGGCCTGCCGAAAACGATCGAAATTACAGGAAAAGAAATTTCTAATGCATTGCGGGATACCGTATCTACCATTGTTGAAGCGGTGAAAAGCACGCTTGAAAAAACACCGCCGGAGCTTGCTGCCGACATCATGGACAGAGGAATTGTATTAACCGGAGGCGGGGCCCTTCTCCGCAACCTTGACAAAATTATCAGTGAAGAAACAAAAATGCCGGTTCTGATCGCCGAAGACCCGCTTGATTGTGTTGCAATCGGCACAGGAAAAGCACTGGAGCATATCCATCTTTTCAAAGGGAAAACAAGATAATCGGGAGTTAAATAGAAGAGGTGTAACACGATGCCGAATAAACGGTTAATGCTATTACTTCTGTGTATTATCATATTGGTGGCTATGATTGGATTCTCGCTGAAGGACGGCCGAAAGACCACCTGGCCCGAAAAACTTATCGGTGATACGACGGGAGTATTTCAAAATATTTTTCACACGCCTGCCGAATTTTTCGCAGGAATATTTGAAGACATTGATGATCTGAAAAACACATATGAAGAAAATGAACGGCTGAGAAAGAAGCTTGACGGACAGACGCAATATGAAGCCAAACTTCAGGCGCTCAAGGATGAAAATAAATCCCTGCGTGACGAACTCGGCCATGTAAAATCAATTAAAGATTACGATCCGATTTTAGCAACAGTCATCGCGCGAAATCCGGATAAATGGTACACGCAGATTACGATTAATAAGGGCACTCAGCAAAAAGTGGCAAAAGATATGGCTGTCACTAATGAAAAAGGTGCTTTAGTCGGTAAAATTAAAAGCTCGGGGCTGAATAACTTTACTTCTGCGGTGCAGCTTTTAAGCGATACTGACCGAAATAATCGGGTTGCGACAAAAATTTCAGGGAAAAAAGGCAGCAAAGGCTACGGTTTAATCGAAGGCTATGATACGAAGAAAAAAACGCTCACGATGAAAATCCTTGATCCTGACGAAAAACGAGAAGTGAAAAAAGGCGACCTTGTGGAAACATCAGGAACAGGGGGAGTATTCCCTGAAGGGCTGACAGTCGGAGAAGTGACTGAGGTAGAGCCTGATGCCTATGGTTTAACAAAAATTGCACACGTGAAACCTGCTGCAGATATATATGACCTGAACAATGTCATCGTGGTAAAACGTGATGTGCCGGCTGTTGATTCAAAGGAGGAAGGATCGTGAAACGTTTCCTTCTGCCTTTGATTATGCTGGTGGTTTTTTCTGCAGAAAGCATCTATACCGATCTGGTGAAACTTCCTTTTGTCACGGATGATCAAATGGCCGTTCCGCATTTTCTTATGATCGTGCTGATCTTTATGTCTGCATATATAAACAAAAAGCATGCAGTTGTCTATGGTTTCATTTTCGGCCTTCTATATGATATAAATTATACAGGGCTGCTTGGGGTTTATATGTTTGGATTTGCGGGCCTATGCTACTTAGCTGCAAAAGCCTTTAAAGTGCTGCAAACAAATGCATTTGTTGTGATGCTGGTGGCAGTGGTGGCCGTTTGTGTGCTTGAATTTTATGTGTATGGCATTCAGTCGTTAATAAATAAAGACATTATGTCATTTAATGACTTTGTCATTCAGCGGTTTTTACCGACAGCTATACTGAATATTGCAGGTGCGATCGTTCTTATTGTACCTTTTAGATTATTTTATATGAGTCTAAAGAAAGAATTGCGAGACGAGTAAAAAAGGATTTTAGCTTTTTTTGACGAAATGAGTATGTTGTTGAGGTGAACATTGTGAAGACCAGAAAGCAGCAATATGTAACAATAAAAGGAACAAAGAATGGTTTGACATTGCATCTGGATGATTCGTGTTCTTTTGATGAGCTTCTGGACGGTCTTCAGAATATGCTGTCAATCGAACAATATACCGATGGTAAAGGTCAGAAAATCAGTGTTCATATTAAACTCGGAAATCGTTATTTACATCAGGAGCAAGAAGAACAGCTGATTGAATTAATAGCGTCAAAGAAAGATTTATTTGTTCATTCTATTGTCAGTGAAGTTATCACTAAAAAAGAAGCACGGCGTATGAAAGAGGAAGCGGAGATTATTTCCGTTTCTAGAATTGTCCGTTCTGGCCAAGTGCTTCACGTGACGGGTGATTTGCTGCTGATCGGAGACGTGAATCCGGGCGGAACGGTTCAGGCCGGGGGAAATATCTTTGTTCTTGGATCTTTAAAAGGAATAGCCCACGCCGGATATAACGGGAACAAACAGGCTGTGATCGCCGCTTCTGAAATGCTGCCGACACAATTGAGAATCAGTCACGTATTAAATCGCTCCCCAGACCACATTCAACAAGGGAACGACATGGAATGTGCTTATTTAGATACAGACGGAAATATGGTCATTGAACGCCTTCAACATTTGGCTCATTTAAGACCTGATCTAACAAGGCTTGAGGGAGGAATGTGAAATTGGGTGAGGCTATCGTAATAACTTCGGGAAAAGGCGGAGTAGGTAAAACAACAACATCTGCAAACCTCGGTACCGCCTTAGCCATTTTAGGGAAGCGCGTATGTTTGGTAGATACAGATATAGGGCTGCGCAACCTTGATGTCGTAATGGGTCTTGAAAATAGAATCATATACGACTTAGTAGACGTTGTAGAGGGCAGATGCAAAATGCATCAGGCGCTTGTGAAAGACAAGCGTTTTGATGACCTGCTTTATTTAATGCCGGCAGCGCAAACGAGCGACAAGACAGCTGTTGTTCCTGACCAAATAAAGACGCTGATTCAGCAGCTCAAGCAAGAATTTGACTACGTGATTATAGACTGTCCTGCGGGTATCGAGCAGGGATATAAAAACGCGGTCTCCGGAGCTGACAAAGCAATTGTCGTAACGACACCTGAAATTTCAGCGGTCAGAGATGCTGATCGTATTATAGGTTTACTGGAGCAAGAGGAAAATATCGAGCCGCCTCGTCTCATTGTGAATAGAATCAGGAGTCACCTGATGAAAAACGGAGACACCATGGATGTTGATGAAGTCGTTCATCACTTGTCGATTGATTTGATTGGAATCGTTGCCGATGATGATGAAGTCATTAAAGCCTCGAATATAGGCGAGCCGATTGCAATGGATTCAAAAAATCGCGCTTCTATCGCATACCGCAACATTGCCCGCCGTATTCTAGGAGAATCTGTTCCTTTACAGGTGCTTGAAGAGCAAAACAAAGGAATGATGGCTAAGATTAAATCCTTTTTCGGAGTGCGGTCTTAATTTTATTTTTCATAGAATGGCAGAAAAAGATCTGACATGAAAGCGATGGCTTTGTCAGATCTTTTTTTTGTTTTGAGTTAACGTTTTTCATCCTTGGGTTTAAACGAATATTTGCTGTGGACAAGACATATTATGTACAAACCCAACGAATGCAAAGGATGATGGCTATGACTCACAGAGCAGATGAGATTAGAAAAAGATTGGCGAAAAAAAGAAAACAGCAGGCTGGATCAAAGCGTCCCTCTATTCAGACGGTTTCCGAAAAAAAGAAGCCGCCGTCTTGGGTAATGATGCCGGAGCATGAAAAACATGGGGCACTTCCGGCGTACGAGGATGAAATCCCGCCATTCAACGGAAAACACCCTTTGTTCAAAACTGATTCAATCATATTAAAATGCCTGCTGTCGGCTTGTCTTGTCCTTGTATCTGCTATAGCCTATAAAGCAAACTTTGAACCGTTACACCAGATCAAGCCGGCTATTGCCCAAACCTTTGGGAAAGAATTTCAATTTGCATCAGCAAGCAATTGGTTTGAAGCGAAATTCGGAGACCCTCTTGCTTTTCTCACTCCTGAAACGAAGAAAGAAGATAGCCAGGTAGAAGTGGGCCAAGACCTTGCTGTACCGGCTTCAGGGAAAATCCAGCAAGATTTTCAGGATAATGGCGAGGGGATAACAGTTGAAACAAGCAGTGATACGATAGACAGTATGAAAGAAGGCTACATCATCGAAGTGAATAAAGACAGTGAGACAGGTTTGACCGTTAAGGTGCAGCACGCCGACAATACATACAGCATATACGGACAGCTAAAAGATGTTGATGTAGCTTTGTATGATTTTGTCGATAAAGGCAGCAAACTCGGCACGATTAAGCTGGATGAGAAAAATAAAGGGCTCTATTATTTTGCCATCAAAGAAGGAGACACATTTGTCGATCCGATTCAGGTGATTACATTTGAATAAATGGCTGGACCTTATCATGAGAATTCATGTTCACCCTTTTCTTTGGATCATCATAGGGATTGGGCTGGTGACGGGACGGATTAAAGAAATATTGTGTCTGCTTGTCATAGTATTGATCCATGAGCTGGGGCACGCTGCTTTGGCGGTTTTTTATTCATGGCGGATCAAACGTGTTTTTTTGCTGCCGTTTGGAGGAGCCGTGGAGGTTGAAGAGCATGGAAACAGGCCGCTGAAAGAAGAATTTGCGGTGATCATCGCCGGCCCCTTACAGCACATATGGCTCCAACTCGCCGCTTGGATACTCGCGAGCTTCGAGATCATAGAGCCGCACACGTTTGAGATGTTTACATTCTATAACCTGACGATTCTTTTCGTGAATCTGCTGCCGATTTGGCCGCTTGATGGCGGGAAAATCGTATTTCTTTTGTTATCTAAGCGATTTGCCTTTCAAAAAGCGCATTGGCTCTGTTTAAGAACTTCGCTGGGCTGTGGTTTGCTTCTTGGCTGCTGGATTTTATTTGCGGTCCCCATGCAAATCAGTGCATGGGTGCTGTTTGTTTTTCTCGCGGCTTCATTATTTGATGAACATCGGCAGCGGCATTATACACACGTAAGGTTTCTGTTAGAAAGATATTACGGAAAAAAGCGTGATGTCGAAAAATTAATTCCGCTTACGGTAAAGGCTGAGGACAAAGTGTATCATGTGATGGCTAAATTTAAACGCGGCTGCAAACATCCGATTATTATTGAAAAAGCCGGCGAGAAGGTCAGTGAGCTGGATGAAAACGAAGTGCTTCACGCTTATTTTGCGGATAAACGGACAAATTCCTCAATGGAAGATCTTTTGCTTCCTTATTAGTGAGGAAATAGATTGACATAAGCCCTCTATTTTGATATATTTTTTAATGTTATGGATGTAGCACCATTGCTACAACCGCTCAGCGCAGGTGATAAGTGCTTATGCCCCCTGCTGTCTGGCGAGTCTTAGTCTAATAGGAGGTGCAGAGAATGTACGCAATCATTAAAACAGGCGGAAAACAAATCAAAGTTGAAGAAGGTCAATCTGTTTATATCGAAAAACTTGCTGCTGAAGCAGGCGATACAGTGACTTTTGAAGACGTTTTGTTTGTTGGCGGAGACAATGTGAAAGTCGGCAACCCTACAGTTGAAGGCGCAACAGTTACAGCTAAAGTTGAAAAACAAGGCCGTGCTAAAAAGATCACTGTTTTCAGATACAAAGCAAAGAAAAATGTGCATAAAAAACAAGGTCATCGTCAGCCTTATTCTAAAGTTACGATCGAAAAAATCAACGCGTAAGGCGTGTGTGATATGATTCAGGCAACAATCAGAAGGTCCGGCTCAGAAAAAGGCATATTGTCCTTTGAAATGACGGGCCACGCGAATTTTGCTGAACATGGACAAGATCTCGTATGTGCAGGAGTCACTGCTGTCGTATTTGGAGCGGTCAACGCGGTTATTGCGCTCACCGGCATAGAGCCGGTTCTTGATATAGGGGACGACGGAGGATATTTCTACTTTGAATTCCCTGAAGCCCCTGATCAGGAGGCCCTTCAAAAAGCTCAGCTGCTGATTGAAGGCATGATTGTTTCACTTGAGACAATTGAACGGGATTATAATGGTTACTTGCGGGTAACCACAAACAAAATATAGGAGGTGAGCTACATGCTTAGATTAGATCTTCAGTTTTTCGCTTCTAAAAAAGGGGTAGGTTCTACAAAGAACGGACGTGACTCTGAGTCTAAACGTTTAGGTGCTAAACGTGCAGACGGTCAATTCGTATCTGGTGGTTCTATCCTTTACCGTCAACGCGGAACAAAGATTTACCCAGGTGAAAACGTGGGCCGCGGAGGAGATGACACTCTTTTCGCTAAAATCGACGGAACTGTTAAATTCGAACGTTTCGGACGTGACCGCAAAAAAGTGAGCGTATATCCTGCAGCTCAATAATGACACAAAAACTCCGGTCGATGGACTGGAGTTTTTTTTGCAATACGCGGAGTAACATCAAGAATGATGAGCAGAGTATGTGCGAAGTGAACCCCGGCTTGAGCGAGAATTTGGTTTCTCATACCCACTGGAATGTTCCCCAAGCAGTAATACACAAAATGTTTCTGCCTGGCTGCAAAAGAAGCATGCTCAGAAAAAAGGAACATGATTTTCTAGGAAAAACAAGTGTTTTTCTAACATTGCCTTCTCTGTTATAATTCATAGTACACACTTATACAGACTCCTAAATAGAAATTCAAATGATTGGGAGTGCGAAAATGAAGGATGTATCAAGAAAACAAGAAGAAAATCTCAGCGAAACGGCTTTAACAAACGAACTTATCCATCTGCTCAGCCATTCAAGGCATGATTGGATGAATAAGCTGCAGCTCATTAAAGGAAACTTAAGCTTGCAGAAATATGACCGTGTTTTTGAAATCATTGATGAAATGGTCATTGATGCAAAGCATGAATCAAAGCTCTCAAATCTGAAAACACCGCATTTAGCATTTGATTTTCTCACGTTTAATTGGAAAGCCCAATATATGACGCTTGAATATGAAGTGCTCGGAGATATTAAGGATATGTCTGCCTATGATGTGAAATTGGCAAAACTGATGAGGAAGCTTTTTCATATATTTGATCAGGCGGTTAGTAAAGAAAGTGAAAATCATCTGACCGTATCGCTGCAAACAGACCATCCTGACAAACAGCTTATCCTGTATCTTGACTTTCACGGAGCTTTTGCCAATGCAGGCGCATTTGACGAGTTTCGGAAGGCCGGGTACGAGGATTTTGACGTCATGCGTTTTGAGATGACCAATCACGAGTGTTTGGTTGAAATTGGGATGAATTAGCGGTGTTTTTTACGGTTTAGAACGGAGGACATTATGTTTGTAGATCAGGTGAAAGTGTATGTAAAGGGCGGCGACGGCGGCAACGGTATGGTTGCGTTTCGCCGTGAAAAATATGTTCCGAAAGGCGGACCTGCCGGCGGTGACGGGGGAAAAGGCGGCGACGTCGTTTTTCAAGTGGATGAAGGTCTCCGGACGTTAATGGATTTCAGATATCAAAGGCACTTTAAAGCGATTCGCGGAGAGCATGGCATGTCTAAAAATCAGCATGGCCGCAACGCTGATGACATGGTAATTAAAGTTCCGCCGGGCACTGTCGTTACAGATGATGATACAAAGCAGGTCATTGCTGATTTGACAGAGCACGGACAAATAGCGGTGATCGCAAGAGGCGGAAGAGGCGGAAGAGGAAATACACGTTTCGCGACGCCGGCCAATCCCGCTCCGCAGCTTTCAGAGCAAGGCGAGCCGGGGAAAGAGCGGTATATCGTGCTTGAATTAAAAGTGCTCGCTGATGTCGGGCTTGTCGGCTTCCCAAGTGTCGGAAAATCGACGTTGCTGTCCGTTGTATCTTCAGCAAAGCCGAAAATCGCGGATTATCATTTTACAACGCTTGTGCCGAATCTAGGCATGGTTGAAACTGATGATGGCCGCAGTTTTGTTATGGCAGATTTGCCGGGATTAATCGAAGGAGCCCATGAAGGCGTCGGACTTGGACACCAATTTTTGCGTCATATTGAGCGGACTCGCGTAATTGTACATGTCATTGATATGTCAGGCTTGGAAGGCCGGGACCCTTACGAGGATTATCTGACCATTAATCAGGAGCTGAGCCAGTATAACCTTCGGCTGACAGAGCGTCCCCAAATTATTGTTGCCAATAAAATGGACGTGCCCGAGGCGGAAGAACATCTGGCGGCTTTTAAAGAAAAGCTGACAGATGACTATCCCGTTTATCCAATTAGTGCGGTGACAAGAAGCGGTCTTCGTGATCTTCTGTTTGAAATCGCCAACCAATTGGAAACAACGCCTGAATTCCCTCTTTACAATGAGGAAGAGCTGGCGGAAAATCGCGTTATGTACACAATGGAAGATGAGGAATCGCCATTTGAAATCACCCGAGACCCTGACGGTGTATTTGTGCTTTCAGGAGACAGCCTTGAGCGGTTATTCAAAATGACGGACTTCTCCAGAGACGAATCAGTCAAACGTTTCGCCAGACAGATGCGCGGAATGGGTGTGGATGAAGCACTGAGAGAACGCGGGGCAAAAGACGGAGATATTATCAGGCTCCTCGAATTTGAGTTTGAATTTATTGATTAATAAACGTAGAGAGCCTGCAAGCCGGGCTCTCTTATGTAAAAAGGAGGGATGCAAGTGAAAGAGGAAACGTTTTATCTTGTCCGTGAAGACGTTTTGCCTGAAGCTATGAGAAAAACCCTCGAAGTCAAAAAACTAATTGACAGAAAAAAGGCGGAATCTGTTGCGGACGCCGTTCAAAAGGTAGATTTAAGCAGAAGCGCGTTCTATAAATACAGAGATGCGGTTTTTCCTTTTTACACAATGGTGAAAGAACAAATTATCACGCTTTTTTTCCATTTAGAGGATAGGTCAGGCGCGTTATCACAGCTGCTTCAAGCTGTAGCTGACTCCGGAAGCAACGTTCTTTCCATTCACCAAACCATCCCGCTTCAGGGAAGAGCAAATGTAACGCTGTCAATCAGTACATCGGCAATGGAAGATGACATTCATACCTTAATGAATAAACTGAGAAAGTTTGATTTTGTAGAAAAAGTCGAAATCTTAGGTTCAGGTGCGTAAGGGGAGAGAGTTTACATATGAAAGTCGGTTACTTAGGTCCAGAAGCTACATTCACACATTTAGCAGTCAGTTCTTGTTTTCAAAACGACGTCACTCATGTTGCGTACCACACGATCCCGGAATGCATGGATGCGGCAGTAGCGGGAGAAATTGATTTCGCCTTTGTGCCTTTAGAAAATGCATTAGAGGGTTCTGTCAACTTAACGATAGACTACTTAATACATGAGCAGCCATTACCCATTGTGGGTGAAATGACGCTGCCGATTCATCAGCATTTGCTCGTTCATCCCTCCAGAGAGAACAAATGGGAGAGCCTGGAGCAAATATACTCGCATTCTCATGCCATTGCACAATGCCACAAGTTTCTTCACAAGCATTTTAAAACAGTGCCATATGAATATGCCAAATCGACCGGAGCGGCGGCAAAGTATGTCAGTGAAAATCCGCAGCTAAATATTGGTGTCATTGCCAATGAAATGGCGGCTGCTACATATGGATTAAAAATCGTAAAGCATGATATTCAGGATTACAGAGATAATCATACCAGATTTGTTATCTTGTCTCCTGAGGAAAACGCGGGGTATGAAGTCAACCCTCATTTAGTCTCCAGACCAAAAACGACGCTTATGGTCACGCTGCCTCAGGATGACCATTCAGGAGCGCTTCACAGAGTGTTATCGGCTTTTTCATGGAGAAATTTAAACCTTTCAAAAATAGAATCCCGTCCGACAAAGACAGGGTTAGGCCATTATTTCTTTATTATTGATATCGAAATGGCGCTTGATGCTGTATTGATTCCGGGAGCCATTCAAGAGCTTGAAACGCTGGGATGCAGTGTGAAGGTTCTTGGAAACTATCAGTCATACAAGCTGTAGAAAAAAAGCCCTCAGAAGGGCTTTTTTTAGTCTGTGATTAAAATGCCGGCTGCTTCAAGCGCCTGGCAAGCCTGTTGAATCCGGTGCTCATCAGAAGCCGTTAAAGTGTGAAGGTGAACGCCATTGGTCAGCTGCGACAAATACGAGGCATTAGTTGAATTGATTTTTTTCATGAAATGCTGTACTTCTTTCCGGGTGCCGACCCGTAAGGAAGCGGTTAAATCTCCGTACACAGGGTGTTCAATGATCACGTCTTTCACCGTTACGCCCTCATCTACAATAAGCTGTAGCTCTTCTTCAGTCCGTTCCGGGCCATGCAGGCATGCTACGATTTTTTCCGCCGCCTGCTGCTGTCCGGTTGAATCTATATATACATATCCTTGGCTGGTGGCAATGATCGGTTCATTTTTAGCTTTTAAAAGCGAAATATCCTGAACAATCACTTGTCTTGAAACATTCGCTTGTTTTGCCAGTTGTCCTCCCGTTAGCGGTGATGTGGATTCTTTAAGCCAAAGAAGAAGCTTGTCACGCCTGCTGGCGCCCGTAAGCTTTACTCTTTCTGTCAAAATCATGATCTCCTTTCTTTTGCTCTTGCAGCAATATAAACGTATGTAATAATAAGTCCAGCTGTTCGGTTGTTGTCGTGTTCCCGAAAGAAATGCGAATAAATTGGAGCGCTTCCTGTTCCGTCTTTTTCAAAGCTTTCATTGTTTGAGAAGGCCCATGGTATCCGGCAGAACAAGCGCTTCCGGTTGAAATGCAAATATTATTACGATTACATTCTAACATAACATATTGTCCTTCAAAGGAGTGAAAAAAACACCCGACAATATGGGGGAGGCAGTAGGCTTTTGAGTCTTCCAATGCAAGCGTCACTGGAAGAGAGCGTATCTTGATCTGTTGCAGGAAATAACGCCGTAAGTTTTGATAATGCGTGTTGTTTTGAGACAAGTGGTTTACTGTGTGCTCCGCTGCTTCAGCAAAAGCTCCTATTCCAGGCACATTCACTGTTCCGGCCCTAAATCCATTTTCATGCAGAGTATACGGATACACAGGCTTCCAATTGATACCCGGCCGAATATAAACGGCGCCGACTCCTTTTGGGCCGTAAACTTTATGGCTTGAAACAGAAAGAGCGTCAATCCCTGAATCATCTGCATCAATCGGAATTTTCCCGAAGGTTTGGACAGCATCGCAATGAAGCAGGATATCTTTTTCATGGAGGAGTGCTGAAATGCTCCGAATATCTTGGACAATCCCTGTTTCTGAATTGGCATGCTGAATCGATACCAATCCCGTCTCGGGGCGGAGGTGGGATTCTAATATTTCCCTGGTAATATGTCCATATTCGTCAGGCTCAATGATTGTAATATCAAAGCCCTGATTAGCGAGAAAGGCGGCAGTATTATGAATAGATTGATGCTCCATAGCAGTCGTAATAAAGTGTCTTTTTTGCTCAGGCAGCCCGTTTAATAAAGACTGTATGGCCAGCATATTAGCTTCCGTCCCGCCGCTAGTAAAATAAATCCCTTCAGCCGATCCCCCGATCAGTTCCGCTATTTTTCTCCGGCTGTAATCTACTATAAGTTTCGCTTTTCCGCCCGCATCGTGAAGACTGCTCGCATTCCCGTAAATATCGGTGCTCAGCTGGTTGAACACCAGAAGGGCCTCACTGCATATCGGTGTTGACGCTGCAAAATCCAAATAGATCATGATGTCAGTCTCCTATCCGTTCAAAATAAAAAACTCTTGAGTTTATTTTATCTCTGTGTAAATATAGGTGTCAAGACAGGTGTAAATAACAGGAGGGCGGTTTATGTCTGGAAAGAAGGTTATAGTCATTGGTTCTGGGGCAGCGGCACTTTTCTTAGCTTCCGCCTTACTGCCCGCAAACAATGTGACGGTCATAACGAAAAAAAGTAAAAAAAACAGCAATTCTGCATTTGCCCAAGGAGGCATCGCCGCTTCTCATTTGGAAGGAGATTCGGTAGAAGCTCATACCGAAGATACTTTGTATGCCGGATGTGGCCATAATGATGGAAAACTGACGGCAGAGATTATAAGCGAGGGAAAGACGATTATTCATGAATTGCTGGAGAATGGTTTTCCATTTGATCGGGACGGAGATGGAGAATATCGTCTCGGCAAGGAGGGCGCACACTCATTCAACCGCATTTTTCACGCGGGCGGGGATGCCACAGGCAGGCTGTTAATTGATTATTTGCTTGAGAACATACAAAAAGGCAATCAAGTAAAGGAGTATGAAACGGCAGTCGATTTATTGATCGAGGACGGCCGCTGTGCGGGTGTCATAACCAAAGATAGCGGCGGCCGCATTAAGGCTAGGCGGGCGGATCATGTGGTGCTTGCCGCAGGAGGATGCGGCAGCCTGTTCCGATATCATACGAATGACCAAACAATTACTGGTGACGGGCTTTCACTCGCTTACCGGGCGGGGGCTGAATTAACAGATTTAGAATTTACACAGTTTCATCCGACGCTGCTTGTGAAAAACGGAGTTTCTTACGGTCTCGTTTCAGAGGCAGTCAGAGGTGAAGGGGGATTTTTAACCGATGAAAATGGGAGACGCATCATGGCAGGAAGACATCCGTTAGAAGATCTTGCGCCAAGAGACGTGGTTTCAAGAGTCATCCATGAAGAGATGATAAAAGGCAGCCGAATTTATATAGACAGAAGTCGCATCCTTCTTTTCGAAACACGTTTTCCTACAATCACAAGCATTTGCCACAAGGCGGGAATTTCTGTTAACGAGGATAGAATCCCCGTGGCTCCGGGCATGCATTTTTTAATGGGCGGCGTCTCAGTCAACAAATGGGGAGAAACATCAGTCCCTGATCTATATGCAATAGGCGAAACAGCGTGCACCGGCTTTCACGGAGCTAACCGATTAGCAAGCAATTCATTACTTGAAGCGCTTGTGTTTGGAAAAAGAGCTGCTGAACATATCAACAAAAAACCAGCAGGCCGTTGGAATAAAAAAACAGACAGTCCGATAAACGCCTTCTATCACGTGCCGGAAATTCCGCTTCATCAGCTGCAGGAAAGAATGACGATCGACATGTCGATCACAAGAAGAAGAGACGGGCTGATGAGTTTGTCAGACTGGCTTAACACCTTGCCTTCGCAGGAAATTAATGTGAAGGATATCACAATTGAACAATTGGAGCGTTCTCATTTATGGCAGGTCGCAAAATTGATGACCTCATCTGCTTTATTACGAGAAGAAAGCAGGGGCGCGCATTTTCGCTCCGATTTTCCTGAAACCGACAACAATTGGCGGGGAAAACAAGTAATTCAATCAAAGCATGGAGTAGTTATAAGACAAAATGAAGGGATTTGGAAACCATGGACCGTTTGCAGCTGAAGAAAATGCTGAAATATTTCTTTCAAGAAGATATTGGAACAGGGGATCTCACGTCTCAGGCGATCTTTTCAGGACACTCCTGCGAGGCTTTTATCATTGCCAAATCGAACGGAATCTTCGCGGGAGGCTCAATTATTAAAGAAGGATATGCCCTTATAGATAAGGAAGTGCGAACCGTCCTGAAAAAAGAAGATGGAGATACGGTGCGAAAAGGAGACGCCATCGCTGCATTAAGCGGCCCGGCGGCAGCCTTGCTTACTGGAGAACGAGTGATCTTAAATCTGATTCAAAGGCTTTCCGGAATTGCGACGATGACAAAGCAGGCAGTTGATAGGCTTGATGATCCGAGCATTAAGCTGTGTGACACAAGAAAAACGACACCGGGGCTAAGAATGTTGGAAAAGTATGCTGTCCGGGTTGGCGGCGGCTATAATCATCGGTTTGGCTTATATGACGGAATGATGATTAAAGATAATCATATTGCCGCCTGCGGTTCCATCCAGAAGGCTTGTGAAAGAGCGCGCCGGGCGGCCGGACACATGGTAAATATTGAAGTGGAAATTGAATCTGAAGAGCAGCTGCGAGAGGCGATTTTGGCTGGTGCAGATGTCATCATGTTTGATAACTGCCCGCCGGACACTGTAAGGCATTTTGCGGAAATCACACCTCATCATATCAAAACGGAAGCTTCAGGCGGGATTTCATTAGAAACACTGCCATCTTATAAAGGCACCGGTGTACAGTTTATTTCATTAGGGTGTCTGACTCATTCTGTGCAAAGCCTGGATATCAGCATGGATGTACAAATTAAAAACGGAGGGATTCATCATGTCAATTCTTGATGCCATCAAACAAGTTGAAGGGATGATGCCGGATCGCTATAAGAAGCTGTCCAGAGAGGAAATGGAGAAGCGTGTGGCACATATCAAGCAAAAATTCGGCAAAAGGCTGTTTATTCCCGGACACCATTATCAAAAGGACGAAGTCATCCAATTCGCTGATGAAACAGGCGATTCTCTTCAGCTTGCCCAAATTGCTGAAAAGAATAAGGACGCAGATTATATTGTATTTTGCGGCGTTCATTTTATGGCTGAAACCGCAGATATGCTGACTAAAAAACATCAAACGGTCATTCTGCCTGACATGCGGGCGGGATGTTCCATGGCGGACATGGCTAATATGCAGCAGACGAACAGGGCGTGGGAAAAACTTCAGCATATATACGGCGATACGATCATACCTTTAACTTATGTCAATTCCACAGCCGAAATTAAAGCTTTTGTCGGGAAGCATGGGGGAGCGACCGTAACTTCTTCCAATGCCAAAAAAGTGCTGGAATGGGCTTTTGCGCAAAAAGAAAGAATTATGTTTTTGCCTGACCAGCATTTAGGCAGAAATACCGCATTTGACCTCGGAATTCCTCTTGAAGACATGGCAGTCTGGGATCCGATTCAAGATGAATTACAAACTGGATACAACCATGAGCAAATGAAAGTGATTCTGTGGAAAGGGCATTGCTCAGTCCACGAAAAATTCACAGTAAAAAACATTGCTGATCTGAGAGAGCGTGATCCTGATATTCAAATTATCGTTCACCCCGAATGTTCACACGAAGTGGTGGCTCTTAGTGATGACAGCGGATCAACCAAATATATTATCGAAGCGATCAATAGGGCAGAGCCGGGAACGAAATGGGCGATCGGCACAGAAATGAACCTAGTGCAGCGCATCATTCAGGAGCACCCTGATAAACAAATTATGTCATTGAACCCGGACATGTGTCCGTGCCTTACAATGAACAGAATTGATCTGCCGCATTTGCTTTGGTCTTTGGAACAAATTGAAAAAGGAGAGCCTGCCGGAGTTATTAAAGTTTCAGAAACCATTCAAAAAGATGCGCTTCTAGCTTTAAACCGAATGCTGAAAAACACATAAGGACTAAAAAGAAAAAAGTTCCCCTCCTGAAAACAAGTTTTGATCATAACTCTAAACGTTTGAACATACATTGTGAAGAAACATATTGTAATGACAGATGAACTGTTCACGTTTTGCATAGGAGGGGAAAACGTTGAAAATTCATATCGTTCAAAAAGGCGATTCGCTCTGGAAGATAGCTGAAAAATACGGAGTAGATTTTGAAGAAGTGAAAAAATTGAATACACAGCTCAGCAATCCGGACTTAATCATGCCTGGAATGAAAATAAAAGTGCCTTCAGGAGGTGTTCCGGTAAGGAAGGAGCCGACTGGCCAAGGGCCGGCATCACAGGCTTCACCGAAACATGAGCATCCTTATTCAAAGGAGAAACCGAAATCAGTTGTGGACATAGAAGACACAAAGCCAAAAGAAAAACAGTCCGTGCCATATGTGCCGCCAATGCCTCAGCAGCATGAAGATGGGTATCCGGAAGCTGATACCAACGATTATTATAATGTCAATCAGCTGTTTCAGCCTTGGTCGCCTCCAAAACCGGAGGAACCTGAAAAGTATCATTTTGAGAACACTGAAAATGAGCATTATCAGCAAGATCAATTTCCACATCAGGAGGCAATGAATAATATGGAAAATGCTAATTATCCGAATATGCCTAACATGCCAAAGGCGCCCGATGTTGGGGGCTTAGAAGAAGAAAATATTCATCACGCAGTTCCGAATATGCCAGGGCCGGAGCCGTATTACCATCATCATCCGGTTCATTTCGCGCCTTGTCCTGTTCCTATTTCGCCGGTGCTGCCGGGTTCGGGTTTATGTTACCCGTGTTATCCTGCACCGCATGCATATCCGGTACATCAGCCATACGGATATCAGCCGGGCTTTGTCTCGCCAGCCGGGTACGGCCATGGGGGATATGAAAATAAGCACCATGAAAATGATGACCACCATCATTATGCTCAGCATCATTATCCGTCATATGGCGCTCCGTACGCGCCTCAATATGGAGCACATGCCCACGGAGCTCCTTATGGCCAAATGCCATATGCACCGCACTATGGCGGACATATGGGAGGATACGGCGGCCCTCAAGCCCAAAGCCCTTATCATTTTCAGCCGAATTTGGCTCATGGTTATGATAATGCACCGCAATTTAAGGACCATGATGATTGCGGATGTGACGATGATCATCAGCACTATCCATATCCCCAAGGACCGGGTTACCCGGGAGCCGGAGCTTATGGAGCGCCGCAGATGCCTTACGGCGGAGCAAATCCGTATGGCGCAGGGGCGTTTGGACCAAATCAGCCCGCGCCAAACCAGATGTTCGGCCGGCCGGATGAGGAAGAAGATTGATCCTTTTGGGACGATGTAAATCGTTCCTTTTTTTATTGTTTTCCATTTCACTGGTCATAACTGACAAGCTTAACATGACCCTTTCACGCACATGATAAAATAGAGCGCAAACGCTCAGGAGAGAAAATCTTGTCATGCGGGGGGTTTTTCCTTTGGGTAAAAAGGTAAGCATAGCGGGTCTCATGTTGTTAACAGCAGGTCTGACAGCTTGTGGTACTAACGACGCCTTGAATGATTCTGGAAATAATAATAACGGCGCCCGGCCGATAGGCTACTACTCCAATGAAAATGATGCCGACAGACGGGGAGACGGAATGGATCACGACGGCCCTGTTTCGGAGCTGATGGAAGATGCGGACGGCCGAAACAATATAACGAATGTGGCCGACCGTAACGGTAATCAAGAGAATGGCCGTTTGCCTATAGCAACTGACGGGACATACAGCCATGGAGACATGAACTACCATAATCACATGACTTTTAATGGTTATGAAAAAGAAGAGAACAAAAGGCTGGCTGCAAAGATCGCAAACCGTGTTAAACAAGTGAATGATGTCAGTGACAGCCAAGTAATGGTAACAGATGACAGAGTCATTATTGCAGTCAGAAGCGCCAATGCTTTTTCGAAAGACGACAAAAACCAAGTAGAAAAAGCGGCGCAGAACTTTGCTGACGGCCGGTCCGTTCAAGTGCTCACAGATAACGGGACGTTTACTAGGCTTCGCAATATGCACAACCGCTAAATAAAAAACTGCCGGAATTATCCGGCAGTCAGCTTGTAGAGAAACCTATGTTTTTCTACAAGCTTTTTTGTTTTAAATGGTTTTAATGTGTTTTTCATCTTTATGAAAGAAACAGAAAAAGGCCTCCCACACCCCTAGTCTAGCTTCGCTAGGTGTGTGGCAATCTTCTTCATATTCTGGCAAGCGGCTGTGAGGAAAACTTGTTCGTTCACATTTCGTTTTCCCCTCAACCGGCAGTAGCGAAGTCCATGCAGCTGTTTTGAATTTGCAAAGCTTCGCTCTATCTTTTCCTTTTTTGTAGAGGATTTTTCCCGAGTCAGGATTTGTCAACAATCAGAAACGACGATTTCTAACGAAACCGTCGTTTATTTATTAAAAACAACCCGTTTTCAAAAGAAAATGGGTTGTTTTTAGTGTGAAGAGAAGACATTATTGTGTCAGCTCGATCGCTTGGTCCAGAACTTTTGCTCCGTTCATCATTCCATATGCCATTTGGTCAATGATATCGACCGGTATCTGGTATTGTTTCGCTCGTTCTGCAATTTGTGTTTTTAAATAGCGGACTTGAGGTCCGATCAATATGACATCAATATCATTCATATGGCTTTGTAAATCCGCTTCAGCATAAGCGTTGATTTCAGCGACTATTTCACGGTTTTCCGCTTCTTCTCTCATTTTTTTCACCAGCATGCTGGTCGACATGCCGGCAGAACATACAAGTGCTATCTTCATTTTTGTTTTCCACTCCTCAGCTCTTGATATAAATGAATCATTTCTTTCGCTACATCTTTTACAGTCATTGACGTCATCAAATGGTCTTGTGCATGGATTAACAATAGATTGGGTGAAAGGCCTTCGCCTTGTGCTTCTTTTTGCAATAAGCGGGTTTGCGCCTGATGCGCTTGAAGCAGTTCCGCTTCTGCTTCTTGGATCTTTTGATTCCCTGAATCGTACTCGTTATTTTTCACATGCTGTAATGCTTCCATTGCAGATGAACGCGCATTTCCAGCATGCAAGATGATTTCAAAAGAGACCTGTTCTAAATGGAGTGTGTCCGCCATGAAATGACCCCCTTGTTTAGTTATTTTGTTGCCTGATGCAGAGCGGCTCGTTCTGCTGCTTTAATGAATGGCAGGTAGAGCAAGACAGCCAGCACCAAGTTGAAGATTTGCAGAAAGACTCCCCGGATTGATCCTCCGGTTACGAGATAACCGCTGACAATCGGCGGCGTCGTCCACGGGAGAATGGCTACAGTTTTCGGAACGAGTCCACAGGCTAAAGCGATGTACGACGTAACCGTTAAAACTAATGGAATCAATAAAAATGGAATGAACATAATCGGATTTAATACGATAGGAAGTCCGAACAGAATAGGTTCATTAATGTTAAAAAGGCCGGGTGCGAAGGATACCTTTCCGATTGTTTTGTAGTGTTTCGATTTCACGCCGATGAAAATAGCAGCGAGCAAAGCCAATGTCGTCCCCGATCCTCCCATAAACACATAAGAATCAAAGAAGGGCTTGGTCACGATATAAGGCACTTCAAAAGCGCTCATTCCTTGCGAGAATAAATGTTGATTTTCCTGAATGAGCGGAAGATAGATGGATTCCATGATCGGTCCCAGAATATTTGTTCCGTGCAATCCGAAAAACCAAAGCAAATGATTCAAAAAAGTGAAAATCAAAGCGGATCCAATCGTGTTGGAAAGGCCTTGCAGCGGCTCCTGGATCGAGCTGAAGACTAGCTCGTGGATGCTTTGCCCGAAAAAATAAACGATCAGGGTGTTAAGTAATCCTGCTGTCGCCAATATCACAGCAGCCGGCAATAAAGCGTTCAAGGATTTTGTAACGCCATCAGGTACACCATCAGGCATTTTGATTTTAAGTTTCTCATTTTGAGAGAAGAGCCTGAATGCTTCCGTTGATAGCAAAGCCACAATTAATCCAACGAAAAGACCTTGAGCCCCCAGCCAAGTCATTGAAAAACCAAAGTCTTCTGTCGTCGGCGTAAGTACGGCGAATGCCCCGACCCCGATTAATGCGGCAGAAAGACCATCAGTTTTATAAGACTCTGCAAGCTTGAAACTGATAGCTGCAACAGCCAGCAAACTTAAAATAGCAAATGATCCATTCCATATAGCTCCGCCGGCAGCCGTCCATCCTTCTCCAAAAAGACCCGTCATGAAATCTTGAAATGCCGGTATAGGGAAATGATTGATCAGTATGGCAAGAGAGCCGATGATGATTAAAGGCATAATGGCAATGAATCCATCGCGTATGGCAATTAAGTGCCTTTGGGAGCCGATTCTTCCAGCGATTGGCATGATTTTAGATTCGATGAACGCCATGGTTTTATTTTGTTTCATCATGTACAGCCTCCTTAAAGAACTGCGGGAGATAACGTTTATGAGCCTCAAGCATTTCATTCATCACCGATTGGGCTTTATGATCAGAGGGAATCAGTGGATTCATGATCATAGCGGAATACAATATGTTGTCATCACCCGTGATCGCTGCTTCGATGACTAATTGTTCGAATTTTTTTATAGAGATCACCGCCCCGCTGATTGAATCTGGCAGTTTTCCGACTGTCAGCGGTATGGGGCCGCTTTTTGTGATGACACTGTTGACTTCGATCACCGCATCATGTGGAAGATCTGGTATGCT
Organism: Bacillus sp. HU-1818; assembly: GCF_022695965.1. Lineage (NCBI taxonomy): Bacteria > Bacillati > Bacillota > Bacilli > Caryophanales > Bacillaceae > Bacillus > Bacillus sp. HU-1818. The sequence continues at coordinate 278,619 of NZ_JAAPBE010000003.1, forward strand.
TCCTCTATTCAATGTGTTGACGGTCTGAATATCCATCGAATGATGATAAAGCGAGTTCATTAATGAGCAGGCTGCTTCACTATAATAAGCCCCGCCGCGTTCTTCCAATTCTTTAGGCTTTTCATGGATGTCTGCGTCATTGTATTTTTCAAACAGCTGCTTTTCTACGTCCATGACGGCTTCTGCGCGTGTCCCTTTGTTCTTGTATGCTTCGATATCTTTTGCGAGTACATCTTCATACTGATAATAGTACTGATGATACGGATTCGGAAGCATGCGCAAAGAACGTAAAAATTGGCGATTCCAAGGCAGCATCGCAATATTGGAAGGAGAATAGTCTATGGTGTCATTCAATAGATGACCTATTGCCTCTTCTGTGCGGTCTACCCCATCAATCCATACCTTTTGTCCGAAGACAAAATGGTTAAGCCCTGCGAATTCAATCATGACACGGTTCACATTCACGTCGAAAATTTCTGCAATGCTGTTTTTCATGTTATAAGGAATATTGCAAACCCCGATGACTTTTTGATGGGATCCATGTTTCAATAAAGCTTCAGTTACGATGCCTGCTGGATTTGTAAAATTGATCAGCCACGCTTCTGGACAAATCTCCTTTATATCGCGAGCGATATCCAGCATGACGGGAATGGTCCGCAAAGCTTTAAAAATACCGCCGGCTCCATTTGTTTCTTGGCCGATAAGACCATGGCTGAGCGGGATTCTTTCATCCAGCGATCTGGCATTCAATCCTCCGACTCTTATTTGAACCGTGACGAAATCCGCATGTTTAAGCGCTCTCGCACGATCTTTTGTATAGCTCAATTCAATCGGAACATCAGCATGTTTGATCATTCGCTTCGCGAGTTCTGAAGTGATGCGTACTTTTTCTTCCCCTTCCTCAATGTCGACGAGGACAACCTCTTTCACTGGAAAATGCTGATACCGTTTGATGATACCTTCAATGATTTCTGGTGTGTAGCTTGATCCCCCGCCTATAATGACTAACTTCAGCGCCATAATCCCCCTCCTCAAGTCTCAATTTTTGAAAGCGCTTCACACATTTGGAATTTAACATGTAGTAACAAATTTGTCCATACATATTTGTTATGATAAATTATTTTTTTTGAGAACTTTTTGTGTTATTCTATAGTTAATAATTTCACTCCAAAGGAGAAAATGAATGGCAAAGCAACCACAACTCCACAGTCGAATTAAACAAGATATTGTAGATAAAATAGAGAGCGGCTATTACCCGTCTGGCAGTCTGCTTCCGACGGAATCCGAATTTTGTAAAATGTACGATGTCAGCCGAACAACGCTGCGGACCGCCTTGAACCATTTGCTTATGGAAGGAGCTATTTACCGCAAACAGGGGAAAGGGACATTTGTCGCAAAAGGAAAAGTAAAGCAGATATTAAGTTCCAGCAATCTTCGCTATGCAGATCAATTAAAAGCGCAAGGTATGAAACCGAAAATCAAAGTTGTCGATTTGCAAAAATTAAAACCAGCCAAAAAGATCCAAAATCGCCTTGGAATTGATGATGAACAAATGGTCTATCAGGTGAAGCGGATTCGGTATGCGGATGAGGAAGAAATCCAGTTCGAAATGGCCTTTATCAGAGCCGATCTCGTGCCGGAGATAACGGAAGAAATGGCCAATACTTCACTGTACCAGTGTATTAACAGTCAAGGAAATACGATTAAAAGAACGGAAGAGCAAATCAAAATCTTTATTTCGGATGAAGAAATTGCACAGCATTTGAATATCACACAAGGCACGCCTTGCTTTCAGATTGCAACACAAACATTTTTGGCTTCTGAAGAAGTCGTGGAGTTTTCTCTGGCTTATTTCCGCGGAGATCGCGTTGAATTCTTCATAGAACGCGACTATGAAGAAAGAGGGGATGAAGGATGAAATCTTTGATCATAAACGCCGATGATTTTGGATTTTCACGGGGCGTCAACCTCGGCATCATTGATGCGTTTCAGCGCGGGGTGCTCACATCGACTACGCTCATGACCAATATGCTAGAAATGGAACATGCCGTCTTACTTGCAAGGGGAAATCATGAACTTGGGGTCGGCGTTCACTTAACATTGACAGCAGGACGTCCGCTTCTCAGCGGCCTGCAAACGGTTACGGATGAGGATGGGAATTTTCGCAAGCTTTCATACTATCAAGGTTTTTTCGACATCGATCTTGATGAAGTGTATCAGGAATGGAGAGCACAGATAGAAAAAGCCCTCTCCTGCGGCTTGCATCCGACGCATATCGACAGCCACCATCATATCCATACATACGGAAATCTTCCTGAGGTGTTTGTGAAGCTGGCGAAAGAGTATGATCTGCCCTGCAGAAAGGTGAACGATCATCATCCTTCCTTGTGGAAGAATGTGAGATCAAATGATGCCTTTGAGTTGAAAGTAGACAGACTGAAAGACTTATCATCCTTCCTTGATCTTCATCAAGACGCGGAAGTCATTGAAGTCATGTGCCACCCGGCTTATGTTGATAAATTACTGCTCGAAAAATCTTCATTCCATTATCCTCGGGTTTATGAGCTTTCATTGCTGACAGACCCTTTGTTGAAAGCGGCTTTCATACAATGTTCGGATATTCGCCTTATTTCTTATGCCGGTCTTTAAATCTACAATTCTTGTAAAAATATGAAAAGCGCTCATAGTTATCATCAGCTCGCCGTTCTCCAAGTCTTGATGCTGGAAATGTCCAAGGCATTTCCAGCATGTAATGCAAAAACAGCATTGACAATCCTGAATATTCTAATTATCATAAATTTGTCATAACAAATTTATGCGTCATCAAACTTTTGCTTGAAGCTATTCTTACCAAATAAGGTCTAGACATCCATACCTGTTATTCAAAATGTCATTCTAATGTTTGCTCTCCACCCACACATACGGTTTGAAGAGGCGTATGAAAACCAAAAATGTAAGCGTTTTCCCCTTGTTGTCTTCAATGTCATCAGCTGCTATGTCAGGACAAGGTGAATATAAACCTATTGAAAAGGGGGTGAACAAAATAGAGTTTCATTGATGAACAGCCAAAAAAATTGATGAAAAGGAGATGAAAAAAGTGTTTTCAAACAAAAAGTTTCTCGTTTTTTCTTTCATTTTTGCGATGATTTTAAGTCTGTCTTTTTTTAATGGGGAAAGTGCAAAAGCCAGTTCTGACAAAAGTTATAAAATCATCGGCTACTATCCGTCCTGGGCCGCTTATGGAAGGGATTTTCAAGTATGGGATATGGATGCTTCTAAAGTCAGCCATATTAATTATGCATTTGCTGATATTTGCTGGGAGGGGAGGCATGGAAACCCTGATCCGACAGGCCCGAATCCCCAGACATGGTCTTGCCAGGATGAAAACGGAGTGATTGATGTTCCAAATGGATCAATCGTTATGGGGGACCCATGGATCGATGTGCAAAAGTCAAATGCCGGAGATACTTGGGATGAGCCGATTCGGGGCAACTTTAAACAACTATTGAAGCTGAAAAAGAACCATCCTCATTTGAAAACATTCATATCAGTTGGCGGATGGACTTGGTCAAATCGCTTTTCAGATGTTGCGGCAGATCCTGCGGCAAGAGAGAATTTTGCTGCTTCAGCAGTAAATTTTTTAAGAAAATATGGGTTTGATGGGGTCGACCTTGACTGGGAATACCCGGTTAGTGGAGGGCTGCCGGGAAACAGCACCCGTCCGGAGGATAAGAGAAACTACACGCTACTCTTGCAGGATGTGCGAGAAAAGCTTGACGCCGCAGAAGCGAAGGATGGCAAGAAATACTTGCTGACGATCGCCTCCGGCGCCAGTCCTGAATATGTAAGCAACACTGAATTAGATAAGATTGCTGAAACCGTTGATTGGATTAACATTATGACCTATGACTTTAATGGCGGATGGCAAAGTATAAGCGCTCATAATGCCCCATTATTCTATGATCCAAAAGCGAAAGAAGCCGGCGTCCCAAACGCTGAGACATTTAACATTGAAAGCACCGTGAAGCGCTACAAGGAAGCCGGTGTCAAAGCGGACAAATTAGTGCTTGGCACACCGTTCTATGGCAGAGGCTGGAGCAATTGTGAGCCTGCAGACAACGGAGAATATCAAAAATGCGGACCGGCTAAAGAAGGGACGTGGGAAAACGGGGTATTTGATTTTTCAGATCTTGAAAAGAACTACATCAATAAAAACGGATATAAAAGATATTGGAATGATCGAGCAAAAGTGCCGTTTTTGTATAATGCGGAGAATGGAAACTTCATTACCTACGATGATGAAGAATCATATGGATACAAAACCGATTTAATTCAATCAAACGGATTAAGCGGGGCTATGTTTTGGGATTTCAGCGGTGATTCAAATCAGACTTTGCTCAACAAATTAGCAGCCGATTTAGGGTTCGCTCCGGGTGGGGGTAATCCAGAGCCGCCTTCATCTGTACCGGGTAATTTGCGTGTGACCGAAAAAACCGCAACCAGTATCAGTCTGGCGTGGGATGCACCGAGCGACGGAGCAAACATCGCAGAGTATGTGCTGTCATATGAAGGCGGGGCCGTATCGGTCAAGGATACATCGGCGACAATCGGGCAATTAAAGCCGAATACGACATACTCATTTACAGTATCGGCAAAGGATGCGGACGGAAAGCTCCATACCGGGCCAACGATAGAAGCAACAACAAACTCTGATCAAACATGTGGGTATAACGAATGGAAAGATACAGCCGTCTACACAGGCGGAGACCGAGTCGTCTTTAACGGCAAAATGTATGAAGCGAAATGGTGGACGAAAGGAGAGCAGCCGGATCAGGCTGGTGAGTCGGGTGTATGGAAATTAATTGGTGATTGCAAATAAATCAGTTTGATAGAAAACGATAAAGAGAGAGTGGGCTCCCCATCTCTCTTTATGAGAAAGGAGTATGAATGAAGTGAAAAGAACCGCTTTATTTACTTTGTCATCGATGCTGCTCCTGTCACTTTTGACCCCGTTCCACAACATTTCCGCAGAGTCTCCAAGCAAAAAACAGACTTGCCGTCCAGAAGGGCTGTGGGACTCTGGTGTTGCCAATATTCCATATTGTGATGTATACGATCTGGAGGGACGCGAAAAGCTGGCCAATGATTTAGACCGCAGAATGATCGGCTATTTTACGGGCTGGCGTACGGGAAAAGGCAATCAAGATCGTTATTTAGTAAACGATATCCCATGGAAGTACTTAAGCCACATTAATTATGCATTTGCTCATATCGGGGAGGATCATCGGGTTTCAATCGGGAGCGAGGCGGATGCGAACAACCCATCTCTAGGGATGACCTGGCCGGAGTATCCGGATGTAAAGATGGATCAAACATTGCCGTATAAAGGCCATTTTAACCTTCTTCACCAGTTTAAAAAGAAACACCCTGATGTAAAAGTGTTGGCGGCAGTCGGTGGCTGGGCTGAAACCGGCGGTTATGTTAATAAGGATGGGAACCGAATACCAAGCGGAGGCTTTTACTCTATGACAACGAATGGTGATGGTTCTGTGAACCATAAGGCAATCAACACCTTTGCCGAATCTGTCGTAGCGTTTCTCAGAAAATATGAATTGGATGGAATTGATATTGACTACGAATATCCCACAACCATGCAAGATGCCGGCAATCCGCTAGATTGGAGCATATCCAACCCGAGACGCAAGGGATTAAACCAAAGCTTCGATGTATTGATGAAAACATTAAGAGAAAAACTTGATCAAGCATCTGCTGAAGATGAACAATATTACATGCTCACCATTGCGGCGCCATCATCAGCCTATTTGCTGAGGGGCATGGAAACCTTTAAACCGCTCCGATATGTCGATTATGTCAACATTATGTCCTATGATCTCCATGGAGCCTGGAATGAGTTTGTCGGACCTAACGCATCCTTATATGATAACGGCGAGGATGCGGAGTTAAAGCAGTCCAACATATACGGCACGCCGGAATATGAGGGGATCGGATATTTAAATACAGACTGGGCTTACCATTATTTTAGGGGAGCGATGGAGGCAGGCAGAATCAATATCGGTGTTCCTTATTATACGAGGGGATGGAAAAACGTGAGCGGAGGAGTTAACGGTTTGTGGGGGAGCGCTAAAGGTTCAAATTGTCCTCAAGGCCTTACCAAATGCGGCGACGGGGCAGTCGGGATCGATAATATTTGGCATGATCAAGATGAACAGGGAAATGAACTGGGGGCAGGAGCAAATCCGATGTGGCATGCCAAAAATCTCGAAAAAGGCATTGCCGGTTCTTATTTAGAAAGGTATGGACTAAGCAAAGCCGATTTAAAAGGCGCTTACACTAGATATTATGACTCAGCGCTTGCGGCACCTTGGCTATGGAATGACGAAAAGAAAGTGTTTCTATCTACTGAAGACGAGGAATCAATAGAAACAAAGGCCGATTATGTCATTGAAAAAGGGATCGGCGGTGTCATGTTTTGGGACTTAAGCGGTGACTATGACTGGTATCCCGACAGAAATGGCAACAATGGAGAGTATGGTATCGGCAGGACATTAACGAGAACCTTATATCATAAATTTGCGGACACGACACCATACGATAATTGGCTCAGTACGTCACCTTTACCTGGCGAATCACTAGATATCAATATAGAGTTTACCGATTATCCGTTAGGAGATCAAAATTACCCCATCCATCCGAAAATGAGACTGACGAATAACAGTGATGTCACAATAACAGGAGGATCTGTGATTGAATTTGATGTGCCTACCTCTACTTCACCCCGATTTGGAAGCTGGAGCGGTGACCAGGTTGAAGTCATTTCTAAAGGGCATACAGGGCCGAACATTGGCGGGCTGACAGGAGATTTCCACCGCATCGGTGTGACCCTATCAAATTGGAAGTCAATTAAACCAGGTGAGACAGAGGAGTTTCAGCTTGTCTATTACTTGCCTATCAGCGGACCATCTCATTTCACCATCACCATAGATGGTAAAAAGTACAGTCTGAAAGGCCAGTGAGGGCGGCTCCTATTCCGGCAAGCACTGCTGTAGCAAAAAACGAAGACAAGCCCGTTCCCGAGGGAAGCGGGCTGTCTTCATGTCCTTATCGCGCGCTGTTTTTCTAGTTTATGGAATTATCAAAGACTCTTTTTGTGATACGGGTGCCTCTGTTGTATGAAGAACCTCCGTATACTCCATTCGCATAACCGCAAGAGAGCATGGGCCGCGTGAACTGCTTTGCCAAATACAGGTGAACCGCTTTGCCTTCCGTAAGTGTCCATTGCATATTGCAGTTTGTAAGTTTCTGATACGGCGATCGATCCTGAATGCTGCCACTGTGCGCCCGATGGTGTGTCACCTGGATATCTGCTGCCGGTCACGCATGTCCCAACGAGGGATGAAGTGGTGTATGATGATCCAAAATAACCGGCAGTGTTGCCAATTGGCTCACTGAGTTCGATGGCTCAATTTTCTCGACAGCCTGACTGCCGGAATTATCCGGCAGTTTTTTTGCCTTTACAAGCTTGCAGCAGATCATTTACAGTGTACATAGAAAATTCAGGTTTCAATGGAGGGAGAAGAAATGGCCGGACATTCTAAATGGAAAAACATCCAAAAACGAAAAAACGCACAGGATTCAAAACGCGGAAAGATTTTTATGAAGCTCGCCAAAGAATTATATGTAGCGGCCAAGCAAGGAGGAACAGATCCGGAGTCCAACGCAAACTTGCGGCTGGTTATTGATAAAGCAAAAGGGGCGAATATGCCAAATGACAATATAGACCGGGCTATAAAAAAAGCAGCTGGAAATCATGACGGAAACAACTATGAGGACATCACCTATGAAGGGTACGGCCCCTCAGGAATTGCCGTCATGGTTACATGTTTAACAGATAATAAAAACCGTACAGCGACAAACGTCAGAACCGCCTTTAACAAAAACGGAGGCAGCCTGGGGGAAAGCGGCTGCGTTTCGTACATGTTTGACCGAAAAGGATTTATCGCGATTGACCGTACAGGCCTGAAAACGGTTGAAGACGAGATGATGCTGGAAGCGATAGAAGCAGGAGCGGAAGATCTTCAAACAAGCGACAATTTATTCGAGATCTTTACCGAGCCGGAAAAATTTGAAGAAGTGAGAAAAGCCTTAGAAGGAAAATACCCAATCGTTTCAGCCGAAATCACCATGGTTCCCCAAACATTTGCAGAAGTCGATCAAGCTGCGGCGGAAAAATTGGAAAAGCTGATTGACATGCTTGAGGATGATGACGATGTGCAAGAAGTGTACACGAACTTTACATCCGGTGCCGAAGAAGATTAAGCGCAGCGATCCATCGGGGCCATGACAGATGAATCAGTTAGGTGAAAACTTTGTAAAAAACGGCCGGCAGAATATGTCCTTCCAAGCCTGCCGTTTTTTTCATTTACATTGTTTAGCAAGTCTTCCTCGCTAATTGTGTTTATCCATTTATGTGAGGAATCCATTCATATCATAACCTCAGGGCCGTTTGGCGATTCTCTTACCCAGCTCTCATCCCGCCGCCAATCGTAAGTTTCATCAGTGTCCAAATACAAGGTTCGATTGCCGATTCTCACTTTGCGGCTGTCAAGCCATTTTACATAAGGATTGCTGTCCGGATAATTCCAGTAAATTGATTTTTTTACAAGCGTTTCATTATTTATTAGTTCTCCTCTTGCTGCGTCAGCGCTTAATGAATTTTTTAAAGAATAGATCTTTACCGCATAGCGGCCGTTTGGAGACTCGGCGGTCTGAACGAGAGTCCCTTTTGGAACGCCGTTTAGTGAAAAAAGCTTCCAATGCACAAGCCAAGTGAACATAAAAAGAGGGACCGAGAAGGAGAGAAGGATTTTACTTCGTGTGTTCATCGTGTTCCCTCCTAAGTTTTAACATTGTTTTACCATACTTTCACAAACACTTTACATTTCTTTAAAACGGTCTCCACATTACCTTGTTATGATGAAAATATCAACCAAAGGGATGGGGGGAAAAACGTGCCGATCAAAACAGAAGGGCGATCCGATAAAAACAACGAACCATCTGACGTGGAATACCTGACTGTCAGAGGATACTGCATCAAACTGACTCCCGAACAAATGAAACTTATTTCCGCTAATCGCAAATAACAAGTAAAAATCAGCCTCCGGGCTGATTTTTTGTTTTTAATGCTTTTTTTTCTGTTAAAGATGCCGTAAATAAGGGTATTAGTGTAACAGAATAAAAGGAGGAGAATGATGAAAACCTATCGACTCACATTTCATATGAACAATGGGGAAGAGCTGACATTCGAAATTACCCGTCCTGCCACGTATGATTTCTTTAAAAAGATTGATGAAGCAAACAGCTGGTTTAAAATGAACGATGACATCATCAATTTGCGGAATGTGAACAGTATTAAAACAGAAGAGTTCGCGTGAAAAGCAAAAAAGGCAGCCGTATAACTGGCTGCCTTTTTTATGAGGAATATTTCTTTTTGCGTTCTGAAAAGGATTTTTGAAACCAGTTTTTTTTATATAAAAAGGCGATGGCTTCCAGCCAGAAGGCCGGGATTTTTTTAGGGAAGACCGGTTTTTTATACAGGGTATTATAGGCGGCTTTTAAATCATCCCACTGGGTGCATGTTTTTGACTGATTAAATCTGGCGACGTCAATAACTCTTACGGCCCCGCTCTTTGTTAAAATCAGATTACGCAAATGAATATCGGACGGATTCAGCCCCGCAGCCCTTGCTTCGCTGAGAGCGTCTTCCACTTGCTGTATCATGCCATCATTTATTGAAATCCCTTTTGTCAGGCAATTATAGAAAGTATAGCCTTTAATATATTCCATTAATATAAATGTATCGCCGGTTTCATAAATGTCAGGATAGTAAGGTGATCCGGACAGTTTTTCATATATCTTCGCTTCTTTTAGTGCAGTCGCTTGAAATTCAGGAAAAAACACTTTGAGAGCCTTTTGTTTATCACCATCTGTGAAAGCAAACACATAAGCGCTTCTTCCTTTTCCGATTAAGGTTAATTCATCGGGTTTTTCTTTGAGTTTATCCATTCTGCTGTTTGAGTGGTATATAACTGAATGAGCCAGTGCCGCAGCTTTTGTAAGCATTTCATTCACCTTCTTTGCTCTATTTTATGCAGTTGTCTATAGGAAAATCCTTAACTGTTAAGGAAAAGAGCTATTTATAGTGTATCTGGTCTTGGGGGCGATGGCTATATATATGCATTGATTGTCATCAAAGCGAAATAGTGAAGTGAATATTTGCCAGCATCGATTCAAAAGCGCTTATGTAAAGCACTTATAACCCTGAAATTAAGCGCTTTCTAAAAAGGAAGCCAAGGGGGAAAGAGATAAAGTTGCTGGAATCATTGGGCCTGGCGAATCGGAGCGTGTCTTGCCGGTTATATTCCGCTAAGTGCTCTTATGCCGACTCTTGCCCCTTATAATAAAGGGGCGGCGATGTCTGTGTTAAATCTCGGTTCAGGTTTATGTGCTTTTATCGCACCCGGCATCGTCAGTCTTTATATCGGTCCGTTAGGTGCGGGCGGCGTGATTTGGATTTTTGCAGTTTTATATTTTTTCAGCGCATTTCTTACACAATTTCTGAAGCTGCTGTCCGGTGCTGTCCATACGGAGAAAAGGGCGGTCAGCAGGGTGGTGAAAACAAATTTCAAGAAAATGGTTAAGTCGTAATGCCTTTGGTCAAACTAGGCGTAAAGCTGATTTGATCTAGTGTATATAAAGAGGTGTTAATGGTGAAACAAATTTTCAGCGTGCGTCTTATGATGGCGGTTTTCTGTGCAGCCGCGGCTTTGCTGTTGTGTACATCTTCCGTATTTGCTGCTGAAGTTGAGCACTATGAACCGCTGCAGCTTCATGTGCAGCTTGAAAAAGTGTATTTGGACGGAGATGTAAGCATTGAGCATAAGCACGAGACGGTTCTTGCCATGGAGGATTTCTGGGCGGCATATGCCGGGTGGACACTCGTTGAACAAAAAAAAGGATTTGTCCTTTTTCGGAAACAAGTGGATGATATTTCTCCCCTCAGCAAGGTAAACGGTTATATCGGGATAACGGACGACGGGGTAATTTCCACCTTTCACGGACGCCCTGATTCCGTAGCTGAACCGATTCAATCTTTTTTTCAAATTGATTTAGAAAGATTGGAGAGCCGGATCCAAAAAAACTTGCAAAACGGCATTCCATTTCGCACAAAAGCCGAATTTGAACACGTCATCGAGAATATAAAGACATACAGCGGATGACCCGTGCTGCTTGACGTTTTAAGACATGCTCCCATGTCTTTTTTTTCGTGAAAAGATCGATTCGAAAGGGAACATACGTTAACATTTCTATAAGACTTTGTCTGTTTTTATGGTACAATGAAGAACAGTCAAAGAGGTGAATATGGGTGATTGAATTTGTTAAAGGGACGATTGATTATGTATCTCCCCAATATATTGTGATAGAAAACGGCGGAATCGGCTATCAGATTTTTACGCCGAATCCGTTCATATACAAGGAGAGAAATCAAGAAACAATCTTTACGTACCATCATATCAGAGAGGACGCTTTTTCTTTGTACGGCTTTTCCACGCGGGAAGAAAAAGCGCTTTTTACGAAGCTTTTAAATGTGACGGGCATCGGGCCTAAAGGCGCCCTTGCCATTCTTGCGTCCGGTGACCCTGGGGCTGTCATTGAAGCCATTGAACAGGAAGATGAAGCTTTTTTGGTGAAATTCCCAGGCGTCGGCAAGAAGACGGCGCGCCAGATTATTCTCGATCTAAAAGGGAAGCTCGCCGATGTTGTGCCTGAAATGATTGAAAATCTGTTTAACCATGAGGACAGAATCGAAAAGCATACGGCTGAGACGGCTCTTGATGAGGCGCTTGAAGCATTGCGTGTCCTCGGCTATGCGGAAAAAGAAATTAAAAAGGTGCTTCCTCATCTAAAAGAGGACACAACGCTTACCACTGATCAATATGTGAAAAAAGCATTACAAAAACTATTAAAGTAAGGTGATGTTCATGGATGAACGGCTTGTCTCAAGTGAAGCAGACAACCATGAATCAGCGATAGAGCAAAGCCTGCGGCCGCAAAGTCTGGTTCAATATATCGGCCAAAAAAAGGTGAAAGAAAATCTGCGCGTATTCATTGACGCGGCAAAAATGAGAGAAGAGACGCTTGATCATGTCCTTCTTTACGGGCCTCCGGGACTTGGGAAAACGACGCTTGCTTCCATCGTTGCCAATGAAATGGGTGTGGAAATGCGGACCACCTCAGGGCCGGCGATTGAAAGGCCGGGAGATCTGGCAGCCATTTTAACGGCTCTGGAACCCGGAGATGTGTTATTTATTGATGAGATTCACAGGCTCCACAGGTCGATTGAAGAAGTGCTGTATCCTGCTATGGAGGATTTTTGTCTTGATATTGTGATCGGAAAAGGACCTTCCGCCCGTTCCGTCCGCCTTGATCTTCCGCCCTTTACGCTCGTCGGCGCAACGACAAGGGTAGGTCTGTTGACGGCGCCTTTAAGGGACCGGTTCGGCGTCTTGTCACGTCTTGAATATTATACACAGGAAGAGCTGTCCGATATTGTCGTGAGAACGGCTGATTTGTTCGAAGTGGAAATCGACAAACCGTCAGCGCTCGAAATTGCGAGACGTTCAAGAGGAACGCCGCGGGTTGCCAACCGGCTTCTCAGGAGGGTTCGCGATTTTGCCCAAGTGTTAGGCGACAGCCGCATTACGGACGATATTGCCCAGGATGCGCTGGAGCGGCTTCAGGTTGACAGGCTTGGACTGGATCATATTGATCACAAGCTGCTGAGGGGCATGATCGAAAAATTCAGCGGCGGTCCGGTCGGCCTTGATACCATTTCCGCGACAATTGGCGAAGAACCTCATACAATTGAAGATGTATATGAGCCGTATCTTCTGCAGATCGGGTTTATTCAAAGAACGCCGCGCGGACGTATCGTAACGCCGGCTGTATATCATCATTTTAATATGGAGGCTCCCCGGCATGATTGAATTTCCTAAGATATTAATGATTCTTGGGGCTGTTTTGCTGATTGCCGGTGCAGTGATCCACTTTGTCGGAAAGGTGCCGGGGGATATTTTTGTTAAAAAAGGGAATGTTACTTTTTTCTTTCCGGTTGTGACTTGTATTATCATTAGTGTGGTATTATCAATTTTAATCAACCTTTTCGGCAGAATGAAATAATTAAAGACTACTGACAGAATAAAGGTGAAATTATGAAAGTCGAGTTATTTGATTTTGAACTTCCAGAACGTTTAATTGCCCAAGTGCCTCTTGAACAGCGTGATGCTTCAAGGCTTATGGTGCTTGATAAACATACAGGCGGGCTGTCAGACAGCTCGTTTAAGGAAATTGTCAGCTTTTTCAAGGAAGGGGATTGTCTTGTTCTGAACAATACCCGCGTTTTGCCTGCCCGTTTATTCGGAGTAAAAGAGGATACGGGCGCCAAAGTTGAACTGCTTTTATTAAAGCAGGAAACAGGTGACAGATGGGAAACCCTTGTCAAGCCGGCGAAACGCGTGAAAAAAGGAACCGTTCTGACTTTCGGCGACGGCTTGTTACAGGCAGTGTGCACAGAAGAGCTGGAACACGGCGGGAGAAAAGTTGAATTCCGCTATGACGGGATCTTTTATGAAGTGCTGGAATCCCTCGGAGAAATGCCGCTTCCTCCGTATATTAAAGAGCAGCTCGATGACAGAGAGCGGTACCAAACGGTGTTTTCTAAAGAAATTGGGTCTGCTGCTGCACCGACAGCGGGACTCCATTTTACGGAAGAGATATTAGGTGAATTAAAGGAAAAAGGCGTTCGGATCGAGTTTATTACTCTGCATGTCGGACTTGGCACGTTTCGTCCTGTCAGTGCCGATGAAGTAGAGGAGCACAATATGCACGCGGAGTTTTATGAAATGTCTGCAGAAACAGCCGATGCTTTAAATCATGTAAGGGAAACGGGCGGACGGATTGTGTCGGTCGGTACGACATCAACGCGCACGCTTGAAACCATTGCCGGGGAGAATAACGGTACCTTTAAAGCTTCGAGCGGATGGACGTCTATTTTTATTTACCCCGGATATGAATTTAAAGCGATTGATGGAATGATTACGAATTTTCATCTGCCGAAATCATCGCTTATTATGCTTGTCAGCGCACTTGCTGGGAGAGAACATGTACTTCGCGCGTACAACCATGCGGTGGAAAAGGAATATCGCTTTTTCAGCTTCGGTGATGCGATGCTGATTATCTAATTTGAAAGACAGGAGGCCTCATATAAAGTGGCTGAACAACCAATACGCTATGAATTTATAAAAGAATGTAAACAAACGGGAGCACGTTTGGGAAGAGTGCATACTCCGCACGGCTCCTTTGAAACACCTGTTTTTATGCCGGTCGGCACACTGGCGACAGTCAAAACGATGTCGCCTGACGAACTGAAGGCAATGGACGCGGGAATTATTTTGAGCAATACCTACCATCTTTGGCTGAGACCCGGCCAAGACATCGTCAAGGAAGCGGGCGGCCTTCACAAATTTATGAACTGGGACCGTGCAATTTTAACGGATTCAGGCGGTTTTCAGGTCTTTTCGTTAAGTAAGTTTCGTAATATAGAAGAGGAAGGCGTTCATTTCCGCAATCACTTAAACGGAGATAAGCTGTTCCTTTCACCCGAAAAAGCAATGGAGATCCAAAATGCGCTCGGATCCGATATTATGATGGCGTTTGATGAATGCCCGCCATATCCGGCTGAATACGATTATATGAAACGGTCTGTTGAGCGGACGAGCCGCTGGGCGGAGCGCTGCCTTGAAGCCCACAGCCGTTCAGACGAACAGGGTCTGTTTGGCATCGTGCAAGGCGGAGAATATGAAGAATTACGGACACAAAGCGCGAAGGACTTGATTTCTCTTGATTTTCCGGGCTATGCTATAGGCGGACTGTCTGTCGGCGAACCGAAAGATGTCATGAACCGGGTGCTTGAGTTCACAACGCCTCTTTTACCGAAAGATAAGCCGAGATACCTGATGGGTGTCGGATCTCCTGATGCTTTGATTGACGGGGCGTTGCGCGGGGTTGACATGTTCGACTGTGTGCTGCCGACCCGTATTGCGAGAAACGGAACCGTGTTTACGGCTGAAGGGCGTCTCAATATGAAAAATGCAAAATTCGAAAGAGATTTCCGCCCGATTGATGAAGAGTGCGATTGCCATACTTGTAAAAATTACTCACGTGCTTACATCAGACATTTAATTCGCTGTAATGAAACATTCGGTATCCGATTAACAACTTATCATAATCTTCATTTTCTGTTAAACTTAATGGAGCAAGTAAGACAGGCCATTCGCGAGGATCGCCTGGGTGATTTCAGAGAAGAGTTCTTTGAGCGTTACGGCTATAACAAGCCAAATGCGAAAAGCTTCTAAATAAAAAGCCTCATGGCTATTTTGTTTCGAAAGGGGTGAAACAGATGACAGGTACATTAGGCACTTTGGTTCCTATTATTTTAATGTTCGCGGTTCTTTATTTCCTATTAATTCGTCCGCAGCAAAAGCAGCAAAAAGCTGTGAAAAGAATGCAGGAAGAACTGAAAAAAGGCGATGCGGTTGTGACAATCGGCGGATTGCACGGCACCGTTGATTCGATCGACGAGAGTAAAGTCGTGATTAAGACTGGTGAAAATACCCGCCTTACATTCGACCGGCGCGCGATCAGAGAAGCTTCCGCTGAATAACAGCGAAGCTTATACATAACGAAAAAAAGAGCGGATTTCCGCTCTTTTTTTGTTATGACAATCTGCTGCCCCGCAAATTCACTCCAAAAATGCCGCCGAGCATACAAATTCCTAAAAAGCCGAGATGAAAGAGAAGCTGTTCGCCGGTAAATGTTTTCCCAAACCCCAAATACTGAAATAACAAAATGATCAATGAAAAACATATAGAGGTCAATGCGCCGATCATCCAGCCTTTTTCCTTTGCTTTTCCTCCTGAAATAAACCCGCCGATAAATAAAGAAAGGAACGAAAGGGCGGTGACGAGCCAGTTGAACGATGACTCTTGCAGCGAAGTAGCTGTAAGTAAAAGTGAAATGGCCAAACTTGTGGCAAGCATTGCCGCAAAAATAACAATCAGGCCGTAAAGAATGCCTTTTCCTACTTGTTTTGTTTCCTCCATGAGTGAGTGTCTCCTCTCTGCCTTCCAGCCCAAAGGCTGTCTGGTTCTTTCTTCAACTCACCGCCATACAAGCAGACGGCTCGTCTTTTTAAAAATGTATTCTCTTAAGAGGAGAATTAGACTTGAAAAAAGCATAATTATCACATTGCTTTTTCTTACATAAATCAATGAATTTGATGCAGGCTATGATGAGATGGAGGTGCGCTATGGAAGAAATTTTCATTATTGCGTTTCGGACAATCCTGCTGTATTTTGTGATTCTCATTATTTTCCGTTTAATGGGAAAGCGGGAAATCGGTGAACTCAGTATTTTGGATCTGGTCGTTTTTATCATGATTGCGGAAATTGCGGTTTTGGCGATTGAAGATGTAGAAGATCACCTCTCTCATACGATTGTGCCTATGGTCGTTTTAATGATCATACAAGTATCGTTAGCGTACTTGTCTTTAAAAAGCCAGAAAGTGCGCCAGATACTTGACGGCAAGCCGACCATCATCATTGAACACGGAAAAATTGATGAACGCGCAATGAGATCTCAGCGCTATAATTTTGATGACCTAATGGTTCAGCTCAGAGAAAATAACATTGACAGGATTGCCGATGTGTCGTTTGCTATTCTTGAGCCGTCAGGCAAACTGACGGTCGTCCAAAAAGAGCCTAATGAAAAACATAAACAGCTTGAAACCCCGCTTATTGTGGATGGCGTCATTCAAAAAGAACATGTAGACAGGATAGGAAAAGACGAACAATGGCTTATAAAGATGCTTTCAAAAAGAGGTTATCATAACATTTCTGACATATCGTTTTGCAGCTTTACGGACGGTGCATTTTATGTTGACCTGAAAGACGAGCAAGTCCGGCCTTAACGTTTATCGGGCAACAAACCGACCGATGACGGGAATGCGGCTGAGCTCGTCTTTTTTTATTAAGCGGAACAACAGAAGTAAAATGATATACAGCGCCGCGCTTAATGTGACCCATCCGACGAGATTCACAGCTTCAGACCCGGAGAACCGAATGTAATGTTTCATGATGGAGCTGAGGTAACCGCTGACGAAAATAATGGCGATGCACATTGCGTATTCTTTTATTTTTATGCTGATCGGCAGGACCTTGCTCACAGTAGCCGCATGTAAAAGCGTAACAAGCACCATGCCGGTTACAATAGCCAAGGCCGCTCCCATAATGCCGAGAGACGGTCTGGTTGCAAGGGCGAAGATAAGGCCTGTTTTCACGACCGCTCCTATTAAACTGTTCATCATGGCAGCCCCCGCCAGATTAAGCGCCTGCAACACAGCCTGTAGCGGGCCTTGAAAGTAATAGAGCAGAAAAAAAGGCGCCATAACTTTTATAAATACAGCTGCTCCAGATGAGCCATACATCACGCTCATCAGTTCCTCTGCAAACGTAAATAAAATAACAACAGATATTCCTCCGCTAAGAAGACAAAGCCTCATGGCTTGTTCCAGCCGGTATTCCACCACCTGCAGCTTTTTTTGCTCCATCCCTTCGCTAATCGCAGGAACCAGCGCTGTCGATAAAGAATACGTAATAAAGCTGGGAAGTGTTAAAACCGTCATTGCAAGTCCTGTCAGCTCTCCGTACTGGCTTGTTGCCGCGGCTGTTGCGACCCCGGCGATAGCGAGGCTCTGAGCGACAACGATCGGTTCGAAAAACCAAGACAGGTTGCCGATAAACCGGCTTCCTGTCGTAGGAAGCGACACACTCATTAATTGAGAAAACGTATCTTTACCGGTTTTAATCGAGTGGAAAAACTGTTTTCTGATTCTGATTTTCTTTTTAAATTTAAAAGCAATGAATAAATAGACCAGTGATGCAAGCTCACCGATAACAGAGGATATCATCGCTCCGGCTGCTGCGTATTCAATTCCGTATGGAAGGAAGATCGTGGTGCAGACGGCGACAAGAGAAATGCGCACAATTTGTTCAAGGACCTGCGAAACAGCGAGCGGGTTCATATTTTGTTTTCCTTGAAAATATCCTCTCAGCACGCTGGAAATCGCTATAATCGGCACAACCGGCGTAATCGCCAGCAGCGGGTAAACCGTTCTGCCGTCTGTCAGCATCGTTTCCGCCATTACCGGAGCAAATAATAAGAACAGCGGGGTAAAGATAAGACTGAGCACCCCGGTAATCGTAAGCGACATGACTAAAATATTCTTTGTTTTTTGATGGTCTCCCCGCGCGCTGGCTTCAGCGACAAGCTTGCTGATGGCAACGGGAAGCCCGAATTGCGTCAGCGTTGTGGCCAAGAAAAAAGTGGGAGCCGCCATCATATAAAGCCCGACTCCTTCTTCACCGATAAACCGGGCGATAACCACCCGGTTGACAAAGCCGAGCATCCTTGTAATCATCCCCGCAGCGATGAGAATAAGTGTGCCTTTTAAAAACGTCTGTTTCGTCATTTTGACCCCCTGCCTTCTCAAACAACCTGTAATCATATACAATAAAGATATGCGTATATATCGTCCAAGCATGACAAGTCTTCTTGAAAAACAAAAAAAGGAGCGTGCAGTTCGTGGATAAACATCCCGCCGGCATATATAAAGACCACTTGAGGCCTTTTCTTTACAGTAAGCTGGAAGAGTTCAAAATCCTCGGGTACGATGATGTTGAGCTTGACAGTTTATGGTCATACTTATTAAATAAAAAGTGGAAAAAGAAAACAGAAAAACAGATTTATGAATTGGCAAGCGATATTTTATCGGTGAAAATTGGCGAATTTATGAACTATGCAACTGTAGAATCATTTAAAACGTCTAATTGGCTGGGCAGTGAAGAAGGTCAAGAAGTTTTGGACGAGCTGCTGAAATAGCACTGTCTGATTTACGTAGGTTAAGGAGGATATACATAATGAAAAAGGGGCGCTTGATTGCGTTTTTCCTAATCGTATTATTAATCGGCACCGGGCTTGGATATTTCACAAAGCCGGCAGCTGAGAATATTACGCTGGGATTAGATTTACAAGGCGGATTTGAGGTTCTGTACGATGTGAAACCCGTCAAAAAAGGTGATAAAATCACAAAAGATGTTCTCGTCAGCACGGTTGAAGCGTTAAACCGCAGGGCCAATGTGCTTGGGGTCAGTGAGCCGAACATCCAGATTGAAGGCAATAACCGGATTCGCGTTCAGCTTGCGGGTGTTACCAACCAAAACAGGGCGCGCGAAATCTTATCTACAGAAGCTCAGCTCTCATTCAGAGATACAAATGATAAAGAGCTTCTGGACGGCTCTGATCTTGTTGAAAATGGCGCGAAACAAACTTATGACGGAACTACAAATGAACCGATTGTCAGTGTGAAACTCAAAGACGCTGATAAATTCGGAGAAGTGACAAAAAAAGTCTTGGAAATGGCGCCGAACAACCAGCTGGTCATTTGGATGGATTACGAAAAAGGCGATTCTTTTAAAAAAGAAGTCCAAAAAGAGAATCCTAAATTTGTATCTGCTCCGAATGTCAGCAAAGAATTAAACACAAAAGACGTGACAATTGAAGGCAATTTTAAAGTTCAGGAAGCTAAAGATTTAGCCAGTATTTTAAATGCCGGGGCGCTGCCGGTGAAACTGACTGAAAAATATTCTACTTCAGTAGGTGCGCAATTTGGGCAGCAGGCGCTGAATGAAACAGTTTACGCGGGTATTATCGGTATTGCTCTTATTTTCTTGTTTATGCTGCTTTACTACCGTTTGCCTGGGCTGATTGCCGTTATTACTCTGTCAGTTTATGTGTATATCACCCTGCAGGTCTTTGACTGGATGAATGCAGTCCTGACGCTGCCGGGAATCGCCGCGCTTATATTAGGTGTCGGGATGGCGGTGGATGCGAATATCATCACCTATGAACGAATTAAAGAGGAACTGAAACTCGGTAAATCTGTCCGTTCGGCGTTCCGTTCGGGGAACCGGCGGTCATTTGCGACGATACTTGACGCAAATATCACTACTATCATCGCTGCCGTTGTGCTCTTTATTTTCGGGACAAGTTCTGTCAAGGGATTCGCTACAATGCTGATCCTGTCGATTCTGACCAGTTTTATTACAGCTGTTTTCCTATCAAGGTTCCTGCTGTCGCTGCTTGTGGAAAGCAGATGGCTTGACCGGAAAAAAGGCTGGTTCGGCGTTAAGAAGAAACATATTATGGACATTCAGAAGACGGACGAATATACAGAGCCGCACACTCCATTTGAAAAATGGGATTTTACAAGCAAACGAAAATTTTTCTTTATTTTCTCAAGTGCTGTAACCATTGCCGGGATTATTTTACTGCTGGTATTTAAGCTGAATCTCGGTATTGACTTTGCAAGCGGTGCGCGGATTGAAGTACAGAGTGATCATAAGCTGACCACCCAGCAGGTTGAGAAAGATTTCACTTCACTTGGCATGAAGCCTGATACTATTGTATTGTCGGGAGAAAAAAGCAATATCGGGGTTGCGAGGTTTGTAGGCGTCCCTGATAAAGAAACAGTTGCCAAGGTGAAAGATTACTTTAAAGATAAGTACGGATCTGAGCCTAATGTCAGCACAGTCTCGCCGACAGTCGGGAAGGAACTGGCGCGAAACGCTTTATATGCAGTGGCTATCGCTTCTATCGGCATTATTATTTACGTGTCCATCCGGTTCGAATACAAAATGGCGATAGCAGCTATTGTTTCATTGCTGTATGACGCTTTCTTTATCGTCGCATTTTTCAGCGTGACAAGGCTAGAAGTAGATGTTACGTTCATTGCGGCGGTTCTGACGATTATTGGTTATTCGATAAACGACACCATCGTAACCTTTGACAGAGTTCGGGAGCATATGAAAAAGCGCAAGCCTAAAACGTTTGCTGATTTAAACCATATTGTAAACCTGAGCTTGCAGCAGACATTTACCCGTTCGGTCAACACTGTCCTTACGGTAGTGATTGTTGTTGTCGTTCTTTTGCTGTTAGGATCAATATCAATTACAAACTTCTCATTAGCGTTATTGATCGGTTTGTTGACAGGTGTCTATTCTTCTCTGTACATTGCAGCGCAAATTTGGCTCGTGTGGAAAGGGAAAGAATTTAAAAAGGATAAACGTATTGAAGAATAGTGAATAAAATCTCAGGCTGTCCGTTTTTCGGGCAGCCTGTTTTTTTATCCTTAACGCTTTTCCAGTATTTTTCTTTACGTTTCATTGAACTTGAAATAGACATTTGCTATAATGACATACGCTTACAATAAAACATATAAATGGTGTCAAGATCATTTTGGTATAAACAGGTTGTAACATGATGTAGGAGGGTTTTTATGAAGGTTCGTGAGTCGGAGCTTCCGGGAATAGGGCAAAAAGTTGAGATTCTGACCAGAAATCAGGATAAAATTTGCATTATTATCCATGATGACGGCAGAAGAGAGCTGTATTATTTTGATGAGAATGATCACGAAGAATGTGTAACATCCGTGCAGTTTAACGACGCAGAAGCGAGACAGCTGTCCGCTATTCTGGGAGGAATGGCGTATAAACCGAAGGCTCTTGAATCTGTTGAGGTGGCGCTTGATGATTTGATCATTGAATGGTTCAAAGTAGAGGCAAAAGCCCCTGCTGTTCAACTGACACTCGGCGACTTGGACGTTCGGCAGCATTATCAGGTTACAGTCATTGCCATCGTGAAAAAAAATCAGCAGAAACAGCTGAATCCGGGGTCTGATACGGTGATTGAAGAAGGAGACACACTTGTCATTTCCGGAGAAAGAAAAGGGCTGAAAAAGCTGATTCAAGAGAAATTAACCGCATCTGAGACTTGATTCTCTTTTGAAAGCCTGTTTAAAACGGGAAGCAAAAGGGAAACTTACCTCAAAAAGCCAGTTTGGGGGAACCAGCATGAACAAACAATGGACGATTATTTTTGCTCTTATATTTACTTTAATTGTTGCTATTTTTGCAGTGATTAACGTAAGGGCTGTTGAAGTAGATTACCTTTTCGGAAGATCAGAATGGCCTTTAATCCTTGTGATTCTCGGATCAGTGTTAATGGGGGCCTTGATTGTATTTTCCGCAGGAATATTTCAGGTTATGAAATTAAAACGTGAAATCAAGACTTTAAGAAAAGAAAGCAAAGCCATACAACAAGACCCTATGCCCGAAACAGAAGGCGTACAGCAGTATGACAGCGAAGCAGTGAAGGCGGATTCGGCGCCTCCGTTGGAGAAAAAGGATTAGATTCTCGAATAACATTTGAAACCCCTCAGCTTGCTCTAGTATAATAGGGTGGTTGAGGGGTGAATTTATGTTAGCGTCAAAAATGCGTTGGGAAATACAGCGACCAGATCAGGATAAGGTCAAATCACTCACAGAACAATTGGACATAACACCTCTTGTGGCATCTTTGCTTGTAAAAAGAGGATTTGATACAGCGGAAAGCGCGAGGCTGTTTTTAAATACAAAAGAAGCTGATTTTTATGATCCCTTTGAGATGAAGGGCATGAAAGAAGCGGTTGAGCGCATTAAACAGGCCATTTCACAGCAAGAGCCCATTATGATATACGGAGATTATGATGCGGACGGCGTCACCAGTACGTCCGTCATGCTGAAAACATTACAAAAGCTCTCGGCTCACGTTGACTTTTACATACCTGACCGGTTTAAAGAGGGCTACGGACCGAATGAGCAAGCCTTCCGCTCGATTAAAGAGCAAGGCTTCTCCCTTATTATCACGGTTGATACGGGGATTGCGGCTGTTCATGAAGCAGAGGCAGCGAAGGAACTAGGACTGGATGTCATCATCACTGACCACCATGAGCCCGGCCCTGTACTGCCTGATGTGTGTGCCATTGTTCACCCGAAGCAGCCGGGATGCGCCTATCCGTTTAAGGAGCTTGCCGGAGTGGGTGTGGCGTTTAAGCTTGCACATGCTCTTTTAGGCGCTTTGCCTGAGGACCTGCTCGATTTGGCGGCAATCGGAACTATAGCTGATCTTGTGCCGCTGCATGATGAAAACAGATTATTAGCAACGTTGGGCATGCAGAAGCTTCGAATGACAAACCGGCCGGGGCTAAAAGCACTGATTAAACTGTCGGGCGGTGACATCGGACAAGCGAATGAAGAAACAATCGGCTTTCAGCTTGCACCGAGGCTTAATGCTGTCGGGAGAATTGAACAGGCTGATCCGGCTGTCCATCTGCTGATGACAGAGGATGAGTTCGAAGCGGATGAGCTTGCAACTGAAATCGACCAGCTCAACAAAGAGCGGCAAAAGATTGTCAGCAAAATGACGGATGAAGCGATTGAAATGGTTGAGCAGCAAGGGCCCAATGGATCTGCCATCGTAGTGGCAAAGCCCGGCTGGAACCCCGGGGTTGTCGGCATTGTGGCTTCAAAGCTTGTTGACCGTTTTTACCGTCCGGCCGTTGTTCTTGGAATTGATGAAGAAAAGGGCATCGCGAAAGGATCGGCTCGAAGCATTAAAGGCTTTGATTTATTTAAAAGCCTTTCTTCTTGCAGAGACATCCTTCCCCATTTCGGAGGACATCCGATGGCTGCGGGAATGACACTTCATGCCGATGATGTATCTGACTTGAGGGACAGGCTCAATCAAATCGCGGATGAGACGCTGACGGAAGAGGATTTTATTCCGGTTCAGGAAATTGATCTCGTATGCAGCGTAGAGGATATTACGGTTGAGAGCATTTCTGAAATCAATCTCCTGTCTCCCTTTGGCATGCAGAATCCGAAACCGCATGTGATGGTGGAAAATGCGCTTTTAGAAGACGTGCGGAGAATCGGAGCCAATAAAAACCATATCAAAATGACGGTCAAAGACCAATCGGCAAAGCTTGATTGTGTCGGCTTTCATAAAGGGGAGCTTGAGACAGGTATTGTGCCTGGTTCAAGAATCTCATTAGTCGGCGAAATGTCGATTAACGAATGGAATAACAGAAAAAAACCCCAGTTAATGATAAAGGATGCAGCCGTTTCTGAATGGCAGCTGTTTGACTTGCGTGGAAAACGTACGTGGGAAGAGACAATAGTTGCGCTTCCGTCTGAAAAACGGGTCATTGTTTGCTTTAAGGAGGAAACGAAACAGCTGCTTCAAAACGAAGAGCTGCGCCATCAGCTTCACACGGTGAGCTCGGAGCAGGAAGCCAGAGACCTTGAACTGGACAGCGCGTATGTGGTATTCCTTGATGCGCCGCCTTCATTAGATCTGCTTTCAAGTTTGGTAGAAGGAAAGAGACCCGAGCGTGTCTATTTTATCTTTATGAATAACGAGGAGCATTTTCTGTCAGCATTTCCGACCCGGGATTATTTTAAATGGTACTACGGTTTCTTGCTGAAAAGAGGAACTTTCGATCTGAAAACACACGGTTCAGAGCTTGCAAAACATAAAGGCTGGACAAAAGACACAATCAATTTCATGACAAAGGTGTTTTTTGATCTCGGTTTTGTTAGAATAGAGAATGGCGTGCTGTCTGTTATTTATGATGTGAAAAAACGCGATTTGACAGACTCGCAAACCTATCAGGCAAAACAGCAGCTGATGGAACTGGATCAGAAGCTGAATTATTCTGCGGCTGAAGAGCTGAAGGAATGGCTGAATAAGCTGATGAATCAAGATTCAGAGGCTTATGAAAGTACGAGGAGGACATAAAACAGATGGATTTAAAGAAATATGTAACAATTGTGCCGGACTACCCGAAAGAGGGCGTGCAATTTAAAGATATTACAACATTAATGGATAAAGGCGACGTATACCGATATGCGACTGACCAGATTGTTGAATACGCTAATGAAAAACAAATTGACTTAGTTGTCGGGCCGGAAGCAAGAGGCTTCATCATCGGCTGCCCGGTGGCATACGCGCTTGGCGTAGGTTTTGCACCCGTTCGTAAAGAAGGCAAGCTTCCCCGTGAAGTCGTGAAGGTAGATTACGGCCTCGAATACGGCAAAGATGTGTTAACCATCCACAAAGACGCGATTCTTCCTGGCCAGCGTGTGCTCATCACAGATGACCTTTTGGCAACAGGAGGCACAATAGAAGCGACGATCAAGCTTGTTGAAGAGCTTGGCGGCGTAGTAGCGGGTATCGCTTTCTTAATCGAGCTTACGTATCTAAATGGAAGAGAAAAGCTTGATAAATACGATATTTTAACGTTAATGCAATACTAGGCTAAACCGCATAAAGGAAAAAAGCACTCTCTATCTGGGTGCTTTTTTCCTATTATCTGATTATTTGTTTATGTAATCTTTGGAGATTGAACTTCTTCTCTTTACATCTATCGTTTTTTTCTTGATAATAAACTACAATACAGTTTACATTTAAAAAAAGGTGATTCCATGGCGAACGAACAAGTATTAACTGCCGAGCAAGTGATTGACAAAGCGCGCAGTTATCTAACCGATGAGCATATTGCATTTGTAGAAAAAGCATACCTGTACGCTGAAGACGCTCATCGCGAGCAGTACCGGAAGTCAGGTGAGCCATATATCATCCATCCGATTCAAGTGGCGGGCATTCTCGTTGACCTTGAAATGGACCCTTCAACCATTGCGGGAGGATTTCTCCACGATGTGGTGGAAGATACGGATGTAACGCTTGATGACCTGAAGGAAGCTTTTTCTGAAGAAGTGGCAATGCTTGTGGACGGGGTGACAAAGCTCGGTAAAATTAAGTATAAATCTCAAGAAGAACAGCAGGCGGAAAATCATCGCAAAATGTTTGTCGCTATGGCTCAAGATATCCGGGTCATATTGATCAAGCTGGCGGATCGCCTCCACAACATGCGGACGCTGAAACATCTGCCGCAAGAAAAACAGCGCAGAATTTCTAATGAAACGCTGGAGATATTTGCTCCTTTGGCGCACCGCCTCGGGATCTCAAAAATCAAATGGGAGCTGGAAGACACCGCACTCCGTTATTTGAACCCTCAGCAATATTACAGAATCGTCAACCTCATGAAGAAAAAACGCGCGGAACGTGAACAGTATGTCGAAGAGGTTGTCGATGAAGTGAAAAACCGAGTCGAAGAGGTCAACATCAGCGCAGATTTCTCCGGTCGGCCGAAACATATATACAGCATTTACAGAAAAATGGTTTTGCAAAATAAACAGTTCAATGAAATTTATGACCTGCTGGCGGTCCGTATTCTTGTAGGGAGCATAAAGGACTGCTACGCCGTACTCGGCATTATCCATACTTGCTGGAAGCCGATGCCGGGCAGGTTTAAAGATTATATCGCCATGCCGAAGCCGAATATGTATCAGTCCCTTCATACGACAGTGATAGGACCTAAAGGCGATCCTTTAGAAGTGCAGATCAGAACCTTTGAAATGCACGAAATTGCTGAATATGGAGTCGCGGCGCATTGGGCTTACAAAGAAGGAAAAGCGGCGAATGAGGAAGCCACATTTGAGAAGAAGCTTTCCTGGTTCCGCGAAATCTTAGAATTTCAAAATGAATCAACTGATGCGGAAGAATTTATGGAGTCCTTAAAAATCGACTTGTTTTCGGACATGGTGTTCGTCTTTACGCCAAAAGGCGACGTCATTGAGCTGCCGTCCGGCTCAGTCCCGATTGACTTCTCATACAGAATCCACTCGGAAATTGGCAACAAGACGATCGGCGCGAAGGTCAACGGGAAAATGGTGACGCTGGATCATAAGCTTCGGACAGGCGATATTGTCGAAATTTTGACGTCCAAGCATTCATACGGGCCCAGCCAGGATTGGGTCAAGCTTGCCCAGACCTCACAAGCCAAGCATAAGATCCGTCAGTTCTTTAAGAAACAGCGGCGCGAAGAAAATGTCGAAAAAGGCCGTGAATTGGTAGAAAAAGAAATTAAAAATCTGGATTTTGAAGTGAAAGATGTGCTGACAGCCGAAAATATTCAGAAAGTTGCCGATAAATTTAATTTCTCGAATGAAGAGGATATGTATGCGGCAGTCGGCTACAATGGAATCACCGCCTTGCAGGTTGCAAACCGCCTGACGGAAAAAGAGAGAAAGCTTCGTGACCAGGAAGAACAAGAAAAAACCGTTCAGGAAGTCACAGCGGAGCCAAAATCATATCCCCAAGGCAGAAAACGGGAAGCGGGCGTGCGCGTTAAAGGAATCGACAATCTCCTTGTCCGTTTGTCCAAATGCTGTAATCCGGTGCCGGGCGACCATATTGTCGGGTTTATTACGAAAGGCCGAGGGGTTTCCGTCCATCGCGATGACTGTCCGAATGTCAAGACGAATGAAGCGCAAGAGCGACTGATACCTGTAGAATGGGAGCATGAATCACAAGTTCAGAAGCGTAAAGAATATAATGTCGAAATTGAAATATTAGGCTATGATCGCCGCGGATTGCTAAATGAAGTGCTTCAGGCTGTAAATGAAACAAAAACGAACATTTCATCCGTTTCAGGCAAATCGGACCGCAACAAAGTGGCGACGATTCATATGGCGATTTTTATTCAGAATATCAATCACTTGCATAAAGTTGTCGAACGCATCAAGCAAATAAGAGATATATATTCTGTTCGCCGAGTCATGAATTAAAGGAGACAGACAATGAAATTAGTTGTTCAGCGTGTAACAGAAGCGAATGTGACGGTGGACGGCGCTGTTATCGGTCAAATCGCCAACGGCGTTATGGTGCTTGTCGGCGTGACTCATGAGGACACGGAGGAAGATGCCGTTTATTTAGCGGACAAAACCGCCAATCTCCGTATCTTTGAAGACGGTGATGGCAAGATGAATTTGTCGTTGCTTGATGTAAGAGGAGAGGTTTTATCCGTTTCTCAATTTACACTTTACGGAGAAACAAAAAAAGGACGCCGCCCCAACTTCATGAATGCCGCAAAACCTGATCAGGCCCTTGGTCTTTATGAAAAATTTAACGAATTGCTGAGGGAAAAAGGGATAAAGGTAGAGACGGGGAAATTTGGTGCTATGATGGATGTACAGCTCACAAATTCAGGTCCGGTCACATTGATTATTGATTCTAAACTGTAAAAAGCTGCCCGAAGGCAGCTTTTTTTGTCGTTCTAATTAAAATATTGTTCCAGCCCGCTTTCAATCCCGTCTGTTACTTTTTCTTGGAATGAGCCGCTATGTACGATGGATTCTTCTTGCGGATGGCTTAAATACCCAAGTTCATACAGCATGGCGGGTTGTTTATTTTCCCTAAGCACATAATAGTCGCCAAACAGCACGCCGCGATCCGGTATAGGGGAGCGCTTGGCTACTTCTGAATGAACATCGGAGGCAAGCTCCCGATCCTTCGCAGGACTGTAATAATAGGCGGTGCTGCCTCTTACAGAAGTGTTTGCGTAGCTGTCATAGTGAATGCTGATGAAGGCATCTGCATTTCGGTAGTGTGATGTGGAAACACGAGACTGTAAGCTGACAAACGTATCATCCTGACGCGTCACATACACATTCGCTCCCGCCGATCGCAGTTTGCTAGCAAGAAGATTTGCCGTCTTAATCGTTAAGTTCTTCTCGAATTTACCGGTATAGCCGATCGTTCCGCTGTCTTTTCCGCCGTGACCCGGATCAACCACAATCGATTTGTTTTGCAGAGAGCCACTGCCGGAAGAAGATTTGGCTACGGGTGCTTCACCAGATTCTTCGTCTTTTTTCGACGTTTGAACCACCCAGTTGGCTACGTACGCCGTTTGCCCGTTCTCAAGTGTTACTTCATACCAGCTTCCCTTTGTGCCGGTGATCGTGTATGAAGAGCCTTTTTCAGCCCGTTCGACAATAGAGGCGGATGTCGAAGCCGAACTTCTTAAATTGGTTCCTCCATAAACGATATACGCTTTTTTCGCTGAGGAAGAGCTGCTGCTGCCGCCGGATGAGCTGTTCGATTGGTTTGAGCCTGTCACAATATAATGACTGGCAACCCATCCTCTTTGCCCATTTGCTTCAATTTTCAGCCAGCCGTTCTCCTCGGTTAAAATGGACAGTTTTGTTCCCCGTGTCAACTTAGTAATGATGGCTGAATCATGCGAGGCCGAACTTCTGACATTCAGGGAAGAAACGCCGACTGTGCCGCTTTTGGACTTGTTTTGCGAAGCGTTTGCTTGCCCGCTCTCCTGTGAGCCTCCTCCGCGGTTGGATGTGTATACAGAAGCAACCCATCCGGTCACACCTTGATATGAAATTTTAATCCAGCTATTGTCCTTTTCAATCATCTTTGCCTGCTCACCTTGCGGGAATTTGCCGATGACCTCATAAGAAGTGCCCGGTCCTTTTCTGATTCTTAAATCAGAATCGGTCGATGTGACAGTTTCACTGCCGGCTGATGCACTGCTGCTTTCTCCTGTTTTCTTTTTAATCAGCCAAGAAACAACCCAGCCCTTTTCTCCGGAGCTAAGCTGAATTTGCACCCAGTCCCCGTCCTCCTTCAGGATAGGGTAGCTTTCTCCTTTTTTAACTTCAGCCGTGATCCCGTAGCTCAGCCCGGGGCCGCTTCTGACGTTCATCTCGTCTGTAGCGATAACAGCTTCTCCCTGTGCGGCTGTAACCGTGCGCGGAGGGGAGAATAACGCTGCGATAATAACAAAGCATAAAATAAGAATAGTGCATTTCTTATTCATGGCTTCCTCCTTTCTGAAAAAACATTGAACAAGTACATTCTTGTTTATTATCGTAAATTCCTTGCTGAATGTTAAATAAAATGAAAATGATTTGTTTATACTACTTATAAATAAGGTGAAAAAGGTGTGCAAATCATGAAATATCATCCAAAACTAGGACGAGCTTTACACGACAAAGAAGCAAATACGCACTTCAGCGACCACGTTGATTCTGAAACTATCGGCTATCTTGAAGAGACTTCTTCAGAGCTCGGTCTTGCGTCTAAAGAAGCAGTGCGGCGGAAAAACACCCGGAATAAAGCTTGACAGAGAACGGCAATCCCATTATTATAATAGAAATTGATGTACATATAAATGATGAATTGTTGAACCTGTAATGGAGAAGAGTAGGTCAGACTGCATGTAAAGAGAGGAACCGCCTAGGCTGAAAGCGGCTCTGCATCGCATCTTTCTCGAAACAACACTCCGGAGGTTTCCTGCTGAACGCTGTGCTTTTATTGCAAACGTCATTAGGCAGAGAACGTGAACCTGCGTTAAAGGATTGAGCGGGAACATTTCATATGTTCCAACTAGGGTGGCACCACGGGTATAACTCTCGTCCCTACTATACATGTATAGTAGAGGCGGGAGTTTTTTGATTTCATCATTTTAAACATACGGTATCTTTAATAAAGGAACTTAACAAGGAGGGCTACATATGGCATATAACATTCCAAGAGGAACACAGGATATTCTGCCGGGTGAATCAGACCGGTGGCAGTACGTTGAACAAATAATGAGGGACACATGCCGCACATATCAGTATAAAGAAATCCGCACGCCGATTTTTGAACATACCGAGCTGTTTGCAAGAGGGGTCGGAGAATCCACTGACATTGTACAAAAAGAAATGTATACCTTTCAGGACCGGAAAGGAAGAAGCCTGACGCTTCGTCCGGAGGGAACAGCGGCGGCGGTTCGCGCATTTACCGAAAATAAATTATTTGCAAATCCCGTACAGCCGACAAAGCTGTATTATGTCGGTCCGATGTTTCGTTACGAACGTCCGCAGACGGGGCGTTTCCGTCAGTTTTATCAATTCGGAATCGAAGCGATTGGCTCCAAGGATCCTGCAATTGACGCTGAAGTCATAGCGCTTGCGATGAGTATATACCAAAGAGCGGGCCTAAAAAATGTTAAGCTTGTACTTAACAGCCTTGGTGATAAAGAAAGCCGGACTAGTTACAGAGAAGCGCTGGTCAAACACTTTGAACCGCGCATTGATGAATTCTGTTCGGACTGCCAATCACGGCTGCACACGAATCCGCTCAGAATTTTAGATTGTAAGAAAGACAGAGATCATGAACTGATGAAGACTGCGCCATCTATTCTTGAATATTTAAACGAAGAATCAAAAGCATATTTCCAAAAAGTCCAGCAGTATGTAACAGAATTAGGCATTCCGTTTGAAATCGACCCTAATCTTGTGAGGGGGCTTGATTACTATAACCATACTGCATTTGAAATTATGAGCAACGCGGAAGGATTTGGCGCGATCACAACGCTTGCCGGCGGCGGACGTTATGACGGCTTGGTTGAGCAAATCGGAGGCCCTGAAGCTCCGGGAATCGGTTTTGCCATGAGTATTGAACGCTTGCTTGCGGCCATTGATGCGGAAAAGACAGAACTTCCTGTCAGCCAGGCTATTGATTGCTACATTGTCACGCTTGGAGAAAAAGCGAAGGATTATTCCGTCTCTCTTGTGTACAAACTGAGAGAAGCAGGCATTTCAAGTGAAATTGATTACGAAAATAAGAAAATGAAAGGCCAATTTAAAACGGCGGACCGTCTGAACGCGCGATTCATTGCGATTTTGGGAGAAGATGAGCTTGCTCAAAATCGAATCAATGTAAAGGATGCGAAGACCGGGGAACAGCTGGAAGTGGCTCTTGATGAATTGATACGTTTTATGAAAGCTAACCAACTGGGGTAAAGGAGAGGAACGCTTTGTTTGAAAGAACATTTTACTGTGGTGACATCACTGAAAAAGCAATAGGCGAAACCGTTAAACTTAAAGGATGGGTGCAAAAAAGACGTGATCTCGGCGGCTTGATCTTTATAGATTTGCGTGACCGTTCAGGGATTGTTCAAGTGGTATTTAATCCTGACGTCTCAAAAGAAGCTCTGGAAGTAGCTGAAGGAATCCGTAACGAATACGTCCTTGATATTCAAGGGACCGTAGTAGCGCGTGAAGAAGGTACTGTTAACAAGAATTTAAAAACAGGAGCCATAGAAATTCATGCTGACGAGGTGGCTGTGCTAAGCGCAGCTAAGACACCGCCTTTTGCCATCTCTGACCAAGCCGATGAGGTTTCTGAAGACGTCCGCTTAAAGCACCGTTATTTGGACCTCCGCCGGCCGGCGATGTTTAATACGCTGCAAATGCGCCATAATGTGACGAAAGCGGTACGCCATTTCTTAGACGAAAATGGGTTTCTCGATATTGAAACACCGATTTTAACAAAAAGCTCACCTGAAGGAGCCCGTGATTATTTAGTGCCGAGCCGCGTGCATGAGGGTGAATTTTACGCGCTTCCTCAGTCGCCTCAGCTTTTCAAACAGCTGCTGATGGTTTCAGGGGTAGACCGCTATTATCAAATCGCCCGCTGCTTCCGTGATGAAGATTTACGTGCGGACCGCCAGCCTGAGTTTACGCAGATTGATATCGAAATGTCCTTCATGAGCCAAGAGGAGATCATGGCTTTGGCAGAGGATATGATGGCGAAGGTCATGCGTGAGACAAAAGGGATAGAAGTATCTCTTCCGCTGCCACGAATGACTTATGAAGATGCCATGAATCTATACGGCTCCGACAAACCGGATACCCGTTTTGCCATGCTTTTGACTGATGTGTCTGATATTGTGAAAGATACAGAATTTAAGGTATTCTCCTCCGCGGTTGCAAACGGAGGCGTTGTCAAAGCAATCAATGTGAAGGGTGCTGCAGCAGACTATTCAAGAAAAGATATTGACGCTCTCGGCGCTTTTGCTGCGAACTACGGAGCTAAGGGCCTTGCCTGGGTTAAAGTTGAGAAGGAAGGCGTAAAAGGGCCGATCGCGAAATTCTTTGATGAAGAAAAGCAGGCTAAGCTGATTAAATCACTCGATGCAAACGATGGAGATCTTCTCCTGTTCGGAGCAGACCAATTTGAAGTTGTCGCTCAATCACTTGGCGCACTTCGTTTGAAGCTTGGGAAAGAGCGCGGCCTCATTGATGAAAGTCTCTTTAATTTCTTATGGGTGATTGACTGGCCGCTGCTCGAGCATGACGCGGAAGAAGGCCGTTTTTATGCCGCTCACCATCCATTTACAATGCCGGTGCGTGAGGATCTTGACCTCGTTGATACCGCTCCGGAAAACATGAAGGCGCAAGCCTATGACCTTGTTTTGAATGGTTATGAGCTTGGCGGCGGATCGATCCGTATTTTCGAAAAAGAGATTCAGGAAAAAATGTTTAAGCTTTTAGGCTTCACAAAAGAAGAAGCGCATGAGCAATTTGGATACTTGATGGAAGCTTTTGAATTTGGCGCGCCGCCGCATGGCGGTATCGCACTGGGTCTTGACCGTTTGGTGATGCTGCTTGCCGGCCGCACGAATTTAAGAGACACCATCGCGTTCCCGAAAACTGCAAGTGCAAGCTGTCTGATGACAGATGCGCCGGGAGAAGTGAGCGAAGCGCAGCTTGACGAACTGCATCTTGCGGTGAATAGAAAAGTGAAGAATTGAATGTGTAAATTGCATCTCTCAATTCTTGAAAATCAAAAACGGCTGTGATATGATTTTTACAAGTTAAATAAAGTCCTGATGTGTTAGTTGTACACCTAGTTTTGACCGAACATTTTTTTGATTTGGGAGCCCATATTTTTAAATGGCGTACATGCCTCTTTTCATTCGTTAAAGAGGACTTACAAGATTTAGAAAAGGGCACCCACCTGCTGAGAGCGGGTTCAAAACAAAGGAAAGCGGCAACGGCACAATTGGGACTTTATTTTTTGTGCGCTAAAAAAACGGCTGACTTTATCAGCCATTAAGATAAGAAATCAGAATACGAATGTGGAGTGAGGTTCTTGTTACACCAGTTTTCTCGTAATGAATTAGCTATTGGAAAAGAGGGGCTCGAGACGCTCAAAAACAGCACAGTGGCTGTATTGGGAGTCGGAGGCGTCGGATCTTTCGCAGCGGAGGCTCTTGCGCGTTCAGGAGTGGGCCGCATTCTTCTCGTAGATAAAGACGATGTAGACATTACAAACGTAAACCGCCAGCTTCATGCGTTGCTGTCAACTGTCGGCCAGCCGAAAACGGATTTGATGAAAGCGCGGATTGCCGATATCAATCCCGATTGTGAGGTTATCGCTTTAAAAATGTTCTACACGGAAGAAACCTATGAACAATTTTTTGACTATCACCTCGACTATGTCATTGACGCGTCAGACACGATTCATTATAAAATACACTTAATTAAAGAATGCCTGAAAAGAGACATTCCTTTAATCTCCAGTATGGGCGCGGCGAATAAGACTGACCCGACGCGCTTTCAAATCGCTGATATTTCCAAAACCCATACGGACCCTATCGCAAAGGTCATTCGAACAAGGCTTCGTAAAGAAGGCATTAAAAAAGGTGTCCAAGTGATCTTTTCTGATGAAAGTCCGATTGTCATCCGTGAAGATGTCAGAAAAGAAGTAGGGAATGACAACGCGGACATCCGCAAAGCGAAAATGCCGCCGTCTTCCAATGCATTCGTGCCGTCGGTTGCCGGTTTAATCATGGGCGGGCACGTTGTGATGGATCTCCTGAAAGATATTCAAATCACAAGAGTAAAGGACAAATAAAAAGAATCAGTGAAAAGAGGCTGGATATATTCCGGCCTCTTTTTTATGCGTTTGGGTCTTCTTTCGATTCATTTCTCAATGATCAATTAAATAAATCCGCCATTGACCCGGATGGTTTGGCGGAAAAACTTTAATTAAGCTTCGGGTGGCAAACAATGCTTGCCAAGGAGGTGCGGTGCCCGTGCGGAAAGGACAAAAAACTGCACAAAAAAACAAGGACACAATGTTAGTCCTTGTCTGCTATTTTTTTTGTTTCATTAGCTTATCGTATACTTGCTTTAAAGCGGATTCGAATTTCCCGGTCTGCTTTGGTTTGTAATATTGCTTGTTCTTTAAAGGGTCAGGCAAGTACTGCTGTTCAACCCAGCCGTTATCATAGTCGTGCGGATATTTGTAACCGATTCCCCGGCCCAGCTCTTGTGCTCCTTTGTAATGAGCGTCCTTCAGATACTTCGGAACATCGCCGATTTTTCCCGCTCTGATGTCTGCGATGGCTGCTTCAACGGCGAGCACGGCGGAATTAGATTTCGGTGACAGACATAACTCAATCACCGCGTTGGCAAGCGGAATGCGTGCTTCAGGGAAGCCGATTCTCTCAGCCGTCTGGACGGCATGAAGCACTCTTGGCCCTGCTTGGGGGCTTGCCAGCCCGATATCTTCATAGGCGATGACGAGCAGCCGCCTTGCGATGCTTTCTAAGTCGCCTGCTTCAATTAATCTTGCCAAGTAATGAAGGGCCGCATTTGCATCAGAGCCACGGATTGATTTTTGAAAGGCGGACAGCACATCGTAATGAGCGTCCCCATCTTTATCGTGGGCAAAGCTTTTCTTCTGAAGGCATTCTTCAGCAGTTGCCAACGATATGTGAATCGTTCCGTCCGAGGATTCCTTTGTTGATAATACGGCAAGTTCAAGCGCATTTAAAGCGGAGCGGACGTCTCCTCCGCATCCTTGGGCGAAGTGGTCCATTGCTTGATCATCAACCGACACATTGTAGGAACCGAGTCCGTGATGTTCATCTTGAAGCGCTCTTTCCATTGCTTGTTTAATCAGTTCGGGTGTTAAAGGCTCGAGTTCGAAAATTTGTGTCCGGCTTCTGATCGCCGGGTTAATGGCATGGTAGGGGTTGGCCGTTGTCGCTCCGATTAAGATAATCATGCCGTTTTCTAAATAAGGCAGCAGGAAATCCTGTTTGCCTTTATCAAGCCTGTGAACCTCATCAAGAATCAAAATGACCTGTCCTGACATTTTTGCTTCCTGGGCTACAATTTCCATATCTTTTTTATTATTTATGACAGCATTCAGTTTGCGGAACGCAATACTTGTGGAACCTGCGATCGCCGTTGCAATCGAGGTTTTTCCGATGCCGGGCGGTCCGTATAAAATCATGGATGACAAATGCTTCGCCTGAACCATTCTGCCGATAATTTTATCTTTTCCGACCAAATGCTGCTGACCGATAATATCTTCTATTTTCGTCGGACGCATCCGAAACGCCAAAGGCTTCATCATCATCTCTCCTTACATATTAACAGGGTAACGGAAAACGAAGGAGAAGAAAAGGGGGCGGCTCTGCCTTACGTGCGTCCAATGAAAATTCCTTTTCGTTATGTTATAATAACAGTTGGTCTATAAGATACTAAACGGATAATTCATATAAAATTACCAATATAAATTGTAAAATCCAGAAAAAAAACAGAGGTGTTAGAGTTGAAAATATCGACTAAAGGAAGATACGGACTCACCATTATGATTGAGCTGGCCAAAAAGCACGGTGACGGTCCGACCTCATTAAAAACCATTGCCCAGACAAATAACCTGTCAGAGCACTACCTTGAGCAGCTTGTATCTCCGCTCAGAAACGCCGGTCTTGTGAAAAGCATCAGAGGCGCGTACGGCGGTTATGTGTTAGGCAGCGAGCCTGAGGCGATTACAGCCGGTGATATTATCCGCGTGCTAGAAGGGCCGATCAGCCCCGTTGAGGTGCTTGAAGATGAGGAGCCCGCTAAACGCGAACTGTGGATCCGCATCAGAGACGCCGTGAAAGAAGTTTTAGACAGTACAACATTAGAGGACCTTGCCAGTTATACGGACGGAGAGCAAGAAGCCTATATGTTCTATATTTAAATCAGAGGTGTACACATTATGGAACGGATTTATTTAGATCATGCCGCGACCTCGCCGATGGATGAGCGTGTGCTGGAAAAAATGGTGCCGCATTTCTCCGGAAGTTTCGGCAATCCATCCAGCATTCATTCTTTTGGAAGAGAAACGCGAAAATGGGTGGATGAAGCGAGAGCGCAAATTGCGGATCAAATCGGGGCCGCAGAACAGGAAATCATCTTTACGAGCGGCGGCACAGAGGCTGATAATTTGGCGATACTCGGAAGCGCTCTGGCCAGACGGGATCTCGGAAAACATATCATCACCACAAAAGTAGAACATCATGCTGTGCTTCACACATGTGAAAAACTTGAACAAGACGGTTTTGAAGTGACTTATCTTGATGTTGGCTCAAACGGCCGCATCAGTGCAAATCAGGTGAAAGATGCGCTGCGTGATGATACAATCCTAGTGACAGTGATGTATGGAAATAATGAGGTCGGCACTGTACAGCCGATTGCTGAGATAGGCGAATTGCTGAACGGCCATCAGGCTTATTTTCATACCGATGCTGTACAAGCGTTCGGTTTTCTGCCGATTGATGTGAAAAACAGCCATATTGACCTGCTGTCTGTTTCTGGGCATAAGCTAAACGGACCCAAGGGGACAGGCTTTTTATATGCAAATAAAGATGTGAAGCTCTCTCCGCTGCTGTTTGGAGGCGAGCAGGAAAGAAAACGCCGCGCCGGAACGGAAAATGTTCCGGGAATTGTGGGCTTGAAGGAAGCTGTCGTCCTCTCGGGTGAGGAACGGGAAGAGAAAACAGCCATGTACCGGACATTTAAAGAGATCATGATTGATACCCTTACACAGGCCGGAGTTAAGGCCGAGGTCAATGGAGATCGTGAGCACAGTCTGCCGCACATATTGAACCTGTACTTCCCGCAAGTATCGGTTGAAGCGCTGCTGGTGAATCTTGATATGGCGGGCATTGCCGTTTCGAGCGGTTCTGCGTGTACGGCCGGATCGGTTTTGCCGTCTCATGTTCTGACTGCTATGTTTGGGGAGGATAGTGACCGGCTGACCTCTTCTATTCGAATCAGCTTCGGGCTCGGCAATACGGCTGAACAAGTCAAAACCGCTGCCGAACAGACGGCCGCTATAGTTAAACGCCTGACGCAATAAGGCGGAATCAGTTTCTTAATGGAGTGAATGAAAATGGAAAAACGGCCGGAGGATACAAGAGTCGTTGTCGGCATGTCCGGCGGTGTGGACTCGTCTGTGGCAGCCCTTTTATTAAAAGAACAGGGCTATGATGTAATCGGAATTTTTATGAAAAACTGGGATGATACAGATGAAAACGGTTTTTGCACGGCGACTGAGGACTATGAAGATGTTATCCGCGTCTGCAATCAAATTGGTATTCCGTATTATGCCGTTAATTTTGAAAAACAATATTGGGACAAAGTGTTTCAATATTTTCTAGATGAATATAAAGCCGGAAGAACACCGAATCCGGATGTCATGTGTAACAAAGAAATTAAATTCAAAGCGTTTTTAGAGCATGCGCTGTCGCTCGGCGCTGATTATTTGGCGACCGGACATTATGCGCGTGTTGACAGAAGCGGCGGCAAAGTAAGAATGCTGCGCGGCCTGGATGAAAACAAAGACCAAACTTACTTTTTAAATCAGCTTACAGAAGAACAGCTTAGCAAAGTGATGTTTCCGATCGGTGAGCTGCAAAAAAGCCGTGTGCGCGAGATCGCGAAGGAAGCGGA
This sequence comes from Bacillus sp. HU-1818, assembly GCF_022695965.1. Taxonomy (NCBI): domain Bacteria; kingdom Bacillati; phylum Bacillota; class Bacilli; order Caryophanales; family Bacillaceae; genus Bacillus; species Bacillus sp. HU-1818. Next base: position 317,177 of record NZ_JAAPBE010000003.1, read on the forward strand.
GCTTGCGACGGCGGCTAAAAAAGACAGCACAGGAATTTGTTTTATCGGCGAACGCAACTTCAAAACCTTTCTCAGTCAATATCTTCCGGCACAGCCCGGCGATATGATGACGATGGACGGAGAAGTAAAGGGGCGCCACGACGGATTAATGTATTACACGATAGGACAGCGTCACGGCCTTGGTATCGGCGGAAGCGGAGAACCTTGGTTTGCTGTCGGGAAAGACCTTGAAAAAAACATTTTATATGTCGATCAAGGGTTTCATAATCCGCTTCTGTACTCGGACAAAATTACGGCGGCTGATGTCAGCTGGACCCGGCCCGGCATACTGGACGGCAAAGAAATCTCTTGCACCGCCAAATTCCGCTACCGTCAAGAAGACCATAAAGTCACGGTGAGAATGACGGGAGAAAGCGAAGCGGAAGTGATTTTTGATGAACAGGTCCGCGCCGTCACACCCGGACAAGCAGTTGTGTTTTACGACGGCGAAGAATGCTTGGGCGGCGGGACGATTGATGATGTGTTTAAAGACGGAACGAAACTGTGGTATGTGTAAAAACAATTCTTAAAAACCTCAACATGTGAGTTGAGGTTTTTTAGCGAAAGGAAGATATTGATGGATTATAACCAAACGGGTATAGAGGCGATGCAGGAAGGCGATTTCGAAAAAGCGGCCGAAGCTTTTACGAAAGCGATTGAAGAACATAAAGAAGACCCGATTCCTTATATCAATTTTGCGAATTTGCTTTCGTCTGTCAACGAGTTAGAACGCGCTATGGCATTTTATGAAAAAGCGCTTGAATTGGACAGTGAAGCGGCAACCGCCTACTATGGAGCAGGAAATGTATATGTTCTGAAAGAATCCTATAAAGAAGCCAAAGATATGTTTGAAAAAGCGCTGCAAGCCGGTATGGAAAACGGAGATTTATTTTATATGCTCGGCACGGTTCTTGTGAAGCTTGAACAGCCGAAGCTTGCTTTGCCGTATTTGCAGAGGGCTGTCGAGTTAAATGAGGACGACGATGAGGCGCGCTTTCAATTTGGAATGTGCCTTGCCAATGAAGAATTGCTCGACGAAGCGCTTAACCAGTTCACTATTGTCACTGAACATGATCCCGGGCACGCTGATGCTTTTTATAATGCCGGTGTAGCTTATGCTTATAAAGAAAACAGGGAAAAAGCGCTTGAAATGCTTGATCGCGCGCTCGAGGTTCAGCCGGATCACATGCTTGCGCTTCATGCAAAGCAGCTTATCACACAATCATAACATGCAGGGAAAGCACAGGAGGAGGGAAGGCTCGTGCAGCAGCATCCGGATCAGCTGAAAATGGAGGAAGAACCCTTTTTAAAAGGTGCGGTAACCACTGTCATTTATCATAATGATGCCAATTTATATACAGTTTTGAAAGTGAAAGTCACAGAGACCTCCGAAGCGATTGAAGATAAAGTCGTATCCGTGACGGGCTACTTCCCTGCGCTGCAAGAAGAAGAGACCTACACGTTTTACGGAAAAACAGCCACCCATCCTAAATTCGGGCTCCAGTTTCAAGCGGAGCACTTTAAAAAAGAGATCCCGACCACGAAGGAAGGGATCATCCAATACTTATCAAGTGATCTGTTCGAAGGAATCGGAAAGAAAACGGCTGAAGAAATCGTGAAAAAACTGGGAGACAGCGCTCTTAATCGAATTCTCGCTGACTCCTCAGTGCTTTACGATGTGCCGAAGCTGTCAAAAAAGAAAGCCGATACGCTGGCAGGAGCTCTTCAGCGGCATCAGGGCCTGGAACAAATTATGATCTCGCTGAACCAGTTCGGATTCGGTCCGCAGCTTTCAATGAAAATTTATCAGGCATATGAATCGGAAACACTTGAGAAGATTCAAGAAAATCCGTATCAGCTTGTGAAAGATGTGGAAGGCATCGGGTTTGTGAAAGCCGATGAACTTGGGGGAAGAATGGGGATTTCCGGCAATCACCCTGAGCGGATTAAAGCAGCGATTTTGTATTCCATTGAAACGACATGTCTTTCAGAAGGGCATACGTACATAGAAACAAAGCAGCTTATTATTGATACGCAAAAGCTTTTGAACCAATCATCAGAAGGACAGCTGGTGACAGAGATGGACGCAGCGAATGAAATCATCACGCTTGGCGAAAATAAAGCTATCATGATTGAGAATGACCGCTGTTACTTTCCATCTTTATATTATGCGGAACAAAACGTAGCCAAGCGTGTCCGGCATATTGCAAGCCAAACTGAGTATGAAGACCAATTTCCTGAATCCGAGTTTTTACTGGCGCTCGGTGATCTCGAAGAGCGTACGAAAGTTCAGTATGCGGCAAGCCAAAAAGAAGCGATTCAAAAAGCGCTCTCTTCCCCGATGCTCCTGTTAACGGGAGGACCCGGCACCGGAAAAACCACCGTTATCAGAGGGATTGTGGAGTTATACAGTGAGCTTCACGGCGCTTCGCTTGATCCGTCCGATTATAAGAAAGATGAAGTTTTTCCGTTTGTTTTGGCTGCGCCGACAGGAAGAGCCGCAAAACGAATGAGTGAGTCGACCGGACTTCCGGCCGTGACAATTCACAGGCTGCTTGGCTGGAACGGGGCTGAAGGGTTTACTCATACAGACGAAAATCCGATTGAAGGAAAGCTGTTAATTATAGACGAAGCGAGTATGCTTGATATATGGCTCGCAAACCATTTGTTTAAAGCGATACCCGATCATATTCAAATTATTATAGTAGGGGATGAGGACCAGCTTCCTTCTGTCGGGCCGGGACAGGTGCTGCGGGATCTATTGGCTTCGCAGGTCATTCCTACAGTCAGGCTGACGGATATTTATCGGCAGGCGGAAGGTTCATCTATTGTGGAGCTTGCTCATGACATGAAAAAAGGCTTGCTTCCGGCTAACCTGACAGCGCCGACGAAGGATCGTTCCTTTATTCGCTGCGGCTCATTACAAATCAAAGAAGTTGTTGAAAAGGTCGTCACCAATGCGTTGAAAAAAGGCTACACAGCAAGGGATATACAGGTGCTGGCTCCGATGTACAGAGGAAAAGCAGGCATTAATGAGCTTAACGTGCTGCTGCAGGGCATCTTAAATCCGCCGAAAGAAAAACGGCGCGAAATTAAATTCGGCGATGTTGTTTATAGAACCGGCGATAAAATTTTACAGCTTGTGAATCAGCCGGAAAATAATGTGTTTAATGGTGATATAGGTGAGATTACATCCATTTTCTACGCGAAGGAAAATACAGAAAAAGAAGATATGGCGGTTGTTTCCTTTGATGGAAATGAAATGACCTTCACCAAAAAAGACTTCAGCCAGTTTACGCATGCCTATTGCTGCTCCATTCATAAATCTCAAGGCAGTGAATTTCCGATAGTCGTGCTTCCTGTTGTAAAAGGCTATTATCGAATGCTGAGAAGAAATCTCCTCTATACGGCAATTACAAGAGCGAAAAAGTTTCTCATTTTATGCGGTGAAGAGGAAGCGCTGGAGTGGGGTGTGAAAAATAATGATGCGACAGTCAGACAAACCTCTTTACAAAGAAGGCTGACGCTGCAGGCTGAGGAAATGGATGAAGAACTTAAAGCTCTTCAAAAAGAGCTGCCGTTTAGCGTATACGACGCAAATATCGGCATGGAAGGCATTACGCCATTTGATTTCATGAAAGAAGAACATAGCTAAAGAGGCTTTTCGCAGCATGCGGAAGCCTCTTTGTTTTTGGTGGAAGTCATTTCTTTGTATGCCGCACAGGCACGCTGCAAAACCTAAAGGTGTTCGGAAGGTGGTTGATCACACTTTGAGAACATGTCATGAGGTAGAAGGGCGATCTGTTTACGAAAAAAGCACCTCTTTTTTTCTGGGAACCATTTCAGATATCTGTTTTTCCTTTGAAGGAGATTGTCTTGGTTTTATTCTTGAACAGAAACGATTTTTCCATCACCGTCATGCGCTTTTACAGGCTGCTGATGTGGCGTATATCCTTGACGACAGCGTCATTGCAAATATCGGTTCAGAGCAGCTTAAACCTCTCCCGAAGGATTGTTTAACATACGGGGAGCTTAAATTGCAGCTGGTTAAAACCCAAAAGGGAGACATTTTGGGTTTATTGGAAGATGTATACTTTTGTTTGGATAAGGGCATAATCGTAGCATATGAACTCTCGGACGGCTTCTTTTCTGATTTGACGGGAAGCAAACGCCAAATCCAAAAAGCGGATGCGCTTGTTGAAGCGGGGAAAGACGGCATCGTCCTGAACGGATAAGAGGTGTTGCGCGTGCTTTTATGCCCGAACTGCAAAAGTAAAGATATCGGTAAGATCGGCGTGAACCAATATTATTGCTGGGGCTGTTTCATTGAGTTGACGGTGGCAAAGGGAAAAATATCGACTCATCAAGTAGAAGAAGACGGAACGTTAAGCAGTCTTGATGATCTGTTTACAGATGATGAACGCACCATGAATCTTTAAACATGATGAAGGGGGAACTTTGCTATGAACAAAACAATGACCTCTCTTTTAACACTGGGAGCCGGCGCGCTGATGTACAGAATGGCATCACAATATGATATGCCAAATAAAAAAACGATGAAACGAATGAGAAAACGCATGAACAAAATGTTTTAATGAGAAAAAGGATACTCTGCAAAAAAAGAGTATCCTTTTACATTTGTTTCAATTCGAGCTTTCTGGCGGCGAGGGACAGGCTGTAATTGACTGCAAAATACATGAAAGCCGCAAGTAAAAAGATCGGAAAAAAGTAACTGCTGTCAGCGCTTTGCCCATTGATGATTTGCGCATTATGAATGAGCTCCGGCAGCGCGATAACAACGGCAAGCGATGTATCCTTTAATAAAGAAATAAATTGGCTTACAATCGGAGGGACCATACGGCGGAGAGCCTGCGGCATAATGATAAGAAACAGAGTTTGTACATAAGACAGTCCGGATGAGCGCGCTGCTTCCGTTTGCCCTTTTTCCACCGATTTCAGTCCGCTGCGGATGATTTCAGACAGCATAGCTGATTCAAAAATCGTTAAAGCCGTTATAGCTGCGGCGGTAATTTCTAATTTAATTCCGATTTCAGGCAGAGCGAAGTAAGTAAAGAAGATAATTAACAACAGGGGAAGATTCCTTATCGTTTCTACGACGACAGCGAGAATGTTGGAGACAATCGGGATGTTTGCATAGCGCAGTGTCCCGATTACGCCTCCGAACACAAAGCTGAGAACAATGGAAATAAATGCAACATATAGGGTAACGAGAAAGCCGTCTAATAAAAATGTCAAATGGTCTGGCGAATAGGCTTCGATGAAATTCATGGGTTTCTCCCTCCTTTATTAATAGCTTCTTTCAAGCCGTTTTTCCAAATATGTGACACCAAGGCTCAGAGGTATGGTGAGCACGAGGTAAAACAACGCGACAAAAATATAGACATCAAAGACGACCAGTGTGTTTGAAGAGACTAAATCTGCCTGATACATCAGATCCAGACCGGCTACTACGCCAAGGATGGATGAGTTTTTGACAAGATTTAAAAACTGATTTCCAAGAGGCGGCATAACAATTTTAATCGCTTGCGGCAAAATGATATAAAGCATAGCTTGGCTGTATGTAAAACCCGATGATCTGGCCGCCTCCATCTGTCCTTTTGACACAGATTGAATTCCCGCTCTGATCGCTTCTGCAATGAAAGCCGACGTGTAGATCGTCAGCGCGATGGTGCCTGCTTGAAAACCGTCCAGCTTTACTCCGGCGTTAGGCAACCCAAAGAAAAATACAAATGTAATTAATAGGAGCGGAATATTGCGGATAAATTCAACATAGGCCGTTCCGATCCATTGCAGCGGTTTAAAGGTTGTAATCCTCATAACCGCAACGAGCACGCCCAGTACAAAACTTCCGGCTAAGGCGATGACACTGGCAAGCAAAGTATGATAAAAGCCGTCGAGATACATGTCGAGGTTATCGGTTAGAATAGAGAAGTTCATGCGCTTTTCACTCCTTAATGAATCAGGATGAGCACGCTCTGCTCATCCCGGATGTGGTTAGCTACTGTTCTGGGTCTTCTTTAATCCACTTTTTATAGATTTCATCATATCTTCCGTCAGATTTCATTTTTTTCAAAGAAGCGTTGATTTCTTTCACCAGTTCCGATTGGCCTTTTTTAACGGCTATGCCGTAAGGTTCATCTGTAAATGTTTTTCCCGTCAACTGGTAATCTTTATTTTCATCGGCCATACCGTATAAGATGGCATTATCTGTTGTGAGGGCTTCGCCTTGGCCGGATTTTAAGGCTGTGAAGGCTTCCGCATAATTTTCAAATTCCAGCACAGCGGCATCAGGTGCTTTTTCTCGGATATTTTGTGAGGAAGTAGAGCCTTTAACTGCAAGAACTTTTGTCCCTTTATTAAGGTCTTTTACACTTTTTATGGGGCTTCCTTTTTTCACTAGAAGCGACTGGCCTGCTTCAAAATACACATTGGAGAAGTCGACTTCTTTTTTTCGTTCATCCGTGATCGTCATCGTGGCTACGATCGCGTCAATGTCGCCGTTTTGCAGCATCGGAATTCTTGTTTTAGATGTGACTTCCTTAAACTCCGCCTTGTTTTCATCACCTGCTATATCTTTCGCCAGTTGTTTGGCAATGTCAATATCAAAGCCTTCAATGTCTCCAGAGCTTGGATTTTTCAGTCCGAATAATCTTGTATCTGTTTTAACGCCGAAAACAATTTTGTCGTTGTCTTTGATCGCTTCTAATGTGTTTTTGCTGTCTTTTGATGATCCTGAGCTGGATTCCTTGCCTCCGCAAGCTGCTAAAAGAAGAATCGCCGCCAATGAGATGAATCCTATTGATAATAGTTTTTTGATACGTGACATTTGTTCGTCCCCCGTTTCATTTTTAGTGATTTAATATCCGGCTTAAAAATAAACGCGCCCGTTCCTCGCGCGGGCTGGCATAAAACTCAGCCGGGGGTGCCTCTTCTAAAATCTTTCCCTCGTCAATAAATACGATTCTATCGGCCACTTCTCTGGCAAATCCCATTTCATGTGTAACCACGACCATTGTCATGCCTTCTTTTGCGAGTTTTTTCATTACATCGAGCACTTCTCCGATCATCTCGGGGTCGAGTGCGGACGTCGGTTCATCAAACAGCATGACTTCGGGCTTCATGGCCAGGCCTCTGGCGATTGCGACCCGCTGTTGCTGACCGCCTGATAGCTGGGATGGATAGGCGTCTGCTTTATCGGGAATCCCGACTTTTTGCAGGTAGTATTGAGCGGTTTCCTTTGCTTCTTCTGCGGATTGTTTAAGGACTTTCATCGGAGCGAGCATGATATTTTGCAAAACCGTTTTGTGGGGATACAGATAGAAATGCTGAAACACCATCCCGATATTCCGGCGCACTTTATTGATGTCAGTTTTTCTGTCATTAATAACGGTTCCATTAACGGTGAGAGTTCCGTCATCTATTGATTCGAGCCGGTTAATACATCTGAGCATGGTGCTTTTGCCGGAACCGGAAGGACCGATGACAACCACAACTTCTCCTTTCTTTATTCGAAGATTAATCTGTTTTAATACATGAAAGCTGCCATAATGTTTGTTCACTTCTTCAAATGAAATCATTGCAAACCTCCTGTATTTTGTGTTGGTTAATTATGTAAGTATTATGACTCTTGCTGTCAAGAAAAATAACATTGTATTGATATTATATAGAGCAAATGTAACGTTAGTCAAACTATTTTGTAATTTCAGATAATTAATTATGAGAAATGGCTATTACTTAAGGCTGGGCGTCTTTAGTCTTGGGAAGGGAATAATTCGGCCCATTCGTCAAAAGATAAGGGGGAGGTGATGGGTGATGATGCAAAAACCGCTGCGGCTTTTAATTTGGGCGGCTGTTTGTTTACTTGTATTGTTGATAGTATATGTATTCATTAAGCTGGAAATGCTATGGGCGCCATTTTGTCTTGTCATAAAATCTATTTTGATACCGCTTATAATCGCCATTTTTATTTCTTATCTATTACTCCCTATTATTGAATGGCTTCATAGATCAGGCCTTCCGAGAACACTGAGCCTGCTGATTATTTATCTGCTTTTTTTCGGCGGGATCGGTTATGGGTTGTATAAAGGGGTCCCGGTTTTGATTGAACAGCTTACCGACTTGTCAGAGAGCATTCCCGGGATTGCTGAGACTTATGACGGATTGTTATTGAAACTTCATGATCATACCGACGAATGGCCGGACGGCATACACAGCCGAATGGACCGGTTTATTCAGCGGACGGAGGAATTTGTCGCCAAAACGATAGAAGGGACGATAAGGAGCATCCGATTTGTCTTTGATTATATTCTCATTGCGGCCACGATTCCTTTTCTCGTTTTTTATATGGTAAAGGATATTGATCTCATGAAAAAAACCGTCTGGTATTTAACGCCAAAATCTTGGAGAAAAAGAGGCAGTGCTTTTTTGCGGGATGTGGATGATTCTCTGGGTGATTATATTCGCGGACAGCTGCTGGTCTGTTTTTTAATCGGTTTGGGGGCCGGGGTGTCGTTTTGGTTTTTTGATCTGCCGTATCCGCTAATCCTGGGGCTCATTATCGGGCTTACAAATGTCATCCCTTATTTCGGGCCTGTTATCGGAGCTGTCCCTGCGCTGCTGATTGCAATGGCTGTCTCGGCGAAGGCTGTGATAACCGTCATCATCACTATTTTGATATTGCAGTTTTTAGAAGGCAATATTCTCAGCCCGCTGATTGTCGGCCGAAGCCTCAAGATGCATCCCGTTGTGATCATGCTTGCGCTTCTTGCCGGAGGAGAGCTGGCGGGCATCATTGGTATGATCGTTGCGGTGCCCGCCGCGGCTGTGCTGAAGGTGATGATGATCCATTTTTTGCGGATGAGGACGGAGCATTGACATCGGAAGCCTGCTTGTCTATAATTTCGAGTAGAATACATACGAATCTCGAGTGACGGATCTGAGTACGACGAAGCCCTGTTAAAGAGAGAAGCTCCATTTGCTGAAAGGAGCTTTAACAGAAGATCGGAGGAAGCTAATCCTGAGTGCAGTTAAAAGCTGCCGCAAGTCCTGCGTTACAGGATCAAAGGTGACGGGGAATATTCATTTTTTCTCCGTAATCAGGGTGGTACCGCGAGACAGCTCTCGTCCCTGTGTGAACGTGTAGTTTGCATAGGGAGGGAGCTTTTTTGCTGTCGCTGAAGAGAATTTCGATTTCAATAGAGGAGGACATATAATGAAACACTTAACTTCTGCTGAAGTGCGTCAAATGTTTTTGGATTTCTTTAAGGAAAAAGGCCATGCGGTTGAACCGAGCGCGTCATTAGTGCCGCATGAAGATCCTTCATTGCTATGGATCAACAGCGGGGTAGCAACTTTGAAAAAATATTTTGATGGAAGAGTTGTGCCGGAAAACCCGAGAATTGTTAACGCGCAAAAATCAATCCGCACAAACGATATTGAAAATGTCGGGAAAACAGCCCGCCACCATACATTCTTTGAAATGCTCGGCAATTTTTCCATCGGAGATTATTTTAAAGAAGAAGCCATCACTTGGGCATGGGAGTTTTTGACAAGTGATAAGTGGATCGGTTTCGACGAAGAGCTTCTTTCTGTGACGGTTCACCCAGAAGATGATGAAGCGTATGAGCTGTGGGCGAAAAAAATTGGTGTTCCGGAGGAGAGAATCATCCGTCTGGAAGGGAACTTCTGGGATATCGGAGAAGGCCCGAGCGGACCAAATACCGAAATTTTCTATGACCGCGGTGAAGCGTATGGTAACGATCCGGCTGACCCTGAACTGTACCCGGGCGGAGAAAATGACCGCTATCTTGAGGTGTGGAACCTTGTTTTCTCTGAATTTAACCATAATCCGGACGGCACGTACACACCGCTGCCGAAGAAGAACATTGATACCGGCATGGGGCTTGAACGAATGGTGTCTGTCATCCAGAATGTACCGACAAACTTTGATACTGACTTATTTATGCCGATCATCAAGGCGACTGAAACGATTTCCGGTGAGGCGTATGGCCAAGATGACGTAAAGAACACTGCGTTTAAAGTGATCGCCGACCATATCAGAACAGTTGCCTTTGCGGTAAGTGACGGAGCGCTTCCATCTAATGAAGGACGAGGATATGTGCTGAGAAGACTTCTCCGGCGGGCTGTACGCTATGCCAAAACGATCAATATCAACCGCCCGTTCATGTATGACCTGGTTCCGGTTGTTGCTGAAATTATGGTGGACTTCTATCCTGAAGTTAAAGATAAGGAAGAATTCATCGCTAAAGTGATCAAAACCGAGGAAGAACGTTTCCACGAAACCTTAAATGAAGGGCTTGCGATCTTGTCAGAAATGATTAAGAAAGAAAAAGACAAAGGCAGCAGCCTCATCTCTGGAACAGATGTCTTCAAACTTTATGATACGTACGGATTCCCGGTCGAGTTAACTGAAGAATACGCGGAAGACGAGCAAATGAAAGTTGACCATAAAGGCTTTGAAGAAGAAATGGAAAAGCAGCGCGCTCGGGCCCGAAACGCTCGCCAAGATGTCGGAAGCATGCAGGTGCAAGGCGGAGCTTTACGCGATGTGACAGTTGAAAGCACGTTTGTCGGCTATACAAATACAAAGTCTGACTCAAGTGTTGTTGAGCTTCTGCAAGACGGTGAATTAATTGAAGAGGCTCATGAAGGCGAAACCGTTCAAATCCTTCTAAACGAAACACCTTTCTATGCGGAAAGCGGCGGTCAAATCGGCGATAAAGGCTATTTGAGAAGCGCTCAGGCTGTTGTGAGAATTACAGACGTGCAAAAAGCGCCAAACGGGCAGAATGTGCATGAAGGCCTTGTGGAAAGCGGAACGCTTCAAAAAGGAATGCATGTGACAGCGGAAGTAGAAGACCATATGAGAAGCGGCGTTATTAAAAACCATACAGCCACTCACCTTTTGCATCAGGCGCTTAAAGATGTATTAGGCTCACATGTCAACCAGGCGGGATCACTCGTTACTGAAAACCGCCTGCGCTTTGATTTCTCACACTTCGGCCAAGTGACGAAAGAAGAGCTGGAGCGGATTGAAGTGATCGTAAATGAAAAGATCTGGGAGAGCATTCCTGTCAGCATTGATTTAAAACCGATCAACGAAGCGAAAGAAATGGGCGCCATGGCTTTATTCGGCGAAAAATACGGAGATATCGTGCGTGTCGTTCAAGTTGGCGGTTACAGTCTTGAGCTTTGCGGCGGCTGCCATGTCAAAAACACCGCTGAAATCGGCTTGTTTAAAATTGTGTCTGAATCCGGAATCGGTGCGGGAACTAGACGGATTGAAGCTGTCACGGGGCAGGGCGCTTACCTTGAGATGAACAGCCAAATCGGACTATTGAAACAAGTAGCCGGGGAATTGAAGACAAATGTGAAAGATGTGCCAAAACGCGTCGCTGCACTTCAGGCTGACCTGAAAGAGGCACAGAGAGAAAATGAATCCCTTCTTGCGAAATTAGGAAACGCAGAAGCAGGCGCAATTCTTTCTAACGTAAAAGACATCAGCGGCGTAAAGGTTCTTGCTGAAAAGGTGAACGCCAAAGATATGAATCATTTGCGCACAATGGTGGATGAGCTAAAAGCGAAGCTCGGTTCAGCGGTTGTTGTACTAGGCGCGGTTCAAAATGATAAAGTGAATATTTCAGCAGGCGTCACAAAAGATCTGATTGACAAAGGCCTTCATGCAGGAAAGCTTGTGAAACAAGCTGCAGAAATGTGCGGAGGCGGCGGAGGCGGCCGTCCTGATATGGCTCAGGCGGGCGGAAAGCAGCCTGAAAAACTGCAAGACGCATTAACTTCTGTGGAAGAATGGGTGAAATCCGTTTTATAATTCGTTTATGTAGTGTAGAATGATGGTAAGATAAGGACTCAGGCTGAACTTTGCCTGCGAATTTGGGAAAGAGGTGCAAAACGGTGAGCTCGTTTGATAAAACGATGAAATTTAATTTCTCCGATGATTCTGCCGAAACAAACGTAAATGAGGTGCTGATTACGGTCTATGACGCGCTTCAGGAAAAAGGCTATAATCCCATCAATCAGATTGTCGGATACTTGCTGTCAGGTGATCCCGCTTATATTCCAAGGCATCGTGACGCTCGTAATTTAATTCGCAAGCTTGAAAGAGACGAATTAATCGAGGAATTGGTAAAGTCATACTTAGAACAGCATAAAGAGGCGTAAACTACACATGAGAATATTAGGGCTTGATTTGGGAACGAAAACACTTGGCGTTGCGCTGAGCGATGAAATGGGCTGGACCGCTCAGGGCATTGAAACGATAAAGATTAATGAGGCGGAAGGCGATTATGGATTGCCCCGTTTATCAGAACTGACAAAAGACCATACTATAGATAAAATCGTGCTGGGCTTTCCGAAGAATATGAACGGAACTGTCGGTCCGAGAGGCGAAGCCAGCCAAACATTTGCGAAACTGCTTGAAACAACGTACAATGTTCCTGTTGTGCTGTGGGACGAGCGTCTTACCACAATGGCGGCTGAAAAAATGCTGATTGCTGCTGATGTCAGCAGACAAAAACGAAAAAAAGTCATTGATAAAATGGCGGCTGTGATGATTCTTCAGGGATATCTGGACAGCTTAAACTAAGAGGTGAAAAAAATGGAACATGGCGAAAAACAAATTACAATTGTAGATGATCAAGGTAACGAACAGCTTTGCGAAGTGCTGTTTACATTTGAAAACGACGAATTCGGAAAATCTTACGTTCTTTATTACCCGATCGCTTCTGAAGGTGAGGAAGAAATCGAAATTCATGCTTCAAGCTTCACGCCAAACGCGGACGGAGAAGACGGTGAATTAACACCGATCGAAACCGATGAAGAGTGGGATATGATCGAAGAAACATTAAACACGTTTCTTGCTGAAGAGGACGAAGAGTAAAAAAAAGCGAAAAGGCCGGGGCTTGCACATGAGCTCCGGCCTTTCGTTTTCTTTCGAAAAAGTGAAGCTGCCGATCGGCGGCTTTTTTTTGTAATAAATTGCCGAAAGAACTTGAATCATGTAGTATAAGAACTGATGGGAGGAGACCTGTATGTATATCAATCAGCCAAAAAAAACATTTCTCAAAAGAATAACAGCCGACAATAAAAAAAGAACGATTGCGCTGGCCTCCATTATTGTGTTTGTTTTAGTAATAGGCGGAGCATTCTTATATGGGAAATCACTGCTGGAGCCAGTCAAAAAAGGCAGTAAAACAACAGTGAATGTCAATATTCCGAGCGGATCATCCGTATCTGCCATTGCCGATATATTAAAAGAAAATAATGTGATTAAAAGCGAGAAGGCTTTTCAATATTATGTGAAATATAAAGGCGCCTCCGGCTTTCAAGCGGGGTATTACCATTTAACCAAAGGAATGGATTTGAACACCATTATCAAAAAGCTCACAAATGGAGGAACAAATTACGCGTTTCAAATTACTGTTCCTGAAGGTAAACAGCTCACGCAGATTGCATCGGCAATCGCTAAGGAAACGAAATACTCGGAAAACGACATTATCGCTAAACTGGATGACCAAACATTTATCAGCAAGCTGAAAAAACAATATCCTGACACGATTACAGATGATGTTTTAAATAATGATATTAAGCATCCTCTGGAAGGGTATCTGTTCCCTGCTACATATCCATTCACAGATCCGGATGCGTCTCTTGAAGACATTATCACGGCGATGATTAAGCAAACAAACTCATATGTGGAGACGTACAAATCTGAATTGTGGAAGAAGAAGCTCTCCATCCATGAGGCACTCACAATGGCTTCTCTTATAGAAGAAGAAGCGACGGCGAAAGTGGACCGCCATAAAATCGCAAGCGTCTTTTATAACCGGCTTGAAAAAGACATGCCGCTTCAAACGGATCCGACCGTTTTATATGCAGCCGGCAAGCATAAAGACCGTGTGTTTTATAAAGATTTAAAAATAGATTCGCCATACAATACGTATAAGAATAAAGGGCTGCCGCCCGGACCGATTGCCAATGCGGGCGAATCTTCATGGGATGCGGCGCTCAACCCGGACAAAACCGATTATCTTTACTTTTTGGCCAAATCAAATGGCGAAGTCGTATTCACCAAAACGTTAAAAGAGCATAACAAAGCGAAAGAAAAGTATATTACAAATAAAGACAGTGAATAAGGGGAGGGCAAAAGCTCTCCTTTTATTCGCATTCCGTAACGTTTTATGGTAAAATATATCGGGTTGTTTACTTATGTATAAATGTTGAGTTCAGAGAGTGCCCGGTGAAAAGCCAGGGGCACTCCTTTTTAGGACGGGGAGGCAATTTGTCGTGAATGACCGGTATGAACAAATAAATGACTATATAGAAGCGTTGCTGAAGCCTCAGCCGGATAAAGTAAGAAAGCTCGAAACATATGCGGATGACCATCATGTTCCGATTATGGAGCAAGCAGGCATGGAAGTGCTGCTTCAAATCTTGTCTGTGAAACAGGCGAAAAAAATATTGGAAATCGGAACGGCAATCGGGTATTCCGCCATTCGTATGGCACTCGAACTGCCAGAAGCCGAAATATATACAATTGAGCGACATGAAAAAAGACATGGAGAAGCCTTGAACAATGTAAGGGACTTTCAGCTGGAGGATCGGATTCATTTGTTTTACGGAGATGCGCTTGAACTGGCAGATGAAGTTCGTCCGGCGGCGCCGTATGACGTGATATTTATCGACGCGGCAAAAGGCCAGTACAAAAACTTTTTTCATCTATATGAACCGATGCTTGCGTCGGACGGGGTGATTATAACAGACAATGTGCTGTTTAAAGGTCTGGTTGCGGAGGATTACAGCAAAATCGAACCAAAGAGAAGGCGTCAGCTGATCTCAAAAATTGATCATTACAATCAATGGCTGATGGACCACCCTGACTATCAAACAGCAATTATACCCGTCGGGGACGGACTGGCCATTAGTAAAAAGAAGAGGTGAACGTGATGAAAACACCGGAGCTTTTGGTGACACCGACAAATACAGCGGATATTTTGCCGCTCATTCAAGCTGGAGCGACAGCGTTTTTAGTTGGAGAACAGAGATACGGCCTGAGATTGGCAGGCGAATTCACTAGAGAAGATATTCAAACAGCCGTCAATATCGCCCATAAAGAAGGGGCAAAAGTATACGCGGCGGTAAACGGATTATTTCACAATGACAAAGTGGCAGAACTAGGTGACTACCTCGCTTTCTTATCTGAAGCGGGCGTTGATGCCGCGGTGTTCGGCGATCCGGCCGTCCTCATGGCTGCGAGAGAATCAGCACCGGAGTTGAAGCTTCACTGGAGTACAGAGACAACGGGAACCAATTATTATACATGCAATTATTGGGGACGAAAAGGCGCGGTCCGCGCAGTGCTGGCTAAGGAATTAAATATGGACAGCATTGTGGAAATTAAAGAAAACGCCGAAGTCGAGATTGAAATTCAGGTCCACGGCATGACATGCATGTTCCAATCAAAGCGTTCATTAGTCGGCAATTACTTTGAATACCAAGGCAAGGTCATGGATATTGAAGGAAAGAAAAAAGAAACCGGCCTGTTTTTGCATGATAAGGAACGTGACAACAAATATCCAATTTTTGAAGATGAAAACGGAACACATATCATGAGCCCGAATGATGTATGCATCATTGACGAACTGGAGGAGCTGATCGATGCCGGCGTTGACTCTTTCAAAATCGACGGGGTATTAAAATCCTCCGAATATTTGATTGAAGTGACACGGATGTACAGAGAAGCGATTGATTTATGCATCGAAAACCGTGACGAATATGAAGATAAAAAAGAAGGCTGGATTGAACGGATCGAAAGCATACAGCCTGTTAACAGAAGCATAGATACCGGATTTTTCTTCAAAGAAACGGTTTATTAATAGAAGGGGGTTAAGCTATGAATGCCGTAAATGATAAGATTTCCAAAATTGTGAATGGTAAGCGCGTGATTACGAAAAAGCCCGAGCTTCTCGCTCCTGCTGGCAACCTTGAAAAGCTTAAGATCGCTGTCCATTACGGCGCGGACGCGGTATTTATCGGAGGCCGGGAATACGGGCTGCGCTCAAATGCTGACAATTTTTCATTGGAAGAAATCGCTGAAGGCGTAGAGTTTGCAAAAAAATACGGTGCGAAAATCTACGTAACAACCAATATTTTTGCCCATAATGAAAACATAGACGGCCTTGATGAATATTTAAAAGGTTTAGGAGAAGCCGGGGTTGCGGGTATCATCGTAGCGGATCCGCTCATTATCGAAACCTGCCGCAGAGTCGCTCCTCATGTAGAAGTTCATTTAAGCACGCAGCAGTCTCTTTCAAACTGGAAAGCTGTGCAGTTCTGGAAGGAAGAGGGGCTTGACCGTGTTGTGTTGGCACGTGAGACAAGCGCGATTGAAATCAGAGAAATGAAAGAGAAAGTTGATATCGAAATCGAATCTTTCATCCACGGCGCTATGTGTATTGCGTACTCCGGACGCTGTGTATTGAGCAATCACATGACGGCAAGAGATTCAAACCGCGGAGGCTGCTGCCAGTCTTGCCGCTGGGATTATGATTTATATCAAACTGACGGCGCGAACGCGGTTGCTTTATATGATGAGGAAGATGCTCCGTTTGCCATGAGCCCAAAGGATTTAAAACTAATCGAGTCCATTCCTCAAATGATCGAAATGGGCATTGACAGCTTAAAAATCGAAGGCCGAATGAAATCCATTCACTATGTGGCGACAGTCGTCAGCGTGTATCGCAAAGTGATTGACGCGTACTGCGCTGATCCGGAGAACTTTGTCATTCAAGAAGAATGGCTCACTGAACTTGATAAATGCGCCAACAGAGACACGGCAACAGCCTTTTTTGAAGGAACACCGGGTTATGAGGAGCAAATGTTCGGCGAGCACGGAAAGAAAACGACATATGACTTTGCCGGCTTGGTACTCGACTATGATGAAGACACAAAAATGGTCACGCTCCAACAGCGCAATTTCTTCAAACAGGGAGATGAAGTGGAATTTTTCGGCCCTGAAATTGAAAACTTTACACACAAAATAGAAAACATTTGGGACGAAGACGGAAATGAGCTTGACGCTGCCCGCCATCCCCTTCAAATTGTCAAATTTAAACTGGACAAAACGATTTATCCGAGCAACATGATGAGAAAGGGGAAGTAATCACTAATGGGTAAGAATCCTGTAGTCATTGGAATCGCAGGAGGTTCTGGTTCAGGAAAAACGAGTGTCACGCGATCTATCTATGAACAGTTCAAGGGCCACTCGATTTTAATGATCCAGCAAGACCTTTATTATAAAGACCAAAGCCATCTTCCGTTTGAAGAAAGGCTGAACACAAACTACGATCATCCGCTTGCGTTTGATAATGACTATTTGATCGAGCATATTCAAGAGCTATTGAATTACCGTCCGATTGAAAAGCCGATTTACGATTACAAGCTTCATACACGGTCAGAAGAAACCGTTTCGGTAGACCCGAAAGATGTCATTATCCTAGAAGGCATTCTCGTACTAGAGGATAAAAGGCTTCGGGATTTAATGGACATCAAGCTTTACGTGGACACGGACGCCGACCTCCGAATTATCAGACGGATGCTGAGGGATATTAAAGAGCGGGGCCGTTCCATTGATTCTGTCATCGAGCAATATATTTCCGTTGTAAGGCCGATGCACAACCAATTCGTAGAGCCGACGAAGCGCTACGCCGACATTATTATCCCTGAAGGCGGACAAAACCACGTCGCAATTGATCTGATGGTCACGAAAATACAAACTATTCTTGAACAAAACGCAATTTTGTAATACCATAGCATAGACATAAACAACTCTGACCATATTATGTATAGACTGGAAGGGAATGTGTGATTCCCTTCTTTCCCTGTTTATAAACGCGAAATATTTGCAGAAGCTCATGATTCAGTTTAAGATAAACAGTACCAATATGGGAGAGAAGAACGAGGACTGCCTGTGTTCTCATTCTTGTATTTTTCAGTTTATGCTCTCATACATAATCGATAATGTTGAGGGACATCCAGAAGGAGTGAAGGGACATGGCACAAGAAAAAGTTTTTCCAATGACAGAAGAAGGAAAACAAAAACTTGAACAAGAATTAGAGTATTTGAAAACGGTTAAACGCAAAGAAGTAGTCGAGCGTATCAAAATAGCGAGAAGTTTCGGAGACCTTTCTGAGAACTCTGAGTACGACTCAGCGAAAGAAGAGCAGGCATTCGTGGAAGGGCGCGTCACCACTCTTGAAAATATGATCCGCAATGCAAAGATCATCGAGGATGACGGCGGCAATTCAAACATTGTCGGTTTAGGTAAAACCGTTACGTTCATCGAACTTCCTGACGGCGATGAAGAATCTTATACCATTGTCGGAAGCGCTGAAGCGGACCCGTTTGAAGGGAAAATTTCAAACGATTCTCCGATTGCAAAAAGTTTGATAGGCAAACAAGTAGGCGATCAAGTGACCGTGCAGACACCAGGCGGCGAAATGCTAGTGAAAATTGTGAAAATTTCATAATATCCGTTTAACAATGAAACACCTCGTCCACAATGTGGGGGAGGTGTTTTTTATGAACGTATCTAAAAGAATGAAGCGGGTTGTGGTTTGTTTTCTTATTGTATTTTTTCTTCTTCTTGTAAGACTCGCGGAAATTCAGTTGTTTTTCACAGAATCATTTTCAAAGCTGAACATTAACCTGATTCAGGAGAGCGTGAACCAACGAACGGAAGAAGTTCTGATTTCTGACGGCAGGGGTTCTTTTCTGGATCGGAATGGCGAGGCGTTAACCGGCAAGAAACAGCCGGCGATCGTCTTATTTCCTTTCCTTATTACGCAGGATTGGCCGATCAAGAAAGCCGCCGATATTCTCGGCATTTCCCAAGATGAGCTACAACACGAACTGAAACAGGCAAAAAAACCAGTCATTTTAAGTAAAAGAACAATAAAAGATCTTTCTAAACAATCTGTTAAACAAATCAATTCTTTGAAATATCCCGGCATTTACGGCGTATATATGGAAGAGGACGATAAACCAAGCCTTGCCTCCCATACCATAGGAATGACCAATCAGGACCCGTCGCTGCTCAGAAGTAAATATCCCGACAAAAATGACCTGCCGATTCAAACCAAAATCGGCACTACAGGCTTGGAACGGACCTTTGATGAATTTTTGCTTCCGGAAAAAGACACCAAGCTTTTGTATCATGTGGATGGAAAGGGAAACCCTTTGTTCGGCATGGACGTCAAATATACAGCGGAAGCCAATTCGTTTTATCCGCTGCAAGTCAAAACAACACTAGATCAGGACATCCAACAGGCAATGGAAGATATTGTTGACAAACAAGGTCTGAAAAAAGGGGGAGCGGTCCTGCTCGATATCGAAAAAAGCAGTGTATTGGGGATGGTGAGCAGACCGAATGCTGATGTATCAAAGCAAAGCACACTGCAAAATTACATGCTGAATCCGATCTATCCGGGGTCCGTGTTCAAAACAGTTATCGCCGCAGCAGCGATTGAACGTGATGCAGTCAAACCGAATCAAACCTTTAACTGCAACCTCAACCTGTACGGCGAACCGGGTGATGACAAAGGCAGCCTCACCTTTGACGAAAGCTTTGCCCAAAGCTGTAATTACACATTTACGAGTCTGGCCGAGGAGCTTATGAAGAAAGACGAAACAGTTATTGAAGACATGGCTGAAAAGCTTGCGCTGACAGATCGTGCCGGCTGGGAAGGGAAACTGTACCACGAATCAGATTTTCGGCAATTTTATAATGAACAAAGCGGTGTAATATGGGGGGATCAAAAGGATAAAACTGTAAAAAAGGCCATTGCCCAAACTGCAATCGGGCAAAAAAATGTAAAAGTCACTCCGCTCGAAGTCGCCAATATGATGGCAACCATCGCCCGCGGCGGTGAAAAAAAACAAGTGAAAATCGCCGATCACATTGAATACAAAAATGGGACCACCATGGTGAACTTTAAAGACCAAAAGATAGGCGGAAAAACGATTGACCGATATACGGCACAGCAGCTACAAAAAGTGCTCCGGCAAGTCGTCACGTCTGAGTCAGGCACAGGCAGAAGGTTTCAGGATCTGCCTTATGAAGTAGCGGGGAAATCAGGTACGGCACAGACAGGCAAGATGTCGAAGGATAAAAAAACGCTTTATCAAAAGTGGTTTGCCGGCTATTTTCCAGCGGAGCATCCTAAATACGCTTTGGTTGTTTTGCACATGGACACGCCGGGAGATAAGGCTCTGACAAATGCAGTGTTTTATGATATTGTTAAAAAAGTACATGAAAATGAAATAAACTAGACATAGAAGAACGTCTCAGCCCATGTTAAAATATATGCTGAGCCAAGAGGGATATAAAGGAGTGCAGAATTATTGAGCAATCATAAACAATCTCGATTTGAAAACCGTGATAAGCGCAGAAAAGCAAATTTGGTGCTTAACATTTTAATCGCAGTCGTTTCTATTCTTATTGTAGTAGTGGCGATTAACCTCTTCATCAACAGTCCTTCAACCAATGATGTTGCTAAGGACACTGAAACGAACCAGACAAAGGAATCTCCTGCATCAGGAAAGACGGAAAAAAAATCAGATGAAGATATAAAAGACAGTAAAAAAGATACATCTGACAGTGACAAAGATTCCGATTCAAAACAAGATGATTCATCGAAAAGTGATGATTCCGATTCGAAAAAAGACTCAGACACGGACTCGGACCAAACAACAGATGACCCATTTAAAGATGCAACAGTAACAGAAGGCGGTTCATCCAGCAATGTGGAAAAAACGATCGTAAACAAAGACTGGAAGGCAGTCGGAACAGAGCAGTCCGGAGAACATACAGCAACATATGACTCTTCTTCACAAGACTGGTCTGAAATGCTCAAAGCTATTTCTTACGCCACAGGGGTTTCAAAGGACCAGATGACGGTACTGTGGCTTGGCAATAACGGAAGCCCTCAGGATGCAAAAGGAAAAATTTTGGACAAAACGAGCGGCGCTAAATATCAAGTAACGATTACGTGGGAAGATAAAAAAGGGTGGAAGCCGACAAAAGTAGAGAAATTAAAATAAACAAAAAGCAGCTGGATGATGTCTCAGCTGCTTTTTTGTTCTCGAAATCTCACGCCTCAGCTGCAAAGTGTACAACTGCGCTATAATAAATTCTGTCATCCACTACCGCACTTTGGTGAGAGACAGAACGTACCCGAAGCAAGATCGCCTGATTGTTTTCGATTTGGGTATTGATTTTCTTTTCAAGCTCCTGTAATGAAGCGGCTTCAAAAAACTCTACTTTATCTTTGATCAGATCCAATTGAAAATTCATCTTAACAGACCCTCCAGCTTTTACAAGATCATATGAAAGTATAAACGGTTCGCTTCATTCAAGCAATATATTTTAATTATCATGACCTGAGATATTTTAGTACCTTCTTCAAAAAAGATATGGTAATATAGGAACTGTTCCATCGATAATTCATACTATACTTATAGGAATTATAAAATATGGAGAGTGAAGAAAATGGGCCGTGAATTTATTCCTTTATTTGAGGATTGGGCAGCTACCTACGACCAAACCGCAAGCGGATTTGATATTGAATATAAAGAAGCCTTCAGAGGCTACGAGCAGATTCTTAATGGCATTGTCACCCGTTCCGGGTCACACGTTTTAGAATTTGGCCCGGGCACAGGAAACTTAACAATCAAATTGCTAGAGGCAGGAAAAACAGTATTTGGTGTCGAGCCGTCTCCGGCGATGAGGAAATTAGCGGCTGACAAGCTGTCAGGCCAATCTCTCATTGTTGACGGTGATTTTTTAGATTTTCCTGAACCGCCCTTTGCTGTCAATACGATTGTCAGCTCGTATGCTTTTCACCATTTAACAGACGAAGAAAAACGGACGGCTGTAAAGCTTTATGGCAAATACCTTAAAAGGCATGATAAAATAGTGTTTGCCGATACCGTCTTTGAACATACTGATGCTTATAAGCAGGCTATCCAAAACGCCCGCCATCAAGGTTATCATCATTTGGCACAGGATTTGGAGACGGAGTATTATCCAACACTTGATACGTTGAAAGAGATTTTTTCAGCTGAAGGATTTGCCGTGCAATTCATTCAGCAAAACGATTTTGTTTGGATATTGGAGGCGATCAAACGGTAAAGTGAAGGGAATGTTATAGATGAAACTAGCAGTCATCGGAGCAATGGAAGAAGAAGTAACCATTTTAAGAAGCAAGCTTGAAAATGCGAAACAAGAAACAATCGCGCATTGTGAATTTACAACAGGGCAATATGAAGGAATCGACGTTATTCTTTTAAAATCAGGAATCGGAAAAGTGAATGCTGCGATCAGCACAACGCTTCTTCTTGATCGTTATAAGCCCGATTACGTGATTAACACAGGCTCAGCAGGCGGATTTCATCATACACTGAATGTAGGAGACGTGGTCATTTCAACAGACGTGCGCCACCATGATGTCGATGTCACCGCTTTTGATTATGAATACGGCCAGGTTCCAGGGCTTCCGGCTGCCTATCTTGCAGATGAAAAACTGATAAATATCACAGAGGAAGCCGCTTCAGAACTGAACGGCATTCAAGTCGCAAAAGGAACAATAGCTACAGGCGATTCTTTTATGAACGATCCTAAGCGGGTGGAAGCGGTACGCGCCATATTCACTGATTTATATGCGGTTGAAATGGAAGCTGCTGCCGTGGCTCAAGTTTGCCATCAATTCACAACGCCATTTGTTGTCATCAGAGCTTTATCAGATATAGCAGGAAAAGAGTCGGATGTCTCATTTGATCAATTTTTAGATCAGGCTGCCCGTCACTCAACAGATCTGGTATTAAAAGTAATCAAACGAATTCATTAAACGGGGGAGCGTTCTCCTCCGTTTTCCCTAAAAACGAACCTCTTTAAAGGAGGAGGACATATATGAATGTCATAACGGACATAACTGAGCTGATTGGAAAGACTCCGCTGCTTCGGCTGACAAACTTTCAGGTCCCGGAGGGTGTTGCGGTTTATGCCAAGCTTGAAATGATGAATCCGGGCGGAAGCATTAAAGACAGACTCGGGGACATGCTGATTCAAGAGGCGCTTGCTTCGGGCAGAATTCAGCCTGGAGGCGTCATTATCGAAGCCACAGCCGGCAATACGGGCATCGGA
Source organism: Bacillus sp. HU-1818 (assembly GCF_022695965.1). Lineage (NCBI taxonomy): Bacteria > Bacillati > Bacillota > Bacilli > Caryophanales > Bacillaceae > Bacillus > Bacillus sp. HU-1818. The sequence goes on from NZ_JAAPBE010000003.1 coordinate 340,474, forward strand.
CTTGCTCTCAATGCCAGAAAACACGGATTGTGCGCCATTTTTTGCGTGCCGGAGCATTTCAGTATCGAAAAACAAAAGATTATGCAGGCGCTCGGAGCAAAAATCGTCCATACACCAAAAAAAGACGGAATGCAGGGCGCGATTGAGAAAGCCATTTTGCTGGAGAAGGAAATTGAAAATTCCTATTGCGTTTTGCAATTTAAAAACCGAGTAAATCCATTGACTTACTATAAAACTCTAGGGCCTGAATTATGGGAAGCCCTTGACGGCAATATTCATACCTTTGTTGCCGGAGCAGGCTCAGGCGGCACTTTTGCAGGAACGGCCGCCTTCTTAAAAGAAAAAAATGCTGACATAAAAACGGTGATCGTCGAACCGGAAGGCTCCATTTTAAATGGCGGAGAGCCTCACGCCCATAAGACGGAAGGCATCGGAATGGAATTTATCCCTGATTATATGGATAAAAGCCATTTTGATGCAATTTACACGGTGACAGACGAAAATGCGTTTTCATTCGTTAAAGAAGCAGCGGAAAAAGAAGGACTGCTGATCGGAAGCTCATCAGGAGCAGCGCTTTTTGCGGCCTTGGAAGAAGCGAAGCGAGCGCCGGCCGGCACAAACATTGTCACTATATTTCCTGACAGCAGTGATCGTTATATCAGTAAAAACATTTTCGAAGGAGGAATATAATATGAAGAAAAAAACATTGATGATTCATGGCGGGATTACTGGTGATGAAAAAACAGGCGCGGTTTCGGTGCCGATTTATCAGGTGAGCACTTACAAGCAGCCAAAGGCGGGGCAGCATACGGGTTATGAGTATTCCAGAACTGCCAATCCTACAAGGACGGCTCTGGAAACCCTTATCGCCGATCTTGAAGGCGGTGAGGCGGGCTATGCGTTCAGCTCAGGAATGGCAGCCATCAGCGCCGTTATGATGCTGTTTAACAGCGGAGATCATGTCGTCTTGACAGATGATGTCTACGGCGGAACGTACCGGGTGATGACAAAGGTGCTGAACCGTCTTGGCATCGAATCTACATTCGTTGATACAAGCAGCAGAGAAGAAGTGGAAAAAGCCATTAGGCCGAATACAAAAGCTATTTATATCGAGACGCCGACAAACCCGTTATTAAAAGTAACAAACCTCTCACTCATCGCCGATATCGCCAAGCAGGCAGGGGTTTTATTCATTGTGGATAATACATTCTACACTCCGTACTTTCAGCAGCCGCTCCAATTCGGCGCTGATATTGTACTCCACAGTGCTACAAAATATCTCGGCGGCCACAGTGATGTAGTCGGAGGTTTAGTCGTGACGGCATCGAAAGAGCTTGGGGAAGAATTGCATTTCGTGCAAAACTCCACCGGCGGCGTGCTCGGGCCTCAGGATTCATGGCTACTCATGCGGGGCATCAAAACGCTGGGGCTCAGAATGGAAGCGACAGACCAAAATGCGCGTAAGATTGCAGACTTTCTTGAGAATCATCCCGCTGTTCACACATTGTATTATCCGGGATCTTCCAACCATCCGGGCCATGAGCTTGCCAAAGCGCAAGGTTCAGGATTTGGCGGAATGATTTCCTTTGACATCGGAAGTGATGAGCAAGTAGATGACTTTTTAGGGAAACTGAAGCTGTTTACCATTGCAGAAAGCTTAGGGGCGGTTGAAAGCTTAATTTCTGTTCCAGCCAGAATGACTCATGCCTCTATTCCGCGGGAGCGCCGCCTTGAACTTGGCATCACAGACGGGCTTGTCAGAATTTCAGTCGGTATAGAAGACGCGGAAGATTTGTTAGCAGATTTGGACCAGGCCCTCGCTTCTATATGATAAGGAATGGATAGATTTACATTCTCTGTCGCCTGTCAGGATATATTATAATATTCATATACTATGAATATGGCAGGTGACGCTTTTATGGATAAGAAAAGAATGAAATCTTTGAAAGAGGACTACAAGCATTTTGCGTTTACCTTGCTTGCAGTCAGCACTTTTTTATATATAGGCGCGGTTCTTCCTGATCAAGGCTTGAGCTTAGCCCAAAAATCAATCATGATGATAACGGATTGCTTGTTTCTGACAGGCGCTTTCTTTTGCGTGAATCGTTCACTTATTTACAAAAAACGTATAGAACAAGCGGATGAATAAAAAAAGAGCCATTGTCTGTTTTAAGACAATGGCTCTTTTTGTTAGTCGCGCAATTCTTTTCCCATGCCCTTTAAAAATTGAAGACCGAAGCCGACCGCACGATTAATATCTGGATCGTTCATCGCTTTTAACAGGTCAAGAACGCCTACCTTTTTATCTTCTTTTAAGAAGCTTTGCGCTTGCTCTGTACCTGCCAAGACACTCTCCAAGAGTTTCCCTGTAAAGGCAGGATCAGCTTTTGTTAAAGCCCCGCCTGCTGCCATCATCGTATTGATCAGGTTTGTGACAGGCTCTCGAGAAACTTGACCGAGCGCGATTTTTGCGATTTCTTCCTTCGCTTGCAGCATGCTGTTTGCTGCATCAAATACGCCGAGGCTGTTAAGCTCTCCCATTAATTTCATCGTTTTAGAAACGGAATCTTCGTTTTCCGCAAGCAGTGCTTTTAGTTCTTCAAGTTTTTCAAGCTTTACTTGTTCCTCTGTTTTTGTTTCTTTTTGAATCGTTGAAATAGGTATGGCCATTATCGTTTTCCTCCTTTCTGTCAGTCTGTAAGATGGACATATCCGGGACGGTTCCATTTCCGTTCCGCTTCGACCCCATTTTGCGGATAGCGTTTTTTGTTCCGCGGATTGGTTTTTGGCAGCGGCGGAATCTCACATGAACCAAGCACTTCCATACGGACTTTGGTTTGCTTATAGGCTGGCGTGTGAGTGCGTGTATCGTATGCCGGCCCAGTCAGAAAGTTAATGGCCGAATCTTTGTCTGTTGAATTCATCGGAAGGTACAATTCATTCGAACGAACACGGTCTGTGATCAGCGCATTTAATTTTACCGCGCCATAAGGCGAAACAAGCCGCACCATTGTGCCGTCGCAAACCCCGCGTTCTTTTGCAAGCTCAGGGGAAATTTCAACAAATACATCCGGAACTTTCGATTGGATTCCTTTTGATTTATTGGTCATATTTCCCTCATGGAAATGCTCAAGCATCCGCCCATTGTTGATGTGAAGGTCGTATTCTGCAGGGAATACTGCTGGCTCCACCCAATCGGCCAGCGCAAAGCGGGCTTTTTTATCAGGGAAGTTAAACCCATCTTCATAAAGAAGCGGTGTGCTTTCGCCTGTGAAGCTGCCCCATAGGAAGCTGTTCCAGCCCTCAAGGACATCATAGCTTGCTTTTCCAAACAACGGAGAAAGGCTTGCCATTTCTGAGAAAATGTCGCTCGGATGACTGTAATTCCAGTTAGCGCCCAAACGATTTGCAACTTCTTGAATGATCCACCAGTCCGGTTTCGCCTCACCAAGCGTCGGAAGCGCTTGATACAGTCTTTGTACACGGCGTTCAGTATTTGTAAAGGTTCCCTCTTTTTCAAGAGAAGGAGCGGCAGGTAATACAACATCAGCGTATTGTGCCGTTCTTGAAAGAAAAATGTCCTGTACAACAAAGAAATCAAGGCTAGACAGAATGTCATGGACATGATTGGCGTTTGAATCCACAAGCGCCATATCTTCACCTACAAGATACATCGCTTTCATGCCGCCTTCTTCAATTGAATGAAGCATTTCAATATTATCAAGGCCGGGCTTGCCGTCAATGGTTACGCCGTAAGCTTCTTCAAATTTTGCGCGCGCCTTATCGTCTGTAATGTGCTGATAACCCGGCAGCCATCCCGGCAGCGTGCCCATGTCACAGGCTCCTTGTACATTGTTATGGCCGCGAAGAGGATATGCGCCAGCGCCCGGACGTCGGTAATTGCCTGTAGCGAGAAGCATGTTTGAAATGGCTGCGGATGTGTCGGAGCCGCCTGTGTTTTGGGTAACACCCATTCCCCATAGAACACAAGTGCCGTCTGCATCGCGAATCATTTCTGCAATTTGGATGATCGTCTCTTTCGAAAGGCCTGTAATGCTTTCCGCGTATTCAAGTGTATATTTTTCTAAAGTTTGCTTATAATCGTCAAAGAAGTTTACGTTCTCATCAATAAATGCTTGATCGTGCCAGCCTTGATCGATTATGTATTTTGTCACAGCCATTAACCACACTTGGTCTGTACCTTGCTGTGGGCTGATAAAGAGATCAGAGCGTTCTGCCATTTCGTTTTTGCGAAGATCGGCAACGATGAGTTTTTGGCCGTGAAGCTTGTGGGCCCGTTTCACGCGAGTGGCAAGCACCGGATGGCCTTCCGCCGGATTGGCGCCGACAATGATGACAAGACCGGCTTTTGCAATGTCTTGAATCGTTCCGGCATCGCCGCCCATGCCGACAGTGCGGAATAAACCGTCAGTCGCCGGAGATTGGCAGTAGCGGGAGCAATTGTCCACGTTATTGGTTTCAAAGACCTGACGCGCTAATTTCTGAATCACATAGTTATCTTCATTTGTAATTTTAGAAGAAGAAATAAATCCGACAGAGCCATTCCCGTATTGCTCCTTAATGGCGCCGAGCCTGGTTGCGACAACATCAAGCGCTTCTTCCCAAGTTGACTCGACAAATGTTCCGTTCTTCCGGATTAAAGGTTTGGTGATACGCTCTTCTGAGTTGACGAAATCCCAGCCGAATTTTCCTTTGACACAAGTGGAAATTGCGTTGACCGGTGCGTCAGAAACAGGCTGGATTTTTAATATATCCCGTCCTTTTGTCCAAACCTCAAACGAACATCCGACACCGCAGAACGTGCAGACGGTTTTCGTTTTTTTCGTCCGTGTGTCGCGCATGGCGGCCTCCACTTCAGAGATGGCGAAGATGCTGCTGTATCCTGGTTCAACATTTTTGACAAGATCAACCATCGGCTCCATGACATCTTCTTTAATGCCTGTCATAAAACCTGCTTGGCCGAGCATTGATTTCTCCATAAGTGCGTTACAAGGACACACCGTTACACATTGTCCGCAGCTGACGCATGAAGATTCATTAATCGCCACGCCTTGATCCCAAATGACCCGCGGGCGTTCCCGTTCCCAGTCAATAGATAGTGTTTCATTGACCTGCAGATTTTGGCAAACCTCTACGCACTGTCCGCAAGCAATACACTGGTTCGGATCATAGCGGTAAAACGGATGTGACATATCAACCGCGCATGAAGGATCTTCTTTAGGCGTATAAGGATATTTTTGGTGTTCAATCCCCATCATCTCCGCCGTATTATGCAGCGTACAGTTGCCGTTGTTATTATCGCAAACCGTACAATAGAGCAAATGATTTTCAAGAAGACGGTCCATTGCTTCGGTCTGTGCTTCTTTCACTCGTTCCCCTGAGAGACTGACAGACATCCCGTTTTCAGCAACGGTCGAACAAGACCGCTTCAATTGTCCGTTTACTTCAACGATACAAGTATCACACGTTTGGATTGGATCTACTTCGGGAACATGGCAGATTTGAGGAATCTCAATCCCGTTTTGATTCAAAATGTCTAAAAGCTTAGTCCCCTCTGATGCTTGATATTCTGTGCCGTCTATATTGACGCTGATCGACTTTGCGTCCATCATATTCCCCTCCATCTTTCATAAGAAGTCAAAAAAGCCATGCATAGATACACCGGTCCTGATCAAAAGGCGGTATAAACACACATGGCGGAATAGTTCACTAGCAAGTCTTACTAACAGACCAATCCTGATTTTTATGAAACGATAGATTCATAACACTTTCCTATTACAAATCCATCAACTCTGCTTTTATTATAATGTGATATTTATTATAATACAATATGGCAGGAAAATTTTAACCTAGTGAAATGTAAACAGGGGACCGGGAATGCATAATCAAAAGGCTTGAATCGAAAGGGGTAAAGGATGTCTAAAAAAATTCATGAATTTAACGATATCATTCGTAAGCTTAGAAAAGAATTGTTCGGAAAAGGGCCTGAGCGGATTCATACTGTATTTGTGGAGAATATGGCAGTATCAACTCTTTATGGCAATTTGAGCGCCAGTGAACAGTTTATCGCCCGCACGCCGGAAGGAAAAGAAATGGTGCATGCGGCGCGCACGAGCCTTATTCAGGATCTTTATTCAAAACAAACGCCTGAGGGGATGGAGGAACTGATCGGCGCAAAACTTATCCATTTATTCTCAGACATTAAGATTGAGGAGAATATAGCAGTCTCTGTTTTTGTATTTGACCGAAAGATTGATGATCAAACAGAAGCGGTAAACAGCTGATTAAAATGTTATTGACACGAAATTGTCACATTTGATATGATAATCGTACTACAGTCATATAAGGAAAAAGCAATGGAATGTATGCACGTTCTGTATATGTTCTATGTCAGAAACTTAATTCTGCTTGATATTGTTGTATGGGTATGCATACAAGTTAGGCGGCATTCAAAACTCCTGTGTTACACAGGTTATTTGAGTGCCGCCTTTTTTATTGCGATTCTTTTGTGCACTGTCAAAAATGAAGAGATAATGGAGGCGTTTTAGTATGGCTTTTCGCAGACCGGATGAAATAGCAGATGCTGCGATCGAAGCAGGGGCAAAAAAAGTAAATCTTCCTATGCCGTCACTGCTTGTATTGGGATTTTTAGGAGGCGCATTTATCGCTCTCGGCTATTTGCTTGATATCAGAGTGATCGGGGATCTTCCAAAAGAATGGGGGAGCCTGTCAAGCTTTCTGGGAGCTGCGGTGTTTCCCGTTGGATTAATACTTGTTGTTCTTGCGGGGGCTGAATTGATTACAGGAAATATGATGTCTGTGGCAATGGCCTTATTTTCAAGGAAAATTTCTGTATCACAGCTCGTGATCAACTGGATAATCGTGACATTGATGAATTTGGTCGGCGCTCTGTTTGTCGCTTATGTTTTCGGACATCTGATCGGTTTAACAGAAACAGGACCTTATGCAGTTAAAACCATTGCGGCCGCACAAGGAAAACTGGATTTATCTTTCGGCCAAGTTCTCATTTCCGGAATAGGGTGTAACTGGCTCGTCTGTCTTGCTGTATGGCTTTCTTTCGGTGCTGACGATGCTGTAGGAAAAATAGCAGGAATCTGGTTTCCGATAATGGCCTTTGTTGCAATTGGATTCCAGCACGTAGTCGCCAATATGTTTATCATTCCGGCCGCTATTTTTGCAGGCTCCTTTACGTGGACGCAATTTATTGGCAATCTGATCCCCGCCTTTATCGGCAATGTTATCGGGGGAGCGCTTTTCGTCGGACTTATTTATTTTATTGCTTATCAAAAAAAGGACCGCTCAACAAAAGAAATGAAGAAAGTGTCTTAAGCATATAAGGAGCCTCGGCGGTCAAACATCTTGGCATAGGGACAAAGCCATTGAATGAATGGCACAAATAAAGTCCATTTATTGAAAAAATTGTTTACAAAAAGGAATTTGATGGATATACTTACAAAGTAAGAGAAAAAGCAAAGGAGGTTGAATCAAATGACAATGCTAAAAAGATGGGAACCTACGCAAGGCGCAAGACATATTTATGCAGTTGATCATGATACATTCAGCCTGTGGAAGAGTACGTGTCCTTCCTTAACCGATGCTTATTGCACGTTTTAAACTCGGATTAATCGGACCATACGCTACTCCCCGCAGGAGAAGAAGCTTTATTGCTTTCTTTCGTCTGCGGTTTTGTTTTGCCCGCAGCAGAAGGATAGATGCCGCGGGTTATTTCGCTTTGTGCGAACACTGAAAGGGGGTGAGCGATATGACCATTAACCTTTTCTTTTTAACATTAACGATTAAAAAGCGACGTAAAAGTCTGGAAGAGTATGAACAGGAACAGCAGATTGAACGATTTTACAACGAAACGAAAGAAACGCAGCTGAAACACCTTTACTTGACGAATTGGCGCTAGGCGGGTAAGAAAAAAACAAAAGGAGGAGATGGCATATGTTTAGAATTGAATTATTGGTTCATTACACGATGGAGAAGGACCAGGTTTAGCTGGTGATAAAAAGAGCCGCGGTCATATCTTGCCATCCCGCATATGATAAAAAAGCAGTATTATTTTATCTAAGCAGGTGATGGCATGAACAACAATCAAAAGAGAATGCCTTCGATTGGGCATGGCTATACTTCCATACCGCACTCCTTTAAGCACGGTTATGGCAACCCGTACCGCCGGCAAAGGTTAGCGGCAATGCAGCAGCAGAGAATGTATATATCCCCATATTATTGGTATTAGAAAAGCGCGGAAAACTTCTGTTTTCTGCGCTTTTTTTGTATCTGGACTTCTTTTCTAAAACATGAATGTTCACTTAGATCGAAACATTTCCATAAAAGTGACCGTCTAGTTGTTATCTTCATCAATGCTCAATCAAAAGTGATGAGGTAAGGAGAAGTTTTTATTATATAAAAATAGTAAATAGACCAATGAAACCAAAAGCGGGTGTTGCAAATGCTGCAAAATAGAATGAGAAAGCCTACTGCTGCTTTAAAGACGATTATGGCAAAATGCTTTGCACGTGAAAATACACGTAAAAAAATCATTCAATATATGATGTTTGATTCTATAGATATACAGGAAAATGACCGAATTTTAGAAATTGGCACCGGAAGCGGTGAGGTTTTTAAAAAAATAACTGATAAATTAGAAAAAGGAAGCCTGAAAAGCATTGAGCCTTCTAAAAGAAGAGTAAGGCGGGCGACTCGGAGGAATTCAGATAATCGCAAAAATGGGCGCGGGGAAATCGTATATGGAAAGCCGGAAAGCATTCCATTTGCAGACCGTACTTTTAATAAAGTGTTTTCTTTACATACGGTTCAATCGTGTACAGATGTAAAGCTGGCATTAAAAGAAATTTACCGGGTGCTGCAGGTTGACGGCCGCTTTTATATCAGCATAAGTGCGGCAGACAAACCAGCAGCAGGATTAGACGAAAAGAAGATCATAACGTTATTGAATGAACAATATTTTAGAGACATTTCTGTTACACGGCGTGATGATTGTCTTTGCATTATCGCAGTTAAATAGAAAAAATTTCTTGGGAAATATTCCGAACTGCACTTCAGCATTCAGCTCTTTCTTCTGGGAGTATTGAGGGAGTGACCAGCAGGCATCAGTTTGGGTATATTTCCTTAATTTGATAATATCTGTCCGACATTTATATTAAAAAAAGTTTTTTTCATATAGACTATAAGCAGAAGCAGACTTGATAGTGATCCAGATAAAACAATTTGTGAACAAGAGGAATGAATATTCATTCCGTAAATGGCGGATACGGAGGTTTCAATGACAACTGCACTTAATAAGTATGACATGATCTTGAAGGCGTCACTCTCTCTATTTACTGAAAGAGGCTTTGACGCCGCCACGATTCCTATGATAGCCAACAGGGCTGATGTAGGAGCAGGCACTATTTATCGTTATTTTGACAGTAAAGAAACGCTTGTAAATGTATTGTATCAAGAGAGCGTGCAGCGCTTCACAAAGAAAGTGAGGAAGGATTTTTCAAGCATCCCGGTACGGGAAGGTTTTGAACACATTTTTTATTGCTTAATCGATTTTACAAAAGAAAGCGAGTATGCGTTATTCTTTCTGGAAACAAAGAAGAATTCACATTATTTAAATCAAACAAGCAGGCAGCTTCTTGATCAGCTGCTTCATATGCTGGATGACTTTTTTAATCGTGGAAAAAGTGAAGGTGTGATTCGTTCCTTGCCGTCGAATGTTTTGATAGCGATTGTTCTCGGGGCTTTTCTTAATATATATCAGTTAGTGCAAGCGGGTGATGTAGAGATAAGCGCTGAACTGATCACTGAGTTGGAGCAATGCTGCTGGGATGCTATTAAACTTCATTGATTTTCTGCGAAGAGCATAAATGGAAAGGAAGATGGTTATGAAACAAGCAAGCTTAATTCCGCAGCCGAAAACATACGGACCTTTGAAAAATTTGCCGCAGTTAGATAAAGAAAAGACCTCGCAATCCCTTTGGCGGATAGCTGATGAATACGGACCGATTTTCCGGTTTGAATTTCCGGGAGCCGTCGGCGTTTTCGTTTCCGGCCATGAACTGGTTGCCGAGGTGTGTGATGAATCTCGTTTCGATAAAAACCTGAGCAATAGTTTGCAGAAAGTCCGTGAATTTTCCGGAGACGGCCTATTTACAAGCTGGACTCATGAACACAATTGGCAAAAAGCCCACCGTATCCTTTTGCCGAGCTTCAGCCAAAAAGCGATGAAAGGCTACCATTCGATGATGCTTGATATTGCTGAACAGCTGATACAAAAATGGAGCAGGCTCAACCCGAATGAAGAAATTGATGTTGCCGAAGATATGACTCGGCTGACGCTTGACACAATCGGGTTATGCGGATTTAACTACCGTTTCAACAGCTTTTATCGGGATACGCAGCATCCTTTTATTACAAGTATGCTTCGCGCTTTGAAGGAGGCCATGCGCCAAACGCAAAGGCTCAGTCTGCAGGATAAATTGATGGTCAAAGCAAAGCAGCAGTTTCAGCATGATATTGAAGTCATGAACGCGCTTGTGGACAGAATTATCGCCGAACGAAAAGAAAACCCGGATGAAAATGTGAACGACCTTCTATCTTTGATGCTTCATGCCGAAGATCCGGTAACAGGAGAAAGGCTTGATGACGAAAATATCCGGCATCAAATTATTACGTTTCTGATTGCGGGACACGAAACAACGAGCGGCCTGCTTTCCTTCGCTATATATTGTCTGCTCAAAAATCGAGATAAACTGGAAAAAGCCTGCCAAGAAGCAGAGCAGGTATTAACTGGAGATACGCCGACATATAAACAAATTCAACATTTAAAATATATCCGGATGGTTTTAAATGAAGCCCTGCGTCTATATCCGACAGCTCCTGCATTTTCAGTCTATGCAAAGGAAGATACGGTTTTAGGAGGACGATATCAAATCAGCAAAGGACAGCCCGTTTCTGTGCTGATCCCGAAGTTGCATCGTGATCAAAGTGTCTGGGGAGAAGATGCCGAAGATTTTCGCCCTGAACGGTTTGAGAACCCGTCCGACATACCGAATCACGCCTATAAACCGTTTGGTAACGGGCAGCGCGCCTGTATCGGGATGCAGTTTGCGCTTCAGGAAGCGACAATGGTTCTCGGGCTTGTTCTCAAGCATTTTGAATTGATCGATCACACCGATTATGAGCTGAAAATAAAAGAAGCATTAACAATTAAGCCGGACAATTTCAAAATCAGGGTAAAACCAAAGAAAAACGCACCGAAGTCGTTCTCAAAACAAACGGCAGACCAAACAGAACAAACAAATAAACGGGCGGAGACAGCAGCCAAACCATCTCATGGCACGCCTCTCCTCGTGCTGTATGGGTCAAATCTTGGCACGGCGGAAGGACTGGCGGAGGAGCTTGCAGATATCGGACGCTATCAAGGCTTTCAGACTGAGACGGCACCGCTGGATGATTATATTGGAAATCTGCCCGATAAAGGTGCTGTGGTAATTGTGACCGCCTCTTACAATGGTGCTCCGCCAGATAATGCGGCAGGCTTTGTGAAATGGATTGAAACCCTTGAAGCGGGTGAATTGAAGGGGGTCAACTACGCCGTGTTTGGCTGCGGAAACCGTAACTGGGCCGGTACATATCAGCGAATTCCCCGGCTCATTGATGAAACGCTGGCTGAAAAAGGAGCAAATCGTCTGATACCGATCGGTGAAGGCGATGGAGCGGATGACTTTGAAAGCAGCCAAGAAGAGTGGGAGCAAAGGTTTTGGGAAGATACGCTGAAGGCCTTCCATCTTCAAGCGTCATCTGCAAAAGAAGAGAGACCGGCTCTGTCGATTGAGTTTATGGGTGAAACGATAGGTACCCCGCTCGCTAAAACATATGACGCTTTTGAAGCAATTGTCGAGGAAAATCGGAAGCTTCAAACGAATACCAGTCCTCGCGACACGCGGCATATCGAATTACAAGTGCCTGTTGCCGAAGACTATAAAGAAGGCGATCATATCGGGATCCTTCCGAAAAACAGCAAGGAGCTTGTCGGCAGAGTTATCAAGCGTTTCGGCCTGGCGACGCACAGCCTTGTTAAAATCAGCGGCGGCCGGAATGTATCCCACCTTCCTTTAGAACAGCCGATCAATGTAGCTGACCTTTTATCGTCAAATGTAGAACTGCAGGAGCCGGCTACACGGGCGCAGCTTCGAGAGCTTGCCGCATATACAGTGTGCCCTCCGCATAAGAAAGAACTTGAGATGCTTCTTTCTGATCAGGCATATAAAGATCAAGTGCTGAAAAAACGTGTTACAATGATTGACCTATTAGAGGACTATCCGGCATGTGAAATGCCGTTTGAACGATTTTTGGAGCTGCTGCCATCATTAAAGGCGCGCTACTATTCTATATCAAGCTCGCCCAGAGTTTATCAACATAAAGTCAGTATCACAGTGGGAGTTGTTGCATCTCCGGCCTGGAGCGGCCGCGGAGAATATCGGGGAGTAGCCTCAAATTATTTAGCCGGGCTAAAAGCCGGGGACCGTGTGGCCTGCTTTATCAGAACGCCTCAATCAGGCTTTCGTCTGCCTGAAAACTTTGAGACACCTCTTATCATGGTCGGTCCCGGAACTGGAATTGCGCCATACAGAGGGTTCATTCAAGCGAGAGGTGTATGGAAAGAGAAGGGGAATAAACTTGGCGAAGCCCATCTGTACTTCGGCTGCCGCCATCCGGAACAAGATGATCTTTACAGAGAAGAACTTGATCAAGCAGAAGAGGCCGGCTTAGTAAATGTGCACCGCGGCTATTCACGCAGAGAAACGGAACCAAAAGTGTATGTTCAGCATCTGTTAAAACAAGATGCTGAACAAGTCATTGCATTGCTTGATCAAGGCGCTTATTTTTACGTGTGCGGAGATGGCAGCCGAATGGCTCCTGAAGTAGAAGAAACGCTCCGTGAAGCTTTTGAAGCTGTAAAAGGAGAAAGCCGTAAAGCCTCAGCAGAATGGATCAGCAAACTGCAAGAAGAGGAGCGATATGTGAAAGATGTCTGGACAGGTGTATAATTAGGTAATTTGTAATATAAAACCCGCCGATCTGATGAAGATGGCGGGATTTTTTATCATATAAAAGTATAAAAAACCGGCGCGATATTTGAAATCTACTGATTAAAAGGATAGTTATAGGGAGTATCGCGCCGGCCTTAGTATTATTATCGTACAAAAGATACAAAAGTTTAATATTTTTTGTGCTTTTTACTTAACTATTCTGTTTGGATGGTTTTCTAGTCTTTGATTTTGGCTTGATCAGACGGGAAGGTGTATAACCACCCGCATACAGTGTGCCTTTTTTGATGTCCAGATGATTCAATAGTTCTGTAAAATGAAGGGCTTTATACTGTTCTTGAATATGTAAAAAGATAAGCATGGCAGCCTTCGAGTCTTCCCGGGCATTATGGTGGTTAAACCGGAAGTTGATTCGATCGGCGAGAAAGGAAAGTTTATAGCTTTCAAGTTCCTTCCAGTGTCTTTTGGCCATTTGCAGAGTGCAAGTATATTCAAATTCCGGGTAATCTAAACCATAGTCATCAAGTGTGCTTCGCAAAACACTGATATCAAAGCTCGCATTATGGGCAATGACAAGACCGTTTGTCAAATACGGCTCTATTTCAGGCCAAAGCTCATCAAAACGCGGCTCATTCGCCACCATGTTTTCATCAATGCCATGCAGAGCGGTATTAAACGAATGAAATCTATTCTGTTTGGGCTGAATCAGCCATTCATGATTCATAACAATGCTGTTATTTTCAAATATGGTCATTCCTAAAGAACAAGCACTGTTTCTGGAAGAATTGGCCGTTTCAAAATCAATGGATACAACTCTCATTTTAATCCTCCTGAATAAGCTATCTATTTCATAATCTATCATTTGAGCGGTTAAAGCAGAAAAACTGCCTGAGCCATAAGTATACAGGCTGCTGCTGCTTTTAAACAGCAAATTGCACAATATCTGAGTGCAACAAAAGAAAAAGGGTTCATAGAAACAGAAAAGCAGCCATATTGTTATGCCTGCTTTTCTTTGTGATGTGCAGATTCAGCGAGTAAAATAACCGGATATGAGAGAAGAAGCAAACCAGTGATAAATGCAATGATTCCAAGCCAATGAAAATGGGTCCAAAAGAATCCGCCGATTGATCCGGCTAAACTGGAGCCGAGATAATATGCCAGCAAATAAAGAGAAGATGCTTGAGCGCGATATTCAGCCGCGGCACGTCCGACCCACGAGCTTGCGATAGAGTGAGAGCCAAAGAATCCGAAAGTAAAGACTGCGATTCCGGCGATCTTCAGAGTAAGCTGGGGGAAAAGTGTCATCAATGCGCCCCCTCCCATTAGGGCGATTGAGACTTTAATTGTTTCAGAGCTGCCATAACGGTCCGCTTTTTTTCCCATGTAAACAGAACTGAAGGTTCCGGCGAGATAGACAACAAAAATGAATCCTACTATTGTTTGCGACAGATGATAAGGAGCGCCCATTAATTGAAAGCCGATGTAATTATATAACGTGACGAAGCTGCCCATTAAAATAAACCCAAGCGAGATTAAAAGCAGCAGACGCTTATAGGCAAAGACAGCGCAGTATTCCTTAAATGCCATTTTCAGACTGACATGCCTTTTAACCGAATGTCGGGGAGCAGGAAGCAAAACCCAGAACAGATAGCTTAATATAATTGATAATATGCCGATGATCCCGAGCGCTTGCCGCCAGCCGAAAAGGTCTGTCAGCAGCCCCGTTAACAGCCGTCCGCTCATACCGCCTATACTCGTGCCGCTAATATAAAGACCCATCATTTTTCCGAGCCCTTTAGGATCAAATTCTTCCCCTACATATGTCATGGCGATAGCGGGCACGCCTGCGAGAAAGACGCCAAGCAGCCCTCTCATCGCCAACAATGCTGAAAAAGTGGGACTGAAGGCGGTCAGCAGGCCGAGAATCGATGTGGCTGACATCGAAATCACCATCAGTTTTTTTCTGCCCAGCCCGTCTGATAAAGACGCGGCCGCCAATAAAGAGAACGCTAAAACACCGGTTGAAATTGACAACGTGAGACTTGCTGCGGCCGCAGATATATGAAATTCCTTTGCAAACAAAGGCAAAAGCGGCTGCGTCGTATACAGCGTGGCAAATGTGACAAAACCGCTGATAAATAGAGCCCAACTCGCTCTCCGATAATCGTTCGTATGAGGCTGAATGAAACCCATGATGTCCCTCATTTCTTAGATTTGGTTATACCATCCATCCTACGCTTCACATTGTTATGTGTCTAATTTATAATTGCTATCAATATGATGTGTTTTTGTTATGATTGGGGGATTCAAAAATGGAGCTTCATCAGATAGATAACTTTATCGCTGTAGCCAAACATCAGCACTTTACAAACGCCGCACGGGAGCAAAGAATTTCCCAGCCGGCTCTTAGCAGATCCATTCTGAAACTTGAAGAAGAGCTGGGTGTTCCTTTACTCACCAGAACATCGAAAGCTGTCAGGCTCACAAGGCACGGCGAGCAGTTTCTGATAAAAGCAAGACAGGCGCGGCGCGCGCTTAATGAAGGGATTGAACAAATTGAAAAAAGCATGAGCCTTGAATATGGAGAAATATCGGTTTCTTTTTTACATACACTCGGCTCTCGGCTCATGCCGCAGCTCATTGCGGAATTTAAGAAGCATTATCCGCACGTCACTTTCAGGCTTTACCAGGGGGCAAACGAAACGCTTCATCAAATGGTAGAAACGGGAGAGACGGATATTTGCCTGAGCTCACCGCCTCTTCCAAACGATTTGCTGGAATGGACGATTTTAGATAAAGAACCTTTATATTTGGTTCTTCCCGAAGCTCATCCGCTGGCAAAGCAAAAGGAAATTGAGATTCAAAGCTTACAGCATGAAGACTTTGTAGGCTTTAAACACGGATATGGACTGAGATATATGTTCGATCTCATGTGCAACGAGCTGCAAATCAGCCCGCAGCTTGCCTTTGAAGGGGAAGAGGTCTCAACTATACTCGGCCTGGCAGCCTCAGGATTAGGCGCGGCTGTATTGCCGAAAACCCCGGAACACCAGCACTTTCCTGTTGTGTTTTGTCATGTTGCTGATTATAAATGCGAGCGCACCATCGCCTTAGCCCAGCTGAAGGACCGGGATTTGCCCCCGGCGGCCCAGTGTTTTAAAAGCTTTGTCATTGATTTTTATCGACGGCACAAAGACCAGAGCTCCATGTAGGTTCTGGTCTTTGACTTTCCATACAAACAGCCAATCAATCAAAAGACTGGCTGTGATCAGCTGCTGATGTATGTGGCTTATACCGTTTTTTAAGATGTTTCCGATAATGAAAATCGTGGATCAGACGGATCGTAGGCCTGATCAAAAGCAGGAAGCTTCCGATTACAAACAGCCATATTCCCGCAGACTTCATTTTTTCAGAAAAGAAAAAAAAGCTTCCGACAAGAAATAATACGCCAATCATAAAATCATTTACAGTATAAAGGACCTTATATCTTTTTTTGAAAAATATCTCATATCGTTCCATACGAGCCTTCATGTCACGCTCTTCTTTGTGTTCCATTGACCTTCCTCCAATCTGTTTTTTTGTTTCCCAGTTTTAAATGGCTGCTAAACATGTATGTTTGTAATGTATTGATCATTCTGAATATTTACCTTGAACAATATATTAAAGAGTGTCTGTTACTGATCAAAACAAAGTGACACAGTCTCCTGCGGATAAGCAGCAGTGGGGATGTAAACGCATTTGTTAGAAATTTGTATTGACGTATAAAGGAAAGTAAGGTAATTTATAATGAATTAAAAATATAAATATTTCCATATATATAAGCGATGAAGAGAAGAGTAAATACATTTATTCTTTACAGAGAGCTCCGGAAGCTGGAAAGGAGCATGAGTGAATGTATTGAACCAAGCCTCTCAGCTTCACATCGGAATCCTTACAAGGAAGATGGTGTGACAGGTACTCCTGTTATCGAGAAGGGTAATCTTAGTTACCTGCTAAGGTTTGTATGGTGACATATAAACAAACTGAGGTGGCACCACGGGAAAAATCTCGTCCTCAAGACATGACGTCTTGGGACGGGATTTTTTTTATTTTGTATAAAGGGCGAAAGCTTTCGTAAGGGGGAAGGAAGATGCGTATGAAAAGATTAATAAAATCTTGGAAATATCCCGCGTTTCTCTTGGGGGCAATTGGAATTTCAACTATTGGTGAATGGATTTATTTTATATCCCTCAATCTCATTGTCCTTAAAGAAACCGGTTCGGCTTTGGCGGTGTCAATCCTTTATATCTTAAAACCGCTGGCTGCTCTGTTCACAAATGTCTGGTCCGGAAGTTTAATAGATCGTTTACAGCAACGAAACCTCATGATTGCATTAGATTTCATAAGAGCTGTATGTATTGCGGTGATTCCGCTCCTTCTCTCCATATGGCCTGTCTATTCAATTTATTTCATTGTCTTTTTCATCAATATGGCAAATTCTATGTTCAGACCGGCCTCTATGGCTTATATCACCAAATTAATTCCCCCTGATCACAGAAAGCGATTTAACTCCCTTCGCGCCTTGCTTGATTCCGGAGGCTTTCTGCTTGGTCCGTCTATTGCGGGAATGCTCTTTTTAATAGGCACCCCGATATTTGCCATCTATATCAATGCGTTTGCTTTATTGATATCAGGAGTCATAACTTCGTTTATGCCCAAGCTCGAAAAAAGGGCTGCAATAACAGAAAAGCTTTCTGTTAATCTGATAAGAAAAGATTGGAATGTTGTGATCCGATTCAGCCGCAAAAATAGCTATATCATGTGTATCTATTTTTTATTCACTTATGTGTTAACAGTCATGATGACAGCTATAGATTCGCTTGAAGCCGCTTTTTGTAAAGAAATTCTTCAATTATCTGACACAGACTATGGATTTCTTGTCAGTGTGGCAGGAGCTGGAATTATCGTCGGGGCTTGTGTGAATTCTGTTTTTGTAAAAAAACTGCCCACTTCTTTATTAATGGGGCTGGGTTCATTATTTGTCTCAGCCGGCTATATCATCTACGCCTTTTCAAATGTCTTTCTCATGGCGGCATGCGGCTTTTTTGTTCTCGCTTTTTTCTTAGCCTTTGCTAACACAGGTTTTATGACCTTTTATCAAAAAAACATACCGGCGGAAGTGATGGGAAGGGTAGGCAGTATATATGCGTTGAGTGAGGCCGCATTAATAATCATTGCCACACTCTGTTTTGCCATCGGTGCCCAGCTTAAATCTATTCAGTTTGTTGTCATTCTCGGAGCTGTCATCATGTTTTTATTTTCAATCATATTATGTATATTTCTGTTTCAGCCGAAAAGGGCAGGGACGCATGAGACATCCATTTAGAAAGAGCAAAAAGCAGCAGATAATGTAATTAATCTGCCGCAAGTTTTTTGAAGGATGACTGACATGAGGCGAAGTCGCTTTTATCATTTCCCCTTCGCAATTTCCCTTATTTCAAAATAGAGATTGGAAAATTATCAGATTCTATATATACACCAAAAGATCCGCCAGTTTTGGTTCTTTTGTTTTCTAAGAAAAATGAAGGCTGTCGAAATTTTCTCGACAGCCTGAAGTTCTTAAAGGGCTATTAGGGTCATTTTCCCTTTGATGTTTGCACAAGATATATGTATAATATAAATCGTAATGTTTTCGATTTGAAATAAAAGGAGTGTTGTAATGAAGATTTTATTGGCAAAGAGGTTAGGTATATTAACAATTGGTTCGTTACTAGTATTGGCAGGATGTCAGACTTCAGGTTCATCCGAAGGTGAGTCTAATAAAACAACATCATCCTCGTCAGCGACGGAAGACTCTTCTAAAACGCAAGAGCCAACATCTGAAAGTCACACACACGAACATGCTCATAATCATGCTCACGATCATAGTCATGCACATGATGAGGAAACAGAAAAAATTTATGAGGGCTATTTTAAAAACAGTCAAGTAAAGGATCGTTCACTTTCTGATTGGAAAGGAGACTGGCAATCTGTTTATCCATTCCTGCAAGATGGTACTCTTGACGAAGTATTTTCTTATAAAGCAGAACATGAAGATGATATGACAGCCGAAGAATATAAAGAGTATTACAAAAAAGGGTATAAAACAGATATTGAACGTATCTTAATTCAACAAGATACTGTAACATTCTTCAAAAATGGAAAAGAATATTCTGGTGAGTATACTTATGACGGGTACGAAATTCTAACATATGATGCGGGCAATAGAGGGGTAAGATACATATTCAAACGAGCTAAAGAAGCTGAAGGACTTCCTCAGTATATTCAGTTTAGTGATCATAGTATCTATCCGACTAAAGCTAGTCATTACCATCTGTATTGGGGTGACGATCGTGAAGCTTTACTTGATGAAGTCAAAAACTGGCCTACATTCTATCCGTCAGAAATGGATGGACACGATATTGCCCACGAGATGATGGCGCATTAAATGGGGAGTGAGGAAAGGGCACGCCTAGATCTTTATGAAGATTGAACTCTGTGATTCACTGAATGTATGACTTGATCGTCTTCTCATCACCCGTGGCCTTTCTAAAGATTGGTCAAAGTTTTTTCCCCCTGAACGTTGGAAATACTGGGCGGAATATTGAATACATCATTCGCGAACTACTAATACACACTATTTATATGGATCCCTACAGTTAGATGCCCCTGTGTTAGCTGCTGACTCCTCGTCAGCAGCTTTTTGCCCTCTTCACATTTCTTCCGTTTCTCCCTCTCCGCCCGGTAGAACTCAGGGGGGCGCTTAGATTTCCCATAACTGTTTGATTAAATAAATATTGAGTCAGCTTCCTGTATTAAAGATTCAAACGTTTCTTAGCAAATGAAGGTGATACTTTAAATAGCCAAGCCACATTTTCAATTGCATGTGATTGTATGTACGGAAGATTGATATTACGCAACATGAAAGTTGGAATGCAAAAGTGATATGTAAAATAATTCGACTGCTACTCTAAATAATCAGTCCAAGTTGCCGGCATTGTTTTTTTTCACTTTCGTATATATATGGAAAAATTCACGAGCGAAGTCATCCCATTGTTCACTTCGACTTATTCGACTGTCCTAAGCTAATATTATAAATCCCGGTGTTTTAGTGCGAAGCTTGTAACAGGTTTAAACGAAAGCCTGATATCTAATGACTCATCTTGGATACTTTAAATTATTATAGGGAAGATACAACTTTTTTTATAGAAAAAACGTCCAAATGATGGGGGAATATCCTGTTAAATGGATTTTTGCAACAATGGTTTGTGCGGAGGGGTTTAATATCGCCAAAAAAACTTTTAAAAGGTTAATGATTATACCAATTATATTGTTTTTTTATGTTTTATTCTTAAATCCAGAAATTGTTCTTGAAGAGCAATGTCCTAATAAGCCTTACAGTTTAACAATCGTAAAACACGGATCAGGTACTTTCGATAAGAAAATTGTTTTCATATATTACAAGATTAACGGAAAAACAGTAGCAATTGCGGATTTGGCGTTTTTTGAGAATTTTGGCAGGGATATAGATGTTACTTGGGATACCACTACTGATGATGGAACTTGGTGGATAGATAAAAGCGTACATTTAACTATGACCTATGCTGAAAATTTTAAGGGGAATTTAGATAAGAAAGAAATTGTTTTTGATTATAGTACTGTACAATAAATAACGAATTTCCTCCTGCATTTGATACGGCTGCTACCATGTTCGCATCCGTGATCCAGCGCATGGCTGCTTGAACGATGGGTTATGTTCTCTTAAAACCTTTGCAAAATGAAAAGCAGACAATTAAATTGTCTGCATCAACAAGGTATTTTGACTGGTTGAATTTCAAGAATGGAATAAGAATAACTTACTCAAAATCATTTAATTAACTAAGTAACGTATTACGTTGTTTTACTGATGTATACTTCCCTTCGCAATCCGTTCATTCTGTAGGGTGGAAATAAATTTAAATAATCGTATGTCTATTCATCATAAGTTTCTAACAAAACCCCTTTGAAGGCGAAGTTGTACTAAGATAAATAGCAATTTTAAAATTTCACTGGGGAAATTTAAGCACAAATGAAGTCTTTAAAGAACTTAATATTGACATCAAAATTTGGAACAGATTGATATTGTTCAGCTGTTTTGACTAATTTAACAACCATATCATTATAAGGAGTTGAAATGCCTGTCCCTTCAGCTAATCTTGGAATAACTCCATTAATGTAATCAATCTCAGTTTTGCGTTTCTTTTCAATATCCTGAAGCATACTCGCTTTTAACAATCTTGATGATTCCATTGCTGCCCTAAACGTTTGGATACGATCAGGAAGGTCATTTTCGCTTGTTAATTCCAATGATTCTATATCAAGGCCCCCCATTTTAGCAAATGTGACACCATTTGCGTGTCCAACCTTGATTGTCTCATCTGCAATATGAACTGCACTAACAATGCCAATTTCATTGTCAAGAATGTCTCCGTATTTTCCGTTTAATGCTGCCGATAAACCACTGAACGCATTATTAATAAGTAGTTTTGACCACTTCGTTCCAACTAAATTGTCGGAAATATGCGTTCCGCCCACAAGGTCTAAAATAGATTTAATTCGCTGGATTCTTTCTGTTATTTCACCGTTTAACTCTCCAATTTGAAAAGCGTACTTCTTAAAGTGAGTATATTCGGTTGTAAGACGAGACACGCCTGGTTCAATAAACGTAGCACCAAATTCAACAGAACCTGCAATTGTACGTTCACGACCGACAATGGATGCTACTTTTTCTTCTGGTATACCGTTTTGTAAGGAGCATACAATGCTATCGGCCCCTAAAAACGGAAGCAACTCTTGCAGCACTGAATCGTTATATAATTGTTTCGTTAGAAGTAAGACTAAATCATATTTTCCTGACTTGTTTTCAGGGGTAATGGCTTTCACCTTTGCTTGAAAATCCGTTGTACCGATCACTTTTGCACCTTTATGATTTAAAGCATCTACATGTGCCTGATAAGTATCGATTAATTCAACATTCATTCCGCCGGCAGCAAGATACGCTCCAACTATGGTTCCTAAAGAACCTGCTCCTAACACTGCAATTCTCATTAGAAAATCCTCCTTATTTTTCCTCTAAATAATTATAAACAGGTCGTACATTATTTAAGGTCAAATCCGTTAAGATGTGTGATGCCGAAACGACTTCTAATACGGGTAAATCAGCTAAAGGTGCTAAAGCATGTTCGAACAATTGAAGTCGTGCGGGACCTGTCCATGCCCCTTTAATTTCAATATCTGTAATTTGTGTTCTTACCAAGTCACAAACCCTTAACTTACCACTATAATCTGTTACGATTTTAACCATGAAATTAGGCCGGCAAATTTCACTTTTAGCTTGGTCTTTATCCATTTCAACGTGTTTATATCCCATCGTAGCCGTTGCCACACGAAGTGAACCGTAATCAAGCGTACCAACAAGGGTATCGGAATCTACATATAGCTTGGGATTTCCCAATTTCTTTGGATAAGCACTAAGCTCTCTTCCACTGGCGATCGCGGGGAAGTTGTCCACGTACATTGAATGCACATAATCACCTTCCTCACCATTAAATGAAACAGGAATGACTTGTCCAGCCTCAGTATAAGCACCTAGCCCAGAAACATCGGGCATCCACATCACTTCAAATTTAACCAAAGGTTCATTGATTTCAAGAGGTTCTGGCACTGCCGCTCGTAAAGCTTTTTCATCTGTTCGGTAAATGATATTAAGGTACTCACGGTTAACAAATTTATAGGTTGGTACGGGATATGATGGAGCTGTTAATGGTGTATTGAAGTTTTTTGCTATGTTATTTACATCAATTTTCATGTCATGACACCTTCCTTTTTTCACTCAAAAGCGATTCTTTTTTCATATGTCTTACGTAATTAGATTACATCTATATTTACATTTAATCTAATACATAATAATGTATATATATATTTATTATAATAAATAAGGGGTCTAGATAGATGGAATTACTTCAGCTAAAATACTTTCAGACAGTTGCCTTTACAGAACACATGTCTAAAGCAGCCAAACTATTAAATATCGCCCAGCCTTCTTTAAGCCTGACGATTAAAAGACTTGAGGATGAATTGGGAACTAAATTATTTGAGAGGAAAGGAAGGAATATCCAATTGAGTTCGTCAGGAAAAATTCTGTTGAAGCATGTAAACAGGATTTTTACTGAGATTGAAAACGCACAAATGGAAATTCAATCAGAGGAACATCAAATTGCTAATGTCATTAGAATATCGATTTCAAATGCTAGATTCCTTAGCAAGCTAATCAGTGAATATATTAACCGCTTTCCTGAATCAAAAATTCAGCAAGGAATCGGAGTAAAAAGCGGAATAATGACGAGTTTAAAAAAAGGGGATATCGATTTAGGAATAGCAAGTCATCCTATTCAAGATGAAGAGATAGAGAGTTGTGTGCTGATAAATGAAGATATTGTTCTGGTTTTACCCTCGAACCACAGGTATGCAGATAAAACTGAAATTTCGTTAAGCCAAGTCGCCGATGAGCCATTTATTTCACTTGCCAATAATGACGAGTATAGTGGTTTTACAACTTCACTTTGTGAGAAAGCAGGCTTTAGGCCAAATCATGCATTTGAGGTCGATTCTAATTTACTGGTCGAAATTATAAAGCTTGATCAGGGTGTTGCTTTACTTCCTATTTCAGTTTGTAGAACATTGGGGTTACATTATATAAAAATTGATGATAATTCTGCTACATATCCAGTCGGCTTATCTTGGATAAGGCATAAAGTATTATCTTCTTCGGTAAGAAACTTTCGTGATTTTATTATTTCATACTATAAAGATAACTATGGGATGTTCAAGGTTTAATAAAGGTTTCAATTAGTAGTTCAGAAAATTTTTAACCTAAACATTCATTTCATCACCGACACGTTCTGGTTCATCATATTGGAAATCCAAATGAGAGAATGTGTTCGAATATTATTATCATTGCAAAATCTTAATGTTTATTTGTTAATTCTGTTTTCGGTTATGATTCTATATGTTTGTTCTTGGCTTCTATCGATACGTATTTATAGAAATAAAGTATTTTAAAGGAAGGGTGTAGAATTTTACAGAAAGAGATTTTTACTGATTGGTTTAATCATCCCTATTCTCATATGTTGTAGAAGGAAGGGTATCTTAAATCAATGTCTGTGGTGTATTTTGAAGTTAGGTGTTACTCATACATTGGATTACCTGATAGAATTTACGGTCCAAAAAAGTGAAATCCAAAAACAATATTGAAGTGAAAAAGAGCCCATCTCCTTCTATGAGAAGGGCTATCCACATATTTAACATGAGTTTCTGAGTGATACATAGCTTTTTCGAATGCAGCTATTCATTTTTATCTCCGTAATCAATATCCTGCCCGATCGGATCATGAAGGGACACTTCTTTTTTGTTGTTTTCATTTCGCGTTAATGCATGATGAGGATTTCATTATTAATTACAAAAGGGGGGAGCATAGATTTTCCGTCACTGATTGTTAAATAAATGTTGGGTCAGCTTCCTGTAATACATGTTCAA
Source organism: Bacillus sp. HU-1818 (assembly GCF_022695965.1). Lineage (NCBI taxonomy): Bacteria > Bacillati > Bacillota > Bacilli > Caryophanales > Bacillaceae > Bacillus > Bacillus sp. HU-1818. The sequence goes on from NZ_JAAPBE010000003.1 coordinate 365,172, forward strand.
ACGGGGTCTGTGTATGTCTTAGAAGCTCCTGAGCATGCAGAACAGTGATTAAAACTGTAAAGGGCAGCCTTGCGCAGGTTTAATAATAAGATAGATTTTAAGGTTATGTAAATGTGAATAATTGAAAAAGCCCACTAAAATGTGGGTTCTTTATATGCGCTAACGGGGTAATAACAATTCTTCATCTTCAAAGAAACCGAATAGTTTTTCTTCATCATATTCATATTTACGTCCTAGATTATTTGTATCTCTTTCGTGCTGTAAAAGAACTTTATAGTTTTTTCCCTTTGAAGATTCGTTTTCAGTAACACTTAGGACGGTTACTTTATCGTTCTCATATGTCTTTGCAAAAAAGTCTAATCTCCTCAATTGTATCCTTTAAATCTGTTTCATCACCATTAAAAAAGTCTAAAGAAACTTCAGTTGTGTATTTTTCAATCATGGCTAGCTCCCTGCTAATATGTATTAGTTCTTAAAGGATAACGGAAATCTAATCAACAGCTATCACTGGATGGTGAAAGAGGTTCAATAGTTGCAGAGAGTACTCTATGGTTCAGCAACTCTAATGTAAAATCGGGGTGTTGCTCAGTATGGATGAGATGGCGATCAATGGCCAGTGCCGGAAAATTACATAAATAAAGGAGAAGCAAGAAAATTAGGATGGGAAAGCAAAAAAGGTAATTTATCAAAAGTAGCACCGGGGAAAAGTATCGGGGGAGATATATACAAAAACAGAGAAAAACGTCTTCCTGACGCTAAAAATAGAGTGTGGCGCGAAGCTGATATAAACTATACCACAGGTTACAGAGGGAATGACAGATTACTCTATTCGAATATGGATTAATATATAAAACAACAGATCATTATAAAACGTTTGTTAAGTTAAAATAATGGAGGACATAGTTTTTAATGAAAAAAATAGTTGTAGATGGAAAAGACTTTGAAAATAAAGAAGGGTTACATGATGTATTAAAAGATAAATTAGACTTCCCAGACTACTATGGGGAAAATTTAGACGCTTTATGGGATTGCCTTACAGGGTGGATAGAGTTGCCGCAAACTTTAGTTTGGAGAAATTTTGAGTCTAGTAAAAAGTTTTTAGGTTCATACGCTGATAATACATTAGAAGTTTTACAAAGGGCTCAAAAGGAATTAGAAGATGAGTTTAAAATAATAGTAGAGTAGACTTTTTTTGTGAATTTGAAAAGAGTACCTTAGCGGCTTTACTTGAGTTCAAGAATGCTGCTGAGGTATTTTATTTTCAAGAAAGCTTGTCCTCATAAGTATACTTTTTACTTTGAAATAATGTATTGGCGCACTATGGCCTATCACTACAGCCTTTCTTAACGAGCCCTAAGCAAGCAGCAATTTTTACGATCGTTGTCGTTTCCGCTTGGCAGGGAGGGGGTTAGATGCTCATTTTTTTAGCTTTGGTAGTACTGTTATTCTTGCAATAGTTGAATAAAAGGCATCGACAAAATATCTACTATTGCAAAAGCTGATTCAAAAGTTACTGCCTTAAAAACATTAAAAGTATCCGAAGTCAGTGCTAATAAAATTGGTAAATATGTTAAACTCCAAATGTTTTTGAACTGCAATATGCAATTGCTGATTGTGGATCATTTTCTTTTAACACAATCGATGAAGAAAGTTATAGGAAATCTGTATTTCACCTATTTAAGCAGTCTTCCGAAACAAATAGCACATGCGTGTAGCTACCCGAGCTAGCTATATAGAATATCGAGAACAGGTTTCGCGATTCGCTTTTTCATTGTCTTTATGCAGCAGTTGAAAGAAACAGGTCATACACGTTCGGTACCACCAGCATATCCGCAGGTACTCGACCATTTCAGCAAACAATTCTTCTTCCCCCAAGGAGACCAAATTCATTAGGTTATATGCATGTGGAATAACACAGGGCTTCTTCGCGAAAAATCTATTGGATTTACAGAAAGTCTCCTTCTCTTCATGTTAATCTTCAAATTTTAATAACAATTGATGAATGATATTAGAGATACAAGTAGGTGTTTTTATCATCCCATTGTTAATCCATTCCTCTATAATTCCTACTACACCTGAAACGATAAATGTTGTTTCGAATTTCTCAGTTTCCGTAATTGAATTTGCTGATTGTCGTATCATGCTCAATTCCTCAATTACTTTCCTTTTAAAAAACTCTTTCAGTTTGTTGGTTGAAAGGACATTCATTTTTGGTTTTGTTAACAATGTAAAAATTTCGACGTTTTGATATATGTATTCTGTAGTTTTTTCTATAAAGGTCAGCATGCTTAGTGGATCCTCACTTGGAAATGATGAATCATAAAAGCTTCCTAGCTGTTCAAATATCTCGTCTTCGATCTGCTCATACAAGTCAAAAACATCTTTGTAGTGAAGATAAAAGGTGCCTCGGCCTATATCGGCTTTTTTAGATAAATCGGAAACAGTTATTTTGTTGATTTCTTTTTCATGAAGCAACTTTAAAAAGGCATGTTTTATAGCACTTTTTGTTTTGATTGATCGTCTGTCCCCCATAGCATCCTCCGTTAATATACAATTTATCATGTATTGTTCATTAATGAACATATACAGCTAAATTGCAGATTGATACTCAAATTTTCTTACCATTATAATGAACATGTGTTCATGAGTCAAAAAATGGTTATTGGAAAAGGAGGTGTATCAATGTTTCTTTATCGACAAGCAAGAGCTGATGAATGAAGTAAAGTGGCAAAGCTATTCCATGAATCTTTCAATCAATATCCTTTTATGGATTTACTCGTAGAACGCGGAAAAAAAGATCGTTCATTTATTTTTGAAATGCATAAAGTACTAACAAAAGCATATTTTAAAAAGCATTTCTGTTTTTTAGGCATTCAGAATGGTGAAATTGTTGTTGCAGCTCTATTAAAACATCGTGATAAACATGACATTAGCTTGATCGATTATATAGCAGCAGGGGGGATAAAATTAATCAAAAGGGGGATTTTTAGTATTGAACATGTTGACGGTGACTAATGAGGCTAAAAAATCTTACAAATCCTTAAAAGAGCCGGCATGGTATTTAGAAGTATTAGGAGTTTCGCCATCTTATCAGGGAAAGAGTTTGGGCAGCAAAATGATTAATGACTGTCTAGTACCTTTTATCTCACAAAGCGGGGGCGGCATTTTGGCCCTTATCACCAATACTGATCTAAATAGATCATTTTAGCAAAAAGAACGGCTTTGAAGAATTTAGTGAATCCCGTATCAGGCGATTTGATCATGAAATTTGCAATTGGGGTTTTAAAAGAAAAGTCCTTCAAACATATAATTAGAATTTTTTTAGTGATAGATAATGAATCAAAAATTTATGTTTTTCAATTATGGGTGAGATTGATTGATCGAAGCCTTTATGAAATGAAGGCATTCAGATCAATAGAAGTAGTTTTTACAAATCATTCTGATTTTATATTTAAAGATTCTCATAATTCTTAATAAAGATGGAGGTTGAATGAATGTCTTCAAAACAAAAAAAGAGTTTAACCATTTTGACGGAAAGTCAATTGTCTTCCAGAGCATTTAAAGATGAAGCGTACAATTTTTATAAAGAATTGCGACAATCACACCCTCTCTACCCATTAGCTTTAGGAACTCTGGGGGATGGCTGGCTCATAACAAGATATGATGATGCAATACATTTATTAAAGAATGAAAAATTAAAGAAAAACTATGAAAATGTAATTACCGCAAAAGAAGAGAAACGTCCTGTTCTATTGAAGAATGAAGAGCCTTTAACAAAGCATATGCTTAATTCAGATCCCCCCGATCACAATCGTTTGCGAACTCTTGTTCAGAAAGCATTTACTCATCGAATGATTTTGCAGTTGGAAGACAAAATCCAACATATAGCAGATTCTTTATTGGATAAAGTACAGCCCAACAAATCCATGAACCTAGTAGATGATTATGCGTTTCCTTTGCCGATTATCGTGATAAGTGAAATGCTTGGCATTCCCCTAGAAGATCGTCAAAAATTCAGAGTTTGGTCGCAAGCAATTATTGATTTTTCAGATGCCCCTGAAAGACTTCAGGAGAATGACCATTTGTTAGGAGAGTTTGTTAAATATCTGGAATACTTAGTTCGTAAAAAAAGGAGCGAACCTGCAGGAGATTTAATCAGTGCATTAATTCAAGCGGAAAGTGAAGGCACACAATTAAGTACAGAAGAATTGTACTCGATGATTATGCTGCTTATCGTTGCAGGTCATGAAACAACCGTAAACTTAATCACCAATATGACATATGCTCTGATGTGCCACCATGATCAACTAGAAAAGCTCCGCCAGCAGCCGGACTTGATGAATTCAGCCATAGAAGAAGCATTGAGGTTTCACAGCCCTGTTGAGTTAACGACTATTCGCTGGACGGCTGAACCGTTTATACTGCATGGGCAGGAGATTAAACGGAAAGATGTGATCATCATTTCCTTAGCATCAGCAAACCGTGATGAAAAGATATTTTCAAATGCCGACATATTTGATATTGAAAGAAAGAACAACCGCCATATTGCTTTTGGCCATGGCAGCCATTTTTGCCTTGGTGCACAGCTTGCCCGCTTAGAATCAAAGATTGCTATTTCCACTTTATTACGCCGCTGTCCAAATATACAGATAAAAGGCGAAAAGGAACAAATTAAATGGAAAGGGAATTTTCTGATGAGAACACTTGAAGAACTGCCGCTCGGTTTTTAATTTTTTGGGGGATATGTAATTTTCAAACATTTCTTATTTTTTAGAATTTGGGCAGAGATATAGATGTTACTTGGGATACAAATACTGATTGATGGAACACTGAACCGTAAGATTAAGAAATTAGAAGATAATAACAAGCAACTTAGGGATCCATTGAAAGTTGCTTACGCAGAGGTATATAAAAAATTTATGTCAAGAACGATGTTCACCTTCACTGCTTGTTCAATTAGAGGAAGTGATTCTTCCTTAAGGGAGATCACTTTTTCTTATTCGACTAAAGCAGCAGTTTAGCGGAAGAAGGAGAAAAATCAGTTGACTTACTTCAATACTAAATAGGTGTAAAAAGTGGTTATTAATACGAAGGATTGAAAAAGAAGAACACGCAGCAGATTCATGTGCTCTTGTTGGGGGGCAAGTGTTGACAACTCTATTAGCTGGTTTAATTAAAGAAGGAGTATAAAACCTGTATCAATGGTGTTACTAGATATCTACGACACAGGTTTTATATTAAGGTAACTAATATTCTTATATATTTAACATTACATTTTTTTATTATGCAATAGTTCACTCTATTTCTGCTTTCAATTTTTCGAACCACTCTAAATTAACCAAGTGATGTGAACGGGAATTTTCGTTCATACGGCGAAAGTAATTGATTGTGCCGGGAATTTCTTGAGCGATGGACAGGTATTCATCAAGGAGCTCGATTCGAGTTTTAGTCTGGTCGATTTGTGATTTGATCAGATCCAGTAATTTATTTTTGTCGAAATCATCGGCAAAGAGTAACGCCCCATAAAATTGCAGGTTCACATATTCCGATTTGGTGCCGTATTTGATCATTAATTTCTCGAATTCTGCTCTTCCTGATTCTGTGACTTTAAAGTTACGGATTTCACGCCCACTGGTTGAGGGTTTCTGCTGAATCTGTTCAATAAAACACCTTTCTTCAAGTTGCTGCAGATTGTAATAAAATGAACCTTTCGTGAAGTTAACAATGTATTTGTAATGACGTTTTTCCATTAAGGCCAGAAGTTCATAGCCGTGAGCTCCGGGATTTTGGATAAGCAAGCCAAGGATAAGTAAGGGAATCATGGTTTCATCACCTTCGCCATCCGCGCCTCAAATTCCGCGTACGTGATTTTACCCGAAGCCAAATCCATACTATGAAGGTAAATCTGCTCTGTTTTAGAATAGTCACCATTCACTTTCAGTGATTGCTCCTCTCCCGAAATGGGTTTCAGGATATGGTACTTTTTCGAAAAAGCCTCGAAATAGCGGTAACCGAATTTGCGTTGTGAAGCTGCGTCTAAATGAATGCCATCAGGATTCGCAGTCAAACCTGCTGCAGTAACAAAATAACAATTCTGTTGTTCATTAGCAAAACGCAGCAATTGTTCATTAACCTGTCGAAATTCGGTCGCGTGCTGTCCAAAACCGGTCTTCCCAAGAAAGTCACCAAGCCCTCCAATAATCATCGGTACCTCATCAAGTTTCAACTCGTTTCTTAGCGTCTCGTTGATAAGAGTTAATTTCTCGTAATAAGTTTCATGTAGCGAACGATAACTGTCACTCTCACCCTGGTGCCAAAGGATTCCACAAATCTGACTGGACCGGAGGGCGAAGCGGGCTTCGGACAAAGCATGCTGAAAAAGGATGCCTTCCGGATGCCAGTCATTCAATGAACTGCCACCTTCCGCACAAGGGATCAAGCCAATTTCTTCATTGGGATGAGCTTTCGACCATGCATCTGCAAAAGATGCCGCCAGGCCAACGCCGGAAACCGGACGGTCGTAATTAATCGGCTCTGTCATCATCTGCCACTGTCCATTGCGCAGCATTTTTATTTTTTCATTATAGATAGGGTCTACTTCATTCAAAAATCCACGGCCCGCCATATTCGACTGCCCCAACATTAAAAAAGACTTTATCATCTCACTTTTCACTTCTTTACATCAATATTTTAGTCTAATTAGACTATAGTCAATTCAGTTTGTCTTGTAAAGTTTTATCAAGGTCTTATTTTTTTATTAGTATGTATGAAAAACAAACTAACATTGAAAATTTGGTGGATGTATTTGAGAAATAGCAAGTTCTTTTGCTTTTTCTTATCCAACTATCGGGGGCTTTCGTTCAATAACGATCTTCCACAATCGGGCATGATTATTGAACAAGAACTAAAGGAGTGATACATATTAGTCATGTATAATATGTATTACTCCTTATTTTTTATGGATTTTTTGATTTAGATCTTGATAAACAATGAAAAAACAACAAAAATCCTGTCATGTAAGGGTTTCTATGAGGTTCAAAATCAATTTTTTTCATAGGAAATACGTTCAATGATGGGGGTGTATCCCAAATGAAATGGATTGTTAAAAAGGGAGGGCTATGTTGAAGGGGATCAATAAAAAATTTTTAAAAAGGTTAACGATTGTACCAATTCTATTCATTTGTTATGTTTTATTTTTAAATCCTGAAGTTATACTTGAAGAGCAATGTCCTAATAAGCCTTATAGTGTAACAATCGTAAAGCACGGGACAGGTATATTTGATAAAAAAATTGTTTTAATATATTACAAGATCAACGGAAAAACAGTAGCTGTTGGGGATTTGGTGTTTTTTGAGAATTTTGACAGAGATATAGATGTTACTTGGGATACGAATACTGATGATGGAACTTGGTGGATAGATAAAAGCGTACATTTAACCATGACCTATGCTAAAAATTTTAAGGGGGATTTAGACAAGAAAGATATTGATTTTGATTATGGTACTGTCCAATAATAATGAAGCAGTTTATTTAAAATAGGAATATACACTAAAAGAACCGCCAGTCGCGGTTCTTTTGTGTTATACTCTGCTCTAAATTCTGTAGCAAAAGGTATGATATTATCAACTAACCGGTCTTTAACATTATCAATTGTACTAAGGAGATCAGTTGGTCGAGTAGGGTCTCCAATGCTCAGTAAATTGTTGATTGATTCTCGAGAGTCTTGAAATAAAACGACCTTTCTATCTATAGGGGAACATCCATTATGGTCTTTAATGAACTCTCTGTAATCTGTCGGAAACTTGATTTTTAATTTCTCTTCTACATATTCAATTTGACTGTTTGTAGCTTCTTGAAAAGTGCTTCGTTTTCTCCATTTAATACTTTGCATTTGTTAACCTCCTACTAGTCATATACCGGGCAAGAGCCTTTCTTCTCAAAAAGAAGGGGAAAGGCTTTATTCGTTTATTCCTCGTATAGTTTATTAACCAACTCTGTAAATGAATCACATATATGACTCAAAGCTTTATCAGGATCTTCATATGCAATCTCGTGATCCCGGAAAACTACGGACGGATTCTCTTTATTCAGACGATAATCGAAACAGATTTCGTTACCGAAAGGATCACAAGCAAAAGGAACTATCCCAGGAAGAATTCTTCCATCCTGGTAATCTTCTAAGACCTCTAAAATAAAACTTGAACTATCCTCAGTTAGACCATGTAATCGATTAAAAACAGCACCTTTTGTATTTTTAAAGTCAAATATCTTTTACTTGGGCGCGCCCCATTGTTGTTTAATATAGTTGTAACGTAGTCGCTAGGGAACTTAATATCTAATGCCTTTTCGATTTTTTTAACAGTTGTTTCCCCAATAGGTTTTTCGGCAAATCTCCACTCTGTCATATTGTCCAACTCCTATCTGTTCTTACTTCCTCCACCCCAAAGGCGTCTAATGTGTTAAATAAGTTCATAAAAAAGCTCATCTTTAAAATCCACAGCACATCTGATTCCTTTGCGGAAGCACTCCATTGCCTGTTCTTTTTTACCTTGCTTAAAATAAATCAAAGCGGTCATGATAATCCTTTGGCAGTACGTCAAAGTTTATTTTTCTGTATTGAACCAAGACTTGTTCGATGTAACGTACAGCCTTATTTAAATTCTCAATTTTGTGATAGCGATTGCCGAGATTGAAAAATGCAGTGGCATAGATGTGAGTATTTTTACTTTTAAGCAGATTTCTTGGAAGTGGGTGGAGTAATCATTAATGATATCCCTTCTTTTAGAGTGGATAATATGCCTTACGACGGAGTTGAAATAGTGGAATGGGAAAGAGGGAATCAAGTTTTCCGTTGATGAAATGTCTGAATTAAAATATGTTACATTTAAATTGTAAAAAGGCCGATGAACTGGTTACAACTTTTCAGTTCGCATTTTGTAGATAAATTAGTATCTGGGAGATGGTTATATGACAGTATATCGCATTGGGGTTTTAAATGGAGACGGAATTGGGCCGGAAATTGTAACAGCGACAACTTTGATTTTGAAAGTTGCAGCCCAAAAAGCAGCTGTATCATTGAAGTTGGTTGATTTACCGATGGGGTGGGATGCAATAAAAAAATATAATGATCCAATGCCAGATGTAACTAAAGAAGAATTAGAGAAGTGTCATGGATGGATTTTAGGTCCGCATGATTCTGCTGCATATCCAGAGGAGCACAAAGATAAGCGCAATCCAAGCGGAGAACTTCGTCACCATTTTGACCTTTATGCAAACATTAGGCCCGCAAAGACAATACCTGGAACTAAGAGTGTAGTAGGAGAAGCAGATTTGGTCATTTACCGTGAAAATACTGAAGGCTTCTATGCTGATCGAAATATGTATATCGGTTTAGGGGAATGGCAAATTACCCCGGAGGTGGCTGTATCAACAGGGGTTTTTACTAAAAAAGCGATTACACGTATCGCCCATTCAGCATTTCAAAGTGCGATGGAGCGCCGTAAGAAGGTTACCATTGTCCATAAAGCCAATGTAATAAGACTTGGATCGGGACTCTTTTTGAATACGTGCCGTGAGGTGGCCGAACAATACCCGGAAGTAGAAGTGGATGATTATCATATTGATGCTATGACGGCACATTTAGTTCGTCGTGCAAAAGACTTTGATGTCATAGTCACGGAAAATATGTTTGGAGACATTCTTTCAGACTTAACAGGTGAGTTAGTTGGCAGCTTAGGGCTTGCACCGTCAATTAATTCAAATGCAAAACAGGCAATGGCACAAGCTGCTCACGGTTCGGCACCTGACATTGCAGGGAAAAACATTGCAAACCCTATTGGAATTATTCTTTCAACCGCTATGTTGTTTGAATGGCTCAATACACAGCACCGTGATAAAAAACTGAAAGAAGTGGCGGAATTAATAGAAAATTCACTTTTTGAAACCGTTAAGGCAGGAATCAAAACAGGAGATATTGGTGGTGAATCATCAACATCAGAGTTTGCAGAAGCAATTGCAGAGCGGATCAGTCTTTAAGGTGAAAAAACTGAGAGTTTAGTGGGGATGTAGTAAGTTCTTATCAAAACACCAATGGTTTCAGACTATTGGTGTTTTTTTAATCATATTCATTAAACAATTTAACATCATGGTTATCTAAATCATTAGGACAAACAGCAATTACATAACATTACCCAAGGGGTGATGCATTTTATGAAGGTGATAATCATCGAAGGACCGCAAGCTGACAAATGCATTAACGATTGCTATCATTATTTAATAAAAATTTATAGGAAGGCGATCCAGGGCAATATATGTAAGGGTATCGACAGAGGAAACAAGCGATCAAGGGATCGAGCATCGACAGCCAGATCGAGGCCTGTATAAAGAAAGCAGGGACTAAGGATGAGCTGAAGTATGCCGATGAAGGATTTTCTGGGGAGTTTTGGGCAAGTAAAGGACTTATAAGTAAAGTTTGCTAAGATCCTGACCGTCTTTCTCGAAAATGATAATTGAGCTTATCAGTGCTGACGAGTTGAGATAGTGAGACAAGCGGTTAGTTGGAAACATTTTCATAACTCTTTCATATATTCTGTCTCCGAAAAGTTTTAAAAGAAGCAAGTAAATGAACTAGAGAAAGCCGGAATATTAATCCGGCCTCTTCTGCATCATTTCCCCTTCGCTTTCTTCCGCTTCTCCTTTTCCGCCCTGTAAAACTCATGAAACATCTTCATCAGCGCCCGTTCTCAATCCGTGACACATAACTGCGGGAAATCCCCAGCTCCTTCGCGATTTCCCGCTGCGTCTTTTCTTTTTTTACCAGACCGAACCGGCCGACGATGACTTCTTTTTCACGATCATCTAAAATGTCGATGTATTTTTTTACTTTCTCAAGTTCCATATTAAGCTGAATCGTATCAATCACATCTTCGCTCTCTGATTTGAGGACGTCTATCAGGCTTATTTCATTCCCTTCTTTATCCTGGCCGATTGCATCATGAAGGGACACGTCTTTTTTTGTTTTTTTCAATGCGCGTAAATGCATGAGGATTTCATTATTAATTACAAAAGGGGGGTGCACAGATTTCCTGTGTTTGATTAAATAAATGTTGAGTCAGTTTCCTGTAATAAATGCTTAAACGTTTCTTAGCGAATGAAGAGGATAGATTAAATAACCAAGCTACATTTTCAATTGTATGTGATTGTATGTACAAAAGATTAATATTACGCAACATGAAAGTTGGAATGCAAAAGTGATATGTAAAATAATTGGACTGCCACTCTTAATAATCAGTCCAGGTTGCAGGCATTGTTTTTTTATCGCCTTCATGTCTATATATATGGCAAAATTCATGAGCGAAATCATACCATTGTTCAACTCGGCTTTTTCGGCTGTCCAAGCATATATAGTATAAATTCCACTGTGTTTAAGCGCAAAGCTTGTAACAGGTTTAAATGAAAGCCTGATATCTAAAGCCTTGGCTCCTTAAAGATGACAATCTAAAAATTGGATTCGTTAAATATTATAGGAAAACCAAGACTATTTACATAGGAAACTACGAAGCCGGAGCGCATGGTTTGGCTATGTCCGCAAGCTACTCAATTTCTTTGCGGTCATTTTAGCAAACGTTATTGATACAGCCCTCAATTTAAACGGTGTCCTAACTTTTGATACCGTTCTTTTTTATATCGCTAATGAAGGCTTGTCAATAACTGAAAACTTAGCACAGATCGGTGTTAAAATCCCTTCAACGATAACAGATCGATTACAAACAATTGAGAACGAAAAAGAACAGAGTAAGAATAACGCAGACAAAGCTGCTGGCTAAGCCAGTGGCTTTTTTTATTATATAGTCAGAAGGAGAGAGGGTATATGGCCATTAAAGTTGTAAAGAATCTAGTCTCCAAATTAAAGTATGGATTGAAATGTCCTAACCCGATGAAAGCTGAATATATCACTATTCATAACACTGCGAATGATGCTTCAGCAGCCAATGAAATTTCATATATGAAGAATAACTCTAGCTCAATGAGTTTTCACTTTGCAGTAGACGATAAACAAGTCATTCAAGGGATTCCAACTAATCGAAATGCATGGCACACAGGAGATGGAACTAATGGTACGGGGAACCGTAAGTCGATTGGTGTCGAAATTTGTTATATTAGTCAGGAGGGGCACGATATAAATCAGCGGAAAAGCTTGCTATTAAGTTTGTGGCGCAGCTGCTTAAAGAACGTGGATGGGGTACTGATCGAGTCCGCAAACATCAAGACTGGAATGGTAAGTATTGCCGCACCGCATTTTGTCAGAGGGTAGATGGAATCAAGTTAAGGATGCCATTGAAAAAGAATTAAAGGCGCTAGGTGGAAAAACAAGCTCAAGCAAAACAAGTGCCACTAAAAAGAAAACAACAAACTCAAACAGTAAAAAATCGTCCTACCAGCTCCCGTCCGGTATTTTCAAAGTGAAGAGCCCAATGATGAGAGGGGTTCAACCTTGGCTTAAATTCATTGATGTAATGAAATGTTGAGTTATTCTGGTAATAAAGTCATTCTCAAAATTTTGCTGATTTATAAAGAGCCAATCTTATTTTATAAAAGCTTATATTTTTAGTAAATTAAGGTTTTTTTAAGGTTTTAATACCTGTATTTATGTTATAACTATTAAGTACTTTATGGGGATTTAGATATATAAAGGTTATGGAGGGCTGTTGTGGAAATTTAATCTCACATTAAGTTAGTTTTGTATGAATTTGGAGGATCTATTATGAAAAAGTTTTTAAGCGCTATACTAATTATTTTTGTTTTTTCAATGATTAATTTACCGAACTATGTTAAGCCGGAGAAAGCCTACGCTGTATCAAACGAAATTACAAAAAAAGATTTTGCTGATTTAGATACAGCTTTAAATACTCTTACGAAGCTTCAGCAAGAGTATAATAAATTAGATAAGTCTAAAAAAACAATATGGGTAGAGACCAAGAAAAAAGCAGTAAAGAAGCTAATAGACAATGAAATTATTAAGATCGAAAAATTAATAAAAACTAAGGTTATACCTACTGTACAGAAAACAGTTAATGATATCAAAACTTTTATAGACCTTTTGAAAGGCATCCATGAAGATATTAAAGGTATGATTGAAGCTATAGACCAGTGTAATAAAGCGATGGATGAAATTAATAAAACTCTAAATGAACAAGTTAAAACGGTTGATGAAATAAATGACATCATGGTTGATATGAATAAAACATATGATGAGATGAATAAAGAAGTAGACAAAATGAATAAAGATGTATTAGAAATGCAAAGAGGCATTGATGAGGCAAATCGTGGTTTTAACCAAATGAATGGCGCACTTACTGGTTTAAATAAAGCAATGGATAAAACGAATTCTAATCTTAAAGCTGCCAATTCTAATATGAAGCAGATGACTAAATCTGTTGATAAGATTAATTCTGGAGTTACACATGTATCCAAAAGTATGAACAATGTAAATAATTCACTTGATAAGCTGAATAAAAACTTGGATACTGTTAATAAAACTAAAATAAATTATAATTATCATTATTACTCATCTGATGGATCAACAACAAAGAAGTTAAACACACTTAATCAAAAGAGAAAGAAAGTAGAGGATTCTCAAAAAAATATTAAGAAAATAGATGTTGAGATTAATAATGTTTCTCATTACGATACAGATAGCTTGAGAAAAACACAACGCTTTTTGTCATTTACTGCTGATCTAATTCCTATTTTGTCGAATTTGAAAAGTGGAAGCGAAGCTATAACAGGTAAAGATTTAATATCTCAAAAAGAACTTTCTTCATTTGACAGGACCGTAGCTGTTTTAAGTGTTGTTGGCGGCGACGTTACAAAGGTTTCAGGAAAATTAGCAGGAACTGTATCAAAAACTAACAAAAGCGCAAAATATGTAGAGAGTAGCGTTAAGGCAAAGAAAGTACTTACCAGTGAAGCTAAATCAGTATCGAATATGAAAGAATTTTTTAATGATGGATTTGGAAAAAGTATAAAAAACAATGTTACAAAAACAAAAAATCAATTCCAAGGCCAATCAATCTATGAAGTTAATAAAAAATTGGATAATCCATATCTGAAAAAAGGAGATAAATTTTATTTAGATAATTTGCACAAGGATCATTTAGAAGTTTTCGATAAAAGAGGAAATTTAAGAGTAGTGTTGAATTTGGATGGAACATTGAACGAAGTTAAGACTAAGAATGCAATTGGAAGAAAATTGAAATAGGTGGTTGTGATAGATGAAAAATATTGATAAGATCTTTAGTGCTTTAAAAGAATTAAATGAAAAATATAATAGTACATTAATTTCAACAGAAGAACTTTTAGAAGAAGAGGAAAATATTAAAGAATTTCCGCAAATAGATGAAAGAATAAATAAAATTTTAGCTAACTTAAGTCAAATTGAAGATAAAGAAAAACTAACTGCTGAATTACTACAGTTACATTTAGTAATAGGTGATATAGAATGGCAATTTGACCAAATACATGAGATGGTTAGACAGGTAATAGAAAATATTGAGGATTAATATTATAAAAAGCCCTCTTTTCAAGAGGGCCTTACCTTACTACTATTAGCATTCCCTTTAGAACCATGATCAACATCAAAAGACTTTTTAATTTGTTGAATTGTATCTTGTCCAGATTTTTGTAAGTTTAGCACATTTATAGGAACATCACTAGCTAACAGAAGTTCTTTAGCAAAAGGATTTGGTATTGACTCTAAACCTTTTTTCAAAAGTTTCCCAAAGTCTTTGGTGTCTTTTACTACTTTTTTTGATGCAGACTTACCAACATTTCCAGCGCTGTTTACCCCTTTTTTACCCGACTTGCTGATTCCCTTCTCTGCGACTCTCTCGACCTTTGAAACGACGGATCCACTTTTTGTAACAGCACCACCGCCGCCTGATATGAATAAGCTGGCTACATTTAAAGTGAAATATGTGGTGTAGTGCGATTGTGAATACATATCTCCGTGTACAAAGTTTTTGTCCCAGCTTTCTTTTACCTCATCCCAAGTAGAATCCCAGGCTTTTTTATTGTCGAATTCAAAAACGGACTTTATCGTTCCTTTTGGATCTAAACCGAGATCGATCCCGAATTTTGCAATTCCTAAGAGTCCTTCACCAGTTTCTTTCGAAAAATCATAATATGCCATTTGTTTGCCTTTATAGTATTTATATACTGGACCTAGATATTTTTTACCCGCCGCATTATAGGGACTAAATATTCTTTAACTGTCTTCTCTGTATCATCTATACCGGCTAATAAACCTTCATATACACCGTCAATCTGTTCTTTCAAAATATCCTTGGTCGCTCGAAGAGGATTATCCCAAAACTCGAGGGATTTAACATACTCCTGTTGTTCAGTGGTGAGGTTGTCGTATCCAATCTCTTTAGCAACTTTTAGATACTCGTCAGGATCATCAACCAACGTATTGAGCTTTTTCTGTAATTCTTTGATTTCTCGCTCTTTAGCTTCCTCTTTCTTAATCGTCAAATAAGCCTCTGTACGCTTCTCAATATCCCGCCTTTTTTCTTATGTATATCACTCTCACGGTACGCCTTGGCGTTGTAGTGAATGGGTGTAGCGTTTTTGCCTTTGCCCGTTGCTTCTTGGAGCTTTTGGAAATCTGACTTGATGAATTGTTCATTTGGTTCTGACATAGCATATTCTGTCAGTAAATCTTCGTCAAGGTCACCTAGTTTTTCAATTGTTTTTTTGCGTTTGTCATTGGCATCCGCAAGCTCATCCTTGAAGGTTTCTGTTGAAAACAAGTCGAGCGGGAGGATGTCGTCAATGTCATTTAGGATATCTTTCATGGCTTTTTTCTGTTCAGACATGATTGATTTTGATTTTTTATGGGCGTTAGCCAGTTCATGTTCTAAAAAAGATTCTTCAATATAAGCATCAGAGAGACCTTTGTCTTCGGCAGCTCCGGCAATGCTGTTAAAAAATGCGATTTTCATATCAATGTAGTCGATCCATTGATCGGTGACACCAACATGATCGTGATAGAATGCTTTAATGTTGTTAGCACCTTTACCTGAGAATTCGCTGTCGTCCAGTTCAGCGACACTTTGTAAAGCTTTTCTCAAGTTGACCATTTGCGTCCTTAGTTCTTTATATTCTTTGGCCCGGTCTGTAGCTTCAGACATAAGGGTTTTAGCTTCAAAGACTTTCATAATCATATCCTCTCATTTTGGTGAATCGTTTCACTGAAAGAGGACTTTCCAGTAGTAACATCGCCATCATGGAAAAATTCTATAACGTAGCCAGATTCACTAAACATAAAAGTATCTGAACCAACGGCAGTTACATCATCAATTACGTTTAATGCATGCTCAAGACTGGTTCTTAATGCTGGCTGCTCTACGTAACCCCAAAGAATGATAATGTCTCTATCTTTAAAATGATGTACAGCTAGCCACTCGTCAATCTCTTCCTCATAATCTATAGATTGGTGACAACAAACTTCTTCCCACTTGATTCGTCCCCAAGATGTAAGCCGTTAATTCTTCTGATAAGATTTCTTTGTTTTTTCCTAGAGCTTCTATGCATTCATCAAATAAGTCCAAAATTCTCACCTCAAAAGCTTGTTATGTATGATGTATTTTCCAGTATTAGAGATAAGAAAAAGCCGTTATGGGCTAATGGGGATTAGAACTAATTTGTTTATCGAATCAAACAAGGAATTCATGATTAATCCTGTCTGCCCTACTCGGAAATTGTTCATTGAGCTTATCAATGATGCCGGACTGCGGTTGGAGTTGAAAAATGCTTTTCATAACTTCATATATTCTGTCTCTACGAAAAATTAAAAAGAAATTTTAGAACTAGAGAAAGCCGGAATATTAGATCCGGCTTCTTCTACATTATTTCCCCTTTGCTTTCTTCCGCTTCTCCTTCTCCGCCCTGTAAAACTCATGAAACATCTTCATCAGTGCCCGTTTCTCAATCCGTGACACATAACTGCGGGAAATCCCCAGCTCCTTGGCGATTTCACGCTGTGTCTTTTCTTTTTTTAAATCCAGACCGAACCGGCCGACGATGACTTCTTTTTCACGGACATCTAAAATGTCGATGTATTTTTTTACTTTCTCAAGTTCCATATTAAGCTGAATCGTATCAATCACATCTTCGCTTTCTGATTTGAGGACGTCTATCAGGCTTATTTCATTCCCTTCTTTATCCTGGCCGATTGGATCATGAAGAGAAACATCTTTTTTCGTTTTTTTCAATGCTCGCAAGTGCATGAGGATTTCATTTTCGATACATCGCGCGGCATATGTTGCAAGCTTTGTGCCTTTTCCGGCGGAATAGCTTTCAATCCCTTTAATGAGCCCGATCGTTCCGATGGAAATGAGATCCTCAGCGTCTTCTCCTGTATTTTCGAACTTTTTCACAATATGGGCAACCAAGCGAAGGTTATGCTCAATCAGCATGTTCCTTGCGTGTTCATCCCCTTTGGCCATCAGTTCTAAGTATTTTTTCTCCTCACTGCTTGAGAGCGGTTGTGGAAAGGCATTGTTTTTCACGTAAGATACTAAAAAGACAAGCTCTTTAACGACAAAACCGAGCGCTGTAAAAACACCTGTCACCATCGACACCTCCACAAAAGTATGTAGGCAAAAGCCTATATGTAAATGTATGTGGGTGGCGGGTTGTTTGTGTCTGTACAGGGAAATTTATAAGCGGACCGCAAAAAACGGTAATCTGGGAGGCGGCTGTATCATTTTATTTTTTTGACATTTTCAAAAGATGAGGGAACTTTTTATAAATGATGAACATAAGAATCAGAATGTACGCCCCGTAAATGCCGAAAGACATAAATTTGTTGCTGGTGAAATTGGCACCGGCTATAGTGACAACGAGAATGTTCGGGATTTTTCCTAGTAATGAAGCGGTGAAAAAGACGCCCCATCGCACTTCACTCAGCCCGCAGACAATGTTCATGATAAGAGAAGGGATAACAGGAATGAGCCTTCCTAATAACACGGCGGTAAAGGCATTTTTATTAAAGGAAGCTTCATATCCTTGAATTACCGGATAGGCATTTACTTTTTTTCTTGCCCAATCTCTAAAGCTGTATCTGGCTAGAAAAAACAACATCACGGTGCCTAGCATCGATCCTGACAGTGTGATCCATACGCCATTTGCGATTCCGAACACAGCGCCATTTAAAGCGGCAATCAATGCAAACGGCACGATAGGGAAAAAAACATCCGCCGCAATAAGCATCACACTAAATAGAATGGAAACCATTCCGCCTTCTTTTATGACATCCAACCAAGCTTCTTTATGAAAAAAGCCGATCGCAATTATTCCGATAATCACTAAAATGCTAAAAGTCTTTTTGAGCATATCAATATTCACTCCTACCACTTGTGCTGATGTCAGGAGCAAGCAATCTCCGGCATCTATAGCATCTAGGATAGTATAACTTGACTGCTTTTTGCCGTCCAACGTAAACCAAAGAATAATAGGAAACGGTGAAACAAGGGAAATAAAATGAAATCCTATAGCGTATGTCCAAAACAGTATTCATAATGTAACCGATGACCATTGGGGTTCCGTTATATCAGTAATAGAGCTAATTAATGGAACTGACACAGCGTGGCAGGGAATAGAAGAGTTTTCACATGTGGATATTATCTTTTATTTCCATGGTGTATCAGATGAAAAAATGACATATAAAGCGAGGCATCCGAGAAACAACAAAGCCTTCCCGGAGATCGGGATATTTGCACAAAGAGGGAAAAACAGACCGAATAAATTAGGAGTTACAACTGTCGAACTGGTGGAGCTTAGCGGAAAGACTATTACAGTAAAGGGGCTGGACGCGATAAATGGAACGCCGGTTCTTGACGTGAAGCCTGTAATGAAGGAATTTCTCCCCATTCACTTAAGAAACTGACTCCATCTGTCAGAGGGAGTATTGTGCTTACTCCCAATAATGTTTCATTAAAGAGACAGACCACTCCGGCTGCTTTACTTCACCTCTGGGGAGAGGCTTTTTACTCTGAATATAACCGAATGTTTTTTGAAAAAGGGGACAGGTTAACAATAGAGTTTTTTGGAGGTGGGAATTTGAAACGATTACACCTGTTCGCTCTATTATGTTGCGTGTTTTTCCTTTTGGCACCTGATTCAAGTGAAGCAAAAATGCTGAAGAGACTGGACATTGAAAAGAGCGGAAATGCTTTTTGGGATATGAGATCAGAAAAAAAGAAGCTTTCATTAACATTTGACGACGGGCCTCATCCTGTATATACAGAGGCAATTTTAGATGTATTAGAAGAGAACGGAGTAAAGGCGACGTTTTTTTGTATCGGAAGCCGGTTAGACAAATACCCCTCGATAGCTAAACGGATCATACAACAAGGGCATGAAATCGGCAGTCATACAATGAATCATGTGTTTTTTGACCATTTAGATAAAGAGGAAATAAAAAAGGAGTTGGACAGTGCATCGGCAGAAATTGATGCGCTGCAGCCGAATCAGCATAAACTGTTTCGCCCGCCGGGAGGATCACTTAATGAAACCGCGTTTCAGACTCTTTTAGAAGAAGGCTATCAAATTGTTATGTGGTCATGGAACCAAGATCCAAAGGATTGGGCTAAACCCGGAAAAACGAAAATTGTAAACCATGTCGTCAGCAACGCCAAGGGAGGCGATATCATCCTTCTCCATGATGGCGGCGGCAACAGGGGCCAGACGGTTAAAGCCATTAAAGAAATCATACCCCAGCTCAAAAATAAGGGGTATGAATTTGTGAAAGTGTCCGACTTGTTAGGGAAGAGTTTTAACCCGGTACATATCCAATAACAGTATAAAGAGTTCTTGCGTTGAAAGCAGAATGAGAGAGGTGTACCATATGAAGTGTGGCTTTTGGGGGTGAAGATATGAAGCAAATTTGCATCCTTTTCCTTTTGGTCCTAGTAACAGCGGGATGTGAAGGAAGAGGGTACGAAGATGTTGTGGCATTTGGAGATAGTAATACACGCGGCTCTAATTGGAATTATCGTGATTATCCAAAAGCGCAGCAATGGGTGGATATACTGAAAACAGCTGAACGGGGAAACCTTGACATTCTGAATGCGGGAATAGGCGGACAAACGACCGAAGATGCGCGTTTGCGATTTGAAAGTGACGTGTTAGATCAAAAACCCGAATATGTGTTTATTATGTTCGGCACGAACGATGCTGCGATTTTGGCACAGGGAAAGCCAAGAGTATCAAAAACACGCTTTAAAGAAAACCTTACTTATTTTATAGAGGAAAGCAGAAAACATAAAATAAAACCTATTTTGATGACGTGTATACCGATTATTGAAGGCAACGGAAAACATCATCTCTTTTATTATTCCCGTTATAAATCTTCTGTCTTTCAATCCAAAGGCGGTGCGAGAAAATGGCACAACTCATACAATGACATCACAAGAGAAGTCGCTAAAAATCTGAATGTGCCGCTGGTAGACAACTGGAAAAACTTTATAAAGGCCGAGGGCGGTAATGAGACGGATGAGGCGCTTATTCAATCAGGCTTGATCGATCCTTCCGGGAATCATATGACGCCTAAAGGTGCAAGAATCATTTTTGAAGGCATAAAAGATGGGCGGGTATTGCATCAGTAAGACGGACAGCTGCCTAAACCAATCTGGTTCTTTTTCATAGGCTGTTATTGAATCTCTTGAAGGAGGCGGTTCAAATGTGCTGCGGTTTTCCGTATCCTGTTTACGGTCCGCCGCATAACGTAAGTGGGGGATACGGTTATGCTTTTTTCGTTGTTTTGCTTGTCGTACTTTTGGTGCTGGGCAGCCGGTATTGGATAACAATATGACTGTGAGCCCGCTTAAACACCTCTTCATTAGGGGTGTTTTTTGCTGAAAGTAGTAGTAAAGCGCGTAAATGTAGTGATATAATATCAGTCATCTGAGTAAAAAAAGGAAACACGCCCGGATTAAATAGAATAATTTCCATTAAGAAGATACGGAAATAATATGTCCGAGCGATCTTCTTTTTATTTCGTTTTCAATTAACTCGATAAAGTCACGGTTTAAATTCATTTCATTTGCTTTGAAATAGGATTCTATTAGTAATTCATCAGACAGCTTTCTCATGCTTGGCACCCAATTAATGGGATCGGCACCTCCTTAAAAGTTGGAATTATTTATTTGCAAGGAGCATAAAATAGCAGGTTGCGTTCATCTTAGGTTGAGGTTATCTTTAATCTACCATGAAATATAAATAAGAACAATCGTTCTGTTATCCACACCAAAAAGTGGATAACTTGTGAGTATCATGTTTATAATCTGTCTAAAGAGTGATGTTACAAGAGTGGATAGTGTGTGTAATTTTATCCACACCTGGTGAAGAAACCCAATTTTTGTCGAAATTTTTTTGCTCAGCTTGTCTTTACATACAAGTTTCGATCATTTTTGACAACGATGATGGAGATAGAAAGAAAAGGAAGGGTGCGGGTTTTGTTAAAAAAGTTTTTTTTACCTGACGAATTTGTGAAAAATATTTTTCATATTACGCCTGAAAAATTAAAAGAACGCAATGTTAAAGGAATTATCACGGACCTTGATAATACGCTCGTTGAATGGGACAGACCCAATGCGACGCCGCGCTTGATAGAATGGTTTGAGGAAATGAAGGAGCACGGCATTAAAGTGACGATTGTCTCCAATAATAATGAAAGAAGAGTAAAACTTTTCTCGGAACCGCTTGGAATTCCATTTATCTATAAGGCGAGAAAACCCATGGGAAAAGCTTTTAACAGAGCCGTCCGCAACATGGAGCTTAAAAAAGAGGATTGTGTCGTTATCGGCGATCAGCTTCTTACGGATGTGCTCGGCGGGAACAGAAACGGCTATCATACGATTCTGGTTGTGCCTGTCGCCTCTTCTGACGGAATGGTTACACGCTTTAACCGCCAGGTCGAACGCAGAATACTGAGTGCCTTAAAACGAAAAGGGCACATTCAGTGGGAGGAGTAAGGAATGGAAAAGGTTGTTTGTATCGGCTGCGGAGTAACGATCCAAACCGAGGACAATAATGGTCTGGGCTACGCGCCGCCGGCATCGCTCACTAAAGAAAATGTGATCTGCCAGCGCTGCTTCAGACTGAAAAATTATAATGAAATTCAAGATGTTTCATTAACGGATGATGATTTTTTAAACATCCTGCACGGAATAGGAGAAACCGACTCTCTCATTGTGAAGATTGTCGATATCTTTGATTTTAACGGCAGTTGGATTAACGGATTGAACCGGTTCGTCGGAGGAAACCCGATTTTATTAGTCGGAAACAAAGCTGATATTCTCCCTAAATCATTAAAAAGAGAACGGCTGATTCAGTGGATGAAACGGGAAGCGAAGGAATACGGCCTGAAACCGCTGGATGTTTTTTTAGTCAGCGCAAGCCGCGGCCAAGGCATCAAAGAAGTCATTGATGCTATTGAGCATTACCGCCAAGGAAGAGACGTTTATGTTGTCGGCTGTACAAATGTGGGGAAATCAACGTTTATCAACCGCATCATTAAAGAAGTTTCTGGAGAAGAGAATATTATCACCACATCTCAATTCCCTGGCACAACGCTTGACGCCATTGAGATTCCGCTTGATGACGGATCAGCGCTTTATGATACGCCGGGAATTATCAACCGCCATCAAATGGCGCATTACGTGAATAAAAGGGACTTAAAAGTGCTTACGCCAAAAAAAGAATTGAAGCCGCGCACCTTCCAGCTAAATGATCAGCAAACGCTGTATTTCGGCGGACTTGCCAGATTCGATTATGTGTCAGGCGCGAGGTCTGCATTTGTCTGCTACATGCCGAATGATCTACTGATTCACAGAACAAAGCTGGAGAATGCGGATGCTCTTTATGAAAAGCACGCCGGGGAATTACTTACCCCGCCCGGAAAGGATGATATGGACGAGTTTCCGGAACTAACGGCCCATACATTTACGATCAAGGAACCGAAAACCGATATCGTTTTCTCGGGATTAGGCTGGGTAACGGTGCAGGAAGCAGAGAAAAAAATTACGGCTTACGCACCAAAAGGCGTTCACGTATTTGTTCGCCGCTCGTTAATTTAATAAAAAGGGGGAGAGGGAGAATGAAGCAGCTATACGGAGTAATCGGAAACCCAATCGGACATTCCATGTCGCCTGATATTCATAACGCAGCGTTGAAGGACCTGGGGTTAGACGGACATTATCACGCATTCCAGGTGGAAAACGACAATCTGAAAGACGCGGTCAAAGGAATGAAGGCGCTTGGCATGATCGGAATAAACGTGACGGTCCCTCATAAGGTTGCAATCATGGAGCATCTGGATCATATTGATGAGAGCGCAAAGGTGCTTGGAGCCGTGAACACCGTCAGAACAGAAGGTGACATGCTTGTCGGTTATAATACTGACGGAGAAGGCTTTGTTAAGTCTTTGAGGAAAATATTAGACAAGCCTGTCCGAGATCTCTCTATATTGATGATCGGTGCCGGCGGAGCGGCGAGAGCGATTTTTACCACCATTGTCCGTGAGAATCCGAAACGGTTCGACATCTGCAACCGGACATTGGAGAAAGCGGAACAGCTTATCCAATCCAGTCCCTCTTTTCAAAATAAGCAAGTGCTGACAATAAAGGAAGCAGAAGAGAATCTTGAGCGATATGATGTCATAATCCATACTACATCTATTGGCATGTATCCGGACATAGATGCAGTGCCGATTTCTTTACAGCATGCCGCAAACAGCGCTATTGTATGTGATATCGTCTACAATCCGATCCGGACTGCTCTCTTAAAACAAGCAGAGCAAAAAGGTCTGAGAACGCTGGATGGTGTCGGTATGTTTGTTGAACAGGCTGCCCTCTCATTCCAGTTATGGACGGGACAAGAACCGGATATCGATAAAATGAGAGCGATAGTAGAAGCAAAATTAGGAGGAAAAGAATGTTAACAGGAAAACAAAAACGAGTATTGCGCTCTAAAGCGCACCATTTAACGCCAATCTTTCAAGTAGGAAAAGGCGGAGTTAATGACAACATGATTAAACAAATTTCTGAAGCGCTTGAAGCGAGAGAGCTGATTAAAGTCAGTGTGCTTCAAAATTGCGAGCAAGATAAAGACGAGGTAGCAAAAGCGCTTGTTAAAGGAAGCCGCGCGCATTTGGTTCAAACGATCGGCAATACCATTGTCTTATATAAAGAATCAAAGGAAAATAAACAAATCGAGCTTCCGTAAAGGTGGTTGAGATGAAGAAAATTGGAATCTTCGGAGGAACGTTCGACCCTCCTCATAACGGTCATCTATTGATGGCAAACGAGGTACTGCATCAGGCGGAACTGGACGAAATATGGTTCATGCCGAATCAAATTCCGCCCCACAAACAGGATGAAAACTATACAGCCAGCATCCATCGGGTTGAAATGCTGAAGCTCGCAATCAGGTCAAATCCCTGCTTTAAACTGCAGCTGGCTGAAATGGAAAGGGAAGGCCCTTCTTATACCATCGATACCGTTCGCTTATTAAAAGACCGTTATCCGAATGAGCAGCTCTACTTCATTATTGGCGCCGACATGATAGAGTTTTTGCCAAAATGGTATAAGCTGGACGAGCTCCTGAAGCTCATTCAATTTATCGGAGTGAAGCGTCCCGGTTTTCATATCGAAACCCCATATCCGCTTCTCTTTGCAGACGTTCCGGAATTTGAGGTATCATCAACTATGATTAGGGAACGGTGTAAAAGCAAGAAGCCCACTGACTACTTAATCCCTGATGAAGTGAAGAAGTATGTAGAGGAGAATGGTTTATATGAATCGTGAGGAGGCGCTCGCCTGCGTCAAGCAGCAGTTGACCGAACATAGATATATACACACGATCGGCGTCATGAATACAGCGATTGAACTTGCTGAGCGCTTCGGGGCGGATAGCAAAAAGGCAGAGACGGCGGCTATCTTTCATGATTATGCGAAATTTCGTCCAAAAGAAGAAATGAAGCAGATCATCATAAGAGAAAATATGCCTGAGCACCTGTTATCGTATAATGCTGAGCTATGGCATGCTCCGGTCGGGGCCTATTTGGCGGAGAAAGAAGCCGGTATCACAGACGGGGAAGTTCTTGATGCGATCAGGTTTCATACCTCAGGCCGTCCAGACATGACGCTTCTGGATAAAGTCATCTATGTAGCAGATTATATAGAACCCGGACGGAAATTTCCCGGAGTCGATGACGTCCGGGAGCTTGCCGAAACAGATTTGAATCAGGCGCTGATTCAGTCTCTTAAAAATACAATGATATTTCTTATGAAAAAAAATCAACCGGTTTTCCCAGACACGTTTGCGACGTATAACTCGCTGGTGTCTGCAAAATTGATAGGAGGAATGTGTAGATGAATCAAGCTTCCATTTTAAAAATTGCAGCAACTGCCTGTGATGATAAACGAGCAGAAGATATTTTAGCATTAGATATGGAGGGAATCTCGCTTGTAGCGGATTATTTCCTTATCTGCCACGGTAATTCAGATAAACAGGTTCAGGCTATTGCGCGCGAAATTAAAGATCAGGCCGAAGAAAACGGAATAGACGTGAAAAAAATGGAAGGGTTCGACGAGGCAAGATGGATTTTAGTTGACCTTGGAGATGTCATTGTCCATGTCTTCCATAAAGAAGAAAGAGGCTATTACAATTTAGAAAAGCTCTGGGGAGACGCGCCTCTTGCAGACCTTGAATTCGGAATGAACTCATGATTTATCAAGGCTTCGCCAGCGTGTATGACGAATTAATGTCACACGCACCGTACGATGAGTGGACAGACTGGATTGAAGCTTCTCTCCCTCAAAAAGGGCGGGTCCTTGATCTTGCGTGCGGCACCGGAGAAATCTCAATCCGGCTTGCCGAAAAAGGCTGGGAAGTCACTGGAATTGATATCAGTGAAGAAATGCTGTCATATGCCCAGCAAAAAGCGGCAGGCAAACAGCCGATTCTTTTTCTTCAGCAGGACATGAGAGAACTTGAGGGATATGATGGGCAGTTTGATGCTGTTGTGATCTGCTGTGATTCCCTGAATTATTTAAAAAACAAAAATGATGTCATAAAAACGTTTAAAAGCGTTTTTCGAGTACTGAAGCCTGACGGCATTTTGCTGTTTGATGTTCATTCGCCTTATAAAATGGCTGAAATCTTCCCGGACAGCACATATGCGGATCAAGACGAAGAAATCAGCTGTATTTGGCAAAGCTTTGCCGGCGGCGAAGAGCTGTCTGTCGTTCATGACATGTCGTTTTTTGTGTGGAACGGAGAGGCTTACGACCGGTTTGATGAGACTCATGAGCAAAGAACCTTCCACATCAATGAATATGAGCAAATGTTAGAAGATACAGGCTTCAAACTGGAAAAGGTGACGGCTGATTTTTCAAACCTGCCGCCTTCATCGCAGTCTGAACGGTTATTCTTCTCCGCGCAGAAACTAAAAACCATCGTTTAATCAAAACGATGGTTTTTAAAATGCCATTTTCTGAAGTTGCGGACTGCTGCATGCTATGGCATACTCCCATTACACGAGAAATTGATCCTTCACCGCAGAAATATCCTCTTCATACTTAATATGTGTATTTTGAAACACTCGGTTGAACATATCCTGCACACCGCTTTCCAGCGCTTTGATCCCTTCTCCCGTAACGCCGCCTTTTACGCAAACTTTTTCCTGTAATGCAGGAAGAGTATACAATTCGCTTTCCAGCAGCTTTCCGAGTCCCACCAGCATTTCTTTTGACATAAGAATAGCGTCCTGTTTAGAAACGGACGTCTCTGAGACTGCCGCTTCAATAAATTGCTGTATAAGATAACTCATAAATGCAGGCCCGCAGCTTACGATATCAGAAGCTACCCTTGTAATGTCACTTTCAATTTCCAGCGGCTTAGAAATACATCTCATAAGCCCGTTGATTTTTGTTTTCGCATCTTCTTGGCAGCTTTTTCCGAAAGTGACCAGTGAAACCCCCGCTAAAGCCCTGTTTGTAATACTCGGAATAACCCGCGCCACTTGACATGATACCACCTGCTCAAGCTGTTCGGTTTGAACGGGACTCGTAATCGAAATCAGAATCTGGTCTTTTCTTATATAAGGTGCAAGCCGGGCAAGTAAAGGGTATATATCCAGCGGTTTTACACAAATGAAAATCATTTCATTTTCCGTCACAATCTTTTCAAGACTTTCAGTTACCTGGATATTGCTGTAGCGGTTTTTTATCTTTAACGCTTTTTCAATCGTTCTGTTTGTAATTGTAATAGTTGAGGGATTGGCAGCTTTTGATTCGATGAACGACTCGATAAGGATTGTGCCCATATTTCCGGTGCCGATAAAGCCAATTTTCAATATTCTCCCCTCCTTCAGCCTTTATCCTCTAAACGATATTCAGTGAGAAATAAAAATATGACGAAAGCGGTGACCTTGAAAAAATGAATTGGTTTTACCAGCACAAAAAAATAATATTAACGGCAGGTGCTGCTGTCATCTTCATCGTCATCCTGCTTATTTTTCCCGGCGCAAAGAAGCAGGAGCCTGTTGAGCAAATCACAGCGTCGCCTGACACGGCGGGTACACAAGTTCAGCAGCAAGAATCGAAAGGTGATGCTAACGGAGAAAAAATTATCATTGATATTAAAGGCGCTGTCAAACATCCGGGTGTTTACGAATTGAAAACGGGAGACAGAGTTTCACAGGCTATCGAAAAAGCGGGAGGCATTAATTCAGAGGCTGATGAAAAACAAGTAAATTTAGCTGAACTCCTGCAGGACGGCACTGTCGTGTACATTCCAAGTGAGGGGGAAGAGTCAACACAAAGCGCTAGCGCAAATGCTTCTGTGCAAAACGGAGCAGGAAAAGAGGCTCTGATTAATATCAATACAGCGTCATTAGAGGAACTGCAGGCTATTTCCGGGGTCGGTCCATCAAAAGCAGAAGCTATAATAGCTTATCGTGAAGAAAACGGAAAATTTCAAGCCGTCGAAGACATTACAAATGTCTCGGGAATCGGCGAAAAATCATTTGAGAAAATAAAAACAGCCATCACAGTTAAGTGAATTGACGGCTGGAAGCAATCATATGTAAACTAAAGGACAGGCAACACAACTTTTGGGGGGAACCAACGTGGAACGAATATCATGGAATCAATATTTTATGGCGCAAAGCCACTTGCTCGCGCTTCGCAGCACATGTCCGAGGCTCTCTGTAGGGGCTACGATCGTGAGAGATAAAAGAATGATCGCGGGAGGATACAACGGATCAATAGCAGGCGGCGTACATTGCGCGGATGAAGGATGTTTCCTAATAGATGATCATTGTGCAAGAACAATCCATGCAGAGATGAATGCCATACTGCAATGCTCTAAGTTTGGGGTGCCGACCGAAGGGGCCGAGATTTATGTCACTCATTACCCTTGCATCCAGTGCTGCAAATCCATCATACAAGCCGGGATTAAAACGGTTTATTTTGCAGAGGATTATAAAACACACCCTTATGCGAAGGAGTTATTCGAACAGGCCGGCGTAAAAGTTGAGCAGGTTGAGCTAGAAGAGATGATCATTGATCTGAAAAACCGCGAAAAGCTCTCATTTGTAGCGGGGCTTCTCCAGCAGCTGGCTGATTCAGGCCTTGAAGAGGACGAGCTGAAAAAAATACATGAACATGCCAACCAGCTGTTCACAAGCTACGTGTGATAATGAATGAAGAACACACGCCTTCTTTTGCCTCTGGCGGCAGCATCAGCAACGGCTGGCATAGCTGCTGCCTCCTTTTTCTCCGCACTTCTCATATTCGTTTTATCACTCTTCTTTGTTTATATCAAAACAAAACAGCTCTCACTCGTTTTTGTTAGTTTATCGGCTTTTACGATCTATTTTTTCTTAACCTCTGTTATCGATTCTCAGAATGTATCGTCCTATGACATCGGCACCTATAAGCTTCGGGCGGTGATTCAGGAAATTCCAAAGATTGACGGAGACCGTATGTCCATGGTAGTTCGAACGCCTGATGGGGAAAAGTGGGCTTCATCATATAAAATGGAGTCGCTTGCTGAAAAGGAAAAACTTTCACAGATAGAGCCAGGGACGGCTTGTACGTTTACCGGTTCTTTAGAAAAGCCGAAAAATGCAACGGTTCCCGGCACTTTCGATTATAAACAGTATCTGTACAGCCAGCATATTCACTGGAATTACTCGATAACGGCAATCCAAAATTGCAGCACGGACGAGGGAATACAGTATAGGCTTTTAAGCGTGAGAAAGTCTCTTATTTCATTTATGAATGACCATGTTTCGGAATCCTCAGCAGGCATCGTGCAGGCGCTCATCCTGGGTGACAGATTTTATCTTATGGACGATGTGCTGGAAGCGTATCAAAAGCTCGGGGTTGTCCATCTGCTTGCAATTTCAGGGCTTCATGTAGGTATTGTGACGGCTGGTATATTCTATGTGCTCATTCGTATCGGGATAACGAGAGAGAAGGCTGCCATTCTGCTGCTGTTGTTTTTGCCTGTTTATACGATTTTAACCGGAGCGGCTCCGTCTGTGATGCGCGCAGCTCTTATGTCAGGGCTTTATTTTATCGGCAGTTTGTGGGGAAAGCGTATGAATCCTTCAATAGTGATCTGTCTTTCTTATTTAATTCTCCTTCTGTTTAATCCGTATCATCTTTTTCAAATAGGGTTTCAGCTCTCTTTTGCCGTAAGTTTCTCTTTAATACTTTCTTCCTCTATTTTCAAGAAACTTCAAAGCGGGGGACTCGTGCAGCTCGCCATGGTGTCACTCATCGCTCAGCTTGGATCGCTTCCCATCCTTATCTATTATTTTCAGCAGTTTTCTCTTATCAGTATACCGATGAATATCATTATGGTGCCTTTTTATACGATGTTTGTCATGCCGTTTTCTATGATAGGTTTTCTTTTGTTAAGTTTGTCTGAGCCGGTCGGTGAGTACCTGTTTTATTGGTTTGATTACATCATGCGCTGGAGCGACAAGCTGATAAAGTATGCTGCAGATATTGAGCAATTTACAGTGATTGCAGCCCGTCCAAATGCGCTTGTCTTGTTTGGGCTGATTGGATCTATCGTTGTTTTGCTGACAGCCATGGAGAAATCCGTCCTTTACCAAAGACTTCTGTCTGTGCTGCTCTTTATCGCAACGCTTTTTCTGGTGGTTATTTTTCCTCGACTGGACCCCGAGGGAGAAGTGGATATGCTTGATATCGGTCAGGGAGACAGCATGTTTATCAGCGCTCCGTATCAGCGCGGCCATGTGATGATAGACACTGGAGGAATCCTTTCATACTTAACAGAGCCATGGAGGGAAAAACGGCATCCTTTTTCGCTTAGCGAAAAGGTGCTCATTCCTTTCTTAACAGCAAAAGGCATTAAACAGCTTGATGCCTTAATTTTGACTCATGCGGACCAAGACCATATAGGGGAAGCAAAGGTTCTGATCAAGCGGCATAAAGTCAAACAGCTCATTGTGCCGAAAGGATTTGTTTCTGAACCGAATGATGAAAAAGTGCTGCGGACCGCACAGCAAGAGGGAATTCGCATTACAGAGGTTAAACGAGGCGACACCTTTCAGATAAAGGATTTACAGTTTCGCGTACTGTCGCCTGAGACTCCCGACCCGAACAGCAAAAATAACTCTTCTCTCGTGCTATGGATGAAAACAGGTCATCTCAGCTGGGTGCTGACAGGCGATCTCGAAAAGGAAGGGGAACAGGAGATCATGAAAGCTTTTCCGGATCTAAAAGCGGATATTTTAAAGGCGGGGCATCATGGCAGTAAAGGATCTACCGGAGAAGAGTTTGTCCGCCAGCTGAAGCCAAAAGCGGCAATTATTTCTGCCGGTGAGAATAATCGGTATCACCATCCCCATCAGGAAGTCCTTGATATATTAAAAGCTCATTCTGTCCGCATTTTCCGCACTGATCAAAGCGGGACGATCCAATACAGATTTAAAAGCGGGTTTGGAACCTTTTCTGTCTATCCTCCATATGATACAACAGGTATGACGGAGACGAACTAAAAAAGACTGCCGATAATATCAGCAGCCCGGGCAATCGCTGTTAGGAACCGACAAGGTGAATAACTGTTGCCATAACAAACAAGAAGGCGAAAAATCCAAAGGACACAACAAAACCAACACCTGAGTCTACAGCATCATTTCGTTTGCTTTGAACGTTTTTTTCAAAATCATTCAATTTTACCCCTCCTGACTAACTTAAGTATAAGGGAATCATTTTGAAAAATCTAGAAGTGAAGGTAACGTTTTCTGTTCTTGTGATTATCGCCTTTTTACAAGTTGACCCGGGAGCTTGCGATCAGGCGTTTACTATAAATGAGGAAGCTGTTCTTTGGCTTCCTCTTTACTATTTGCTGATCACAATTTAGGATAGAAGGGGATGAAGAAAGAGAGGAAGTCGTACAACAATGGTATTTGATGTGTGGAAAAGCCTGCAAAAAGGAGATGTCCATCCTGTTTATTGTTTATACGGAAAAGAGACATACTTGCTCCAAGAGACCATCGGCCGGATCAGACAGGCTGTGATTGATCAGGAGACAAAGGATTTTAACCTGTCTGTTTTTGATCTTGAAGAGGATCCCCTGGACCTTGCTGTAGCGGACGCTGAAACATTTCCGTTTATGGGAGAGCGCCGTCTTGTGATCGTGAAAAATCCGTACTTTCTGACAGGAGAAAAAAAGAAAGAAAAAGTTGAGCACAATGTCAGTGCGCTGGAGGCATACATACAAGAACCGGCCCCTTACACAGTTTTTGTGCTGCTGGCGCCTTATGAGAAGCTCGATGAACGGAAAAAGCTGACGAAAGCGCTGAAAAAGAAGGCGTTTATGGTGGAAGCAAAAGAGTTGAATGCGAAGGAAACGACGGATTTTACAATGAATCTGGCGAAAACAGAACATAAAATAATCCGTGAGGAAGCGGCGGAGCATTTGGTGCTGCTCGTTAACGGGCATTTGTCATCCATTTATCAAGAAATTCAAAAGCTTTGCACTTATATCGGCGGGCGTGAAGAAATTATGCTTGATGATGTCAAGGCGCTTGTGGCGAGGAGCTTAGAGCAGAATATTTTTGAGCTGATCAATAAAATCGTTAATCGAAAACGGACGGAAAGCCTGCAGATTTTCTATGATTTGCTTAAGCAAAATGAAGAGCCCATTAAGATTATGGCTCTTATCTCAAACCAATTCCGGCTGATTTTACAGACAAAGTATTTTGCCGAACAAGGCTACGGTCAAAAACAGATTGCTGCTAATTTAAAAGTCCATCCTTTCCGGGTGAAACTTGCAATGGACCAAGCAAGGCTTTTTTCAGAAGCGGAGTTGAGGCATATCATTGAAAGTCTCGCCGTAATGGACTATGAAATGAAAACAGGAAAAAAGGACAAGCAGCTGCTGCTTGAATTATTTCTTTTGCAGCTTTTAAAGGTAAACGAAAAAAACGATCCTCAATATTGAGGATCGTTGCTTTTTTATGCAGAAAGTCCGTTCACTTTTTTAGCTAAGCTTGATTTGTATCGAGCTGCGGCGTTTTTGTGTACAAGACCTGTTTTCACTGCTTTATCAATACGTTTAGCTGCTTCAGAAAGAGCAGTTTTCGCTTTGTCAGCTTCGTTGTTAGCAACTGAAGCTTCCACTTGTTTGATTGCAGTACGCATAGCAGATTTGATTGTCGCGTTATGAGCGCGGCGTTCGTTATTAGTTTTTGTACGTTTAATCGCTGATTTAATGTTTGGCATGTGTTTCACCTCCTAAGATACAACCTGTAGCACAGTGTCTTAAGGTTAAATCTTCTTCACAATAGAACAAATTGTATTCTATCAAACACACCTGTAGATTGCAATATAAATGTAAAGTATTTTTCGTTGAAGGCCCTCCAGCCGAATGTTTTGTTTTACAAATGGCAACAATACTTGTAATGAAAATTGGAGGAGGTCCTGACAGTGAAAAAGAGTGAGCTGGATGTGAATCAGTTTTTGATACGTACGGATTTGGCAGTGGAAACAAAGGAAGCCATGGCCGGCCAGGCTGCTCCGAAAAAAGAGATTCAAGGTTTCATCGAAAAGGAACGCGATAAAGGCGGCATCAAAATCAGAACCGTTGATATTACAGAGGAAGGCGCAAAGCTTTCTGGGAAAAAACAGGGACGGTATTTAACCATTGAAGCCCAAGGAATCAGAGAGCACGATTCGGAAATGCAGGAGAAGGTGGTAGAGGTATTTGCGGAAGAATTCTCCTCATTCCTGAAAAATTTAAAGATCCCGAAGGATGCGAGCTGTTTAATCGTCGGCCTTGGAAACTGGAACGTTACCCCTGATGCTCTCGGTCCGAATGTCGTTGAAAATCTGTTAGTAACAAGGCATCTGTTTAAGCTTCAGCCGGAAAACGTGCAGGAAGGGTACAGGCCTGTCAGCGCGCTTGCACCCGGTGTAATGGGTTTAACGGGCATTGAAACAAGCGATATTATTCAAGGTGTTATCGAGCAGTCCAAGCCTGATTTTGTCATTGCCATTGATGCGCTTGCGGCTCGGGCGGTCGAAAGAGTCAATACGACGATTCAAATATCAGACACAGGCATCCATCCGGGTTCCGGAGTCGGCAATAAACGCAAGGAATTGAGTGATGACACACTCGGGATTCCGGTTATCGCGATCGGCGTTCCGACAGTGGTAGACGCGGTAACGATTGCGAGTGATACGGTAGATTACATATTGAAGCATTTTGGCAGAGAAATGAAAGATGACAGTCCGTCAAGATCTCTTGTGCCGGCAGGGATGAGTTTTGGGAAAAAGAAAGTCCTCACTGAAGAGGACCTGCCCGATCCGGAACAGCGAAAATCTTTCCTCGGCATTGTCGGATCACTTGAAGAACAGGAGAAACGCCAGCTGATTCATGAAGTTCTTTCGCCTCTCGGCCATAACTTAATGGTGACGCCAAAAGAAGTGGATACCTTTATTGATGATATGGCGAATGTTTTGGCTAACGGTTTAAACACCGCGCTCCATGAAAAAATTTCTCAAGATAACAAGGGGTCCTACAATCACTAAATTGTTCTACTTCCTCTAGCTTGTTCATAGAGTAATTACTAGACAAGCGTTGGAGGGATTCGAACAATGAGAAAAAAACGCAGAAACCGTCAAATTGTTGTAGCGGTGAACGGTGCGAATGCGGTTAAAGGCATTTTTTTGTTTATCGCAAGTCTATTAGTGATATTTATCTTATCTGGTGTGCTGACGTCACTCCGTCCGGAACTCAGGCCCTCATCCAATTCCCTCTACGGATTTGCGGATGAATTGCCGGGAGACGTATTTGCACACTTGCTTCGGATGGAGAACCATTACTTCGCATCTGATCTATCTGATACAGAGAGCAGCTCATTCCATCTTTCACGGCTTTCTTTAAAATTGGCCACAAGCATCAATCTCGAAGATCCGCGGAGTTTTCTTGGCCGCGAGCTGCCGGGTTTTTCTCAATTCGATACTGAAATCCTCGTTGCAGGACAAGGGACAGACTATACAAACATGCCGTCAGAATCTCCTCCGCCATCCGAAGTCATGCAGGAAGAGAAGGAAGCTAATCTTGCAGAGATTGAAAACCAGCAAACGAAAAAAGAAAATACAGAACAAGAACCTCCGAAACAGACAACGGGTGATCGAAAGGTTGTTTATATTTACCACACTCACAATACGGAATCCTATCTCCCTCTGCTGAAAGGAGAAACAAATCCCGACATGGCACGTCATTCTAAAGCCAATGTGACGCTTGTCGGAGGGATGTTCGGCAAAGCGCTGGAAGCACAAGGGGTCGGCGCAACTGTGGATAAAACCGATATTCAGGCCAAGCTGAATAAAAAGGGCTTAAATTACGCGAGATCCTATGATGAATCAAGACCGGTCGTCAAAGAAGCGCTGGCGAAAAATAAGAATCTGCAGTATATCATTGATATCCATAGAGACTCCAAACGAAAGAAAAACACTACGACAACGATCAAAGGGAAGAGCTATGCCCGATTGGCGTTTGTCGTCGGCAAAAAAACCGCAAATTTTGAAGAAAACTACAAGCTTGCAAGTGAACTTCATAAACTGATGGAGAAAAAATATCCCGGTCTTAGCACGGGTGTTTTCTCAAAAGGCTCACCTGGCGATAATGGCGTATACAACCAAGACCTGAACGACAGAGCCCTGCTGCTCGAATTTGGCGGCGTTGATAATAATTTAGAAGAGCTGCAGCATACGGCGGATGCAACAGCCGATGTCTTCAGCGAACTATACTGGGATGCGGAGAAAGTAAATGCTGATTCTGGCGGCAAGAAAAAACAATAAGAAATCAGGTGGTTCAAATTGATTGGATATGCCGGCAAGTGTCTGCTGATTGTCATCGTTATGTTTTTAGGCGTTTTGTTTGGCATGCAGCAGGCCAATAACGGAATGCTTGATATGAAAGGTTATCATGACCCGTCTTTAAAAGGCGCATTTACGCTTACAGATGGAGAAAACAATGAAAAAGAAGCATCCATTCTCGGCCAAACAGTGACAACGAAAGATTTGGAAGAGAAGCAAAAAGAACTGGAGCAGGTGGAATCGTTTAATGTTTTCTCAAAGACGGGAAAAGCACTTTCAGATACAGTGACAAACACAGCGCAAGCCGTTTATAACTGGATGCTTGAGTTAAGAGAGTAGAGTGAGAAAAAGAGAAAAGCGGCCCGGATAGGCAGGGAGCTTTTCTCTTTCTCGTTTTACATTGAATCTTTACAATCCTATTGATATAATCTAAGCTAGTGTATTTTGCGTTTAATAGTAGGAGTGATAGATTGTGACAGATAAAGAAAAGCGTTTAGAGAGGCAGTCGAGAATTCGGAATTTCTCCATTATCGCCCATATTGACCACGGTAAATCCACCTTAGCGGATCGGATTTTAGAAAAAACGTCGGCAATCACTCAACGAGAAATGAAAGAACAATTGCTTGATTCCATGGATCTTGAACGTGAACGGGGCATTACCATTAAATTAAACTCCGTTCAGCTGAAATACAAAGCAAAAGACGGTGAAGAATATATTTTTCACCTGATTGATACGCCGGGGCACGTCGATTTCACATATGAAGTGTCGCGAAGCCTTGCAGCCTGTGAGGGAGCGATACTTGTCGTTGACGCGGCTCAGGGAATCGAAGCCCAGACGCTGGCTAACGTATACTTGGCGCTTGATAACGACCTTGAAATCCTTCCGGTCATCAATAAAATCGACCTTCCGAGCGCAGAGCCGGAACGCGTGCGGCAAGAAGTGGAAGATGTTATCGGCCTTGACGCCTCAGAAGCTGTTCTCGCTTCTGCGAAAGCCGGAATCGGGATAGAGGAGATTTTAGAGCAGATCGTTGAAAAAGTGCCTGCTCCGACAGGCGATCCGGAAGCGCCGCTTAAAGCTCTTATTTTCGACTCTCTTTATGACGCTTACCGCGGTGTCGTGGCTTATATCAGAGTCGTTGAAGGAACGGTAAAGCCAGGGCAAAAAATTAGAATGATGGCAACGGGAAAAGAATTTGAAGTAACAGAAGTCGGCGTGTTCACCCCGAAAGCGACTCCGACCGATGAACTGACAGTCGGTGACGTAGGCTTTTTGACTGCGGCTATTAAAAACGTCGGAGACACCCGCGTCGGTGACACGATAACAAGCGCGGCCAATCAAGCTGCTGAAGCATTGCCTGGATATCGCAAGCTGAACCCGATGGTGTATTGCGGTTTGTATCCGATCGATACGGCCAAATATAACGATTTAAGGGAAGCTCTTGAAAAGCTTGAGCTGAATGACTCATCGCTTCAATATGAAGCAGAGACATCCCAAGCGCTCGGTTTCGGTTTCCGCTGCGGGTTTTTAGGTATGCTTCACATGGAAATCATTCAGGAGCGGATTGAGCGTGAGTTTAAAATCGACCTGATCACAACAGCACCGAGTGTTATATATGATGTGTATATGACAGACGGTGAAAAAGTGGTGGTTGATAATCCGTCAAATATGCCTGATCCTCAAAAGATTGAACGGATAGAAGAGCCGTATGTAAAAGCGACAATGATGGTGCCGAACGATTATGTCGGTGCAGTGATGGAGCTTTGCCAAGGAAAACGCGGCAATTTTATCGACATGCAATATTTAGACGCCAATCGCGTCAGCATTGTCTATGACATGCCATTAGCGGAAATCGTCTATGAGTTTTTTGACCAGCTTAAATCAAGCACAAAAGGCTACGCGTCCTTTGACTATGAACTGATCGGCTACAAACCGTCTCAACTTGTCAAAATGGACATTATGCTGAACGGAGAAAAAATCGACGCCCTTTCATTTATCGTGCATCGCGATTACGCGTACGAACGCGGAAAAGTAATTGTAGAAAAACTGAAAGAGCTCATTCCGCGCCAGCACTTTGAAGTACCGATTCAAGCGGCGATCGGCCAGAAAATCGTGGCACGCTCCACTATTAAAGCCATGCGTAAGAACGTATTGGCTAAATGTTACGGCGGAGACATCTCGCGAAAACGGAAACTTCTTGAAAAGCAAAAAGAAGGAAAACGCCGAATGAAGCAGGTCGGCTCTGTCGAAGTGCCGCAAGAAGCATTTATGGCGGTCCTCAAAATGGACGACAGTCCGAAAAAATAATAGAAGCCGCCGCAGTCCAGCACTGCGGCTTCTTTCTTTAAAAGAAGGTGGAACCATTGAAATCAGCGTATATTCATATCCCGTTTTGTGAGCATATTTGCCACTACTGTGATTTCAATAAATATTTTATTCAAAGTCAGCCTGTCGACGAGTATTTAAACTCGCTCGAGAAGGAAATGATAAATACAGTTGCGAAAACAGGACAGCCGAAGCTGGATACCATTTTTATAGGCGGCGGCACGCCGACCTCCCTGTCTGAAGCGCAGCTCGAAAAATTGATGGACATCGTTCATCGCGTGCTTAAGCCCTCAAGCCCTCTTCCGGAATTCGCGGTTGAAGCAAACCCGGATGATCTCTCAGTTGAGAAATTAAAGGTGTTGAAAGACGCGGGAGTCAACCGGCTGAGCTTTGGCGTCCAAACCTTTGAAGACGACCTGCTGAAAAAAATCGGAAGGGTGCACAAAAAGAAGGATGTTTTCACATCGTTTGAACGGGCGAGAGCGCTCGGTTTTGAGAACATCAGTCTTGATTTGATGTTCGGCCTGCCGGGGCAAACATTGGAGCATCTTGATCAGTCCCTGCAAACCGCTTTATCTTTGGATGCAGAGCATTATTCCGTATACTCGCTTATTGTAGAACCCAAAACCGTTTTTTATAACCTGATGCAAAAAGGACGGCTGCATTTGCCGGCTCAAGATCAGGAAGCGGAAATGTATGAACTTGTGATGCGGCAAATGAGCGATACAAATATCCATCAATATGAGATTAGCAACTTTGCAAAACCGGGGCTGGAATCAAAGCATAATCTGACGTATTGGAGCAACGAAGATTACTTCGGATTCGGAGCGGGTGCACATGGTTATATCAACGGGGTGCGGACAGTAAACGCCGGCCCGGTCAAACACTATATTGACCTTATCAACGAGAAAGGATTTCCTTACAGAGACACACATGAGGTGACGAAAGAGGAACAAATCGAAGAAGAGCTTTTTCTCGGCCTCAGAAAAACAGCCGGTGTCAGCAAAAAAAGATTCTTTGAGAAATACGGGTGTTCACTGGACGAACTGTTCGCCCATGTCCTGCGCGGCCTTTCAGATAAGGGTCTGATTCATAACACAGAAAGTTCCGTATCCCTGACCCATAATGGGAAATTGCTGGGGAATGAAGTTTTTGGCGCATTTTTGGGTGAGTTATAATTGACATTTTTCTTATGGTTTGTTACTTTTGATATACAATTAGCACTCGTTCATTGAGAGTGCTAACAGAGGTGATGATGATGTTAACCAATCGTCAGCTGCTGATCCTGCAGGTTATTATTAATGATTTTATCCAATCTGCACAGCCTGTAGGATCAAGAACTCTTTCGAAAAAAGATGAAATCACATTTAGCTCCGCAACAATCAGAAACGAGATGGCTGACTTGGAGGAACTGGGTTTTATCGAAAAAACTCATTCTTCCTCAGGGCGTGTTCCGTCAGAAAAAGGGTATCGGTACTATGTTGATCATTTACTGTCACCTGTCAAACTGACAAAGACAGACCTAAGCTTAATCCACTCGATTTTTAAAGAGAAAATTTTCGAGCTGGAGAAAACCGTTCAAAAATCGGCGCAAATTCTATCCGAGCTTACGAACTATACATCCATCGTACTCGGGCCAAAGCTGAGCGAGAATTATCTTAAACAGATTCAAATCGTTCCGATCCAGCCTGACAAGGCGGTAGCGATCCTTGTCACAAACACCGGGCATGTGGAAAACAAAACGATTAATTTCCCTGCCAAAATGGATCTGTCTGATATTGAAAAGCTGGTCAATATATTGAACGACCGATTAACCGGCGTTCCGATGGATGAGCTGAACGAGCGTATTTTTAAAGAAGTTGTCATGTATCTCAGACAGCATATCACCAATTATGACAATATACTTGATGCGTTGCGTTCTACATTTCATTCCACAAGCCACGTCGAAAAGTTGTTTTTCGGCGGCAAGATTAACATGCTGAACCAGCCGGAGTTTCATGATATTGCCAGAGTCAGATCGCTGCTTTCTTTAATTGAAAAAGAGCAGGACGTCTTGAGGCTGTTTCAATCAGCTGAAACGGGTATTTCCATTAAAATCGGGAAAGAAAACGATTATGAAGAGATGGAAAATTGCAGCCTGATTACTGCGACCTATACTGTAGATACAAAGCAAATAGGCTCTATCGCGATCATCGGTCCGACCCGCATGGACTATTCCCGGGTTGTCAGCCTGCTGCAGCATGTGACTTCGGACTTGTCAAAAGCATTAACAACTTTGTATGATTAATAAGGGAATTTTGGAAAATTTTATCGAAGGGTGTATATAACCCTTCTCCTTTACACTTTGAGGGAGGTGAACACAATGTCAGAAGAAAAACAAACCGCAGAACAAAATGAAGCAGAAGAACAAGAAGTGATGGAAGAACAAGCCGCAGCAGAAGAGCAGCAAGAAGAAACAAACGAAGGCGAACTTCTTCAAAATCAAATTAACGAACTGCAAGGTTTGCTGGATGAAAAGGAAAATAAAATTTTGCGTGTTCAAGCAGACTTTGAAAATTATAAACGACGCAGCCGTTTAGAAATGGAAGCGTCCCAGAAGTACCGTTCTCAAAACATCGTGACTGATTTGCTGCCGGCTCTTGACAGCTTTGAAAGAGCGCTTCAGGTTGAAGCCGACAATGAACAGACGAAAAGTTTGCTCCAAGGAATGGAAATGGTCCACCGCCAGCTGGTAGACGCGCTGAAAAACGAAGGCGTGGAAGCAATC
Organism: Bacillus sp. HU-1818; assembly: GCF_022695965.1. Taxonomy (NCBI): domain Bacteria; kingdom Bacillati; phylum Bacillota; class Bacilli; order Caryophanales; family Bacillaceae; genus Bacillus; species Bacillus sp. HU-1818. The sequence continues at coordinate 405,703 of NZ_JAAPBE010000003.1, forward strand.
GAAGCTGTCGGACAAGAGTTTGACCCGAACCTTCACCAAGCCGTTATGCAGGTTGAAGATGAAAACTACGGCTCAAACATCGTTGTAGAAGAAATGCAAAAAGGCTACAAGCTGAAGGATCGCGTTATCCGTCCTTCCATGGTAAAAGTAAATCAATAATTACATAGCAGGAGGTAATTCAAGTGAGTAAAGTAATCGGAATCGACTTAGGTACAACAAACTCATGTGTTGCAGTGCTTGAAGGCGGCGAGCCAAAAGTAATTGCAAACGCTGAAGGAAACCGCACAACTCCATCAGTTGTCGCGTTTAAAAACGGCGAACGCCAAGTAGGGGAAGTGGCAAAACGCCAATCTATCACAAACCCAAACACAATCATGTCTATCAAACGCCATATCGGGACTGATTATAAAGTAGATGTAGAAGGAAAAGACTACACACCTCAAGAGGTGTCAGCTATCATCCTTCAGCACCTTAAATCATACGCTGAAAGCTACCTTGGCGAAACGGTGTCAAAAGCTGTTATCACAGTACCGGCTTACTTCAATGACGCAGAACGCCAAGCAACAAAAGATGCTGGTAAAATCGCAGGTCTTGAAGTAGAACGTATTATCAACGAGCCGACTGCTGCAGCACTTGCTTACGGCCTTGACAAAACAGATGAAGATCAGACAATCCTTGTATACGACCTTGGCGGCGGTACATTCGACGTGTCAATCCTTGAATTGGGCGACGGCGTTTTCGAAGTACGCTCAACTGCAGGTGACAACCGTCTTGGCGGAGACGATTTTGACCAAGTCATCATCGACCACCTTGTAGCTGAATTTAAAAAAGAAAACGGAATCGACCTTTCAAAAGACAAAATGGCGCTTCAGCGTTTAAAAGATGCTGCTGAAAAAGCGAAGAAAGATCTTTCAGGCGTTTCGTCTACTCAAATTTCTTTACCGTTTATCACAGCTGGAGAAGCAGGACCGCTTCACTTGGAGCTTACGCTTTCCCGCGCTAAATTCGAAGAGCTTTCTGCTCATTTAGTGGAACGCACAATGGGACCTGTACGTCAGTCGCTTCAAGATGCAGGCCTGTCTGCTAGCGAAATTGACAAAGTTATTCTTGTCGGCGGATCAACTCGTATCCCGGCTGTACAAGAAGCAATCAAGAAAGAAACAGGCAAAGAAGCTCATAAAGGCGTAAACCCTGATGAAGTGGTTGCTCTTGGCGCTGCCATTCAAGGCGGAGTTATCACTGGCGATGTAAAAGACGTTGTGCTTCTTGACGTTACACCGCTTTCTCTCGGTATTGAAACAATGGGCGGCGTGTTCACGAAACTGATCGACCGCAACACAACAATCCCGACAAGTAAGTCACAAGTGTTCTCAACTGCCGCTGACAACCAAACGGCTGTTGATATCCACGTTCTTCAAGGTGAGCGTCCAATGTCTGCGGACAACAAAACGCTAGGCCGCTTCCAGCTTTCTGACATTCCGCCGGCACCGCGCGGCGTACCGCAAATCGAAGTTTCTTTCGATATTGACAAAAACGGTATCGTAAATGTAAGAGCGAAAGATTTAGGAACAGGAAAAGAACAAAACATCACAATCAAATCTTCTTCAGGTCTATCTGATGATGAGATCGAACGCATGGTAAAAGAAGCGGAAGAAAATGCTGACGCTGATGCGAAGAAAAAAGAAGAAATCGAAGTCCGCAACGAAGCCGATCAGCTTGTTTTCCAAACAGAGAAAACATTAAAAGATCTTGAAGGTAAAGTGGACGAAGAGCAAGTGAAAAAAGCGAACGATGCTAAAGAAGCATTGCAAGCTGCGATTGAGAAAAACGAATTTGAAGACATCAAAGCGAAAAAAGATGAGCTTCAAGCAATCGTTCAAGAGCTTTCCATGAAGCTTTACGAAGAGGCTGCAAAACAAGCGCAGCAAGCTGAAGGCGCAGGGAATGCAGAAGGAAAAGCGGATGACAATGTTGTAGATGCTGAGTACGAAGAAGTAAACGACGATCAAAACAAAAAATAAGTTTTTTTCGGAAGCCCGTCCATCCGGCGGGCATCCAAAAGAACTGCTTTTCACAAACTGATTCAATGGTTAGAAAGTCAAAGTCAGGCATCTCTTGGCTTTGACTTTTTTTCTTGCCCGGGATAAAAGGAATTGAAAAAACACAATTCAAAGTGATACAATCTAATTTATGTGAGAAAATCGGGAGAGTGAACGAGATGAGTAAGCGTGATTACTATGAAGTGCTGGGAGTAAGTAAGAGCGCTTCAAAGGATGAAATCAAAAAGGCCTATCGAAAGCTTTCTAAAAAGTATCATCCTGATATTAATAAAGAAGCAGGATCAGATGAAAAGTTCAAAGAGGTTAAAGAAGCGTATGAAGCGCTGTCTGATGATCAGAAACGAGCGCAATACGATCAATTTGGGCATACTGACCCTAACCAAGGCTTTGGCGGCGGTGGTTTTGGCGGCGGCGGAGATTTCGGAGGCTTTGGCTTCGATGATATTTTCTCCAGTATTTTCGGCGGCGGAACGAGACGGAGAGACCCGAATGCACCGCGTCAGGGAGCGGATTTACAGTATACAATGACATTGTCATTTGAAGATGCGGTCTTTGGAAAAGAAACGATCATTGAGATTCCGCGCGAGGAAACTTGTGAAACTTGTAAAGGGTCAGGCGCAAAGCCGGGTACGCAGCCTGACACATGTTCACAGTGCGGCGGCTCCGGCCAATTAAATGTTGAGCAGAATACGCCGTTTGGAAAAGTTGTAAACAGGCGAGTCTGCCATCATTGTGAAGGCACGGGAAAAATCATTAAACATAAATGTGCAGACTGCGGCGGCGCCGGAAAAGTCAAAAAACGCAAGAAAATTAACATTACAATTCCGGCGGGTGTTGACGACGGCCAGCAGCTTCGGGTGCCGGGTCAAGGTGAACCGGGTGTAAACGGCGGACCGGCGGGAGATTTATTTGTCGTATTCCATGTGCGTGCGCATGAATTTTTCGAGCGTGACGGAGACGATATTTACTGCGAAATGCCATTAACTTTCGCGCAAGTCGCTCTTGGAGATGAAGTGGAAGTGCCGACGCTTCACGGGAAAGTGAAGTTGAAAATCCCGGCAGGAACACAAACGGGAACGAAATTCAGATTAAGAGGCAAAGGCGTACAAAATGTCAGAGGCTACGGTCAAGGCGACCAGCATATTGTCGTGCGTGTCGTGACACCGACTAATTTGACAGATAAACAAAAAGATATTATCCGCGAGTTTGCAGAAGTCAGCGGAAATCTGCCTGATGAGCAAGAAATGAGTTTTTTTGATAAAGTAAAGCGCGCATTTAAAGGCGAGTAAGATTGAATAGAGGAGTTGGTAGTTTTGAAATGGTCCGAAATCAGCATTCACACAACACATGAAGCGGTCGAACCTGTCTCAAATATATTGCATGAAGCTGGTGCAAGTGGAGTTGTGATAGAGGACCCGCTTGATTTAATCAAGGAACGTGAGAATGTGTACGGGGAAATCTACCAGCTCGACCCCAATGATTATCCCGATGAGGGTGTCATTGTTAAAGCATATTTGCCGATTAACAGCTTTCTTGGTGAAACTGTAGATGGAATCAAAGAAACGATTAACAACCTACTGATTTATAATATTGATCTGGGCAGAAACACAATTACCATTTCCGAAGTGAATGAAGAGGAATGGGCGACAGCCTGGAAAAAGTATTATCATCCTGTAAAAATATCTGAAAAGTTCACAATCGTACCGACGTGGGAGGAATATACACCGGTCCATACAGATGAGCTGATTATTGAAATGGACCCTGGAATGGCTTTTGGCACGGGGACACATCCGACGACCGTGCTGTGCATTCAGGCGCTCGAACGATTTGTGAAAAAAGGCGACCGTGTTATTGATGTCGGCACGGGGTCGGGTATTTTAAGTATTGGCGCTGCGATGCTCGGCGCTGAATCAGTGCATGCCTATGATCTCGATCCGGTGGCAGTTGAAAGCGCAAGGCTGAATCTTAAGTTGAATAAAGTCAGCGGGACGGCTGAAGTGAAGCAAAATAATTTGTTGGACGGAATTACAGGGGAGCATGATGTCATCGTCGCCAATATTTTGGCGGAGGTAATTCTCCGCTTTACTTCTGAAGCTTACGGCCTTCTGAAAAACGGCGGACATTTCATCACATCGGGTATTATCGGCCAAAAAAAGCAGGAAGTAAAAGATGCTTTAGAAAAAGCGGGCTTTACGATCGTAGAAATTCTGTCAATGGAAGATTGGGTCAGCATTATTGCGAAAAAATAAGAGTTAGTAGGTGTCACAGCGTATGCAACGATATTTTATCGAGCTCACAAAACAGCAAATGGAAGCAGGCTCGGCGTTCACAATAACCGGTGAAGACGTCCATCATATCACCAATGTGATGAGAATGAGTGCCGGTGACGAGATCATTTGCTGCTCTTTGGACGGCCATGAAGCGAAATGTGAACTGCAATCTGTTTCAAAGGAAAAGGTTGCCTGTCTTGTGTCGGAGTGGACGGGAGCAAACAGGGAGCTTCCAATAAAGGTCCATATCGCCAGCGGCCTCCCGAAAGGGGATAAGCTTGAGTGGATTATACAAAAAGGAACAGAGCTGGGTTCAAGTATGTTTCTTCCTTTTCAAGCTGCCCGCTCCGTTGTGAAACTTGATGACAAAAAGGCAAAAAAGAAGCGGGAAAGATGGACGAAAATCGCAAAGGAAGCGGCAGAGCAATCCTATCGCAATGAAATTCCGGATGTCGCTCCCGTTCATACCTTTCAGCAGCTGCTAAGTAAGGTGCAGGACTTCGATAAATGTGTCGTTGCATACGAGGAGTCATCAAAGCAAGGAGAAACAAGCGCCCTCAATTCAGTCTTAAGCAGCCTGCCGGATCAATCATCGCTATTGATCATATTCGGACCTGAAGGCGGTTTAACTGAATCAGAGGTGGAACAGCTCAAAGAAAAAGGCGCGGTTCCGTGCGGACTCGGCCCGAGGATATTAAGAACAGAGACTGCCCCGCTTTACGCTTTAGGCGCGGTGTCCTATCATACAGAGTTATTAAGAGGTGAACAATAATGGCAACTGTTGCGTTCCATACGCTTGGCTGTAAAGTCAACCATTATGAAACAGAAGCAATCTGGCAGCTCTTTAAAGAAGCCGGATACGAAAGAAAAGAGTTTGAACAAGCTGCTGACGTATATGTCATTAATACATGTACGGTAACAAATACAGGCGACAAAAAAAGCCGTCAGGTGATCAGACGCGCCATTCGTCATAATCCGGACGGCGTGATCTGTGTTACAGGATGCTATGCGCAGACCTCACCGGCAGAAATTATGGCCATTCCGGGAGTCGATATCGTGGTTGGAACGCAGGACCGTGAAAAAATGCTCGGCTATATTGAGCAGTACCGGCAAGAACGCCAGCCGATCAATGGAGTCGGCAACATCATGAAAGCAAGAGTCTTCGAAGAGCTGGATGTACCAGCTTTCACGGACCGGACAAGAGCTTCATTGAAAATTCAGGAGGGGTGCAATAATTTTTGCACATTCTGTATCATTCCTTGGGCACGCGGCCTTCTGCGCTCTCGTGATCCAGAGGAAGTCATCAAGCAGGCTCAGCAGCTTGTAGACGCGGGATACAAAGAGATTGTCCTTACCGGTATTCATACTGGCGGATACGGAGAGGATATGAAAGATTATAATTTCGCTAAGCTCTTAAGAGAACTGGATGCCCGCGTTGACGGGTTAAAACGAATCAGAATTTCTTCCATTGAAGCAAGCCAAATTACAGATGAAGTCATTGAAGTGCTGGACCGCTCTGATAAGATTGTCCGTCATTTGCACATTCCGATTCAATCAGGGTCCAATACTGTATTAAAACGGATGAGACGGAAATATACGATGGAATTTTTCGCTGACCGTTTAAATAAATTGAAAAAAGCACTTCCTGGCCTGGCTGTCACTTCCGATGTCATCGTCGGTTTCCCGGGTGAAACAGAAGAAGAGTTCATGGAAACGTATAATTTCATTAAAGAAAACAGATTCTCAGAATTACACGTTTTCCCATACAGCAAACGGACCGGAACTCCTGCTGCGAGAATGGAAGACCAAGTGGATGAAAACGTGAAAAACGAACGTGTTCATCAGCTTATCGCGCTTTCAGACCAGCTTGCAAAGGAATATGCTTCTGATTACGAAGGCGAAGTTCTTGAAATTATTCCTGAGGAAGCATTCAAAGAAACAAACGAAAGCAATTTGTTTGTAGGCTACACAGATAACTATATGAAGGTTGTCTTTAAGGGGACGGAAGACTTGATCGGAAAGCTGGTCAAAGTCAAAATTGAAAAAGCGGGATATCCTTACAACGAAGGGCAGTTTGTCCGCGTCATCGAGGAAGAAACGGCTGATCACATTCGTTTGTCATCTTAATATAGAAAACCGGCGCATTCAGTGTGCCGGTTTTTTAATTTTGCATAAGGGTTCAATTCTTTGCGGGAATCAGCATGTTGATAAAGTGATAAAATACATTCGCCAGCGGTAAAAATAAAAGAGCCGTCACAACATTAAACAAGAGGCTGAAGTGGGCAATCTGCTGGGCCGGTTCGGGAGAAAGCTGTGCAACATAACCGGTGATTCCGGAAAGAATGGGAAAAACAATCATAACGCCAAGAACATTAAACAAAACGTGAGCATAGGCTGTTTGTTTCGCGGCATACCCGCCAGACACTGCGGCCATAACAGCCGTAATGCACGTCCCGATATTTGAGCCCAGCACAACGCTCATGGCCTGTTCGAGCCCGATCACCCCTTCATTCATAAAGCTCATTAAAATCCCGACACAGACAGAACTGGAATGAATAATCGCCGTTAATATCATGCCGATCAAGAGGGCAGACCAGCTCGAATCGTGAAGATGCTGAAGCACGCCCGCTCCCGCTTTAAGCTGAGTGAGCGGAACGGCAAGCCGGCTGAATCCGCTGATGCAAAAAAAGATGATCCCAAGTCCGAGAAAGCTGGTCCCGATTTGCTTCAAAGGGTATTTCCTAGTGATGGTGAACAGTAAACCGCAAATCAAAAGGACCCAAATAAAAACATCCATTTTCACAGCGAGAAATTCAGTTGTAAATGTGGAGCCGATGTTTGTTCCGAGAATCATCGGGATCGTCCGTTTAAATGGCAGCACACCGGCACTCACAAAACCGATTACAATGACCATGAAGGCTGAGCTGCTTTGAAGAAACCCCGTAAAAACAATGCTGATAAGAAATGCTTTTAAAGGGTGGTCAGTAAACATCAGCAGACGCTCTTCAATTTTCGAATACGTCAGAGAAATCAGCCCTTTGCGAAGCATGTTCATCCCGGCGAGAAAGAATAATATGAGTGCAGTAAAGCTAATCAGCACCAACATGAGAATGCACCAACTCCTTTACACTATTATATAGACAGGCTGGGCTGCTCATGACGGAAAAGTGAATTCACTTAGTTGACCTGGCCGAAGGCTTATATTATAATGTCAAAGTACATGTTTATATGTGTATCTTTTTAAAGGTAGTCGATTGGTGTATTCGGAGGGAGGGAAAGAGAATGTCAAAAACGGTCGTTAGAAAAAACGAATCGCTTGAAGATGCTCTTCGTCGCTTCAAACGCAGTGTATCAAAGACAGGTACTTTGCAAGAAGCAAGAAAGCGCGAATTTTATGAAAAACCTAGCGTAAAGCGCAAGAAAAAGTCTGAAGCTGCTAGAAAACGCAAATTCTAAAAGAGGGTGGATTTATGAGTCTTCTTGAGCGACTTAACCAGGATATGAAGCTGTATATGAAAAGCCGTGAGAAAGACAAACTGGCTGTCGTTCGAATGGTGAAGGCTTCACTTCAAAACGAAGCAATTAAGCTTAAGAAAGACAGTTTGACCGAGGATGAGGAACTTACTGTCCTATCTCGTGAACTTAAGCAACGTAAAGACTCCCTCCATGAATTTTCAAACGCTAATCGTTTAGATTTAGTAGATAAAGTTCAAAAAGAGCTGGACATTTTAGAAGTTTATTTACCTGAGCAGCTTACTGAAGACGAGTTGCGTACAATCGTAAATGAAACCATTGCTGAGGTCGGTGCGAGCTCTAAAGCGGACATGGGCAAGGTAATGGGTGCTATTATGCCTAAAGTAAAAGGTAAAGCTGACGGAAGCTTAATTAACAAGCTTGTTAGCAGTCAACTGTCTTAATTGACGAAGAAAAAGACATCTTTCCAAGAAAGATGTCTTTTTATGTACATAAAAAAATGAAACCTTTGATACATTGTTTACGTATGTAAACAAGATACTTATCTAAAATAGAAAGGAGGGTGCCGTCGCCTTTGTTCCAAAAAAAGATTGGAATCATGGTTGCTCTTATCAGTCTATTTGTTTTATTCTTAATAGGGGTTCAGCCGACCATAAAATCGAGTAAGCAAAATGTTTGGGTGATCCCTGTTGAGAAAACGGTGGAAAAAGGCCTTGCAACATTTTTAGCACGTGCTTTTCAAGAGGCAGAAGACGATCACGCCAAGCATATTATCCTCAACATCAATACGCCGGGCGGAGCCGTTGAGTCCGCGCTTGAAATAGCTGACACCATCAATCATGCCGATATTCCTGTTACCGCTTACGTAAATAAGCGAGCATTGTCAGCGGGCGCTTATATTGCTTTACAAGCGGATGATTTGTATATGGCACCCGGAGGAAAAATGGGGGCAGCCGCAATCATAGATAGGAATGGCAATGCGGCTGATAAAAAAGCCGAGTCGCTTTGGCTTGCCGAACTGGAAGATGCAGCCGTCAAGAACGGGCGTGATCCGAAGTACGCACGCGCGATGGCTGACGCGGACGTAGATGCGAAAGAGGTGGGTGCGCCAAAGGGGGACCTTCTGACATTAAACCCTGAAAAGGCGTCTTTTGCAGGGTATTCAGAAGGGACTGCTGCCAGCCTTGACGCGCTGCTCAAATCTCTTCATCTGAAAGATGCGGATGTGCATTATGCTGAAGCAAGCGCAGCTGAAAAGGCAGCCGGATGGCTTACCAACCCGTTTGTTGTTCCTGTTTTGCTAACAATCGCTTGCCTTGGGCTGGTCGTGGAGCTATTCACCCCCGGCTTTGGAATCCCTGGTGCCGCAGGGCTGACGGCCTTGCTGCTGTTTTTTTACGGACATTTAGTGGCGGGGCTTGCCGGTTATGAAACAATATTGTTGTTTTTAGCAGGATTGATTTTAATCATCATGGAGATATTCCTGCCTGGAGGCATTATCGGATTATTGGGAGCGGCGGCGGTGGTAATAAGCTTATTCATGGCTGCCGGGAGTTTTACGGTGATGGCCGTTTCTCTTTTAATCGCCATCACGGTATCAATCATAGCTTTCATTCTACTGACAAGGGTGTTGGGGAAACGTATGAAATTCTTTAAAAAGTTTATATTGAATGACTCGACGAGTACTGAGAGAGGTTATATATCAAATGAAAACCGTACTGACCTCATCGGAAAAACTGGGGTAACCTTCACTGCTCTCAGACCGTCAGGAACAGTCATCATAGAGGATGAGCGGCTTGATGTCGTATCAGAAGGCTCATTCACCGCAAAGGATAAAAAAGTAAAAGTGGTTAAAGTGGAAGGCTCACGCATTGTTGTGAGAGAAATATAAAAAAGGAAACCGAGGAGGAATGACATGGAAATGTCAAGTTTAATGGTCTTAGCTCTCATCGCAGTCGGGATCATCGTATTAGCCGTATTTTTCACATTTGTGCCGGTTATGCTCTGGATCTCAGCATTGGCGGCGGGAGTAAAAATCAGTATCTTTACCTTAGTGGGGATGAGGCTTCGCCGGGTTATACCAAGCCGCGTAGTTAATCCATTAATCAAAGCGCATAAAGCGGGAATTGATGCGTCAACAAATCAGCTGGAAAGCCATTACCTCGCAGGAGGAAATGTTGACCGGGTAATCAATGCTTTAATCGCTGCCCAGCGTGCCAACATTGAGTTGACATTTGCCCGCTGTGCGGCAATTGACCTTGCCGGGCGTGACGTGCTTGAAGCTGTACAAATGAGTGTAAACCCTAAGGTGATTGAAACACCATTTATTGCGGGTGTGGCCATGAACGGAATTGAAGTGAAAGCAAAAGCAAGAATTACGGTACGTGCCAATATTGACCGTTTAGTAGGGGGCGCGGGAGAAGAAACGATCATCGCCCGGGTCGGAGAAGGAATTGTCTCAACAATCGGTTCTTCCCAGCATCATACAAAAGTGCTTGAAAATCCGGATATGATTTCACAGACAGTTTTAGGAAAAGGATTGGATTCAGGTACAGCGTTTGAAATCCTTTCGATTGATATTGCGGACGTTGATATCGGTAAAAATATCGGTGCTATTTTGCAGACAGACCAAGCAGAGGCTGATAAAAATATCGCTCAGGCGAAAGCGGAAGAGCGTCGTGCCATGGCCGTTGCCCAAGAGCAGGAAATGCGTGCCCGCGTTGAAGAAATGCGTGCAAAAGTGGTTGAGGCAGAAGCTGAAGTGCCGCTTGCGATGGCTGAAGCCTTACGTGAAGGCAATATCGGCGTAATGGATTATATGAACATAAAAAATATTGACGCAGATACAGGCATGCGCGATTCTTTCGGGAAATTAACGAAAGATCCGGCAGATGACGACCACACCTCATAATCTCTCTAAAAAGGAGGGAGCACAATTATGAAAGATATACTGACTAATCCGCTGGTAATCGCGGCAGTGATTGGAATTATTTCAGCAATTTTCGGTAAAATAAATAAAGACCAGAAAGAAGAATCACCTGTAAAGAGACCGCAACAGCCGCAGCCGGTTAAAGCGCAGACTGTTGAGGAAGAGAAGCAGCCAGTCCAGGCTCAAATTCCGGATCAATCGGCGGAGAACAAATTTCAAACGATGAGGACTCAGGCTGAGCAAAGGCGCCGGGAAACCGAACAGACGCTTAAGGGACTTGAACAGGAACTCCAAGTCAAAAAAAGAAATATCTCATATACGAAGCAAAAAGTGCTTCAAATGAACAAAGATACTGTCGTGCAAGGAATCGTTCTAGGGGAAGTTTTCGGACCGCCGCGCGCGAAAAATCCGCATCATACAATGCGGGCAACCCATAAAAAATAAAGTATTAGAACCTCTTTTCAAATCATACATATGAGATGAAAGGGGGTTCTTTTTTTATGGGGCAAAGAAAGAATCGTGTAAAGGCTTGGCTGACAAGAGCATTGGAAATTCCCCCGGATGTCATGATGGATTTGCCGCGCATTACGATGGTTGGCAGGCTCCATATCTACATAGAAAACCATAGAGGCCTTCTGCTTTTCAGCGAGGATGAAGTCAGGCTGATGCTGAAACAGGGGCAGTGTATCATTTCAGGAAAAAACATGGTGATTAAAGCAATTCTTCCGGAAGAAATTCTGCTGGAAGGCACAATTGATGTCGTTCGATATGTTGATTCATAAAGCCGAGGGGGGAAACAAGTGAAAAACAAATGGCTGTCTTTTTTTTCAGGTAAGGTTCAGCTTGAAGTGAAGGGAACAGGCGTTGAACGCCTTTTAAATGAGTGTACTAGAAGAGGAATACCGATATTTCACGTGAAAAAAAAGGAGGATACCGTATGGTTATCTATCCAGCTCCAGGATGTACATGCCTTTCGCAGAGTCATCCGGCATTTTGACTGTAAAGCCCGGTTCACAAAACGGAAAGGCCTTCCCTTCCTGCTGCTGAAGTCAAAGCTGAACTTAGGCTTTACAGTAGGTTTTATTCTTTTTTTCATTATATTATTTCTTCTTTCTAACATGGTCTGGAGAATAGATATTACAGGAGCCAAACCTGAAACAGAGCATCAAATGATGAAGCACCTTGAAGAAATCGGCGTTGAAAAGGGGCGATTGCAATTTTTAATTTTATCTCCGGAAAAAATCCAAAAGTCATTAACAAACGGGATTGAGAACATTACATGGGTCGGCGTCGAACTGAAAGGGACGACATTTCACATGAAAGTCGTTGAAAAAAATGAGCCGAATAAAGACAAATATGTCAGTCCACAGCACATTGTAGCCAAAAAGAAAGCAATCATTACGCGAATGTTTGTTCAAAAAGGGCAGCCGCTCGTGATGATTCACGACCATGTGGAAAAAGGGCAAATGCTTGTTTCGGGTTTGATCGGAAATGAAGACAATGAGCAAAAAGTGGCCTCAAAAGCTGAAATTTACGGGGAAACCTGGTACAAATCTAAAGTAACGGTGCCGCTTGAAACATCTTTTACCGTATATACGGGTAAAGTAAGGACAAAGCACAAGCTCTCCTTTGGATCGTGGGCTGTGCCTTTCTGGGGATTTTCTTTTCAAAAAGAAGAAATCAAACACCCAAAAACAGAACAAGAAACACACTCACTGCAATTTCTGGGGTTCAAGCTGCCTGTGTCTTATGTTAAAGAGCAGACGAGAGAAAGCGAAGAAGCCTTGCGGAAATACACGAGAAAAGAAGCGGTTCAAGAAGGCATTGAAATGGGTAAACAGGATGTAGAAGATAAATTAGGAGGAGACGGGCAGGTGAAAAGTGAAAAAGTTTTGCACCAATCCGTCGAGAATGGTAAAGTAAAGTTGATTATTCTCTACCAAGTTATAGAAGATATCGTTCAAACCACACCTATTGTTCAGGGAGACTAAAGAATGGCAGAACATTTACTTGCGATTAATCAAAAACTGAAAAGCACGGACGAAGCGCTTTCTTTGTTCGGAAATCAAGATGCTTATTTAAAGCTGATGGAGAAAGATCTGAATGTAAATATCGTCACGCGCGGTGAAACAGTTTATGTGTCAGGCGATGATGAAACTTTTCAGATTGCCGACAGGCTGCTGGGATCGCTCCTCGCATTAATCCGCAAGGGGATAGAGATCTCGGAACGTGATGTGATTTACGCCATCAAAATGGCAAAAAAAGATGAACTTGACTACTTTGAAAGCATTTATGAAGAAGAGATTACGAAAAACGCAAAAGGAAAACCGATTCGCGTAAAAACCATCGGCCAGCGGGAATATGTCGCCGCCATGAAACACAATGACCTTGTTTTCGGAATCGGGCCTGCAGGAACCGGCAAAACATACTTGGCGGTTGTGAAAGCGGTCCATGCGCTGAAAAACGGACATATTAAAAAGATTATTTTGACAAGGCCTGCCGTGGAAGCCGGCGAAAGCTTAGGATTTTTACCTGGTGATTTGAAGGAAAAGGTGGATCCTTATTTGCGCCCGCTGTATGATGCTCTCCACGATGTGCTGGGGACTGATCATACGGAGCGCCTTCTTGAAAGAGGGGTTATCGAAATCGCCCCGCTTGCTTATATGAGAGGGCGAACCCTTGACGATGCCTATGTTATACTTGATGAAGCACAGAATACCACGCCTGCTCAAATGAAAATGTTTTTGACGAGACTGGGTTTTGGCTCTAAAATGGTCATTACAGGCGACGTAAGCCAAATTGACCTGCCGAAAGGCGTCAAATCGGGACTTGCGGTCGCAAGGGACATGCTGAATCGTATAAGCGGCATATCCGTGATTGAATTGGATCAGACAGACGTGGTCAGACATCCGCTTGTTGCTAAAATTATTGAAGCATATGATAAGCAAAATTAATGCCAAATGACCCGATCTGCCGTTATCGGGTCATTTTTATGATTGCTTCATTTGCTTGATTTTTCAAGAGGAGGTTCTTTTTTTGAAAAAGAAGGGGAAGGGCAAGAGCAGCCCAAAAAAATTCCGCAGCCTAAAAAACGCCCGATCAATGCATGTACTATTATATCTTCTGCTCGCCGCCATTATGTTTGGATTGCTCTTTGTACATGTTAAGCCGGAGTCGCTTGATTTAGACCTGTTTTCAGTAAGCGACAAAACCATATACGCTCCGGCAACAGTTGAAGATCAAAAAGCGACAAAAGTGAAAAAGCAAGCTGCCGAGGATGCGGTCGAAGACCAATATACATTAAAAAAAGAATATACAGACAATCGTCTTGACCTTGTGTCATCCATATTCGACAGTATAAGTGAAGTGAAAAAATCTGCCGATGAAGACAGTGACCCACCATCAGAAAAATCGATGGTTAAGTCCGTGAAAAACAAGCTGACTTCAGATGTGAATGACTCTATTTCAGAGGATACCATTAAGACTTTGCTGAAAGCAGACAGTGAAGATTTTTCATTTGTCAGAGATACTGTAATTACGACAGTCAATTCAGTCATGAGCAATGAAATTACGTCTGATAAATTATCTGCTGCAAAGGATAAAGTGGCAAAAGAGCTGAAAAGCAATTCCATCCCGTCTAAGTATCTGGGGGCCGCGACCGAAATCGGGCGTTATGCCATTATCCCGAACTACGTGTTTGATCCGAGCGCAACCGAGGAAAAGCGTCAGGAAGCGTCAGATAATGTCCAGCAGGTTCAGATTAAACAAGGACAGGTGCTTGTAGAAGAGAATGATCTCATTGATCGTGAAGTGTACAGAAAGCTTGAATTGACAGGGCTATTAAATAACTCAAATCTTCTAAAACCGATCAGCGGACTATTGATTATCATCGGCCTTTTCATCGCGACACTTGTATACTATTTTGAAAAACAAAATCAGAATCTGAAGTTTAAAAACAAGTCGATTCTGTTATTTTCCATCATTACAACCCTGTTGCTTGTGATTATGGAGGTGGTTAGTTTATTTCAAAAAATGGAATATAATAATATTGGCTACCTCGTTCCTATAGCGGCGGGCGCCATATTGATCAAACTTCTGATGAACGAACGAATCGCCATTTTGGGAAGTATTATTCTTGCGATTTGCGGAAGTATGATGTTTAATCAGGGCGTGACAGGGACATTTAATTATGTCATCGGGATTTTTTATCTGATCAGCAGTATATCCGGTGTTTTATTTTTAGGGAAACACAATGCAAGATCAAAGATTTTGCAGACCGGACTGTTTGTTTCGTTCATCAATATGATCGTCGTGCTTTCCCTGTTATTGATACAGAATACCGCGCTGTCAAGTCTTGAAATAGGGACTTTAATGCTGATGGGCGTTGTATCGGGATTGGCATCATCCGTTTTGATTATCGGTCTTATGCCGTTCTTTGAGACAGGTTTTGGCATTTTGTCCACAATGAGACTGATTGAGCTGTCTAACCCGAATCATCCGCTGCTGCGAAAAATTTTAACGGAAACACCAGGTACATATCACCACAGTGTCATGGTCGCCAACTTGTCGGAAGCCGCCTGCGAAGCAGTAGGGGCACATGGCTTGCTTGCAAGAGTCGGCGCGTACTATCATGATTTAGGAAAAACAAAGCGGCCCCAATATTTTATTGAAAATCAAATGAATATTGATAACCCGCATGATAAGCTTTCTCCGCAGCTTAGCAAAAATATCATTATTGCGCACGCTGCAGACGGAGCGAACATGCTGAGAAGCTATAAGTTTCCGAAAGAGCTTGTCGATATAGCTGAGCAGCATCACGGAACGTCATTATTGAAATTCTTTTATTATAAAGCGAAAGAAAAAGGCGACCAGATTACAGAAGGAGAGTTCCGCTATCCCGGACCGAAGCCGCAGTCGAAAGAAGCAGCTATTATTTCGGTGGCGGACAGCGTCGAAGCAGCGGTCAGGTCCATGCACAATCCTAATCCTGAACGGATTGAAAAGCTTGTGCGCGGCATTATTTCAGATAAGCTTCAGGACGGGCAATTCAGCGAATGCGACTTGACATTCAGAGAACTAGATACGATTGCAAAAACATTATGCGCAACGCTAAAAGGAATTTTCCACTCCCGGATTGAATATCCGGAGGCTAATAAACAGAAGGTGAAGTAAGTGAGTTTACTTATAGACATTATTGATGAGACAGAAAGTGTTGCTGAAGAAATGCTGAAGGAAGTTGAAAAGCTCCTTCAATTTGCCGCTGAACGCGAAGGCGTCCAAGATCAGGCGGAAGTTTCAGTCACCATTGTGACCAATGATGAAATTCAACAGATTAATAAAGAATACCGTGGGAAAGATACGCCTACAGACGTCATTTCTTTTGCCCTTGAAGAAGAGGGGGAAGGCGAAGTAGAGATCGTGGGTGCCGAAATGCCGCCCGTTTTAGGTGATATTATCATCAGCGCAGACCGGACGAAAGAACAGGCGGAAGAGTATGGCCACTCCTTCCTTCGGGAGCTCGGCTTCCTTGCCGTACACGGCTTTTTGCACCTGTTAGGGTATGATCATATGACGAAAGAGCAAGAAGAGGAGATGTTTACTAAGCAAAAGGATTTGCTGGATAACTATGGACTCACGAGATCATAAAAATGAGTGGCATCGGCTGTTGAAAAGCTTTGTTCATGCAGGCCGGGGAATCTTGAAGACGGCGCGGTCGGAGCGGAATTTTCAAATTCACGCAGCGGCTGCCTGCGCCGTTATCCTCTGCGGCTTTCTAGTAAGGATCAACATAACAGAATGGGCCGTCGTTTTGATTCTGATCGGAGGCATGCTCTCGTTGGAATTGCTGAATACGGCGATAGAGCATACCGTAGATTTGGTGACAGATAAACAGCACCCCCTTGCAAAAGCTGCAAAGGACGCGGCTGCCGGAGCTGTTTGCGTATTTGCCGTCATTTCGTGTATCATTGGTTTACTTATCTTTTTGCCAAAGCTTTTTTGGTAGAAATTTCTTACAATTGTTTTACATTTCTAGAAATGGGCGTGAAAAAACAATCGTAATTATGTAAAATAAAAGTGTTAGCGGTATCATTTTAGGTAAGAGAGGAACATGTACACATGAACAGACAGGAACTCATTTCAGAAGCACTCAGAGCACGCGATCTCGCGTATGTGCCGTATTCAAAGTTTAAAGTCGGAGCCGCTCTTCTTACCACGGATGGGAAAGTGTACAGAGGCTGCAATATTGAGAATGCTGCATACAGCTTGTGCAACTGCGCGGAGCGTACGGCGCTGTTTAAAGCCGTTTCTGAGGGAGATACGGAATTTCAAATGCTCGCAGTTGCCGCTGATACACCGGGACCGGTATCTCCGTGCGGAGCCTGCAGACAAGTGATTTCAGAGCTCTGCAAAAAGGATATGCTGGTGATATTGACGAATTTACAAGGACAAATAAAAGAAATGACTGCAGAAGAATTATTGCCAGGAGCATTTTCATCGGAGGATTTACATGACGAACGAAAGTTTTAAATCAGGATTTGTTTCCATTATTGGAAGACCAAACGTAGGAAAATCCACATTTTTGAACCGGGTCATCGGCCAAAAAATCGCCATCATGAGCGATAAGCCGCAAACGACAAGAAACAAAGTGCAAGGGGTTTTAACGACAGGCACGTCACAAACCATTTTTATTGATACACCGGGCATTCATAAGCCTAAGCATAAGCTTGGCGACTTCATGATGAAAGTGGCGCAAAATACTTTAAAAGAAGTCGACTTAATTTTGTTTATGATCAATGCTGAAGAAGGATACGGCAAGGGTGACGAGTTTATTATTGAGAAGCTGCAGCATACGTCTACACCCGTATTTTTAATCGTGAACAAAATTGATCAGATCCATCCCGATAAGCTTCTTCTTTTAATAGATGAATACCGGGTGCGTTATCCTTTTAAGGAGATTGTTCCGATCTCTGCACTTGAAGGCAACAATATTGAGACATTGCTGACGCAAGTTGAAGCCTATCTACCGGAAGGGCCTCAGTTCTACCCGAGTGATCAGGTAACCGACCATCCTGAACGATTTATTATTTCTGAATTAATCAGAGAAAAGGTTTTGCATCTGACACGGGAAGAGATTCCGCACAGCATTGCGGTCAGCATTGAATCCATAAAAGCGCGTGAGAACGGTTCTGTGCATGTAGCCGCAACCATTGTGGTGGAGCGTGACTCGCAAAAAGGGATTGTTATCGGCAAACAAGGAAGTCTGCTGAAGGAAGTCGGTAAAAGGGCAAGAACGGACATTGAAGCGCTTCTTGGCTCCCGCGTTTACCTTGAGTTATGGGTGAAGGTGCAAAAAGACTGGCGGAACAAGATGTCCCAGCTTCGAGATTTCGGCTTTAAAGAGGATGAATATTGATAATTGGCTGGTGAACCATTGTGTACGATTATCTCACAGAAACAAGGCTGCATTAGCAAAAATTGTTTAACATGAAAAGGAGGACAGCTGGTCAAGATAAGGGTAAGAATTTGGAGTTTTAGATAAGCTAGTTTAACTACAGAAAGGTGGGTTTCTTGTGTTGAATTTTACCTGGAACGTATTTTCACAAACAGGAAGCGTTGATACGTATCTTCTTTTTAAAGAACTGGAAAAGGAGAACCTGGAAAGACCCGATGAACTAGAAGACGAGCTAGCCCGATTTGATTTTCCAATTTTATAAACCTCTTGGCCGCTCCTGTTTTTGGAAGGTGCGGGTATGCTGACAAAATGTGAAGGAATTGTCCTTCGTACCAATGACTACGGCGAAACAAATAAGATTGTGACCCTGCTGACAAGGGAGCACGGCAAAATCGGCGTAATGGCAAGAGGCGCCAAAAAAACCAACAGCCGTTTATCAGCCGTCAGTCAGCCTTTTCTGTACGGATCGTTTTTAATGCAAAAAACGTCAGGTCTCGGGACGCTTCAGCAGGGTGAAATGATTCTCAGTATGAGAGGCATCAGAGAAGATTTGTTTTTGACAGCTTATGCTGCTTTTATTGCAGAACTTGTTGATAAGGGGACGGAGGAAAAGAAGCCGAACCCGTATTTGTTTGAATTGATTCTTGAGTCTTTGAAGAGGCTTAATGAAGGAACCGACCCCGATGTCATTACCTTCATCGTTCAAATGAAAATGCTGGGTGTAATAGGATTGTATCCCGAACTCAACCATTGTGTGCATTGTCAAAGTCAGGATGGAACGTTTCATTTTTCTGTCAGGGATAACGGATTTATCTGTCATCGCTGCTTTGGCAAGGACCCTTACAAAGTGCCGATTACGCCGCAAACGGCCAGGCTTTTGAGACTGTTTTATTACTTTGATCTTTCTAGACTCGGCAATGTATCCATAAAGCAGGAAACAAAAGATGAGCTGAAGCGGGTCATTGACTTGTATTACGAAGAATATTCCGGAATTTATCTTAAATCAAAACGTTTTTTAGACCAAATGGAGAGTATGAAAAATCTAATGGGTGAAAACAAAAGTTGACATTCAGCCCATCTTTTTATATGATCATTTATTATAAAATATGTTGCGGTGACAGAAAGAAGTACTTGCGTCTATCTCATATCAAGCGACCTTAGGCCGGTGAAAGCTAAGGATGAGCACGTAAGGAAAGGCATTCTTGAGCAATTTTTAAAAAGAGGCTGGGGGTTAAATCCCGGCAACTAGGGTGGAACCGCGGGAGAACTCTCGTCCCTATGTTTGCGGCTGGCAAGCATAGAGACGGGAGTTTTTTGGTTGCAGCCGCAGTGAACGTTGAATGTACTAAATGGAGGTGCTTGAAATGAATATTCAAGACATGATTCTTACCCTGCAAAAGCATTGGTCCAGTGAGGGCTGTGTACTGATGCAGGCCTATGATGTAGAAAAAGGAGCCGGAACGATGAGCCCGTATACGTTTTTGCGGAGCATCGGACCTGAGCCGTGGAAGGTGGCTTACGTAGAGCCGTCAAGACGGCCTGCAGACGGCCGTTACGGAGAAAATCCGAACAGGCTTTATCAGCATCATCAATTCCAAGTAATTATTAAACCGTCGCCAGATAATATTCAAGAGCTTTATCTTGATTCGTTACGCGCGCTGGGAATTGATCCGCTCAAACATGACATCCGTTTCGTGGAGGATAACTGGGAGAACCCATCATTAGGCTGTGCGGGCCTTGGCTGGGAAGTGTGGCTTGACGGCATGGAAATTACGCAATTCACGTATTTCCAGCAGGTCGGCGGTTTAGAATGTAAACCTGTTTCAGTTGAAATCACTTATGGAATAGAACGTCTCGCATCTTACATTCAAGACAAAGAGAATGTATTTGACCTTGAATGGACTTCAGGCTTTACCGTCAAAGATTTGTTTATGATGGCTGAGTACGAGCATTCCGTCTATACCTTTGAAACCTCTGATGTTGATATGCTGTTCCAATTGTTCAGCACGTATGAAAAAGAAGCAAATAAACAAATGGATAACGGCCTTGTTCATCCGGCGTATGACTATGTATTGAAATGCTCGCATACTTTTAACCTGCTGGACGCAAAAGGCGCCATCTCTGTTACAGAGCGGACGGGCTATATCGGAAGAGTCCGAAATTTAGCAAGAAAAGTAGCGAGAACATATTATGAGGAACGAGAAAAACTAGGGTTCCCAATGCTTAAAGGGGAGGGTTCTTCTCATGAGTAAACAAGATTTACTTTTAGAGATCGGATTAGAAGAAATGCCGGCGCGCTTTATGCATGATAGCATGGTGCAGCTTGGAGAAAAACTCGGAAACTGGCTGACTGAAAGAAATATCGCTCATGGTGAAGTGAAGCTTTTTAATACGCCGAGACGTCTTGCGGTTTTAGTAAAAGATGTAGCAGAAAAACAGGCTGATATAAAAGAGGAAGCAAAAGGTCCCGCGAAAAAAATCGCCCTCGATTCAGACGGCAATTGGACAAAAGCAGCCATCGGTTTTTCCAAAGGCCAAGGTGCCGGCGTAGAGGATTTATATATCAAAGATGTAAAAGGCACAGAATATGTTTTTGTGCAAAAATTTCAAGCCGGGCAAGACACGAAGACACTTCTTCCAGAAATAGAAGGTCTGATTACAAGCCTTCATTTTCCGAAAAACATGCGCTGGGGAAATGAAGACCTGCGTTATATCCGTCCGATAAAATGGATTGTGGCGTTATTTGGGCAAGAGGTTATTCCGTTTTCAATCACAAATGTGCAGTCAGGCCATATGACAAAGGGACATCGGTTCCTCGGTCATGAAGTGTCAATTGAAACGCCTTCTGCATATGAGGAAAAATTGAAAGAGCAGCATGTCATTGCAGATCCGGAAATTCGCAAAAGCATGATACAACATCAGCTTGAATCCATTGCTGCTGAAAAGAATTGGAACATTCCGGTCGATGAGGATCTGCTGAATGAGGTCAATCATTTAGTGGAATACCCGACTGCGCTTTATGGCTCTTTTGAACCTGAGTTTCTTTCTATTCCTGAGGAAGTGCTGGTTACCACAATGAAGGAGCATCAGCGTTATTTCCCTGTAAAAGACCAAAATGGCGATTTGCTCCCATACTTTGTGACGGTCCGAAACGGAAACAGCCATGCCATTGAAAATGTGGCCAGAGGAAATGAAAAGGTACTCAGAGCCAGATTATCCGACGCTTCTTTCTTCTATAAGGAAGACCAGAAGCTTAATATAGATGAAAATGTGAAAAAACTTGAAAATATTGTTTTCCATGAAGAACTTGGATCTCTCGCTGATAAAGTGAGAAGAGTGACAACTATTGCTGAAAAACTGGCTGATCAGCTAAAAGCTGATGAAGAGACGAAAAAGCTGATTACACGTGCGGCTGAAATCTCTAAATTTGACCTTGTCACACATATGATATATGAATTCCCTGAGCTTCAAGGCATTATGGGTGAGAAGTATGCGAGAATGCTCGGTGAAGAAGAAGCCGTGGCCATCGCTGTGAATGAGCACTATATGCCGAGAGCTGCAGGCGGAGAAACACCATCTACTCTCACAGGTGCTGTTGTTGCTTTGGCTGATAAACTTGATACGATTACTTCATTCTTCTCGATCGGCGTGATTCCGACAGGTTCTCAAGACCCCTACGGATTACGGCGCCAAGCAAGCGGAATCGTTTCCATCCTGCTTGACCAAAACTGGGGCATTTCGTTTGAACAGCTGCTGACATTTGTGAAAACAGACAAAAACAGCGAACTTTTGGATTTCTTCACTCAGCGCCTTAAATATGTCATGAACGCGGAACAGATCCGCCATGATGTGATTGACGCGGTGCTTGACAGCTCGGAACTGGAGCCTTACTCAGCGCTGCACAAAGCCCATGTATTAGAGAAAAAGCTGGGAGCGCCAGGTTTTAAAGAAACAGCTGAAGCGTTGGGACGAGTAATATCCATCAGCAAAAAAGGCGAGCATGGAAATATTCAGCCTGATCTGTTTGAAAATGAACAAGAAGCAAGGCTGTATGATGCCTATAAAGAAGCAAAGCGCAATTTGCATGCCAGCTTCAATAAAAAGGATTATGAAGCTGCACTGACTGCGCTGGCCGCATTAAAAGGGCCGATCGAAGAATACTTTAACCACACAATGGTTCATGCGGATAATGAAACATTAAAGGCGAACCGCTTAGCCCAAATGATAAATTTGGCAGACGAAATCAAGTCTTTTGCTAATATGAACGCGCTTATTGTAAAATAAAGAAAGGAAAGACGGTTGCTGTGAGATGATCGGCAATCGTCTTTTTACCCGTTTGTAAGAGTTTTTGTTTGATAATGCCCAATTTGCGTTATAATATGAATTATTATTCGATACATAGATATGAAGAATGCTTTATCTTAAAAGGTGGTGAGTACGATCGAACTCAATAAACGGCAAGAACAAATTTTGCAGATTGTAAAAGAAAACGGGCCGATTACCGGGGAACATATAGCAGATCAGCTGAATTTGACCAGAGCGACGCTGCGACCCGATTTAGCCATACTCACCATGTCAGGCTTCCTTGAGGCACGCCCGAGAGTCGGTTATTTTTATACAGGTAAAACGGGCACACAGCTTTTAGCGGATAAATTAAAAAAACTTCAAGTGAAAGACTTTCAATCTATTCCCGTTGTTATCCATGAAAACGTATCTGTCTATGATGCGATATGCACCATGTTTTTAGAGGATGTAGGTACTCTGTTTGTTGTAGACCGTGACGCTGTGTTAGTCGGAGTGCTGTCACGCAAGGACTTGCTCAGAGCCAGCATCGGTCAGCAGGAGCTTGCTTCAATACCTGTGCACATTATTATGACGAGAATGCCGAACATTACGGTCTGCAGGCGTGAAGATTATGTAATGGACATAGGGAGGCACCTGATCGAAAAACAAATTGACGCGCTTCCTGTCATAAAAGAAACGGATAAAGGTTTCGAAGTGATCGGCAGAATTACAAAAACGAATATGACGAAAATACTCGTCAGTTTATCAGAAAATGAAATTATCTAAGGATGAAACTAACGGGGGGATAATATGAACAATCGCATCATATATGTTGTATCGGATTCAGTCGGAGAAACGGCTGAATTGGTCGTAAAAGCTTCACTCAGCCAATTCAATGGTTCTGCGGACGATACAAATATAAGAAGAATTCCTTATGTTGAAGATATCGGCACCATTAATGAAGTCATTTCTCTCGCACAGGCAGACGGCGGCATTATCTGTTTTACACTCGTTGTTCCTGAAATACGCGAATACTTAATTGCTGAAGCTAAAAAAGCCAACGTCTTATATTATGATATTATCGGCCCGTTAATAGATAAAATGGAAACAGTCTACGGTCTGACGGCTAAATATGAACCTGGCCGTGTCCGCCAGCTTGATGAAGATTATTTCAAGAAGGTGGAAGCGATTGAATTTGCGGTAAAATATGATGACGGACGGGACCCTAGAGGCATTTTAAAAGCCGATATCATCCTAATCGGCGTGTCCCGCACATCTAAGACTCCTTTATCTCAATATCTCGCCCACAAGCGGCTCAAGGTTGCCAATGTTCCGATTGTTCCTGAGGTTGACCCGCCGGAGGAACTGTTTGCTGTTGATCCGAAAAAATGCATCGGCTTGAAAATAAGTCCGGATAAGCTGAACCATATTCGAAAAGAACGGTTAAAATCCCTTGGCTTGAATGACAAAGCCATCTATGCGAATATTAACAGAATTAAAGAAGAGCTTGAATATTTCGAAAAGATAGTGGATCGGATCGGATGCCAGGTTGTAGATGTTTCCAACAAAGCGGTTGAAGAAACGGCGAATATCATCCACCATTTAAAAACGAAGAACAAATAACTCAGGGACGCTCTCTCCTGGGTTTTTGATTGTAAGGAAAAAGGGAATAGTGAAAAAGAATAGCATCTTTACGAAGTTTGTATTATAATAAAAAATTGTGATAAAATGATTAATTTTAGGTTTAAGCTTAGTCTGATACGAATAAAC
The DNA here is from genome assembly GCF_022695965.1 of Bacillus sp. HU-1818. Lineage (NCBI taxonomy): Bacteria > Bacillati > Bacillota > Bacilli > Caryophanales > Bacillaceae > Bacillus > Bacillus sp. HU-1818. The sequence continues at coordinate 429,943 of NZ_JAAPBE010000003.1, forward strand.
TATTATGGGTAAGATGTCAAGAATTTCTCCCGGAAATTTTTCGACAAATTCGCATAGTCCGCAATTTTGAAGCATGAGCGATTTTACTTGCTTTTATGCAGGAGATTAATGGAGGGATGGAGAATTACTCTTCTTGATGAAAAAGAAAAGACGATTTTTGTCGATGCTGATGCGTGTCCTGTAAAAGATGAAATTTTGCTCGTTGCATCAGATTTCAATGTTCAAGTCCTTTTTGTAGCTTCATTTGAGCACTATCAGCTTTCCAGAGGGAAGGAAGAGAAGTGGAAGTACGTTGATCCTCATAAAGAAGCAGCTGACTTATATATCGCAAATCATGTAAAGCCGGGAGATATTGTTGTGACGCAGGACATAGGGCTTGCCTCCTTATTGCTGAACAGGAAAGTCAGCGTCATGTCAGAAAGAGGCCGGCTTTATAAGGAAGACACGATTGATTTCGCGCTTCAAGGCCGTCATATTTCCGGCAAACAAAGGAGAAAAGGCATATATTCCAAGGGCCCTAAAAAATTAAATAATGAAGATCGAGAACGATTTGTTACCCTGCTGCAAAAAATCCTGTCGAATCATGAAGGGATTTTAGACTAAGGCATCGAATAATGTACGACGGAGTGTTAATAAGATGGGAAATCGTATACCAGATGAAATTGTGGATCAGGTGCAAAAGTCAGCAGATATCGTAGAAGTCATAGGTGATTACGTTCAATTAAAAAAGCAAGGCCGAAATTACTTTGGACTCTGTCCATTTCATGGAGAAAACACGCCTTCATTTTCCGTATCGCCGGATAAACAGATTTTTCATTGCTTCGGATGCGGAGCGGGCGGCAATGTTTTCTCCTTTTTGAGGCAGATGGAGGGCTATTCGTTTACCGAATCAGTATCCCACCTTGCTGATAAATATCAAATTGATTTTCCCGATGATATAACGATTAATACAGCGTCCCGCCCAGATTCATCCGGCGAACAGAAGATGGCGGAGGCTCATGAGCTTCTGAAGAAATTTTACCATCATTTGCTAATGAATACAAAGGAAGGTCAAGATGCGTTAGATTACCTTCTGTCAAGAGGCTTTACGAAAGAGCTGATAGATGAGTTTGAAATTGGTTACGCTCTTGATTCTTGGGACTTCATGACGAAGTTTTTGGCAAAACGGGGATTTAAAGAAGAGCTGATGGAAAAAGCCGGGCTTTTAATCAGACGGGAAGACGGCAGCGGTTATTTTGACCGTTTCAGAAATCGGATCATTTTTCCGATTCATGATCATCATGGTGCTGTAGCCGCTTTCTCAGGCAGAGCGCTCGGAGACCAGCAGCCTAAATATATGAACAGCCCTGAAACACCGCTGTTTCATAAAAGTAAGCTGTTATACAATTTTCATAAAGCACGCCTCCAAATCAGGAAGCAGGAAAGAGCGGTCTTGTTTGAAGGATTTGCAGATGTCATATCAGCTGTCAGCTCAGGAGTGAAAGAAAGCATAGCTACGATGGGAACCTCTCTCACAGAAGAGCATGCGAAGATCCTGAGAAGAAACGTGGAAGAGATCATCCTCTGCTATGATTCCGATTCAGCCGGTTATGAAGCCACCTTAAAAGCCGCAGATCTGCTGATGAAAAAAGATTGTAAGGTAAGGGTGGCCATCATCCCAGACGGATTGGACCCTGACGATTATGTGAAGAGATACGGCGGGGAAAAATTCAAAAATGACATCATAAGCGCGAGTGTTACCGTAATGGCGTTCAAAATGCAATTCTTCCGTAAAGGAAAGAACTTATCTGATGAAGGCGACCGGTTAGCCTACATCAAATCCGTTTTGAAAGAAATCAGCGCGCTGTCAGGATCGCTTGAACAAGAAGTTTACCTGAAACAGCTTGCTGCCGAATTTTCTCTTTCACAAGAATCGTTAGCGGAGCAGCTCGCCGTATTCACAAAGCAAAACGGACCGAGCCAGAATAACAGGGAGACCCAGACAAGGCGGGCGCATATCACTACAAAGGCGAGGCAAAAGCGTCTGCGGCCGGCCCATGAAAATGCTGAAAGGCTTCTTCTCGCCCATATGCTACGTGACCGGGGCGTCATAAAAAAAGTGCTGGATCGGATTGGATTTGAATTCAATCTCGACGAGCACCGGGCGTTGGCAGCATATCTGTATGCTTTATATGAAGAAGGAGCTGAGCTGACACCTCAAAATGCGATGTCAAAACTTCAGGATGACACGATCAGCCAGCTGCTTTCCGATATATTGATGCTGCAAATCAATCAAGAATTGAGCGAAGCCGAGTTATCGGATTATGTAAAAAAAGTGTTGAATCACCGAAAATGGTCAATGATAAAGGAAAAAGAGCAAGAGAGAGCAGAGGCAGAAAGACAAAAGGATTTTCTCACAGCTGCATCTTTGGCTCAAGAAATTATTACATTGAACCGATCTTTAAAATAACACATGAATTTGCGGGAAGGCGCTCATTTGGCAATGATTCCTTGCGGAGGAGCAAAATAGATCGCTTTACCTCATCATGAATTGTCATTTCATTATTCGAACATTTCTTATGGCTGATTATATAGAAAACGCCTGAATGACTGAATAAGAAAAATACCGCTTTTAGAATTCGTTGCAAGCTTTGGAAGGAGGGATCCATAATGGCTGATAAACAAACCCACGAAACAGAAACAGAATTAACAATTGACCAAGTAAAAGACCAGCTGACTGAAGCCGGTAAAAAACGTGGCGTTTTGACATATGAAGAAATCGCCGAGCGTATGTCCAGCTTTGAAATTGAATCAGACCAAATGGATGAGTATTATGAATTTTTAGGAGAACAAGGTGTTGAAATAATTAGTGAAAATGAAGAAACAGAAGATCCTAATATTCAGCAGCTTGCCAAAGCCGAAGAAGAATTTGACCTCAATGACCTCAGTGTACCGCCTGGTGTAAAAATTAATGATCCAGTCCGTATGTACCTGAAGGAAATTGGCCGGGTAAATCTTCTTTCTGCTAAAGAAGAAATCACCTACGCTCAAAAAATTGAAGAGGGTGATGAAGAATCCAAGCGCAGATTGGCAGAGGCTAACTTACGATTGGTTGTCAGCATCGCCAAACGATATGTAGGACGCGGAATGCTTTTCCTTGATCTGATCCAAGAAGGCAATATGGGTCTGATGAAAGCCGTTGAAAAGTTCGACTATCGTAAAGGATATAAATTCAGTACGTATGCTACGTGGTGGATCAGGCAGGCAATTACACGCGCTATCGCCGATCAGGCAAGAACGATTCGTATCCCTGTTCATATGGTTGAAACCATCAATAAATTAATCCGTGTGCAGCGCCAGCTCCTGCAAGACTTAGGAAGAGAGCCGACACCGGAAGAAATCGCAGAAGACATGGATCTTACACCTGAAAAAGTGCGTGAAATCTTAAAAATAGCTCAAGAGCCGGTATCTTTAGAGACACCGATCGGTGAGGAAGATGACTCTCATCTCGGCGATTTCATCGAAGATCAGGAGGCGACTTCACCTTCAGATCATGCGGCGTATGAGCTTTTAAAAGAACAGCTGGAAGATGTGCTGGATACGTTAACGGATCGTGAAGAAAATGTATTGCGCCTTCGTTTCGGGCTTGATGACGGACGCACAAGAACGTTGGAAGAAGTAGGCAAGGTATTTGGAGTAACGAGAGAGCGTATTCGTCAGATTGAAGCAAAAGCGCTTCGTAAATTAAGACATCCTAGCAGAAGTAAACGTCTGAAGGATTTTCTAGAATAGAGTGGAACGGGTCTGAATGATCCGTTCTTTTTTTGCCAAAAAAGATATATGGATAATATACCTTTATTTTACTGAATAATGACTCGGTTTGCAAATGAACATTTTACTAAAAATTCAAAAAGATGCCCACATTTCTTATTGTAAGCGTATACAATAAATTATACAATAGAATAAAAGGAAAATTGGACAAAACAAAAAGATTGTTGTCTTTTTTGTATAATGTGTGAATAACGAAATTTTTGCGCCTTGATCCATTTACTTTTTGTAAAATTAAGTTAGAATTAGAATTGTTTACATAGGGGAAGATGATAAAGGGGGATGGAAAATGAAACGGAATCCGCTTATTCCATTTTTGCTGATTGCTGTCTTAGGGATAGGGCTCACTTTCTTTTTATCCGTAAAGGGACTCGGCGACGCCAAAGAGATTGCAGGCGGAGGGGAAAACAAGTCTGCCGAGAAGGAAACTGCAAACGCTTCACCGGAAGAGATATACAAGGCCAACTGTATCTCATGCCACGGTGAAAACTATGAAGGTGTCTCAGGTCCGAGTTTAAAAGGCGTGGGAGATAAAAAAGATGTTGCTGAAATAAAAACAAAAATTGAAAAAGGCGGCAACGGAATGCCGTCAGGACTCGTACCTGCCGAGAAGCTGGATGAAATGGCAGATTGGGTGTCTAATATTAAATAACTAAATTTAAAGCTATATCTGTCAGGCCGCCGAGATTCTCTCGACAGCCTTTTATTTTTGCCTATCAGTACTTCCCTTTTGGTTTGTTGTGAACGATGATCGAAATTATGATCATTCAAAATTTCGCTATAAAGGTGAGAAAGGGAAGTGGAATGTGACGCTCTTACCTCACGTGCGAGGTTTGAGGGGGATTTACCAAACATGTTTCTGGATAAAGCAGAAATAGTAAAGAAAGAAAAACACATTCTTTAGTTTAAAGTTGGAACTTCCTTTGTTAAGAATGTTCTTTTGATAGACAGAGACTATAGAAACACTACTCATAAAAGCACCTTTTACAACGAGAAAACACATTAGAGTAAAGAAATAAACGAAAATCATGCGATCAGCTTGGATTCCCGGCTGTTTTTTTATATGATAGTAAAGGAAAAATGATTGAGAAAAGTTGTGATAACAATGAATGAAATGAAATTATCAAAAAGATTGCAGACAGTAGCGGAATACATACCGGACGGAGCAGTGATTGCGGATATAGGATCTGACCACGCTTACCTTCCTTGTTATGCTGTGCTGAATCATATAGCAAGCCGTGCAATTGCCGGGGAAATTACCGACGGCCCTTTTCTTTCTGCAAAACAGCAGGTTGAGAAATTAAACTTAAGCTCCCATATCTCAGTGAGGCAAGGGGACGGGCTGGAAGTGATTCAAAAAGGTGAGGCTGACGCAATTACGATTGCCGGAATGGGAGGCTCTTTGATCGCTCATATTTTAGAGTCTGGCAAAGATAAGCTGACAGGAAAAGAACGGCTTATTTTGCAGCCGAACATTCATGCTATCCATATTAGAGAGTGGCTCTATAAAGAAGGCTATGCTCTCGTGAGTGAGATGATTCTTGAGGAGGATGGGAAGTGCTATGAAGTGCTTGCCGCCGAAGCGGGAGACAAAGATGCAGCTTACGAAGGATTTTCTTTTGAAGCCGGAATGCTTGTCGGTCCTTTTTTAGCCAAAGAAAAGAATGCAGTATTTATGAAAAAATGGACTCAAGAGCTTGAACATACTGAAAATATTTATGAGCAGATCAGCCGTGCTGCGCAGTCCGGGCACAACAAACAAAAGTTAGCAGAACTCACAAAACGGATTGAGTTGTTAAAGGAGGTCATCGGACATGGATAAAACAGTAAACGGTCAGCAAATCATCCAGTTGTTTGAACAATTTTCTCCGAAGGCGTTTGCGGTTGAGGGAGACAAAATCGGATTGCAGATCGGCACTTTGAATAAACCGGTGAAAAACGTGATGGTCACGCTTGATGTACTGGAAAGTGTGGTAGACGAAGCGATTGAAAAAAACGTTGATGTGATTATTGCTCATCATCCGCCGATCTTCAGACCGCTTAAGCATATCTCGACAGATCAGCCTGGCGGTAGGCTGATTGAGAAATGTATCAAACATGATATTGCTGTATATGCGGCTCATACGAATCTGGATGTAGCGGACGGCGGAGTGAACGATTTGCTCGCTGAGGCTTTAGAGCTGGAGAATTCCGAAGTGCTGGTGCCGACATATTCAGATCCGCTTAAAAAACTGGTCGTATATGTGCCGAAAGAGTTCGAAGAGCAGGTCAGAGCCGCTCTTGGAAACGCCGGGGCAGGGCACATCGGCGAATACAGCCATTGTGCGTTTTCATCGGAGGGAATCGGAAGCTTCAAGCCGCTGGACGGTGCAAAGCCGTTTATCGGTGAGGTTGGAGAGCTTGAACTGGTTCATGAAGTCCGGCTTGAGACCGTTTTTCCTGCAAGTTTAGAAAAATCCGTGATAAAAGCCATGATCAAAAGCCATCCATATGAAGAAGTTGCTTATGATATTTATCATGTGGAACAGGCTTTGACAGAAAAAGGGCTTGGCCGGATCGGAAAACTGAAAGATGATATGACGCTTCAGGAATTTGCTTTGTTTGTGAAAGAAAAGCTGCAAGTAAACGGTGTCCGCATGGTAGGGGATTCTGAGAGTGTAGTGAAAAAGGTGGCTGTTCTCGGAGGAGACGGCAATAAATACATTTACGAGGCAAAACGAAAAGGCGCGGATGTTTACGTAACAGGAGATCTGTATTTTCATGTTGCGCATGATGCGATGATGATGGGGCTGAATGTTATTGATCCCGGTCACTATGCTGAAAAAATCATGAAAAAGGGTGTTGTGAAAACGCTGGCTGCGATGTGCGCAGAGAAAAATTATAATGTTCATATTTTTGTGTCTGAGACAGATACAAATCCGTTTACATTTTTATAAAAAAACTGAGGCCGTAAGGGCCTCAGTTTTTTGCTTTTACTTTAGGTAAAATCTTTTGCAGCGGGACGTTATGCTGAACTGTCCATGTCGATTCATCCTGATGATCAAATTGTTCTAAGAAGCGGATGACTTCTTTCGTAATAGGTGTTGGCGTGGAAGCGCCGGCGGTTACTGCTACAGTATTTACACCTTGAAGCCACTCCAGCTTTAATTCGCTTAAGTCGCCGATGCGGTAGGCTTTCGTTCCGGCAATTTCTTCGGACACTTGTGCGAGCCTGTTTGAGTTGTTGCTCTTCGGATCTCCGACAACGATCGTTAAGTCTGCTTTTTTTGCTTGTTCTGATACGGCTTCTTGGCGGACCTGTGTAGCCAGACAAATTTCCTGGTGATATTCAACATGTGGGTATTTATCCTTTACAAGCTCCATGATGTCATGAACATCCCATTGAGACATTGTCGTTTGGTTTGTTACGATTAATTTTTCTGCTTGAATATCAAGGTTTTGGACATCCTCTTCGGTTTCAACGAGGTGAACGATATCTGGCGCGACGCCTACCGCTCCCTCAGGCTCCGGATGGCCTTTTTTGCCGATGTAGATGACATGGTAGCCTTCCGCTTTCATTTTTAAAATTAAATCATGGGTTTTCGTGACGTCCGGGCATGTTGCGTCAATTGCGACTAAGCCTTTTTCTTCTGCTATTCTCCGGACTTCTGGAGAAACGCCGTGCGCCGTGAAAATGACGGTGCCTTTGTCTACCTGCTTTAATATTTCCAATCTGTTAGCTCCGTCCAGCGTGTAAATCCCGTCCTCTTCAAACGCATCTGTAACGTGTTTATTATGAACAATCATTCCGAGTATATAGATTGGTCTGGGTAAATTTTTATCAAGCGCCGCGTTTTTAGCGATGACCATGGCATCTACAACGCCATAGCAATAGCCGCGCGGCGAAATTTTAACTACGTCCATTTTTGGTTGTCCTCCTATTCAGAAGTGAGTGAGAGGCAATATAAAAAGCCGTAATTAAACGGCTCTATTCTTGCATTCTTCTGATCTCTATTATAGCCAATCTTAGTTCAGATATCAAAGAATGTTAAATATATAATCTTGGCTTTGAACTGCCTGACGTTCTTTTGACAGGAGCGGAGACCGGAGAGGGAGACACTTCTTTTTTCTTAGAGGCCGGAGCCGGAGCAGATTTTGACTTTGGTTCTGCGGGAACTGGACTCGTTTTTTTTACCGTCTCTGTTTCATCAGGTATATCTGTTTCATTCGTCTCAGCTTCTTTTCCGTCTGTTTCTTCTGTTTCGTCATCATTGCTGCTCAATTGGCTGTACAGCTTCATCATGGCCGGCAAGTTTCGCACTAATGGGCCATACTGCTGAATCATGGGAGTGACTTGCTGAGCCATGCCGAGCACTTTTTGGACATTGCCGAGCATGCTGGATAGCGACGCCGGATTGGCCAGATTCTGAATGCCTTGTAAACCGGAGGAGCCTCCGCCTGCCGCTGCCCCGGGCGCCCCTGTGCCTCCTGCACCCGGCAAAAACTTGGACAACATGCCCTTTAATCCTCCCCCTAAGCCATTTCTGGATTCGATTCCCGGCTGCTGGGGAAATGACTGGCGAGGGGGCTGGAAACCTTGCTGCGAAAATGAAGGCTGACGCATTGCGGGCGGTCTTCCGCCCATCATGCGCTGGTTAGGAGCGGGCCGGTTTGGCGGGCCCGGCTGACGCATATTTCTCATTGGCTGCTGCTGTGAAAACATACTTGTACCTCCTTTCAAACTCTCCCTGCTACTACAATATGCATGTGAGTCTGTATTTGCTTTTTTTCGAGAGAGCGTAAAACAAGCTCCTGACAAACATGGTGTTTTTAAGCCAAATCGGGTATAATGTGATGATGGACACATAATGTGCCGCTTTAAGGAGCTGGGAAAAATGAAAGAAACAAAATTTGAATTGTATGATCTGAAACCGTTTATTATAGATGCCGTACATCGCCTTGGTTTTTATGAGCCGACTGATATTCAAAAAAGGCTGATACCTGCTGTGTTAAAAAGAGAAAGCGTGATTGGGCAATCTCAGACCGGTACAGGAAAGACTCACGCTTATTTATTGCCTTTGTTAAATGAAATTGATCCGAATAAGGACGTTGTTCAGGTCGTCATTACGGCTCCGACAAGAGAGCTTGCCAATCAGATTCATCAGGAAGCGCTGAAAATTACAGAAAGCCTGACAGACGATTCTATCCGTTCGAAATGCTTTATCGGAGGCACGGATAAACAAAAATCAATTGATAAGCTAAAGACACAGCCACATCTGGTTGTCGGAACCCCGGGACGGATTGCTGATTTAATAAAAGAACAGGCGTTAAACGTTTATAAAGCTAAATCACTTGTTATTGATGAGGCGGATTTAATGCTTGATATGGGATTTATAGCTGATGTGGATTATATCGGATCACGTATGCCGGAAGATTTGCAAATGCTTGTTTTCTCCGCGACGATTCCAGAAAAACTGAAGCCTTTCTTGAAAAAGTATATGGAAAATCCGAAATACGCGCATGTGGAGCCGAAGCAAATCACTGCAGAAAAGATTGAGCATGTTCTCATCCCTTCAAAACACCGTGATAAGGACAAGTTGCTCTTTGACATCATGTCCCATTTAAATCCGTATCTTGGCATTGTATTTGCCAATACAAAAAATACGGCGGACCATATTGCTTCATACTTAACAGGCAAAGGAATGAAAATCGGTCTTCTTCACGGCGGGCTGACGCCTCGTGAGCGTAAAAAAGTAATGAAACAGATTAACGATCTGGAGTTCACATATGTCATCGCGACAGACCTTGCGGCTAGAGGGATTGATATTAAGGGTGTGAGCCACGTTATCAATTATGAGCTGCCGGATGATCTTGATTTTTATGTTCACCGTGTAGGAAGAACGGCGCGCGCCGGATCTTCAGGCCAAGCGATGACGATTTATGAGCTGTCTGATGAGGATGCGCTTGTCAAACTGGAGAAAATGGGCATCGTATTTGAATATGTTGAGCTTGAAAAAGGCGAATGGAAAAAAGGCGACGACCGCCAGCGCCGTAAAAACCGTAAAAAGACGCCGAACGGAGCTGACGAAATGGCACAGCGCCTAGTGAAAAAGCCGAAAAAAGTAAAACCGGGCTATAAAAAGAAAATGAGTTATGAGATGGAGAAAATAAGAAAAAAACAAAGAAGACAGCAATCTAAAAGAGGAAAGTAGGGAAACCGGTTGTTGAAAATAGGTTCACATGTCTCAATGAGCGGAAAACACATGCTTCTTGCCGCAAGCCAAGAAGCTGTCTCTTATGGGGCAAACACATTTATGATCTATACAGGCGCACCGCAAAATACGCGCCGTAAAAAAATTGAAGACCTCAATATAGAGGCAGGCCAGGCGCATATGAAAGAAAACGGCATTGACGATATTGTCGTTCATGCACCTTACATCATCAATATTGCGAATACGACCAACCCGGCAACATTTGAGCTTGGCGTTGACTTTCTGCGTTCGGAAATCGAAAGGACAGCTGCGATCGGAGCAAAACAAATTGTGCTTCACCCAGGCGCTCATGTGGGAGCGGGGGCTGATGTAGGCATTCAAAAGATCATTGAAGGCTTAAACGAAGTGATTGATCCGAATCAAAAGGTGCAGATCGCTTTGGAAACGATGGCCGGCAAAGGTTCTGAGTGCGGCCGGAGTTTTGAAGAGCTTGCCCAAATTATAAACGGTGTCACTCATAATGAGCATCTGTCCGTTTGCTTTGATACATGCCATACGCATGATGCAGGCTATGATGTTGTTCATGATTTTGACGGCGTTCTTAATGAATTTGATAAGATTGTGGGAATCGACAGAATAAAAGTGCTTCACATTAATGACAGCAAAAATGTCAGAGGTGCGAAAAAAGACCGCCATGAAAACATCGGCTTCGGTGAAGTCGGATTCGACGCTTTGCAATATGTGGTGCATCATGATCAGCTTTCAGATATACCGAAAATCCTGGAAACGCCGTATGTAGGGGAAGATAAGAAGAATAAAAAACCTCCATACCGATTCGAGATTCAAATGCTGAAGGAAAAGCAATTTGATGAGGGATTGCTGGAAAAAATAGCAGAACAATAAATAAAGGGGGAGTGAATCTCCCCCTCTTTAGCTTGTGAATTGTTTGAAAATTTCATTAACTGTATTTGCCGTTTCTTTCGATGTAATGTTTTCAACCTGTTTCAGCAGCTGCAAGCGTTCCTGATCATTAAAAATGTTTATGTTTTTACCGTTCATAAGGTTTGCGACTTCAGCCGCTTGTGTTCTTGTGAGACTGATTCCGTATTGCTTTGAGTACTTGAGTAAATCCTCCGCAGTCACTTGGTTCAGCCGCTGCAGAATAATTTTTTGAAATAAAATCATCGAACATTCCACCTCTCAGGAATAATGTATGGGCAAATCAGTAAAACGTTCCAGCTTTTAATGGTAAAATAGATTCATAATCTATTTTTAATAGTTATTTTCAGGAAGGAGATTTTATGACCTCAACAAAACAACATAAGAAAGAATCATTCATTCATTTCCTTTTCAGAGTCATTATGATTTTGGCCGGAGCTGCTTCAGCGGCGGTAAGTATTGAACTGTTTTTGGTCCCTAATAACTTCATTGACGGAGGCATCATCGGAGTATCGCTTATTTTAGATCACCTCTTTATGGCCACCCCCATCCTTAATTTCGCTATTTTTGTCGTAGTGCTAAACATACCGTTTATGATTTTTGGTTATAAATATATCGGTAAGACATTCTTGGTTTCTACCGTTATTGGAATTGTAGGGTTAGCGGTTATCGAATCTTCGCTTCACCATGTAGATGCCGTTACAACACAGCCAATTTTGGCTACAGTTTTTGGAGGGCTTTTGCTTGGCTTCGGTGTCGGTCTGGTGATTCGATTCGGGGGATCAATGGATGGCACAGAGATACTCGGTATCCTCCTGACGAAAAAATTGCCATTTTCAGTCGGTGAATTCGTTATGCTTATTAACGTGTTTATCTTTATTTGGGCCGGTTTTGTGTTTGGCCCGGAACAGGCGATGTATTCCTTCATGACCTATTATATTGCTATGAAAACAATAGATGCCGTTATTCAAGGACTTGATGAAACAAAAGCGGTCATTATTGTGGCAGAACAATATGCTGAAATATCAGACGCCATTTTGCACCGGCTTGGACGGGGGACTACCAAACTGCAGGGCAAGGGCGGTTATACCGATGAAACGAAGGAAGTTATATATGCTGTTGTTACAAGGCTTGAAGTAACCAAGCTGAAATCCATCATCTTTGAAATTGACAAAAATGCATTTATAACTATTATGAATACTCATGAAACGAGAGGCGGCAAATTCAAAACCGCTATCCATTAGGCTTTCATTTACTTTTATTAATTTTATAGGTATAATTTATATACGACATAAAGAGATGGCTTGCTGATTTGACAGCTGCCATTTTCTTTTTTGGAAAATCGGATTGATTGAGCATAAACATACGTTCTTTCAAAGTGACAAGGGGGACCCTCCATGAACGTACAAGAAGCACTTAACTTGCTGAAAGAAAAAGGATATAAATATACAAGCAAACGGGAAGATATGCTTCAGCTTTTCGCTGATTCGGACAGATATCTTACTGCTAAAAACGTTTTGGCTGCATTAAATGACGATTATCCCGGTCTGAGCTTTGATACAATATACAGAAACCTTTCATTATATGAGGAGCTGGGCATTTTGGAAACGACTGAGCTTTCCGGTGAAAAGCTTTTCAGATTTAAGTGTTCATACACACATCATCATCATCATTTTATTTGTTTAGAATGCGGAAAGACGAAAGAGATTGAATCATGCCCGATGGACAAACTTAACGACGATTTGGAAGGCTATGAAATCAGCGGCCACAAATTTGAGATATACGGCAAGTGTCCGGGATGCGAACAAAAAAATGCGGAAAACCCTTCAGCGTAAGGGTTTTTCTTTTTTAAAAAAAGCAGGAGCCTTATTTTTTCGGCTCCTGCTTTGTCAGCTTTTCACACGCAATAAACTGTGTTTGTTTTCATTTATCCAGTGAACGGCGTCAAGCCAGTTATTCACCCTGATGATATTCGAATCGATGGGGAGCTGATTATAGGGGGAATTAAACAAAATAACCGGAATATTGGCTTCTTTTGCTATCATCGTCGCATTACCGTGATGATCTTCAAAAAATAAGTCAATGTCATGCTTTCTCACAGCTTCTACCTTGTTGTGCCCGCCGACAAGCTCAATATGGTCATAGTGAATATCCCGGCTGCCGAACCACTCATAGGTGACATCAGCCAAATGGTTTCGCCTTGCTGTAATATAGATCAAAGAGTGTTCTTCTTTCAGTTTATCAAGCGATTGTTTTGCGTACTGCGCGAGCATGGCTTCTTTATATATCATCGCTTCATTGCGATTCATCCAGTCCCAAAATTCTTCGGTTGTAATATTCAGCAGCTTTGTCAGATCATAGTCCGTCATATCGTCTAATGAAATAGAAAGGTTAAACGAGCGGTTTAAATAAGGGACAAATGTATCTTGAGCCGTTATGGTGCCGTCAATATCTATTCCTAAGCGTAACATGCCCACACTCCTTTATTTTCATACTTTCAAGTGTAACATAAACAATTAACATTACCAGAAAAGTTTAGCAAACATGAAACAGAAGAAATTGCTTAAACTATAAAAGCTCCTTTAATAAAAGACAAGGGGGAATTGAAGGTGGCATACGACTACGAAAAACGTGAAGGTAATAATTATTATGTCGATCATGGCTCAGAGGGCACGAACATTACCCATGATGACGGTTATTTAGAAGAAACTTCTGCTGAAATTGCGGAGCCTTACCGCGCATCAGACCGAGTCGGTGACCGTGATGAGAATAATGCAGGAGCCAATGAAGGGCGAGGCATTGGATTTATTGCTTTAGCTCTATCTATTATTTCCTTGTTTGTCCTTCCTGTGCTGTTAGGGGCGGCTGGAATCATCGTCGGTTATATCGCACGAAGAAGAGGCGCAACCAGCTTAGGCGGCTGGGCAATGGGAATTGGCGTAATATCACTTGTGCTGGGAATATTTATTATTCCGTTTTTCTAAAGCAAAAGCTTGACGGGTTTCCGTCAAGCTTTTTGTGTTTAAGTATTTAATTTCGCTTTTTCAGCTTCGAGTTTTGCATAATGCTCCTCGGCAAGTTTGTCAATTTCTTTTTTCAATTCCTCAACCATTGTTTCTTCGGGAACCTTGCGGACAATTTCGCCTTTGCGGAACAGAAGTCCTTCACCGCGGGCACCGGCAATACCGATGTCAGCTTCTCTTGCTTCTCCCGGACCGTTTACGGCGCAGCCGAGAACAGCTACTTTAATCGGCGCTTTTACCTTTGAAATGTATTCTTCCACTTCATTTGCAATGCTGATTAAATCAATTTCAATCCGGCCGCAAGTCGGACACGAAATAAGGGTGGCCGCATTTGAAGCAAGCCCGAAAGATTTTAATAATTCTCGTGCTACTTTTACCTCTTCCACCGGATCGGCGCTTAATGAGATACGCATCGTGTTACCGATACCCAAGCTTAAGATAGCCCCGAGGCCTGCCGCGCTTTTAACCGTGCCGGCAAACAATGTTCCTGACTCTGTAATCCCGAGATGAAGCGGATAATCAAAAGCTCTTGAGGCCTTTTCATATGCTTCAATCGCAAGGTTCACATCGGACGCTTTCATGCTGACGATAATATCGTGAAAATCCAGATCTTCAAGGATTTTGATATGGTGAAGCGCGCTTTCGACCATTCCGTCTGCTGTCGGATAGCCGTATTTTTCTAAAATGCGTTTTTCCAGAGAACCTGCGTTAACGCCGATTCGAATAGGAATTCCTTTTTCTTTTGCTGCTTTAACAACAGCTTCGACTTTTTCACGGCGGCCGATGTTCCCAGGATTGATCCGGATCTTATCTGCTCCGCCTTCTATCGCTTTTAAGGCAAGCTTGTAGTCAAAATGGATATCAACAACAAGCGGAATGGAAATCTGTTTTTTGATATCGGCAATCGCATTAGCCGCACGCTCGTCAGGGCACGCGACCCGCACGATTTGGCATCCCGCTTCTGCCAATCGGTTAATCTCCGCTACTGTTGCTTCTACATCATGTGTTTTTGTTGTTGTCATGCTTTGAATGACAACTTCATTATTTCCGCCTATTGTTAAAGGTCCCACTTTGACGGGACGCGTTTTTGTACGATGGGTGATTTCACTCACTTGTCAATCGCTCCTTAATTGTAGTTACCGCTTATTGAATCCAGTCCTGATATGGTCTGTGTGATTTTGATTTACAAATTATATTGTAACAGTGTATTCGCCGAACTGACAAGAAATTAACGTTTTAGTTGTGATATACGGGGAATTTATACGCTGTTCCGGCTTGAATGCTGCTTGCTTTTACATTTGGATTCAGTGCTTCGAAATCCCTCACAATCTCATCTGGCGAGCCCGTATTTCCGACAATTGACATGACCGTGTCACCCTTTTTCACTGTAACTGTTTTATACGCCGCTTCTTGTTGTTCAGAAGTTTTTGCTGACACTGCATAAACAGGGAGGTCCTGGAAGGGAATGGTTCCTATTTTTACATCGTAAAATATAATAAAGATGACAAATATACTGCTGAATAGAAAGATGAGACGCTTCATGCTTTTTGCCTCCCGCATACGAATTTTACTTCATTGTATGCTTGTCCCTTTTCCTTCATGACAAAAGAAAAGAGACTGTGCGGGACAGTCTCAGACTAAACGGCTGTTTTCTTTGACGGTATCTCTTTTAAGACGAGGAAGAGGATCACAAAGTTTACAAACCAATTAACTAAAAATTCACTTGGCACAGAAGCTTCCAACGCTCTCATAATGGTAAAGAAAATGGTTGAAAGGGTAATCGAATAAGCAGAAAGTTTCCATAGCTGCGGATAGGACAGCTGTTTTCTTTGGGCGTTTTTCATGATCAGTCCGATCAAGCCGAGGAAAGAAACTTCTATAAATTTACCCACGGCAGTCATGAGAAACAATAGGACAGAAAGCACAGTCACAATCATTGTTTTATTTTGATGTAATCCGGACATGACATCCTTTTTCGTCAATTCAGAAGGGAGCAATGAGTAATTCATTTCTGTCGCCTGGCCGTCGATTGCCAAGACAAATTTGTCTTTCAAAATGCCGATAGCATTTTGCTTTGCCTCGATTTGTTCTGTGCCGTATGCGTCAGTGGGATCAAATACGATGACAAATCCATTCGCCTGTGATTCCGTGGATTTTTTTTCATCGGTTTGCAGTTTGCCGTTTGAAATCGTAAAATCGGGGAAATCATCTTGTAAAACGGATTTAAACCCGTTCATTGATTTCACAGTTCCGGAGCTTAAATAATAAGCGCTCGGGAGTGTAAAAAGGAGCGAAAGAAGGAAAACATAAAGAATCGCCTTCCCTATCCCTTGGAACCTTGTCTTTGCGATATCCTTGGGAGAGTATGTACTTTTAATCAAAAGCTTAAATAAATTCAAAACCTTCACTTCCTAGCTATACTGATATATGTTGCTTATTGTATCGTTCACACCGCATGAACACAAGGGAGATCTATTATAGTAAGCTAATTTTAAAGTGAAGGTTACCAGCACCAAGATAAGGAATAATACATAATAAGCTTAGAGCGGATAGATAAATCCGCGGAAAGAGGAGATTTTATGGATATTTTATATTGGCTGATCATAGCTGTTGTATTTGTTATCGCATTTATCGGGCTTGTGTACCCTGTCATCCCGAGCGTCGTGTTTATTGTTGCAGGATTTGTTCTATATGGATTTTTGTTTACGTTCAGTCCTTATTCCTATATGTTTTGGCTTGTGGAAGCCGTATTTGCCGCTGTTTTATTCGCAGCAGATTATGTATCCAATTTGCTGGGGGTTAAAAGATTCGGGGGCAGCAGGGCGGCGATTTGGGGAAGCACGATTGGCCTATTAATCGGACCGTTTGTCATTCCTGTAGCAGGTATCATTTTGGGACCGTTTATCGGCGCGGTCGCAGCTGAGCTTATCGTTCATCAGAAAGATATGAAGGCCGCATTCAAAATCGGCTTGGGATCACTGATCGGGTTTTTAACGAGTGTCCTGGCAAAGGGCGTCATTCAGCTAATCATGATCGGGTATTTTTTATGGACTGTTCTATAAAAAAGCAAAAACAACAGGTTTAGTAACAAGTCTTAACGGTTAAAGTGAAATATGCCTGCTGAAATGACCTTTTATGAGCTTTTTCATTGATAACGCGCCTTTCTTTTGATAATCTGAATGAAGAAAGGCTCGCTTGATAGCGGCATTTCAGTACATATAATATGAAGGAGGAATTTATCATGGCTTACGAACTTCCAGAATTACCTTATGCTTACGATGCGTTAGAACCGCATATCGACAAGGAAACAATGAATATTCACCATACGAAGCACCATAACACTTATGTTACAAACTTGAACAAAGCGGTTGAAGGAAATACTGCTCTTGCAAACAAATCTGTTGAAGAGCTTGTAGCTGACCTCAACGCTGTGCCGGAAAACATCCGCACTGCTGTACGCAACAATGGTGGCGGACATGCCAACCACAAATTGTTCTGGACACTTTTATCTCCAAATGGCGGCGGCGAGCCGACAGGAGATCTAGCAGAGGCAATCAAAAGTGAATTTGGCAGCTTTGACAAATTCAAAGAGCAGTTCGGAGCTGCGGCAACAGGCCGTTTCGGTTCTGGCTGGGCATGGCTTGTAGTAAACAATGGCAAGCTTGAAATCACTAGCACGCCAAACCAAGATTCTCCGCTTTCTGAAGGGAAAACTCCGGTTTTAGGTCTTGATGTGTGGGAGCACGCTTACTACCTTAACTACCAAAACCGCCGTCCTGATTACATCTCCGCTTTCTGGAATGTTGTCAATTGGGATGAGGTTGCCCGTCTTTACAGCGAAGCAAAATAAAGGATTAAATGAAACAAGGCCCTTTACGGGTCTTGTTTTTTTGTGTGGAACTTTTTCTCCTTTTTACATATCTGAGTTTTAGTTTAGACAAACTATGGATAGTAAAGGGGAGTCAGTGATGAGCAAACTAAAAAAAATATTTGGCAACGTAGAAGTAAACAAAGGCTTACTGCTGCTGCTTACCATTGGAGGACTTTACTCATTAGGTATTGCGCTTTCTAATACATTTGTGAATGTGTACCTTTGGAAGCAATCAGGAAAATTCGTTGATTTGGCCATCTATAATCTGTCAATTGTGACGATGCAGCCATTCACCTTTTTATTAGCCGGACGGTTGGCTAAGAAAATAGACAGGGTGTTTATCCTTAGATTTGGTGTGATCTTTTTAGCCGGATTTTATTTAACGGTGCTGTTGGCGGGTGAAACGGCCGCTTCCCGGCTGGTGCTGATAGGCGCAGTCCTTGGTGTAGGCTACGGTTTTTATTGGCTTGCGTTTAATGTGCTGACTTTTGAAATCACAGAGCCTGATACGAGAGATTTTTTCAATGGTTTTCTGGGGATTTTATCATCGACGGCAGGGATGATTGGGCCGATTGTTGCAGGTTTTGTGATCTCAAGATTTGAAAATAATACAGGATATACGATCATTTTCAGCCTTTCCCTCAGTTTATTTGCACTCGCTGTAGTCATGAGCTTCTTTCTGAAACGGAGAGAGTCAAAAGGACGTTTTATGCTGAAAAAAGTATTTGCTGAACGCCATACGAATATGAATTGGCGCAAAATTACAAATGCGCATTTTTTTCAAGGCTTGAGAGAGGGAATTTTTGTTTTTTTAATCAGTGTGTTTGTTTTTATTGCAACAAACAGTGAATTGGCGCTTGGTACCTTTGGTCTTGTTAATTCAGCTGTTTCCTTCTTTGCCTACTATTTTGTGTCAAGGCTGATCAAAAAGAAGGCAAGAAAAAAGGCAATACTTGTAGGAGGACTGGTGCTGTATGGAGCGCTGTTTCTTATCCTTTTCCATATGAGCTTCACGACCTTGCTCACCTACGGCGTTTTTATCGCAATTGGATATCCCTTGCTCCTCGTTCCCTATTTATCCCTTACTTATGATGTCATCGGACGGGCGAGGCATGCAAGAAAGGCGAGAATTGAATATATTGTGCTGAGAGAATTGTTTTTAAATGCAGGCAGAATTGTGTCGATTCTATTTTTTCTTATTATCGTCTCATTATTAAAAGACGATGTGGGAATCCCGGTGTCTCTTGCATTGCTCGGAGCGGGGCATACACTGATTTATTACTTCGTCAAAGACATCAGATTCACAGAACCGGACCCGGCTGAAGAAACGATGGCAGAAGACGGTCAAAAACGAGTGGCAGAACCGAACCTTTTAAAAGGAGAAAGATAATAATTCGTGAAAAAAGGGTTATCTGTAGAAAAAAGTCGAAAAAACCTTTAGAATAATCTATGGCACTCTTACCTGAGTGTCATTTCTTTCTGTAATAAAGAAAAGGTGATGTCATGAGAAGAAGTAAACCGAAAAAACAACATAATGAGAAAAAGAAGTCTCTGCCGATTCGGCTGAACATTTTATTTTTGCTTGCATTCATCATTTTCACTTGGATTATTGTAGAGCTTGGCATCAAGCAAATCGTTATGGGTGAAGATTATAAAAATGAAGCAAGCAAGCAGGAAGAAGTGGATGTCAGTTCAGCTGTGCCGAGAGGGAAAATTTACGATCGAAACCTGAATTCAATTGTGACCAACAAAGCGTTAAATGCGATTACATACACAAGATCTACCTCAACGACACAAGCGCAGCGTTTAAAAATTGCGAAAAAACTTGCAGGTATGATTAAAGTGGATACTGAAAAGGTCACAGAACGGGACAAAAAGGATTATTGGATTCTAACGAGACCGAAAGAAGCGAAAAAACTCATTACAGCTAAAGAAAGAAAAAAAGTTGAAGATAAATTGCTTTCTGACGATGATTTATACCAGATTCAGCTGAAGCGTATTACCGATAAACAACTGAACGAACTGACAGATGAAGATATGCAGATACTCGCTATTAAAAGGCAGATGGATTCAGGCTACTCATTGACGCCTCAATATATCAAAAACAAAGATGTGACTGCCAAGGAGATGTCTGTCGTAAGTGAACATTTGGAAGAATTGCCAGGGGTAGACGTTACATCAGACTGGGAACGGGATTATCCGTATAAAAGTTTGCTGCGTACATTGCTTGGCAGTGTATCCAGTTCAAATGAAGGGCTTCCTTCAAGCCTTCTTGATCATTATTTGTCACTCGGCTACAGCCGAAATGACAGGGTCGGCAAAAGTTATTTAGAATATCAATATGAAGATGTTCTTCAAGGACAAAAAGAAAAAGTGCAAAACTTGACAGACTCTTCCGGCAACGTCACCGGCAAAAAAACCATTTCAGAAGGCAAAGCCGGCAAGGACTTGGTGCTTACAATTGATATTGATTTGCAAAAATCAGTCGAAAAAATTATTGAGAAAAATTTGAAATCGGCCAAAGCAAGAGCAAGCACTGAATTATTGGATCGCGCATTTGTGGTGATGATGGATCCGAGAAACGGTGAAGTCTTGACAATGGCAGGCAAACAAATTACCAATCAAAATGGTAAATATAAAATCGACGATTATGCCCTAGGCGCTATGACTTCTTCCTATGCAATGGGGTCTTCTGTTAAAGGTGCGACTGTGTTAACAGGGCTGCAAACAGGTGCGATCAATTTAAACACTGTATTCCAAGATGAACCGATTCTAATTAAGGGTTCCAACCCTAAAAAATCTTGGACGAATTTAGGCCCTGTCAGCATTCAAAGAGCACTTGAACAATCGTCAAACGTATTTATGTTTAAAACAGCAATTGCGATCGGTAAAGGTGAATATAAAAGCGGTCAATCATTGCCGTTGGACACAAAAGCCTTCGATACATTCCGTTATAATTTTAGTCAGTTTGGCTTAGGAGTAAAAACCGGAATTGATCTGCCGAATGAAGCAACCGGTTATCAAGGTACTAAGAGACAATCAGGGCTTTTGCTTGACTTTGCTATCGGACAGTATGATACGTATACACCGCTCCAAATGGCGCAATACGTGTCCACTATTGCAAATGGAGGATATCGTTTGAAGCCTCAGCTCGTGAAAGAAGTAAGAGAGCCGGATGCTCAAAAAGGCATCGGAGCTGTAGTGGAATCTGTCCAGCCTCAAGTTTTAAATAAAGTAAATATGAGCAGTGAGGAGATCGGAGAAGTTCAAGCCGGCTTTAAACGGGTCATGACAAAGGGAACAGCAGCAAGCCAATTTGCGTCGGCGAAATATAGTCCGGCAGGCAAAACTGGTACAGCACAATCTTTCTATGATGGTCCTAATAAATCAAAAACAGGGGAAAGTACTTATAATACAACACTCGTTGCCTATGCACCTGCAGACAACCCGGAGATAGCCATTTCTGTAGTCGTTCCTTGGGCCTATGTTAACTATAGTGACAGATATTCCATTACGAATGAAATCGGACGAGAAGTATTAGATAAATACTTCGAACTGAAATCAAAACAAGAAGACGACAACACTCAGCAAAAAAACAAAAATAAAATTGAAGAAGAGGCGCAAAGCTCAACATCTTCAAATCATTAAAACAGAACGCCCACATGTGTGGGCGTTTTTTTGTATACAAAAAAACACACGTATTTACAAAACCTTTACATTCGTTTAAAACGCTTTTCACACTCAACCTTTACGCTATACATGTAGGACAAATTACACATTATACGCAGGGGGAATTCAAGAAATGAAAAAAAACAAGTTGGTGCTCATGCTTCTTATGGCTGCTTTTATGATGATTGCAGCAGCATGCGGAAATGCGGGAGAGAGTGAAAAGTCAAATACCGGGTCTGCAAGCGGAGAAGGTAAGGCATCTGGTTCTTTAACCATTTCTGGTTCATCGGCCATGCAGCCGTTAATACTTGCAGCGGCAGAGAAATTTATGGAAGAAAATCCGGAGGCAGATGTCCAGGTGCAGGCCGGAGGGTCTGGTACAGGACTTTCTCAAGTGTCTGAAGGAGCTGTCCAAATCGGAAATTCTGATGTGTTCGCTGAAGAAAAAGAAGGCATCGACGCAAAAGCGCTTAAAGATCATCAAGTGGCAGTCGTCGGTATGGCCGCGGCTGTAAACCCTGACACAGGCGTGAAAGATATTTCTAAAAAAGAGTTAAAAGACATTTTCACAGGAAAAACCAAAAACTGGAAAGAGCTTGGCGGCAAGGACCAAAAGATTACTCTTGTGAACCGTCCTGATTCTTCAGGAACACGTGCTACGTTTGTGAAATATGCGCTTGACGAGGCTGAGCCTGCTGAAGGAATTACAGAGGATTCTTCCAACACGGTTAAAAAAATCATTGCTGATACTCCGGGAGCTATCGGATATCTGGCATTCTCATATTTAACAGATGACAAAGTAACACCTCTTGCGATCGACGGCGTCAAACCAGAAGCGAAAAACGTCATGACAGGCGAGTACACGATCTGGGCTTATCAGCACTCTTACACAAAGGGTGAAGCAGAAGGGTTGGCGAAAGAGTTTCTTGATTACCTAAAAAGTGAAGAGATTCAAAAAAGCATTGTAACAGATCAAGGTTATATTCCGGTCACAGATATGAAAGTAACCCGTGATTCAAGCGGAAAGCAAAGCTGATTAAACACAAAAAAAGGGGAGTGCGGATCACCCGCTTCCCCTCTTAACACATTCATAGGAGTGTCATAGATGATAAACAATAGAGAAAAATGGTCTGTGAGCGAAAGATTAATCAGCTCAAGGCAAAACCGGCAACTGGATGAAGTCCGGGGAAGAATGATCGTGACCGCCTGTGCGCTTATCATGATTGCGGCGTCGATAGCGATCACCATTTTCCTTGGCGTAAAGGGGCTGCAATCTTTTCTTGTAAATGGTGTAAGCCCAATTGAATTCTTAACGAGCCTGAATTGGAACCCAACAAATACTGAGCCTCAGTTTGGGGTGCTGCCGTTTATTTTCGGTTCATTTGCGGTGACTGTTCTTTCCGCCCTTATTGCTGCTCCGCTTGGCATAGCCGGTGCTATTTTCATGACGGAAATCGCGCCGAATTGGGGAAAGAAAGTGCTGCAGCCGGTGATTGAACTTCTAGTCGGCATTCCTTCTGTTGTTTATGGATTCATAGGTCTTACAGTATTGGTGCCGTTTATCGCTGCATTTAAAACAAGCGGAACAGGGCATAGCTTATTGGCCGGTACAATTGTGCTGTCAGTCATGATTCTGCCGACGATCACATCAATTTCGGCTGATGCGATGGCCTCGCTTCCGAAAAGTCTCAGAGAAGGCTCATATGCGCTCGGTGCAACAAGATGGCAGACGATCAGAAAAGTGCTTGTACCTGCAGCCTTTCCAACTTTGATGACTGCGGTGGTGCTGGGCATGGCGCGGGCGTTCGGAGAAGCACTCGCTGTACAGATGGTTATTGGTAATACGAGAATTTTGCCTGAGAGCCTGCTTGATACAGCAGGAACATTAACAACGATTATTACCCTGAATATGGGTCATACCACTTATGGAAGCGTGGAAAACAATACGCTGTGGTCAATGGGACTTGTTCTTCTTGTGATGTCGTTTCTATTTATTCTGCTCATACGTTACTTGTCATCTAGGAGGAAATTGTAATGAACAGCAAATTGACGGACAGAATTGCGACAGGTGTATTCGGTTTATGCGCCGCAATCATTGCGGCCATCCTTGTGGGGCTGTTTTCTTATATTCTTATAAACGGCGTTTCTCAGATCAGCTTTGATTTCATCTCGACAAAATCAAGCGCCATTGCGGCGGGAGGCGGTATACGCGACCAGCTGTTTAACTCTTTCTATATTTTGTTTATTACCATGCTGATTACGATTCCGCTCGGCGTCGGCGGCGGTGTGTACATGGCGGAATATGCGCCTCAAAACAAATTGACGGATTTTATCAGAACGTGTATTGAAGTGCTGTCATCGCTTCCTTCTATTGTGATCGGTATGTTCGGATTATTGATGTTTGTCAATCTGACGGGCTGGGGGTATACAATTATCGGCGGCGCACTTGCTTTAACCGTCTTTAATTTGCCAGTGATGGTTCGTGTCACAGAAGACGCGGTTCGTTCAGTTCCTAAGGATTTGAAAGAAGCGTCGCTCGCTTTAGGCGTATCAAGATGGCATACAGTTAAAACGGTTTTACTGCCAAGTGCCATTCCATCTATCATTACAGGTGCGATTTTAGCGTCCGGCAGGGTGTTTGGCGAAGCGGCGGCATTATTATTCACAGCCGGCCTTACGACACCTCGCCTCAACTTTACGGAATGGAATCCATTTTCAGAAACATCGCCTTTCAATATTTTCAGACCGGCTGAAACGCTTGCGGTGCATATTTGGAATGTGAACACCCAAGGGATTATCCCAGATGCTGAAGCGATCGCTAACGGAGGGTCAGCAGTGCTGGTTATTTCTGTCCTGTTTTTCAACCTGGCGGCAAGATGGCTCGGTTCAATTATTTATAAAAAGCTTACGGCAAACTAGAGGAGAGGGCGATTTGAGATGATCAACCTAATGGAAAAGGAAAAAATGGAGCAGCCCATTTCTGTTCCGCGGCAGCATGTACTCGAGATGAGGGATCTATCTATTTTTTACGGAGAAAAGCAGGCGGTTTATCATGTTAACATGGATATTGAAAAGAACGCTGTGACAGCTCTGATCGGTCCGTCCGGATGCGGCAAGTCAACCTTTCTCAGAAACATTAATCGTATGAACGATTTAATCCCCTCAGCAAGAAGTGAAGGAGAAATTTTGTATGAAGGATTAAATATTTTAGACAGCAAGATTAATGTCGTCAATCTTAGAAGAGAGATCGGAATGGTCTTTCAAAAGCCGAACCCTTTTCCAAAATCTATCTATCACAATATGACACATGCCTTAAAATATGCCGGAGAACGGAGAAAAGCAGTGCTTGATGAGATTGTCGAAGAAAGCTTAACGAAAGCGGCGCTTTGGGATGAAGTAAAGGACCGTCTTCACTCCTCGGCCCTGTCTTTATCAGGGGGCCAGCAGCAGAGGCTGTGCATCGCGAGAACGCTCGCAATGAAACCTGCCGTCCTGCTGTTAGATGAACCGGCTTCAGCCCTTGATCCTATTTCAAATGGGAAAATTGAAGAGCTGATCACTGAATTGAAAAAAGAATATTCAATTGTCATCGTAACGCACAATATGCAGCAAGCACTGAGGGTTTCCGATCGAACGGCATTCTTTTTAAACGGAGACCTCGTAGAATATGGACAGACAGAACAAATTTTTACAAGTCCGAAGCACCAAAAGACAGAGGATTATATTAACGGGAAATTCGGTTAGGAGGACACCGATGAGTATTGCTACAGAGACTGCGAAGAAATCGGAAGTTTTTGAAATCAATGGGATGAACTTGTGGTACGGAGAACATCAGGCCTTAAAAGATATTCATATGAAAATGAATAAACATGAGGTCACGGCGATCATAGGCCCATCCGGCTGCGGAAAATCTACGTTTATCAAGACATTGAATTTAATGATTCGTATGACGCCAAACGTAAGAATGACCGGCGACATGATCTATAATGGCAGCAATCTTTTGCAGCAGAAAGTTGATGTCGTAGAGTTAAGAAAAAATATCGGCATGGTCTTTCAAAAAGGCAATCCGTTTCCGCAATCCATCTTTGATAATGTGGCTTACGGACCGAGAATTCATGGTATGAAAAACAAAAAGAAGCTTCAAGAAACAGTAGAAAAATCATTAAAAGATGTTGCGTTATGGGATGAAGTGAAAGACCGACTGCATCATCAGGCACTTGCGTTATCCGGAGGCCAGCAGCAGCGTCTCTGCATCGCCAGAGCGCTTGCCACAAACCCCGATATCTTACTAATGGATGAACCAACGTCAGCGCTTGACCCGATTTCAACAAGAAAAATTGAGGAGCTTATCCTTCAGTTGAAGGGGAAATACACTATCGTTATTGTCACGCATAACATGCAGCAGGCAGCCAGAGTTTCTGATCAAACCGCATTCTTTTACATGGGAGAGCTTGTTGAGTGCGATGATACGGTAAAGATGTTTTCACGCCCAAATAATAAAAGAACGAAGGATTATATTACAGGGAAGTTTGGATAACCCTAAAAAAAGGGCTGTTTTAGCCTGCGGAGGCTCGGAGAGATCAATCAGAGCCTCTTTTGTATGCAGAAAATGCAGGTAAACCTCAGCGGCTCTAAAATGTCCTAAAATCTAAAAAAGCTTGCCGGCAGTATCCAGAAATGGACACTGCCGGCAAGCTGAAACAGGCTGTTTATCAGCGTGTCAAAGTTTTAACAATCTTTTTGAAGCTCATGCCTTGCTTTAACTTAAAATTACCGGCTCGGATTTCTTTATGGTAGCCTGCGTCAATGACATAATCATTAAAATCCTGCGCTGAGGAAATGAGGCCTTCTTTTTCAAGAATGTCCGAAACATCCGCAGTGCTCATGCCGTCTTTGATGGTAAGTTTATACGTTTTATTTTTATTTTTTTCTGTATCATCTGCATTGCTGTCATCACTTAATGATTTCTCTTTTGAGTCCAACAGCTTTTGATATTCATCACGGTCGACTGAGACCATTTTTTTAGAGTCAAGATAAGCGCTGACATCCTGTTCGCTCACTGATTTTTCATTTTTAACAGCGGCGGCTTGGTCTTCATCGGTCAAATAGAAAACACCGGCAAGAACGGCAGTCGCCAAAATAATGCCGCCGGCAAATGCTTGAATGCCCCGTTTTGTCATACGAGCACCCTCTCGTTATCCTTAATAATATGATTCACATCTTCTACTGAAACATGCTCCGCTTTTGCAATAGCTTCCACGGACATGCCGTTGTTATATTTAGATAGAATTTGCTTAGCGATTTTTTGATTGATGCCGCTGTGCTTAGATTTGCGGATGACAAGATTAGTTTCCAGCAATTCTTCTTCAAGCACAGTCATTTTCTTTTTCAATTTATAAATTTCCTGCATAGCGGAAAGCTGAAGAGTCTCAACCTCTTGTTCTACATCCTTCATTGGATCTCTCTGAGAATATGAGAATGCAATTAGCGCTATACTGACGATAAACAACGCAATAATAGCAATTTCCACGTTTCATCACCTTCTATTCTTATTTTACCCTTCTTTTTTATACCATAAAATAGCTATATACTAAAGGAATTCGTGAAAAAAACGGATATTTTGTCGAGAAATCTTTCTTTGTTTACACCAGATGTAATGGTTTAATAGGATCAGTGAGAAATACCAGGGGAAGGAGACTGTTAAAAGCACATGGATAAACACCCAGTTTCCCATACTATTCGAAACACTGACCCTTTTTATAGGGACAGCTTCGACATTATGATACAACATTCTCAAACCTTAATTGTAAAATGGAATTTTCCCGCCGGCATATTGCAGCGCACAGAAGCGGTGCTTTTCGAGGATGCACAAGATATGGTGAAAGAAATCAGCCTCTTGATGACCAAAGGCAACGAGAAGTTTGTCTATAAGGCGCATACCAATCTTTATAAAGGAGAACTGAAGTTTCATCCGGCAGCCGGGGGTGCAGAGTACAGGGCCGAATTCAGAGTGTATAATTCGCTGAATGTCTGTCTCAAATGGGCGGAGACACCACCTGTATTTATGAAAAAAAACGAAGGAAAACAGATGAAGGGTTTCAGCCGATTTGAGCCTTGCGGGAATTGGACCGAACAATTTTCTGCATATACTTCATATCCGGCTGAGGACAAGAGACTGTGAAGATCCTGATCCTTTCATCCGAAAATCCCAGCCATCCCAAAAGCGGACTAGGTGTCCACCTCAGCCGTTTGATACCGCTTATTGAGCGGCACGCAGAGCTATATGTTTGCGCACCTGACGGATGTCATACTTCTCCGATACATATACATTTCCCTGTTTCAACGAATTTCCTCTCTTATGATGACTTTGAAAGCGCGATGGCGGATGTTAATGCACAAATGATTAACCATGTGATGGGCTCCAAATGTCGATATGATCTTATCCATGCACACGATGACATCACGGCTCCTGCAGCCCGCTATTTGAAAAACAAACTTAATATCCCGCTGCTGACCACAATACATGGGCTTGAAAGCAGCCGAAAACAAGTTGTCCAACAAACGCCTCATCCATACAGACAATTGACAGAGCGTATTCTGATTGAAGCCTCTGACCGGATCATCGTTCTGAGCACTTTAATGAAATCATTCTTAGAAAGAGCCTACGGAGCAGGCAAAAAAACAATTGTCATTCCAAGCCCTATTACACAGGAAAACATCAGCCCCTCCAGAGTGAAAATGATCAACACACCGTACTTGTTTTCCTTCGGGAGATTTGTGCCGGAAAAGGGGTTTCACCATTTGATACAAGTGTTCAGCCTGCTGAAAAAGCGCCATCCCGGACTCAAGCTGGTGCTGGCAGGCGAAGGACCGTCTCTTGCTTCTTATACTAAGCAGGTTGAGACCTTAGGGCTGAAACAATCCGTTGTATTTTTGCCTTTTTTAAGCCAAGCAGAAAAGCAGGGATGGCTGTCCCGATGCGAACTTGCTGTTTTTCCGAGCTTGTATGAACCTTTTGGTTTGGCCGCGCAAGAAAGTATGGAGCGCGGCGTGCCGACGGTTGTTTCCCACAAGGGAGGATGGCTTGATTACGCGCACCATAACAAAACCGCTTTTGTTGCAGACTTTACCCAAGAGACAGAAGCTGCTGAGACGATAAACGGCTTGCTGATTGACGGAAAAAGGCTCAGCCGAGTGAAAGAAAAAGGCAGGAAACATATTGTTAGGCTGCATCATCCAGCTCATATCAAGCGTGCATATCTTACACTTTATGAACAAATGCTCAATAAATCAGCATTTCATTAAAAAACATCCTAGCTTTCCGTCCATTATAGTGGTATTATGTATAAGTCTGAATAAGTAAATGATATTGAGTTTGGAGGGAAAATAATGCGCGTTAATATTACTTTGGCTTGCACAGAATGTGGTGAGCGTAACTATATTTCTAAAAAGAACAAACGCAACAATCCAGATCGCGTTGAATTTAAAAAATATTGCCCACGTGATAAAAAATCTACGTTACACCGTGAAACAAAATAACAGCAGGATTTTCCTGCTGTTTTTTCTTTGCCAACAGGGAGGGACTTCATTTGAAAACACAATTAAGAAAAGCTGTGAAAGAACAACTGTCGGCCGTATCAGACAAAGAATGGCTTCAAAAATCTACGCTTATTCATCAACGATTATTTTCTTTACAAGAATGGCAAGAAGCTCAGACGATTGCGGTTACCATCTCCAGGGGCCAGGAAATTCCGACCGGACCGTTAATTCAGCAGGCTTGGGAGGAAGGAAAACAAGTCTGTATTCCTAAGTGCTTTCCTGACACCCGTGACATGCAGTTTCGTACATATAAAGACGGTGATCAGCTTGAGACGGTTTATGTAGGCCTGCAGGAGCCTATTACAGAAAAAACCGCCGAAGTTAAGAGCTCTGACATAGATGTAATGATTGTCCCCGGCGTTTGCTTTGACTATGATGGCTACAGGATCGGCTATGGCGGAGGCTATTACGACCGTTATTTGGAAGGTTATAATGGAAGCACGGTTTCACTCCTCCTATCGTGCCAGCTTGTTGCTAGCATTCCTCGCATGCCTCATGATATCCCCGTGAAAAAACTAATAACGGATAACAAAATCGTGGATTGTTTTTCATGAAAAATCATCCCTCCTAAAAGAATAATTACGAAGAAATAACAAACGATACTGGTAGGAGGGATCATATGAAAAAATTGATTATCTTTTCGATATGCACCGTTTCTGCCGTGCTGTTTTACCAAAACCGCTACAGAGTGATGAATACGGTTCTCGGACAGCCAAGAATCAGGCAGTCCTTTATACACTTCTTTTTAAAAATTCCGTTTATCCGCAACAAATTTATCCAGCAAGCCTTTTAAAAAATCCCGTTTCCTGCGGGATTTTTCCTTTCAGTATGAGATCGATTCGCTACCTGTTATAATAAAGAAAAACAATTGGAGCGGTAAAAGATGTATTTGTTAGAATATACATATTGGAAAACAGCAGACACCCTGCTGAGAAGCGGCTATGAATTCATTCCGTCCTCAGATTATTCAGATGAAATCTGGCTGGAAGCGCCGGGCAAGTCTCCTTATGACATGGTTCGCCTGCATAGAAAGAACGTCGATTTTCATCAGGAAATCGTAAGGGACGCGAATATGCAAGCCGAACGGATCGAACAGGTGAGAATTTCTCTTAACAAGCGAAGCATCAAGGTGCTGAACCTTCTATTTTCTGCTGAAGCGCCTGTGGATGACTGGGAAGAAGCTATCGGCGAGCCTTATAAAAAAGGTAAGGCAACAGTCGAATCAGCGCTTATCCATACGGCAGAGCTTGACCAAGGTATTCAGAGAATCGAAGCCTCCCTGCAAACAGATCTTGCGGTCCTCAGGCATTTGAGAGAAGATGATATGTCATATGATGACGTGCAAGGCGTAAAGGAGAGCTTTATTTCTTTATTGAAGAAAAAAGAAGAACAGAGAAAAAAGGAAGCGGCATTTTTTCAAAACGGAAAACCGTTTTTCACCTATATTTTTATCGCACTGCAGCTGATTATGTTTTTCTTGCTTGAAATCAATGGAGGCAGTACCAATACTGAAACGCTAGTTGCTTTTGGCGCAAAGGAAAACAGCCTGATTGCACAAGGAGAATGGTGGAGGCTTGTTACGCCGATCGTCCTTCATATCGGACTGGCGCATTTAGCCTTTAATACCTTTGCCTTATGGTCGATAGGAACTGCCGTCGAAAAAATATACGGATCAGGCAGATTTCTTTTGATTTATTTACTGGCTGGTGTAACGGGATCCGTTGCCAGCTTTGTGTTCAGTCCATATCCTTCCGCCGGTGCTTCGGGAGCGATTTTTGGCTGTTTGGGAGCCTTGCTTTATTTAGCTGTTTCCAACCGGAAATTGTTTTTAAAAACGATTGGCACCAATATCATTGTGATTATAATAATAAATTTGGGCTTTGGATTTGCTGTTTCAAATATTGATAACTCCGGTCATATCGGCGGATTAATCGGCGGTTTCCTGGCGGCGGGAGCTTTAGGATTACCAAACACTTCAGCGCAGGCCAAAAGAATCGTCTCAGCGGTGCTGCTTGTTGCGCTGGGCGGGGGCTTTCTTTATTATGGCGTCCATTCACCAGCTCATCAGCAAACGGCATTGGTGCAGCAGGCGGGCAGGCTGTATCAAGACGGCCAATATGAAGAAGTGTCCGAGTTGCTGAGCGGAGAGGCTCAGCAAGAGGGTGCCTCAGCCGATCTTCTAAGGATTCTGGCTGTTTCAGATATGCAAATTGGCGAATATGACAAAGCTGCTGCATTGCTTGAGAGGGCCATTGATAAAGAACCAGAAGACGATACGTCTTATTATAATCTGGCGCTTCTGTATGAGGAGAAAAATGAATGGGCAAAGGCAGAAACGGCCATTAAAACTGCGGTGAAGCTGAAGCCGAATGAGCAAAGCTACAAAGAGCTACAGGAACAAATTGAAAGAAAAGAATAAAACAGGGGCGAAATGGCTCCCTAATGTTATAAGCTGAATTTTCATAGAAAAAACGCCGGGCATTATGCCGGGCGTTTTTTGCTTGACGGACAGGTTGTTTATGAATACGCTATTTATACAAGATAGAGAATGGTGAGGAATATGAATAAATTATATGATGTACAGCAGCTGTTAAAGAAGTTTGGCCATGTTGTTTATTTTGGGAACAGAGAACTGGAAATTGAATTTATGATGGACGAACTGAAGGAAATGTATCTGTCCCATGTCATTGAGAGGGAGCAATGGATACAAGCGGCTGGTGTCCTTCAAAGGGAATTGGAACAGACAAAACAGCGGAAGAAATAGATATGTAAAGGTAAAGGTGATGAGAAATGGACGAGGTATGGTTTGCGGGCATTGATTTAGGAGGAACTACAATTAAGCTTGCGTTTATTAATATGTATGGAGAAATACAGCATAAATGGGAGGTCCCGACCGACAAAACAGGAGATACAATCACGGTTACGATTGCAAAAGCGATTGACAGTAAATTAGAGGAAGTAAGCAAACCGAAGCATATTGTAAAGTACATTGGAATGGGGGCGCCCGGCCCTGTAGACATGATGACGGGCACGGTATATGAAACCGTGAACCTAGGGTGGAAAAATTACCCGCTGAAGAATCATTTAGAGGCGGAAACGGGTATTCCCGCCGTTATTGAAAACGATGCCAATATTGCCGCGCTGGGAGAAATGTGGAAGGGCGCCGGCGACGGAGCGAAGGATGTGATTCTTGTGACGCTTGGCACCGGCGTAGGCGGGGGCATTATCGCTAACGGGGAAATCGTTCACGGGAAAAACGGAGCCGGCGGAGAAATCGGCCATATATGCTGTATTCCTGAAGGGGGAGCCCCTTGCAATTGCGGTAAAACGGGCTGTATCGAAACCATTGCGTCGGCGACCGGAATCGTAAGAATTGCAAAGGAGAAAATTGCAGAGGCTAAGCAGGCGACGCGCCTTGGAGAACAGAAAGATTTATCAGCGCGCGATGTGTTTGAAGCAGCAAAAGACAATGATGCAGCTGCACTTGCAGTCGTTGATGAGGTCGCTAATTACCTCGGCCTTGTGCTTGGCAATTTGGCAAGCTCACTCAATCCGTCAAAAATCGTTCTTGGCGGAGGGGTTTCCAAAGCGGGAGAAATATTAAGATCAAAAGTCGAAACAGCGTTCCGCCAATATGCATTTCCGCGTGCGGGCAAAGCGGCTGACATTTCAATCGCGGCTCTCGGCAATGATGCAGGAGTCATTGGCGGAGCATGGATTGCCAAAAATGAGTGGCTGACCCATCAAAATGGTTAAAAGGTAAACGCTGTATTGATTTTTTGTGATATGCACGTTAAGATATGGTTTAGTGTGTTGAAATCACAATGTTCTGATTAATTTTATTAGGGTGCTGCATAGGAGGTTGAAATGCGGAAAAGTTTTTTTTCGAAAATTTCATTTATGCTGATTGCCATTTTGTTGATGTGGCTGAAAACGTATGCCGTTTATAAAACCAGTTTTAACATCAAAATCGAAAATTTTGCACAGGAATTTATTTTATTTATCAACCCATTGAGCTTCTTGCTGCTGATTTTTGGGTTTGGCTTATTTCTAAAAGGCAAAAACAGAAACCGCTACATGATTGCAATGAGCTGTGTGGTGACATTTGTTTTGCTGGCCAATATGGTTTTTTACCGATTTTACAATGATTTTCTAACAATTCCTGTTCTTTTCCAAACGAGCAATATGGGTGACTTGGGAAGCAGCATCAGCACCTTGCTGGAACCGACAGATATCCTTTTGGCGGTCGACATTGCGGTTTTAATTTGGCTTCATACACGTCAGAAAACGTTTCAAACAAACAACGTCACCACAAAAAAAGAACGTGCAGCTTATTTTCTTTTTGTAGCTTCTGTTTATTTTTTTAATTTAGGTTTGTCAGAAGCAGAAAGACCTCAGCTATTGACACGTTCATTTGACAGGGAAATGCTGGTCAAAAATATCAGCCTTTTTAATTTCCATATTTATGACGGTGTGCTCCAATCAAAGCAATCGGCACAGAGGGCCTTGGCTGACAGCAACAATCTTACTGAAATTGAAAACTATGTAAACGCTAACGCTAAAGATACGAACAAAAGTCTGTTCGGTGCAGCTAAAGGCAGGAACGTCATACTCGTATCTTTGGAATCGACCCAAAGTTTTGTAATCAATGAAAAAGTGAACGGGCAGGAAATAACGCCTTTTCTCAATGATTTTATAAAAGAAAGTTTCAATTTTAACAATTTTTACCATCAGACCGGACAAGGAAAAACATCGGATTCTGAATTTATCGTTGATAATTCGCTTTATCCCCTTGGAAGGGGAGCGGTGTTCTTTACAAACGCGGGAAATGAATATACGGCTGCCCCGGAAATTTTAAAGAAACGGGGCTACTATTCGGCTGTTTTGCATGCGAATAACAAAAGCTTTTGGAATCGGGATTTAATGTATCAATCGTTTGGATATGACAAATTTTTAGATGTTGATTCATATGACGTAACAGATAAAAATTCAGTCGGCTGGGGTTTAAAGGATAAAGAATTCTTTGAACAGTCTTCCGAATTATTAAGAACACTGCCTCAGCCGTTTTATTCGAAGCTCATAACCCTGACGAACCACTTTCCTTTTGAGCTTGATGAAGAAGATAAAATGATCGAGGAATTTGATTCAAACAGCCAAACACTTAATAAATATTTTCCGACAGTGCGTTATCAGGATGAGGCATTAAAACGGTTTATTGAAAAGCTGAAAGAAGATGGGCTGTATGAAAACTCGATGATTGTTTTATACGGTGACCACTATGGCATTTCCGAAAACCATAATGAAGCGATGGAGCAATTTCTAGGAAAAGAAGTCACGCCGTTTGAAGAGGTACAGCTTCAAAAAGTGCCGTTTGTTGTTCACATTCCGGGTATTACAGATCAACAGCCGAAAACCATAGAAAAAGTCGGCGGGCAAATTGATATCCGGCCTACGCTTATGAACCTTTTAGGCGTTGATACAAAAGAACAGATCCAATTCGGAAATGACCTGCTTTCTGATAAAAAGCTTGACTTTACCGTGCTTCGGGACGGGAGCTTTATTACAGATCGGGTTGTGTACACAGATGGAGTCTGCTATGACAAATCAACCGGCAAACCTGTGAAAGAAGACCAAACATGTGAGCCGTTTGCGGATAAAGCTAAGCAGGAGCTTTCGTTCTCAGATCAAATAATATACGGTGATTTGTTAAGATTTTATGATCAAG
This sequence comes from Bacillus sp. HU-1818, assembly GCF_022695965.1. Classification (NCBI taxonomy): domain Bacteria; kingdom Bacillati; phylum Bacillota; class Bacilli; order Caryophanales; family Bacillaceae; genus Bacillus; species Bacillus sp. HU-1818. The sequence goes on from NZ_JAAPBE010000003.1 coordinate 464,767, forward strand.
ACAGGTTGGACGATTCGTCAGAAAAGAAAGAAAAAGAAACACTTGATCAGGCATCATAAAAAGAAAGCCTTTCGTTCCTTTTGAACGGAAGGCTTTCTTTTTTGAAATCCGCCGTCATATAGTAACAAAAAAGGGGGATGAAAATGGCATCTATCCGCGTAAAACCTGAAATCAAACAAAATTTGGCTATATTAGCGAAAGAAATAAAAATAGACAAAGCACTGCTGATCAGTGCAAATCATAGAGCCGGAAAAACGGAGCTGTTTTGTCCGGGGATTTGGATTGGAGAAGGCAGTGACGCACCAATTGAAACCATTCAGGAGCTGAAGCGATTTTTAGATACGTGTCAATCTATACAGCCTGCGAGCGAATGGCTTCGGGAAGAAAAGGCCTATGATTTTCAGGCAGTAGAAGAAGAAATCGAAAAAATCATTGATGTGTTTCCGTTTGTCACATATCGTTCAATAGGCCGCTCAGTATTGGGAAGGCCGCTATATGAACTTAGTGTCGGAGCGGAAAATGCACCCAAAAAGGTGCATATGAACGCATCTTTTCATGCGAATGAGTGGATTACCACATCAGTTTTATTAAAGTGGCTTAAAGAGTACTGTATGGCTTTGTGTGAAAACAAGCCTTTCTTTCAATTTTCTCCTCTCAAACTTTTCAATCAAACGTCTCTCTCTGTCGTGCCTCTTGTCAATCCTGACGGTGTTGATTTGGTTTTGCATGGTCCCGGATTTGCGGGGGAAAGGCAGGATTTTTTAAATACATTAAACGAACATCGGACTCTTTTTAATGAGTGGAAGGCGAACATCAACGGTGTTGATCTAAATAAACAATTTCCTTCGCTATGGGAAATTGAAAAACATCGAAAACCGAAAGAGCCAAGCTTCCGTGATTTCCCCGGCACCGCTCCGTTAACAGAGCCTGAAGCAATGTCGATGCAGCGTCTTATAACAGATCATCCGCCCGACAGATTGATCGCGCTCCATACTCAGGGCGAAGAAATATACTGGGGATACAAAGGACTTGAGCCAGAAGAATCAGCGCGTGTGGTAAAGGATTTCGAAGTTCTGAGCGGAAACTGTTATAAAGGGATACGTGATATCGACAGCTATGCCGGATACAGAGACTGGTTTATTCATCATTATTTTAAAGAGGGCTATACGGTAGAGCTGGGAAAAGGGAAAAATCCTTTGCCGTTTTACCAGTTTCCGGACATTTATGAAGTGACTAACGGGATCTTATGGCGGTCGTTATTTTTTCATGAATAATTGAAACTTTTTCTTTTTTCTCCCGTACCAAATATGGGACAATAAATATGATCGGAGGGGAAGGCTGATGAGATTTGTTTATTTTATTCTGCTGTCAGCATTAATGTTTAGTTTATCGGCATGTGAACCATCTCATCAGCAGCAAAAGCAAGCATTGGCATCGGACAAAACAGAAAAAGACATCATTCCGCTGAAAAACGGCAAAGCTGATGAGGTGGAGGGATGGCTGAATGACCATACTATCCTTTACACAGCATCCGATCCGACGAAAAGCGAGCTTTTTGCATATGATCTATTTAAAGGCAAGGCTCAAAAGCTGTATGAGACAGAAGGCCAAATGGTGGATGTGCAAATAAACGAGAATAGGCATATGATTCTCTTGCAAATCACACACAATCAACGGACGGCAATTGTTCTGCTGGATCAGAACGGGAAGAAACTGTATGATAAAAATTATGAAACATATGAGCTGGAAGCCGCCTGGAATCAATATAACCCATATCAAATAATGATTACGGTATTCACGCAGGATTGGGACTTTGATACATATATAGTGGACGCAAAAAAAGGACAATCAAAAGAAAGCCCGATACAGGTCCCTTTTATTCATTGGACTTCTGCTGATACGTTTGAGTATATAAAGAATGGAAAAAACAATGATTCCGGTCCTTTATATACGTACGACTTGAATACGAAGCGCGAAAAAAAACAGCTTGATGATGTTCTGGCCATTGATTCATTTCAAAATATGCGCCTTGCCGTCAAATCGGCTTCAGACGAAAATGGAACATTTATTTTCCAGTGGCCGGGAGCCGATTCATCTGTCACATATGAGCTTCCGCTTCAGAAGAAGTATTCAAGCCTCAGTCCGATGGAATATGATTATGATGAATCAGGCAGGCTGTTTTATACGTTTACACAAAACGGCGGTGCGTTTAAGCTCATCGAAGTTGACCTGGAGTCAAAAAAGAAAAGGGACATTCTCGATTCGGCTGAAATGGAGCCGATTCAAATTTCTCCAAACGGACAATTCGCTTTATACGGCTATCAATTTGACCGTATAATATCGTTAAAGACTCACAAAGTTGAGCCTATCATAACAGAGAATGTGAAAGGAGATTAAGTAACTATGGCAATTGCAGATGTAACCATTATTCCGATCGGAACAGAAACCCCAAGCGTCAGCGGGTATGTGGCGGATGTGCAAAAGATTTTGGAGGGCTACAAAGCGGAGGGGAAAATCAAATATCAGCTAACCCCGATGAATACCCTAATCGAAGGCGAACTCAGCGACTTATTTACGGTCATTCAGGCTATACACGAAGCGCCATTTCAAAAAGGGCTTCACAGAGTGGCGACGAATATCCGTATAGACGACAGACGCGACAAAGAGACGACGCTTGAAAGCAAAATCATAAGTGTCAATAAACATCTGAATCAATAAAAAAATGCCTGTATCCGATGGATACGGGCATTAGTGTACTGTCGGATAACCGCTGTTGATGACCGTCATGACTGTAAACCAGCCAAAAACAAACAGGGTTGCTCCGGCAAACAGAAAACCGAGTATATTTTTATTTCTTACAGAACGCAGAACTCCCCAAACAGCAAAAAGTGTGACAAGGCCAAAAATCACCATCAGTAACATTATGCAGCCCCCTTTGTCATTGAAACCTGCAATTCTTTCCAGTTTTATTTTAACCGTTTTCATTGTGTTTGTCGATAGAGTTTCCTTATTGATTGTTTGAATCTTTTTTGAAAAACCTTCATAATAGAGCAGAAAGGAAAGAGGTGGATCATGTGAAGTGGAGACGTATGCCTGTAGGGCCTATTCAGGCCAATGCTTATTTTTTAATCAGTGAGGATCAGTCATGTCTGATTTTTGATCCGGGAGGCGAAGGGGATAAAATCAACCGATACATAAAAGAAAAAGGCCTTAAGCCATTGGCGATTTTACTTACCCATGCCCATTTTGACCATATCGGAGCGCTTGATGATGTAAGAGACAAATGGAACATTCCTGTCTACCTTCATCAAAAGGAAAAGGAATGGCTGACGGATTCTTCATTAAACGGATCTGGACTTTTAAGAGGAATCGAAGTCACTGCAAAGCCTGCTGATCATTTAATAGACGGTGACGGTGAGCTGAATATCGGACCTTTTCATTTGGAAACGCTTTTTACACCGGGGCATTCGCCGGGAAGTGTTTCTTACTACGTGAGAGATGCCGATCTGGTCATCTCAGGAGATGTTTTATTCCAAGGTGGCATCGGACGAACCGATTTGCATGGCGGTGACCAAGAAACCCTTCTTACGTCCATTCATGAAAAGTTACTTACGCTCCCAGAACACACATTGGTATTAAGCGGCCACGGACCGGAAACAGATGTGCAGACGGAGCAGGACCAAAATCCGTTTTTAAATGGATTTTCATTATAAAAAAGAGACAAGCCGTTTTGGTTTGTCTCTTTTTGCATGTTAATGCCCTCCGCCGCCGGGAACCATGATAAAGATCGAGTAGTATGTAAATCCGGCAAAGAAAATTGTTAAGTAAGCGCCAAAAATATAAATATACATGCGTTCTGTTAAATTCAAATACGATAAAAACACGAAAAGTACAGTTTGCCCAAAAAATAAAAGAGATGCGTCCTTCATGTCCCCCAAATAAAACATCACTGCGAAAATTCCCGTCCAAAATCCTAACACCCGGAACATGCGATTCATTTTTTTATCCCCTCCCGAGAGTCTATCTGATTGTTATTATAATGGATCGCAAGCTCAAATGTAAACATTTTCATTATTATAATTAAGATGGAATAAATTCCTTTGATTGCGTTTTCTATTATATGTTCCTCTTTTCAAAAGAATCCTGAAAAAATATGTAGAAAATGTGTTTAATAAAAAAAAGATCGGGGTACATATTCTACAAAGAGATGGTTATAATCGGAGGAGGAACTACACATGGAAGAATTAACATTTTATTCGTACCCAAGCTGCACGTCTTGCAGAAAAACAAAACATTGGCTAAAAGCTCATCAGATTGATTTCAACGAACGTCACCTATTCAGAGAAACACCGACAATGGAAGAGTTAAAGTACATTTTGTCCCTTACGACAGAAGGCATTGACGAGATTCTGGCAACGAGAAGCCAAACTTTTAAAGAGTTGAACTTAAATATTGAAGAGATGACAGTCAATGAAGTGCTGGACCTGTTAATCGAAAAACCAAAGCTTTTGCGCCGCCCTATCCTTGTTGACAACAGAAAACTTGTTATCGGCTATAATCCGGGAGAACTTTTAAAACTGACTAAAAAGAAAACGGTTCATCAATCCGTATCATGATGAAAAAACGAAGATCCGCTGAGTGAATTGTTCAGCTTATCTTCGTTTTTTCAGGTTGTGAAACTGGGCTAGCTGGGTTCGAACCAACGATCACGGAGTCAAAGTCCATTGCCTTACCACTTGGCTATAGCCCATCGAGTTGGTATGAATAGTATGTGCAAAGAAACGCACCGTATACATAATGGACTAAAAAAGTTGTGTTCCTGATTTTTGCGGAATCAGTTTTCAGAGAAGGAAATAGATGGACCAATTACAGGAGGTACCCAATGGAAAAGATCAATGTGGCCCTATATCAATATTTAACAGAGCATGCAAGCGAAATGACATATCAATGGCTGCAGAAGAGGGCGCCAAAAGACACCTTGCATTATGCTGCTGACAGAGAGTCGGAAACTGAATTGAAAGAAAGGGAGCAGCATGAGGCATTAATTTCTATTGTTGCAAAAGCTCTTACAGGAAAAGAGGAAGCGGGAGAGGAGCTTAATAACTGGGCGCTTCAGTTTGCCAGAGATCGCGCGGTTCATGAAGTGCCTGTGTTTGAAAGTGTCGGCCAGTTTAAGATTTTCAGGGGAATCGTGTGGAGCAGGGTACAGGCGTTTAGCGAGATTTGTTCCCAAGAGATTGCAAATCAGGATGTGTTTGATTGGAGTGAAAGGCTGAATCACACAATTGATGAGATTATAGAAGTGTTTACAGAAGAATATCATCAGGTTACGATCATTCAGCTAAACGCGCAAAAAGAGATGATTAATGAATTAAGCGCTCCGATTATGCCGATTTCAGATGGGATCGGCATACTCCCGCTTGTCGGTGAAATTGATACTTATCGGGCGAGAACGATTTTAGAATCCGTTCTAGAGCAATGTTCAGCATTGCGTCTGTCTTATTTATTTTTGGATATTTCAGGTGTGCCTATCGTTGATACAATGGTGGCTTATCAAATTTTTAAAGTCATTGACAGCACTAAGCTTCTCGGCATTGAGACCATCATATCTGGCATCAGGCCTGAAATAGCTCAAACAGTTGTTAAACTCGGGATTGACTTTTCAAACGTGAAAACAGAAAGAAGTCTCGTGAAAGCTTTATCCAAAAGAGGCTTTAAAATTCATGAATCTTGAGCACTCTCATTGGGGGTGTTTTTTTTATGAGCGAAGAGAGGGGAGAGAAAGACTGAACAGCAGTATGCTATTCAGCCTTTTTAACTTCTATAAATAAAATATGGTGGCTGTCAATGTCTTTCACTTTAAAGGCATAACCGTCATATTCGATGACACTTTCAGGTGCAGCATCAATATCCTGGGTGAGAAACCAGCCGCCGATTGTATCCACTTCTTCATCTGATAAATCGGTTCCCAGCAGATCATTTACTTGGCTGACTAATACTTTTGCGTTCAGCATATAATGATTTTTGTCCAATTCGCGAATATGAGGGATTTCATCCGCGTCAAATTCGTCACGGATTTCTCCCACGATTTCCTCAACAATATCTTCAACGGTCACCAATCCCGATGTACCGCCATATTCATCTATCAGTATTGCCATATGAGTGCGTTCTTTTTGCATTTTGATTAATAATTGATAAATGGGAATGGTTTCGATCACATGTATGACTGGCTGGATAAATGGGTCCAACTGTTCTTTTGTAAATGAAAACCGCTCTGATAAAAGAGAGAACAGCACTTCTTTTATATTCATCACACCGATTACATGGTCCTTGTCTTCTTTTACTACAGGGTAGCGTGTGTATTTGGTTTGCTTGATAATTTCCTGAAGGCTTTCTACAGACTCGTCATCTATTGGCAAACTAACCATTTCATTTCTTGGCACCATTATTTCTTTGGCCATACGCTTATCAAATGTGAAAATATTGTTCATGTACTTTAACTCGCTTTTTTTAATCTCTCCGCTTTTATAGCTTTCAGCCAACAGAACTCTTAGCTCTTCTTCTGTATAAGCCAATTCAGTTTCCGAGGCCGGCTTTAAACCGAACATGCCGGTAATCAATCGGGCTGATTGATTGAGCACCCAGATAAACGGAAACATGATTTTATAAAACCAAATCATTGGTTTTGCAAACATAAGGGTAATGCTCTCTGCTTTCTGAATGGCGAAGCTTTTCGGTGCCAATTCTCCAATGACGACATTCAGATAAGTGACTAATAAAAATGCAATCACAAGTGACAGGAAATGTGTCAAAGACTCATGGAGCCCCAATTTCAAGAAGAGGGGATGAAGCAACGTTTGAACTGTCGGTTCTCCGAGCCACCCAAGCCCCAAAGCTGTCACTGTAATTCCTAATTGGCAGGCAGACAAATATTCATCAAGATGCGTGATGACATGTTTTGCTGCTTTTGCGCCTTTTATTTCTTTTGCGACATATTGGTCAATCCTGGAGCGTCTTACTTTTACAATAGAAAATTCTATGGCAACAAAAAATGCGGTTACCATGATTAAAACGGCTACTGCTATCAATTTAGTATATTCCAATGGACTGCCTTCACAAAGGAAGGCGTACACCTCCCTTTTCCGATCATCTTCTAACATTCAATACCACCGCGTTATGTTCATAAAACATATAGAGAAACCTCTTATGAAGTTTAAGATGTATGACTTTTGGCAAATAAAGAGTTAAATAAGAATTTGGAGGACAAAGTGATGAAGATTCATTCGGGAGAGGATTGGTTTTGGTACCAATTAGGCCCTCAGGAAAAAAAGCAAGGGAAGGAACTGATTCATTTCTCTCATTGGCCGCAATGTGAAAAGTGGTTCGAAAATGAACATCACATCAATTTCTTGCGAGTAGATACAAATGAGCTCGATAATGAAGCGGTGTACGGTTCTTTCATTTACGACCAAGGGCTTGAACAAGAAAAAGACCATACAGTTTTTCATTTTTATATCACCAGACAATATTTTTTCACGATAAACTTTGATTTCTCAGTTCTTGAAGGGATCAAAAAAGAACATGTGATTCAGCAAATGAAAAGAACAGACAATGCGTTTGAAGGATTTTTCATTTTGCTTGGAGAATTGATGAATGCGTATTTAATCGGCTTAGATGAGTTTGAGGTAAAACTGAGAAAATTGAAGTGGCAAATATATGCGGACAACAGCAAAAGCATTGTAAATCGCGTTCACAAGCTACGGCACGAACTGATGATTTGGAAAGGCCAGATACTGAGTGTGAAGAAAATTGAAATGGCTTTAAAAGAAGCCTTTATGCCGAAAAATGACCAGAAAAAAGATTATCAAAGAACGCATCATAAAATAGACAGAGGTTTTACATATGTCAGCGAATTCGAGGGGGAACTTAGCAATCTCATGCATTCAGAAGAAGTCATCACCTCTCAAAGAGGAAATGAGATCGTTAAGGCACTGACTATTTTTACGACTCTCTTTACGCCAATGACCGCTCTCGGCGCGCTTTGGGGGATGAACTTTGAGGTAATGCCTGAACTGAATTTGAAGTATGGCTATGTTTTTTCTATCATCTTAATTCTGATTTCTACGTTATTGATCTATGTTTACTTAAGGAAGAAAGGCTGGACAGGAGATATGCTGAAAGATCGGGAGAAGAAATACTTTCGGAAGAAGCAATCCCGTAAGTGAAGTTGAAGGACGGAACACCCCTAGCATTGACTTTCTATCCGAGTGAAATGGGACGAAACTTCGCCATGTGGCAGACATTGCAAATGTTGGTTGGAAATAACGTACAAAAGAAAACAGCTTATTCGGGGTGCGGGGGCCAAAAGATTGGACGCCAAACTCCCTTGCAAAGATATTATTGAGATTTACGGGCAGGTCTTCTGTGAAGGTCTGCCCTTTTTTTGTTCACTGATATTTAAAATAGGATTATGAATGACAATCCAGCTTCTTGAAAGGAAAATTATCCTGTTTTACCTGCCCAAAATCCTTATTTAAGCCTGTTTGTATTGAGAAAAATCAATTTTGCACTTTTGAAGATATCTATTCGTTTACATACAATTCAATGTGAAAGGAGGGAAATTTCATTGGATACGATAGAAAAAACTAGCAGGACATTAATTGAAGAGGCATATTCCGTGAAGGCCTCGGATATTCACATTGTACCAAGGGAGCAAGATGCTTTGATCCATTTTCGGATTGACCATGCGTTGCTGAAGAAGCGGACAATGAAAAAGGAAGAGTGCGTTCGGCTCATTTCCCATTTTAAATTTCTGTCAGCCATGGATATAGGAGAAAGGCGGAAGCCGCAAAGTGGATCACTTTCTTTAAAGCTTAAAAAAGGGATGATGAAAGCCTCGTGATCAGAGTTTTGCCTCAGCATAATATTCCTGCGATCGAAAGACTGTCCCTGTTCCCAAAGACAGGCGCCGCGCTGCTATCCTTTTTAAAGCATTCCCACGGCCTCATTATTTTTACCGGTCCGACTGGCTCAGGGAAATCTACCACCCTATATTCGCTGGTTCAATATGCAAAAAAGCATTTCAACCGAAATATTATCACTCTCGAAGATCCTGTGGAAACTAGAGATCAGGATGTCTTGCAGGTACAGGTGAATGAAAAAGCCGGCATTACGTACTCAGCGGGCCTAAAGGCGATCTTGCGCCATGATCCAGACATGATTGTTTTGGGGGAAATCAGGGATGCTGAAACAGCAAAAATTGCCGTGCGGGCTGCTATGACAGGCCATTTGGTATTAACAAGCCTGCACACAAGAGATGCCAAGGGCGCCATTTACAGACTGCTTGAATTCGGAGTGAATATGAACGAAATAGAGCAAACAGCGATTGCGATAGCAGCCCAGCGATTAGTCGACTTAGCCTGTCCATTTTGTGAAAACGGCTGTTCCTCTGTTTATTGCCGGCTTACACGTGATGTAAGGCGAGCGACCATTTATGAGCTTCTTTACGGGAAAAATCTTCAGCAATGTATACAAGAAGCTAGAGGAGAACGGGCCAATTATCAGTACCGAACCTTACGGCAGATTATCAGAAAAGGAATCGCGCTTGGCTATCTAACGACGAATAATTACGACCGGTGGGTTTATCATGAAGAGGATTAAAAAAAGCTGGCCGATAAACGATCAAGCTAATTTGCTAAACAGACTCGGTGACATGACAGAAAACGGATACAATCTTCTGGATGGATTGCGGTTAATGGAACTGCAAATGAATAAGCGTCAGCGTACGGAAATGTCTGCTGCTGTAAATCGTTTACGAGAGGGTGAGCCATTCTATCAGGTCTTGCGGGCTTTGGCTTTCCACAAGGAAGCCGTCAGCATTTGTTATTTAGCAGAAATGCATGGCGAATTGTCCGTTGCTATGAGGCAAAGCGGAGGGCTGTTGGAAAGGAAATTAACACAGGCCAATCAGCTGAAAAAAGTCATCCGTTATCCGATTTTCTTGATCTTCACTGTCTTTGTGATGTTTTATATCCTGCAAGCTGTCATCCTCCCGCAATTTTCAGGAGTTTATCAGTCCATGAATATGGAAACCTCACGCACAACCGCTGTTATATTCGCTTTTTTTCAGCATGTTCATTATGCAGTGATTGGTTTTGTCTTGCTTGCTCTCGGAGCGGCGCTCTATTACTGGTTTGGATTTAAGAAGAAGTCCCCGGCAGACAAAATGCTCTTTTTTGTACGAATACCCATACTCGGAAGACTTGTCATTTTATTTAACAGCTACTTTTTTTCTTTGCAGCTCAGCAGCCTATTAAAGTCTGGACTGTCTATTTACGACAGCCTTAAGGCCTTTAAAGAGCAATCGTTCCTCCCTTTTTACCGTCAGGAGGCAGAACAAATCATTAACAAATTAAGGGCTGGAGAGTCCATAGATAGAACTCTGTATAAACACCCATGCTATGAAAATGACTTTTGTGAAGTGGTGCTGCACGGCCAATTAAGCAGGCAGCTGCATCGTGAACTATTCACCTACAGCCAGTTTTTAATGGAGCGGCTGGAGCGAAAGGTTGAAAAATGGACGGGAATCCTTCAGCCCGTCATCTACGGTATTGTTGCCGGAATGATTTTAATTGTGTATTTGTCGATGCTTTTGCCTATGTATCAGATGATGAATCAATTGTAGAAGAGGTGTTTTGTTTGAATAATGAAAAGGGGTTTACGCTGATCGAAATGCTGATTGTCCTATTCATCATTTCCATTTTGCTCTTGATTACCATTCCGAACGTAACAAAGCACAATCAAAGCATTCAGAAAAAGGGCTGTGAAGGTCTGCAAAATATGGTGAAGACACAGGTAACAGCATTCGAACTCGATCATGACGGGAAAACGCCGAGTCTTGGTGATCTTCAGTCTGAGGGGTATGTGAAAAAGAATGTAACATGCCCGAACGGCAAACAAATTATTGTCACTGGCGGAGAAGTGAAGGTTGAAAATTAATTTAGGCGGTGAGAAAGGGTTTACTCTTTTAGAAAGCTTGCTCGTTTTATGTCTGGCATCCGTTATGCTGATTTGTGTTTTTACAGTCATACCTCCTGTATATAAAAATACAACCGCCCGCCAAACTGTTGCCAGGCTTGAAAGTGACATTCTCCTCGCTCAGCAGACTGCAATTTCTAAGCATGAGCGGGTGCGTATCGTGTTTTTGTCCAAGGAACATAAGTACCAGATCATTATGGGGGATCGTGTCGTTGAACGAACCTATGAGGATTGGATTTTCATTGAATGTGCAACATTGGCGGACCGTCTTGATTTTAATGAAAAAGGAAATCCGAATTTGGGCGGAAAAATCAGGCTGAAAACAGATCGCCTCACGTATGAAATGACTGTCTACTTAGGGAGCGGAAAAATCAATGTGGAAAGAAAATAAAGGCTTCTCAACAATTGAAACAGTCTCGGCTTTAAGCACTTGGGTATTGATTACAGTGATGATTCTTCCTTTGTGGGCCAGACTGATATCAGATGAAAAAGAGACAGCCATTCAGGAAACCGGTTATCAGCTTCTTCACGAAAGCATCAGTACATACATGCTTTCTGGAGAGTACGGAAAATCAGAGACAATAAAAAGGCTGGACCAAACCTATAAAGTCACGTGGGAGGAGGATGGCGACAATCAAAAAGTATGTATGGAAGCGGTCAGCCCGAAGGACGAGCCCTTTTGTCTCAGCATTCTTCGGACAGACTGGTTACACCCTTCTTAACGTTTTATTTTCACTGTCAGTTTATCTGCTCATATCAGGCTCTTTAGCCATGATCTTTTATCAGTTTTTATCCCGTCAACTGGAGGGGGAGGGAGTCAAGCAGGAGGAATGGGTCATTTCCGTTGAGCAAATGATGAATGAATGTAAGCAGGCTGAGAGTGTGCAGCTGACTGATAAGGGCGGCGGTGTGCTGTGCAAGAATGGTTCAGGCCGAGAGATTCTTTTTGAAAAATATCATAAAATGATCAGGAAAAGAGTGGACGGTAAAGGGCATGTCCCGATTCTTCAGCATATTAACACATTGAAAGCTGATATAAAAAACGGCATGCTGATCTTGAGCGTAACAAGCGAAGACCATAAAGAGTACAAAACCTCTTTTCCTATTTATACATCATTGAAAGGAGGATAAATGTCACGGTCGAAAGGCTTTATTTATCCTGCTGTACTTTTTGCAGCAGCTGTTATTTTGCTCGTTGTCGGTTATACATCGTCAGAATATATCACCCATAAAACATTTGAAAAGGAAACCAAAGAATTTTACATCAGGGAAAATTTACTGCAAAATGGCGCGCTTCTATCCATTCGTCATATGCTTGAGGCCCGTCAAGGACAAAAAGGCTCACGGCAATTTGAGTATGGGCTGGTGTCTTATCATATTCAAAGCACATCAAAAAAAGAGCAAAAAGAGATCAATGTAAAATCTGTCACGAATTCAGGCACGGAAATGACCGCCCGGTTCATATTTGATTTGAAGCAAAAAAAAGTTATTCATTGGGAAGAATAAAAGGGAAGAAACGTATAAAAAGCAGCGGCTGAGACAACACTTCATAATAAAGGCGTATGAGGTGGTCACTTGAAAACAAATGATTATGTAAAATACATGACCGAACAATTCGTAAAATATATGGATACACCAAAGGTTGAACGAAAAGAATTAAAAGAGGTTCGAAAAGAAAGAAAAGTACCGGCAACCCAGCATTGGTTTGGGATATTGCCTTATGGCGTAAAACTTTGGCTGAAACGCAAAAAATAATTGAGCATTTTCAACGAAAAAAGGTCCTGCCGTATAACGGAGGGCCTTATTGATATTCTTCAACTATTACGATTTTATTGACCTTTTTGCTCTGTGGTTCGAATGAAATGGTGACAAATACTCCGAATTCTTTCGCCCCTTCTCTCAATGTCAGATGGTATTGTTTGACGGCTTCATCTTTTCTTTTTCGGTCCCATACCTTTTGTTTAAACAACACTTGTGCGAGAGGATATCTTTTTTTTGCTTCCTTCACAGCCAACTCCTCCCACTTCGGTGTTTGATGGGAAGAAAGTGCCGTCTCTTCCGCGTGAGCTGCCGCGGTTGTAAAACTAAAAAAAGAAAGGCAAATTAAGCATTGCTTTATCATGGAAATCCACCCCTTTACTTCTTATTATTCCCAATTAATTTTCAGTTATGCTCATCATTTTCTCATATGTTATTTAGAAAAAATTTCAAAAAGGTGAGTAATTTGAAGGAAAACACTGAATTTTAAGGAAAACATTCTTTTAAACGAACAAAATGAACGATTTTGGCATTTTTAATTATTATAATCCTTGATTATACTCTATTTGTGCGGTTCTTTAAAGAGAACGATCGTCAAGTTACAGTGTTTCACAGGAGGTTATCTATGCTTCGATTGTCTCGTACTCAAAAATGGGCGAAACCGAGACGGAAAGTCCTGCTGCTTTTTCAGCTTTCGTTGATTTTCAGCCTGTCAGCATCGATATGCTTACAGTTTACCGGTGATACCAGCTCCGCTTTTCATGATGTGAAAAATGTCAGTTTTTCTGTTAAAACGTGTGAGGATTTTCAATATACAGATGAAAACTGCCGCTATGATGAACGTTGGGATAAGAGTGATTTGCACTTGAAAAACCAAACCGAGACAAAAGGGAGCGTTTGTTCGCCGCTTATTCTTTTCGCAGAATTTGAAAACAGAGGAAATGAACTTACGACATCCCGATGGAAATGGGAGCTTCATAAAATAGCAGATGCAAATAAGCCTTTGCGAGACGGTAACGTCATTGAAAGAGGCAGTATCACAGATAAGGCAAGTGATTCTCTTTATAAGATTGAATCCAAACGTGCGATGAAACCGGGTGTTTATGCGTTTAAGGTATACAAACCCGATGGTTATCCCGCGGAGGATGAAAAGTTCGAGTGGTCGGAGCCAATGACTGTAGCCAAATGTACAGAAAAACCGACTGCAGCACCGGCGAAAACAGAGATTCAGAAGTCTGATGAAAAACAAAACGAAAGCAAAACAGGTGAACCAGTTGAGAAAGAAAGCGGGGAAGATGATGAAAAAGCCGATGAAACTGATCAGTAATATTCTTTACGTCATAATTTTCACGTTAATTATTGTGTTAACACTGATTGTGATTTCAACACGATCATCTGGCGGAGAGCCGGCGGTGTTTGGCTACACGTTGAAATCAGTGCTCTCGGGTTCAATGGAACCGGAATTTAAGACGGGATCTTTAATTTTGGTAAAAGAAATGACAGATGTGAAAGCTCTCCAAAAAAATGATGTCATTACTTTTATGCAGGATGAAGAGACAGCTGTCACTCACAGAATTGTCAACATTACAAAACAAGGCGGGCACTTATTATTTGAAACAAAAGGTGACAATAACGCGGCTTCTGATTCATCGCTTGTATCGGAACAAAATGTATTGGCGAAGTATACCGGCTTTAACCTGCCTTATGCGGGGTATGTCATTCATTTTGCCAGCCAGCCGATTGGCACGGCGGTCTTGTTAATCGTTCCCGGGATTATGCTCTTGATTTACTCATTTATGACAATCAGCAGCGCGATCCGCGACATTGAGAGAAAGACAAAAGCTTTGGAGACAGATGCGAAGGACCGCACAATGTCCACTTAATATCGGTTGCAACCTGGCGACAGGTTTCGATAAACAAAATTAATTGATAAGGGGAGTTTACACATGGGTATGAAAAAGAAATTGAGTTTAGGAGTTGCCTCAGCTGCGCTTGGGCTTGCATTAGTCGGAGGCGGAACATGGGCGGCGTTCAACGATATTAAAACAACGGAAGCCATTTTTGCGTCTGGAACACTTGATCTGTCAGCAAAAGAAAATTCCGCAAATGTCAGCTTGTCCAATCTAAAACCGGGTGATAAATTAACGAAAGATTTCGAATTCAGAAATAACGGCACATTGGCGATTAAAGAAGTGCTGATGGCGCTAAATTACAGCGGTTTTAATACAGCAAAAGGAGACAATGATTCTCCGGAAGATTTTCTCAGCCAATTCCAAATCACCTTGCTGACAGTCGGGAAAGAGGGCGGCAATGGCTATCCGAAAAATATTATTCTCAAAGCAGCCAACTTAAAAGATTTATACTTAATGTCTGCTAAGCAGGACAAAGCAGCTGCTGAAAAAATCGGACAGCTGATTGACTCAAAGTTCTTAAGTGAAAGCGGTAAAATTAACGTTGCGACGATTAACGGAAAAACAGCTCCGGAATATGACGGGGTTCCAAAAACACCGGTCGACTACGACCAAGTGCAAATGGTGATTGAATTTAAAAATGACAATGCGAAAGATGCAAACGGACAAATGGTCCAAAACAAATATCAAGGCAACTCGATTCAGCTTAATTTCTCTTTTGAAGCCACTCAGTGGAACGGGCTGACGATTAAAAAAGACCACACAGATAAAGACGGATACATTAAAGAAAATGAAAAAGCACACAGTGAGGACAAATAAGAAAAATGAAGCGCAGCCTGAGCTAAGCGCAGGTGCGTTGCAGAAGTGTTGAAGCGTGGGCGGTCCTGGCCGCCCGACAGAGATACAGCATGTCTTAGAAGACTGTTGTATCTTTTTTTGGTTTCAGATGATGCTGCCCGCACTTTTTATAGTAAGGTAAAAGAGGAGTATGCGCACCCCAATGGCGGCACTACTCCTCTTTTTGCGCTTTTCTCCATTTTTGATAATCTAAAAATTCACGAAATTGTTTTTTTGAAACCCCGGATGTCATAGCATCGCGAACTAATTTCTCCCATTCACTATCTAATTGACCATCGTATTCGGTTTCATGTTTTTCATCAAGTAGTGTATGAACCGAGACGTCCAGAACAGCGGAGACTTTTTCGAGAAATTGAATGGAGGGGTTTGTTTGTAAATTTCGTTCTATTGAGCTTAAATAAGACTTCGCTACCCCAGCTTTTTCAGCTAGTTCTGATAGTGAGTAGCCTTTTTCTTTTCGGTATTGTTTAATACGCTGGCCAATCAATGTCATCACCTTCCTTGTGATATTATAGCACATTCAGAAAGGATTTATGGTATGACTTCTGGTGGCTGGGACAGGACGAGCAGACTTTTTATGCAAATTTAAATATTTGCGTATCTCCTCCGGGTTGATATTTGCTTCTCTGGCTCTTTTCATTAATTCAACCCATTCTTGATCTAATTCTAAAAACTCTCTTTTTGCATTTTTCATGCATTTTCTCCTCCTAAAATACTTGTTTATGTATTTCAGCCAGTCCGGCCATGACCATAACTGATATGCCATTACATCTCTCTGGAAGTTTTTTTTCGTCATGTGAAGCGCCAGAATTATTTTCCAGTATACTTTTATTATAATATAACTTTTCCAAAAAAAACGAGAACGATGTCGAATGTCAAAAAGTTAGCTTGGAATATTATTTTGCAGAAAAAATAATCCTCCGTTTTCGATGTGCACTAGTATTTTAGGCTTATACAAGGTTTGTAATGCCTGTTTTTCCAAATGATATTCTTCAGGCTTTTCTTCAGTATCTTCGTAAAATTGATCAAGCAATTGTAAATCATTTTTCCACCTTTTGACGGATGCTTCTGCCCAATCGGAAGGTTCTTGTAAAGCTGCTTGCGTAATATAGTGCTCCATGCGTTTAAGCCCGCTTTCCGGTTTAATCATAGGCGACATTGTAAAACAATAATCAGATATTTGTGAAGCAAGCGAATGCGTTGTAAGCTTGCGCTGAAAATCTTCAACCATTTTTCCAGAGACGAGATGAAGACCGAGTGACAATAGCTTATCCTTTTTCATGTCGGACTGGTATGAAATCATCACATTTAAGCCAAGCCAAGGCTGGAGCGGGATTTTGACTCCGGCTGATTCAATTTTCTCATACATTCTGATAAATCTCCCATTTTGTTTAACTGCCTTAAAGATTTCAAAGAGACGCGGTGCGCCGAAATAAATAAACTCTCCGTCAAGGTCTTCGGGAGCGGCATCCTTATCGGTTATAAAGGTGATTTTCATCGGGTTTGGTTCGCCGCCTGTTTTTTCACGCCAGTGCCAGTAAAAAGGCCTATTCATAATCTGTTTGTCCATCTCAACTGTCAGCTGCACGGTCATATGGCCCGGTCCCTGATCGATGATAGGGCAGCTGTTTGCTTGAAAGAAACGAAGTAAAAATTGGTGAACCTCTTGCTGTTTCACTTGTAAAACCTCCTTACAGGCTATGATCCTCTTTTTTCAGCCGGCTGCTGTCTGTACGAGAGAAAGGACGTCAAATTTTCCATTTTGATCTTGATTTCTTCATCTGTTGCCGAATGAAACAAAATATCATGCAGATGCTCTTCGAAATTGTCCACTTGAATTTTAGTTAAAATATCATCAAGTTCACCGACTACCTTTTCAAACAAATGAATTTTTTCATAAAGCAGCTTTAAAATATGCTCTTCAACCGTATGCTTTGTCGCCATATTGTAAATATGCACGTCACGCTCCTGCCCAAGCCGGTGTATTCTGCCGATTCTCTGCTCAAGCCGCATCGGATTCCAAGGCAGATCATAGTTAATGATATTGTTGCAAAATTGCAGGTTGATCCCTTCGCCGCCGGCTTCTGTAGCAATCAGCACTTGAACTTTCCCGCGGAAAAGATCCTTCATCCAATCTTTTTTCCCGCGTTTAAATCCGCCCCGAAACGGCACAGAACTGATTCCATTTTGCTGGAGAAACCATTGCAGGTAAATTTGTGTCGCCCGGTATTCCGTAAAAATGATGACCTTATCATCTATTTTTTTTATGAGGTCCACAACCTGAATCGCTTTTGAATTTTGCGTCACTTCATTAATGCGGTCCATTAGAACCGAAATTGTATCTTCACTGATGGCGGGCGCTTGTTTTTCTCTTTGATCAAGCATTTTTTTGAGCGTCATGTAGACGGCTTCCCTGCTTGAACAGCACTCCCGTTGCAGGGTCATTATAGAAAACATGCTGGCCGCCTGCTGCTTGTCTTCCTTCAGCCGTGTGATCTCATCATATAGCGCCTGCTCTGTCGGAGAGAACGTAATCGGCACCGTTTCCACATAGCGCTTTGTCCAAGTCAGTCCGGTGTCATGCCGTCTGTTGCGGATCATGACTTTATTGACCAGGTTCTTTAAATGGTCATGAGCGTCGATGCCTGAATTCTTTTTCGAAAAAGCGTCATGAAAATGGCTTTCGTTACCTAAATGGCCCGGTTTTAATAAAGACACCAAATTGAAAATTTCTTCAATGCGGTTCTGGATGGGTGTCGCTGTCAAAAGCAGACAATATTTTTTAACGAGATTCCGAACGAATTCATAGTTTTTCGTTTTGCTGTTTTTCAGTTTGTGTGCTTCGTCAATAATAACGAGATCATATGGAATAGAAAGCACAATTTCACGATGGGGCGAGCGCTTAGCCGTATCGATGGAGGAAACGACGATGTCGCATTGCTCCCAGACGTAGCTCTTTTTCTGTTCAACTGCAGGGATTAAAAATTTTTCTTGCAGCTCTTTCACCCATTGTGATACAAGTGAAGCCGGCACCAAAATAAGAATTTTTTTGGCCAGACCGCGAATCATATATTCTTTTAAAATCAGACCCGCTTCCACTGTTTTTCCCAGGCCGACTTCATCTGCTAAAATGGCTTTGCCATTCATTTTTTCGACGACCTTTTGCGCCACTTCCAGCTGGTGGGGAAGCGGAGTAAAGGAAGGAAGGTATAAAGGGGCCCGCAAGCCTTCGAACTCAGGAATTGCAAGTTTTTCCTGGATTTCTGCTGACAGCTTGTAAAGCTCCCAGTTTGACCAAGGCCCGTCTGCTTTGAGACGTTCTGAGAATTCCTCAGGCCATTGTGCATCATAATGTATTTCTGGATCCATCTGTATGTCAACCGCCTTTCTGCTGGCTCATGATTCTCTTTTATAAAAATACATACCAGTGTTACCCATTATTTTTTATTGCCCAATATGTATGGTGAGTGTTAGGATATGGGTAAGAGTTTTACCTTAAGATATTGTTTTAGTATGTCCATAAAAATTGGTAAATATGAGCGAATGACAGCAAGGGGAGAGACCTGACCGTAAACTTGGGATTCAGGCGCCGAAGGAGCAAACTGCGGAGTGAATCTCTCAGGCAAAAGAACTCTTGCTCGACGCAACTCTGGAGAGTGTTTGTGTACACATGCAAACCACCAAAGGGGACGTCTTTGCCTAAATCGCAAAGTAAACTTTCAGGTGCCAGGACAGAGAACCTTCATTTTCGAATGAGGTGTTTCTCTGTCCTTTTTTATATGGTTTTTAGCCGCACCCATTATGGTCAAATGAGAAGAGGGGGAAGTGTATGTTGAAAAGAACACCTTTATATGATGTGTATAAAGAATACGGCGGGAAGACGATTGATTTCGGGGGATGGGAGCTGCCTGTTCAATTTTCTTCTATCAAAAAAGAGCATGAGGCTGTCCGGACAAAAGCGGGACTGTTTGATGTATCCCACATGGGAGAAGTAGAATTGACCGGAAAAGACAGTCTGTCCTTTTTGCAAAAGCTGATGACAAATGACGTGTCAAAGCTTGAGCCGGGCTGCGCGCAATATACGGCAATGTGCTATCCCGATGGCGGGACGGTTGATGATCTGCTCATCTATCAAAAAGCAGACAGCCATTATCTCCTTGTCATCAATGCTTCAAATATAGAAAAAGATACCAATTGGCTGAAGGAACACGCAGAAGGTGATGTACATATCGAAAACCTTTCAGATCAGCTGTCTCTTTTGGCTGTGCAAGGGCCTGAAGCAGAAGCTGTTATGAAAAAGCTGACTGCATGTGATGTATCAGCTCTTAAGCCTTTTACATTTCTAAACGAAGCTGAAATAGGCGGGCGCAAAGCGCTTATTTCGAGAACCGGATATACCGGAGAAGACGGCTTTGAGTTGTATTGCAGGAATGAAGATGCGGTGAGCTTGTGGAAACAAATCATAGAGGCCGGAGAGGATCAAGGACTGATTCCGTGCGGACTGGGCGCGCGCGATACACTCAGATTTGAGGCGAAGCTGCCATTGTACGGGCAGGAGCTTACTAAGGATATTACACCGATCGAAGCGGGAATCGGTTTTGCTGTAAAACATAAAAAGGATTCTGATTTTTACGGAAAATCAGTATTGAGCGAACAAAAAGAAAATGGCGCGGATCGAAAGCTTGTCGGTTTGGAAATGATCGAAAAGGGCATCCCGAGACACGGATACGCTGTCATGCAAAACGGAACACCAGTCGGAACAGTTACAACCGGCACACAGTCGCCGACTCTGAAAAAAAATGTCGGCCTTGCGCTGATGAAACGGGAAGCCAGTGAGATTGGGAGTATTGTGGAAGTGGAGATTCGGAATAAACTCGTAAAAGCACAAGTGGTCAAAACCCCATTTTATAAACGAAAAAAATAAGCACTCGGAAAGGAGCAATGATATGAAGCATCGTTATTTGCCCGCGACAGAACAGGATAAAAAAGAAATGCTGGCCGCCATTGGCGTGAGCAGTACAGATGAGCTGTTTGCTGACATTCCGGACAGCGTGAGATATAAACAGGACTATCAGATTAAACAAGCTAAATCGGAAACAGAGCTAACGAAAGAGCTCACGAAGCTCGCCGCTAAAAACCGTGATGCCGGAACCTATGCATCTTTTTTGGGAGCAGGCGTTTATGATCATTATCAGCCTGTGATAGTGGATCATGTTATTTCAAGATCTGAATTCTATACCGCATATACCCCTTATCAGCCGGAGATTTCTCAAGGGGAGCTTCAAGCGATCTTCGAATTCCAGACGATGATTTGCGAATTGACCGGCATGGATATCAGCAATTCCTCCATGTATGACGGCGGGACCGCTTTAGCTGAAGCAGCCATGCTCGCTTCCGGGCATACGAAAAAGAAAAAAATCGTCGTTTCCGCCTCGGTTCATCCGGAGTCGAGAGAAGTGCTGAAAACATACGCGAAAGGCCAGTATATTGAAGTGGTGGAAGTCCCTGCGGTAAATGGCGTGACAGATCTTGACGCCTTAAATGAAGCTGTTTGTGATGAAACGGCTGCCGTTGTCGTCCAGTATCCGAATTTTTTCGGAAGAATAGAGCCTTTAAAAGAGATAGAACCGATTGCCCATAAAGGCAACAGCATGTTTATTGTATCATCCAATCCGCTTGCTCTCGGACTTCTGACTCCTCCAGGCGCGTTTTTTGCTGATATTGTGGTCGGGGATGCGCAGCCGTTTGGCATACCGGCGGCTTATGGAGGTCCGCACTGCGGTTTCTTTGCGGTCACTAAAAAATTAATGAGAAAGATGCCGGGCCGTCTTGTCGGCCAAACTGAGGATGAAAACGGAAAAAGAGGATTCGTCCTCACCCTTCAAGCGAGGGAACAGCACATTCGCCGCGATAAAGCGACATCAAATATTTGTTCGAATCAAGCATTAAACGCGCTTGCAGCTTCTGTGGCGATGACGGCATTGGGAAAAGGCGGTGTAAAAGAAATCGCCCGCCAGAACATCCAAAAAGCGAATTACGCAAAGCAACAGGCCAAACGAGCCGGCCTTTCCGTCGTGTTTGACGGGCCGATATTCAACGAATTTGTCGTCAAGCTTGAAGATCCCGTTAAAGCTGTGAATAAACGCTTGCTTGATAAGGGGATCATCGGCGGCTATGATTTAGGCCTTTCATATCCGGAGCTTACACATCATATGCTGATCGCAGTGACTGAGCTGAGAACGAAAGAAGAAATTGATGCACTTGTTGCGGAATTGGGGGATCGCCATGAATAACAAAGACCAGGCGCTTATTTTTGAGCTTTCAAGAGATGGCCGGATCGGCTACAGTCTTCCGGAACTCGATGTGCCGGAAGCAGATATGGATACTCTGCTGTCAGACGGCTATATCAGGAAAGAGGAACCCAACCTTCCCGAAGTTTCCGAGCTCGATATCATGCGCCATTATACAGCGCTTTCCAGACGTAATCACGGAGTGGACTCCGGTTTTTATCCGCTCGGTTCCTGTACGATGAAGTACAATCCGAAAATAAATGAAAAAATCGCCCGCATTCCCGGTTTCGCTGCCATCCATCCTCTTCAGGATGAAGATACCGTGCAGGGTGCACTTGAGCTTTTATATGATTTAAGTGAGCATCTGGAAGAAATTACAGGAATGGATGCCGTCACTCTTCAGCCTGCTGCAGGGGCTCACGGAGAATGGACCGGATTGATGATGATCCGCGCGTATCATGAAGCGCGCGGGGATAAGCAGCGGACAAAGGTTATCATTCCTGATTCCGCCCACGGAACAAATCCTGCTTCTGCGACAGTGGCGGGGTTTGAAACCATAACTGTAAAATCTAATGAAAACGGGCTGGTAGACTTAGAAGATCTGAAAAGAGCGGTGAATGAAGAAACGGCTGCACTGATGCTGACCAATCCCAACACTCTCGGTTTGTTTGAGGAGCAAATCGTGGAAATGGCGGAAATTGTCCATCAAGCCGGAGGAAAGCTTTATTATGACGGTGCGAATTTAAATGCCGTTTTAAGCAAGGCCAGACCTGGAGACATGGGATTTGATGTTGTCCATCTCAATTTGCACAAAACCTTTACAGGCCCGCATGGCGGAGGAGGTCCCGGATCAGGGCCGGTCGGTGTCAAAAAAGAGCTGATTCCTTATTTGCCAAAGCCGGTTTTGATTAAAAAAGACGGGCGCTTCACCTTTGATGCTGACCGTCCGTTTAGCATCGGAAGGGTTAAGCCTTACTATGGAAATTTCGGCATCAATGTCAGAGCGTATACATATATCCGCTCCATGGGTCCTGACGGTTTAGAGGCCGTGACGGAGAACGCTGTGCTAAATGCAAATTATATGATGAGAAAGCTCGCGCCTTATTACGACCTGCCGTTTGACCGCCATTGTAAACATGAATTTGTTTTGTCTGGCAAACGCCAGAAAAAGCTGGGCGTCCGGACGCTTGACATTGCCAAACGTTTGCTGGACTTCGGCTATCATCCGCCGACAATCTATTTTCCCTTAAATGTCGAGGAATGCATCATGATCGAACCGACTGAGACGGAGTCAAAAGAAACGCTTGACGCTTTTATCGAGGCGATGATCCACATTGCCCAAGAAGCGGAAGAACATCCGGAAGTTGTTCAAGAGGCGCCGCACACAACGGTTGTGAAAAGAATGGACGAAACGAAGGCTGCCAGAAAGCCAGTTCTTCGGTACGAACATAAAACGGGCATAGGCGTTTAAAAACTTGCTGCCCAACAAAAAAAAGCTGTCCGTTTAGCGGACAGCTTTTTCTTTATTAGTTCTTTGATTTAATTTTTCCGCCCCATTTTTTAAAGCCGCCTTTTAAATTGTAAATTTCCTTGCAGCCGTTTTTGCGGAGTGTTTGAGCAGCACGCCCGCTGCGGACATTGTTTTGGCAGTAAAGATAGACGGGCTTGTCCGGACGGATTTCACTTTTTCTTTGCTTCAGCTGGGAAAGTGGAATATTTCTGGCGCCTAAAATATGGCCGCCTTCAAATTCATTCGGCTCACGGACATCAATCAGCTGCGCTTTTCGATAACCGGCACGGAACTCTTCCTCGGTAAGTGTTTTCATAATACGCTGCTGATAAATATAAGAAATCACCATATAGACGATAAACGCAGCAAAAATAATCAGAACAATCATGTTAGACAATGCGATTCTACTCCTTTAGCTTATAAAATCAAAACCATCTTATGTAAAGAGGGCGTAACAGAACGTTTTCGACAAATACTATTATAGTAAAGCACGGGGGGATTGTCATCCTTAATGAAACGAAATATTTTTCATTTTCACAGCGGTTTGATAAACTGATTCTATCAAAACGGTAAAGAAGGGTTTAGAGATGGAAAAAGAAACTTGGCGTTTTATTGATTCAGGGAATGCAAGTCCGGCCTTTAATATGGCGCTTGATGAAGCGCTTTTATATTGGCACAGCGAAAAAAAAATTCCTCCGGTGATTCGTTTTTACGGCTGGAATCCGGCGACGCTTTCTGTCGGCTATTTTCAAAATATTAAAAAGGAAATTAATTTTGAAGCGGTACATAAATATAACCTTGGGTTTGTCAGACGACCGACCGGCGGCAGAGGGGTGCTGCATGATAAGGAATTGACATACAGCGTCATCGTGTCAGAAGATCATCCTGAAATGCCGGCAACAGTAACTGAGGCCTATCGGGTGATTTCAGAAGGAATTCTCCAAGGTTTCAGAAATCTAGGGCTTGATGCGTACTTTGCCATTCCGAGAACGGAAAAAGAAAAAGAAAGCTTAAAAAATCCGCGTTCATCCGTCTGCTTTGACGCGCCGTCTTGGTATGAGCTTGTCGTTGAGGGACGTAAGGTGGCCGGCAGCGCGCAAACAAGGCAAAAAGGAGTCATTCTTCAGCACGGCTCCATTTTGCTTGATCTGGATGAAGATAAGCTGTTTGATCTGTTTTTGTATCCGAATGACAGGGTCAGAGAGCGGATGCAGCGGAATTTTAAAAATAAAGCAGTGGCGATTAATGAATTAGCGTCAAATCCAGTGACAATGGATGACGCACGTAAAGCCTTTAAGGCCGGATTTGAAACGGGCCTTGATATTCATCTGGAGCCGTATGAGCTGTCTGAAAAAGAGCTTGAGTTTGTCAAAGAATTGGCGGAAACGAAATATGCATCAGATCAGTGGAACTACAAGCGGTAAAAAGACACTTGAATAAGCCCGGGCATCCTTGTTTTTTCAAGTTCATTAGTGTAAACTTGTAATGATTTATTAAGCTAAGGTGCTTTTTGGGAGGGTTTTGATGACAACACCAAGTATGGAAGATTATATTGAACAGATCTATATGCTGATTGAAGAAAAAGGATATGCAAGAGTTTCTGATATCGCGGAAGCATTGGCAGTCCACCCCTCCTCTGTAACGAAAATGGTTCAAAAACTAGATAAAGACGAGTATTTAATTTATGAAAAATATCGAGGTCTCGTGTTAACGTCTAAAGGGAAAAAAATAGGCAAACGGCTAGTATACAGACATGAATTGCTTGAGCAATTTTTAAGAATCATTGGTGTTGATGAAGAGAAAATATATAACGATGTTGAAGGCATTGAACATCATTTAAGCTGGAACAGCATTGATCGTATCGGCGACCTTGTTCAATATTTTGAAGAAGATGATGTCCGTAAAAAAGAACTGAAATCCGTACAAAAGAAAACAGAGAATCATAATCAGTAAAAGGGCGGTCCCGCTAAGGGGCTGCCTTTTTTATGTGGGCGCCTCAATCCATTCTTTGGTCTATTTTTTCAAGATTCTTCTTAAAATAGTAATAGACCTTGGGATGGAGGGAGAGGGCAGAGATGTACATTGACGGCGTGTTTTCAGGCGGGGGAATAAAAGGTGTAGCGCTGGCCGGTGCTTATGAAGCGCTTGAGGAAAAAGGCTTTCGATTTGAAAGGCTTGCCGGTACAAGCGCTGGCGCCATTATTGCTGCTTTCATCGCTTCCGGTTATACAAGTAAGGAAATTAATGCTCTGATTAATGAGGTAGACGGAGAGCAATTATTAGATCAAAGGTATTCATTTTTGCCTTTAAAAATGCTGCAATGGGTGTCAATCTATTGGCGGCTTGGTTTATATAAAGGAGATACGTTAGAAAAATGGATTGCAGATCAGCTGAGAGCGAAAGGCATCAGAGTGTTCGGGGATCTGAAGAAAGGCTCGCTGCGTTTGATCGCATCTGATTTGACAAACGGAACAATGATTGTGCTTCCAGATGACCTTGGCCGCTACGGCCTAAACCCAGAGCTGTTTCCGGTTGCAAGGGCAGTGCGAATGAGCTGCAGCATCCCATATTTTTTTGAACCGATTAAATTAAAATGCGACAGCGGCACAAGCACTGTCGTTGACGGAGGCGTTTTAAGCAATTTTCCCATCTGGCTGTTTTCCAAAGAGCGAAAGCGTCCTGTCATTGGGGTTACGCTCGCGCCCCATGAAAAGGAACGGCCGAAAAAATCAATCCGGAACGCCTTTGAGCTGTTCGGCGCTTTGTTTGAAACAATGAAAGACGCACATGATGCAAGGCATATTGCCACCCGGTATGAACAAAATATCATTTTTCTCCCGGTTGATCATGTAATGGCGACGGATTTCCATTTGACCCCACAAAAAAAACTAGCCCTGATTGAGCTAGGAAAAAGTCGGACAGAGCTGTTTTTAAAGCAGTGGACCTATTAAAAAAGGGCTCTGTTTTTCTTTTTATTTTTTTTCCCTTCTATGACGGTGAGCTGAGTCTGGCTTTTTTTCTTGAGAATCATCGGCTTTGGTTTGCTGTCGCTTGGAACACTTCGTAAATGGCTCACTCGGTTCTTATGGCCTGCGCGATGTTTTGCTTTTTGGTCCTTAAATCGGCGCCGCGATTGTTTGGCCGCTTTTTTGAAGGAAGCTCCTTCTCGTCCCGCACTTCGATTCATTACATATCGGACAATAAAATAAATAATGATACCCGCAAGGATGACGGTGATCGCCATTTTTACCATTTCTCCGGGATTGGTTACCAAAGCATAGAGGAAACCAAAAGCGCCCAGCGCAATGATTACAGCAATAATAGGTTGTACACGATGATTCATAACTGTCCACCTCCGAAAATAATAGCAGGGTAACGGATTTAAATGACTACGTGAGAAAGCTGCTGGTTTTCAGCAGAGATCTCTTCCATTCTAAGAAGCTCGTTGAAGCTTTCTATCGCAACTTCGACCTGGTCATCCTTAGGTTCTTTCGTGGTTAAAAGCTGAAGCCAAAGGCCGGGATAACCGAGAACCTTCAGTCCGGGAATATGCCGTACTTTGTTAGTCAGCTGCAGTACTTCAAAGGATATGCCCAGTACGACGGGAATTAGCGCCACTCGGTCTAAAATACGCACCCAAAGCGGATCTGTCGGAACAAGTAAGTATACAAACATGCCGACAATAATTGTAAATAAGATAAAGCTTGAGCCGCAGCGATAATGGAGCCGGGACTGTTTCTGGACATTTTCAACTGTAATTGGCAAATTCTGTTCATAACAGTTTATGACCTTATGTTCTGCTCCATGATATTGAAAAACTCTTTTAATCAGCGGCGTCATGGACAAAAAGTAAATGTAGCTTAGCAGCAGAATGAGTTTAAACAGGCTTTCAACTGCAATCTGCGCTGTGTCCGATGAAAATACCGGCCTGGTCAGTTCAGCCAAGAATACAGGAACCAATGTAAATACAAATTTGCTAAACAAGAACGATAAGACACCGATTGCCGCCATGCTGAAAAACATAGACAATCCTGAACCCTTTTTTTCTTCTTTCCCGAGTGTTTCATCATCAGCAGGGTCAAGCTCATAGCGTTCACTTGAAAAATTCAAATGTTTCGTTCCGTTTGCGCTGGCTTCGATAATAGCCAAGATGCCTCTTAAAAAAGGAATCTTTTTAAACGCAGCGAGCTTTGTATCGGCTTTTCTGGGAAGCTTAAAAAAATCAATGCTTCCGTCATTTCTTCTGATGGCTGTTACGTAATTTCGTTTTCCGCCAAACATCACGCCTTCTACAACTGCCTGCCCTCCATATGCGGGGGGATTCTTTTGTTGTGACATATCATCAACCTGCCTATTTCTTTAGGATTACTAACCATTTCCTTTCACTCTATTGTACAGGAAACAGCTGTAAACCTCTAGATTGACAAGCTTAAAATTTGTCATAGCGAAAAGCTAATTCTACAGACAGTATACCCAAAATCAGACGATTTACTCTTTCATTTTAAAATGTGTAAGCTTTTTTAATTGACATTTTATTTTTGGGGCACACTGTAAGTGGAGGTGCCGTTATGACGAAAACAGAACATCATGAAGAAGCAGAGCAAAATCAGCAGGACCTTCCTGTTTCCATCACCGGGCGGATTATCGGAACAGGTTTTACAGGCGGAATTTTATGGAGTTTAGTCGGTTATCTTTTTTATCTGTTTCATTTTTCGGAAATCAGTCCCAATATGCTGCTGCAGCCGTTTGTGCTTGGGGAATGGAAGAAGCAGGCTTTAGGCACATGGATCAGCATTATTTTGATTGGCGTGATATCAATCGGCGCGGCGTTTCTTTATTTTGTTTGCTTTAAACGTTTTAAAACGATGTGGCCTGGTTTAATTTATGGGGCGCTTTTGTGGCTGCTTGTTTTTTTCGTTTTTAATCCGATTTTTCCCGATGTCCGCGGTGTAACCGAGCTGAAGTCGGATACGGTGGTGACTACGTTTTGTCTGTATTTGCTTTACGGCATGTTTGTCGGATATTCTATTTCGTTTGAGTACAATGAACTGAATTCCGATAAGCTGTCGCGTGCGCTCGGCTCACCGAGAGAATAGTGTATAATCCCTTTCCGGTATGGTAAAATGTTCACGAGAAGTGAACATTTTCATCGATTTTAGAACATAACGGAAGGAGAGGTACATGTGGCTCATTATTTAATATTGAACGGGCCGAATGTGAATCGGCTGGGAAAACGCGAGCCGGCTGTATTCGGAAATGACACATTAACGGATTTGGAGACGGGTCTGTTTCAATTTGCTGAAGCTGTTCAGATTCAGCTTACGTTTTTTCAATCGAATCATGAAGGTGATTTGATTGATGCCATTCACGAAGCAGAAGGCCAATATGACGGTATAGTGCTGAATCCGGGTGCTCTCAGCCATTACAGCTACGCGATCAGAGATGCTGTTTCGAGCATCAGCCTTCCTGTTATTGAGGTGCACTTATCTAATTTATACGCCAGAGAGGAATTCAGACATCAATCAGTTATCGCTCCTGCAGTGAAAGGACGGATTATCGGCCTTGGATTT
Organism: Bacillus sp. HU-1818; assembly: GCF_022695965.1. Taxonomy (NCBI): domain Bacteria; kingdom Bacillati; phylum Bacillota; class Bacilli; order Caryophanales; family Bacillaceae; genus Bacillus; species Bacillus sp. HU-1818. Next base: position 493,700 of record NZ_JAAPBE010000003.1, read on the forward strand.
GAAGGCTATAAGCTTGCCGTTCGTTATCTATTGAATCAGCAAGGGGGAGAATGAGATATGAAACTGGAGAAATTACGCAATCTTTTCAAACAGCTGGGGATTGACGGACTGCTTATAACCAGCGGAACGAATTTACAGTATATGACGGGCTTTACGGGATCAGCCGGGCTAGCCGTCATATCGGAAGAACGCGCGGCGTTTATTACCGATTTTCGGTATACGGAACAGGCTAAAGCCCAAGTAAAGGGATTTGAAATCATTGAACACGGCGGAAGTTTGATTCAGACTGCTGCTGATACGATTAATGATTTTGGCATTGGAAAGCTAGGTTTTGAACAAAACAGCATGACGTACGGCACATACGCGTCATACCATGCAGTTGTGAACGGCGCGGAATTAGTGCCGGTTGCAGAATCGGTGGAAAAGTTGCGCTTGATTAAGTCTGATGAAGAGATTAAGATATTAGAGGAAGCTGCGAAGATTGCAGATGATGCTTTTCATCATATCTTAACGTTTATCAAACCCGGCATATCCGAAATATCTGTTGCCAATGAGCTTGAATTCTTTATGAGAAGCCAGGGGGCTGACAGCTCTTCTTTTGATATGATTGTCGCGTCGGGCCTTCGGTCAAGCCTTCCTCACGGAGTGGCGAGTGAAAAATTGATCGAAAGCGGAGATTTTGTCACGCTTGATTTCGGCGCTTATTATAAAGGATACTGTTCTGATATTACACGCACCATTGCGGTAGGCGAGCCGAGCGATAAACTGAAAGACATCTACCAGATTGTATTCGACGCCCAGGCGCTTGGCGTTCAGCACATCAAGCCGGGCATGACGGGCAAAGAGGCAGATGCATTGACGAGGGATCATATTACTGCAAAAGGCTACGGCCAGTATTTTGGCCATTCGACAGGGCATGGGCTCGGCATGGAGGTTCACGAGTCACCGGGTTTATCTGCAAGGTCTTCGGCTGTTCTTGAGCCGGGCATGATTGTCACGGTTGAGCCGGGCATTTACATACCGGAAACGGGCGGCGTCAGAATCGAAGATGACATTGTCATTACAGAGAACGGATGCCGGACGATCACCCATTCCCCTAAAGAATTAATTATTTTGTGATTGGATATATAGGAGGACTTGAACATGATTTCAGTTAACGATTTTCGTACAGGATTAACAATCGAAGTGGACGGCGGCATTTGGCGCGTCGTTGATTTCCAGCACGTGAAACCGGGAAAAGGCGCGGCATTTGTCCGTTCTAAACTGCGCAACCTGCGTACCGGCGCTATTCAGGAAAAAACATTCCGCGCAGGTGAAAAAGTAGCCAAGGCGCAAATTGAAACGAAAACAATGCAATACTTATACGCAAATGGAGACCAGCACGTATTTATGGACACAAGTTCATACGAACAGCTTGAGCTGAGCGCTTCTCAAATTGAATATGAATTAAAATATTTACTCGAAAACATGTCTGTACATATCATGATGTATGAAACTGAAACACTCGGAATTGAGCTTCCGAACACGGTTGAGCTGAAAGTTGTGGAAACAGAACCCGGAATTAAGGGCGATACAGCTTCAGGCGGAACAAAGCCTGCCAAAACAGAGACAGGACTTGTTGTAAACGTACCGTTCTTTGTGAACGAAGGCGATACGCTTGTTGTCAACACAACAGACGGATCTTACGTGTCAAGAGCGTAGGACGAAAGCAGAAAGCCTGCTCCTGATTAAGGGGCAGGCTTTTTTGTCATAAAGAACTCTTTAAGACCGGCTCCCTTTAAGGAACCGGCTTTTTTTATGCGCAAAACCGAATCTTTCTTTTATACGAAGATACCAAGACTACTTCCTTGAGATAGAGCATATAGTATAAAAAAAGCGGGAGGTTAAGAGATTGCTATGAGATTCTTTCTTGGTCAAATCAATTCTACTGTTTTAACAATGGCTGGTTTAAGAGTTTTATCTTCATTAATTGAACTGACGGCGGCCATTGTGATGCTGGTGACAAACGATGTCAGAAAGGCGGTTGTGGTCAACAGTATCCTGGCGATTGTCGGGCCATTAATCTTTATCATTACAATGACCGTCGGGATCTACCAAATTGCGGGGCAGCTTTCGTATGCCAAGCTGATTTTTATCTTTATCGGCGTTGTGTTCATTTTGGCTGGTGTCCATAAATAGCATGAGGACTTGTCATAAAGTCTGCCTCTTGTCATACATTTTTAAAGAAGCCAATCGGTGAAAAAGGAGGAGGCTCTTTTGAATGAAATTGCAGAGGTTCTCCCTGAATCTATGAGAAATGCCCTTTCCGGCATTCCGGAACATGAACGGCTGCAAATAGAGGAAATCAGAATCCGGACAGAACGTCCAGTAGAACTGATCAGAAGCGGACAACCTCTTTTTCTGTCCTATATATGCACCGCAGAAGACGCGCATCTTATCTTAAGCCGGCTGAGCAATTACAGCATGTATACGCTGGAAGAAGAGCTTAAGAAAGGATATGTAACCATCAGAGGCGGCCACAGAGTCGGACTGGCAGGAAGAGTTATCGTAGAAAACGGCAGTGTAAAGGGGCTTCGTGACATCGCGTCCTTTAACATACGGATTGCCCGGCAAAAGCTTCATATCGCGAATGAATTAGTGCCGTTTCTTTTTAAAGAGAATTGGCTGAACACGCTGATCATCGGTCCCCCGCAAACAGGAAAAACGACGCTTCTGCGGGATCTTGCCAGGCTTTCAAGCACCGGCATAAATAAAATTCCGGCAAAAAAAACCGGCATTGTTGATGAACGTTCAGAAATTGCCGGCTGTCTGCGCGGCATACCCCAGCATCAATTCGGTCAGCGAATCGATGTATTGGACGCGTGTCCGAAAGCGGAAGGACTTATGATGATGATTCGTTCGATGAGTCCCGAGGTTATCATTGTTGATGAAATCGGCAGAATGGAAGATTCAGAGGCCATCTTGGAAGCGCTGCATGCCGGTGTTTCCGTTATCGTGTCCGCGCATGGCTGGACAATATCAGACTTAATGAAAAGGCCGTCGCTAAAGCTGTTATGGGAGGAAAAGGCGTTCGACCGTTATGTTGAACTATCAAGGCGCAAGGGGCCCGGCACGGTAAACCAGATGTACGACAGAGACGGAAAGGCGCTTTCGCCAAGCAGGGGTGTAAAGTCATGCTGAAGCTGTTAGGTGCTGTTTTGATACTGGCGGCGACGACATGGACAGGTTTTGAAGCAGCGAAGATTTATACGGAAAGACCGCGGCAAATCCGCCAGCTCCGGGCAGCCCTGCAATCACTCGAGGCTGAAATCATGTACGGGCACACACCGCTTCATACAGCCTCACAGCAAATCGCAAAGCAGCTTGCCAAGCCTGTTTCATGTTTATTCGAATCCTTCAGCAAACAGCTGGATAGAGGAAGTGATTCAGCAAAAACCGCTTGGGAGCAAAGTTTAAAGAAAGTCTGGAACACCATGTCTATGAAAAAAAGCGAATATGATGTCCTGAAGCAATTTGGGGAGACGCTCGGGCTCCACGACAGAGTCTCCCAGCAAAAGCATATCAAGCTGGCGCTCAACCACTTGGAAGCGGCAGAAACAGACGCCGAACGGGCGCAAGCGAAAAATGAAAAAATGCTGAAAAGCTTAGGATTTTTAGCCGGATTATTACTCATTCTTCTATTGATGTAAACATGAGGGGAGCAAAAATAAAATGGGAGTAGACGTAAATGTGATTTTCCAAATCGCCGGAGTCGGAATCGTGGTCGCTTTTTTACACACCATCCTGGACCAAATGGGGAAAAAAGAGTATGCCCAATGGGTAACGCTTCTTGGCTTTATCTACATTTTATTTATGGTGGCGACGATAGTTGATGACCTATTTAAAAAGATAAAAGCTGTGTTTTTATTTCAAGGATAGGGGGGCTTACAGATTGACATCGTTCAAATTGTAGGTTTAGGGCTGATCGCCACATTCCTCTCCTTAATCGTGAAAGAACAAAAGCCGACATTCGCTTTTCTGATTGTCGTGTTTGCGGGCTGTGTCATTTTTTTGTATCTGGTGGATCAAATCTATGACATCATCAGAATGATTGAAAAGATAGCAGTAAATGCCAATGTGAATATGGTCTATGTCGAAACCATTTTGAAAATTGTCGGAATCGCCTATATCGCGGAATTCGGGGCCCAGCTCACAAAAGATGCCGGGCAGGGAGCCATCGCCTCAAAAATTGAGCTCGCGGGGAAGGTCCTGATCCTCGTGATGGCTGTTCCTATTTTAACAGTGATTATTGAAACGATTCTCGGACTTATCCCTTCAATGTCATGACAGGAAAGGAGGCGGGAGGCTGAATGAAGCGCTTTCGATGGATACTTGCTCTTGCGGCCGTTTTGCTTTTTTGTCAAACCGAAAGTGTACAGGCTCTTCAGGATACGGAAGAAACCGCAGAAGCCGCAGAAAGTGCTGATAAAGCGGATGAATTGGTGAAACAGCAGGCAGAAGCGCTTGAAACCGACAGCATCGGTGAATTTTGGGATGACATCATGTCCGAATATGGCGGGCTGCTCCCTGAAAGCCAAAAAGGAAGTTTACTTGAATTTATGAATGGCGAAAAATCATTTTCTCCGCAAGAATGGCTGAAGGCACTTTTTTCTTATTTATTTCATGAAGTGCTCGCAAATGGAAAACTCCTCGGCACTTTGATTTTACTCACCATTTTCTGTGTCATTCTTCAGATGCTGCAAAATGCGTTTCAGCAAAGCACGGTCAGCAAGGTCGCCTACTCGATTGTATATATGGTCTTGATTATCCTTGCGCTGAACAGTTTTCATGTAGCGATCACTTATGCCAGCGAGGCCATTCAAACGATGACCAGTTTTATACTCGCCCTCATTCCGATGCTTTTGGCGCTGATGGCTTCTTCTGGTGGAGCAGTATCGGCAGCCTTCTTTCATCCCGTTATTCTCTTTTTAATGAATACAAGCGGTTTGCTGATCCAAAATATTGTGATGCCGCTGATCTTCTTGTCTGCGATTTTAAGCATTGTCAGCACAATGACGGATCAATACAAGGTAACGCAGCTTGCCGGTCTTCTTAGAAAAATCGCTATCGGAGCCCTCGCCGTCTTTTTAACTATCTTTCTTGGCGTGATCTCCGTTCAAGGCACCTCAGCCGCCATTACAGACGGCATTACGCTGCGAACGGCTAAATTTATAACCGGGAACTTTATCCCCGTGCTTGGAAGAATGTTTACAGATGCCACCGATACAGTAATCAGCGCCTCCCTCCTTTTGAAAAATACGGTAGGCATCATCGGTGTCGCTATATTAATTTGCATCGCAGCCTTTCCTGCGATAAAAGTGCTTTCACTGGCTTTCATTTATAAACTGGCAGCCGCGATTTTGCAGCCGCTCGGAGGCGGGCCGGTCATTACCTGCCTGGATGTGATCAGCAGAAGCGTTCTCTATATTTTTGCGGCCCTCGCCATTGTTTCTCTCATGTTTTTCTTGAGCATTACCGTAATCATAACAGCAGGAAACCTTACCATGATGATGAAGTAAAGGAGGCTTCAAGGATGAGCTTTTTGACCGAATGGCTGACGAGTATCGTCTTATTCATCTTATTTGCGATTGTGATTGACATGCTGCTGCCCAACTCAAGCATGCAAAAATACGCAAAAATGGTGATCAGTCTGCTGTTAATCGTCGTGATGCTCAATCCGATTTTTAAGCTTTTTAAAACAGACCCCGAAGTGATCTTTGAGTATCTGACCGAAAACGGCCAATCCCAATCAGCTGACATAAAAAATCATATCAATTCTGAAAAAAAAGAAATACAAGCCACACAGCGTGCATATATTTTAGAAGAAATGGCTGTCCAATTAAAAAAGAAAGCGGAGGAGACGTTCAGTCATGATGCCTACAAGATAGAGAAACTCAATGTCTCGGCAGGAGCAAAGGTAGATTCAGAAGAGGATATAACAGAAATCAGCGTGCATATGGCCCCGGCTTCTGAAAAAACCGTTCAAACGATCGCACCGATTCACATCAACACGGACAAGACATATGAATCAGCAGACACCGCAGAAAAAAAAGAAGCAGAAAAAGTAAAAAAAGAGCTATCGGAAATATGGGAAATCGGCAGTGAGAAAATTACGGTTTATATGGAAGGCGGGGAGAGAAACGGCAATGAATAAAAACGGATTGTGGCATGTTCTGAAAAAACAGTTGCTTCCGGGGCAAGCGAAAGACGGCGAAAAGCCCAAGTTGACCAAATATCATTACTTTCTGTTTGTGTTTGTACTCGGTGTATCCTTTATGCTTGTCAGTCAGCTCTTTTCTTCACCTGAGAAAGCCGGAAAAGACACGGCTGAAACAGCTTCAGCCCCAACATCAGCGGATCCTGCGGGGAGCGACGCAAAAACAGCCGCTGTTTTCAAAACCTCTAAAGCTGATGAGCCTAAAAACTCCATTGACGATTACGAAAAAGAATACGAGAACCAGCTGAAAGAAATTCTTGAAACGATCATCGGCGTGGAAGATGTCTCAGTTGTCGTCAATGTGGATTCAACTTCCCTGAAAGTTTTTGAAAAAAATAAATCAAGCAAAAATACCACAACTGAAGAAACCGATAAAGAAGGCGGCAAAAGAAGTGTGACCGATCAAACATCTGAGGAAGAAATCGTGATGATACGCAATGGCGACCAAGAAACCCCGGTTGTCGTTCAGACGAAAAAACCTGACATACGCGGTGTACTCGTTGTCGCTCAAGGAGTGGACAACGTTCAAATAAAAAAAACCATCATTGAAGCAGTGACCAGAGTGCTGGATGTTCCAAGCCACCGGGTCGCAGTTGCCCCTAAAAAAATGAAGGAGGATTCATAAATTATGCTGAAAAAACAAACTGTTTGGCTATTAACAATGCTCAGTCTCGTAGTGGTACTAAGTGTCTACTACATTATGTCGCCGGAAAGCAAAAACGCTGTGAAAATGGAAAGCGCCTCTGGCAGCGGAGAAGTGGCTAAAGAGGAAAAACCAAAAGAGGAAGATAATCAAGATAAAACTGATACGAAAACAGAAGAAGAGAAGGGAACAAAGGATTCTAAATCAACCGAAGACAAAGAAACCTCTGCTGAAGCAAGCGGAAAGGACGGCACAGTTGTAACAGAGACAGCTGACGATGATCTCTTCACAACATACCGCCTTGATATGGAAGACGCCAGAAGCAAAGAGAGAGAAGAGCTGAATGCCATCGTTTCAAGCGACGATGCGACAGCGAAGGAAAAAAGCGAAGCATATGACAAAATGACAGCGCTCAGTGAAGCGGAAGGAACGGAAAAGCAGCTTGAAACGTTGATCAAAACAAAAGGTTACGAAGACGCGCTGGTTAACGCAGAAGGCGATAAAATTAACATTACAGTCAAATCGGATAAGCATTCATCATCAAAAGCGTCTGCGATCATCGACCTTGTCGCCAAAGAGATGAAAAGTATGAAAGACGTCGCCGTCACATTCGAGCCGTCAAAATAATGGAAACTAAAACACGCCCGCATATACTGCGGGCTTTTTTTTGGCATTCATGAAACAGTTGAATTCAAAAGCCCTCTCCTGTAAGATAAACATAGTATGAACTTTTAGTAGTAACCTATAAAAATTGAAATTTAATACATAGGAGTGCGATTACATGTTAAATCTCAAAGAAATCCACGAACTTATAAAACGAATTGACGAATCATCCATTGATGAATTCACTTATGAAAACGAAGGCGTCACTTTAAAACTGAAAAAGCATGAGGCAGGAACCGTTCAAGTGATGCAGCAGGCGCCTGCAACGCCCGTTCAGGCACCGGCTCCGCAGGTGGCAAGTCCGGAGGCGGGGGCAGCTCCTGCTCAGGAAGCTCCGAAACATGATGAAAACCTTCACCAAATCAAGTCGCCGATGGTAGGAACATTCTATTCTTCTTCTTCACCTGAAGCGGGTGCTTATGTGTCAGCAGGCTCAAAAGTAAGTGAAAACACTGTGGTCTGCATCGTCGAAGCAATGAAGCTCTTTAACGAAATAGAAGCGGAAGTTAAAGGGGAAATCGTTGAAGTATTAGCGGAAAACGGCCAGCTGGTTGAATACGGACAACCTCTATTTCTTGTAAGAGCAGAGTAAGGAGATATATATCATGATAAAAAAGCTATTGATCGCGAACAGAGGAGAAATTGCTGTCAGAATCATCAGAGCCTGCAAAGAGCTCGGCATTGAGACGGTGGCTGTTTATTCAGAAGCCGATAAAGAAGCCCTGCATGTGCAAATGGCTGATGAAGCTTTTTGCATCGGGCCAAAAGCTTCAAAAGACAGCTATTTAAATGTGACCAATATCGTCAGTGTCGCTAAGCTGACCGGTACCGACGCTATTCATCCGGGATATGGATTTTTAGCTGAAAACGCGGACTTCGCCGAACTGTGCGAAGAAGTAAATGTCACGTTTGTAGGACCTAGTGCGGACGCCATTTCAAAAATGGGGACAAAAGATGTGGCAAGGGAAACAATGAAGCTTGCGGGTGTTCCGATTGTTCCCGGTTCACAAGGTATTATAAATAATGCGGAAGAAGCGGTTTCGCTTGCGGGTGAAATTGGGTATCCTGTTATTATAAAAGCAACTGCAGGCGGGGGCGGAAAAGGAATCAGGGTCGCCCGCACTGAAGAAGAGCTGATTAACGGCATCAAGATTACCCAGCAGGAAGCCGCAACGGCATTCGGGAATCCAGGTGTTTACATCGAAAAATACATAGAAGATTTCCGGCATGTTGAAATTCAGGTGCTGGCCGATAACTATGGAAATACGATTCATCTGGGCGAACGTGACTGCTCTATCCAAAGACGCCTTCAGAAGCTATTGGAAGAAACCCCGTCTCCGGCGCTCGACTCCGAGATCAGGGAGCAAATGGGAGATGCAGCTGTTAAAGCGGCAAAAGCGGTTGGATATACAGGCGCAGGCACAGTCGAATTTATCTATGATTACAGAGAACAGCGCTACTACTTCATGGAAATGAACACGAGAATTCAAGTAGAGCACCCGGTCACAGAAATGGTAACAGGTACCGATCTGATTAAGGAACAAATTAAGGTGGCATCAGGCATAGAGCTGAGCCTCAAACAAGAAGACGTCACGTTTGACGGCTGGGCCATCGAATGCCGTATCAACGCTGAAAATCCAAGTAAAAATTTCATGCCATCAGCTGGTAAAATTAAAATGTACCTGCCGCCGGGCGGACTCGGTGTCCGAGTGGATTCCGCGGCATACCCGGGCTACTCCATTCCTCCATACTACGACAGCATGATTGCGAAAGTCATCACATACGGCAAGTCGAGAGATGAAGCAATTGCCCGCATGAAGCGCGCATTGAGCGAATTTGTCATAGAAGGCGTTGAAACGACGATTCCGTTCCATTTAAAACTGCTTGAACACGAAACATTTGTAAGCGGAGAGTTTAATACAAAATTTTTAGAAACATATGATGTAATGGGCTCATAATTTTTGCGGAGGTGAAATGAATGAAAGACAACAGCTTGCTTAAAATGGATCACGACGATACACATTTGGGTAAGGTTGAGATTGCCCCGGAAGTCATTGAGGTTATTGCCGGAATCGCCGCGTCCGAGGTTGAGGGCGTCGCAGAAATGCGGGGAAACTTTGCGACCGGTGTCGTGGAACGCTTTGGTAAAATCAATCACGGCAAAGGTGTTAAAGTGGATCTGGCAGATGACGGAATCACGATTGATGTTTACTGTGTAGTCTCTTTCGGCATTTCCATCCCGAAAGTCGCTGCAGCGGTTCAGGAAAACATTCGGCAAACCTTATTAAATATGACGTCTCTTACAATCAACGAAATTAATATTCACATCGTCGGCATTCAATTTGACACGAAAGCCCAAGAAGTCGAAATCGACGAAGAAATGTAAATGGCTTTACTGAAAACCAAGGGGATGGGCGGCCCTTTGGTTTTTTTACACGTTACCCAGTATTTCAAGCATGAAGAAAGCCGGCTCATGGCAGCCGAGTTTCTTCATGTTCGTGAAATCCGAATGATAATATAAAGGTTGATGAGAATATTCGGTAATAGGGTGAAAAACCTTGATTTCAATATGCGGATGAGAAAAAAATATGTTATGATCTCTTTATGGCTTAACGACAAGCGGATAAAGAGGATCAAAGGAGAAAGAAAATGAAAAGAAGAACAGCAAGAGAAAAAGCTTTGCAGGCACTATTTCAAATTGATGTCAGCGACATTGCACCGAATGAAGCCATTGAGCATGCGCTTGATGACCAAAAAACCGATCCGTTCTTTGAAGAACTGGTGTACGGTGTGATTGACCACCAAGTTCAGCTTGATGAGATGATTTCCAAGCATCTGGTGAATTGGAAGCTTGATCGAATTGCCAATGTGGACCGTGCGGTTTTGCGATTGGCGGTTTATGAGATGGTGTATGTAGAAGACATTCCTGTCAATGTGTCTATGAACGAAGCAATCGAGCTGGCAAAACGGTTTGGTGATGACAAAGCAACAAAATTCGTAAACGGGGTTCTTTCTAACATTAAATCTGATATTGAACAATCATAGGAGGAAAGAAAATGACTGCAACAATCATCGACGGAAAAGAAACGGCAAAAGAAAAACGCGCACAACTGGCAAAAGAGGTAGAAGAGCTTAAACAGCAAGGCGTCACACCAGGCCTGGCGGTTATTCTGATCGGAGATGATCCTGCTTCTCATTCTTACGTGCGGGGAAAGAAAAAAGCCGCTGAAACAATGGGAATGAACTTTAAGCTTGATCAATTTGACAGCAGTCTTACAGAAGCTGAACTGCTTTCTATTATTGACCGGTACAATCAAGATCCTGAATTCCACGGAATCCTTGTTCAGCTCCCGCTGCCAGATCATATTTCAGAAAAAGCGGTCATTGAGCGTATTTCTCCGGATAAGGATGTTGACGGCTTTCATCCGCTAAATGTAGGGAAGATGCTGCTTGGCGAGGATACATTTCTCCCTTGTACGCCCCATGGGATTGTTGAACTTTTGAAGAAAACCAATATAGATCTTTCCGGTAAAGAGGTTGTTGTAGTCGGCCGAAGCAATATTGTCGGCAAACCGGTCGGACAGCTTTTGCTGAATGAAAATGCGACCGTCACATATTGCCATTCAAGAACAAAAAATATGTCCGAGCATACAAAAAAAGCGGACATCTTGGTGGTAGCAGTCGGTAAAGCCAACTTCATCACGGCTGACCAAATTAAAGAAGGCGCCATTGTGATTGACGTCGGTGTCAACCGACTGGAAAGCGGCAAGCTTTGCGGAGATGTGGCGTTTGACGAGGCAAAGGAAAAAGCGTCCTTTATTACGCCTGTTCCCGGCGGAGTCGGTCCGATGACCATTACGATGCTTGCGCATAATACTGTAAAATCTGCGAAACGTACGTTATCATAGATAACTGGAGAGAGTCATTTGCCGGCGGGCTGTTTTTTGACAGCCTGCGGGGATGAACTTAGCACCTTACCCGCTTCTAAGGCTTGCTGCCCAAAAGCGGGTTTTCTTTAGTTGTGGTGAGTAAGATGTTACTGAAACGAGAGGAGTTCGAAACATGAGTGAAGCAGCGTATGTAACCGTCTCGGCGCTGACAAAGTATATAAAGCGAAAATTCGATGTCGATCCTCATCTTGAAGATATTTGGATAAAAGGGGAACTATCGAACGTTAAAATACATACAAGAGGCCATATTTATTTTACCTTAAAAGACGAAAACGCCCGGATGCAGTCCGTGATGTTTGCTCGGCAAAGCGCACGTCTTCCCTTCAAGCCGGAAAGCGGAATGAAGGTATTGGTCAGAGGAGGCATTTCAGTTTACGAGCCGAGCGGGAATTATCAGCTATATGCAAAAGAAATGCAGCCGGACGGGGTTGGGGCGCTGTATTTGGCTTATGAAGAACTAAAGAAAAAGCTTGCCAATGAAGGCTTATTTGATGAACGGCACAAAAAAACAATCCCCGCTTTTCCAGCCACGATCGGGGTTGTGACATCTCCGACGGGTGCAGCCGTCAGAGACGTTATAACAACTCTTAAAAGAAGATATCCCCTTGTGAAAATCATTGTCCTTCCAGCGCTCGTTCAGGGCGAAAACGCGAGCCGATCAATTGTAAAGCGCATTGAAGAGGCGAATGAAAAACAGGTGTGCGACGTGTTAATTGTCGGCAGAGGCGGCGGTTCAATCGAGGAACTTTGGGCCTTTAATGAAGAAATCGTAGCCCGCTCGATTTTTTCTTCAAGAATACCGATTATTTCGGCGGTCGGGCATGAAACCGATTTTACTATCAGTGATTTTGTGGCGGATATAAGAGCTGCCACGCCGACCGGAGCGGCTGAAATCGCCGTGCCGCATACAACGGACTTAATCGAACGCATCAAAACAGCGGAAGTCAGAATCACACGAGCGATGCAGCAGCATATCAGCCAGAAAAAAGAACGTATTCAAACGCTTCAATCTTCATATGCTTTCCGATTCCCTAAACGTCTGTATGCCCAAAAAGAACAGCAGTTTGACCTTGCGTACCAGCAATTTCAGACACAGCTGACCTCCCTTTTTGAGCGGAAAAACAGACAGCTGGAACGTGAAACCTACCGGCTGGCGGCTCTGCATCCTCATGAACAGCTTAAACAAGCCAGAAAAAGACACGAGGACCGGACCAATCAACTGACAAGAAGCATGAATATCCAAATAAAGCAGCTTCATTCGCAGTTTCAAACGGTTCTTGGTAAACTGAATGCATTAAGCCCGCTTCAAGTAATGGAAAGAGGATACAGCCTTGCTTATAAAGAAGATGAGCTCATAAAAAGCATCAGCCAGGTTGAAGAAAATGATCAGCTTGAAGTGAAACTGAAGGACGGCGTGTTGACATGTGAAGTACTGGAAAGGAGAGGCGAAGCAAAATGACAGAAAAGAAAAAAGATGAAAATATCACATTTGAAGAGGCAATGAAAGGGCTGGAGGGCATTGTCGCAAAGCTTGAAGAAGGAGATGTGCCCTTAGAGCAGGCAATCACTTATTTTCAAGAAGGCATGGCTCTTTCAAAAATGTGCCATGAAAAGCTGCAAAAAGTAGAAAAACAAATGGATTTTATTTTAAAAGAAGATGGAGAATTGGCACCTTTCAGCGTTCAGGAGGAAGACGAAGGTGGCAAATAAATTTGAACAATTTTTAGCGGAACGCAAAAATGTCATCGAACAGCAACTTTCCGTGTACACTGAACGTCTAAATATGCCGGACTCGCTAAAAAAATCAATGCTTTATTCCCTCGAAGCCGGAGGAAAGCGGCTCCGTCCGGTAGTTGTATTAGCCGTATTGCATGCATACGGAAAAAGTGAAAAGGATGGCATTCCGGTCGGATGCGCCGTCGAAATGATTCATACGTATTCTTTAATCCATGATGATCTTCCATGTATGGATGACGATGATTTGCGCAGAGGAAAACCGACAAATCATAAAGTGTTCGGAGAAGCAACGGCTGTATTGGCGGGTGACGGGCTGCTTACGGAAAGCTTTAAGCTGATTACCTCCCACGTATCAGAAGACGTCTCGGCCGATAAACGGCTCCGTCTTGTGAATGAATTGATTTCCGCAGCCGGCACTGAAGGAATGGTCGGCGGACAAATCGCCGATATGGAAGCAGAAAGCAAATCAGTTTCACTTGAAGAACTGGAATTCATTCATGAACGAAAAACGGCTAAGCTGCTTGCATTTTCTGTCACGGCAGGCGCTATTTTGGCCGATGCGCCGGAGAATGAAATTGAAACCCTTCGCGCCTTCAGCAGCCATATCGGCATCGGCTTTCAAATACGGGACGACATCTTGGATCTGGAAGGCAATGAAGAAAAAATCGGAAAACGCGTCGGTTCAGATACGACGAACGACAAATCGACCTATCCGTCATTGCTTTCATTAGATGGCGCCAAAAACAAGCTTGCCGATCACATGAAAGCGGCTAAGGATCTTATTAGCGGACTTTCTCTGCAAAAAGAGCTTTTGTATGATCTCTGTGATTTAATTGCCGCAAGAGACCATTAAAACCATCCGTATTTGAAGGGATTATGGCTGATATGGTAAAATGTAAGCAGTTTCGATTATATCCAGAATGGCCTGCGGGCGAAGTTGAAAAAAGAAGAGCAGCTTTTTTGTCTTTTTTTATGCCGCTAAAAGTTTACAGCCAGGCATTTAAGGCAAAAGACATGATATATTTGCAGAAATTCATGCTGAAAGTGAGTTGATCCGTTTTGGATCTTTTATCAATACAGGACCCATCATTTTTAAAAAACATGACCAATGATGAATTAGAGAAATTAAGTGATGACATCCGCCGCTTTTTAATTACGTCATTATCGGCTTCAGGCGGACACATCGGGCCGAATTTAGGAGTTGTCGAACTTACCATCGCTTTACACAAGGAATTCGACAGCCCGAAAGATAAATTTTTATGGGATGTCGGACACCAGTCTTATGTCCATAAGCTGTTAACCGGGCGGGGAAAAGAATTTGAAACGCTGCGCCAGTACAAAGGGCTTTGCGGCTTCCCGAAACGAAGTGAAAGCGAGCATGACGTTTGGGAAACCGGACACAGCTCAACTTCTTTATCCGGCGCAATGGGAATGGCAGCCGCACGTGATATTAAGGGATCAGATGAATACATCATCCCGATTATCGGAGACGGGGCGCTGACCGGCGGTATGGCTCTTGAAGCGTTGAACCATATCGGCCATGAGAAAAAAGATATGATTGTGATATTAAACGATAACGAAATGAGCATCGCTCCGAATGTCGGCGCCATTCATTCCATGCTTGGACGCCTTCGTACAGCAGGCAAATACCAATGGGTTAAGGATGAGCTTGAATATATGTTTAAGCGGATTCCTGCAGTTGGCGGAAAGCTTGCCGCTACAGCGGAACGGATTAAAGACAGTCTGAAGTATATGCTCGTCTCCGGCATGTTTTTTGAGGAGCTGGGATTTACGTACTTAGGACCGGTTGACGGACATTCCTATACTGAGCTATTTGAGAACCTTCAATACGCCAAGAAAACAAAAGGGCCTGTTCTTTTGCATGTGATCACCAAAAAAGGAAAAGGATACAAGCCTGCTGAAACGGACACTGTCGGTACGTGGCATGGCACAGGCCCTTATAAAATCAATACAGGGGACTTTCTCAAACCGAAAGCGGCTGCACCTTCTTGGAGCGGGCTTGTCAGCGGAACGGTTCAGGAGCTTGCTCGAAACGATGAAAGAATCGTTGCCATTACGCCGGCCATGCCGGTCGGTTCGAAGCTTGAAGGCTTTGCGAAAGAATTCCCTGAACGTATGTTTGACGTAGGGATTGCCGAACAGCACGCCGCAACCATGGCAGCTGCTATGGCTTTACAAGGCATGAAACCGTTCCTTGCCATTTATTCGACATTCCTGCAGCGCGCGTATGACCAGGTCGTTCATGACATTTGCCGCCAGAACGCCAATGTCTTTATCGGAATAGACCGAGCCGGATTAGTCGGGGCAGACGGAGAAACGCACCAAGGTGTATTTGATATCGCCTTTATGCGCCACATCCCGAATATGGTCTTGATGATGCCGAAAGATGAAAACGAAGGACGGCATATGGTTCAGACAGCGATCAGCTACGATGACGGTCCGATTGCCATGCGGTTCCCGCGCGGAAACGGGCTTGGCGTGAAAATGGATGAAAAACTTCAAACCATTCCGATCGGCTCATGGGAAGTGCTGCGTCCGGGAACTGACGCGGTCATCCTGACGTTTGGAACAACCATTGAAATGGCTCTTGAAGCAGCGGAAGAACTGCAAAAAGAAGGCCGTTCGGTACGTGTTGTCAACGCTCGTTTTATTAAGCCGATTGATAAAAAAATGATGAAGAATATACTCGAGGAAGGCCTTCCGATTTTAACCATTGAAGAAGCGGTCTTAGAAGGCGGATTCGGCAGTTCTATTTTGGAATTCGCTCAGGAACAAGGCATGTACCATACCCCGATCGACCGTATGGGTATACCGGATCGATTTATTGAACACGGCAGCGTCACAGCGCTTCTTGAAGAAATCGGCCTGACAAAACAGCAGGCGGCAAACCGTCTCAGATTATTGACACCGAGAAAGACGCATAAAGGAATTGGATCATGACAGCAAAGAAAGAACGATTAGATGTGTTATTAGTTGAAAGAGGGTTAATGGAAACGCGTGAAAAAGCAAAACGGGCTATTATGGCCGGCATCGTGTATTCCAATGAAAATCGACTGGACAAACCCGGTGAAAAAATTGAACGCGACCTTCCGTTAACCGTAAAAGGCAATCCGCTGAAATATGTGAGCAGAGGCGGCTTAAAACTAGAAAAAGCATTGCAGGAATTTCCTGTTTCCGTTGAAGGCAAGATAATGATTGATGTCGGCTCCTCAACTGGAGGCTTTACAGATTGCGCTCTCCAAAACGGAGCCAAACAATCGTATGCGGTTGATGTAGGCTACAATCAGCTTGCATGGAAACTTCGGCAGGATGAACGGGTCGTTGTTATGGAACGCACCAATTTCCGATACGCAACCGCCGCTGACTTTACAAAAGGACTGCCGGAATTCGCCACAATTGATGTTTCCTTTATCTCATTGCGGCTGATTCTCCCTGTGTTAAAAACCTTGCTTGTATCAGGAAGCGATTGTATCGCGCTTGTTAAGCCGCAGTTTGAAGCGGGACGGGAATCTGTAGGCAAAAAAGGCATCGTCCGAGACCCCAAGGTGCATATGGAAGTGCTTCAGCGCATGGTCCGGTTTGCAGCAGCTGAGGGCTATGTGTGCAAAGGCCTGTCATTTTCACCAATTACCGGAGGAGACGGGAACATTGAATTCCTTCTTCACCTGTATTGGGACGGAGACGGACAAGACGGGATTGAGCTGTCAGAGGAAGCGATCAGCCTGACTGTGAGTGAGGCACATAAAACGTTAAAAGAAAAAAAAGCAGAAGTTCCGGAATAATAGTGCGCTATTATTCCTTTTTTCTGCATTCGTGTACTTTTTTTAAGGAATCATATAACATAGAATGAACAGAAAAGCTGTAAAACTGAGGTGCTTACATGAATAAAGGCCAGAGGCATATTAAGATCAGAGAGATCATTACCAGCAATGAAATTGAAACACAGGATGAACTAGTCGACATCCTTAAGCAAGACGGGTACAAGGTAACGCAGGCGACCGTTTCCCGCGATATAAAAGAACTTCATCTTGTAAAGGTGCCGACGAATAACGGTTCCTATAAATACAGTCTTCCTGCTGACCAGCGTTTCAATCCGCTTTCTAAGCTGAAACGGTCGCTGATGGACGCCTTCGTTAAAATTGATTCTGCGAGCCATATGATTGTGCTCAAAACAATGCCGGGAAATGCGCAGGCAATCGGCGCGCTTATGGACAACTTGGATTGGGATGAAATTATGGGCACCATTTGCGGAGACGACACCATATTAATCATTTGCCGGACGCCTGATGATACCGACGGCGTAAAAAGCCGCCTGTTGGAGCTTCTGTAGCGTAAATTTATAATGATAAGAGGTGTAATGCTGTTTGTTAGCTGAACTATCAATAAAAAACTTTGCCATTATAGAAGAATTGACGGTTTCTTTTGAACGGGGGCTGACTGTATTAACGGGAGAAACCGGTGCCGGTAAATCCATTATTATTGATGCCATTTCTCTTCTTGTTGGAGGCCGTGGATCTTCTGAATTTGTCAGGTACGGCGAAACGAAAGCCGAACTTGAAGGGCTGTTTCTTTTAGAAAGCGGACATCCTGTTTTTGAGGTGTGCCATGGACAGGGGATTGATGTATCAGATGATATGATTGTGTTGAGGCGTGATATAAATTCCAACGGAAAAAGCGTGTGCCGCGTCAATGGTAAGCTTGTTACAATTGCAGCGCTAAGGGAAATCGGCAGGCTCTTATTAGATATTCACGGGCAGCACGATAATCAGCTGCTGATGGAAGACGATAAACATCTTCAGTTATTGGACAAGTTTGCCGGAGAAGAGGCTGACAGCGCGCTCCATGCTTATCGGGAAGGCTATCAGCGTTACATGAAGGTGCTGAAAAAACTTAGGCAGCTGTCTGAAAGCGAGCAGGAAATGGCCCATCGGCTGGATTTAATTCAATTCCAGCTGGATGAAATTGAATCAGCGGGTCTGGAACTGAATGAAGACGATATTCTGCAAGAGGAACGCCTGCAAATTTCAAACTTCGAAAAGATTTATGAGGCGCTGCAAAATGCTTATAATGCGCTTCGCAATGAGCAGGGCGGATTGGACTGGGTCGGCATGGCGTCAAGCCAGCTTGACGATATATCCGACATCAATGAACCGCTGCAAAAACTTTCAGAAAGTGTTTCTAACTCCTATTATCTGCTTGAAGATTCTACATTTCAAATGAGAAACATGCTGGATGAGCTTGAGTACGATCCGGAGCGTTTGAATTTTATTGAAACCCGCTTAAATGAGATCAAGCAGCTGAAACGTAAATACGGCGCTACAGTAGAAGACATTTTGGAATACGCTTCAAAAATTGAAGAAGAGATTGACCAAATCCAAAACAGAGACAGCCACCTTCAAACGCTTAAGCAGGAGCTGGACTCTGTCGGTAAAGATGTGGCGGTAGAAGCGTCAAACGTCTCAAAAATCAGAAAAGCGTGGGCGAAAAAGCTGGCTGTTCAAATTCAGCAGGAGCTGAAAAGCCTTTATATGGAGAAGTCAACATTTGATACAGAATTTCTTATCAGGACGGCACCGCGCAGTGAAGAAGCTCCGATTGTAAACGGACAGCCGGTCCAACTGACTGATCAAGGAATAGATATGGTGAAGTTTTTGATCTCGACCAATACGGGCGAACCGCTAAAACCGCTTTCTAAAGTAGCATCCGGCGGAGAGTTGTCGAGGGTGATGCTTGCGTTGAAAAGCATCTTTTCCTCACAGCAGGATGTAACGTCAATCATCTTTGACGAAGTCGATACAGGAGTCAGCGGAAGAGTCGCTCAGGCGATCGCCGAAAAGATTCATAAGGTGTCAATGGGATCCCAAGTGCTTTGCATCACCCATCTGCCTCAGGTCGCCGCTATGGCGGATACCCATCTTTTAATTGCGAAAGAATCAAAAGACGGAAGAACAACGACTCATGTCACTCCGTTGTCAAAGCAGGAAAAGGTGGCAGAAATCGGAAGGATGATTGCCGGAGTCGAGGTGACCGATCTGACCAAACGGCATGCGAAAGAACTTTTAAAACAAGCCAATCAGGTGAAAACGACAGGATAAGCTGCTCTTTTACGGGCAGCTTATTTTTTTATGGCATTTTTAGCGCAGGACATCCATTCCTTTATCAGTTTATCCAATGTTTTTCTTTATATGCCAGTTATAAATCAAGGCTGAGAAGGCAAAAGTAATGATGTAGCAGCAATCAATAAAGAAAGAATGGTGTGGGATAGGAGCGAGGAGAGTGAAGTAAATAAATGCCCGATAACATTAGAAAAGCAGTAGGTGTAATTCTCCTTGTTTCTTTATTAAGTGTAGGTTTTTTTAAACCATTTAAAGAATATTTACTGATTCCAACGCAAATGAGAGTATTCGAAACGCAAACACAAGCCGTTGAAACGAACTTATCAGTAAGCGGTCAAGAGGAAGAATTATCAGAAGCATTCACATTGCAAAAGGATCAGCACGAAACAAAAATAACAGGCCAAAAAGCAGGGAAATCAGAATTAGTATATGATCTTGCCGGATTTCCAATCAAAAAAACAAAAGTGCAAGTCCTTCCTGATTTAAAAGTCGTTCCCGGCGGACAATCCATCGGTGTGAAACTGCATTCTGTCGGTGTGCTCGTTGTCGGATTCCATCAAGTGAATACAGAGGAAGGCAAAAAATCTCCGGGGGAATCAGCCGGAATTACAGCAGGCGACATCATTATTGAAATGAATGGACAAAAAATTGAAAAGATGAGCGATATTGCTCCTTTTATCCAAAAAGCGGGCAAAACGGGAGAATCGTTAGATCTTCTGATTAAGCGGGACAAACAAAAAATCAAAACAAAACTTGTGCCTGAAAAAGACGAAGCGGAAGGGATGTATCGGATCGGTCTATATATCCGCGATTCTGCTGCCGGAATCGGCACAATGACTTTTTATGAGCCTAAATCAAAAAAATACGGTGCGCTTGGCCACGTGATTTCTGATATGGATACGAAAAAACCGATTGTTGTGGAAGATGGCGAAATCGTTCGGTCAACCGTCACTTCGATTGAAAAAGGGACAGGCGGAAATCCCGGAGAAAAACTTGCAAGATTTTCTTCTGATCGAAACATTATCGGCGATATTAACAGAAACAGCCCGTTCGGCATCTTTGGGACATTAAACCAGACGATTGAGAACAACATTTCAGACAAAGCGCTTCCTGTTGCTTTATCAAATGAAGTGAAAGAAGGACCGGCCGAAATATTAACCGTCATTGAAAACGACAAAGTGGAGAAATTCAATATTGAAATTGTCAGCACCACACCGCAAAAATTTCCGGCCACAAAAGGAATGGTCTTAAAAATAACAGATCCGAAATTATTAAAAAAGACCGGCGGAATTGTACAGGGGATGAGCGGAAGTCCCATTATCCAAAACGGAAAAGTTGTCGGAGCTGTCACACATGTGTTTGTAAATGATCCGACAAGCGGCTACGGCGTCCACATTGAATGGATGCTTTCAGAAGCGGGAATTGATATTTACGGAAAAGAAAAAGCAAGCTGACTGCCGGATATCCGGCAGTTTTTTTGCTGTAATTTCGCTTCACTTCTCCTGGGCATTACGGTAAAATGAAAATGAAGATTTTTCGACAAATTCACGTTTCCTTGTTTGTCAAATTTAATTTTTAGTCGAAAAACAGAGAATAACATAGAAAAACAAAGATATACCACTATTATTGGTGAATATGATTTTTTTAAAGGGGATATAGTGGTTTTGTCGAATTTATCATGTAGCAGTCATTTAATAGGAATTGTCCTGTTAACTACATTGGGGGAGGAAGAAACGTGGAGAAAATTAAAGTTTGTGTTGCTGATGATAATCGAGAGCTCGTAAGCCTGTTGAGTGAATATATAGAGGGTCAGGAAGATATGGAAGTCATCGGCGTGGCTTATAATGGCCAGGAATGCCTGTCTTTATTTAAAGAAAAAGATCCTGATGTTCTTGTCTTAGATATTATAATGCCGCATTTAGACGGACTTGCGGTATTGGAACGGCTCAGGGAGTCAGATCTTTCAAAACAGCCGAATGTGATCATGCTGACAGCGTTCGGACAGGAAGACGTTACGAAAAAAGCCGTCGATTTAGGCGCGTCTTATTTTATCCTAAAGCCGTTTGATATGGAAAACCTTGTCGGGCATATCCGCCAAGTCAGCGGAAATTCGAGCAGTGTGACACATCGCGCGCCTTCATCACATGGCAGCATCATAAGAAATCATGAGCCGAAACGGAAAAATCTCGACGCCAGCATAACAAGCATCATTCACGAAATCGGCGTCCCGGCACATATTAAAGGGTATCTCTACCTGCGCGAAGCCATCTCAATGGTCTATAACGATATCGAATTGCTCGGCAGCATCACGAAAGTGCTCTATCCCGATATCGCCAAAAAATTCAACACCACTGCAAGCCGTGTAGAAAGAGCGATCCGCCATGCGATTGAAGTGGCATGGAGCAGAGGGAATATTGATTCGATTTCTTCATTGTTTGGGTACACAGTGAGTATGACGAAGGCAAAACCTACAAATTCAGAATTCATTGCGATGGTGGCTGATAAGCTGAGACTTGAGCATAAAGCAAGCTAAACCGGTAGCACCTTGTTCTGCTGAAAGTTCCATTGCAGTTCCAAACCAAATAAACTGTTTCCCAAAGACCAATGATCCAGTTCGTTGGTCTTTATTTCGTCTGTAAATACACAATGAAAAACCCCGGGTACAATCCCGGAGCCTGTGAGCGATGCTGTTTTCAATTTAAAAATTCAAATCTCTTGTCCCTGGGCTGTGCTCATTAGGCATTTCAGGCAACGTCGGAACAGGGAATCCTTTCGGAGGATCTGTGACAGCAAGGGTTTCATTATTTCGGCTAGGCGTTTGGCCTTGGAAAATTTCTTGTATTCTTGTTGGATCGAGTCTAAAGTTAAATTGGGCATTGTGATATCCCATCTCTACATATTTTCGGCATTCCGGATATTTATCAATATCATAATTCGGGACTGGAAAAAGCTTACCCCATTCTACACCTAGCGTTTCAAGCGCCTTGGCAAAAGCGTTTTGATGCGCGTTATCCCTTACAATCAGAAACGCCAGTGTTTCACGGAAGGTTTTGTTTGAACTCATCTCATAAATGCGGGTTTTCTGAAGGACGCCCGTTGATTCAAGCACCAGGTTATCAAGAAGATCACCAATCAGGTTGCCGTGGCTGTAAACCCAAGAACCGTTCCAAGGATTTCCGGCGGCATCAACCGGAAGGGAAGCTTGAGCGCCAATAATATAATGATGCGGATTTGCATGTCTGACGGCATCGTCAAGAGGCGCCTGATCAGCTCCTGCATTTCCCGGACGGGAGGATTCGCCTGAATCATTTAATAGTTGGTTGATCGTGTTTTGAACAAGCTCTACATGGGCAATTTCTTCTAAAAATACACCGCGAAGCAAATCACGGTATTGGTTATCTTTTCCTCTGAAATTTGAACTTTGGAAGAAATACTGCATCATTGTCCGCATTTCGCCAAAGTGACCGCCTAATATTTCCTGTAATACTTTTGCGGCTTCGGGATCAGGCTGATCAGGTGTAATCACATTGATTAATTCCTCTTTATAGTAGTACATCAAAAAACCTCATTTCTCACATAAGTTTTATTCAGCTATTATTGTTCAGCTTAATGGTGTTTTTATTCACGCATTTGTCTTTGGCAGATGCATAGATGCAACTAAACAGAGGATTACATTAAAAAAGACTGCCGAATGAATTTCGACAGTCTAAAATATGAGCTTTAATCTTCGAACGGCACCCAGCCCGGTGTGTTTATAATCATTTGCCACAAAGGTTCAGGCAGATGATACTTCGGTTTATCTCCCAATTTAATAATGGTTTCGATTTCTTCTTCACGGCCTTCTTTCACTTTCGCAGGCCATTGGGGATCAACTAAAATTTCTCGTCCCATGGCAGCTAACGGGATGCCGCTTTGGATAACTTGCAATGCCTCGTCAGCAGTATGAATTGAGCCTACTGCAATTAGCGGTACTTTGTTTCCGACACGCTCGTTCAGCAAGTCCATACGGGTGCGTGTTTCATCTGCTCCTCGGCGGGCTTTAGAATTGACGTCCATAAGCGATATGTGCAGGTAGTCAAGTTCTTTTTCTGCAAGAGCGTCAACAAGTGTAAAGGTTTCAGCCATTGTAAGCCCCGGAGTTTCCGGTTCTTCCGGAGACAGACGGTAGCCGAGTACAAAGGGCTCTTTAGCATGGGAGGCAATGGCTTTTTTTACTTCATCTACTATAGCGAGAGGAAATGCTAAACGTTTCTCAGCGCTTCCTCCCCAACGGTCTGTGCGCTGGTTTGTTTTTGGAGAATAGAACTGCTGAATTAAGTAACCGTTCGCTCCATGGATTTCCACGCCGTCAAAGCCTGCTTCAATCGCGCGTCTTGTTGCCTCTCCAAACGCTTTTACGATATTTTCGACCTCATGATCTTCAAGGGCGCGGACGATTTGTTTGCCATTATCAAATATATCACTTGCTCCGACAACTTCTTGATTCGGCACAAGTTCAGGAGGGCATTCAATGCCTCCGTGGTGAATTTGGACAATCGCTTTTGATCCTTGCGCTTGGATGGCTTGAGCTAACTTTTTCAAGCCGGATATTTGTGAATCTTGGTTGATTGCCGGCTGGCCCGGAAATGCTTTTCCGTCAGCCGTTACGTTGGCGCAAGCTGTGATAACCATTCCCATTTCTTTTGAACGGGGAATAATATAGTCAAGTTCTTGGTCAGAGATGGTTCCATCCTCGTTTGAAGAATAATGGGTCATCGGGGCAACCGCGATACGATTATCTATTGTTACACCGCTTGGAAATGTGAATGGCTCAAACAGAGGTTCATACTTTTTCTTCAATATCATCATCTTCTTTCTGTCAGTTAACTCGAGAGTATTCTAGCCCACATCTTAAATTTAATGCAAATGTTCTGCTTATGCCTTTCAGAATCAATTAAAAAATGTCTGATGGTTAGATGAAAATTAGCTGACTCCTCACCGTCGTTCATCACGCTTCCATTCTGATACAAAATACGTAAGAAAAGCTCAGGCTGCGGGCCTCTTTTTTTAGTTTGCCGCAAATTTTTGAAAAATGATGAAAAAGTCGTTCATTTCCGTTAATTTTTGCAAATGACATTCAAATATAGAGACATATTCATGGACGATTCAGCTTGCTTTCTTTCTAACAATAGGAAATCAGCAGGTAGGATAGCCCTTTATAAATTTATGGAAATGAAGCCGGGCTAACCGGCGTCCTTTACAAATCTATTATTCTGGTAAAAGATAGAGCCGAACAAGAAATTAAGAGGTGATCACGTGAGACAAACAGTTCTTCTTTTGTTCGGTGTCCTGATGCTGGCTGGGTGCGGAGCGGCGGCAAGCGCAAATCAGGCTGATTCTTCCCCGAAATTTACACAGGAAGGGAAGTATATTGGGGCGGCAGACCGCCATACCATAGCGGTGAATATTGACGGCGAAGAAAAAATGATTGAGGTGCCCAAGAATAAGCGGAATGAATGTGAATCACTCCCCGATTATACGAAAGTACAGGTGAAATATACAAAAGACGATAACGGAACGTTGAAGCTTGAAGATATTAAAGAGAACGAGAACTTATAGAGAGACCTGGAGGGAGAGTAACGTGAAAGTTTTATATAAAAGCTTGGCGATATTCGGGCTGGCGGCTCTGGTGCTGGCCCCGGAAGCCAAGGCGGCCGAACCGCTTGAAGGGAAAACCATTTATATTGATGCGGGACACGGCGGCTCTGACAGCGGAGCCGTCGGAAATGGATTATTCGAAAAAAATATCAACCTGGCTGTCTCTAATGATGTAATAGACAAGCTCAAAAATGAGGGTGCAACGGCTGTTGCGTCAAGAACAGACGATACCTTTTTAAGCTTGGAGGAGAGAGTCGCAAAAGCAAGCATGAACGGATCTGACCTGTTTGTCAGCATTCATGCAAATTCAGGTGTTTCTTCAGCTTCAGGGACTGAAACGTATTTTAATTCTGATTACGAAGCGGAAAATAGTGAACGCTTAGCGGCCGATATTCAGAATGAGCTGGTGCCGGCATTAGATACGACAGACAGAGGCGTCAAGGAAGCGGAATTTTATGTTATTACATATTCACAGATGCCAAGTGTATTAGCTGAGCTTGGTTTTATCACAAACAGCTCTGATGCGGAAAAGCTGAATAGCGGCCAATATCAAGAGAAGGCTGCCGACGCGATTGTCGGAGGAATTGAAACGTATTACGCGAAGTAGCGTTCAGCCGCCAATATTAAGAAAGTGTAAAAAAGCATTGGTTTCTAGATCACCCGGGCCAAAACATTTATAATAAAGAAAAATGCTGAGAATGGCTTTGAGGTGAAACAATGACGAAGATTTTTGCCCATCGGGGAGCTTCCGGGCATTTCCCTGAAAATACGATGCTCGCGTTTGAAAAAGCGATTGAAGCTGGCGCGGACGGTATTGAGCTGGATGTGCAGCTGACAAAAGACGGCCGAATTGTCGTCATTCATGATGAGAAGCTCAACAGAACGACGACTGCTGCAGGTTTTGTGAAGGATACGGCTTATGATGTGATCCGATCAGCCACTGCCTCCGCCAATCGGAAAGAGGAGTACGGGGATGTCAAGGTGCCGCTGCTTTCTGACGTCCTGTCATGGGCGGAAAAAGCTGATTTTCTTATTAACATAGAATTGAAAAACAGTGTATTCCGTTATGAGGGGATGGAAGAAAAAGTATTAGAGCAGATTAAGCGCTTCGGCATTGAGGAACGGATTATTTTGTCCTCGTTTAATCATGAGAGCCTTGCGTTGTGCAGCAGGCTTGCGCCCGAAATAGAACGGGCGGTTTTAACATTAGATGTGATTTACAAGCCTGAGCAATATGTGAACGCCATTCCGGCATCCGGTTATCATCCGAAACTCCACACTCCGGCAGTAACCGATGAGATCATAGAAAATCTAAAAGCCGGACATATTGCCTTCAGGCCTTTTACGGTCAATCATGCAGATGACATGAAATGGATGATTAAGGCTGGAGCAGAAGGGATTTTTACAGATTTTCCCGAAAAAGCCGTTTCTATTGCCCATAATGAAGATACTTTATGCTAAAATGAAATCAGGCTGCCGTGTTTTCTCGGCAGTCTGCAATTTACATAACAGTGATAGCGCTTACATGTGTGGACAAGTCTTTATATTGGTTAACAATTCATAACGGATTTGCCGATGCATAACATTCAAATAGGATGATGTATGGGTAAAAGTAATTGGTAAGATACACGTCATTTGTAAGCGCTGTCTTGTTTCTCCCATACGCAACGATGTGGAGATTAAAGAAGTAAGGAGAGGGTGAAATCATGACGAAAACAGTCATCGTGAGTGCCGCAAGAACGCCTTTTGGTAAATTTGGCGGGGCTTTAAAGGAGCTGAAGGCTGCTGAACTTGGGGGAATCGCCATTAAAGAAGCTTTGAACCGGGCGGGAATCAATGGGAGTCAAGCAGACGAAGTCATTATGGGCATGGTCGTTCAAGCAGGCGCAGGCCAAATCCCGTCTCGCCAGGCTGCCCGTTTGGCGGAGGTGCCGTGGGAGGTGCCGACTGAAACGATTAATAAAGTATGCGCATCAGGTCTTCGGGCGGTCACCTTGGGGGATCAAATCATTAGGGCTCAAGATGGGGATATCCTTGTAGCTGGAGGAATGGAAAGCATGAGTAATATTCCTTATGCCGTTCCGGCTGGACGCTGGGGCGCCCGTATGGGGGATGCTGCAATGCAGGATCTGATGGTTTATGACGGATTAACCTGTGCTTTTGATCAGGTTCACATGGCTGTTCATGGAAATACTGCGGCTGAAGAATATGGAATTACCCGTAAGGAGCAGGATGAGTGGGCTCTGCGCAGCCAGAAAAGGGCTGCTCATGCGATTGATGAAGGGAAGTTTAAAGAGGAAATTGTGCCGGTTGCTTGGGTTGACCGAAAAGGGAAGACGAAAACAGCGGATACCGATGAAGGTCTGCGCCGGGAGACCAGTTTAGAGCAGCTTGCTAAGCTGCCGCCGATTTATTCGAAGGAGGGATCGGTCACTGCCGGCAATGCACCGGGAGTAAATGACGGGGCGGGAGCTTTTGTGCTCATGTCAGAAGAAAAAGCCGCCGAGCTCGGAAAGAAACCGCTGGCGACGATACTCGGATTCGCAGCAGTCGGCCAAGAAGCATCATGTCTTGCTGCGGCCCCGGGGCTTGCCATCAATAAGCTGCTGAAAAAAACCGGTTTTTCGGTTCAGGATATCGACTTATTCGAAGTTAACGAAGCATTTGCTTCTGTTGCGTTGACATGCGAAAAAATCGTCGGATGGGACCGTGAAAAGGTAAACGTGAATGGCGGGGCCATTGCTCTTGGACACCCGATTGGAGCAAGCGGCGCAAGAATACTTATGACTTTGATATACGAATTGAAGCGAAGGGGAGGCGGTTTAGGCATCGCTGCCATCTGCAGCGGGGCCGCCCAAGGTGACGCTATATTAATCCGGGTCCATTGAAATCTATCTTGCGCAAAGGGAGATAAATATGGAAATAAAAAAAATCATGGTAGTAGGTGCGGGACAAATGGGAGCGGGAATCGCTCAAACAGCCGCTGAGGCAGGCTTCAATGTGATGATGAACGATCTGAAGCCGGACTTTGTTGAAAAGGGATTTGGCATCATAAAGAAACAGTTGGCAAGAGATGCGGAAAAAGGCCGGAAAACAGAGGAGGAAACAGAAGCCATCATAAACAGAATTTCCTGTACCGACAATCTGGAAAACGCGAATGATGCTGATTTTGTGATTGAGGCGATCATAGAGAGCATGGAAGCGAAAACAGCACTATTCAAAAAACTGGATCATATCTGTCCGTCGCATGCCATTTTAGCCAGCAATACGTCTTCCTTACCCATTACGGAGATTGCGGCAGTCACGAAGCGGCCGGAAAGCGTCATCGGCATGCACTTTATGAATCCGGTGCCGGTTATGAAGCTGGTAGAAGTGATTCGCGGCTTGGCCACCTCTGATGAGACATTTGCAACAGTTAAAAATCTATCTGAAAAGATGGGAAAAACGCCTGTTGAGGTAAATGACTTTCCCGGGTTTGTGTCTAACCGGGTGCTTCTCCCTATGATCAATGAAGCGGTCTATTGCATCTATGAAGGAGTAGCAGCCCCGGAGGCAATAGATGAAGTAATGAAACTTGGAATGAACCACCCTATGGGTCCGCTTCAACTGGCAGATTTTATCGGGCTGGATACGTGTCTTTACATTATGGAAGTCTTGCATTCAGGGCTCGGTGATCCCAAGTATCGCCCATGTCCGCTGCTGCGCAAATATGTAAAAGCAGGATGGCTTGGCAAAAAAAGCGGACGCGGGTTTTATGCCTATGAGTAATAAGCTTCCTAAGTAAATCCATCCGGGGGTGGCCGACGTGTATTTTAATGAAGAGCAAGTGATGATGCGGAAAATGGTGCGTGATTTTGCCAGAAAAGAAATAGCTCCCATTGTCGAAACGATGGAAATGACAGATGAATTTCCTTTGCAGCTGATACGGAAAATGGGTGAGTACGGTCTGATGGGTATTCCTGTTCCGGAAACATTTGGAGGAGCGGGAGCTGATATTACATCCTATATCTTGACCATTCATGAGATTTCGAAAGTCAGCGCTGCGATCGGAGTCATTTTATCTGTCCATACATCCGTCGGAACGAATCCGATCCTGTATTTCGGAACAGAAGAGCAAAAAAGAAAATATATACCCAAACTTGCATCAGGTGAATACCTCGGCGCGTTTGCCCTGACTGAGCCATACTCGGGATCAGATGCTGGCAGCATTCGTACAACGGCAGTAAAAAAGAATGGAAAATATGTATTAAACGGATCAAAAATGTTTATCACCAATGGCGGCGCGGCAGATACATACGTCACGTTTGCCCTCACAGAACCGGGAAAAGGCACAAGGGGCATTTCTGCCTTTATTGTAGAAAAAGACACGCCGGGTTTTATAATCGGGAAAAAAGAAAGAAAAATGGGTTTGCACGGTTCCAACACAACAGAATTAATCTTTGATAATGCTGAAATTCCCGCGGAAAACCTGTTAGGGCAAGAAGGTGAAGGGTTTAAAATCGCGCTTGCAAATCTTGATGTCGGACGGATCGGCATCGCGGCGCAAGGACTCGGAATCGCTGAAGCCGCTCTCGACTATTCCGTCCAATACTCAAAGCAGCGTGTGCAGTTTGGCAGACCCATAGCGTCCAATCAAGCCATTTCTTTTAAACTTGCAGATATGGCGACAAGAGCGGAGGCATCAAAACATCTTGTCTACCATGCGGCCGACCTTCATAACCGCGGTTTGAAATGCGGAAAGGAAGCATCCATGGCTAAGCAATTTGCCACGGACACGGCGATGAAAGCGGCGATAGATGCTGTTCAAATTTACGGGGGATACGGCTATACCAAGGATTATCCGGTGGAACGATTATTTCGTGACGCGAAAGTAACACAAATTTATGAAGGTACAAATGAAATTCAAAGACAAATCATCTCCAAATATATACTCCAATAATCGACCTCTGATATACTGCCAAACCTTCATGATCAACGTCAGAACAGACCATTTTGGACTAAAAATCTGTGAAGCGAGGATGATGAAAATGGAAAACGATAAAAAATATTCACCTGGGCTTGATGGCGTCATTGCGGCTGAAACAAAAATTTCTTACCTTGATACCGAGGCGGGCCAGATATTAATTCAAGGCTATGATCTGATTGAACTTTCTAAAACAAATAGCTACATGGAAATGGTTCATTTGCTTCTGGAAGGCTCGCTGCCGGATGAGCATGAAAAAAAATCACTTGAAACGAATGTGGAAAGCGAATGTGATCTGCCGTCTGACATTCTCAGTATGTTTAAGCTGCTCCCAGAAAACACACACCCGATGGATGGTTTGCGAACTGGGATTTCGGCCCTTGCCGGCTATGATCCCCAGATTGACGACCGCTCGCCGGAAGTGAACAAACACCGTGCTTATCAGCTTTTGGGGAAAATGCCAAACCTTGTGGCCAATAGTTATCGGATTATCCATCAAGAAGAATCTATGCAGCCTTTAAAACACTTATCCTACAGTGCGAATTTCTTATACATGATCACAGGCCGAGAGCCGAACGAATTGGAGGAACAGATATTCGACCGCTCTCTTGTGCTGTACAGCGAGCACGAGATGCCTAACTCAACCTTCACTGCCAGAGTCATCGCTTCCACGCAGTCAGATTTATACGGCGCGTTAACGGGAGCCGTCGCTTCCTTGAAAGGAAACCTGCATGGAGGGGCGAACGAGGCTGTCATGCATATGCTTTTGCAAGCAGGAACAAAGCCGGGTTTTGAAAGACTGCTAGAACAAAAGCTGCAAAAGAAAGAAAAAATAATGGGATTCGGCCATAGAGTGTATATGAAGAAAATGGACCCGAGGGCGCTCATGATGAAAGAGGCGTTGCAGCAGCTATGCGACAAGGCTGGGGACGACCATCTGTACGTCATGTGTGAAGCAGGTGAAAAACTGATGCTCAGAGAAAAAGGGTTGTATCCAAATTTAGATTATTACGCGGCGCCGGTGTATTGGATGCTCGGGATTCCGATCCCTCTGTATACGCCTATCTTTTTCAGCGCCAGAACGGTCGGCTTATGCGCCCATGTCATGGAGCAGCACGCTCATAATCGCCTATTCCGCCCGCGCGTCCATTACACGGGAGCGAGGCATATGAACAGTAAGTGAGCTAAAAGCAGAGATTCTGAACGAACGAAAGGAAGATGGGATAATGTTAAAAACGAACGAAATTCATCAAATGGATAAAGTAATAGAAGAAATGACAGACTACGTTTTACATCAAGAGATTACAAGTTCAGAAGCGTTTACGACAGCGGGCCATGTTCTGATTGATACGCTTGGCTGCGGTATATTGGCATTGAATTATCCCGAATGCACAAAACTGCTCGGACCGATTGTTCCTGAAACAGTCGTTCCTAACGGAAGCAGAGTTCCCGGAACACCGTTTGTGCTTGATCCTGTCCGTGCTGCCTTTAATATCGGATGTATGATCCGCTGGCTCGATTATAACGATACGTGGCTCGCAGCGGAATGGGGGCATCCATCGGATAATTTAGGCGGAATCTTGGCGGCGGCTGATTATGTATCAAGAGTGCGGCTGAGTGAAGGAAAAGAACCTTTAACCGTACGAGAAGTATTAGAAATGATGATTAAAGCCCATGAAATCCAAGGTGTGCTCGCGTTAGAAAACAGCTTAAACCGCGTCGGGCTTGACCATGTCTTATTTGTAAAGGTGGCGACGGCAGCAGTCGTAACAAAGCTTTTAGGCGGGGGACGAGAAGAAATCAATAATGCTTTATCACATGCGTGGATTGATAATTCCAGTTTACGCACGTATCGGCATTCACCAAATACCGGTTCGCGAAAATCGTGGGCGGCTGGTGACGCGACTAGCAGAGGCGTTCACTTAGCTATTATGGCGTTAAAAGGCGAAATGGGTTACCCGACAGCTTTGACTGCTCCGGGCTGGGGCTTTCAGGACGTTTTATTTAATAAGAAAGAGATTAAACTCGCCCGTCCGCTTCATTCTTATGTCATGGAAAACGTGTTATTTAAAGTTTCCTATCCTGCAGAATTCCATGCGCAAACCGCGGCGGAGTGCGCTGTCATTCTCCATCCGCATGTGAAGGACCGCCTTGATGAAATAGACCGGGTTCTCATCAATACACACGAATCAGCAATCAGAATTATTGACAAAAAAGGTCCGCTTCACAACCCGGCAGACCGTGACCATTGCCTGCAATACATTACCGCCATTGGGTTAATCCACGGTGACATTACGGCAGATCATTATGAGGATGAAACGGCGCGTGATCCAAGAATAGACAGACTAAGAGAAAAAATGGAAGTCACCGAAAATAAGGCGTACACAACAGACTACCTTAAACCGGATAAGCGCTCGATTTCTAACGCTGTTCAAGTTATTTTTAAAGACGGAACGAGCACTGACATGATTGAATGTGAATATCCATTGGGGCATCGTTTCCGGAGAGAAGAAGCGGTTCCTAAACTATTAGAAAAATTTTCAGCTAATATTGAAACACATTTCTCTCAAAAACAGCAGCGAAACATTTATGAGAACTGCACGGACCATGAAAAACTGGCTGCTATGAGCGTAAACGAATTTATTGATTTGTTTTTATAGGCAAAAGGAGGATTTAACATGTCGTGGATTGTCAATCAGCAGTCAACGCAAGAAGAGCTTGCGCAGCGATTCCGTTCGCTTATGTCAGCGCCGGGCATATTGCAAATTCCCGGTGCACACGATGCGATGGCCGCTCTTATCGCAAAACAAACCGGCTTTTCCGCTATATATTTATCGGGGGCTGCCTATACGGCCAGCAGGGGCCTCCCTGATTTAGGAATCGTCACATCGTCTGAAATGGCAGAAAGAGCGAAAGATCTTGTGCGGGCCGCCGATCTGCCTCTTCTTGTGGATATTGATACAGGCTTCGGCGGTGTATTGAATGCCGCCCGCACCGCTCGTGAAATGCTGGAAGCGCGCGTGGCTGCCGTGCAAATTGAAGATCAGCAGCTCCCTAAAAAATGCGGTCATTTAAACGGCAAACAGCTTGTTTCAGCAGAAGAAATGGCGCAAAAAATAAAAGCGATCAAACAAGTCGCGCCATCACTCGTTGTCGTGGCTCGTACAGATGCGCGGGCCCAAGAGGGGCTTGACGCCGCCATCAAACGATCAGCCGCATATATCGAAGCAGGCGCCGATGCGATTTTCCCGGAGGCGCTTCAATCAGAGGGAGAGTTCCGTCAATTCGCCAAGCGTATCACCGCTCCTTTGCTTGCGAATATGACTGAGTTTGGAAAAACACCTTATTATCATGCGGAAGAATTTGAAGATATGGGCTTTCAAATGGTGATCTATCCGGTAACATCACTTCGAACTGCCGCAAAGGCATTTGAGCGAATGTTTCGGCTGATCAAGGAACAGGGATCACAAAAAGAAGGGCTTCTGGAGATGCAAACAAGAAAAGAATTGTATGATACGATTTTTTATCATGATTATGAGGACTTAGATAAATCAATCGCAAAGACGATATTAACTGAGGAATGACAGGGATAGAAAAAAGCAGAGGCCATGGCAGGTCTCTGCTGACTAAGGTTCTTTCAAGCCGAAAGAACCTTTTTTACAGTTTTCTTTTTCTGAATCGCGGGCTGACCTGATTGCGTTTTCTGTCTCTGAAAAGAATAAAGCCGGCTAAAATATAAAGGCCGAACAGAAAAAAGATAAACCCTGATAAGCCTTGAAGCCAGAGGGAAGGAAACGGACGCAATAAATTGCCGAACAGCATATCCCTCATGAGCTTAATGCCGAGAGCGGAAACAGCCCCGGGGATCACTAAAATCAAAAGCGCAATGAGTCGACCCATTCAGAAAAACCCCTTTATCTTATCATTTCCTTTATTGTCCAGCGGAAAAAATATTTTGTCAAGTGAAGAAAACGTGGTAACATAGGGTTGTGCAAATTATTGCAACGGAAAAAATAGGTATGCAAATTTTTTCATACAAAGGGGTATCGGGATGCAGAAGGTGCTGATTATAGGTGCTGGCAAAGGGGGAACAGCGCTTTTACATATATTGATGAAAACAAATCTTATTCATGTAATTGCGGTTGTTGACCAAAACCCGGAGGCGGCTGGTTTAAAAGAAGCTGAGAAATATGGAATCGCCACTTCATCAGATTGGAAACCCTACATAAAAAGTGAACTTGATATTGTGATCAACACCACAGGCGATAAAGCTGTGCTGGAAGAGCTGCTCCGGGAAAAACATAAGCAGACCATTGTAATTCCGGGAAAGATGGCATATATGATGTTTCAGCTCATGGAAGAAAAGCAGCAGCTCATTCAGATGCTGAAGGATCAAACATATAAGCACGATCGGATTTTCAATTCCACCCATGACGGAATGATTTTTATTGATATCAACGAAGAAATCATTTTGTTTAACCATATGGCTGGAAAAATACTTGGAAAAAAACGTGAAGAAGTGATCGGAAGGCTTATCAAAGATGTGATTCCGAACACGAAACTGCACCGAATCTTAAAAACAAGAGAACCTGAATACAACCAAAAACAGCTTTTAGGCGATCACCTTCAAATTGTCACGACTAGACTGCCTATCATTGATGAAGGCGGCACGCTGCTCGGAGCGCTGTGTGTGTTTAAAGATATAACCGACGCAGTGGAGCTTGCGGAGGAAGTGACAAATTTAAAAGAAGTCCGCACGATGCTGGAGGCAATCTTTCAATCCTCGGACGAAGCCATTTCCGTCGTCGATGAGAATGGGACAGGTCTCTTAATTAATAAAGCCTACACAAAAATGACCGGTCTTTCTGAAAAGGAAGTGATCGGAAAACCCGCGAATACGGACATTTCCGAAGGGGAGAGCATGCATTTGAAGGTGCTTGAAACAAGAAGACCGGTGCGGGGCGTCAGAATGAAAGTCGGCCCCAACGAAAAGGATGTCATCGTCAATGTAGCGCCGGTTATTGTGGACGGAATTTTAAAAGGCAGTGTAGGTGTCATTCATGATGTGTCGGAAATCAAAATGCTGACCGCTGAACTCAACCGGGCAAGACAAATTATCCGCACACTGGAAGCGAAATACTCGTTTGACGACATCATCGGAAAAAGTGAACAAATGCTGGTCGCGCTCGAACAGGCCAAGCTTGGGGCGAAAACGCCGGCAACGATTTTGCTGCGGGGGGAATCAGGCACGGGAAAAGAGTTGTTTGCCCATGCCATTCATAATGACAGCGATCGGAAATACAACAAATTTATTCGGGTGAACTGCGCGGCGCTTTCAGAAACCCTGCTTGAATCTGAATTGTTCGGGTATGAAGATGGTGCTTTCTCGGGAGCGAAGCGAGGCGGGAAAAAAGGGCTGTTTGAAGAAGCGAATAACGGCAGTATTTTTCTGGATGAAATAGGAGAGCTGACGCAAAACACGCAGGCCAAATTGCTTCGCGTCTTGCAGGAAAAAGAAATCGTCAGAGTCGGCGGGACAAAGGCGATTCCCGTCAATGTCAGGGTTATCGCCGCGACGAATGTAAATATTGAGAAAGCGATGGCTGACGGAAAATTTCGTGAAGACCTTTATTACCGAATCAATCGCTATCCCATCTCTATTCCGCCGCTTAGGCAAAGAATGGAGGACATAGAGGATTTAAGCGTACGCCTTATTTCAAAAATCAATCAAGATTACGGCCGCAATGTAAAGGGGCTGACTGCGAATGCCTTGCGCGCTCTTTCTTCCTATCATTGGCCTGGAAATGTGCGTGAGCTTGAAAATGTTCTCGGCAGAGCAATGATATTTTTGAATCCTCATATGGAATACATTGAAAAAGATCATTTGCGTGTGTTCGAAACGGAGAAAAAAGCAAGCGGAACCGATCAGGCAGCAGGCGTTCCATTCCCTGACATTGAGGGGGAAAAACTCTCCTCGGCGGTCGAAAAGTTTGAAGCGCACGTGATTCAGCAAACGCTGGAAAAACATCGCTATAATCGGACGAAAACCGCAAAAGCCCTTGGCGTCAGTATTCGGAATTTATATTACAAAATGGACAAATACGGTCTTGCAAATGATGGCATGCAATAACATGCAGACAAAACGCAATCAGCTGCACGATGTGCTTTTTAGCTTAGAAAGACACCGGCTTTTCAAAGATGGCACAAAACTTGCATGATATAAACCTGACACGGAGCAGGAAAGGTGGTAACTGATGAAGCTGAAAGATTTGATTGAAAAAGCATCGCTGCACAAAAACAAAACAATTGCAGTAGCTCATGCAGAGGATTCAGAAGTGATGCAAGCTGTGAAACTTGCGGCAGAACAGCTGTCAGCCAGATTTTTACTTGTAGGTGACAGTGATAAACTGAAAGATCTCATTACATCTCATAATATATCAAGTCACCATATTGATATGATCCATGCTGATACTCCCGAAGAATCAGCGAGAATCGCGGTGAAGTCTGTGAGCAGCCGGCACGCAGATGTGTTAATGAAAGGGAATTTGCCGACATCGGTATTGCTGAAGGCAGTGCTGAATAGACAGGACGGACTCAGGTCTTCGCATGTTCTTTCCCATGTCGCGGCTTTTGAAATTCCGGGCTTTGACAGACTGATTTATGTAACGGATTCAGCTATGAATATTGCGCCTTCTTTGGAGGAGCTTCGGCAGATTTTGCTCAATGCCGTTCATGTCGCACGTGCGGTAGGGAATAATAATCCAAAAGCGGCCGCTCTTGCCGCTGTTGAAACCGTCAACCCGAAGATGGAGGCGACGCTTCATGCGGCCAGTTTGGCACAAATGTGTAAACGCGGACAAATCAAAGGCTGCGTTGTAGATGGTCCGTTTGCTTTGGATAACGCTGTCTCTGAACTTGCGGCGGCTCATAAAAACATTACGGGAGATGTGGCGGGCCGCGCGGATATTCTCCTGGTTCCCTCGATTGAAGCAGGCAACATTTTATATAAGTCCCTGATTTATTTTGCAAAAGCAAAGGTAGGCGCCGCCATTATCGGTGCGAAGGCGCCAATTGCTTTAACCAGCAGAGCAGATTCTGCGGAAAATAAACTGTATTCCCTTGCGCTCGCGTTATGCGCATCACAGGAACACAATCTTTAGGAGGAAATGATATGGAACTTTTTAAATATATGGAGCAATACGATTATGAACAATTGGTGTTTTGCCAAGATGAGCAGTCCGGATTAAAAGCAATTATCGCTATCCATGATACAACACTGGGCCCTGCGCTTGGGGGAACAAGAATGTGGACGTATGAGAATGAAGAAGCAGCTATAGAAGATGCGCTCAGACTGGCCAGAGGCATGACGTATAAAAATGCGGCAGCCGGCTTAAATCTCGGGGGAGGTAAAACAGTCATTATCGGGGACCCGCGCAAAGACAAAAATGAAGAAATGTTCCGCGCGTTCGGCCGCTATATACAAGGGCTGAACGGCAGATATATCACGGCTGAGGATGTAGGCACAACGGTTGAAGATATGGATATCATCCATGATGAAACAGACTTTGTCACAGGGATTTCCCCGGCATTCGGTTCATCAGGCAACCCTTCCCCGGTGACTGCTTACGGTGTGTATAAGGGGATGAAAGCCGCTGCAAAAGCAGCGTTCGGCACTGACTCGCTTGAAGGCAAAACAATCGCCGTTCAAGGAGTGGGAAATGTTGCGTATAATCTTTGCCGCCATCTTCATGAAGAAGGAGCAAATTTAATTGTGACGGATATCAATAAACAATCGGTAGAACGCGCTGTTGCTGATTTTGGCGCACGCGCTGTTGATCCCGATGATATCTATTCCCAAGACTGTGATATTTATGCACCGTGCGCCCTTGGAGCGACAATCAATGACAGCACGATTAAACAACTGAAAGCAAAAGTCATTGCAGGCGCAGCGAATAATCAGCTGAAGGAAGCGCGCCACGGCGACCAAATTCACGAAATGGGCATCGTTTACGCGCCGGATTACGTAATTAACGCTGGCGGTGTCATCAACGTAGCTGATGAGCTTTACGGATATAATGCGGACCGTGCGATGAAGAAGGTAGAAGGAATTTACGGAAACATCGAACGTGTTCTGGATATTTCAACACGTGACGGCATTCCTTCTTATTTGGCGGCAGACCGTTTGGCTGAAGAGAGAATTGCACGGATGCGCCGGTCCAGAAGCCAGTTTCTCCAAAACGGACATCATATATTAAGCAGACGCTAAGATATCATCTGGAGGTTTTGAAAGTGCTAAATAATGAAAAACGCATTCTCATTCTAAATCCAGGCTCAACATCCACGAAAATCGGTGTTTTTCATAATGAACGATGTATTTTTGAAGTAACACTGAGGCATAACGCAGAAGAGCTTCAACGCTTTCACAGCATCATTGATCAATATGAATTTCGCAAGCGCCATATATTGGAGTCTCTTCATGAACAGGGCATCAATATCTCAAAGTTTGATGCCGTTTGTGCAAGGGGCGGCCTCCTTCGGCCGATAGAAGGCGGCACATATGAAGTGAATGATGCGATGATTGAAGATTTGAAAAGCGGATATGCCGGCCAGCATGCGTCAAATCTTGGCGGGATCATTGCCAGAGAAATTGCAGATGGGTTAAATATCCCATCCTACATTGTAGATCCCGTTGTGGTGGATGAAATGTCAGCACTCGCCAAAATTTCAGGTATGCCTGAAATCGAACGCAAAAGCATTTTTCATGCCTTGAACCAAAAAGCGGTCGCCCGGCAAGCGGCGGCATCTCTTGGAAAACGTTATGAAAACATGAAAATGATCGTTACGCATATGGGCGGCGGCATAACAGTCGGCGTCCATGACCGGGGGAAGGTGGCCGATGTCAATAACGGACTCCACGGAGAAGGCCCCTTCAGTCCTGAACGTGCCGGTACAGTGCCGGCGGGGGACCTTGTAGATCTTTGTTTCTCGGGGAAGTATACGAGAGAGGATATAATGAAGAAACTGGTAGGTACCGGCGGGCTTTTAGGATATCTTGATACAACTGATGCAGTCAGAGTTGAAAACATGATTCAGAGCGGCGACAAAAAAGCGCGCTTAATTTATGACGCGATGGCGTATCAGGTGGCAAAAGAGATCGGAGCCGCAAGCGCCGTGTTAAAAGGTGAAGTTGAAATGATCGTACTGACGGGAGGCTTGGCTTACGGAAAAAGCTTTGTTTCCAGTATCAGATCATACATAGATTGGATATCTGACGTTTTGGTGTATCCGGGAGAAAACGAGCTCCAGTCATTGGCGCAAGGAGCGCTTAGGGTTTTGCTTGGTGAAGAACAATCGAAACGATATCCGAATGAATAAGTTTTTAAAAAAGGAGTGTGTCACATGGCGACAGAGTATGATGTAGTCATTCTCGGAGGCGGAACAGGCGGTTATGTCGCCGCCATCAGAGCGGCGCAGCTCGGCTTAAAAACAGCCGTGGTGGAAAAGGAAAAACTCGGCGGAACATGCCTTCATAAAGGCTGCATACCGAGTAAAGCCCTGTTAAGAAGCGCAGAGGTCTACAAAACGTCCCGCGAAGCGGCTCAATTTGGGGTTGAAACATCGGATGTTTCCCTCAATTTTGAAAAGGTGCAGCACCGTAAGCAAGAGATCGTAGATAAGCTGGCAAGCGGCGTCCAACATCTCATGAAAAAAGGGAAAATAGATATATACGAAGGGTACGGGCGTATTCTGGGCCCTTCCATCTTTTCGCCGATGCCGGGAACGATTTCTGTGGAGCGGAACAACGGTGAAGACAATGATATGCTCATCCCGAAACATGTCATTATCGCAACGGGCTCAAGGCCGAGGATGCTTCCGGGGCTGGAAGCGGACGGAAAGTATATTCTGACCTCTGACGAAGCGCTTCAATTGAAAGAGCTTCCGGAATCTATCATTATTGTCGGCGGAGGCGTCATCGGCATCGAATGGGCATCAATGCTTCACGATTTTGGAGTGAAGGTGACTGTTATCGAATATGCTGATCGAATATTGCCGACAGAGGACAAAGACATTTCAAAAGAAATGCAAACCCTGCTTGCGAAAAAAGGCATTGAGATTGCAACAGGTTCGAAAGTGCTGACTGATTCCTTTACTGCAAAAACAGACGGAGTCAGCATCCAAGCGGAAAAAGACGGCGAAACTGTAACATACAGCGCTGAAAAAATGCTTATATCCGTCGGCAGACAGGCGAACGTCGAGGGAATCGGCCTTGAAAATACCGATATCGTGACAGGAAACGGAGTCATTTCTGTCAATGATACGTATCAAACAAAAGAATCACATATTTACGCGATAGGTGATGTAATCGGAGGGCTGCAGCTTGCCCATGTCGCATCCCGTGAAGGCATCATCGCCGCCGAGCATATCGCCGGTTTAGAACCGCTTCCGCTTAATCCTGCATTTGTGCCAAAGTGCATCTATTCAAACCCGGAAGCTGCAAGTGTAGGACTGACAGAGGAAGAAGCAAAACAGAACGGTTATCAGACCAAAATAGGGAAGTTTCCGTTTATGGCGATAGGCAAGGCCTTGGTTCACGGAGAAACTGACGGGTTCGTCAAAATCGTCGCCGACGCTGATACCGATGATATTCTCGGGGTACATATGATCGGTCCGCATGTGACTGATATGATTTCTGAAGCTGGGCTCGCCAAGGTGCTTGACGCCTCTCCGTGGGAAATCGGCCATACGATCCACCCGCATCCATCGCTTTCGGAAGCGATCGGAGAAGCTGCTCTCGCTGCAGACGGCAAAGCCATTCATTTTTAAAGGAGGCAACTTGAATGAGTAAAAATCGGCACACAGCATTAGGACTTTCAGATAATGAAGCCATTGATATATATAGAACCATGCTGTTAGCAAGAAAGATTGACGAAAGAATGTGGCTGTTAAACCGCTCGGGGAAAATTCCGTTTGTCATTTCATGCCAAGGACAGGAAGCGGCTCAGGTCGGAGCGGCATTTGCGCTTGATAGAGACAACGATTATATTTTACCGTATTACAGAGATTTGGGAGTCGTCTTAACATTTGGAATGACGGCCATGGATTTAATGATGTCCGGATTTGCCAAAGAGGCTGATCCGAATTCCGCCGGGCGGCAAATGCCGGGTCACTTCGGGCAGAAAAAAAATCGAATTGTGACCGGTTCTTCACCGGTTACAACGCAGGTTCCGCATGCGGTCGGTATCGCTCTTGCAGGACGCATGGAGAAAAAAGACATCACCGCTTTCGTCACATTTGGAGAAGGATCTTCCAATCAGGGCGATTTTCATGAAGGAGCCAACTTCGCAGCGGTCCATAAGCTGCCGGTGATCTTTATGTGTGAAAACAATAAATATGCCATTTCTGTTCCGTATAATAAGCAGGTTGCATGCGAGAAGATTTCAGATCGCGCTATCGGATACGGCATGCCGGGAGTCACGGTAGACGGCAATGATCCGCTGACTGTGTATCAAGCTGTAAAAGAAGCAAGAGAGCGGGCTCGCAGAGGGGAAGGGCCGACGCTGATCGAAACCGTCTCTGACCGCCTCACACCCCATTCCAGCGACGACGATGACATGAGCTACAGAACCAAGGAAGAAGTCACAGAAGCACGAAAAAATGATCCGCTTCTCAATTACCAAGCCTATTTACAAGAAACTGGGCTGCTCACAGAAGAAACGGAGACAAAAATGCTTGAAGAAATCATGACGATCGTTAATCAAGCGACAGACGAAGCGGAGAAAGCGCCTTACGCAGCTCCAGAGTCCACGCTCGATAACGTTTATGCGGAGTAAGGGGGAATTAAAATGCCTGTAATGTCTTATATAGATGCCGTCAATTTGGCAATGAAAGAAGAAATGGAAAGAGATTCAAAGGTCTTCGTGCTCGGTGAAGACGTAGGAAAAAAAGGCGGCGTGTTCAAAGCTACGGCCGGCCTGTACGACCAATTTGGCAGTGAGCGTGTGATGGATACGCCGCTTGCTGAGTCAGCCATCGCCGGCGTAGGGATCGGAGCTGCCATGTATGGCATGCGCCCGATCGCAGAAATGCAGTTTGCCGATTTTATCATGCCGGCGGTCAACCAAATTATTTCTGAGGCGGCTAAAATTCGTTATCGCACAAACAACGACTGGAATTGTCCCATCGTCATCAGAGCCCCTTACGGAGGCGGTGTGCATGGCGCGCTTTATCACTCTCAGTCGGTAGAAGCCGTTTTTGCGAACCAGCCTGGGCTTAAAATCGTTATGCCTTCCACTCCGTATGATGTGAAGGGCCTTTTAAAAGCTGCCATTCGTGATGAAGATCCCGTGCTGTTTTTCGAACATAAGCGGGCGTACCGTCTTATAAAGGGAGAGGTTCCTGCGGAGGATTATACATTGCCGATTGGCAAGGCCGATGTAAAACGCGAAGGTGACGATATCACGGTTATCACCTACGGCTTGTGTGTGCATTTTGCTTTACAGGCTGCAGAGCGTCTCGAGAAGGATGGCATATCTGCACATGTCGTGGACTTGCGAACGGTTTACCCATTGGATAAAGAAGCGATTATTGAAGCCGCGTCAAAAACGGGGAAGGTCCTTTTGGTTACGGAAGATAACAAAGAGGGCAGCATCATGAGCGAAGTGGCGGCGATTATTTCCGAGAACTGCCTGTTTGACTTGGATGCGCCGATTAAACGGCTTGCGGGTCCGGACGTTCCGGCCATGCCTTATGCCCCGACAATGGAAAAATACTTTATGATGAACCCGGATAAAGTAGAAGCGGCAATGCGCGAATTGGCGGAGTTTTAAACAGACGTAAGGAGGTCATGATCATGGCAATACAACAAATGACAATGCCGCAGCTCGGTGAAAGCGTGACGGAGGGAACAATCAGCAAATGGCTTGTTTCTTCCGGAGATAAAGTGAATAAATACGATCCGATTGCGGAAGTCATGACAGATAAAGTAAATGCAGAGGTCCCATCCTCTTTTACCGGCACAATCACAGAGCTGGTGGGGGAAGAAGGGCAGACGCTGCAA
This sequence comes from Bacillus sp. HU-1818, assembly GCF_022695965.1. Lineage (NCBI taxonomy): Bacteria > Bacillati > Bacillota > Bacilli > Caryophanales > Bacillaceae > Bacillus > Bacillus sp. HU-1818. Next base: position 536,743 of record NZ_JAAPBE010000003.1, read on the forward strand.
ATCGGTGAAGTGATCTGCAAGATAGAAACAGAAGAAACGCTAAATGCAGAAGAAACACCTGAAAAGCAGGACGTCTCAGCGCCTAAAGAAACCGAAGCGGCTGACAGCCCTGCGGCTAATAACCAATCAAGTAAAAAACGTTACTCACCTGCCGTTCTTCGCCTTGCCGGAGAGCACGGCATCAATTTGGAACAAGTCACTGGAACAGGCGCGGGCGGCAGAATCACGAGAAAAGATATTCAGCGTATCGTGGACTCCGGCGTGCAGCAGCAAACAAACACGCCAGAGCCTCAAACAGCTGAAGCGGCACCGCAACAAGCGGAAAAAAAGCAGCCGTCTCAGCCGTCGTCTGCAGCAGGAGATATAGAAATCCCCGTTACAGGTGTCAGAAAAGCGATTGCTTCTAATATGCAAAGAAGCAAAACGGAAATTCCGCATGCTTGGACAATGATGGAAGTGGATGTCACAAGCATGGTGTCATACCGAAACAGCATCAAGGACGCATTTAAGCAAAAAGAAGGCTTCAATCTGACCTTTTTCGCCTTCTTCGTAAAAGCGGTGGCTCAAGCGTTAAAAGAATTCCCGCAGATGAACAGCATGTGGGCGGGTGACAAGATCATTCAGAAAAAAGATATCAATATCTCAATAGCAGTCGCTACAGAGGATTCGTTATTTGTCCCTGTCATTAAGCATGCCGACGAGAAGACAATCAAAGGAATTGCGAGAGAGATATCTGACCTTGCAAAGAAAGTGAAAGCCGGCAAGCTCACAGCAGACGACATGCAGGGAGGAACATTTACCGTTAACAATACGGGGTCATTCGGTTCTGTCCAATCCATGGGTATTATCAACCACCCGCAGGCTGCGATTCTTCAAGTAGAATCCATCGTCAAACGCCCGGTTGTCATGGAGCATGGCATGATTGCGGTCAGAGATATGGTCAATCTGTGTCTGTCTCTGGACCATAGAGTGCTTGATGGACTCGTTTGCGGCCGATTCCTCGGACGAGTGAAGCAAATACTAGAAACCATTGACGAAAAGACATCGGTTTATTAAGAAAGTGTGGTCTCCTTTTGCCAAGGCAAAAGGAGATTTTTTATTGGATAAAAAAATGCACTCAGCCAGTGAGTGCATTTCGTCTTTAGTGGCAGCTGAAAGAAGAGACTTCATCAAGGTCTATTCCAAAGTATTGCCATCTATATTGGCGCGGTCTCCAGCGGTAGCCCGCGATGGAACGGCGGCCGACAAACACCGGATAAAACCAAAATCTTCTGCCGTTTTCTAAGCGGATGTAAGTGAAACGGTATAAGCAGCCTCTGATTCCGCCGGGGTCTATTGCATACGTTGATTGCTGCGGAACATAACTGGGAGGAGGCCCAGATGGCGGCTGTCCGAACTGACCTTGCTGGCCCTGCCCCTGTCCGCCAAATCCGGGAGGCGCTGGTAAAGTCGGCTGCCGATACGGATCGTACCCATAAGAATCATACGCATAAGGATCATAGTAATAATAAGGAAACATGAAAAAACTCCTTTCATGATACGTTCTGCTTTATATTATGAAAGGAGCAGGGAATTGGGAACTTGCCTATATCGATCCAAACAAAAAACCCAAGCCCTCAAAGCTCAGGTGAAATATGCTTACGCTTCAGTTTCTTCTTGCGGAATCAGCATTTCAATATGCTGCTTGAGCACTTCAATGACGCCGGGCGTATGGGTATACACCTCACCATCTGTATCAACCTTCATCTCACTTTCGGTTTCAATCTTCACCTTCGATGCCTGAATGTAAGACAGCTCTCCGGCAAAATTCTCAAAAGTGCCCTGTTCCATATTCATCAGCTCGCGTAATGCGGTAAGGTTTGTGCTGCGGCAAATGAGGATATCGGCTAAACCGTCAGTGATGCTGGCGTCTGGAAGCGGAATGCGGTTTGTGCCGATATATTGTCCATTCATCACCAGTAGCATAACAGCTTCATCCTCCCGCTCCTCTCCGTCAATGTTCAGTTTTACAGGGAAGGGCTGTGCTGATGACACCGTCCGCAATGCGCTTGTAAAATAGCTGATCTTCCCAAAAAGCGCTTTTTCTGTTTCATTTATATTATTTGATGTTTCTGTAATAAGACCGATCCCCCAAAAATTCAAAAAGAAGCGGTCATTCATTTTACACACATCCACGCTGATTTTTTTCCCTGACACAAGCGCTTCTGATGCCTTTTGAAGGTTTTGGGGGATGCCAAGTTCTCTCGAAAAATCATTGCACGTGCCTCCGGGCAAAATCCCTACTGCAGGTTTTTTATCGAGCGCCGCAATTCCGTTTATACATTCATGGACAGTGCCGTCTCCGCCGAGGACAAATAATATGTCGATCGTTTCATCTAACGTTTTGCAAAATTGGTAGGCATCATCTTTTCGCCTCGTCGGCTTGATGATTAATTCATCTATAGATTGAGATAAGATAGGGACGACGGAGCCAAGCGTTTTTTCTGTATTTTTTTTGCCGGCATTTCCGTTATAGATTAATAAAGCTTTTTGATAACTCATACAAATGCTCCTTCCTTATCATATTTTTCCCGTTTTTATCTAAGGATAAACTAATGATACCAGGCTGCCGCTTAAAAAAGTATTCGAAATAAGCAATGTTATTTGCCGATATAGTGATTTCCTTGCTATCATAAGAACAGATGATGAAAAAGGAGAGGTCTTCATTGAATATGGATTTTAATTTGTTTATGAACGATGTAGTGCGTCAGGCCAGACAGGAAATCACTGCGGCCGGATATACAGAACTGAAAACGGCTGAAGAAGTAGACGAAGCGCTTGCCAAAAAAGGAACAACGCTTGTGATGGTAAACTCCGTATGCGGATGTGCTGGCGGAATCGCAAGACCGGCCGCTTATCATTCCGTCCATTATGATAAGAGACCTGACCATCTTGTCACCGTTTTTGCCGGACAAGATAAAGAGGCTACAGCAAAAGCAAGAGAATATTTTGAAGGCTATCCGCCATCTTCACCTTCTTTTGCAATTTTAAAAGACGGCAAAATTCAAAAAATGGTAGAACGCCATGAAATTGAAGGCCATGAACCAATGGCTGTTGTCAACAAACTTCAGGAAGCCTTTGAAGAATATTGCGAGGAAGTATAAGAAAAGAAACCCGTCAGCGCTGTCAGCTGCGGGTTTTTTTGTGCATAATTTTGGCATCTATAATGAATAAATATTAATACTTAATCAGTCTTCGGCGCTCTGTTTATCAGTAGAAACGAATAGATAAACTATGATAGAAAAGGCATATAAGATAATTTTTAAAAATAGTATTGCATAAAAATAAGAAAGTGTTTAAAATACATATTAACGAATAAATATTCAAATGTGAAAGAAGTAATGATATGGGGGAAACAATCATGAAAAAATGGCTCTTATTGCTTGTTGCTGCTTGTATTACATTTGCACTGTCAGCTTGCGGATCAAGCAGTTCTGATTCAGCAGACGGCAAGAAAAAAATAATTATGGGTACATCGGCGGATTATAAACCGTTTGAATATAAAGATGGTGATAATATCGTCGGCTTTGATGTTGATTTGGCAAAGGCGCTTGCTAAGAAAACAGGCTACGAAATTGAAGTGCAGGATATGGATTTTAATAGTTTAATAACAGCGCTTAAATCAAAGCAGATTGATATGGTGCTTTCAGGAATGACACCGACACCTGAACGAAAAAAACAAGTCGACTTTTCTGATATTTATTACACGGCGCATCACATGATCGTCAGCAAAAAAGACAGCGGCCTCGACTCGCTTAGCGACCTGAAAGGGAAAACAGTCGGAGTTCAGCTGGGCTCAATTCAGGAAGAGAAGGGTAAAGAGCTTTCTCCGGATTATGATTTTAAAACAGAAGACCGCAACAGAATCTCTGATTTGGTCCAAGAGATCAAATCCGGCCGTTTTGACGCAGCCATTATTGAAGACATGGTGGCAGAGGGCTACTTCAATTCAAATGAAGACTTACAAGGCTTTACGATTCCGGATGCAAAAGCAGAGGAAGCCGGTTCAGCCATTGCGTTCAGAAAAGACAGCGACCTCACTGACAAGTTCAACAAGGCCCTTAAAGAAATGAAAGACAATGGCGAGCTCGATAAATTGAAGAAAAAGTGGTTCAGCAACGAGAAATAAAAAGGCGGCTCAACTTTTCGTTGAGCCTTTTTAGCGAAAAGGAACTTAAAGGAGACAAAAATTATGAATTTGGATTTCTCGGCAACAATCCCCCAAATTCCTTTTATATTAGAAGGTTTAGGAATTACTCTCAAAATTGTAGTGGTTTCAGCGGTCATCGGACTTATTTTAGGAATTGTGCTAAGCTTATGTAAAATCAGCACGTTTCGTCCGCTGATTTGGATCGCTGATTTTTATACTTCCGTATTTCGCGGGACACCGCTCGTCCTGCAGCTGATGATTGTGTATTTTGGACTTCCTCAGCTTCTCGGATTTCAAATTGACCAATTTTGGGCGGCAGTTGCAGCATTGTCCCTGAACTCCGCTGCCTATGTATCGGAAATCATCAGAGCGGGCATCAACGCGATAGATAAAGGGCAAAAGGAAGCGGCAGTCGCCCTCGGAGTGCCTTACAGCAAAATGATGAAGGACTTGCTTTTGCCTCAGGCGTTCAAAAACATTTCTCCCGCGATCGTCAACGAATTAATTACGCTGACAAAAGAATCAGCGATTGTCACGGTGATCGGTCTCGGCGATATCATGAGACGGGCGTATCAGGCAGGAGCGGCCACCTACAATTATCTTGAGCCGCTGATCATCGCAGGATTGATTTATTATGTGCTTGTCCTTATTTTAACATTTGTTGGTAAGGCTATAGAAAGGAAGCTGAAAGCCAATGATTAAGATTGAAAAGCTGTCAAAATCATTCGGGAAAAACGAAGTGTTAAAGAATATTTCAACAACAATAGGCGAAGGTGAAGTCGTCGCGGTCATCGGGCCTTCAGGCTCAGGCAAATCAACTTTCCTCCGCTGTTTAAATCTTTTGGAAAAACCAAATGGCGGCACAATTATGATCAAAGACAACGAAATCACCAAACCGAAAACAAATACATTGAAGGTGCGGGAAAATATCGGGATGGTTTTTCAGCATTTTCATCTGTTTCCTCATAAAACAGTGCTGGAAAATATTATGTATGCACCTGTGAATGTGAAAAAAGAGTCCAAACAGGCGGCTCAGGAGAAAGCCGAAGAACTTCTGCGTAAAGTCGGCTTGTTTGATAAAAGAAACGACTATCCGAACCGCTTGTCAGGCGGGCAAAAACAGCGTGTCGCCATCGCACGTGCCTTGGCGATGAACCCGGACATCATGCTGTTTGACGAGCCGACCTCAGCGCTTGATCCTGAGATGGTGAAAGAGGTGCTGCAAGTGATGAAAGAGCTGGTCGAAACAGGAATGACAATGGTCATCGTCACACATGAAATGGGCTTTGCGAAAGAAGTCGCAGACCGCGTGTTATTTATGGATGAAGGAATGATTGTGGAGGACGGAAATCCGAAAGAATTTTTTCTTTCCCCAAAATCCAGAAGAGCGCAGGACTTTTTGGAGAAAATATTATAAAATAAAGTGAAAAAGAAGAAGGCGTGATCTTCTTCTTTTTTGATTTCAAAGTAACAAAAGAATGGAGTTCGCAATGTTTAAAATTGGTTATCGCACCCTAAAGACGGCACTTGGAACTGCTTTGGCCATCTATTTGGCTCAGCTTTTACATTTGCAAAACTTCGCATCAGCAGGAATCATCACCATTTTGTGCATACAAATCACGCAAAAACGGTCACTGCAGGCGTCTTGGGCCCGTTTTGCGGCCTGCTGTTTGGCTATTCTCTTTTCATATCTTTTTTTCGAGCTGATCGGCTATCATCCGTTTGTTATCGGAGCGCTTCTGCTGCTATTTATTCCGACGACTGTTGTGCTGAAAATCAATGAAGGCATCGTCACAAGTTCAGTTATCATTCTGCACTTATACATGTCAGGAGGCATAACGTTTGGTTTTGTCTGGAATGAAGTTCAATTAATTACGATCGGTATCGGTGTGGCTCTTTTAATGAATCTGTATATGCCGAGTCTTGAAAGGAAGCTTTTGGCCTATCAAAAGAAAATTGAGGACAACTTTGCCGTTATCTTTGCTGAAATAGAGCGTTACTTGTTAACCGGTGAGCAAGACTGGACGGGAAAAGAAATACCTGAAACCCACCAGCTGATACATGAGGCGAAAAACCTCGCATATCGTGATGTGCAAAATCACATCTTACGCCATGAAAATCTTTATTATCATTACTTTAAAATGCGGGAAAAGCAATTTGAAATTATAGAACGCCTGCTGCCGAAAATCACTTCTATATCCATAACGGTAGAGCAGGGGAAAATCATCGCTGCGTTTATTCAGGATTTACGAGAAGCCATCCATCCCGGAAATACGGCTCATAAGTTTTTAAAGAGACTTTGTGAAATGAGAAAAGAATTCGAGGAAATGCCGCTTCCGATTTCAAGAGAAGAATTTGAAGCAAGAGCCGCATTATTTCATTTGCTTGGCGAAATGGAACAATATTTGGTCATTAAAAGCTACTTTAAAGGAATAAAACCTCAAAAATCACTCGGATAATTCGCATGAGCTCCTCCTTCATTGGTCAACCTAATGAAAAAGGAGGAGCTTATGCGCTTTTTTTTATGTTCGATCCTGCTGATGCTGTCCCCGCTTTGGCCGCTGGGTGAAAATCCGCTCCCTGGAGATCCTTATGTCATTATTAATAAAGCGTCAAATCAGCTTGCTTATATTGTGGATAATCAAGTTGAAGGCATCTATCAAGTAGCCACCGGGAAAACAGATGATCTCACGCCTGAAGGAGAATTCTCCATAACGGTGAAGGCGGCAAATCCTTATTACCGAAAGAAAAATATTGAAGGCGGAGCTCCTGAAAATCCGCTTGGCGCAAGGTGGATCGGTTTTGACGCGGAAGGAACTGACGGAAGAATATATGGGATACACGGAACAAACCGTGACGAATTGATCGGTGAGTTTGTTTCAAACGGCTGTATAAGAATGCATAATCAAGAGGTCATTCATTTATTCGATAGCATTCCCTTAGGCACGAAAGTGTTGATTACGAAGGACAGCCGTTCTTTTGAGGATATAGCTATAGAGCACAAAGCCCTGACAAAAAAGCAGGGTGTTCCCGTTCAATAAGGCCGCCTGCTTTTTTAATCACTATAAAAACATCATGACTCCCGAGAGCACTGTAGACAGGATAAAAACTCCCAAAATCACGATTAAAACACTTTTCATTAGTTTTTGGGACATAATTTCACTCCTTAGTTATGCTGTCTATTATTTTAACGTGTTTTGAACTGGCGGACAAGCCATATCATCACCTGCCTGAAGTATATTGAAAGTGGGGATTTTTGTGAAAAAGCTTGATCATATCGCGATTGCCGTATGTTCCATAGAAAAGGAAAGAGCGTTTTATGAGCGTGTGTTGGGACTCACCTTAATCGGTCAAGAGGTGATAGAAGACCAGCAGGTGAAAACGGCATTTTTTCAGGCTGGAGAAACAAAGCTGGAGCTGATCGAACCGTTAACGCCGGACAGCCCCGTCGGTTCATTTTTGAAGAAAAAAGGTCAGGGACTGCACCACCTGGCCTTTTTGTGCGGCGATTTATCTGAAAAGCTTACGGCCTTGGCGAATCAGCGGATTGAATTAATAGACCGCGAGCCAAGAAAAGGGGCGGGCGGCAAACAGATCGCGTTTATCTCTCCGAAGGAAACAAATGGTGTGCTCATCGAACTGTGTGAGTATGGCAAGAAAGGGGATTCGGACTATGGACATGAATGACCATATCAACGATTTGCACAAAAGGCGGCTGCTTGCGGCAGAGGGCGGAGGAATGGAAAAGCAGAATCAGCAGCGAAAGAAAGGAAAGCTGACAGCGAGAGAGCGAATCTCATGTTTGCTTGATAAGGATAGCTTTATAGAGCTGAATCCCTTTATGGAAAGCCGCTACCCCGCCCATAAGCGCGTTTTTCCCGGAGACGGCGTGGTCACCGGTTATGGAACGATTGAAGGCCGCCCTGTTTATTTATTTGCACATGACTTCACTGTTTTCGGCGGGGCGCTTGGAGAAACGCACGCCAAAAAGATTACCGCTGTGATGGATTTGGCAGCGAAAAGCAAAGCGCCGTTTATCGGATTGAACGACTCAGGTGGTGCGAGAATTCAAGAGGGTGTGGTATCATTAGATGGATACGGTCACATATTTTACCGCAACGTGCTTTATTCCGGAGTGATCCCGCAAATCTCAGTTATTTTAGGTCCGTGCGCTGGGGGTGCCGTCTATTCTCCGGCTCTCACTGATTTTGTTTTTATGGCCGAAAACACGGGCCAGATGTTTATCACAGGACCGAAAGTGATTGAAAAAGTAACCGGGGAACACATTGACGCGGAGAGCTTGGGCGGAGCAGGTATACATAACGTGGTAAGCGGAAATGCACACTTTTCAGGAAAAACGGAAGAAGAGGTGCTGGCAGAGGTTAGAAAGCTGCTTTCCTATTTTCCGCACAGCCGCCAATCATCGCCGCCCGCTCAAAAAGAAACGGCCAGACCGTTATTAAATAAACTTGTGCCCGCTGACGGTTCAAAGCCGTATGACATTCGGCATGTGATTGAGGAGCTGGCCGATCGGGACACATTTTTTGAGGTGCAGCCGTATTTTGCGAAAAACATTGTCATTGGATTTGCAAGGCTTGGCCAAAAGGCGATCGGAATCGTCGCCAGCCAGCCAAAACATTTGGCGGGCAGCCTGACCATTGATGCTGCTGACAAAGCGTCACGGTTCATCCGCTTTTGCGACGCTTTTCACATCCCGCTTTTAACGGTGGAAGATGTCCCCGGGTTTCTCCCCGGAATACAGCAGGAACACGGCGGAATTATCAGACACGGCGCGAAATTGCTGTTTGCTTATGCGGAAGCAACAGTTCCGAAAGTGACACTCATTGTCAGAAAAGCTTATGGAGGCGCCTATGTCGCAATGAACAGCAAGGCGATCGGGGCAGACCTTGTTTTCGCCTGGCCGAGCGCTGAAATTGCCGTCATGGGGTCAGAAGGCGCAGCATCCATACTGTACGAAAAGGAAATTAAAGCCTCGGCTGATCCGGAAAAAGCAAAGCGGAAAAAAACAGCAGAATACAAAAAACAAAATGCCGGCCCTTACAAAGCAGCGGCCTATGGAATGGTGGACGACATCATTCTGCCGGAAGAATCAAGGAAAAGGCTGATTCAAGCTTTTGACATGCTGACACATAAGACAGAAGAGAGACCGAAAAAAAAGCACGGTAATATACCGCTTTAAAATGGAGGGACTTACAAATGGTGAATGAAAAACGCCTGCTCGAAGAATTTTTAGAACTTGTCCAAATTGACTCAGAAACAAAACATGAGGCTGAAATCTGCAAAGTCTTAAAACAAAAATTTTCTGATTTAGGCGTAACCGTGACAGAGGACGATACAACGGCTGTCACCGGACATGGAGCAGGAAACCTGATTTGTACATTAAAAGGAACCAAGCAAGCGGATACCATTTATTTTACTTCGCACATGGATACCGTTGTCCCGGGAAACGGCGTGAAACCAACTGTGGAAAACGGTTATGTCAAAACAGATGGCACAACGATTTTAGGCGCTGACGATAAAGCCGGACTTGCGGCGATGCTTGAAGCGATCAAAGTGCTGAAGGAAGAAAATATTGAGCACGGCACGATTGAATTTATCATTACTGTCGGAGAAGAGTCAGGTTTGATAGGAGCAAAAGCACTCGATCGTTCGCTCATTACCGCGAAATACGGGTTTGCGCTTGACTCAGACGGAAAAGTGGGGAATATCATTGTAGCCGCACCGACTCAGGCGAAGGTGAAAGCCTCTATTTACGGAAAAACAGCGCACGCCGGGGTTGAACCGGAAAAAGGCATCTCTGCCATTACGATCGCCTCTAAAGCAATCTCCAAAATGCCGTTAGGCCGGATTGATAAAGAGACGACAGCCAATATCGGACGATTTGAGGGCGGCACGCAAACCAATATTGTCTGCGACCAAGTTGATATCCTAGCTGAAGCGCGTTCTTTAGTTCCTGAAAAAATGGAGGCGCAAGTTCAAAAAATGAAAGCGGCTTTTGAAGAGGCTGCGGCTGATATGGGCGGACGCGCGGAAGTAACGATTGAAGTCATGTATCCGGGCTTTAAATATCAAGACGGAGACCAGGTTGTTGAAGTCGCGAAAAAAGCGGCGGCAAAAATCGGCCGTCCGAGCGAGCTGCAAACGAGCGGAGGCGGAAGCGACGCTAACGTTATCGCAGGCCACGGCATCCCGACCGTCAACCTTGCAGTAGGCTACGAAGAGATTCATACGAAAAATGAAAAAATGCCTGTCGAAGAACTTGTCAAAACAGCAGAAATCGTTGTTGCGATTATTGAAGAGGCGGCAAAATAAAAGTTAACCCGAATGCAGGACATAATCTGCATTCGGGTTTTTTTATAAGCATTTTACCGCCACCGTCTAAGGGGCCAAAATAAGACGTCTTGTTTTTCAGCGTAATGAAGCAAAGGTTCTGAGTGCGGCAATTGTATACCGTGAGCTTCGGCTGTCGTATTGATGGTAAAGTGAGCCTCTGCCCTTTTCAGCATCCATGGATGGTGGTGAATGTCTTCAAAATAAAGCTTGTTGTGATGAGAGGTATATAGTCTGTATCGTTCTGTGAGCCAGTAATCTAGCGACTCCTTTTCGGCTGTAAAAGGGGCAGATATCGGCCGATAACTGGCGCTGAATTCAGCCTTCGCGCTTCTGGCATCTTGTCTTTTACTGGCATATTGAATGATATCACCGCTTTTTTCAGCATTCATATCAGCATAGAAATAAGGAAGATGAAAAAAGGTGCGGGCGCCTTGAACCGCCAGCCTGTGATCGGCGTCTAAGCTGAAAAAATAAATGCCGGGTTTGCCTTTATAGGTTACATAGGTACGGAAGTTAAGTTCAGGAAAGGAATGAGCTCCGGGAATCGGAGGAAGAAAACGAGCCCGAAGATCCGTTAACATAAAGGGCAGCACGCTGATCCAAGCCATCCCGTTATAGGTATCTAATTTCAAAACAGAGGGGACTTTGTCACGAAGGATCGAGGGATCGACCGGCCAATGGGCAAATAAGACATCATTCCATGTTTGTCTCATTATCCATACACCCTTAGGTACAGAAGTATTTTTTTGATTAAAACGGTCAGTCATCATTTTCTGCTCCTTTTTTTATTGCATGTGTGTAAAGCTATTCCCGGTTACTCTGTTTTTAAACGAAATATCACACGGCACGGTGCATCGCCATTCATCTGCTAGCGTCCGTTATGAATCCAAAAGAATAACCCCGGCTTTTAGCCGGGGTTATTTACTATTTAATTTGCAGGCTCGGTTTGAGCTGCGATCTCTTTGTTTTTATTTTTGTGATAGGTCTGCTGCAAAATGACGTTTTGCACGGTTAGGAACAGCCCGCTTGTAAACCAGTAAAGAGGCAGAGCGGCCGGAACATTAAGCGAGAAAATCGTCATCATCACAGGGAAGAAAAACACCATGATCTTCGCAGATTGCTGTGCTGCAGGGTTTTGCGGCGCTGCTGAATATTTAGTGTTCAGTTTTTGCGACGCATATGCCTGAATAAAGTACATGGCTCCGGCGCAAAGGGAAACAAGAATATCGGATTGGCCTAAGCTGAACCATAAGAAAGAGTGTGACGCAATTTCAGGCGTCGAACGAATGGCATAATAAAATCCGATCAGAATCGGAAACTGCACAAGCATGGGTAGACAGCCCATTGCAAGCGGATTGAGATTGTTTTCCTGATACAGCTTCATCATTTCCATTTGCAGTTCTTTCTGCTTTTCCGGGTCTTTGTTTTTTTTAATTTTTGCCTGAATGCTGTCAACCTGCGGCTTGATTACCGCCATCTTTTCCTGGAACACACGCTGCTTTTTAAATTGATGAACAAACAAAGGCAGCACGATCACCCGGACAATAATAGTTACAAGTATAATAGAAAGCCCGTATTCTCCGTTAAACAGCCCGGCAACCCCTTTCAGCAATGCTGAAAACGGCTCGATTAAATAGTCGTGGAAAAATCCGATATTACCAAGGCCGCCCGTCTGCGGGGTTGCGGCAAAAGCCGCATTTCCTGTGAATAGTACGATAAAAAAGAATCCAAAAGCAATCAATTTTTTATAAGTTTTGAACAATATGTTCTCCTCCTTTTTATAAATGCTGTTTATAAAAGAAGGGAACCGAATTCTTCATCATCATTCGCCGGAGAATTCATGCGAATGACTTTACGTATCCATGTCGTAATGCGATGATATATAATAATAAGAAAGTCTGTTCGGTTAATTTGAACGACCGTCTGGTATTCATCTATGCGTTTCGTCTTCCATTGCTCGCCAATTCGGCACTCCCGCAACAAAAAAGCGATGCCGATTGCCGTCAAAGCGGGAAGAATAATTGTGAAGAAATCGACTAAGAATAAAAAGTCATTCATCGATTCAACTACCATTAAATCACATCCATTCAATACCTATAGTTTACTATATGTACAAGCGATTGTCTATTGAACGAAAAAGGAGAAATCTTTATGTCAGGCAAGGGCAGAATCATTTTTCATATTGATATGAATAGTTTTTATGCATCTGTCGAAATGGCGTACGATCCTTCTTTAAAAGGAAAGCCGATCGCAGTTGCTGGGAATGTTAAGGAGAGAAAGGGAATTGTGGTCACATGCAGCTATGAAGCAAGAGCGCGCGGCGTGAAAACCACGATGCCCGTGTGGGAAGCGAAGCGCAAGTGCCCCGAGCTGATCATTCTGCCTCCGAACTTTGACCGCTACAGAAGCTCGTCAAGAGAAATGTTTCAGATTCTGCGCCAGTATACTGAGCTTGTTGAACCTGTTTCGATTGATGAAGGATATATGGATATTACCGATACGCCATACAGCTTCACGGCATACGACACAGCAAAGGAGATTCAGAACCGGCTGCAAAAGGAGCTTCTGCTTCCGTCAAGCATCGGCATTGCCCCGAATAAATTCCTAGCTAAGATGGCGTCTAATATGAAAAAGCCGCTTGGCATTACCATTTTAAGAAAAAGGGAGGTACCGGACATTCTTTGGCCGCTGCCAGTCGGGGAAATGCACGGTGTTGGAAAGAAGACGGCGGAAAAAATAAAGAGCCTTGGCATATATACGATCGGAGATCTGGCCGCTGCCGATGAGCATGCATTAAAACGTCTGCTCGGCATAAATGGACCGCGGCTGAAAAATAAAGCAAACGGGATTCACCATGCGGAGGTTGACCCGGAGCGTATTTATGAATTTAAAAGTGTGGGCAACTCCTCGACACTTTCGCATGACAGCACAGACGAAGAAGAGCTGCTTGGTGTTTTCAGAAAGCTCGCGGCTTCTGTCAGCGACCGTCTTCAGCGAAAAGAAGTCATGGCTTCAAAGCTTTTTATCATGATCCGCTATAGTAATTGGAAAACAATCACCAGAAGCCTGATGCTGAAAAATCCAATTGATCAGAAGAACGAAATTATGCAAGAGGCGGAAAATCTCTTTTTTAAGCACTGGAGCAGAGAGCCTGTCAGACTTCTCGGCATTACGGGAACTGATCTGGTTGAAAAAGAACAAGCGTATAAACAGCTTGACTTGTTTTCATTTACAGAAGATGCAAAAGATGAACCGATTCAACAGATGATGGAAAAGCTCAATCAGAAGTTCGGTTCCAATATGATCAAAAAGGGCGCCAAAGTCAAAAAGAAAGAAAGTAAAACAAAGGGAACGAGCTTTAATAAAGACTTTTTTCAAGACGAAAAGAAAAGCTGAATAACTTGAAAAAAGGGGGTGAAGTATGGTAATTTCAATATTATAAATATCATTTTATTTTAATTTAAATTTTAAAATGGTTAAACGTTTGTAGAAGGGACGTTAGAATATGTCAAAACAACAAATCGGAGTTATCGGCCTTGCCGTAATGGGTAAAAATCTTGCTCTAAATATCGAAAGCCGCGGTTTCTCTGTTTCGGTTTACAACAGATCCAGCAGCAAAACAGAAGAATTTCTGCAAGAAGCTCAAGGCAAGAACGTTGTCGGTACATACAGCATTGAAGAGTTTGTCCAATCTTTAGAAGCGCCTCGCAAAATCTTGCTTATGGTTAAAGCGGGTGCAGCAACAGATGCGACAATTCAATCGCTTCTTCCTCATTTAGAGAAAGACGACATTTTGATTGACGGCGGAAATACATATTATAAAGATACACAGCGCCGCAATAAGGAGCTCGCAGAAAGCGGAATCCACTTTATCGGCACAGGCGTATCAGGCGGAGAAGAAGGAGCGCTTAAAGGGCCTTCTATTATGCCTGGCGGACAAAAAGAAGCTCATGAGCTTGTGAAGCCGATCCTCGAAGCGATTGCAGCAAAAGTAGACGGTGAAGCTTGTACAACGTATATCGGTCCTGACGGTGCCGGTCACTATGTCAAAATGGTCCACAACGGAATTGAATACGGAGACATGCAGCTGATCTCAGAATCCTACTTCATTTTGAAACAGGTGCTCGGACTTTCCGCTGAAGAACTTCACGAAGTATTTGCCGAGTGGAATAAAGGCGAGCTTGACAGCTATTTGATTGAGATCACAGCTGACATCTTCACGAAAAAAGATGAAGAAACAGGCAAACCGCTTGTTGACGTGATTCTTGATAAAGCAGGTCAAAAAGGAACAGGGAAATGGACAAGCCAAAGCGCGCTTGATTTAGGCGTACCGCTGCCGATTATCACTGAATCTGTTTTTGCCCGCTTTATTTCAGCAATGAAGGATGAGCGTGTGAAAGCCAGCGGTCTTCTTGCAGGCCCTGAAGCTAAACCTGTTACTGAAAACAAAGCTGAATTGATCGAAGCGGTCAGAAAAGCATTGTTCATGAGTAAAATTTGTTCTTACGCACAAGGTTTTGCTCAAATGAAAGCTGCTTCTGACGAATACAACTGGGATTTGAAATATGGCGAAATCGCTATGATTTTCCGCGGCGGCTGTATCATCCGCGCTGCGTTCCTTCAGCAGATTAAAGAAGCTTACGACCGTGAGCCGGAGCTTGATAACCTGCTGCTAGACAACTATTTCAAAAACATAGTGGAAAGCTACCAAGGAGCGCTTCGCCAAGTGATATCACTCGCTGTCAGCCAAGGCGTGCCGGTTCCTTCTTTCTCCAGCGCACTTGCTTACTATGACAGCTACCGCACAGCTGTACTGCCTGCAAATTTAATTCAGGCGCAGCGTGACTACTTTGGTGCTCATACTTACGAGCGCACTGATAAAGAAGGCGTATTCCATACTGAATGGATGAAGTAATTAAAATGAACCCCGCAGGCCTATACGCTGCGGGGTTTTTTATAATCGAAATACGATAATAAGTATGCAAATCAAAGGCCAGAGCTATAGCTCTGGCCTTTGATTTGTTAAATATTCCACCATTGAAAGCCGTCTTTTGATAAAAGATCGTCTGATTCTTTCGGACCCATTGAGCCTGCTTCATAGTTAGGAGAAAGGGTTTTGTTTGAAGCCCATGTTTCTGAAATTGAATCGACGAAACTCCAGGAAAGCGCCACTTCATCCCAATGCGCAAAGTTTGTCGCATCACCGAGCAGACAGTCGTGGATGAGCTTCTCGTAAGCTTCCGGCGTGTTCATTTCATCACTGCAATTGCTGCAGTAATCAAGTTTGATCGGCTGAGCATGCGCGGCTCCGCCCAATTTTTTTGCATTTAAATATAAGGTAATCCCTTCATCCGGCTGAATGTGAATGACAAGTAAATTAGGGTTTATTTGTTTTTCATTGCCGTAATATAGATTCATTGGGATTTCCTTGAATTCAACCACGATTTTTGTGGATTTTTCTTTCATTCGTTTCCCTGTGCGGATATAGAATGGAACACCCGCCCATCTGAAGTTATCAATCAAGAGCTTCCCTGAAACAAATGTTTCTGTATTTGAATCTGGTGCAACGTTTTGCTCTTCCGGATAAGCCGGTACAGGCCTGCCATCAATCATGCCTGCCTGATATTGTCCGCGTACAAAGTATTGATCCACTTCTTCTTTGGCGATCGGCCGAAGCGCTCTGAGAACCTTTACCTTTTCACTGCGGATTTCTTCAGTGTTAAGCTTGATTGGCGGCTCCATGGCAAGCAGGGCGACCATTTGTAAAATGTGGTTTTGCACCATGTCGCGAAGGGCGCCGGATGTTTCATAATATCTGGCACGGTCTTCTACGCCCAGATCCTCACTTGATGTGATTTGAATATTTGAGATGTAGCGGTTTGTCCACAGCGGTTCGAAAATCGCATTGGCAAATCGGATAACTTCAATATTCTGCACCATCTGTTTGCCTAAATAGTGGTCAATTCGGTAAATCTGATCTTCGGTGAACGCTTCACGAATTTCTTTGTTTAGTTCTTTCGCGCTCGGCAGGTCATGGCCGAACGGTTTTTCAATCACAAGGCGCGACCAGCCTGTTGTAGCCGTCACTCCTTCTGATTTTAAGGATTTCGCGATCGTGCCGAAAAATTCAGGAGCCATCGCTAAGTAGAACATTCTGTTGTTCGGAATTTCGTATGTAAGTTCTAACTGATCGAGGAGCACTTTCAGCTCCTGATACGAACTCGGATTTGTCACGTCAAACGGATGATAATAAAAGTGAGACGTGAAATCATCTGTATGTTTATCGCCGCCTGCTGAAATGGACTTTTTAACGGTTTGCCGAAGATCCTCATTCGACCAAGGTCTTCTTCCGACACCAACAACCGCAAATTCTTCCCCTATCTGGCCATTCTTATATAAACGGTGAATGGACGGATAAAGTTTCCGCTTGGCTAAATCTCCTGTTGCGCCGAATATAACAATCACTGCTTTTGGATGTTTTTGATCTGTTTTCACTAAAAGTACCTCACTTTATTCGAAGCATTATTTTAGTACCCCGTATATTTTCTTCATTTTAAATCTAAAATTCAATGAAAGCAAACATTTCAGCCTCTTTTTTGCAGAATGGAGAAAAAACTTTTTTAAATGACCAATCGGCGGAGAAACCGAAAGCAGGGCGAGATTCACATTTTCAGTTTGATCCTGTATTCTTGTAGGTAACAAGCGTTGTGTAGGAGGAAAGAAATGTGGAATTACTATTTTTAGGGACCGGCGCCGGCATACCGGCCAAATCAAGAAACGTCTCATCCATTGCGTTAAAGCTGCTGGAAGAAAGGCGTTCAGTCTGGCTGTTTGACTGCGGGGAAGCCACACAGCATCAAATATTACATACATCTATTAAGCCCCGTAAAATTGAAAAAATCTTTATCACCCACATGCACGGTGACCATGTGTACGGCCTTCCAGGGCTGCTCGGAAGCCGATCCTTTCAAGGGGGGGAGGATGAACTGACAATCTACGGACCTAAAGGTATTAGAGCCTTCATAGAGACGAGCCTTAACGTGACAGCGACACGTCTGACTTATCCTCTCGCCATCATAGAAATAGAAGAAGGAGTTATCTTTGAAGATGACCAATTTACCGTGACTGCCAAGCCTGTGATTCATGGTGTTCCTGCATTTGGTTATCGCGTACAGGAAAAAGATATGCCGGGTGCGTTAAAAGCAGATTTATTAAAAGAAATGAAAATCCCGCCGGGTCCGATTTATCAAAAAATCAAACAAGGGGAAGAGGTCACACTCGAAGACGGGCGTGTGATTAATGGAAGAGATTTTCTGGACGAGCCTAAAAAGGGACGGGTCGTAGCATTTTCCGGAGATACAAGAGTGTGCTCAAATGTGAAGGAGCTTGCGGCAGGTGCAGATGTGCTTGTCCATGAAGCTACCTTTGCAAAGGGAGATGATAAGCTTGCCCATGATTATTTTCACAGCACAACTGAACAAGCTGCAAAAACAGCTAAGGAAGCAGGGGCAAAGAAGCTCATATTAACCCATATCAGTGCGAGATATCAGGGAGAAGCCTCTTTGCAGATGCTGTTAACGGAAGCGGAGGATATTTTCCCAAACAGTATGACAGCATTTGATTTTCTGGAAATTGATGTACACCGGAGCTAAAAAAGGTTTATGGTTGACAGGATATGCTCATATTGTATAATAAAGCGTAATAATTACGTTTTAAGAGGAGGATTTTAAAAATGAGAGTCAATGTTACTTTAGCATGCACTGAAACAGGGGACAGAAACTACATCACAACAAAAAATAAACGCACGAATCCAGATCGTCTGGAGCTTAAAAAATACTCACCGCGTTTAAAGAAATACACGATTCACCGTGAAACAAAGTAATTGGTAAAATAACCGAGTCTGCCCGGTTCCTTGAGCAGATCTTGTACAGCCTTTGTGTTCTGATTTCTATCGGAGAACAAAGGCTGTATTTTTTAGGTTTAATTTTAGAGGAGAAAGGCAATTTCCTTTTAGCCGAATTCTCTTAGGGAACATTTCCTTACAACGAATCGAAACCAATGACTTACGGTTCTTCTGAATATTAGGTGTACGCTGTTCTATCAGCAATAAAAAATCCCCTCCAAGTAAAAGTGTTTCATCCTGAATCCGCGGACTCTTTTACATGGTTGGGGATCATTATCACTGGTCTGTATTTAAATTGGTTTTACGCCGGTCAGTTCACCGCTTGATAGACTGGAGCGCCCATTTGCTGGCGGGCTGCGCACCATACATCGTAAAGAGCAAGATGAACGATATGCGGTTCATCGTGATGAATGTCGTGGGAGCTGTTTTCAGCCTGAATCCAGCCGCTTTGATTAGATAAGGACAGGATGCTGCTGTGCAGCTTTTGCCATTCTTTGTGCGCCTTTTTTAAGCGTTCGTTTCGCTCTCCGGAAGATAAAATCAAAAGCGGCATATCACCTAAGTGGATTTGCTGTTTTTTGATCTGGCGGAGGCTTGTAAGAAATTCTGCGTGTGAACCTTCTAATATAAACTGTCTGTAATACGCGGCTTGCATGTCTTCAGGCATAAGGGGGAGCACATTGTTTTCTTGATCTTCAGAAGCCGGATCAAGCAGTACCATTCCTATAATATCCCGGCGGTTCTGGCTGGCCCATAATCTGCTGATAATTGCACCGTATGAATGCGAGACAACAAGATATGGAGGCTTTACACCTGCTCGATGAAGCAATGCTTTCAATTCCTTTACCATGCGGTCTGCCGTTCTGCTGTATGCGCTTCGTCCGCTTTTGCCGAGTCCGGCTCTATCGTATGTGAAAATTCCAAGTTCTTCATCAATGTTAGCCAGTAATGGGTTCCATGTCTCAGAAGATGTGCCGTAGCCGGCTTCAAAGACAACCGTAACATCACTAGATCCTTTGCGGTGTTTTGTATGAAAAGGGCATCCGTCAACTGTATATGTCTTTTCTTCCCATGCTGTATTCATTGGAGTCATCTCCTCTAATTGGTTCTAATAGGGAGACGCAGAACGTCGGGCAATCGTTTCTCGAAAAATAAAAAAAGAGATATCCGGCGGTGTTTCCGCGGATATCTCGGGGGAGTTGGTGTTACCACGCTCTATCGTATTGTACGGGCGCCGGGATGTTTGTATTCAGCTGTTGAGCAGCGGTTCTTGCGAAAAATGGGTCCCGCAAAAGCTCTCTGGCAATAAAAATAAGATCAGCGCGGCCGTTTTGCAAAATTTCTTCAGCTGCTAAACCATTTGTAATCATTCCTACCGCCCCGGTCGGTATGTCAGCCTGTTCGCGGATCTTATCGGCGAAACTCACCTGGTAGCCGGGGAACACGTTAATATCGGCATGAACAAGAGCTCCTGAGCTGCAATCGATTAGATCGACGCCCTGCTCCTTCATCCATTTGGCAAACCCGATGTGATCCGCGATGTCTAACCCTTTTGGTGTGTAGTCAGAAGCAGAAACGCGAACAAATAAAGGACCGTCCCATACTTGTTTGACTTCATCAATTGTTTCTCTTAAAAAGCGGTAGCGATTTTCCGGTGAACCGCCGTATTCATCAGTGCGATGATTGGAAAGCGGAGATAAGAACTCATGAATTAAGTATCCGTGCGCTGCATGCAATTCAATAATATCAAAGCCGGCTTCTTTTGCGCGGACAGCAGCCTGTTTAAACTCCTGAATCGTCTCTTTGATTTTTTCCTCTGTCATTTCAACCGGCGTGTTTGAATGTTCATCAAACGCAATGGCTGACGGAGCGTAAATATCTCCTTCAAGCTCAGCTTTTCGGCCGGCGTGCGCGAGCTGAATGCCGATTTTTGAACCTTGGGCTTTCACCTGTTCTGTCAGCTTTGAAAGCTCTTCGATATGATCATCGCTCCAGATTCCCAAATCTTGATCTGAAATCCGGCCTTGAGGGGTAACGGCTGTCGCTTCAACGATAATCAGCCCCACCTGTCCGATTGCGCGGGTTATGTAATGGGCCATGTGGAACGGCTGCAGTTTCCCATCTTTATTATGAGAGGAGTACATGCACATTGGAGACATCACAATCCGGTTTTTTATGGTTACATCTTTTACACTCCACGGAGTAAATAATTTTCTGCTCAATATCTTTCGCCTCCCGATATGTTTTTAGAGATTGATTATAACAAGTCATTTCTTTCCCGTCATATAAACTGCTCAAACGCGTTACGAATATTAGAATTTTCTGTATAATAGACAGGGAATTCTTTTTATTTTGAAGAACTTAAATGATTTTATACATATGAGGAGCAGATGTCTTATGAATTGGCAGACGAAGGAAGAATTGCGGGAACTTTTAGTTTCTCTCGTTCAGTACGACAGTATTACCGGTTCAACGGGAGAGGTAGCCCTCGCTGAATATCTTTATTACTTATTAAAAGACAGACCCTATTTTGAAAGGAATCCCGAGCATCTTACTCTCCATCCGATGAATGACGGAAGATACTTTTTGACGGCGCTAGTGAAGAAAGAGGACATAGCGCAGGCCGTCCTGCTGCTGAGCCATTTTGATGTTGTAGACATTGAAGACTATGGGGAATTCAAACATATGGCATGCAAGCCGAATGAACTTCTGGACTCTTTTCTAGAGAAAAAAGATTTGCTGCCTGAGCATGTGAGGCAGGACGCAGAGAGCGGGGATTGGCTGTTTGGGAGAGGCGCGATGGACATGAAGGCCGGCCTCACTGTTCAGCTTTCCATGCTTGAGAGGGCAATGGAGGGCCAATTTGACGGTAATCTTCTGCTTGTGACGGTGCCGGACGAGGAAGTGAATTCCCAAGGCATGCTTGAAGCCGTTCCGGTATTAAAAGAGTGGAAAAAAAAACATGGTTTGCGCTATACCGCTTGTGTAAATTGTGAACCGATGTTTGAAAAATTCCCCGGTGATTCAAACCAATATATATACTCTGGGAGCATCGGGAAAGTACTGGCGGGATTTTTTTGCAAAGGAATTGAAACGCATGTCGGAGAGCCATTTTCAGGCTTGAATGCCAATTTGATGGTTTCTGAAATTAACCGTCTTCTTGAACTGAATGTCAGTTATTGCGAAGAGGCTGACGGGGAGATTACACCGCCGCCGGCCAATTTAATGCAAAAGGATTTGAAGGAAGCCTATTCAGTCCAGACGCCTCATACCGCTGTCACTTTATTTAATGTGCTGACGATGAAGCGCTCTGCCAGTGAGCTTCACCGGATGCTGCTTGATACCGCAAAAAAAGCAGCTATTAATATAGCGGCCAATATCCAGCATAAAACACTTGATTTTCAGCGGTTCGAATCGTTTCAGCCGATTGACCGAAATGTTTCTGTCCTGACCTTTGAAGAACTTCTGGATCGTGCCAGGCAGCGTGTCGGAAGCTCGGAGGCAGAACGGGTGCTGAACTATACATTTGCTAACAAAGGGAGCCTCGGCGACCGGGATTTTTCAACAAAAATTGTATCTGAACTTGCCGCACTATGTAAGGAAGACGCCCCGCTGATTGTTTTGTTCTATAGCCCGCCATTTTATCCCGCAGTCACCTCAAAGGAAGACCGGATCATAAAAACAGCGGTAGAACAGCTTACAGATTATGCGGGTGAAAAACACGGACTTCGCTTAAAAGAAGTTCAGTATTTTCCGGGACTCTCTGATTTAAGCTACCTTCAGCTTGAAAAGCAGGAGGTTGGTGCTTATACAAGCAATATGCCGCTGTATAACAGAGGATATTCACTTCCGTCAGGCAAAGAACAAGCTTTGTTTGTGCCTGTGCTGAATGTCGGTCCGGCAGGGAAAGACCCCCATAAGTGGACAGAAAGGCTGAATATGCCGTACTCATTTGAGGTTCTTCCTGACCTGCTTTCATTTACCATTACAGCTTTATTAAAAAGCCATAAATAAGTTTTACCATGGGATATACGGCTTTTCACCTGTATATATTTTACTGCTTATCAAAAAAAGCATGAACGGTTATTCGCTCATGCTTTTTGATTACATATGCTTTAAAACAGTGGCCGCAAACTCTTCTTTTATTTCCCTGGACCGTTTGGCCGTTTCTTCAATGCAGTGAACAATGGCGTCTTCAAAACACCGTTCCTTTAAGACGCGCAGTCCGGCTTCTGTTGTGCCGCCTGCGCTTGTAATCTCCGTTCTCAGCTGTGCTGGCTGTTTTCCGCTTTGTTGAAGCATTTCTATGGCGCCGGCCATCGTTTGCAGAATCAATCGCTTTGCAAAGCCTTCCTCAAGGCCGACTTTATGTGCCGCCGTCTCCATTGCCTCTGCATAATGATAAAGGTACGCAGGGCCGCTTCCCGCAATCGCCGTTACTGCATCCATGTGCTTTTCTTCCACGAGAGACGCCTCACCGATCGTTTCTAACAACGTTTTTGCAGTTTTGATCGCGTCCGCGCCTGCTTCAGGGCTTGCGGAAAACGCGGTTGCCGATTTTCCGATTGCCGCGGATGTATTTGGCATTGCCCGTATGACGGTCAGATTTCTTTCAAAATAACACTGGATAGTCTCAATTGTAATGCCGGCAAGCACTGATATAACAAGTTGATTTTTGATATGAGAACGAATGCCGGCGATGCTTTTTGCTGCATCTTTCGGCTTTATCGCAAGGACGATGATATCCGTTTTCTCAAAAAAAGCAGTTTTATCTCTGCACGGCAGCACGCCGTATGTGTCTTTTAATTCCTTCAGCCGCGCTTCATTTGACCTGTTGGTAACGAGTATGTGATCGGGTTTCATCATTCCGCTCTTCAATAAGCCGTTGATCATTGCTTCAGCCATAGAGCCGGCCCCTATAAATCCAATTGTTTTCATTTGAATCCTCCTTCATTCTATCCGGAAACACAAAAAACCTTTTCGTCAAGTAAAGGACGAAAAGGTTCGCGGTACCACCCTAAATTAGCACAAAGATGTGCTCAGCTCATATCCCGTAACGCGGGAAACGTTTAGGTTTTCCTAACCGCTCTAAGGGCAGGTTCTGCAAACAAGAGGGCCGCGATATCTTTCAGCCTGAGGATCATCGCTCTCTTTGGCCATTGTTTGTATACTATTCCTCGTCATAGCGTTCCATGTTCGTATTTTAGTTTGTTGTTCATTATGCAATGGAGGACAAGTTTATGTCAATAACTTTTTAAAAAAGGGAGGCTTAAAGAGAAAGCATGAATGACACCGAAGAGAGAAAAAGCTAAAATATGAATAACAATAGAAACAGACTTAGACAAGGAGTTTAAAGATGGCAACTACAGAGATTATTCCGATCTGCGTGCCGACGCCATTTGCAGTCGGTGATGTGATCGTTTATTTAGTAAAAGGCGA
This sequence comes from Bacillus sp. HU-1818, assembly GCF_022695965.1. Classification (NCBI taxonomy): domain Bacteria; kingdom Bacillati; phylum Bacillota; class Bacilli; order Caryophanales; family Bacillaceae; genus Bacillus; species Bacillus sp. HU-1818. The sequence goes on from NZ_JAAPBE010000003.1 coordinate 560,628, forward strand.
GGCGCTGACGCTCATAGATGCCGGGCCGAAAACAAAAGAGGCGGCTTCTGCTCTTGAGCATCAGCTTGCAGCTCAAGGTGTAGCGATATCAGATATTGAGCAGGTGGTGCTTACCCATCACCACGCGGATCACGCAGGGCTCCTTGATCTATTCTCTGACCAAACAGGGTTGATCGGACATGCTTATAATCAACCTTATATCAGTCGAGATAAAGCATTTTTTGAGTGGCAAGGAACCTATTTTCAACAGCTGTTCTCTGAATTAGGCGCACCGCTAGAACATAAACAGGCAGAAAGGCTCCTCCGGTCTGCGTACAAATTTTCCTGTACGCGTTCTTTGACAAAAACAGTCGGAGAAGGAATGGAAATTGACGGATTAAAAGGATGGACGGTCTTAGAGATGCCCGGCCATGCGGAATCACATATCGTTCTGTTCCACGAACAGGAAGGAAGAATGATTGGAGGGGACCTGCTGTTGCAAAACAGCTCATCTAATCCGATTATCGAAGCGCCAAAAACGGGAAGCAAAAGAACGGCGCCTTTATTAGACTATCAGCATTCATTAAAACGGCTGTATGACTTAAATCCTGCCATCATGTATCCCGGCCATGGAGATGCCGTCAAAAATGTACAAACACTTATTACGAAACGCCTGGATAAACAGCGGAAGCGGACGGAGGACGTGTGGCGCATGCTGTCTGAAAGGCCGCATACCGCTTTTCAAATCTGCCAGCGGCTATTTCCGGAGTTCTATCAAAAAGAATTGTTTTTAACGATGTCAGAAACCGTCGGACAACTGGATGTCTTAACGCACAATAAAAGAATTACAACAGAGCGGGACGGAGCGACTCAATATTTTAAAGCCGTATAAGAGGTGGATTTAATATGAAGAAGTTAGCAGGAAAGCGTATATGGATTACCGGTGCTTCTGGCGGTCTCGGCGAACGAATTGCTTATTTATGCGCCGCCGAGGGAGCCCGCGTCTTGCTATCGGCGAGACGGGAGGACCGTTTGCAAGAGATCAAAAGAAAAATAGCGGAAGAATGGAGCGGGCTGTGTGATATCTTTCCGCTGGATGTAGGAAGCCTTGATGAGATCGCCAGTGTGCATCGCAGGATTGGTTCTGTTGATGTCTTGATTAACAATGCGGGGTTTGGCGTATTTGACACGGTTTCGGACTCATCACTGGATGACATGAAGCAGATGTTTGAAGTGAACGTCTTTGGCCTGATTGCCTGCACAAAAGCGGTTCTTCCAGGGATGCTCGAGCAAAAAAGCGGCCATATCATCAATATCGCATCTCAAGCCGGAAAGCTGGCAACACCGAAATCTAGCCTTTACTCGGCAACCAAACACGCCGTCTTAGGTTATTCAAACGCATTGAGAATGGAGCTGGCGGAAACCGGCATATATGTGACAACCGTGAATCCGGGGCCCATTGAAACAGACTTCTTCTCGATTGCCGATAAGGGCGGGGACTATGTGAAAAATGTGAGGAAGTGGATGCTTGATCCTGATGATGTCGCAGCCCAAATCACGGCAGCCATCCTGACCGGAAAGCGCGAAATCAACCTCCCGCGCTGGATGAACGCCGGCACAAAACTGTATCAGCTATTCCCTTCGCTAGTGGAAAAGCTGGCCGGGCGGGCTATGATGAAGAAGTAGATAAAGTCTCAGCTAAATCTTAGGCTGGTTTTATACTAGAAAAAAGGGAGAGATGTTTTACATGTCTAAAAGTCAGAGAGCATTGGACTCACTCCGTCAAGATCCGCTGATCCAAAAGCTCGTTAAAACGCGTCCGGTCTTTTGGTCAAATCCTAAAAAAACCGATGTCTTTGCGCCGGACCGTATGAGGTGGGAAGAGGAGGTAGTCCAAGCTGAGAAGAGAATGCAGCGATTTGCACCATACATTGCAGCTGTGTTTCCGGAGACAAGGGATGCTAAAGGCATTATTGAATCGCCTTTGACGGAAATCCAGCACATGAAGAGTCAGCTGGAGAATACATACAACACATCGCTTCATGGCAAAATGCTGTTGAAATGTGATCATGACCTCCCCATATCTGGTTCCATTAAAGCGAGAGGGGGCATCTATGAAGTGCTGAAGCACGCTGAAGATTTAGCTCTTCAAGAGGGAATGCTTTCAATTGCGGACGATTATAGCATCTTGAATGAAGAACGATTTAAAGCCCTTTTCTCCCGCTATTCAATCGCAGTCGGTTCAACCGGAAACCTGGGTTTAAGCATCGGAATTATCGGCGCGAAACTTGGATTCCGCGTTACAGTTCATATGTCAGCCGACGCAAAACAGTGGAAGAAGAACTTGCTTCGAGAAAAAGGGGTTACAGTAGCGGAATATGAATCTGACTACAGTGAAGCCGTCAAAGAAGGCCGTCTGCAGGCGGAACAGGATCCTTACTGTTATTTTGTTGATGATGAACACTCCCGCCAGCTGTTTTTAGGCTATGCGGCTGCTGCTAGCCGTTTAAAGAAACAATTAGACCATTTGAAGATAAACCCGGATACTGATCATCCCTTGTTTGTGTATCTGCCCTGCGGAGTCGGAGGGGGACCTGGCGGAGTGGCGTATGGGCTGAAGCTTTTGTACGGCGAGAATGTTCATGTGTTTTTCGGCGAGCCGACTCATTCACCGTGTATGCTGTTAGGGCTATATTCAGGTCTTCATGACGGCATATGCGTACAGGATATCGGACTTGACAATGAGACAGCTGCGGACGGCCTTGCGGTGGGAAGACCATCTGGATTTGCAGGAAAAATGATGGAGCCGCTGCTGAGCGGATGCTATACCGCAGAAGATAACACGCTGTATGAGTTACTGCATATGCTGGCCGATTCTGAAAACAAGTATTTAGAACCCTCGGCGCTAGCCGGGATGTTCGGACCTGTTCAGCTATTTACAACAGAAGAGGGGGAGCGTTATCTTCAAGCCAATCAATTGCAATCTAAAATGAAAAACGCCGTGCATATCATTTGGGGCACCGGAGGCAGTATGGTTCCCCGTGGAGAAATGGAAACGTATCATCGTATCGGGTCTGCATTGATAAATTCCAAAAAATGAGCAGACAGTGAGAGCGTTTTCCGTTACAATCTTTGTAGGTATGAGTTTAGTAACGGAAGCTATATAGAGAGATTGGTGTGAATATTGAAAAAGAAAGAACTTAATTTACATACCTTATACACGCAGCATGACCGCACGTCTTGGTCGGGGTTTGGCGGCCACCTGTCAATAGCGGTTTCTGAAGCGGAAGCCAAGGCGGTGGAGGGGCTGAATGATCATTTATCGGTAGAAGAGGTTGAAACGATTTATATTCCGCTTGTCCGCCTGCTTCATTTACATGTTGCATCTGCCGCTCGGCGAAATAAGCATGTGAATGTTTTTTTAAAGCACCCGCATTCGGCCAAGATCCCGTTTATTATCGGAATTGCCGGCAGCGTCGCAGTCGGGAAAAGCACGACAGCGAGAATTTTACAGAAGCTGCTTTCGCGTTTGCCTGACCGCCCCAAGGTGAGTCTTGTGACAACCGACGGCTTTTTGTTCCCTACGGCGGAGCTGAAAAAAAGAAATCTGCTGTCCAGAAAAGGATTTCCCGACAGCTATGACGTAAAAGCGCTGCTTGAATTTTTAAATAATCTCAAGTCAGGAAAAGACAGGGTGGAGGCGCCGGTGTATTCCCACCTTACCTATGACAGGGAGGAAGGCGTCTTTGAAGTTGTGGAGCAGGCTGATATTGTCATTATTGAAGGCATTAATGTTCTTCAGTCTCCGACATTGGAAGATGACAGAGAGGATCCCCGTATTTTTGTTTCTGATTTCTTTGATTTTTCCATTTATGTCGATGCTGAAGAACACCGCATTCTTACATGGTACCTGGAGCGCTTCCGGCTTCTCAGGGAAACGGCGTTTCAAAATCCGGCGTCCTATTTTCATAAATTTAAAGACCTCTCTGACAAGGAAGCGGACGAGATGGCGACTTCAATCTGGGAAAGCGTCAACCGCCCTAATTTATATGAAAACATTTTGCCGACAAAATTCCGCTCGGATCTGATTCTGCGAAAAGGAGATCGGCATAAGGTGGAAGAAGTTTTAGTCAGAAGAGTGTGAAGAAAGAGCTTGGGGGTGAGACAAGTGATACATCATATTGAATTGTATGTCTCAGATTTGGAAGCCTCAAAGCGATTTTGGGGATGGTTTTTAGGTGAGCTTGGCTATGAACCATTCCAAAAGTGGGACTCCGGCATCAGCTGGAAAAAGGACGATTTTTATCTGGTGTTTGTGCAAACAGAAGAACGATTCCTGGAGCAAGGATTTCACAGACGCCGGATCGGCCTGAATCATCTGGCTTTTCATGCTGAATCAAGAGAGCAAGTTGATATGATGACAGAAAAGCTGTTGGAAAGAGGTTATCATGTGTTATACAGAGACAGGCATCCGTATGCGGGCGGCGGCGCGCATTATGCCGTATACGCAGAGGACCCGGACCGGATAAAGATCGAGCTGGTTGCTCCGGGTCTATAAATTCTGTTTTTCCTCTTTACTGAGCGTATCCAGCTTTTTTTCAATTCGTTCTAACTGTGCTTTACGTTTTTTCAGAGTTCTTAGACCTGCAACAGTTGCAAAAATGATCACTGTTAATAATAATAATGGCACCAATTGAAAGATTAAGTCTCCGATATTCATTTGCTTGCCTCCTTTTAAAGGGAGAGGGGGTTTTCATCGCTCCCGAGTATTTTACAGCGGTTATTCAATCCAGGCCGAGCTTGAGCGGTTCCGGCCGTCAGCTGCCGGTATGCAAATGCTAAAAACGGCAGTCCGATCAGCGTGATGCCGGCAAGAATAGAAAAAATGAAGCCGGGTCTGCCCGGTCTAAATACATCAATACATATGCCTCCTGCCCAAGGGCTTATTACATTTCCCAGCTGTGAAAAGCCTATTGCTCCAAAATAAGTGCCTTTCAATTCAGGCTTTGCGAGCTGGTCTGCGAACAAATCCTTCATAGAAAACAAAAGCACTTCCCCAATTGTAAAGGTAATAATGATGATAACAAGTGTTAAGTAGATTGCTGAAAGGGATGCTCATTGATGTTGCCATTCTGCCGAAAATGGTCCTGATAATGATGGTCCATCTGCTGTTCTCTCCTGTACGCGTTCTTTCTTTATCACACATGAAAAATTTTCCTTATCCAACAGCGATTCTAAAAACAATTCTCTATAGATGTATTGACCTTCGCTGAAAGAAATCGGAATGCCGTTTGAAAATTTAAAGGCGGTGGTTTTGACCCATCAGGATATAGATCACATCGGAGGAGCGCCTGCTTTTACCCAGAAGGCCGGACACGACATTACAATCTATGCCCATGAGTTGGAATGCCTTTATATAGAAGGGGGGTTCCGCTTATTAAAACCGATATCAGCCGTATGACCAAGGAGAAAGCAGCATCTCTTCCGGAGGAAATAAGGCAACTGTATAAAACCCTTCGAAGATAAAGGTGCAGGAAACCATAGAGGATGGGCCATTGCTTCCGTTTTGCGGCGGCCGCGTGATTTTTATACAAGGTCAGCCTTTATGTGGAGGAAAAGAAACTTCTCATTGCCGCAGATGCATTGGTTAAGACTGATGGCGCTTTACACTGGCCTGTTGGAGGGGCGACATTGGATATGGATCAGGCTTTACTATCTTTGGGAAATTTTCAGACTATGACATAAGTCCGGTGGTTTGTTATCATGGCGGTGTTTTTCAAGAAAGCCTGCATCAGCGGATAAAAGAGCTGCAAGGAACAACAGAGATGTGAAAACATCTCTGTTGTTTTATGAAGAGTGATCTGTATGTTTTTTTCTCAGCAGCACAAGTCTCCATATATGACTCACGATCACCTTGGCGACAGCATACCCCGGTATCGCCAGCAGCATGCCGACAATGCCTGCAAAATTTCCGACGGCGAGCAAGAGAAAAATAATGGTCAGCGGATGGATCGAAAGCTTCCGTCCCATTACCTGCGGGGAAATGATTTGACTTTCAATTTGCTGGGCGATGACAACGACCACGATGACCAGTACGGCGGTTGTCGGCGAATCAAACAGACCGACAACAACGCCGGGAAACGTGCCGATCCACGGGCCGATAAACGGGATGACATTGGTCACCATGGCGACAACACCCAGCATTAGCGGGTAATCCAATCCGATGATAAAATAACCGATTGTCACAAGAACGCCGACACAGCAGCTGACGATAATCTGACCCTGTATGTAAGCGCTGAGCGTCTGATCCATGTCTTCGAGAATCCGTTTTCCTTCTTTTTGCTGTTTTTTAGGGAGAAAATGCAACAAGTACCGGGGCGCTTTTTCGCCCTCTTTTAACATGTAATACAGCACAAAAGGAATTATGACAATGGTAATGACCGCATTGGTCACAGCTCCTGCCATACTTTTTATGTTGTCTCCCAGCGAAGAGATGAAGCTGTTAGAGTAGTTTGTGACTTTATCTGTGATTTGATTAAGCGAACTTTGCTCTTGCAGGCGGGAAAACCACTTGTTGTGCTGTATGGTTTCACTCCAATCCCTTGCCTGATCAAGCAGTTTCGGGAAGTTGCTGACAAAGCTGTTGAACTGTTTCTGAATCTCAGGTCCTGCTGTATAAATGAAGAGGGTAAAGAGTCCGCCGGCGGTTAAATAGATCAGCAAGATCGCGATACCCTTTGGCAGTTTGGCTTTTGTATGCAGCAGTTTAACGAGCGGACGAAACAAATAGTAAAGCACACCCGACAGTATAATCGGCCCGAATAAGGTTTGGCAGAAAATAATGAAGGGACGGAACAAAAAGTCAATCAACGTTCCGAGATAGATGATGAGAAACAACAAAAGAATCCCATATCCGATTTTAAAATATTTACCGACAGGCATAGGCACACCACGCAATCAAAAGATTTGAAACATTCCTCCTGCGTTCCATTCCCATTCTGTGTGCCGTATAAACGTTTATCAGGAAAATAGCCCTTGATTTGTGACATAGTCATAAATAACATCCTCTATATGCGCATGCAGATCCTCATCAGGCTCTTCGTTTTGTCTTTCTTTCAAGGCGGCCTTCAAGCTCTGTTTTTCATACGGGCTTAACGGGTCCGTGGCGACATTCCGGCCATATTGGCGAAGCGCCTGTCCTAACATTTTTTCCAGGAATTTATCCATTGTTTCTTCTCCCATCTTTATTGTTGCTTTTATTCTACTAAATGTTTTGCCGCTCTCAAACCGTCAGATCATAGTTTCTGTCAGGCAAGAATCATTTACCAGTATAAACCGAACGTATTTTCGCATATAATAGCAAGAGCGAACATAAGTTCTTTTTAGAGGTGTATATGATGAAAGAAAAAGTGATTTTTCTCGTTGATATGCAATCGTTTTATGCATCCGTGGAAAAAGCGGAGAATCCCCATTTGAAGAATCGGCCGGTTATTGTTTCCGGTGATCCGAAGAGAAGGAGCGGGGTGGTGCTGGCTGCTTGTCCTCTTGCAAAGAAAAAGGGGGTCGCCAATGCTTCGCGGCTTTGGGAAGCCCAGGAAAAGTGCCCCGAGGCTGTGGTGCTTCGTCCCCGCATGCAGCGTTATATTGATGTGTCTTTGCAAATTACCGCGATTCTCGAGGAATACACAGATATGGTCGAGCCTTATTCCATTGATGAGCAGTTTATGGACGTCACTGGCAGCCAGAAGCTGTTTGGACGGCCGGAGGATATAGCCAGAAGCATTCAAGACAGAGTGATGCGGGAGATGGGGGTTTATGCGCGGGTTGGCATCGGACCGAATAAAGCTCTCGCGAAAATCGCCTGTGACAACTTTGCAAAAAAGAATGCCAGCGGGATATTTTATTTAACTGAAAACAATATGAAAACACATATGTGGCCTCTCCCTGTCGGCTGCTTGTTTGGCGTCGGAAGCCGGATGAAGCATCATTTACGCCGGATGGGGATCAGCACCATCGGCGGGCTTGCGGCCTTTCCGGTGGAGCTTTTAAAAAAGAAGTGGGGCATTAACGGACACGTGCTGTGGATGACCGCAAACGGCATTGACTATTCGCCCGTGACGACTGCGTCTTTGGATGGCCAAAAAGCGATCGGACATGGAATGACGCTCCCGAAAGACTACGAACATTTTGACAGGGAGATTAAGGTCGTGCTGCTGGAGCTATGTGAAGAGGTGTGCAGGCGAAGCAGAAGATCAGGGGCGATGGGGCAGACGGTGTCGGTGAGCTGCCGGGGCGCTGATTTTGATATTCCGACGGGCTTTCACCGGCAAGTGAAGCTGTCTGAGCCGACCAACCGCACACAGGATGTGTACCGGGCGGTATGCAGATTGTTTCTTGCGTTTTGGGATGGGAAACCTGTGCGCCGCCTCGGCGTCAGTCTTTCTCAGCTCTCTTCTGATGACGTATGGCAGCTCAATTTGTTTCATGACTATGCGAAGAACATGAGCCTCGGCTACGTAATGGACGGCATTAAAAGCAGGTTCGGCGACACAGCGATTGTCAGAGCCTCATCGTTAACAGCCGCGGGACAGGCGTTTGAACGCGCGGCTAAAATAGGAGGGCATTACAAATGAGCGATCATTTAAAAAGAGGCAACTTATTATGGGAAGGAAGCCGAATGTTTTTGCCGGAACATAAAGAAAGTCTGCTGGCGAGAAAACGCCATAAACAGAAGCTGAAGAAGCCGATCCTTGACCCTGATAAGCTGGAAGAGATGAATCAGACGGTCTGTGAGGCGATGGAATATGCGCAGGAGGTAATGGTCAGCTACTTCGAAGACGGAGCGCTTATCTATTACAGCGGGAAAATCTGCCGTTATGAGGAACTGCAAAATATGCTATGGATAAAGGGAGCCGCTGATCAGCCGCATAGATTAAAGCTTGAGCATGTGCTCGATATTTCTCTATCTGTTTGAGCTGAAAAAAGAGCGCAGGCAACAGATCATTCTGCGGGCTTGATCTATGAGAAGAGTGTAGGAATAAAAGGAAAATCAGTCGCAGACAGCTGTTTGGGCTGATTTTTTTTATTTTATTTTTTCTATCCGCACACGTGTACATAGTTCCTTTGGCTGTCTGAAAACGTATAGTAACAGAAAGAATCCATTTACAATTGCACTCAGGCAAAATATAATTTTTATATCGCATAAGAGAATGACATTCGTTTTTGCCAGACGGAGGGAGATCAAATCGAAATGGATATACGGACAATCACGTCTTCAGATTATGAAATGGTTACGTCTGTAATAAATGAATGGTGGGGCGGAAGACAGCTGAAAGAGAAGCTGCCCAGATTATTTTTTGAACATTTTCAGGACACAAGTTTTATCACGTATGAAAACGGAGCGATGACCGGGTTTTTAATTGGATTTCAATCACAGTCAGATCCGAAAACCGCATACATCCATTTCTCAGGTGTCCATCCAGATTTCAGAAAAATGCAAATTGGAAAACAATTATACGAGGTTTTTATTGAAACGGTCAAAAAGAGAGGCTGCACCCAAGTAAAGTGCGTGACATCGCCTGTAAACAAAGTATCCGTCGCTTATCACGCCAGATTGGGCTTTACAATTGAGAAAGGCGATAAAACAGTGAACGGGATCTCAGTTTTTGCGGACTACAACGGGCCCGGCCAAGACCGGGTGCTGTTTGTAAAACAGATTCAGGAGGGGGAGAATCTATGACTTTTCTATCTCAAACACCTACACCTCCTTACTATGCCGTGATTTTTACTTCGATAAAACGAGAATACGATATCGAATATGAGAAAACGGCAGAACATATGATGTTACTTGCGGAGAACCAGCCTGGTTTTTTAGGCGTGGAGAGCGTTCGGGAGGATAACGGAAACGGGATTACGGTTTCCTATTGGGATAGTCTGGAGGCGATCCAAAACTGGAAAATCCATACCGAGCATCAATCGGCAAAAGAAAAAGGGAAAAGCGTTTGGTATGAAGCGTACGCGGTTCGTGTGACAAAAGTGGAAACGCAGCGCTTATTTCAACCGAAGGAGACAAAAAATTGATTGAATATCTTTGGCACAGCCATGAACCAATTGCACAGGAGATCGCGGCGCTTCAGCAGGAGGCTTATCGAAAAGAAGCGGAACTGATCGGTTTTTTCGGCATTCCCGCATTGAAAGAGAAAGCAATCGATATCATCAAATCACAAGAGCGGTTTGCCGGCTATAAAGAACGAGAGAGGCTCCTCGGCGTGATTTCCTATGAAAGGAATGCCGGCGAGCTGACCATTTGCAGGCTGGCGGTACATCCGGACGGCTTCAGAAAAGGAATCGGACAAGCCTTGACGAAATTTGTGATCGCAGAAAATGAAGATGCCGAAAAAATAGAAGTCACAACCGCTGAAAACAATACCCCGGCGATATCGCTGTATACAAAAGCGGGATTTACAAAGGCGGCAAGGATCAAAGCGGCAGAGGGGATTTTTTTGTCCGTCTTTCAATTATATCCGAAAAGGAAAGTGGAGGTCGTTCCATATCGAGAAGAGTGGAAGCGCATGTTCGCAAAGGAAAAGATACAGCTTGAGCATATCCTTGGTCCTGAAATCATTGCAATCAGCCACATCGGAAGCACGTCCATCCCCGGAATGAGCGCAAAGCCGGTGATAGATATACTGATAGAAGTAAAAGATATTGAGGCGATAAATCAATATAACTTGCAAATGGAGGCGCTTGGCTATGAAGCGAAAGGGGAAAACGGCCTGAAAGGAAGGTGTTTTTTTCGAAAAGGCGGGAACAAGCGCACACACCACGTTCATATTTATGAAAATGGAAATAGGGAAATCGTGAGGCATACGTTATTCAGGGACTACCTCATCGCCCATCCTGAAAAGGCGGCTGAATACGCAACGCTAAAAAAACAGCTGGCTGCAAGATATCCGGATGACATCAAACCATATATAGAAGGGAAAAATGAGTGGATCAAGGATACAGAAGAAAAAGCGAACCGCTGGAAAAACTAAGCCGGAGGCGCAAACAATGCAGACAGCCGTATTGTGTGCTACAATAGCGAAAATAACAAAAACGGGGGATCAATCTGATGCAAATTCATTTGACAGATACGGCAAAACAAACGCTGCAGCAAGCGATAGTTGCCAACCCGGGCAAAAAAGCACAGCTCCGTTTTGATGCTGAAGGCTGCGGCTGCGCAGTCAGCGGCGTGCCTACAATATGGCTTTCGGAACAGTTGACAGGCGAATGTGAACAGCTCGAAACAAATGGAGTCCCATTGTATATTCAATCATCGCAAAAAGTGTTTTTTGACGATCAAATGACGATAGATTACAATGAAAAAGCCAATACGCTGGCGCTGAAAAGCCCGGCGCAAATGCTAAGCCCAAGAATGAGCATATTAGTAAAGTAGGGAGACAGCAAAACGTGGATCAAAAGCTGAAATCAATTAAACAAACAGCTCAGCATAAAACGTGGGTATCCTTCCTGAATAAAAATCACCCGTACAGCCTGCTGCATTGGTCGATCGGAGGAGCAGAATCCATCCAAAAAGATGTATGGCTTCTACAGGACGAGATGACTTTTGACACACAGGAGTTCACAACGATTGATCTTGCCATCAACTGGATTGGCGAGAACATGGACGGAATTACAGACGTTTTATAATGAGAAAGCGAAAGAACTGCAGTGTTCTTTCGCTTTTTTTAATATTATGGTTTAGCAACACGGTCCAAAAACGTTTTCACGGCATTGCGGTAACTTTCACGGTTTTTCGTATAGGACATGGCATGCTCTCCGGCTTCCGCGATATATAACGATTTCGGTCCGTTTTTCTTTTTATAAAGAAGCTCGCTCGCTTCAGCGGGGATATAATCATCGTCTTTACTGTGAATAAACAGGACCGGCTGTGGTATGCGTCCAATGACTGAGAGCGGTGACACATCGCGTGTGCGGTAGCCGTCTCTCCACCGCAAAAACAGATTAGCGAGGGGAAGAATCGGCCGCGCCGGCAGCCGGTACTCCATTTTTAGCCTATAGGCCAGCTGTTCATCAAAGCTTGCGAACGGACAATCGGCGATATAAAAATCAGCGCCATCATCAGGATGGGCGCCCGCATACAAAAGTGCGGTGACTGCTCCCATGGATTCCCCGTGAATTCCGACCAATCCCCGCTGCCCGACCCTCTCTCTCAGCCAGGAAACCACCTCTTTCAAATCATCCTTTTCGTAATAACCATAGCTCGTCGTTTTGCCGCCGCTCTGGCCGTGCCGGCGGTGATCATAAACCAGGACATTCCATCCTAAATCAAGAAACAAGTGCATGTATTTAAGTGAATTAAACAAATTCATTGTCACACCGTGGCAAATGATCATTGTATTTTGTGTATCGTGGGGCGAGATATAATAGCCTTTTAGATCGTACCCATAGGAAGACGGGATGACAAAAGCCGTTTTCTCCATGCGGTCAAACGCTTCAAAAACGTCATGCCCGTCCTCCGTCTCTCTTTTAATAATCTCTTCATCTGTTTTTTTCTTCATGAACATGATGATATTTGTAAAGCATATGCCGATAGCTGCGATAATTCCAACTGCGGCTCCGATGGCAGTCAGCCACTTTTTCATGTGTCCGCTCCTTTCCAAGACAACAGCATTATATCTTAAATAGTATGACAAATGATCAAAAAATCCTTTAAAAGGAGCGTTTTTCATTTGTCAGCATCCATTTTTAACATTGGAAAGATATCATAAACGTCACACTTGTTCACTCTCCATCCCGCATGATAAACTGACACCACAAAGAAAATGGGGGAGCAAGGATGAAAAAACAAAAATCAGCAGAAAAACACCGCTTACAAGACGATCTTCAATCCGATATCAAAGCAAAACTTCAACAAATGAAAAGTGAGCTGAAGGCAGAGGATGAGAGGAAACAAGAAAGAGAAAAAGCGGAGCAGATCAGAAAAAGAAAAGAAATTGAAAAGAATAAAAGCTTTGAAGAGCTGCTGAATGAAAGCAATCTCGACTGGCATCAGTATAAAAAATAAACCGGCACCGAGTTTCAGGTGCCGGTTTTATTTGTTTATGAGCGATGAGCTTCGTAAATATTCCGTTTCGTATGGAATTGGAGTGCTTTGATTTCTTGTCCGCTCAAGCTCCGGGCGCCTGCAGCCTTGATGTTTTCTTTCAGCTGTTCAATCTTGCTTGCTCCCGCGATAACCGATGCGACAGCGGGCTGCGCCAACAAGTATTGCAGCGACAGTTCTGTCATGCTGAGATCAGGAGCGATGTCGGAAACAGACTTTCGAACGTGTGCCAATTCATCATAAGAATAAGTTAAATAACCGTTTTGCTTTACGCGGTCTCCGGCTTTTTCAAGCGGTTTTTCGGTCAGCAGCCCTTTGGCAAGCGGCCCTCTTGCGACCACGCTGATTTGATGTTCTTCTAAAAGAGACAGCCACTCCTCAGGACGTCTGTCCAATAAGCTGAATTGCATCATAATGCTGGTGATGTTTGACTTTCGTACATATTCTTTAATCACGTTGGGCCGAATGGATGAAATCCCGTAATAGCGGATGACGCCTTCTTGCTTTAGCTCCTCAAACGCTTCGATTGTCTCATCTATATTGTCTTCCATCGTGCCGCCGTGAAGCTGATACAAGTCGATATAGTCAGTTTTCAGCCGCGTTAAGCTCTTTTTGACGGCTTCTTTTATGTAGGCTTTTGAAGGGTCCCAATGCCAGCCTTCTTTTCCCTCTTCCCAGCGGTTTCCCGCTTTTGTTGCCAAAATAATATCATGGCGCCTGTTTTGAATCGCTTCACCGACGATTTCTTCATTACGGCCGAAATCATAAAGGTCAGCGGTGTCCAGATAATTAATGCCAAGCTCGATTGCTTCATCGAGGAGGGACAAGGCTTTGTTTTTCTCCGTTCCGAGTGACATGCAGCCGAGCCCGACTTCGCTTACTGCCAAATCAGAAGCGCCTAGTTTCCGTTTCTTCATGGTTCCACTTCCTTTTCGTCTTTTTTAATGACCGTAATATAAAGGAGCGGAGTTTTCAACTTTTAAGCTCTGGATATCAACTCTCTCACATACCGGAATGTTTGTCCGCATTCCCTCAGCTTTGCCCGCACCTCCCGCGCTTTTCCGACTAAAACGATACCATTTTGCAGGCGATAAACTCTCATCAAAGGACCTCCTTTTGCATGTATGATAAAATGTATGGGGTATGATAGAGAGACAGAACGGGAGATGAAAATATGAAACATTTAGAAGAAAAAACCATCGGAAAAGAAAAGCTTTTTTCAGGCAAGGTCATAGATCTTTATGTGGAGGATGTGGAGCTTCCAAACGGAAAAACCAGCAAACGGGAAATCGTCAAGCATCCGGGAGCGGTTGCGGTATTAGCTGTTACAGACAGCAATAAAATCATTTTGGTTAACCAGTACAGAAAGCCGCTCGAGCGCACGATCGTCGAGATACCGGCCGGAAAGCTTGAAAAAGGAGAAGAACCTGAATATACCGCGTTAAGAGAACTTGAAGAAGAAACAGGTTATACAGCAAAAAAATTGACCAAAATCACCGCGTTTTATACCTCGCCGGGCTTTGCGGATGAAATCGTGCATTTGTTTCTCGCTGAAGATCTGTCTGTACTTGAAGAGAAAAGGGAGCTGGATGAGGACGAATTTGTAGAAGTAATGGAGGTGACGCTTGAAGACGCATTGAAGCTGGTGGAAACACGCGAGGTGTATGATGCGAAAACAGCTTATGCCATCCAATACCTTCAGCTGAAAGAGGCGCAGCAAGCACAAAAATGAAAAACATATATGCTGACTTACACATCCATATCGGCAGAACCTTCACTGGCCGGGCCGTAAAAATAACCGGCGCAAAAACACTGACACTTGACAACATTTTAATTGAAGCCAGTGAATCTAAAGGAATCGAGCTTTTAGGGATTATTGACTGCCATTCACCGGAAGTGATTCTTGAGCTTGAAGAGGGCATTTCTTCGGGCAGATATCGAGAGCTTGAGGAAGGCGGGATCCGATATCGCCGCACCACGCTTTTATTAGGAAGTGAATTGGAAATATACGATGAGTCTTGCAAAGGCCCTGTTCATGTACTTGCCTTTTTGCCGACAATCGCCAAGATGAAAGAGTTTTCTGTGTGGCTTTCTGCCCGGCTCAAAAATATTCATCTCAGCTCACAGCGAATATATGAAACGGGGCTGAATCTCCAGAGAAAAGTAAAGGAATTGGGCGGATTATTTATTCCCGCCCATATTTTTACGCCGCACAAAAGTTTGTACGGAAAAGGCGTTAAAATCTCATTGGCTGAAATCTTCGATCCTGAGCTGATTGATGCAGTTGAGCTTGGATTAAGCTGTGATTCGTATATGGCATCGCAGGTATCCGAGCTGAATAACTATTCATTTCTGACAAATTCTGATGCACATTCTTTAGGAAAAATCGGGAGAGAATATAATAAATTGATCATGTCTGAAGCGAATTTTTCAGAATTTGCGTTGGCTTTAAAAGGCCGGGAAAACAGAGGGATTGCGGCCAATTACGGGTTAAATCCATTGCTTGGAAAATATTATCGAACTGCTTGCGAAGCGTGCGGGGCTCCTGCTGTAAAAGAGGGAGAATCGTGCGCGTCATGCGGAGGAAGAAGATTTACAAAAGGCGTCAGTGAAAGGCTCAGTGAGCTGAGTGACCAGCCGGAAAATCTTACTATGCGTCCGCCGTATGTTCATCAAATTCCGCTGCAATTTGTCCCGGGGGTCGGACCGAAAACGCTGGAAAAACTAAAGAGCGCCTTCGGAACGGAAATGTCGATTCTCCATCAGGCAAGCGAAGAGCAATTGGCTAAGGTGGTATCTCCTAAAACCGCAGCTTTAATTGTAAAAGCAAGATCTGGAAAGCTGAACGTTGAGGCAGGAGGGGGAGGCGCGTACGGAAGAGTAAAAGCATAGGGGAACGGCTGCACGCAAAAATAGACATACTCAAAGAAGGCATGTACTGCCGTTTTAGATAAGCTCTTCTTCTATCTTTTTCTTCGCCCGAATAAAAGCGATCAACTGAATAATCTCTTCTTCAGTCAGAGGTTTTCCGTCAACGGTCATGTTAAGATTCAGGCTGCTCAACTCTGTCAATTCGATTGATGAAGGCGCAGACTGTTTTTTTGGCTCGGTGCGGCCCAGCAAATCGTCGCATGTGGTATTGAAGAGATCGGCTAATAGTGCCAGAGCTTCAAGAGAAGGACGACGGTATCCTGATTCATATCCGGCGTATGTGCTTTTGGCGATGCCGAGCCGGTCAGCCGTATATTGAAGAGACCAATTTTTCTTTTTTCTTAATTCTGTTAAACGATCTAGATTCATGTATCTTCCGCTCCTTTTCACTGAGCTGATTATATCATATAGGTCTGAAGAAGTGTACGCGAATCGAATAATATTTACTTGCTAATTTCATTTTCCGTGTCTATAATTGCATTAAAAGTATGCGGAAAGCGAATGTTTTCTCGCAAATCATCTTAAGATACAGTCATTTTTAGTTGAAGAGGTGTAGGTTATGAAAAAATTGCTGTTGTTGACAACAGGAGGAACAATTGCTTCAGTTGAAGGAGAAAATGGACTTGCACCCGCTGTCAAAGCGGATGAATTATTAAGTTATGTCTCACAGCTTGATAACGATTACACGATGGAAACTCAATCGTTAATGAATTTAGACAGCACCAATATGCAGCCTGAATATTGGGTGAAAATCGCCAAGGCGGTGGAAGAAAATTACGAAGCGTATGACGGGTTTGTTATTACTCACGGAACGGATACAATGGCCTATACGTCTGCTGCATTGTCATATATGCTGCAGCACGCAACGAAGCCGATCGTGATTACGGGATCGCAAATACCTATCACGTTTAAGAAAACAGATGCTAAAAAAAATATCACCGATGCGATCCGGTTTGCCTGTGAAGGCGTAGGCGGCGTTTACGTTGTATTTGACGGCAGAGTCATTCAAGGAACCCGAGCGATTAAATTAAGAACGAAAAGCTATGATGCCTTCGAAAGCATCAATTATCCGTACATCGCTTTTATCAATGAAGACGGCATTGAATACAATAAACAAATGACCCCGGAGCGAGAGCCGTTTGCAGTTGATACGTCTTTGTGCACGGATGTTTGCCTGCTTAAGCTGCACCCGGGCTTAAAACCGGAAATGCTGGACGCGCTGAAAAGCATGTACAAAGGCATTGTCATTGAGAGTTATGGAAGCGGTGGCATTCCATTTGAAGAAAGAGACCTCCTCACCAAGATAAACGAACTGATTGAGAGCGGAATCGTTGTTGTGATTACGACTCAATGTTTGGAAGAGGGCGAGGATATGAGCATATATGAAGTCGGGCGGAGAGTGAACCAAGATTTAATCATCCGTTCAAGAAATATGAACACCGAAGCGATCGTGCCGAAATTAATGTGGGCCCTGGGTAAATCCTCTGATCTGGTGGAAGTGAAAAAGATCATGGAAACACCGATCGCCGATGATGTCGTATTGTAAACGTTCTCAAAATAATTACCACAGAGAAAGTAGGTTTTAAATCATGTTAAACGGCCAAAAAGAATATCGTCAGGAAAAAGATTTTCTTGGAGAAAAAAATATCGAAGCAGATGTATACTACGGTATCCAAACACTTCGTGCAGCAGAGAATTTCCCAATTACAGGCTATAAAATCCATGAGGAAATGATCAATGCGTTAGCAATCGTTAAAAAAGCGGCTGCGCTTGCCAATATGGACGTAAAACGCCTGTATGAAGGAATTGGAAATGCGATTGTCCAAGCAGCAGACGAAATTTTGGAAGGCAAATGGCATGACCAGTTTATCGTCGATCCGATTCAAGGCGGCGCCGGCACATCCATGAACATGAATGCAAATGAAGTGATCGGAAACCGGGCGCTTGAACTGATGGGGCATAACAAAGGCGAGTATATTCATCTCAGCCCGAATACACACGTCAACATGTCACAATCAACAAACGATGTCTTTCCGACAGCGATTCATATTTCCACTTTGAAGCTGCTCGAAAAACTTCTGGGTACGATGGAAAATATGCATAAGGTGTTTAAGAAAAAAGCGCAGGACTTTGACTCAGTTATTAAAATGGGGCGGACGCATCTTCAAGACGCAGTTCCGATTCGTTTAGGACAAGAATTTGAAGCTTACAGCCGCGTGCTGGAGCGGGATATAAAAAGAATTAAACAATCACGGCAGCATCTGTATGAAGTAAATATGGGCGCAACTGCTGTAGGAACAGGCCTTAATGCGGACCCGCGCTACATTGAGCAGGTCGTTAAACATCTGGCTGATATCAGCGGTCTGCCGTTAGTCGGCGCTGATCATCTTGTTGATGCGACACAAAATACTGACGCATACACAGAAGTATCAGCGGCGTTAAAAGTTTGTATGATGAATATGTCCAAAATAGCCAACGATCTTCGTTTGATGGCATCTGGGCCGCGCGCCGGACTTGCGGAAATTTCCCTTCCTGCACGTCAGCCGGGATCATCCATCATGCCGGGAAAAGTGAACCCGGTTATGGCGGAGCTCATCAACCAGATCGCCTTCCAGGTAATCGGAAACGACCATACGATCTGCTTGGCTTCCGAAGCCGGCCAGCTTGAGCTGAACGTGATGGAGCCTGTGCTCGTATTTAACCTCCTGCAGTCAATCAGCGTGATGAACAATGGATTCCGCTCATTTACTGACTATTGTCTGACAGGCATTGAAGCAAATGAAAAACGCTTGCAGGAATATGTAGAGAAAAGCGCCGGAGTTATTACAGCGGTTAACCCGCATCTTGGATATGAAGCGGCGGCCAGAATTGCGAGAGAAGCGATTATGTCCGGTAAATCGGTCCGTGACCTTTGCTTACAATATGATGTCTTAACAGAGGAAGAATTGGATATCATTTTAAACCCGTATGAGATGACTAAACCGGGAATAGCGGGAAAAGAGCTCTTTGACAGACAATAAAGTTTGGAAGAAATGAACATTTAGTTCATTCGGCTCCGGCCGGGTGAACTAAATGTTGCATGCTTTGGGATGAGGCAGTATAGTATACTTTGTTGCACTATTTATTGTAAGCGTTTTAGCTTTTTTCTTTAAGGGGGATGTAGAATGAAGGATGTAAGATTGCCAACATTATTTGAAATTATCATTATATTAGGGGGATTCCTCGCGCTTGTATTGTCTTTTACAGTTTTTTTAGACTTATCGATACAATTGGCGCTTTTCATTTCCTGGTTTTTAGTCATCATAATTGGAATTCGGCTTGGCCACACATTTCAAGATTTGCAAAAATCTATTATTAACGGAATATCAAACGGCCTTGAAGCTGTCCTGATTCTTGTATCTGTAGGCGCCTTAATCGGAACGTGGATTGCGGGCGGCGTTGTGCCTACCCTGATTTACTACGGTCTGGAATTTATTCATCCGAGTATCTTTTTATTAGCAACTTTAATTATTTGTTCGATTATGTCAGTAGCAACAGGTACTTCATGGGGAACTGTCGGAACAGCCGGAATTGCCATGATTGCCATAGGGGAAGGTCTCGGTATGCCGCTGCCGCTCGTAGCCGGCGCTGTCTTATCCGGAGCTTACTTTGGAGACAAGCTGTCACCGCTGTCTGACAGCACTGTGCTTGCATCCTCGCTTTCAAAAGTGGATGTACTCAAGCATGTTCGGGCTATGATGGTTTTAGCCATACCGGCTTATATTATTACGGCTATTTTATTTACGATTACTGGGTTTATCTATGGCGGAAAAAATGTAGATTTAAAGAAAGTCGATTCTTTAAAGTCCGCATTACACCAAAACTTCGATATTCAGATTTGGATGCTGATACCGGCTGTTATCGTTGTTGTATTACTAGCACTGAAAAAACCTTCAATGCCTGTGATAGTGGTCGGGGCTTTACTCGGGGCCATCTGGGCTTCCGTATTCCAAGGGATGAACTTTGCAGAAGCCATTGGAACAGCCTACAACGGATTTCACATTGACACTGGCATGAATTTTATAGATGGGATCCTGAATCGCGGTGGTATTACGGGAATGCTGGACACGCTCGTCGTCATCCTATTCGGTCTCGGCTTCGGCGGATTGTTGGAAAAGCTCGGCGTATTGCGGGTCATTGTATCTTTGTTTGAAAAGAAATTGACTTCAGCGGGAAATGTCACCTTAACCACTCTAATCGTCGCGTTTTTGGGAAATATATTAGGCTGTGCGATGTACGTGTCATTGATTTTGACACCGAAAATTATGGAAGACAGTTATGACAAACTAAACATTGACCGAAGAGTTTTATCCCGAAACGCAGAGGTAGGCGGCACATTGACATCTGGAATGGTGCCTTGGTCTGATAACGGAATCTATATGGCTGGTATTCTCGGCGTTTCTACTTTTTCTTACTTGCCTTTTATGTGGCTGAGCTTCGTTTCAATAGGACTCGCAATTATTTACGGCTATACAGGAAAATTCATTTGGTATACCAAAAACAAATCTGCTCAAACTGAAGAAGTAGTATAAGGGAGAGGCGATAGTGAATGATTACTAAACATATGATTCGGACACTAATGATAGAAACACCTACCGTTCCGGGGAATCTAGGAAAAGTGGCAACTGCCATCGGTCTTTTGGGCGGAGATATCGGTGAGGTTGAGACAGTAAAGGTCGGACCCAATTATACAATGCGGAACATTACCGTACAGGCAGAGAATGAAGAACAGCTTCAAGAGGTTATTAATGCCATTGAGGCACTGGGGGAAGGAATCAGGCTTCACACGGTATCAGATGAAGTGCTCTCCGCCCATGAAGGCGGCAAAATTCAAATGAAAAGCAAAATGCCGATTCGATCATTGGCAGAGCTTGGACGTGTGTATACACCGGGCGTTGCAGATGTGTGCAGGCTGATTGAGAAAGAACCTGAGAAAGCCGATATTTATACGACCATCAGCAACTCAGTCGCTATTGTTACAGACGGAACGGCGATTCTCGGCCTCGGAAACATCGGTTCGGTTGCGGGTATGCCCGTGATGGAAGGAAAAGCCGCGCTGTTTGACCAGCTTGCTGATATCAGCGGTATTCCAATTTTACTGGATACAACAGATCCTGAGGAAATCATCAATACGGTTAAACACATTTCACCGGGGTTTAACGGTATTTTGCTTGAAGATATCGGATCACCGCATTGCTTTGAAATAGAAGACCGCCTGAAAGAAGAGTTGAATATCCCTGTTATGCACGATGATCAGCACGGGACGGCTGTCGTTACTTTGGCCGCGGCAATCTCCGCATGTAAAAGCGCGGGTGTGGATCTGAAGGAAGCGAAAGTGGGACAAATCGGTCTTGGAGCGGCTGGCGTCGCCATTTGCAGGATGTTTATGGCATACGGTGTCAAAGACGTTTTCGGGACAGATAAATCAGAGGATGCAATGAACCGCCTTCAGCAATACGGCGGAAAAACAGCAGCCAACATTGAAGAATTGATGGAAACATGCGATATCATTATTGCCACAACAGGCGTGCCGGGGTTAATCAAAAAAGAATTTGTACGGCCCGGACAGGTTATTTTAGCCTTATCAAACCCTAAACCGGAAATCGAGCCTGAGGAAGCATTACAGGCAGGAGCCGCCTATGCAGCTGACGGCCGTTCTGTTAATAATGTACTGGGCTTTCCGGGTATTTTCCGAGGGGCGCTTAATGCAAAAAGCAAGGTCATCAACCATGACATGCTGGTTGCGGCGGCAGAAGCCATCGCTGCTTGTACGAAACATGGGGACGTAGTGCCGCAGCCTCTTGATCAGAGAGTTCATGCGGCGGTATCTGCAGCGGTTGAACATGTTGCAGTACGCAATAGTTTGTAAGTTTAAGTGAAACAGCGCCAAGTAAAAATGGCGCTGTTTTTTTATCTATCGGCAGCTGCGCCGCTTCTAACTTCCCCCGCGCTTACAGAACAAAGCATGAACGTTATACATAAGAGAAGAGGCCGGTCCAGACAAAAATCTGCTGATTTCTAATGTCAAACATGCCTAAACCTGTGTATAATAGAGCAAACATATAAGGAGAGTGATCGGCATGTCAAAAAGCAACGTGAAGAAAAAACGGGCGCATCTGCTTAGAAACGGCGGACGGGACGCCCCATTGTCAAGAGGGCTGGCCCCATCCTTCAGCACACATGTTAGGAAAACAAAAAGTAAAAAAGACAGGCTTGAAAGAAGCAGGCATAAAGGAAGGAATCCTTATGATCGTTATTTAGACAATCATAAGGATTTTTTATGTGCGTAACGTGTCTGGTGCACGCCCCCGCAAGGAGGTTCTGACGGCATTTCTGATGCGAATCTATTAAAAAAATCATGGGCGCATCGCTTCTTTTATGATTTTTATAAAAGGTAACAGGCATGTTTTCTCTTTTCTTTCATACAATCTATTAAATCAAATCAATAGAGCGTGGGAGGAAAAACATGCGAAAAACATCTTACAAGGAAATCTTTCTGCGGCACGTGAAGGATCATCTGTCTATTTACGTATTTGTCTTTGTTTTATTTCTCATTGGAGTCATATTCGGGGCGATTATTGTCAACAGCATGACAATGACTCAAAAAGAGGATCTGTATTATTACTTAAGCCGGTTTTTTGGACAGCTTTCGGACGGAAAACAGGCGAGTGCCTCGGACATGTTTTGGCAAAGCGTCTTCCATAATGTAAAATACTTAGGCCTGATGTGGATTTTGGGGATTTCGGTCATCGGAATGCCGGTCATTTTTATTATGATATTTTTGAAAGGGATTGTGGTCGGCTTTACAGTGGGATTCCTCGTGAATCAAATGGGGATGAACGGCTTTTTCTTGTCTTTCATTGCCGTATTGCCGCAAAATGTGCTGCTGATTCCGGCTTATATCATCATGGGAACAGTTGCGATCGCTTTTTCATTAAGGCTGATCAGGCAGCTGTTTGTCAAACGGAGTATCAATGAGGCGCCGATTCAATGGTTTGGAAGGTATGCCCTCGTATTCATTCTCATTTTGATATTGTCGCTTTTGTCTTCTGTTTTCGAAGCCTTTGTCTCTCCTTTGCTCATGGAAAAACTGGCGGCTTACTTTTAAAGGGGAGATTTTTTGAAATAATTATTAAAAGAAAATCATTTTATTTATCAGTTTATAATAATTATAGTTGGAACTCCGCGCGTATTTTGTTATAATGAGTCATGGAATGCGGCGTAGGAGGGAAAGACATGGAAAACCGTATCGATCGAATTAAGAAGCAGCTGCACTCATCCAGCTACAAGCTTACGCCACAGCGTGAAGCTACAGTCAGGGTGCTGCTTGAAAACGAAGAAGACCATTTAAGCGCAGAAGATGTATACCTCCTCGTAAAAGAGAAATCTCCTGAGATTGGTCTCGCAACAGTGTACCGTACGCTTGAATTATTAACAGAATTAAAAGTCGTTGATAAAATTAACTTCGGAGACGGCGTATCCCGTTACGACCTTCGCAAAGAAGGGGCAGCTCACTTTCACCACCATCTGGTGTGCATGGAGTGCGGAGCCGTGGACGAAATTGAAGAAGATTTGCTTGGAGACGTAGAAGAAGTGATTGAACGTGATTGGAATTTTAAAATTAAAGATCATAGATTGACATTTCACGGCATCTGCCATCGCTGTCACGGAAACGAAACAAAATAAAGAACATTGCTGAACCTTTTCTCCTGAAGAAAGGGTTTTTTGCTGTTTGAATGTATAAACCCTTTCTGATTTGGCATATGGTTAACTAATGGGATCAACAGAGAAAGGGTCGATTGGGACATGTCAAGATTCTTTAAAGCAGCAGCGGATACTGTAAAGGTCTTTATTCTATTTACCGGTTTTACCGCTTTGTTCTATTATGCTATGATATGGGTGAATTCAGAGTATGAAAACTATCATCGGTATGATAAACCGGAAGGCTCCGCTATGAAAGTCATTGGAATGGAAGACAAAGAGACAGACGGGTGGCTCGGCCGGTTAATGTTTTTTTACCAAAACGGGGAGTAGATCTGTGTGAAGGATCAATTGAAGGATTTCATCCACTATGTAATGGTTGAAAGAGGGCTTTCTCAAAATACGATGATGTCATATGAGCGTGACTTGAAAAGCTATTCTCTATTTTTAACGGAAACCCTTCAGGTCACTTCTTGGAATGAAGTGACACGGATTCATATTATTCAATACTTAAAACATTTGAAGGATTCAGGAAAGTCCGGAAAGACATCGGCACGGCACTTGGCATCCATTCGTTCTTTTCATCAATTCCTTCTTAGAGAAAAGGTGACGGACAAAGACCCTTCCGTACATATAGAAACACAGAAAACAGAGCGGACGCTGCCGAAGGTCCTGTCGCTGAAAGAAGTTGAACTGCTGCTGGACACGCCAAAGCTGACCAGTCCGTTCGGCTATCGGGACAAAGCGATGCTTGAACTGCTGTATGCCACGGGAATACGGGTCAGCGAAATGATTGATTTGAAGACTTCGGATGTGCATCTGTCAATGGGATTTGTCCGCTGTTTCGGAAAAGGGAGAAAAGAGCGGATCGTGCCGATTGGCGAAACCGCGGCGCACGCCATTGAAGAATATTTGGCAAAAGCGCGTGGAAAACTGCTGAAGAAAAATGTGTCAGATGCTCTTTTTCTGAATCATCACGGTAAACAAATCAGCCGTCAGGGATTTTGGAAAAACCTTAAAAAAATCGCGCTGGAAGCCGGAATAAAAAAAGAACTGACACCGCATACCCTCAGACACTCCTTTGCAACTCATTTGCTGGAAAACGGAGCAGACCTAAGAGCGGTGCAGGAGATGCTTGGGCATGCGGATATCTCCACAACCCAGATTTATACGCATGTAACAAAAACGAGGCTGAAGGATGTGTACAAGCAGTATCATCCGCGCGCCTAGCCGCAGGATGACTGCGGCTTTTTCCTTTAAGGGAAACTGAAAATAATAAAGTTTCTCACTATTTTGCTTTGCATTGCAAATGGGAATGTAAACGGTTTATACTTGAGTTGTCAGACCTCTAAACGATACAATGGACGTATAGAAAAAAAGGAGGCTTTATGATGCCTGCATACAATTATAATCGTGTGTTTTTAATCGTAATGGATTCTGTCGGAATCGGCGAAGCTCCGGATGCCGCCGATTTTGATGATAAAGGAGCAAATACGCTCGGACATATTGCCGAGCACATGGATGGCTTACATATGCCTCATATGGCAAACCTCGGGCTCGGTCTAATCGGCGACATTCAAGGCGTTGAAAAAACGGAGAGTCCGCTTGCGTATTACGGGAAGATGAAAGAAGCTTCAAACGGCAAAGATACAATGACAGGACATTGGGAAATTATGGGCCTTTACATTGATAAACCGTTTAAAGTTTTTCCGGAAGGCTTTCCTGATGAATTGATTCAGGAGCTTGAAAAGAGATCAGGACGCAAAATCATTGGAAACAAGCCGGCGTCCGGCACTGAAATTTTAGATGAGCTCGGCAAAGAGCATGTTGAAACCGGCGCGCTTATTGTCTATACTTCAGCGGACTCTGTGCTGCAAATTGCCGCCCATGAAGAGGTTGTGCCGCTGGATGAACTGTACAGCATTTGTGAAACGGCAAGAGAGCTGACGCTTGATCCAAAATACATGGTCGGCCGGATTATCGCTAGACCGTTTGTCGGCGAACCCGGAAACTTTAAACGCACGCCAAACCGCCATGACTATGCGCTTAAACCGTTTGAGCGAACTGTTATGAACGAACTGAAAGACAGCGGGTTAGATGTGATCTCCATCGGTAAAATTTCTGATATTTATGATGGCGAAGGAATTACTTCATCCAGAAGAACAGTGTCTAATATGGATGGCATGGACAAGGTGATTGAAACACTTGACGAAGAATTCACCGGAATCAGCTTTGCGAACCTTGTTGACTTTGATGCTTTGTACGGACACCGCCGCGACCCTGAAGGCTACGGACGCGCTTTGGAAGAGTTTGACGCCCGTCTTCCTGAAGTTTTTGAAAAAATGAAAGAAGACGATGTGCTGATCATCACAGCAGACCACGGGAATGATCCGGTTCATCACGGAACAGATCATACGCGGGAATATGTGCCGCTGCTTGTATACA
This sequence comes from Bacillus sp. HU-1818, assembly GCF_022695965.1. NCBI lineage: Bacteria > Bacillati > Bacillota > Bacilli > Caryophanales > Bacillaceae > Bacillus > Bacillus sp. HU-1818. The sequence continues at coordinate 586,831 of NZ_JAAPBE010000003.1, forward strand.
GCAAAAAGCATCAAAAAGCGCAAAAGCTGCCGCTAGCAGATACATTTGCCGATATCGGCGCAACAATTGCCGATAATTTTCACACGAAAAAACCGAAATACGGAAAAAGCTTTTTATCATTATTACAGTAGGGGGACGTCTTCTTGAAACAAAAGATTGAACAAGCTGCCGCTTTTATTAAACAACATGCTCCGCAATCTCCTAAGATCGGTCTGATTTTAGGATCCGGCCTTGGCATTTTGGCCGACGAAATTGAGGGGGCTGTCAAACTAAAATATGAGGACATACCAGATTTTCCGGTTTCCACAGTTGAAGGGCACGCCGGACAGCTTGTGTTCGGAACCCTTGAAGGCGTTTCGGTTGTTGCGATGCAGGGCCGCTTCCATTTTTACGAAGGATATTCAATGGATAAAGTGACCTTCCCGGTACGTGTCATGAAGGAGCTCGGAGTGGAAGCGCTCATCGTGACCAATGCGGCCGGAGGCATTAATACAGCATTCCGCGCGGGAGATTTAATGATTATTACAGATCATATTAACTTCATGGGTACAAACCCTCTAATCGGGCCGAATGAAGTTAACTTTGGCGTCAGATTTCCCGATATGTCATCTGCTTATGACAAAGACCTTTCACAACTGGCTGAAAAAGTGGCGCAAGAGCTTCAGATTCCCGTTCAAAAAGGCGTATACACGGCTGTGACCGGGCCTTCCTACGAAACACCTGCGGAAGTGCGCTTTTTAAGAACGATTGGTTCAGATGCTGTCGGCATGTCAACAGTTCCAGAGGTGATTGTGGCTAAACATGCGGGGCTCCGGGTCCTCGGCATTTCCTGCATCTCCAACGCAGCTGCCGGAATACTGGACCAGCCATTGTCGCATGATGAAGTAATGGAAGTGACAGAAAAGGTGAAAGCCGGATTTTTACAGCTCGTAAAAGCGGTTATCGCAAAATATAAATAAGTTCAATAAGTAAGACAGCTGTTTCAAATGAAGCAGCTGTCTTTTTTATGTTCTGATTGTGAATGATTTTCCATTCATGGTGTATAAAACCATGTCTCTTGGAAAAAATAAAAGAGATTATGAAATGGAGGGCTTTGGAGATGAAACGTCTGATATCCACTTTATTGATTGGTATTATTTTGCTTACCCTAACACCGTCCGCTCTTGCCGAAAAAGACGGAAAACATACATCAGAACTTGCTCATGAAGCGAAGTCTGCTGTACTGATTGAGCGTGACACAGGCAAGGTTCTTTACAATAAGAACAGCCACGAAAGGTTAGCGCCTGCAAGCATGACCAAAATTATGACGATGCTCTTAATTATGGAAGCGTTAGACAAAGGCAAGATCAAGATGAGCGATAAGGTCAGAACAAGTGAATACGCCGCTTCAATGGGAGGGTCGCAAATTTTCCTTGAACCCGGCGAAGAAATGACCGTAAAAGAAATGCTGAAAGGCATAGCCATTGCTTCAGGAAACGATTCTTCCGTTGCGATGGCAGAATATATATCTGGCTCTGAAGAGGAATTTGTTCAGAAGATGAACAAAAAAGCCAAGGAGCTTGGGTTAAAAGATACAACCTTTAAAAACCCGACCGGATTGCCTGAAAAAGGACATTACAGCTCAGCGTATGACATGGCAATGATGTCCAAAGAGCTATTGAAATACGATAAAATCACCGCATTTACAGGAACGTATGAAGATTACTTGCGGGAAGATACAGATAAAAAGTTTTGGCTCGTCAACACAAACAGGCTGATCAAATTTTACCCGGGCGTTGACGGTGTAAAAACCGGCTATACAGGAGAAGCGAAATATTGCCTGACCGCTTCTGCTAAAAAAGGAAATATGCGGGCGATCGCGGTCGTTTTCGGCGCGAGCACACCGAAGGACCGGAACGCGCAAGTCACGAAAATGCTTGATTATGCTTTCAGCCAATATGAAACACACCCTATGTACAAACGAAATGAAACCGTTGCCAAAGCAAAGGTCAAAAAAGGCAAACAGAAAACGATCGATCTCGCTACATCTGAACCGATCTCGCTCTTAACGAAAAAAGGCGAGGATACCAAACATGTAAAAAAAGAAATTAAAATGAAAGAACAGATCACCGCTCCTATTAAAAAAGGTGATGTGCTTGGAACACTTATCCTGAAAAAAGATGGAGAAGTGTTGGCTGAAAGCCCGGTTACAGCTAAAGACGATATGGAAAAAGCCGGATTTTTGACATTCCTCAAGCGCACAATGGGAGATTGGACAAAATTTAAGTAATTATGCCGAATCGCCACTAGTTTTGTCACGGTGAAGGAATTGCCCCTGATAAAATCGAAACACTCATTATCCGATTAATCAAGGAGGAATGAGCATGAGCCTTGGAATTGACTTCCATGTCAAAGAAACCGTGCTTTGTATTCGATTAACAGGCGAGCTCGATCATCATACGGCAGAGTCCCTTAAACAAAAGGTCGCCAAGTCATTGGAAGCTGAAGACATCCGTCATATTGTGCTGAATCTAGAGGATCTTTCTTTTATGGACAGCTCGGGTCTTGGCGTTATTTTAGGCAGATACAAACAAATCAAGCAGATAGGCGGGGAGATGGTCGTCTGTGCGATCTCACCTGCAGTGAAACGGCTGTTTGATATGTCAGGCCTTTTTAAAATTATCAGATTTGAACAATCTGAACAAAAGGCGCTGCTCACACTGGGGGTGGCATCATGAAAAATGAAATGAACATTGAATTTTCCGCCCTCAGCCAAAACGAGTCGTTCGCCCGAGTGACAGTCGCCTCATTTATAGCCCAGCTCGATCCGACAATGGATGAATTGACTGAAATTAAAACCGTGGTATCAGAAGCGGTGACAAATGCGATCATTCACGGTTACGAGGAAAATTGCAACGGAAAAGTCTACATTTCGGTAACGTTAGATGATCATGTGGTGTACTTAACCATTCGTGATGAAGGGCTCGGTATTACAGATCTCGACGAAGCGCGCCAGCCGTTATTTACGACAAAGCCTGAGCTTGAGCGTTCAGGAATGGGCTTTACGATTATGGAAAACTTTATGGACGATGTCAGTGTTGATTCATCACCTGAAATGGGGACGACGATACGCTTAACAAAGCACTTATCAAAAAGCAAAGCGCTTTGTAATTAAGGAGATTTGTTATGGATGTGGAGGTTAAGAAAAACAGTAAAAACGCGCAGCTGAAGGACCACGAAGTCAAGGATTTAATCAAAAGAAGCCAAGACGGCGACCAGCAGGCAAGAGACCTCCTCATAGAAAAAAACATGCGTCTTGTATGGTCAGTTGTTCAGCGATTTTTAAACAGAGGCTATGAGCCTGATGACCTTTTTCAAATCGGATGTATCGGGTTATTAAAATCAGTTGATAAATTCGATTTATCGTATGATGTCCGTTTTTCCACATATGCCGTGCCCATGATCATCGGTGAAATTCAACGTTTTATCAGAGATGACGGAACCGTAAAAGTGTCTAGATCTTTAAAAGAGCTCGGAAATAAAATTCGGCGTGCGAAAGATGAACTGTCTAAAACATACGGAAGAGTGCCGACCGTTCAAGAGATCGCGGAGCACTTGGAGATTGATGCGGAGGATGTCGTACTCGCTCAAGAAGCCGTGCGCGCCCCATCATCCATTCATGAAACAGTGTATGAAAACGATGGAGATCCCATCACGCTGCTCGATCAAATCGCCGATCACTCGGAAGAAAAGTGGTTTGATAAAATCGCGCTTAAAGAAGCGATCAGTGATTTGGAAGAACGGGAAAAGCTCATCGTTTATCTCAGGTACTATAAAGACCAAACCCAATCAGAGGTTGCTGAACGGCTTGGGATATCGCAAGTGCAAGTATCAAGGCTTGAAAAGAAAATCTTAAAGCAGATTAAAGTTCAGATGGACCATACAGAAAGCTAGCCTTTTCATAAGGCTAGCTTTTTTATGTTGAAAAGAGATTAGTGGTAATTTATGGTCTTTCGGTGCGGATGAATGATAAAACAATCGAACCACATACTACATATATAACCACCCGAAAGATGGTGACCCATGATGGAACGACGCGTATTTATCAGACTCCGCCACCGGGTGCTGGCACACCCGGGTGACATCATCACAGTCGGACATGCCGCACAAATTGAAGGACAGCACCAGCTGAAAAAGCGGCTGTCAGCCTTGCCTCTTTATCAGGTGAGCAAAAAAGATAAAAACATCGTGATCCTGGATATCATAAAAGTGCTGAAAGCCATCCATAAAGCTGATCCGACGCTTGATGTCCAAACGGTTGGAGGAGCGGAGACCATTGTCGAGATTCAATATAAAAAAAGGCGATTATCCGGCGTTCTCTTTATTGGCGTTTGGATGCTTCTGTTCATCGGGTCTTGTCTTGCGATTATGAATTTTCATGAAGATGTAAGTATGAGAGATGTTCATATTGCGTTATATGAAATGATTACCGGAGAGCATAATGAATATCCGTATCTTCTTCAAATCCCGTACAGCATTGGTCTTGGTTTGGGCATGATCATCTTTTTTAATCATGTTTTTAAAAAGCGCCTTAATGAAGAGCCAAGCCCGCTTGAAGTTGAGATGTTTAATTATCAGCTTGATCTCGATGAATATGTGGCGATGAATGAAAATCAAGAAACGACAAAGGATTTACATGATCGTTAGTGTTTTGTTCGTTATGTTTGTCGGGCTTGGGGGCGGCTTAACAGTAGGGGCTGGGTTTGTCGCATTTCTCACCGTTATGGGGATTATTCCGCGACTCATGCAGCTGACCAAAACCATGCGATTTATTCAGGCCTATGAAGGTGCTGTTATATTAGGCGCTGTTTACGGAGGCTGGGAAACGCTTCACATGAATCATCTCTTTTTGTCTAAATGGCTTGCGGTCCCGGTCGGGCTGCTTGCCGGTGTATTTATCGGTATGCTTGCGGCCGCCCTGACAGAAGTGTTAAACGTTTTGCCTATTTTAGCAAAACGAATCGGCCTCGGCAGCAAAATCATCATTCTTATCATGGCCATAGTATTTGGCAAAATAGCGGGATCTTTGTTTCATTGGCTGTATTTTATCCATCATTTTTAAGGAGGTTCCTTCATGTCTAATTTAAAGGAAAATTACAAATCAAAAGTTAAAACCTATCAGCCGAAGCCGCCGTACATATGGAACTGCGTAAAAGCCTTTCTAGTCGGCGGTTTGATTTGCATGATTGGTCAAGCCTTGCAGAATTTCTACATCCATTTTTTTGATTTTAATGAAAAAACCGCGGGTAATCCGACTGCGGCAACATTGATCTTACTTTCCGCCTTACTTACCGGCTTTGGCATTTATGATAGAATCGGACAGTTTGCCGGAGCGGGATCTGCTGTTCCGGTCACAGGCTTCGCCAACAGTATGGCAAGCGCCGCGCTTGAACACAGAAGCGAAGGGCTTGTGCTGGGTGTTGCGACAAACATGTTTAAACTCGCTGGAAACGTCATTGTGTTTGGGGTTGTGGCAGCTTATATTGTCGGAATGATTCGGTTTGCTTTTGAAAGAATGTTTTCATAGGAGGAGAAGGAAATGAAATTAACTGGAAAGCAAACCTGGGTGTTTGAACATCCCATATTTGTGAATTCAGAAGGAACGGCAGTGGGGCCTAAGGAAAAAGACGGCCCGCTTGGATCTTTATTTGATAAAACCTATGATGAAATGCATTGTAATCAAAAAAACTGGGAAATGGCAGAACGGCAGTTAATGGAGGATGCAGTCAGCTCTGCTTTGCAAAAAAACAATTTGCAAAAAGACGATATCGACCTGTTTCTCGCAGGAGATCTCCTCAATCAGAATGTTACGGCGAATTATGTGGCGAGACATCTGAAAATCCCGTTCCTTTGTATGTTTGGAGCGTGCTCAACATCCATGGAAACTGTCGCTGTTGCATCTGCACTGATTGATGGAGGGTTTGCGAACAGAGCGATTGCGGCGACAAGCAGCCATAATGCAACCGCAGAACGGCAATTCCGGTATCCTACGGAGTACGGCGGCCAAAAACCGGATACGGCAACTTCGACAGTTACAGGAAGCGGGGCTGTAGTTATCAGCCAGACGCCGAGTGAGATTCAAATCACAAGTGCCACCGTCGGAAAAGTAAGCGACCTTGGCATTACCGATCCGTTTGATATGGGGTCGGCTATGGCACCTGCCGCGGCCGACACGATCAAACAGCACTTGAAGGATATGAACCGGACTGCTGATGATTATGATCTTATTTTGACAGGCGACCTCTCAGGCGTCGGTTCGCCTATTGTTAAAGATTTGTTAAAAGAAGAGGGGTTTTCTCTTGGGACAAAACATGATGATTGCGGGCTTCTCATTTATACGCCGGACCAGCAGGTGTTTGCGGGTGGAAGCGGTTGCGCTTGCTCCGCTGTAGTCACGTACACCTACATTTTTAATCAGCTAAAAGCGGGAGAACTCAACCGGGTTTTGGTCGTAGCAACCGGTGCGCTGTTAAGTCCTACGATGATACAGCAAAAAGAATCTATCCCGACGATTGCCCATGGTGTTGTATTTGAGCGTGCAGGAGGTGCATCTTAATGGACTATCTTCTTGCTTTTGTGTGCGGAGGCGCAATCTGCATTATCGGCCAGATCTTATTAGATGTTTTCAAATTAACGCCGGCTCACGTGATGACATCCTTTGTTGTAGCCGGCGCTATATTGGACGGATTTGGAATTTACGATAAATTTATCGAATTTGCAGGAGGGGGCGCTACTGTTCCTATCGTCAGCTTTGGCCACAGCCTTCTGCATGGCGCTATGCATCAGGCGCATGTACACGGCTTTATCGGCATCGGAATGGGGATTTTCGAACTGACATCTGCGGGAATCTCAGCCGCCATTTTATTCGCTTTTCTTGTAGCCGTTATTTTCAAACCGAAAGGATAATGCCGACATGACGACAAAACGGAAGGTCATACTTGTTACTGACGGGGATATCTATGCTGCTAAAACCATCGAATATGCAGCCGCGCAAGTGGGAGGGCGCTGCATTTCGCAATCAAAGGGCAATCCTTCGGTCAGGAGCGGGGCGGAACTTGTGAAAATGATTCATTCGGCCCAGAATGACCCGGTGTTTGTCATGTTTGATGACTCCGGTCTGCAAGGAGAAGGACCGGGGGAAACCGCTCTGAAATATGTTGCCTCGCATCCCTCAATAGAAGTGCTCGGTGTCATAGCGGTTGCGTCTAAGACCCATCAGGCTGAGTGGACAAAAGTCGATGTAAGTATTGACCGGGATGGAGAATTAACCGAATTTGGAGTGGATAAAATCGGGATGAGGGAATTTGATGAGCACAGAATGAGCGGAGACACCGTATATTGTCTTGATAAACTCGATGTCCCGCTTATTGTCGGTATCGGCGATATAGGAAAAATGGGCAGAAAAGACGATATCAGCAAAGGATCGCCGATTACCATGAAGGCTGTCGAGTATATTTTAGAAAGGAGCGGGTATCATGGCGGACAAATCGAAAGAGAAAATTAGAGTATACCGGGATCCTTCAAAAAATGAAGCGTATTATAAAAACAGGGTCGGCATGGGGACAAGCTATGATGTCGGTGTCCGCAAACTTAATATATTAGACAGGGAAGTTCAGCTTTATTATCTGAATGGACTATGTGATACGGCTTATATTATTCATTTGATGAGAGAACTTTTAGCCATTAATAATCGCAAAGAGGATTCAGATGAGTTAATAAACATAGTGGAAAACAGATTGCTGAATGCACAGGTAGAAAAAGTTGAAACATTGGACGAAGCAACAGATCAAGTCTTATCTGGATTGATTGCCGTTATTGTTGAAGATGCGGGTTTTGCATTTATCATTGATGTAAGGAGTTATCCCGGGCGGATGCCGGAAGAGCCTGATACAGAGAAGGTTGTTCGGGGCGCCAGAGACGGATTCGTCGAAAATATCGTCGTCAACACGGCTTTGATCAGAAGACGGATCAGGGATGAGCGTCTTCGTATTAAAATGACAAAAGTCGGTGAACGGTCAAAAACCGATATCAGCATTTGCTATATTGAGGATATTGCAGACCCCGATTTGGTCAGCATCGTCGAAAAAGAAGTTGAATCTATTGAGATTGACGGTTTAACGATGGCTGATAAAACAGTAGAGGAATTTATGGTGAAACAGCGCTATAATCCATTTCCGCTTGTCCGTTATACGGAAAGGCCAGATGTAGCCGCCAATCATATACTTGAAGGGCATGTCATTGTAATTGTGGATACGTCACCAAGCGTTATTATTACCCCTACGACCATTTTCCACCATGTACAGCATGCCGAGGAATACAGACAAGCTCCCTCTGTCGGCACGTTTCTCAGATGGGTCAGATTTTTTGGCATTTTATCATCGACCGTATTGCTGCCGCTTTGGTTCTTGTTTGTCCTCGATCCATGGCTTCTGCCTGATAGACTTGATTTTATCGGATTAAACAAAAATACTCATATCCCGATTGTCCTTCAAATTTTCTTAGCGGATTTAGGTGTTGAATTTCTCAGAATGGCAGCCATTCATACTCCGACCGCTTTGTCTACAGCCATGGGGCTGATCGCGGCAGTCCTGATCGGTCAGATTGCGATTGACGTCGGCCTCTTTTCATCGGAGGTTATTTTGTATGTCTCGCTTGCCGCTATCGGCACTTTTACAACACCGAGCTATGAATTGAGCGTGGCGAACAAAATGGCCCGCCTATTGCTGTTGGTATTTGTTGCTTTATTTCATGTAAAAGGATTTGTAATCGGATTGACATTGCTCATTATTTCAATGGCAAACATCAAATCCCTTCAAACCCCGTATTTATGGCCGTTCATTCCTTTTAACGGAAAGGCATTATGGCAGGTGCTTGTCCGCACGGCTGTCCCTGGTGAAAAAGTCCGGCCGAGCATCGTCCACCCTAAAAATCGTGAAAGGCAGCCTGACAATTCATAATCACATTGAAACCGACTGAAGATTATGATATTGTATGTCTTAACTTATATGAGAACTACTAGGTAAGGGCCTTTCAAAACGGTCCTTTTCACCCATAGGCGGACCAGAAAGAGGGAATGACATTGTTTTTACATGGGACATGCAGACAAAATCAGCACGGTCATTTGGAAATCGGAGGCGTGGACGCGCTTTATTTAGCGGAAAATTACGGCACTCCTCTTTATGTATATGATGTGGCTTTAATACGTGAGCGCGCTAAAAGCTTTCAACAGGCGTTTACTGCTGCCGGGTTAAAAGCGCAGGTCGCTTATGCAAGCAAGGCATTTTCTTCAGTCGCGATGATTCAGCTGGCGCAGGAGGAAGGGCTGTCATTAGATGTGGTTTCCGGCGGAGAGCTGTATACCGCAATTTCGGCTGGATTTCCGGCGGAACGCATTCATTTTCACGGGAACAATAAGAGCAGGGAAGAGCTGCAAATGGCTCTTGAGCATCATATCGGCTGTATTGTCGTTGACAATTTTTATGAAATCTCATTAATTGAAGAACTGTGCAAAGAGTCTGGTTACACTGTTGATGTTCTGCTCCGGATTACCCCGGGTGTAGAAGCGCATACGCATGATTACATCACGACAGGCCAAGAAGATTCAAAATTCGGTTTTGATCTGAATAATGGCCAGACAGAACGGGCGATTGAACAGATTCTGCCTTCAGGCCACATCCGTTTGCTTGGTGTGCATTGCCATATCGGTTCGCAGATTTTTGACACAGCCGGTTTTGTATTGGCCGCCGAAAAAATCTTCGCGAAACTGGATGAATGGAGAGAATCATATTCCTTTATCTCGAAAGTGCTGAATTTAGGTGGCGGATTCGGAATCCGCTATACAGAAGAGGATGAACCGCTGCCGGCAACAGTATACGTGGAGAAAATTATCGAAGCTGTAAAAGCAAACGCTGAGCGGTATTCTTTTTCCATTCCTGAAATCTGGATTGAACCGGGACGTTCACTTGTAGGAGACGCGGGAACAACACTTTATACAGTAGGGGCACAAAAAGAAGTACCCGGAACCCGCCGGTACGCAGCGGTTGACGGAGGCATGAGCGACAATATCCGCCCCGCGCTTTATCAGGCGAAGTATGAAGCGATTTCAGCCAATCGGATTGAAGAAGAGCATAATACAACAGTATCCATCGCAGGAAAATGCTGTGAGAGCGGAGATATGCTGATCTGGGACATTGATCTTCCTGAAGTAAAAGCGGGCGACCTTCTCGCGGTATTTTGTACAGGCGCATACGGCTACAGCATGGCGAACAATTACAATCGTATTCCAAGGCCCGCTGTTGTGTTTGTAGAAGACGGGGAAGCCCATCTTGTTATTAAAAGAGAAACATATGAAGACATTGTCAAATTAGATTTGCCCTTTAAAACGAAAGTAAAGCAATAAAAAAAGCGCCGGAATTTCGGCGCTTTTTTCTTTATCCGTTGGAGCTTGACTCGCTGCCGCCGGTGAAGATGGAGACAATCGCATTCCAGATGGATACAAAGAAATCAATCACTTTCTGAATAAAACCTTTTCCTTCATCTGAATCAAGGAACTTTGTGATTTTATCTTTTGCTTTATCAAGCTGATCGCCGACCTGGCCCCAGTCAATATTGACATTTTTCATCTTATTAAACAGGGAAACCAATTGATTTTTCTGGGCATCTGTCAGCGTGACGTTCAATTCAGATGCCGCGTCATCCACTTTCTTTTCGATGTCAGCTTTATTATCGGGTACGCCGTTTTTAGCGAAATCTTCTTTTATTTTTGCGATAAGGGCAGAAGCATTCTTATCACCAATATCATTGCCAAGTTCTGACGTCGTTACAAGCTCTTCATTTGCCACTTGTTTAACATCCTCAGAAATTGCTTCATCAGAAGAGACTTCATAAGCTTTAATCAGGCCGGTTAAAGCGGCTGTGCCAGACACTTCAAAAGGAGCCGTTACATAAACTTTGGCATCCTTAACACCGGCTGTCATAAGCGCGTTTAAGTACATTTCATCCGTAATTGTATCGATATTGTGCGTCTCAACGTTTAACCCGGAACCTTTTTTCGCGATAGTAATGGAAGATGAAGAAATCGCTCTTGTGCCGATTTGCGCGCTTGGTATATATTTTCCTAAGTATTCGTGCTCTTCTTTATTTGTCACGGTTACTTTTGTCGCGTTATCAGGAGCATTCATTTCATCAAGGACTTTTTGCCGATTTTCATTTGATAAATCCGCTCCAAGCGTGACAATTACATCTCCTACCGCCGCATCGGCGAGACTGACTTTCGGAATCGTCAGCAGCAAAACAAACGCTGCAAGCATTCCAATCCAAATTTTCTTCAAAGCAGTTTGACCTCCTTCATTTCACAAACGGCGTAATATCTCCTTTTGTGAGAAGCTGCATCCATTATAATAAATGCAGCTACGAAAGTATAGACGGCTCAAATAACATTCAAGTTTCATTTTATTGCAATTATGGGCGATAGATTCGTTTTCAGTCGAGAGGTATGGTATAATAGCCGCGAAAAGGAGAGAACTTGCAGCAAATAAATACATAAAGATCTCCTTTAAAAATCTTAAAATAAAGAAAGTGGGCATACAATTGAAAACAGGTTACTTTTTACTAGAAGACGGCAATAAAATCGAATTTGAACTATATCCGGAAGAAGCGCCGGGAACTGTTGCAAACTTTGAGAAGCTTGCAAACGAAGGATTTTATGACGGTGTGACTTTTCACCGAGTCATTCCAGGTTTCGTAAGCCAGGGCGGTGACCCAACAGGAACAGGAGCAGGCGGCCCAGGATACACAATCAAATGTGAAACAGAAGGAAATCCGCACACACATGAAGCGGGCGCACTATCTATGGCTCACGCAGGAAAAGACACAGGCGGAAGCCAATTCTTCATCGTCCATGAGCCGCAACCGCATCTAAACGGCGTACACACTGTTTTTGGCAAAGTGACAAGCGGTTTAGAATTTGCTAAAGGCATGTCTAATGGCGATGTAATGAAGGAAGTACGTGTACAAGGTTAATAAATCATGAAGCTTATCCTATACGGGGTAAGCTTTTTTATATGAACTAACTGTATCGTGTACTGAATTTTCAGCATGTGATCTAATTAATCAGGATTCCTTTGGGAGTCCTTTTTTTATTTATGGCCTCTAATGTAAAAAAATAAATAAATGCAAAGTAAATTTCATTTAGGGACAAAATACTTTTGATAAACATAGAAGGGAGGTAATTGAGATGAAAAAAATGCGGTTTGCTTCGTGTATGATACTTGTCGTGGGCATCATGATACCCGCATTAGATACGAAAGCTTTAACTTTTAACGTCTTACCAATCAAACAAGTCACAAAGCAATGGTCAGTTGAGGTTAGTAAAGCTAAATCAGATAAGAATGTATCATGGCCTGAAAAAGGGAAATATAGTACTTATTCAATAGAAATCAAAAACGTTGGTAACGATGCAGCAACTGCTGAAATCCAAATGTATAGAAATGAACCAGATTCAACTACAAGGCTCTCACTTTTTGGCTGTCCTGATGGCAAGTGTAAAAAACAAATTAAGGATACACAATCTCTTGCCAGGAGCTTGAATAACGGAAATCCTGTTCAATATCTCAACTTTATGCTAGCGGAGGAAGCAACAGAATTAGAAGTGGATATTATATGGACTCAGAAGGGGCAAGAAGGCAGAGATTTAAAAGAAACCTTCAGATTCACTGAAAATGGTGTTAATTAATTGAAAGCGGGCTGTCAAATCGACAGTCCTTTTCCATATTTTAAAGCAGAAGAATATTAAGATCTCATATTACATATAAAGACGTTTGATTTATAAGGGAGACGAAATTGGCAGCTATCGGGTTGGTGCAAATTTAATCGTTTTTGGTATCTAAAAGATTTTAAAAGCTAAAAAATGAAATTGCAGTATTCGTCACAACTCTAAAATCAATGGCGCTCTTCGCGGCTGCAATGAACATAAACAGATGGCATGGAGTAGCGTTGCTTTATGTTTTTGCCGGTATGATTCCATTTTCGATTCTCTATACATTAGTAAGTTTTATTAAACTCCTGGCGAAATACAAAACAAAATAATCATTTGGACTTATAAATGGGTAGGCTGATAGAAGCTGGGGATTTTTTTATCAAAGTATAGTTACTATATGGATCATCTTCTATAATCATGCGATCAGTGCTTTGAGCAAGAAGTTGAGATTATGAATATAGTCTTTCAAACTATGTTTTTCCATAAATGGATAATGTATAATGAATGAAGCAATTCATCCTAAATAGAAATGAGAATCCAATATGAGAGTGATATTTTTTATTTTTTCTGTAGTTGTTTTAACTTCTGTGATCACCGCCTTAGCTTATGATAAGACGGGGGCCAATGAACAAGAACCATTAAACAGCTTATACGTTTCTCCTGATGGAAATGATCAAAATGAAGGAACGAAAACAAAGCCGTTTCGCACACTGAAGCACGCGGCTGAAAAGGCTGTGGCCGGAACAACCGTATTGATTCGGAAAGGTACGTATAAAGAAACACTCGAAGTGAAGCATAGCGGTATCAATGGAAAGCCCATCACGTTCCGAAACTATCAAAATGAACAGGTCGTTATCAGCGGAGAATCCGCCGCAGATGAAGAATATGAAATGCCATTAATTCAGATTAACAATAAGAATTACATCACCATCAGCGGTTTGAGGTTTGAGAACCTCTCTGTTTCATCGGAGGAAGCAACCGCTATGGGGATTTTTGTTACTGGCTCCAGCAGCCATATCACCATTCAGAATAACCATGTTCGAAACATAAAGACGACAGCGGATGAAGGTAATGCTCACGGAATTGCGGTCTATGGAACGGGCAGCATGAAAGATATTAAGATCACGGATAATACGGTTGAAAAGCTGACGCTCGGAGCGAGTGAAGCGGTTGTGCTAAACGGAAACATTGACGGCTTCACGATTGCGGGCAATGTGGTCCGTGACAATAACAATATTGGCATCGATCTGATTGGATATGAAGGAACAGCGGATCAAAACGATTATGTGCGAAACGGCGTCGTTGAAAACAATACAGTTTATCATAACTCGACTTACGGAAATCCTGCTTACGGAGATGATTACTCCGCAGGCGGAATATACGTCGATGGAGGACAACGTATTGAGATCAAGAAAAACACGGTTTACAACAACGATATCGGTATTGAAGCAACCTCTGAACACAAAGGAAAATATGCTGAGGATATTCAAATAACCGAAAACAAGGTGTACGATAATGCTTACACTGGTATTTCAATCGGAGGATACGATAAACAGCGGGGCGGCACCATTAATTCTGTGATCGCGCACAACGTTGTTTACCGCAATGACACAAAAGGGCTTTATGGCGGACAGCTGCTCTTACAGCATGATACAAAAGATAACAAAATCGAAAAGAACATTGTGACTGCAAGTGATTCGAGGGTATTTATCGCAAACGATTTTACGACTAACGAAGGTAATGTGGTGAATTACAACGTCTACCACAAGGAAGCTGATAAAGACGGCATATGGATTTGGAAAAAGCATGAATATGACTCGTTTTCAACGTATCAAAAAGCAACGAAAAACGATCTGAATTCTATTTATGCCGATCCGATGTATAGTGACGAAGCTTCTTATGATTTTACGCTGAAGCCGGATTCACCAGCACGTTCCATCATCGAGTAAGCTAATTACATTTGTCAGCCAGAAAAAGGTGGGGCTATGGCAAAATAGAAAAGATGTGCCAGTATTCAAGATGATTACGTATTAGTTACATGAGAAGCAATAGAACAAATGCTGGAAGAAATCGAGGATGGAGTTGAGTTAATGGTTGGGGAATGAGTGACCTGATCAGTTACTTTTCTTCAGAAATGGGAAACGGCATCTTAGCATGAAAACCAAAGAAAAGCTTTATCTGGTAATCGGAAATAACAGGTTTTTGATTAAAGAAAATGAATAAAGAATGAAAGCATGCCGCCAAAGTCCATTAGTGGATTTGCCGGCATGCTTTTTTGAAGTCTAAAACGGAATTATAAAAAAGACTTTTCTCTTATGATCCGTTTAAACTAAAAACCGGTTGCTGACATAGAATGTTTTTGAAGGTTATCAGAATGCAGACAATACGCGATTACTTTCTTCTTGTACTGTTTGACTACATCAACGTGATCGTTGTAACTGTACACAAATAACTTAACATCGTTTTTACCTTTTTTGGTATCAATGACCAATGGAGTCCCGTTGTTTTCTGGATGTAAAAAACGCTGTTCGTCACCTGGATATATATAATATTTTTCCATAAATATAGCCTCGTTAAAAAAATCAATAATTTGACTTTTCTCTTCACCTTCCAAGCGTTTGCCATTGATAGATAAGGTGGCATTTGCGTCACTAAGTTTTGAATGCACTGCAAATTTGTTGAGAAGCCATTCCACAACACCTGTTGGAAGCGACGTCAATAATATTTTAACAAGACTCATGAGAATTAACAGCACAATCGCCCATGACATGTTTATCCACTCCGATACATTTTAAAGTAATATTCGTTTCTAATTTTATACTATCATTAGGACGAGCTTTTGGTTTTGTACATTATGTGAAACTTGATAATTGAGAAGTTGCTTTACTTCAAGGTTTGCAACTTTATTGTCATGTTGGTCTCTATAACGGCGAGCTTTGTCGATATAAGCGGCGCCTTCTTGATTTAAATGAAAAACCGGTAAAATGAAGCCGCAAATTGAATCACTATATTGTGGTGAAATCAAGGTGTAGTAGTAATAATGTCAAGAGTGACCCTTTTTCCGCCGAACAGGCGGTCCAGGATACACAATTACATGTGAAACAGAAGGAATCCGCATACACATGAAGCGCCGCATTATCAATGGCTTAAGCAGGACAAGACACAGGTTTAAAGCCTTTACAACTTCAGCCGCATCTAAACGATATTCACACTGTTTTTGGCAAAGTGACAAAAGGTTTAAAATTTGCAAAAGATAAATCTAATGGTGATG
Organism: Bacillus sp. HU-1818; assembly: GCF_022695965.1. NCBI lineage: Bacteria > Bacillati > Bacillota > Bacilli > Caryophanales > Bacillaceae > Bacillus > Bacillus sp. HU-1818. The sequence goes on from NZ_JAAPBE010000003.1 coordinate 602,898, forward strand.
TGAATGAAGGAAGTACTGTACAAAGTTAATAAATCATGGATGTTATCCTATACAGGATGAACCTTTTTATTTCTAACAAACTAACTGTGTGTTGTGGGCCTGAATTTTCACTACGTGTAATGATGTCCTTTAAAAAAAGCCCTCATTTTGGGCTTCTTCATTTATTATTAAATCCGATAGGCCTCTCTGCAATCAGTTTTTATTTATCCTTTGTTTGCTCCTGCTTTTAACCCCTCCACAATACTTTTTTGAAAGGTAATAAATAAAACAGTAATGGGGATAGCAATAAGGACAGCGCCTGCAGCAAATGTTGTAAATTCTGTATTTCCCCGACCGGTTACGAATTCAAACAGACCAATAGCAAGCGTTTTGTTTTCACTTGAACGTAAAACAAGTCTTGCAAAGATAAAGTCCATCCAAGGTCCAATAAAGTTATTTACCGCAATAAATACTAAAATGGGGCGCGATAGGGGCAGCATGATGTTAAAGAAGATAGTGATATTACTGGCACCGTCAATTTTAGCTGCTTCTTCTAAACTTCTAGGCAGACCATCAAAGTAACCTTTCACTAACCAAGTTCCAAAAGGAATTGATCCTCCTGCATAGACTAAAATTAACCCCCAGTGATTGTCTAATAAACCTATTTGCAAAAGTAAAATGTATATTGCAATCATCCCCATAAAACTAGGGAACATTTGCAGAACGAGCATGGCCATTAAACCTTGTTTTCTTCCTGGAAAACGAAATCTAGAAAAAGCATAGGCAGCTGTCACAATTAAGAATGTGGAAATAATCATGTTGAAAAACGCAATCTTAAACGTGTTTTTGTACCAAATTAAGTAATCTGTTTCTTTGAATAAATACTTAAAATGATCAAGTGTTAGAGAATCAGGAAGTAATTTTGTTGAAAAAAGTGAATCACCTGGATTAAGAGAACCGATTATAATCCAATAAACTGGATACAAGATGAGTATGGCGGTAATGGCAAGAATCAAATAAATAAGCGTTATCATAAGGTTTCCGCGGAACTTTTTACTAAGTATCATGACATCAAATCCTCTTCTTTAAAGGCTTTGGTTTTTCTAAAGTTCCAAACTGACAATGTGGCAACAACAATAAAAATTAAAATTGATACAACTGAAGCCATTGCGAATTGATTTTGTTCAAGTGTCATTTTATAAATCCAGCTGATTAAAATATCGGTTGAACCTGCATAACTATAAGTATCGTTCACTGGTTTTCCTTGAGTTAACAAATAAATAATATTAAAATTATTGAAGTTGCTAGCAAAACTCATAATGAAAAGGGGGGCTGTTGAAAACATGATAAGCGGCATCGTAATCTTCCAGAACCGCTGAAGGGGTGTCGCTCCGTCTACATCCGCTGCTTCATATATTTCTTTATCAATGGATGTCATAACGCCGCTCATTAAGACCATCCAAAAAGGGAATCCAATCCACATATTAACGGTTACTAATGTTATTTTGGCCCACACCGGGTCTGATAACCAGGGGATTGCATGGAGGCCGATTGCTTGTAAATATTGATTTAAAGGGCCAAATTCACCATTAAAAAGGTTGCGCATAATTAATATGGTGACAAATGCCGGTATGGCCCAAGGCAAGATAAATATGCCTCTCCAAAATCTTTTGAAACGAATTCCTTTTCGATTAATTAATATCGCAAAAAATAATCCTAAAAAGAAAGTGGTAACGGTTGATAAAATTGCCCAAATAACCGTCCAGCTGAATACCCCGTAAAACGTATGACTCCACATTGATAATTGAAATAAATCGGCGAATGTTTGAATCCCCACCCAGTTCACTAAACTTTTGGGTGGCAGATGGTTAGGCCCAGAATAGTTTGTGAACGCAATCAAAGCACCGAATAATAGCGGTAAAATGGTTAAAAATGCTGTGAATAGAATAGAGGGCGTTAATAGGAGATAAGGAAATCCTTTTTCCCACACATTGAGAGCCGTTTGTTTAAATTTGTTTGCATCAATTCCTTGATCCCTAAGCTTTCCTACTTTATAAGCATCAAGTATATTTAAATAGTATAACCAAACAAAAAGGAGGAAGAGTATCAAAAAGATAATCCCTTCAATCATTAAAAAAATGGAATGATCTCCTTGGACCACGTCAAACCCTTTTCGCGTTAACGGCGTATCTCCTAATGTTGTAAGTCCCCACATAGCCCATCTGAAAGGTAATGTCCAAAATACAATCAAATAAATTTCTAATGTAATAAAAAGAATTCCTTTGACAATTTGTTTATGATAAAGCTGACCCAGTCCCATGAATAATAGTGATAGCATTACGCCAACTTTTGTATGCGAAGACGAATTAAACTTTATTTTTCTTTGAATATCTGATTGAATTTTCATCTTTTCCCACCTTCCGTTTGTTATTGTTTGTGTATTTTAATGGTTTCTCTAATTTGCTTGACAGCTTTTTCAAACGCTTTTTGAGGGTCCTGATCGTTATTCCAAATCGTTGAATATGCAGTGCCCATCGGTTCCCAAACTGGTTCCATTTCTGGAATGTTTGGCATTGGAACAGCTTTTTGGACTTGTTCTAAAAAGGCCATTGAAATCGCGTCTTTTGTAAATACATCAGTTTTCACTAATCCATTATGAGGTGGAATTTGCCCTGTCAATTCATAGCGCTTTTCCAGCATTTTTTCGCTTGTTGCATATTGTGCGAGCAGAGTGGCTGCTTTTGGATATTTAGAGTAAGGGTTTACGAAGTAAGATTTGATACCGGCAAAACTTTTCGGTGATTTTCCGTTATCCAGTTTAGGCAAAGGAGAAACACCCAGGTTAATTCCTGCATCCAAATGATTTTTAACATCCCAGGGTCCTGATACATGATACATTAGTTTTCCTTCATTAAAGAAAGTACTAATTATATCTTGAGAAATGTCTTCTATTTTCAACGGTAACAGCTCTTTATGAATCCGGCGTACAAATTCACCTGACTTCACTGCGCCATTGTTATTTAATCCAAGCTGGTTGGGATTTGTATTTTTATCTCCAAACACATACCCTCCATATCCAGCTAAAAAGGCATGAGTATAATAGAAATTGCCTGGGTCCATCATAAATCCATATTTGGGGTTAGCTTTAGTCGCTCCTTTATTAAACTCTTTTACTTGTGCAAACAGCTCTTCCCACGTTTTTGCCGGCTTATCAACTAAATCTTTGTTGTAGTAGAGGGCATATGTTTCAATGGCAATAGGGAATCCGTATAGCACTCTTTTCCCCCTCTCAATGACAGATGTAGCATCAATTGCTGTTTTCATAAAATCTTTTTTATAATCTTCGGCCACCATATTTTCAAACAGTAAACCGGATTTTGCCAAGCTGCCTGTATGATCATGGGGTGCATTGAACACGTCGGCTGCAAGCCCAGCGGGTCCATCCACTTTTAATTTTTCAGGAGCGTCAGTATGATTGACATGTTCATACTTAACAGGGACACCGTATTTTTTTGTGAATTCTTTTGCTACATAAGTTGCCCATTCACCTTCTTCGTCTTTATTATCCCATAGGAGAAGGGAGGCGCCTTTTTCCGGTTTAATTTCGTTATGGTTTGTAATAGCTTCTGCATTAGCAGTTGTTTCAGTTCCCTGCTTTGTTCCGGGGGGTTTGTTACAAGCTGCCAAAATCACAAGCAACGTGATAACAAGTACAACCCAAGCTGTTTTTCTCATACATTTTCCCACCTTAGCTTTTAATAAAATAATTGAATACATCTTCATCACATGCGAAAACGTTTGCTTACTGCTTATTCACTTGTATCAAACAAAAGCCGTAGGGTTTTATTTCTACTCTATTCGTTAAAACTGACTCGTCTGTCCATAAATTAGTTGCTTGTTTTCCATTAAGTTCATATGGAATGTGCAGGTGAAGCTTTAAATGAGAATTATTGATAATTGTGATGACTGCTTGTTTCGCATTTTCTCTCACATACATAACATAATTGGAAGTCGAGTTTGCTGCTAAAAATTGAAATGTACCTTCATTGGCAAGAAGAGAATTTTTTTTCCGAAGACTAATGGCTTTTTTCACAAAACCAAGCAGTTCCTGATCTTGTTTACCTTTATCCCATAGCATACATTTACGGCAATCTGGATCATTTTCTCCTGTCATGGCAATTTCATCTCCGTAATAAATACAAGGAGTTCCTGTATACGTCAATTGAAGCAAGAAAAGAAGTTTTACTTTATCCCGGTTTTTTTGGCTAATCGTCGCAATTCTAGGAGTATCATGGCTTCCTAACAAATTAAAAGCTACTTTATTTGTATTTTTTGGATAAGAGGTCATTACTTTTGTCAGCAGTTGGGCAAATTCTTCAGCATTGGTTTCATTTTTGGCTATGAAGTTTAACGCAGCTTCTCTAAATTGATAGTTCATTACTGCATCAAATTGATCGCCTTGAAGCCATGGCATTGCATCATGCCAAATTTCCCCCAAAATATAGGCTTCTGGTTTAATTCTTTTAACCATTTGTCTAAACTCTCTCCAAAACTGATGATCCACTTCGTTTGCTACGTCAAGCCGCCAGCCGTCAATATTAAATTCTTCAATCCAGTAAGCTCCCACTCTTAATAAATAATCTTTCACCTCGGGATTTTCAGTGTTTAATTTAGGCATGAATGGAGAAAATGCAAACGTATCATAATTAGGTTTCGGCAGGGGGGTGACAGGAAATTCTCTTAAATGAAACCAATCTTTATAAACTGATCTTTCTTGATTTTTTAATACATCTTGAAACGCATCAAAATAATAACCGCTATGATTAAACACGGCGTCTAACATGACCCGGATGCCTTTTTCATGACAAGTATCTACTAATCTTTTGAATGTTTCCTTGTCTCCGAACTGAGGGTCTATTTCAAAATAGTCAATTGTGTCATATTTATGATTTGATTCTGCTTTAAAAATAGGCGTGAAATAAATTCCGTTAATGCCAAGGTCAACAAGATAATCAAAATGGTCAATAATACCTTGAAAGTCTCCGCCAAAGAAGCTATTTACTTTTGGAGATTCACTTCCCCACGGTAATGTGGATGGCGGATCATTTGTTGAATCGCCATTGGCAAAGCGTTCAGGGAAAATTTGATACCAGACTGTATTTTTTACCCAACTTGGTGCTTTGAACATATCAATGTCGTTTAAGAAAGGAAAACAAAAGTAAAATGCCGTATCTATAGGAACTTCATTTGAAAATCCATTTTCACCATAAATAAGAGTTTGTTGACCATCATCTACCTTAAAACCATAACGCAACCTGCGATAGGGAGGGGTTAATTCAGTAAACCAATAGTCAAATAAATCGTCAGAACCTTCTAATTTCATTAGTGCAGTCAAATACATCCAGCCTTCTTCATTCCATTCGTATGGATCTCCATATATAACTTCAGCGGATTTTATATCACCTTTTTGCGCCCGAAATCTGATATGAATCAGATCTTTTTCATAAATATAGGCAAAATTGTTTTTAGGTCTGTGGAAAATTGCTTCTTTAAACAAATCTATCCCCGCCTTCTTTTGATATGAATATTAAGTATTCCTTTACGCAAACGTTTTCCTCGAGAGCAAACGTTTGCGTAAATGATATAAGATATTATAAGACACGCTATTTTATAAAGCGCTTACATTCATAATTGCATTTTATATCTCGATAAATTGCAAAGTCAACATATTATTTAATTAATTTTCTGAAAATTTTAACTCGCAAAATTGTATTAAAGTCTTTATAACAGAATATAAGTGTAAAAGATCAAGTGAAAACAAAAATTTTGAATTTTTTCAAAATACATTGAAAGCGCTTTAAACTTGTGCTAATGTTTTTTTAGAAAACGTTTGCGCAGAAAGTTGGTAAAAGATATTGGTTACAATCAAAGATGTAGCAAAGCGAGCAGAAGTGTCTGTTTCAACTGTTTCTCGCATTATGAATAACTTACCGGGTTATTCTGAAGAAACAAAAAAACGAGTTGAAAAAGTGATTAAAGAGATTGGTTATCAGCCTAACGCAGTAGCAAGAGGTTTGATTAATCGTAAAACAAAAACATTTGGCGTGCTGGTTCCTAAAGTATCAGATTTATTTGCAAGTGAAGTATTAGCAGGAATTGAGGATTCAGCGCATGATTTAGATTACAGTGTGATGGTTTGCAAAACAAATTTTGATGGGGTACGTACGATAAACTATCTGCAAACCCTTTCTGAAAAACGTGTTGATGGAATTGTTATTGTAAGTCAAGGAATTACATCAGAGTGCTACAAAAAGATTGAAAAAATGGATGTGCCAGTTGCTTTAGTCGCAACACAATCAGATTTTCCGCTCCCGTTTATAAAGGTAAATGATTATCAAGCGGCTTATGATGCTGCCTCCTATTTAGTACAAAAAGGTCATTCCAAGGTTGGAATGATTGCCGGAACAAAAGGGGATGTCATCTCGACAGTTCCGCGTGTAGAAGGTTTTAAAGAAGCTTTAAGGGACGCTGGAATAACTGTAACCGATCAAATGATTGCTTACGGATATTTTGATTTTAAAAGCGGGATTGAAGCAATGTCTCAATTGTTAAAAAATGAACCGGCAATTACAGCTGTTTTCTGTGCAAGTGATGAAATGGCTGCGGGCGCATTGTCGCTTTTGCACAAAAAGGGTATAAAAATTCCATGTGAGATATCAGTGGTTGGTTATGATAATACTGCAATGGCTGAAAAGACTGTTCCGCCCTTAACGACGTTAGCTCAACCATTATACGACATGGGGAGAGCATCAATTGATCTTTTGCTGAGTTCTTCGGCAAAAATAGAAAATTTGTATCCTCATCATATCGTTGAGCGTGAGACAGTTCGTTCATTTAGTCAGTAAAAAATGGTATAAAACAGGGTGGAAGCTGAGGAGTGATGACTTTCACTTCTTAACTTTTACGCAAACGTTTGCGTTCTTAATTTTTGATGACAAATATGATGGAAGTTTGAGTGAAGACAAGGGGGAAAATAAAGATGGAAAAAATAAAAGTAGGCGTGATTGGTTGCGGAAGTATCGCCCAATATCGTCATTTGCCAGAATATCATATGAATAAACAAGCAGAGATTATAGCAGTTTGCGATAGCAACCAACAACGGGCGAATAAAGTTGCCGAGCAATTTGGGGCAAAAGCATATGTGAACTATAAAGAATTATTATCAAGCGGAGCCATAGATGCAGTAAGCGTCTGTACCCCTAACTATTTACACGCCCCCATTTCTATTGCTGCATTAAAGAGCGGTTTGCATGTATTATGTGAAAAACCAATGGCCACGTCCAAAGAAGAAGCAGAAGCCATGATAGAAGCTTCAAAGGAAACCGGTAAAAAGTTAATGATCGGTCACAATCAGCGGTTTGTATCATCCCATCAAAAAGCACGTCAACTGATCAAAAGCGGAGAAATCGGAAAAATATATAGCTTCCGCTCGACATTTGGTCATAGCGGACCAGAAGGGTGGAGTGCAGACGGAAAGGAGAGTTGGTTCTTTAAGAAAGATAAAGCGTTTATTGGAGCATTGGGAGACTTAGGCGTACATAAAACGGATGTCATTCGCTACATTCTTGGCGAGGAAATTATTGAAGTAGGTGCATTTGTAGAAACAAGTGCAAAGGATTTTGCGAGTGTTGATGACAACGCAGTTTGTGTGCTGAAAACTGAAAGCGGTATCATAGGTACACTTGCAGCTAGCTGGAGTTATAAAGGTAAGGAAGATAACTCCACAATTATCTATGGAGAAAAGGGGATTCTTCGCTTAGAAGATCATTCAACGTATTCCTTAATTGTACAATACGCAACAGGAGAAGTGACAAATTATGAGCTTGGCAAGATTCAATCGAACGATGATGACGGCCAATTTAATTCACAGACCATTAATCAATTTATCAATGCCATTGTGGAGGACAAAAAACCTGCTGTTTCAGGAGAAGAAGCGTTAAAATCACTATCTGTTATTTTAGCAGCATTAGAATCAAATAAAACAAAACAAATCGTTTCATTACTATAAGTTATCTTCTGGTTGCTCAGAAGCCAATTAAAAATTGAGGTGAGTTGTTTGAAAATTGGTATTATTGGCGCGGGAGGTATTGCTGTAGCACGTCATATTCCTGCATTTATGCAATTTGGTGACGAGTGTGTCATTTGGGCAATAAGTGATATCAATAGTAAACGTGCGACTGAAGTCGCGAACGAGCATAACATTAGTCACGTGTTTTTAGACTATAAAGATATGTTTAAAGAGATAGACGCAGTGTGTATTTGTACGCCAAATAAGTTTCATGCTGAATATACAATCGAAGCATTACAAGCTGGTGTTCACGTCTTATGCGAAAAACCGATGGCACTTTCTAAAAAGGAATGTGAAGCAATGTTAGCTGCTTCTAAACAAGCAAATAAAATACTGGCAATCGCTTATCATTATCGTTTTATGAAAGAAGCACAAGCAGCGAAACGAATGATAGTAGAAGTAGGATGTCCTCTTGTTGTCCGTGTAAAAGCTTTACGGCGCCGAAAAGTGCCTAGTTGGGGGGGATTTACCAATAAAGCCCTTCAAGGCGGAGGCAGTTTAATTGATTATGGATGTCATTTGCTAGATCTGGCTCTATGGTTAATGGGCAATCCGCAACACATTCAAGTAGTGGGAACCACTTATAATGAACTAAGTAAAACACCAAACCAATTAAATGAATGGGGAACTTTTGATCACCAAACATTTAATGTAGATGATCATGTAACGGCATACATTAAATTTAACAATGGTTCCTCGCTTTTGCTTGAGACTTCTTGGGCCGCGAATATAAAAGAAGATGAAGAAGAAGTTAGCATTTCTGGAGTTGATGGTGGAATGAAACTTTTCCCTTTTGAATTTTACACAACTAAAAACGGTGTTTTACTGAATAGCAATGCAGCCTGGATGGTTGGGGATAATGACTTCAGCCGAGCACAAGCAAGAAATTTTATTGATGCTTGTAAAGGAACTGACGAACTTGTCGTTAAACCAGAAGAAGCTCTTCAGGTATCTTCTATTATTGATGACATTTATAAAAATAATGAAAGCGCTAGAATAAAGGGGGAAATAATATGAAATTAGGGGTATTCACAGTATTATTTGCAGATTATACATTTGAAGAGATGTTAGATAAAGTTCAAGAAGCTGGTTTACATGCAGTTGAAATTGGAACAGGCTGCTATCCAAACAATCATCATTGTCCATTAGATGAGTTATTAAATAGTGCGGAGGCACGTGAAAGTTATAAGAAAAAGGTAACTGAGCGAGGAATAACAATCAGTGCATTTAGCTGTCATGGGAATCCTATTTCACCGGTAGACAGCTTTGCAAAAGAATCCAATGAGACATTACGCAAAACCATAAAACTGGCATCTTTGCTTGGTGTTCCAGTTGTCAATTGTTTTTCAGGAACAGCGGGTGATCATGAAGATGCTAAATACCCAAACTGGCCGGTTACTTCATGGCCGAATGAATATGGGGACGTCTTAAAATGGCAATGGGAAAAAAAGCTCATTCCTTATTGGAGAGAGCTGGGGATGTACGCTCAAAAGCATAATGTGAAAATCGGCTTAGAACTACACGGAGGCTTTTTGGTGCATACACCTTACACGCTGTTAAAGCTTCGTGAACAAACCTGCGATGCAATTGGGGCAAATTTGGATCCAAGTCACTTATGGTGGCAAGGAATTGATCCTGTCGCCGCTATAAAAATTTTAGCCAAAGAAAATGCAATTCATCATTTTCATGCAAAAGACACGTATTTAGATCAAGAAAATATAAACATGTACGGACTTACAGATATGCAGCCTTACAGGAACGTGCAGACGCGTGCTTGGACATTTCGTTCAGTTGGGTGTGGGCACGATCTTAAGGAGTGGTCGGATATGATGAGTACTTTACGTACTTATGGCTATGATTATGTAATAAGTATTGAGCATGAGGATCCGATTATGTCAATTGATGAAGGGTTTAAACGTGCCGTTAAGAATTTAAAAACCATATTGATAGAGGAGGCACCCTCTCAAATGTGGTGGGCATAAATTACAAAAATCATTTAATGTTTGTTATTTTGTTCCATCAATTATGAAAAGGATGTAAACCCCTTTTGGGCATTAGATAATCCATAACAAAAAAAGTTAGATGAAAGTTAAAGATACGCGCTTGCTTTTTATTTTCTTTAATGGTATTATAAAGGTGAATTATTTTTGTTCGGTATCTAATGACAGACAGAGTATAATAACTTAACTTCTGGGTATAAAGAGCAGGGATAGTATTATAATGTGTGCTTTGCACACTGGGAGGCAACAAAAATGGAACAAGGTAAAGTAAAATGGTTTAACGCAGAAAAAGGATTTGGATTTATCGAACGCGAAGCTGGAGACGACGTATTCGTTCATTTCTCAGCTATTCAAGGAGAAGGATTCAAGTCTTTAGAAGAAGGCGAATCTGTTTCATTTGATGTTGAACAAGGTCAACGTGGACCACAAGCTTCAAACGTCCAAAAAGCATAATCCGTGTTCATATAAAAAGCAGGCTCAATAGAGCCTGCTTTTTTATTTGCGCAAATAAAGGCATAAAAAAACCCTTGCTCACAATTTCTGAGCAAGGGGGCTAGAAGACAAACTAAAATGGTTGCATTCATCATAACATACTTTTGGATGAATGCAAAAAATTAATTGAAAAATATGTGGACTGAAGAATTCTGTTACAATGGCGTTTCATTTTAGACCGATTCTTATTCGCGTCAGAAGGATAGAGGAAAATAACGGTGAGCCGATCGGGAATTGTTAACGCAGAGAAGCCATACACGCTTTAGAAGGGTATCTCGACATCATTTTTTTGCGTTATCGGCGTAAATTGATATAACATTTAAGTAGAGGTAAATCCAAAGCTCAAGTAATCCCTAGATGAACAGTAAGGTGAATACTTGTGTTCGCAAAAGACTTTGCAGAAACAATGCAACTGCGCTTTGTTATCTATAGCGATGCGGCAGTGTTATGAATTTTCTGGGAAATAGTAAAAATTCCCTTATGTATAAAGAAAAATTGTTATAGAATAAAGAAAAGGAGTTTTACAAGATGGACAAAAAAGGTTGTTTAAAATGCGGAAGCACCGAGGCTGGACAAAAAGAAATAGCAACAACAGGGACCGGGTTCTCAAAATTATTCGATGTACAGAATAATCGCTTTCTGGTCGTTTACTGCAAAAACTGCGGATATTCAGAACTGTACAATAAAGCGTCTTCAAAAGCCGGAAATATTCTTGATTTGTTTTTCGGCGGATAAGCATGCTGCCTACATTCCATGTCTTTCTAATAGGAAAGTCTGGGCATGAATTCTTTTGCGGCTCATGTTAAAATAAAACGGGATGACACCGCGAGTTTATTGGAGGAAAGCAGTTGAAAACAGAAAAAAAATCTAGAAAAAATTCAGTATTAGAATGGGCAAAAGCCATCATTATTGCTGTTGTATTAGCACTTCTTATTCGAAATTTTTTATTTGCTCCGTATGTAGTTGACGGGGAATCAATGGATCCGACACTGCATGACCGTGAAAGGGTTTTTGTCAATATGACGGTCAAATACATCGGCGAATTTAAGCGCGGTGATATCATCGTTCTTAATGGAGATCATGTCCACTACGTCAAGCGGCTGATCGGGCTGCCGGGGGACACAGTAGAGATGAAAGACGACCAGCTTTACATCAATGGGAAAAAAGCAGCCGAGCCTTATCTTGCCGCCAATAAAAAGGAAGCAAAACAAGAAGGGGCGGCAAATTTAACCGCTGATTTTGGTCCGGTCAAAGTGCCTGATGATAAGTATTTCGTAATGGGAGATAATCGCTTAAACTCCATGGACAGCCGAAACGGACTCGGTCTCTTTACGAAAAAACAAATTGCCGGAACATCACAATTTGTCTTCTTTCCTTTCAATGAAATCCGTCAAACGAAGTAGAATGAAAATCAGCTTTCAAAATATGAAAGCTGATTTTTTCTTTCCTTTTCTGAAACCTACACCCGTAAAACAGAACATAAATTCGTATATCTATTGAAAAGAAAATTTTGCAGAAACGTGAAACATATTCCCGTTATGTATCGTTATATTAATAATTTACGAGAAATAGCGGTTTTTTATTCATGAAAAAGAGGAATAACTCATAAGAATGAATAGATTCATATGTGCTGGAGGTTGTGAAGATGGGGAGAATAAAAACAAAGATTACCATTCTATTAGTGCTGCTGATCTTACTTGCAGGCGGTTATATGTACATAAATGACATTGAATTGAAGGATGTGCCTACGGCGATCGGACAAACCCTTTCCTCTGAAGAAGAAGAATATACGATCCATGAATATAAAATTATAAAAATTGACGGAACGGAATATTATGGTGAAGCGGATAATGGTACAAAAATTATATTCAACGGAAAAAAACTGGACCAAGACTTATCGGATATTAAAAAAGGGGACAAGGTCAAAGCATATTTCAGTAAATCAAAACGGATTGACGGTTTAATCAAGGTTGCAAAAGTGAATGATTAACGAAGAAAACACCTTTTTTTTACGAAAGGTGTTTCTTTATTTTCTCAAATTGTAAGTTTATTTCATTGCGTACTCTCGGAAGGATCGTTATAATAGCCACTAAGGACAAAAAAATATCGATTGTATCCTTCGGGGCAGGGTGGAAATCCCGACCGGCGGTAGTAAAGCCAATGCGCTTTAGAGCCCGTGACCCGTGTGCATATGCATACGGTGGATTCAGTTATAAGCTGAAGCCGACAGTGAAAGTCTGGATGGGAGAAGGATGAAAGACAGCTATGCAAAAGAATGAAAAACGCATAGTGTTATTTCGTATGGTTAAAAAATGGACAGCCCCGAATTTATATTAAAAATTCGGGGCTTTTTGACGGCCAAATTCACAAAAGAGAAAGGAGGGAAAATGAATGGAAGAGTATTACATGAATACGGCGTTAGAGCTTGCAAAGCAAGGCGAAGGCCAAACCGGTTCTAATCCGCTTGTTGGCGCCGTCGTTGTAAAAAACGGCGAAATTGTCGGGATGGGCGCTCATTTAAAGTACGGTGAAGCGCATGCGGAAGTCCATGCCATAAAAATGGCGGGAAAACACGTAAAAGATGCTGACATCTATGTCACTCTGGAACCATGCAGCCATTACGGAAAAACGCCTCCTTGCGCCGAGCTGATTATAACATCAGGCATTAAAAGAGTCTTTGTTGCGATGAGAGATCCAAATCCACTGGTGGCGGGAAAGGGAATCAGCATGATAAAGGCTGCGGGCATTGAAGTGAAAGAAGGCATTCTGGCAGATCAGGCAGAAAAGCTGAACGGAAAATTTCTTCACTACATGCGTACCGGGCTTCCGTACGTTACGTTAAAAGCAGCTGCAAGCCTTGACGGAAAGACAGCCACAAGTACAGGCGACAGCAAATGGATTACCTCAGAGGCGGCCAGACAGGATGCCCAGCAATACCGGAAAACACATCAAAGCATTCTTGTCGGAGTCGGTACAGTGAAAGCAGATAATCCAAGCTTAACCTGCAGGCTTCCGAACACAGTAAAACAGCCCGTCAGAGTCATTCTTGATACGAGCCTTACCATTCCTGAAGAAGCAAATGTAATCCAAGATCAAGCGGCACCGACATGGATTTTTACAACGTCGCAAGCGGACGCGGAAAAGAAAAAACGCCTTTCTGATTTCGGAGTGAAAATATTCACACTGGAAACCGGACGTATCCATATTCCCGATGTGCTGAAGATTCTCGCAGAAGAAGGTATTATGTCGGTTTATGTTGAAGGCGGGGCCGCTGTTCACGGAAGCTTTGTCAAGGAAGGCTGCTACCAAGAAATCATCTTCTATATTGCCCCTAAACTAATCGGAGGAACGCATGCTCCCAGCTTGATCTCCGGTGAAGGCTTTCAATCGATGAAAGATGTCCCCTTATTACAATTCACTGCAATTACCCATATTGGCCAAGATATAAAACTGGCAGCAAAACCAAAACCTATACATGAGTTAGGATGGTGACAATGTTTACAGGAATAATTGAAGAAACAGGCACAATTGAGTCCATGAAAAAGGCAGGCCTTTCTATGGCCTTGACGATTAAGTGTTCACACATACTAGATGACGTAAAACTCGGCGACAGCATTGCGGTTAACGGCATTTGTCTCACCGTCACTGCGTTTACAAAAACTCAATTTACGGTCGATGTGATGCCGGAAACGGTAAAATCTACCTCCTTAAACGGTTTATCTAAAGGAAGCAAAGTCAATCTGGAAAGAGCGATGGCGGCAAACGGGCGTTTCGGCGGACATTTTGTTTCCGGACATGTGGACGGAACGGCGGAAATCACGCGAATCGAAGAAAAAAGCAACGCTGTATATTATGATCTGAAGATGGACCCTTCTTTAACGAAGACCCTTGTATTAAAAGGCTCCATTACTGTTGACGGCGTCAGTTTAACAATTTTTGGATTGACGGAAGACCAAGTGACAGTGTCGATTATCCCGCATACCATCAGCGAGACGATTTTTTCAACAAAGGCGATTGGCAGCACGGTGAATATCGAATGCGATATGATCGGAAAATATATGTACCGCTTTTTACACAAAGCTGATCAAAAAAAGAATGACCAATCCATTACAAAAGCGTTCTTAAGCGAGAATGGTTTTTAGAGAGGAAGATTAACATGTTTCATCCGATAGAAGAAGCATTAGACGCTTTAAAAAAGGGCGAAGTCATTATTGTAGTAGATGATGAAGACAGAGAAAACGAAGGTGATTTTGTGGCGCTCGCCGAGCATGCCACACCGGAAGTGATTAATTTCATGGCAACCCACGGGAGAGGGCTGATCTGCACGCCATTGGAAGAAGACATCGCCAATAAACTTGATCTTCACCCGATGGTTGACCATAATACAGATTCACACCATACAGCCTTTACGGTAAGCATTGACCACCGTCTTACAAAAACGGGAATCAGCGCGCAGGAAAGATCCCTTACTGTTAAAGCGCTCCTTGACAGCCAAGCGGTTCCGACTGACTTTCAGCGCCCTGGCCACATTTTTCCCTTAATCGCGAAAAAGGGCGGCGTGCTCAAAAGAGCGGGTCACACAGAAGCAGCGGTTGATTTAGCAAAAGCCTGCGGTTCACAAGGAGCAGGCGTCATTTGCGAAATTATGAATGAAGACGGAACAATGGCGAGAGTGCCCGAACTGATTGAAATTGCCAAGCAGCATCAGCTGAAAATGATTACAATCAAGGCGTTGATCGAGTACCGCTACAACTTAACAACACTTGTAGAGCGGGAAGTGCAAATCAGTCTGCCAACAGATTTCGGCACATTTAAAGTATACGGGTATACAAACGAAATAGACGGCAAAGAGCACGTGGCGCTCGTTATGGGAGAAGAGCCGTTTGATGAAGAGCCTGTGCTGGTCAGGGTGCATTCTGAATGTCTCACAGGCGACGTGTTTGCGTCACACCGGTGTGATTGCGGTCCGCAGCTTCATGCAGCGCTTGCGCAGATTTCTGAAGCGGGACGCGGCGTTCTGCTATACCTGCGCCAAGAAGGACGGGGAATCGGCTTAATCAATAAATTAAAAGCGTACAAGCTTCAGGAAGAGGGCTATGATACAGTCGAAGCCAACGAAGCGCTCGGCTTCTTGCCTGACTTGCGCAACTATGGTATCGGTGCGCAAATATTACGCGATCTGGGTGTCCGTGAAATGAAATTGCTGACAAATAACCCTCGGAAAATTGCCGGGCTTGAAGGCTATGGCTTGCGCATTGCTGAAAGAGTGCCATTGCAAATGGATGCAAAAGAACATAATAAAAAATATTTGGAAACAAAAATGGATAAACTAGGACATTTACTTCATTTCTAAAACAAACTCACAAAAAAGGATGGGAATCATATGAATATTATACAAGGAAATTTAGTTGGCACAGGTCTTAAAATCGGAATCGTCGTAGGAAGATTTAATGATTTTATCACAAGCAAGCTGTTAAGCGGTGCGGAGGACACTTTACTGAGACACGGAGTAGATACAAATGATATCGATGTGGCTTGGGTGCCGGGTGCATTTGAAATTCCGTTTGCAGCAAAAAAAATGGCGGAAACAAAAAAATATGATGCGATTATCACACTCGGAACCGTTATCCGGGGCGCTACGACTCATTATGATTATGTTTGCAACGAAGCCGCCAAAGGCATCGCGCAAGCAGGAAATACAACAGGAGTGCCGGTCATTTTTGGAATTGTCACTACGGAGACCATCGAGCAGGCGATTGAACGCGCCGGGACAAAAGCAGGGAATAAAGGTTCTGATTGCGCCGTATCTGCCATAGAAATGGCAAATTTAAACCGCTCATTTGAATAATTTGTTGAAAAGAGTTTAAAAACATGGCGAAAATGATATAATGTGAGAAAGCGGATCACCTTTATTCATCCGTTTGACAGACAAGACTGGATATTTTGGATATAGAGGGGTTTTTATGTTAATTCGTTATAAGAAATCGTTTGAAAAGATTGCGATGGGGCTTCTTTCATTCATGCCGAATGAAAAAGATCTTAAGCAGCTTCAGCAGACAATTAAGGCCTACGAAACGGATACTGACCGCCAGCTCTTTCTCTGGAAAGAGGATGAGGACATTGTCGGAGCAATCGGAGTCGAAAAAAAAGATTCTGAAGTCGAAATCCGGCATATCAGTGTAAATCCTTCTCATCGCCATCAAGGAATCGGAAAACAAATGATGGATGCTTTAAAGCATTTGTTTAAAACACAAGTACTGGTTCCGAATGAATTAACGCAGAGCTTTTTTGAACGCTGTCAACATCAAAAAGATCAAGACATCACATATAATAATTAAGCAGAGGCTACAGTGTTAGCCTCTGCTTTTTTTTCTGCGTTCGATTTCTTGTTCTCGTTCTAGAATGACATCTGTCCGGTCACGCAAGCGGTGTTTATTTACAAGATAGGTATCGGTAAGTACGCTGGGCTGACCCCATGTGTAAGACTTGCGCTGACACTGCTTGCGGCAAGCTTCTGCCAAGTGCTTGTCCTTCATCGGCAACATGATGCTCTCGTATGAAGCTCCCGTGTTGATCCGTTCATACAATGACTGCATGAGCTCCATTAAGCGTGGATAGTCAAGCCCAAGAGCTTCCACCGCCTGCTTTTCTGCCTGGAAAATGCGGATGCTGTTTGCAAGTAGGCGCTTTGCCCCGCGCATATTAGCCCTCCGCTGATGATACAAGGCAACGGCAAGCTGAATAAACCCTACCCAATATTGCTTCCGTTCTTCCGGAGGGTCTTCTTTCCAGTATTCTTCTAATATTTCATGGCACTCAAAATAATCGCGTGTAGCGTGAAATTCAATGAGGAAATCAATATATGCTTTTGGATACAAGGCGCTTCCCCCTTTCTCTCTCCTCAGTGTACCATAGGAAAAATAAAAGGAAAAAGGAGCGTCCTCACTCGAACGCTCATAGTCCTGTGTTCTAGCAAATCCAGGCAGCTCCTACGATAATCAGCAAAATGAACAAGACGACAATTAATGCAAAGCTGCCGCTGAATCCTTTTTCTCCCATGGACATTCAGCCTCCCTTTCTTCTTTATACATGGGTATCTTATGTGTATTCGCCTTCTTGTGTATAGGCGATTATCTTATCTTTCAGTATTTTCTGTACAAATTGTTTGGAAATCACATAATAAATAGTATTGGACGAGAGCTTTTGGGTGGCTTATACTAAAGGGTAGCCAGTTTTTCCGGCAATGAAAGTGATACTGAAAATGGTGAGATGATGTTAGAATATCAAGTGAAAATTGATTCGTTTGAAGGGCCTTTGGACCTGCTGCTTCATTTAATAAACCGTCTTGAAATTGACATATATGATATACCTGTGGCAAAAATCACTGAACAATATTTATTATATGTACATACGATGCGCGAGCTTGAGCTTGATATTGCCAGCGAATATTTAGTCATGGCCGCAACACTGCTCAGCATCAAAAGCAGGATGCTGCTTCCGAAACAAGAGGAAGAGCTGTTTGAAGATGAATTACTTGAAGAAGAAGATCCGCGTGAGGAACTGATTGAAAAGCTAATTGAGTATAGAAAATACAAAGATGCGGCGAAAGATTTAAAGGAACGGGAAGAAGAGAGACAAAAATCCTTTACAAAACCGCCGAGTGACTTGAGCGAATATGCAAAAGAAGTGAAACAAACAGAACAAAAGCTGTCAGTTACCGTTTATGATATGCTCGGCGCTTTTCAAAAAGTGTTAAACCGAAAAAAAATAGCAAGGCCGACGGAAACGACCATTACAAGACAAGAAATACCGATAGAAGACAGAATGAACGAAATAATGAAAAGCTTGAAAACAACCGGAACGAGAATCAATTTTATGGCGCTTTTTCCGTATGAACAAAAAGAACACTTAGTCGTTACTTTTTTAGCAGTTCTCGAGCTGATGAAAAATCAGCTGATCCTGATTGAACAGGAGCAAAATTTTTCAGATATTTACATTACGGGGAGTGAATCCATTCATGGAGCTTGACATCGTGAAATGGAAAGCAATAGTAGAAGCCCTGCTGTATGCGGCGGGTGATGAAGGACTGACTAAAAAGCAGCTGTTGACTGTGCTTGATATAGAGGAAGCAGAGCTGCAAGATATTATGGCGGACGTGGCCGGCGAATATCGTAAGGACGATAGAGGAATCGAATTAATTGAATTTGCGGATACGTATATGCTTTCTACTAAGAAAGAGTTTGCGGCGTATTTAAAAAAACTTATCGAGGTACCGTCAAAAGGCCTTTCTCAAGCTTCTCTGGAAGTATTGGCGATTGTATCGTATAAACAGCCGATTACAAGAGCGGAGATTGAAGATATCAGAGGTGTGAAATCAGAACGGATTCTGCACAGCCTAGTCTCAAAGGCGCTTTTATGTGAAGTCGGACGGGCCGATGGTCCCGGGCGTGCGATTTTGTACGGCACAACGGCGACTTTTTTGGAACAGTTCGGCTTGAAAACGCTGGACGAACTTCCTCCGCTGCCAGAAAATGCGGAAGAAGACGTGTTCCAAGAAGAAGCTGATTTGTTTTTTGAAAACTTTAACCAAACATTCGAGGATATAAAATAGAAGATTATTTTTGCTTTTTCATCATACGATAGTAAAGAAAAGGCCAGTGATGAAAGAAGCAGAACAAGATGCACAAAGATATGAGGGGAAGGTAACGAACGGAATGGGAAATTCGATGGTGAAAACCCAGACTAAGGAAACCGGCGAATTCTTATCAAAGGTTGTCACAACCGTCAACAATTATTTAAATCAAACCACTTTATCATCTATGCAGGCCGATTTGCCTCTTGAGGAGGAGTATTGCCGAGATGTGCTCAGTACGCTGAGAAGGATGTCAGTATTTTGTGAAGGAGGCGCTGAAGCATGCCGCCTGCTTCTTCAGCATGAGCCATTTCAGGATAAAAGAGCGGAAAACACGCTGTACAAAGTGTATCATCAGTGTATTGAAGAATTTTTTATGCCGAAAAAAGATACATGGTTTGAAAATAGCCGGGCAGCTTACACCGGCAATAGCGCGATCCAATTTTATCAGGCTGTGCCTGCCTCTCTGCATGAACTATTGACGGCTCTCAGCCCCGACTTCCTGCATATGCGGGAAGAATTGGCGCACTATGAAACGTCAGGATCAAACATGGCGAAAATCAGATAAGATGAACTCTCCCTTAAAGGGGGAGTTTTTTTATTGCTGAAAAGGGCCTGACAAACAATTGGTATTCATAACTGGTGGACATGCGCATAAACTTGTACAAACCACAACAAGGACGTGAGCAAACATGCGCTTTCTGAAAAAAGCTGCCGTAATCATTCTGGTCACTGCTTTTCTACTCACCTTTATTAAAGAGCATAAAGCATATGCAGCAATAAATGTCAGCGCAAAAAGCGCTATTGTCATTGACGGTGCGTCAGGCAGAGTGTTATTTGCTAAAGACGAGCACGAAAAACGGCGAATTGCGAGCATAACAAAGATCATGACGGCCGTTCTCGCCATAGAATCAGGAAAAATGGAAGAGACTGTGACAGTGTCGGCAAACGCGGTCAGAACGGAAGGTTCAGCGATCTATTTAAAAGAAGGACAAAAGGTAAAGCTAAAAGATCTTGTATATGGGCTGATGCTGCGTTCAGGCAATGATGCGGCTGCGGCTATTGCCGAACATGTCGGAGGAAGCCTAGACGGATTTGTGTATATGATGAACCAAAAAGCTGAGCAGATCGGCATGGAAAATACACGTTTTCAAAACCCTCACGGACTGGATGACCATGAGAATCATTACTCAACAGCCTATGACATGGCGATTTTAACTAAATACGCCATGAAGCTGAAAGACTATCAAACCATTTCAGGCACTAAAGTGTATAAAGCGGAAACGATGGAAAGCGTATGGAAGAATAAAAACAAGCTTCTGACAGGACTTTACCAATACAGCACAGGCGGTAAAACAGGCTATACGAAGCTTGCGAAACGGACGCTGGTCTCGACTGCATCAAAAGACGGCACAGACTTAATTGCAGTCACCATTAATGACCCTAACGATTGGGATGATCATATGAATATGTTTGAGTATGTATTTAACCATTATAAAACCTACATTGTCGCAAAAAAAGGAGACATTCCAAAGCTCAAAGAAACCTTTTATGGCAGCCGTGCCTTTATAAAACGGGATGTTACTTATTTACTCGATGAAGATGAAAAAGACGAAGTGAAAATTAATACAACCCTGCTCAAGCCGAAAAAAGCATGGAAAAAGGATCGCTCTGCCATTCCTGACGTTGTCGGACAAATGACGGTCACCATTAATGACGAAACCATTGCGAAATTGCCGATCTATTATGAAAATGAACGGAATAAAAAACCGAAAAAACGCTTCTTTGAAACCTTCAAAGCAATCTTCTCGAATGCGGCTGGCGGGTCAGAATGGTCAATTTAATTTGGGTTGGCTTAACTGTGATCGGGCTTGTGTTCGCAATGTGCAACGGGACCCTTCAAGAGGTGAATGAAGCTGTTTTTAAAGGGGCGAAAGAGGCCGTTACGATCTCACTTGGGCTCATGAGCGTCCTTGTCTTCTGGCTCGGCTTGATGAAGATAGCTGAACAGTCGGGGCTGCTTGATATCTTCAGCCGTATGTGCAGGCCGTTTATATCAAAGCTGTTTCCAGATATTCCGCCGGATCATCCCGCAATGGGCTACATCTTATCAAATCTTATGGCCAACTTTTTCGGTCTGGGCAATGCGGCGACACCGCTTGGGATTAAAGCGATGGAACAAATGAAAAAGCTGAATGGCAACCGTTCTGAAGCAAGCCGCTCAATGATCACGTTTCTGGCCGTTAATACATCGAGTATTACGCTCATTCCGACAACAGTGATTGCAGTCCGAATGGCTTATTCTTCAAAGTCGCCGACTGATATTGTCGGCCCCACTATTTTGGCGACTCTTATCTCAGGCATCGGCGCCATCCTGATCGACCGTTATTTTTATTATCGCCGGAAAAAGAAGGGGAGATGAGCGGATGGAAATCATCAATTGGCTGTCTTTGGCAATGATTCCGATTATTATTGCCGGAATTCTTCTTTACGGAACCTTCAAGAACGTTCCGACATATGAATCTTTCGTAGAAGGCGGAAAAGAAGGAATAGAGATTGCGTTTTCCATTATTCCGTATTTAGTCGGGATGCTTGTCGCTATTACCGTTTTTCGGGCTTCAGGCGCGCTCGATTTTTTTATGGGGCTTTTAAAACCCGTCTTCTCCGCCCTTGGCATGCCCGCTGAGGTAGTGCCGCTCGCTTTGATCCGTCCAATTTCAGGAACGGCGGCACTCGGCATGACAACAGATTTAATTGCCGTTTACGGGCCGGATTCCTTTATCGGCAGGCTCGCGTCGGTCATGCAAGGCTCGACCGATACGACACTTTACGTTTTAACTGTTTATTTTGGGGCGGTTGGAATTAAAAAAATGGGTGATGCTTTAAAGGTAGGACTTCTCGCTGATTTGATCGGAGTAGTTGCATCCATCATCATCGTTACGTTATTATTTGGAAGCGCCTGAAAATGGCGCTTTTTTGTTTCGAAACAGTAAGCTCCTGAAAAAGCTTGTTTGTTCAGGTTGAAAAAAGTAAGATAATACTTGAGGTGAAAGACATGGAAAGACTGCAAAAAGTTATTGCTCACGCCGGAGTTGCGTCACGCAGAAAGGCAGAAGAGCTGATTAAAGAAGGAAAAGTAAAGGTGAACGGCAAAATTATAACAGAACTGGGTGTAAAGGTGACCGGTTCTGATCAAATTGAAGTAAATGGGATGAAGATAGAACGCGAAGAGCCTGTATATTTTCTGCTCTACAAGCCGCGAGGCGTCATTTCGGCTGCTGACGATGATAAAGGGCGAAAAGTGGTAACTGACTTTTTTAAAGAAATTCCGCAGCGCATTTATCCGATCGGACGCCTTGACTATGATACAAGCGGATTATTGCTTTTAACGAATGACGGCGATTTTGCCAACAAGCTTATGCATCCTAAGTATCAAATTGATAAAACATACGTGGCGAAGGTAAAAGGAATTCCGTCAAAAGAGCTGGTCAGAAAACTCGAACGGGGCGTACAGCTGGAAGAAGGCAAAACAGCGCCCGCCAAAGCGAAGCTGCTCTCTTTAGATAAGAGAAAACAGACAAGCATTATTCAGCTGACCATTCATGAAGGCAGAAACAGACAAGTTCGCCGCATGTTTGAAGCAATCGGCCATGAGGTGCTGAAGCTGAAGAGGGAAGAATACGCATTTTTAGACCTGCGCGGACTTCATACCGGAGATGCGAGGGAACTGACGCCGCATGAGGTAAAAAGACTCAGAGCTTTGGCTGAACACGGTAAAAACGCTTTCTAATTTTCACATAACCTTCAAAAAAAACAAATGTGAATAGAATTGGCAATGGTATAATGAAATGGTATGCAATAGGGGAAGGGGGCTGTGCAATGAAGAAAAAAAGGCGTTTATTCATTCGGACCGGCATCCTTCTCATATTAATCTGTGCGCTGGGATATACGATTTACAATGCCGTATTTGCAGACAAAGAAAGTATATCTGAAGGGTCCCAAGCACCGAATTTTGTGCTGAAAGATGCGGAAGGGAACCGTATTGAACTGAATGGGTTGAAAGGCAAAGGCGTTTTTTTGAATTTCTGGGGAACATGGTGTGAACCGTGCAAAAAAGAGTTTCCCTATATGGCGAACCAATACAAACACTTTAAAGACCAAGGAGTCGAAATTGTTGCAGTGAATGTAGGCGAGTCAAGATTAGCAGTACATAATTTTATGAATTCCTACGGAGTCAATTTTCCAGTTGTGCTGGATAGTGACAGACAAGTGCTTAATGCGTATGGCGTGAGTCCGATCCCAACAACATTTTTAATTAATCCGGAGGGGAAAATTGTCAAGGTGGTGACCGGCACAATGACAGAAAGCATGATTCATGATTATATGAATCTGATTAAGCCCGGGGAGTCTTCAGGATGAAGCGGGTAAAATGCGAGTGCGGACATATCAACCCGATCGGAACCGTCTTATGTGAATCGTGCGGCAGAACGCTTCAAGAAAAACAGCCGGCGCTTGCTGATATGAGGTATGACGGCAGTGCCAGGCGCTCCCAAACCTATAACAAAACCATCATCGATAAAATTTGGAACTTCTTTTCTTCGGTCAAGGTAGGGATATGGCTTATCATCATTACACTGGCTGCCTCTGCATTCGGCACCATTTTTCCGCAGGAAGCCTACTTGCCTCCAGGGGCACAAGCTGATACATATTATAAAGATCAATACGGCACATTCGGCCATATCTATTATCTGTTAGGCCTTCATCACCTTTACGGGTCTTGGTGGTATTTGCTTCTGATCGCTTCCATTGGCATCTCTCTTGTGATTTGCAGTCTTGATCGAGTCATCCCGCTTTACAGGGCGTTGAAGAACCAAGGTGTCAAACGGAATCCTGTCTTTTTGAGAAGGCAGCGGCTGTTCAGCCAATCAGAGACAGAGCTGACAGGACAAACAAAGGAAAAAATCATCACTCATTTAAAAAAGAAGCGTTATAGAATAAGAGAAAAAGAGGGAAGTCTTTTAGCTGAAAAAGGCCGTTTTTCCAGATGGGGTCCATATGTCAACCATATCGGTCTGATTATCTTTCTCATCGGCGCGATGCTGAGATTTGTCCCCGGAATGTACGTTGACGAAACTCTGTGGGTTCGTGAAGGCGAGACAGCGGTGATCCCGGGAACTGACGGCGAATATTATTTGAAAAACAATCAATTCAGTGTGGAAACCTACAACAGCAAAAATGAAAAAAAAGTCTTTGCGGACGCTATTGACCGGGTCGGAAACGGAAAAGTCGCCAAAAGCTTTCAGACAAAGGCAGAGCTTTTCAAACGCGAAGGCAAGATTGTTTACGGAGAAAAACCGAAGCTGAAGAAAATAAAAGAGGACAACATCATTGTCAATGAACCTCTGCGTTTTGATTCCTATTCGGTTTATCAAGTAGACTATAAAGAGAATCAGCTCGATCAGATGGTGTTTCAGCTGATTGATAAAAAAACCGAAAAATCCTTTGGAAGTATTAAGATTAATCTTCTGGATCCAGATGCGGACTATGATCTTGGTAACGGTTACAAGGTTGAAGTGGCAAGCTACCTGCCGGATTTTTATTTTAATAAAGATGGAGAGCCGAGCACCAAAACAAAAATCCCTAACAATCCTGCATTTGTCTTTAATATGATTACACCAGACAAGCCAAAAGGTGAAAAAAGCTTCGTGGCGATCCAGGAGACGATAGAAGGATCAGACAGCAACAAATATAAAATGAAATTTGATCATGTCGAAACGAAAAACATCTCCGGTCTTACCGTCAGAAAAGATTTGACGCTTTGGGTGCTTGCTTTAGGCGGAGCTATTTTTATGATCGGTGTTATTCAGGGCATGTACTGGCAGCATCGGAGAATCTGGCTGCACACGCAGGATGGTAAGGTGCTTATAGCCGGGCATACCAACAAAAACTGGTACGGACTTAAGCAGGATTTGAAATATGTCCTGACTGATACAGGGCTGGCTGAGCCGGCAGATCAAAAAGAATTAATGAAATCGCAGGAATAGTTATAAAAAGGGAGTGTTGTAATGGCGGAGCTGAGCGGAAATTTTCTTTATGCGGCCTTTCTTGTATATTTAATAGCCGTCGCGTTTTTCGGCGGGGCTATTCGCGGTAAAAGAGGCAGGAAGGACGGTAAAAACCGTTGGGCGGCGATCGGAATTGCCCTTTCTTGTATCGGGTTTGTTTGCCATCTTGGATATTTCATCACAAGGTGGGCTGCGAGCGGTCACGCGCCTGTCAGCAATTTGTTTGAATTCACCACGGCCTTTGGCATGATGCTGGTTCTTGCCTTTATCATTATTTATTTTATTTATAAGCTGCCTTCATTAGGGCTGTTTACGCTGCCGATCGCTTTGCTTCTCATTGCATATGCGAGCATGTTTCCGACAGATATTTCGCCATTAATTCCTTCATTGCAGAGTAATTGGCTGTATATTCACGTCACAACCGCTGCGCTTGGGCAGGCTATACTTGCGATCAGCTTTGTTGCGGGCGTTATTTTTCTGCTGAAAGATGTGGATCAGACAAAGCCGGGCAAAAAAACCTTTTGGCTGGAAATGATCATGTTTATACTGGTGGCAACCATCGCGTTTATTGCTGTCACTTCAGCATTCCGCTTCGCAGATTACAAAGCGGAATTCAATTGGGTTGATAAAAACAAGGAAAAAAGCGTAATGGTGTATGAAATGCCTGCACTTGTCGGACCGCATCAAGGCGAGCTGGTGACAAACGGCAAAATGGAGCCATTCATAGAACTTCCGGCAATCTTTTCAGGCAGAAAAGTAAATACAGTCATCTGGTCATTTGGCGCCGGGCTTCTCCTATATGGCGCGTTGCGTCTAATCATCAGAAAAAGGATCAGTGCGTTTTTACAGCCGCTGGTGAAAAGTGCGAATCTTGATCTGGTGGATGAAGTCGGATACAGAGCTGTTTCCATCGGATTTCCCGTCTTTACACTTGGGGCGCTAATCTTTGCGATGATTTGGGCTCAGCTCGCTTGGACAAGATTTTGGGGCTGGGACCCGAAGGAAGTATGGGCGCTGATTACGTTTTTGTTCTACGCCGCTTATTTGCATTTAAGGCTTTCGAGAGGATGGCATGGCGAGAAATCAGCATGGCTTGCCGTCATCGGGTTTGCTATCATTATGTTCAACTTAATTTTCGTGAATCTTGTGCTTGCCGGACTGCACTCCTACGCATAAGTTCCTAAAAACCTATTCAGTTCTCAATCTTTCACAGGTTTTGATAAAATGAAAGTAACAGAAGGAAAGCAGGGGGAAAACGATGGATCAATCTAAAGAAACAAAAATATTAGTAGTAGATGACGAAGCCAGAATTCGCCGCCTTTTAAAAATGTATCTTGAACGGGAAGAATATGAAATTGAGGAAGCGGAAAACGGAGACGAAGCAATCGTTAAAGGGCTTGAAACCGATTACGATCTGATCTTACTCGATTTAATGATGCCAGGCACAGACGGAATCGAAGTCTGCCGCCAAATTCGGGAAAAAAAGGCTACACCGATCATTATGCTGACGGCAAAAGGCGAAGAAGCAAACCGCGTGCAGGGCTTTGAAGCGGGAACAGATGACTATATCGTCAAGCCTTTCAGCCCAAGGGAAGTTGTGCTGCGTGTAAAAGCGCTGCTGCGCAGAGCATCACAAACATCTTACTTCAATGCAAATACGACAACGAAGGATGTGCTCGTGTTCTCGCATCTCTCCATTGATCATGACGCCCACCGCGTGACCGCCGATGGAACTGAAGTGAGCTTAACCCCAAAAGAGTATGAGCTTCTTTACTTCTTGGCGAAAACGCCGGACAAAGTCTATGACAGGGAAAAGCTTCTGAAAGAAGTATGGCAGTATGAATTTTTCGGAGACCTCAGAACGGTCGATACACATGTCAAACGGCTGCGGGAAAAACTGAACAAAGTATCACCGGGCGCGGCAAAGAAAATCGTTACAGTTTGGGGCGTCGGCTATAAATTTGAGGTAGGCGCTGAATGAAATTTTGGAAAAGCGTAGTAGGCAAGCTATGGTTCACAATCCTTTCGCTTGTTCTGATCGTTTTATTTATCTTAACGGTCCTGCTGCTGGAATTTATCGAAAATTATCACGTAGAAGAAGCGGAAAATGACTTAACCCAGCTCGCCAACAAAGTAGCGGTTATTTTAGAAAACCATGAGGATCAAGCGCTGGCCAGATCCATCACATGGGAGCTGGCAGATAACTTAACAAGCATTGCGATTGTACAGGATGAGAAGAAACACTGGTATTCGCCTAATGATAAAAATCAATTATCCTCGATTACGCTGGAACAAATTAAGCGTGACCCGGAGTTAGACAAGGCGCTGTCGAACTACCAAAAAGTGAGTAAACGCACCGGAGTCAACGACACTAATACGAATAATGAGCGGCTCGTCGTCGGAGTCCCTTATGAAAAAGACGGAAAAAAAGGGATGGTATTTTTATCGCAGTCTCTTTTAGCTGTGAAGGATACGACAAAACACACAACCCGCTATATTTTTCTGGCTGCAGGCATTGCGATCGTGCTGACAACATTTTTCGCCTTCTTTCTGTCAAGCCGGGTAACCTATCCGCTTCGAAAAATGAGGGAAGGTGCTCAGGATCTGGCGAAAGGAAAGTTTGACACAAAGATTCCGATTCTGACGCATGACGAAATCGGTGAGCTTGCGACTGCCTTTAATCAAATGGGGAGACAGCTCAACTTCCATATTAACGCGCTGAATCAGGAAAAAGAACAGCTTTCCAACATATTGAGCAGTATGGCCGACGGGGTCATTACAATTAATATAGACGGAACAATTCTGGTCACAAACCCGCCGGCGGAGCGTTTTCTGCAAGCGTGGTATTATGAGCAGAACATGAATGTACAGGCAGACGATCACCTTCCGCCGGAGGCAAAAGAACTGTTCCAAAACACGGTCAATACAGAAAAAGAACAAATGATCGAAATGACGCTGCAAGGGCGGTCGTGGGTGCTTTTAATGTCGCCGCTTTACGCGCAGTCTCATGTGCGGGGCGCCGTTGCCGTGCTGCGGGACATGACGGAAGAGCGCCGGCTTGATAAATTGCGGGAAGATTTTATCGCCAATGTGAGCCATGAGCTCAGAACGCCGATCTCTATGCTTCAAGGCTATAGTGAGGCCATCGTTGACGATATCGCAAGCTCAGAGGATGACCGGAAAGAAATTGCGCAGATCATTTACGACGAGTCATTACGAATGGGCCGTCTTGTCAATGATTTGCTGGATTTAGCGAGAATGGAATCCGGCCATACCGCATTACATTACGTAAAAGTAAATCTCGATGAATTTTTAGAAAAGATCTTCAGAAAATTTTCCGGAGTTGCAAAAGAGAAAAACATCTCTTTAACGGACGACATATCACTTAATGAAACAGAGTTTGCATTCGATGAGGACAAAATGGAGCAGGTATTTACAAATTTAATTGACAATGCGCTGCGTCATACTCAATCGGGCGGAACCGTCCATATTGCGGTCCAATCTGTCAAAGACGGATTGAAAATTGACGTGAAGGACTCTGGTTCAGGAATACCGGAAGAAGATTTGCCGTTTATCTTCGAGCGTTTCTACAAAGCGGATAAAGCACGTACAAGGGGCCGAGCGGGCACAGGGCTCGGACTTGCGATTGTGAAAAATATCGTAGAAGCACACAATGGCTCCATCACAGTGCACAGCCGTATTGATAAAGGAACGACATTTACGTTTTACATTCCGACAAAACCGTTGGATGAAGTCCAAATTTGACGAAGAATCTTGTTCCATACGAAACACCCGCTGTTTATGCGGGTGTTTTTTTCCTTTTACGCTTACAAAATTTAAGAATAAGTTAATATAAATTCCCTTCCAAATTCCAGTTTCTCGTAATATAGTTGTAATGTAACTTTTCTACCTATTCTTACGACAAAAAAGTGAACGGAGGGGTTTCCCATGGAAGAAACCTTTCAGATATTGTATGATACATATCATCAAGATTTGTACCAATTCTTATTTTATATGGTAAAAGACAAAAGCCAAGCAGAGGACCTTCTTCAAGAGGTTTATATCCGTGTGCTGAATTCATATCATACATTTGAAGGAAGAAGCAGTAAAAAAACATGGCTGCTGTCAATAGCCCGCCATGTCGCAATTGATTGGTTCCGCAAGCAGCAGACGATCAGACAGCGGATTATGGGGACATTTGATTGGGATACACAGGATGTCAGAGATCAGCATTTGCTTCCGGATGAACTCGCCGTTCAGCATGAAAATGTCCGGGAAATCTATGCCGCGCTGGATCAATGCACGATAGATCAAAGAGCTGTTATTATCTTAAGATTTATTCAAGGATATTCTATTCAGGAAACAGCCAAAGCTCTGCGCTTCTCGGAAAGTAAAGTGAAAACGACCCAGCACAGGGCGCTCAAAGTACTTCGTAAACATATGGAGCTTTTGAGGGAGGAGCTAATGGATGATGAAGTCAGATTGGAACGAAGAACGGATAAAGGAGTTGTTAAATCAACTTCCCAAAGTTAAAGACCAACGCTCGGCAAACGACATTTACGAGTGTCTTCTGAAGGCAAAGCATAAGAAAAAACTGCCTGTAAGCTGGATTGGTCCCGCAGTTGCAACAGCGATTGTAGTATATATTGCTTTCATTATTTCTCCTCATTTATTTCCCAAATCACAGTTTGACAACAAAGGAACGGCTGATGACAGTGCTGCCGCTGAAATGAAGCTGGCAGACAGCCAAAAATCAGAAGCAGCCCGCATTCAAAAAACGTTTGTTGTTTCTGACAAAGATCAAAACAAGTACATAACCGTAGCATTTGCCAATGCAAAAACGTCCACGATCATACCCGTAAGCATCGAAAAAACAAACTCAGGCGAAAACATTCAGGACATGCTGTTTGCCTACGACCACTCAGATTTATTTGATACCGGCATATCTGTCCCATCATTTATTGATGACGTGAAAGTCACGGAAAATCAGAAGGAGCTGTTGATACAGGTCAAACAACAAATCACGGTCGATTCTTCTAAAGAGGCAAAGTTATTGGAAAAAATGCTGAACGAAACAATGAAATGGAGCCCCTATGACCGCATCAAATTCACGACAGACCAAGGCGATTCAGGTGCAGACATAGGATCCTACGGCACTTTAACGGAACTTCCCGTTCACAAACAGACCCAAAGGGGTTACTATGCCTATCAGGATGAAGAAGGGCATTATTTCCTCGTCCCTTCTGAAAAAACCTATCATAATATAAGTGACGCAATAAAAGGAATGGAAAACAGCAGCAATTCAGATATCAGACCTATTATTAAAAGCGGAACGGTCAAATCTGTAACAGAAAAAAATGATTCCTTATTGATATATTTCTCAGAAAAGTCGGTTGTTGAGAATTCGATAAGCAGTATTTTAATGCTTGAAGGATTGCTTTTGACAGCGAAAGATTTTGGTTATACCAAAGTGACCTTTAAAAATACGAAAACACATCAGGTTGGGAAGTATGATGTAACAGAACCCGTATCGGTTCCGTCTGCTCCAAATCCGATTCATATAAATTAAGACAAAGAACTCTTTTCGGGCAGTAAGGGAAGAGTTCTTTTTTATGCGGACAGCCGCCGGTTTTTGAAAAGGGACTGCCGCTTTCGCCTTGTAAGTGTTATATAATAATAAGACGATTGAAGAAAGGGCTGAAAGTCTATGAATACATTAACAATCAAAAATGTTTCAATAGGGGAAGGGATTCCTAAGATTATTATTCCTTTAATGGGGACGACAGAAAAACAAATTCTTCAAGAATCAGAAGCTATAAAAGCCTTAAAGCCGGACATTGTGGAATGGCGAGTGGATGTGTACCAAAAGGCTGAAGATTTAGAAGCGGTAAAAGACATGATTTCAAAGCTTAGAAAGACGTTGGCAGACACCCTTTTTCTTTTTACATTCCGAAGTCATAAAGAGGGCGGCAGCTTACAAGTTGAAGATCGTTACTATGCGCAACTGCTGGAAATGGCTATTCGTACAAAAAAAATTGATCTGGCGGACGTTGAACTGTTTTCAGGACAAGCAAAAGCACTAGTTGCGTGTGCGGAAGAAAATGGTGTGTATGTCGTGATGTCTAATCATGATTTTCGCAAAACACCAGCAAAAGAAGAAATCATTTCACGTTTGCGCCAAATGCAAGAGTACGGAGCTCATATCCCTAAAATCGCGGTAATGCCGAATAGCGCTGAAGATGTATTGACTCTGCTCGATGCCACGCTCACTATGAGAACAAAATATGCAGATCGTCCAATCATTACAATGTCAATGGCGGCAACAGGACTTGTCAGCCGTCTTGCAGGAGAAGTTTTTGGTTCAGCCTGCACATTTGGTTCAGGAGAAGAAGCATCTGCACCAGGACAGATCCCAGTCCAAGAATTGAGAAGTGTTTTAGACATTTTACATAAAAACACGTAATGATCAAAAAAACTCAAGCCTTCAATGGCTTGAGTTTTTTGTGTATTGATTAAGGAAGATCAATCAGTTTGACAGAAACAATGTCTGGAACGTCTGATAGTTCATTAACAACCTTTTCTTCTAAATGTCTGTCAAAGGAGAGCATCATAATAGCTTCTCCACCTTTTTCTTTACGGCCAACCTGCATTGTGGCGATATTGATATCATTATCGCCGAGAATACGTCCAACGCGGCCGATAACACCGGTTGTATCTTGATGCTGGATGTATACCAGATGTCCTGTTGGGTAAAAGTCAATATTAAATCCGTTTAATTCAACAATACGCTCTCCGAAATGAGGGATATACGTAGCTGTGACTGTAAATGTGCTGCGGTCTCCCGTAACTTTAACGCTGATGCAGTTATCGTAACCAGTCTCATTAGATGAAATTTTCTCGCTGAAGCTGATTCCGCGTTCCTTAGCAACTCCGCCGGCATTTACCTCGTTGACGGTTGAATCAACGCGCGGTTTTAAAAAGCCTGACAGCAAACTTTTAGTGATAAACGATGTTTCAAGTTTCGAAATGGTTCCTTCGTATTGAATCGCCACATCTTTTACAGGTTCCTTCATACATTGTGAAACGAGGCTTCCGATTTTATCTGCGATTTGGTGGTAAGGCTGAATTTTTTTGAACTCATCCTTTGTCATCGCCGGCAGGTTGATCGCTGACATAACAGGAAGGCCTTTTGCAAACTGCAATACCTCTTCAGATACCTGAGCTGCAACATTCAGCTGGGCTTCTTTTGTTGATGCACCCAAGTGAGGAGTGGCAATTACTAAAGGATGATCAGGAAGCTTTGATTCAACAGGCGGTTCAACCTCGAATACATCAAGTGCCGCACCTGCGACATGGCCGTTTTCCAAAGCTTCTAAAAGCGCAGCTTCATCAATAATGCCGCCTCTTGCACAGTTAATCAGGCGAACACCCTTTTTCGTTTTCGCAATGGTTTCTTTGTTCAGTAAGCCCTTTGTTTCTTTCGTTAAAGGCGTATGAACTGTGATAATATCCGCGCTTTCGAGAACTTCCTCAAATGTACGGCTGTTTACACCGATTTTTTTTGCTCTGTCTTCTGTTAAGAAAGGATCAAATACGTGCACGGTCATACCGAAGGCTCTCGCACGCTGTGCAATTTCGCTTCCGATTCTGCCCAATCCTACGATTCCAAGTGTTTTTCCGTAAAGCTCAGAACCGACATAAGCTGTGCGATTCCACTCTCTGGATTTCACAGAAATATTGGCCTGAGGAATGTGTCTCATTAAAGAAGAAATCATCGCAAATGTATGCTCTGCCGTGGAAATGGTGTTTCCGTTCGGAGCATTAATGACGATTACCCCATGCTTTGTGGCCTCATCAATGTCAATGTTGTCGACACCGACGCCGGCTCTGCCGACAATTTTTAAGGAAGTCATTTTTTTGAAAAGGTCTTCCGTTACTTTTGTCGCGCTGCGCACCAAAAGAGCATCAAAAGTATGTAATTCATCTTCTGCTTCTGTCACGTTTTTCTGAACAATTTCAATAAAGTCTGATTCAATTAGCGGTTGTAAGCCGTCGTTGCTCATTTTGTCTGAGACCAATACTCGAAACATCGTAAGATTTCCTCCTAAATTTACTAACATAAATATCTGATAATTTATCATATTCTTAATAGAGTGTCAACGTGTATTGCCGCAGTAAAGGGCGAAAGTAAAGCTTATAAATGCGCTGTTTTATCACACAAAAGAGCATAAATATTTATTTAAAAATAAAGATTTTGAGCTCTTATCTATACATTACGATTTATATCATTTATAATGTGAATAAATTCATATGATCAATCTTCGGGGCAGGGTGTAATTCCCTACCGGCGGTGATGAGTATAATGTGCTCTAAGCCCGCGAGCTGTTTTTACAGCAGGATTCGGTGTGATTCCGAAGCCGACAGTATAGTCTGGATGGGAGAAGATGGAGGTTCAGCAGCGTTTTGAAATAAGATTTTCAAACGTTTCTTTGCCGAGTCCAAATCTAAACCCCGCTTATCTTAAAGCGGTTTTTTTATTGGGCTGGACAGAACGAACCTTTCCACTTTTCGAGAGATATGATCGAAAAGGAGAGAGCTCAAAATGAAAGTGAAAAAATTAGTGGTTATCAGTATGCTTAGCAGCATCGCGTTTGTATTAATGCTGTTAAATTTCCCGTTTCCGGGTCTTCCTGATTATTTAAAAATTGATTTCAGTGATGTACCTGCCATTATCGCCATTCTTCTATACGGACCGGCAGCGGGCATTGCCGTTGAAGGGATAAAAAATGTTCTTCAATATATGATTCAGGGAAGCATGGCCGGCGTACCTGTGGGGCAGGTTGCAAACTTTATCGCAGGAACGCTGTTTATTCTGCCGACTGCTTTCTTATTTAAAAAGTTAAATTCGGCAAAAGGACTGGCTGTGAGCCTGCTTGCGGGAACTGCGGCTATGACGGTCTTAATGAGTATTTTAAATTATGTTCTCATTCTACCTGCTTACACATGGTTTTTACATTCGCCGGCATTATCAGACAGCGCTTTGAAAACAGCGGTTGTCGCGGGAATATTGCCGTTTAATATCGTAAAAGGGATCATTATTACGATCGTCTTCACTTTAATCTTTACGAAGCTTAAGCCTTGGATTGAACAGCAAAGAAACCTTCAAACCATTGATTCATAAAAAATGCGCCAGGTCTGTTAACAGACCTGGCGCAACATATTAAAAAAGCTCCCAATGACAGGGAGCTTTTTCTATTCGAACTTAAGCG
The DNA here is from genome assembly GCF_022695965.1 of Bacillus sp. HU-1818. Lineage (NCBI taxonomy): Bacteria > Bacillati > Bacillota > Bacilli > Caryophanales > Bacillaceae > Bacillus > Bacillus sp. HU-1818. The sequence goes on from NZ_JAAPBE010000003.1 coordinate 637,463, forward strand.
GGTCGCCTTCGAACGGCTCATCCGCAACTTTGATGGAATCAGTCGGGCATCCTTCAAATGCATCAATCATATCCTCTTCAAGCACATCCGGAACTTCTACAACACCTTTATTTTCATCAAGCGTGACGAATGCAATGCCCTCATCATCATAATCATAAATGTCTGGTGCAGCAGCACCGCAAGCTCCGCATGCAATGCACGTATCTTTGTCTACAATTGTGTACTTTGCCATAAAAATAAACCTCCCAGATTGTTCTTATTGGAACAAATGGATTAATCTTTTATATTTTTTTAATATAACACCTATTCCCTTTACCTATTGTAATGATGTTGATGCTACATTTCAACAGAAAAATGAATGAGAATGCTTATCACATAAGGGGTTATCTACATAACCTCCCCTTGAATGTCGACTTTAAACATCGATTTATCTTTAAAATCTGTTAAAATAAAAAGAAGAAAACATCGATTTTTGTCAGAAAGAATGTGGGTGAGGCAGTTGTCATTAAATTACTTCGATATTATGGTACTTGACTGTCTGGAAAAAATAGATGCAGAACGGTCTCAAAGCGCTGTTTTTCATTTGTTAAAAGGAAAAAGATCGTCCCAAACGATACAAGATGCCGGATTATTTCAGATCGCAAAATATTTTGGAATGGTTCCGGACTGTTCAAGGAGTGACATCACAGCATCACTGAAAAAGCTTAAACAGCTCTCATTCGTGAAAGCGATGAATGAAACAGATACATACAGGGTGACAGCAGAGGGAACACAAGAATTGAAGCGGGCGCTTTTTGCCAGACCTTGGCCCGCCCATTGCCACGGGGCTTATCACCAGCAGGCTGCCAAAATATTTTGGAAAAGGTTATCCCTTCTTGTTCAGGTTTTATCAAATAAGCAGCATTATTGCCAGCGATATACACCCATTACAAAAGACACTCAAATTTTGCAATGGGTGAAACGCTATTTGCGCCGCCATCCCGACCATAACGCCCTTAGTGCCAGCGTGTGGGGCATGATAACAGCACATTTGAACAAACTCGGTGAAAAACAGGCATTTATCTTTGTGTACTCATTAACTTCATATGAAAGAATAGGTTATACAAACAGACAGCTTGCCGATTCACTTCGTGAGGATGAGCGTTATGTTTATATTCTGTTTTGGGGTGCTGTACATTATTTTATTCAATCTATCCCGCATTGTGAACATTCTGTTTTAGCGGATCTTCTTTCTGATACGGTGCTTGAGAGCGCCCTTACACAGTCGGCAAGAAAAACGCTGCATCTGGTTCAAAAAGGTTTTCCGATTGAACGGATAGCGGATATAAGAAACCTGAAAACAGCGACAATTGAAGATCATATTGTGGAAATTTCTTTGCATCAGCCCTCATTTTTTATTGAACAGTATATTTCTAAAGAGGAGCAGCGGCGAATTGTTGAGTTTGCAAAGAATATGCAGACCAATAAAATGAAACGAATTCGGGAAGGGTTGCATCAGCAGTTTAGCTACTTTCAAATTAGACTGGCACTGGCAAAAACGGTGAGTCAATATGAATAAATTACAACAAGCTTTATATCAAAATTTTGGTTTTCATACCTTTAAAAAAGGGCAAGAGGAAATCATCCAAAGTGTACTGAATGGAAAAGATACGATTGCTATGCTGCCGACTGGCGGAGGGAAATCGCTCTGCTATCAGCTGCCGGGGTATTTGCTGGACGGAATGGTTCTTATCATTTCACCTTTGCTTTCTTTAATGGAAGACCAGGTACAGCAGCTGAAAGCGCTGGGAGAAAAACGGGCAGCCGCTCTCAACAGCATGCTGAGCCGGAATGAGAGAAATACTATTTTGGAGAACATTGGACGATATAAATTTTTATATTTATCCCCCGAGGCTCTTCAGTCAGATTACGTTTTAGACAGGCTGAAAAGAGTGCCGATCAGTCTTTTCGTTATTGACGAAGCCCACTGTATATCCGAATGGGGCCATGATTTCAGACCGGATTATTCGAAGCTCGGACTGCTCAGGAAGACACTTGGCCATCCGCCGGTGCTTGCGCTGACGGCTACAGCCACAAAGAATACTTTGCTAGATGTCATGAATTTGCTTGACCTGCAGCATGCTGACCGCCATCTCTATTCAGTGAATCGCCCCAATATTGCTTTAAAGGTTGAAAATGCGGCGGATACTGCCGAAAAAATATACAGGACGGTTCAGCTCGTCGAACAGCTTCAGGGTCCTGGTATTGTATATTGTCCGACAAGGAAGTGGGCTGAAGAATTATCTGCTGAAATCAAAGCGAAAACAAACAGCAGAGCGGATTTTTACCACGGCGGAATGGAGTCCGGTGACAGAATTTTAATACAGCAGCAATTTATCAATCATCAGCTTGACGTGATTTGCAGTACGAACGCTTTTGGAATGGGCGTAGATAAAGCGGACATAAGATATGTTATTCATTTTCATCAGCCTCAGACTGCTGAAGCCTTTATGCAGGAGATCGGCAGAGCAGGGCGGGACGGAAAGCCGAGCGTCAGCATTTTGTTAAGAGCGCCGGGAGATATTGAGCTGCAGCAGCAAATCATCCAGATGGAATATTTGGCTGATCATGAAATCAGTTCGATCTTAAGCATATTGACAGCAACTGAAGAGCGGGATGAAAAAAAACTGCGGGAACTCCTAATCAGCCATGGCGTTTCAGAGACTCAGGCCCGTACCATCATCCACCTTTTTTTAAGCGGAAAGACGTCTATAGAGCTTATGACTCAGGAATTGTCGCACCGCATGGAATTGAAGCTGGATAAAATGTATCATCTTTCTGCATTGCTGGAACAAAAAAGCTGTTTAAGGGAGTCGCTGCTTTCTTATTTTTCCGAAGCTTACAAGCCTGATCATACGAAAAATCAATGCTGCAGCCACTGCGGTATCGATCTTACCGCCTATGAACAAAAAGGAGAAGGTAACAAAATGGAACCGTTTGACAACTGGCAATCAGAATTGAATCGAATATTCGGCCTGCAGTCTGAAGGTGAGCTGTGCTGAAACAACAAAAAGATTTGATTGACCAGCTGTCTGATGGGGATATGCTAAAGCAATTATATATGACACAGCTAATTGTTATAATTGTGTCGGCTGTAGCAGGACTGTTTTTATTTCAGCATGCAAACGACTTTTTTAAGCTTTGGAATATTCGGGACCCCCATATTATATGGTATGGTGTTTCGCTTGCTGTTATTGTTATTATCTTGGATCTGGCAGTGATGAAATGGTGTCCGCCTCACTTATACGATGATGGCGGGATAAATAAAAAGTTATTCAGTAAGAGGTCAGTCCCTCATATTATATTTTTAACGCTTCTGATTGCCTTTACAGAGGAAATCTTATTTAGGGGCGTATTGCAGACACATATCGGTTTATGGGCTGCAAGCGTGGTGTTTGCCGTTCTTCATTTTCGATATTTGACAAAATGGCTGCTTTTTATCATGGTGACGGCGATCAGCTTTTTGCTTGGCCTTATCTATGAATGGACCGGTAATTTATTTGTGCCGGTTATGGCGCATTTTATCATTGATGTAGTGTTTGCCTGTCAGATTCGTTTTCAACAGGTTAGGAGGGAAATGCATGACGAAAATGTCAAGAGTAGAGAGAAGAAAAGCCCGGAATCTTTATGAACAGCAAAAAGACGTTTTTGAAGAAGAGCATGTTGACCAACAGGATGAAACTCTTCCGTCAAGACAATCAGTAAAAGATCAGAGAAAAAAGAAGCAGGATAAGGCCAAAACCAAAACGCCGTTATTTACGGTTCTTGCCGTACTGTTTGTATTTGTTCCGATTATCGTGTTTATCAGTCTGCTGTATTTCACAAAAGGCGATCCGTTTAATCCCAATAAAGATTATGAAGATGTCTTTATCGACAGCAGCCAAAGCAAGTATGAATCTCTGCCTAAGGCTGGAAAACAACAAGAAACAGAAGATACTGTCGCATTGCAGGATTCCGCAAAAGAGACAAAAGATCAAGAAACAGATGAAAAAACAGAGGATCTCGTATCCTCTGTGAGTAAAAAAGAACAAGCGAAGGGCAATAAGCCTTCGGAGAGTAAAAAAGAACAAGCGGAGGACAATAAGCCTTCGGAGAATAAAAAAGAACCAACAGAGGAGAAAGATTCCTCTATACATAAAAAAGTTGATACCAAGGCCAATGAGAAGTCAGAAAGCAAGGCTTCTGCTGCCGCTGCCCCCGAGGAAACAAAGACGGTGCAAAAGGATACTCAGCAAGTGCAGACTAAAGAAGACGCAACTCGAGTTGTTAAACATACGGTCAAAAAGAAAGAAACCTTATATCGTATTTCCATGAAGTATTATAAAAGCCGAGCCGGTGAAGATAAAATCCGCCATTATAATAACTTAAACGGCAATGAAGTGTACACCGGCCAAGTTCTTAACATTCCCCTGACCAATTAACAGGCATGTATTTTGCAGGCCTCTCATATATTGTACCAATGAATGATGGACAAGGTGTGAAGCGCATGGAACGAATATGGGATCAATTAGACCGTTTTACTGATGCACCGACAAAACAGATGCTTCAGGCGCTGGTGAAACGGAAAGTAAAGTATGAAAATTACGCCAAGCAATGCCGAAGGTGGCAGTGGACCTCGCTTATCTGTTTTGGTTTGTTATGCTTATTTTTCATTTTTAAAGGTTTCAGCCTAAATCAGCAAGCGCCTCAGATCATGCTTGAAGAGTTTCTGAACCATACGGTTTATTTATTTTGGATGATGGCGGCCGCTTTTGCATATTGTACGTCTTACTATTTTAAAAAGAAGGAAGAAAAAGCAGAGGGAGAGTATCACAAGCTGAGATGTGAAATCATACAAAAAAGCACTGATCTGTGGCCTCAGCCTGAAAAATGGAAGGCGAGAGAATCTGTTTTTCAAATGATGAAGCACCAATATGACATCAATCTATATTTTGAAAGTAAATAAATTGCGGCGTTTTCTCAAACGATAGAAACGTCTTTTTTTTATTGGCCGTCTTATTGATAAGTCATAAAGAATGGAGAGTTTTTATGAAGCTTACAGTTGCAATGGCCGGCGCGCTGACTGCAGCAGCAGCGGCAATGACGGTGAAAATGTATACTCTTGCTAAAGGTAACCACCTTAAAACCCACACATTTGTTTTACCAAAAATGAAAGGCATGACCCCGCTTACGATTTTTTTTATTTCTGACATTCATAAACGTACAATTGACAGAGGCTTGTTACATGAAGCTGAAAGCCATCATCCTGACCTAGTCATTATTGGCGGTGATTTAGCGGAGGGGGGCGTCCCTTATGCTAGAATCGAAGAAAATATAAAACGGCTTGCGGATCTTGCTCCTGTCATGCTGGTATGGGGAAATAATGATTATGAGGTCAGCCAGCAAAAGCTTCTTTTGATCTGCGAAAAATACAAAGTCACTCCTTTACGCAATGAATCGGTTCCGTATTTCTATAATGGGCATACCGTAACAATTGCAGGTGTGAATGATATCAGGATGGAAATGGACGATTATGCCGCTGCCATTCAGGACGTTGATAAACAGCAGCTTAATATACTTGTTTCTCACAACCCTGCGATTCATGAACAAATAAACGAATCTGACGGCATAGATGTCATTTTCAGCGGACACACACATGGCGGACAGATTCGGTTTGGCAAGTTCGGGCCCTATGAATTGGGGACGACCGGCCATGTGAAAAATGCGCGTTATCTCATCAGCAACGGCTATGGCACAACGAAGGTGCCGCTTCGGTTCGGAGCTAAGCCGGAAACACATATTGTGACACTTGCCGCACCGCCAGATCCTTCTGTATAAAATGCAATTTTTACTAAAAACAGCCGGACACTTCAAGAAAAGACTGCATTGTGCTTGTCTTACCAGTGAACACAGTGTAAACTGATAACAAATTAAGAACCTATGACTCATCATCTCATATAATGTGTTATATGATTTGTGTGCAAGAAGAGGCAGGAGGGAACGTTATGCGGCTTGAGCGTCTGAATTATAATAAGATAAAAATCTTTTTGACACTCGATGACTTGACAGATCGAGGGCTGACAAAAGAAGATCTCTGGAAGGACTCATTTAAAGTCCACCAGTTATTTAAAGATATGATGAATGAAGCAAATACAGAGCTCGGATTTGAAGCGAATGGACCTATCGCAGTCGAAGTGTATTCTCTCCAAGCACAAGGCATGGTTGTCATCGTAACAAAGAATCAGGAAGCGGATTCAGAGGACGAGGAGTACGATGACGATTACATTGAGATGCAGGTGAAGCTGGATGAAAGTGCAGATATTATTTATCAATTCCATTCATTTGAAGATATTATCCAGCTTTCTGAAAGCCTGCAGCGCATCGGCATTATGGGAGGGACCGTTTACCATTATGAAGGCCAGTACTTTTTAAGCCTTGACGATCTCGGTTCCCGTTCATCCGAAGGGGTTGTCGCAGTATTGGCTGAATACGGAAGCCCGACCACTTTAACGATCTATCGCTTGCAAGAGTACGGGAAAGTCATTATGGACGGAAATGCTGTTGAAACGATCCGGACTCATTTCTCATAAAACATATAAAAAAACTGCTGTTTATGACAGCGGTTTTTTTATTAGATAATTTAGGTAAAAATCATCAAAAAACTAACGTTTAACCTATGCATAGCTGATATGAAGGTGTATACTATTCTCTGAAAGGGAGCATGTGAGAAACAGAAGATTCTAGGAGGTTAACTTAATGGTAGCCGATCGAAACACCGGTCATAATGAAGAAGACAAACTTGATGTATTATTATCAACCCAAACCGTAATACATAAGGCTCTTGAAAAATTGGGGTATCCAGAGGAAGTTTATGAATTATTAAAAGAACCGATGAGATTATTAACGGTGAAAATACCCGTTCGAATGGACGACGGGTCTGTGAAGATTTTTACTGGTTATCGCGCCCAGCACAATGATTCAGTCGGTCCGACAAAAGGCGGAATTCGTTTTCACCCGAATGTGACAGAAAAAGAAGTGAAGGCGCTTTCAATTTGGATGAGTTTAAAATGCGGAATCATTGATCTTCCTTATGGCGGGGGTAAAGGCGGAATTATTTGTGATCCAAGGGATATGTCATTCAGAGAACTGGAAAGACTGAGCAGGGGCTATGTCAGAGCGATCAGCCAGATTGTAGGGCCGACAAAGGATGTGCCTGCACCAGACGTGTTTACCAATTCTCAAATTATGGCATGGATGATGGATGAGTATTCAAGAATTGATGAATTTAATTCACCAGGTTTTATTACAGGTAAGCCGCTTGTGCTTGGAGGTTCTCACGGAAGAGAATCAGCAACTGCAAAAGGTGTAACCATCTGCATAAAAGAAGCGGCTAAGAAAAAAGGCATTGACATTCAAGGTGCGCGTGTAGTCGTTCAGGGCTTCGGAAACGCGGGAAGCTATTTGGCGAAATTCATGCATGATGCCGGTGCCAAGGTCGTCGGGATTTCCGATGCATACGGCGGACTTTATGATCCGTCCGGACTTGACATTGATTATTTGCTAGACCGCCGGGACAGCTTTGGAACAGTAACGAAACTGTTTAATGATACGATTACGAACCAAGAGCTGCTTGAATTAGAATGTGACATTCTCGTTCCCGCTGCGATTGAAAATCAAATTACAGAAGAAAACGCCCATAACATTCAAGCTAAAATCGTTGTCGAAGCGGCTAATGGTCCGACAACGCTGGAAGGGACGAAAATCCTTTCAGGCAGGGATATTCTGCTTGTTCCTGACGTGCTTGCAAGCGCAGGCGGCGTTACGGTTTCCTATTTTGAATGGGTGCAAAATAATCAAGGCTTTTACTGGAGCGAAGAAGAAGTTGAAGAAAAACTTGAAAAAATGATGGTCAAATCATTTAATAATATCTATGATATGGCGCAGAACCGGAGAATTGACATGAGGCTTGCAGCCTACATGGTCGGTGTTCGAAAAATGGCTGAAGCTTCTCGTTTCAGAGGATGGATCTAAGTCAATCATTTGCATAAAAATAAAAAATCTCCTATGATGATATAGGAGATTTTTTATTTATGAACGGAATATCTTGATGGAATTGCCAATCGCAGGAGTTGAAGGAAATGATTGAAGAAAAAGCAATAGTTATTGGCGGGGGGCCATGCGGATTATCAGCAGCCATTCACCTAAAACAAATTGGCATTGATGCACTTGTTATCGAAAAAGGAAATGTGGTCAACAGTATATACAATTATCCAACCCATCAAACCTTTTTCAGCTCAAGTGAAAAGCTTGAAATCGGTGATGTGGCGTTTATCACTGAAAACAGAAAACCGGTTAGAATTCAAGCATTGTCTTATTATCGGGAAGTTGTCAGACGCAAAGACATACGCGTAAATGCATTTGAAACGGTGCAGACGGTTTCGAAAACAGACGGAAACAAATTTCTGATCGATACATCGAAAGGAACTTATGTGACACCGTACTGCATTATCGCAACAGGCTATTATGACAATCCGAATTATATGAACCTTCCGGGGGAACAGCTGCCTAAAGTTTTTCATTATTTCAAAGAAGGCCATCCATACTTTGATAAAGATGTTGTGGTCATCGGCGGGAAAAACTCAAGTGTTGACGCCGCGCTGGAGTTAGTGAAATGCGGAGCACGGGTTACGGTATTGTACAGAGGGAAAGAATACTCATCAAGCATTAAGCCTTGGATACTGCCGGAGTTTGAAGCTCTTGTGAGAAACGGAACAATCCGTATGGAGTTTGGTGCATGTGTTGAAGAAATCACGGAAGATAAAGTAATGTTCCGTACCGGACAAAACGAATTGGTGAGCATAAAAAATGATGTTGTATTTGCCATGACAGGCTACCATCCGGATCACGGTTTTCTTAAAAAAATCGGCGTGAAGATAGATGAAGAATCAGGCCGGCCTTTTTTTAACGAAGAAACGATGGAAACAAATGTGGAAGGTGTTTTTATTGCGGGGGTTATCGCTGCCGGCAATAATGCCAATGAGATTTTTATTGAAAACGGGCGTTTCCACGGCGGATTAATCGCATCTGAAATCTCAAAAAGAAATCATCATTAAACAGCTTGTAAGAATGGGGCATATGAAAAAGATTCATATGCTCTTTTTGCGCTTTTTCATAAAAGGCAGATGTAAAATGATAAACAACATGATACGATAGTTATAGGAATTTAAAGGAAAGAGGTTGCCTGATGTTTGCAATCATCTCTGCAGGAATAGCTCCAGGCATCGCGCTGTTAAGCTATTTTTATCTAAAAGATCAGTATGACAATGAACCTGTACACATGGTGCTGCGTTCTTTTTTTCTGGGTGTTGTACTTGTATTCCCTACCATGTTTATCCAATATGTATTAGAAAAAGAAAATGTGGGATCCGGAAATTTGTTTGTTTCTTTCTTATCGTCAGGTGTTTTAGAGGAATCGTTAAAATGGTTTATCCTGATGGTAAGTGTATATCCTCACGCCCATTTTGATGAACATTATGATGGGATTGTATACGGGGCCAGCGTCTCCCTTGGATTCGCAACCCTTGAAAATATTCTCTATTTAGTCGGCCATGGAGTGGAACATGCTTTTGTGAGAGCGCTTTTACCTGTTTCATGTCATGCTCTCCTTGGTGTTATTATGGGATTTTACCTAGGTAAAGCACGTTTTTCGGATCAGAAAGCCCGCTTGAAATGGCTGCTTCTCTCATTAGTAATTCCTTCAACTCTTCACGGGTCGTATGATTTTATTCTGACAGCCCTTCATAATTGGGGCTATTACATGATCCCCTTTATGCTTTTTTTATGGTGGTTTGGTTTAAGGAAAGCGAAGAAAGCCCGCACCGTCAATATGATGCAATTATAATGTTGGAAGCTGCCCACTCGTGCAGCTTTTTTTTATGCCTGCAGGAAGAATGTTAAGAGGGATAAGAAGGAAAGAGTGTATAAAAATAACCTTGCTACAGAAAATACGACTACACTAAAAATTTGCTGTAGGAGGCTTGAAAAGATGAAGTCCAAAGGTGCGATCATGGTATGTCTCATCCTTTTTTCCTTTACAATAACCGCTTTTTCAAATTGCGAGAAGATCTATGCCTTTTCAAATCAAGTGATTCAAAGAGGGGCGACGGGAGATGACGTTATTGAATTACAAGCGCGTCTTCAATACAACGGATACTATAATGGCAAGATAGACGGGGTCTATGGATGGGGAACGTACTGGGCGGTACGGAACTTTCAAAACCAGTTCGGTTTAAAAGAAATTGACGGTCTTGTCGGAGCACAAACGAAACAAATCTTAATTTCAAAATCCAAATATTATCGGGAATATGTGGTTGAGCAGCTTCAAAAAGGAAATACATTTACACACTATGGAAAAATTCCGTTAAAGTATCAAACAAAGCCGTCTAAAGCAGCAACCCAACAAGCAAGGCAGAAGGCGGAGGCGCGGCAAACCCAGCCTGACCAAAACCAAAAAGCGCAGAACAAATCAGCTGGCAATCAGCAAGCGCAAAATAACGCACCGGCACAAAAGACACCGGAAAAAAAACCGGATGCTGTTGCGGCAAATATGCCGGGAGGGTTTTCAAATAATGATATTCAGCTTCTCTCTCAAGCGGTATATGGTGAAGCAAGGGGCGAGCCATACGAGGGACAGGTGGCGATCGCAGCCGTTATTTTAAACCGTATTAACAGTCCATTGTTCCCGAATACGGTAGCGGGAGTTATTTTTGAACCGCTCGCCTTTACAGCAGTTGCCGACGGCCAGATTTATATGCAGCCGAATGAACGGGCCAAAGAAGCAGTGCTCGATGCGATAAATGGCTGGGACCCAACTGAAGAAGCCCTTTACTATTTTAATCCGGATACAGCGACAAGCGCATGGATTTGGGGACGACCGCAGATTAAAAGAATTGGAAAACACATTTTCTGTGAGTAAGAGCATGAAAAAGCATAAAAAAGAGGTGTGACAAATGATTAGAGGAATTTTAATCGCCGTACTGGGAATCGCCATCGTCGGCACAAGCTACTGGGGATATAAAGAGCACCAAGAAAAAGACGCTGTGCTTCTCCATGCTGAAAATAACTACCAGAGAGCATTCCATGATCTGACGTATCAAGTTGACCAGCTTCATGATAAAATCGGAACGACATTGGCCATGAACAGCAAAAAATCACTGTCTCCCGCTTTGGTAGACGTATGGCGGATTACCGCGGAAGCCCACAACAATGTGAGCCAGCTTCCGCTTACCTTAATGCCGTTTAATAAAACGGAAGAGTTTTTATCCAATATCGGGGATTTCAGTTACAAAGCATCAATCAGGGATTTAGACCAAAAACCGCTCGATGAAAAAGAATATTCATCTCTCAATAAGCTGTATCAGAAATCAGAGGATATTCAAAATGAATTGCGCCATGTCCAGCATCTCGTTATGAGCAAAAACTTACGCTGGATGGATGTGGAGATGGCGCTTGCGTCCGATGAAAAACAGAGTGACAATACGATCATAAACAGCTTTAAAACAGTTGAAAAAAACGTAGGGTCATTCTCTGAATCCGAGTTCGGCCCGACCTTCACTAGCACGAAAAAAGAAGACAAAGGATTCACCCATCTGAAAGGAAAACAAATAACTGAACAAGAAGCAAAGAACATCGCTCAGCGTTTTGCTCCGGACGATAACTATTCAATTAAAGTGAATAAAAGCGGCAAAAAATCAAAGCGGGACGTTTACAGCATCAGTATGAAAGACCCGGACCAAAAAGCAGCAATTTACATGGACATTACCCAAAAAGGCGGACATCCTGTTTATCTCATTCAAAACAGAGAAGTAAACAAACAGAAAATCAGTTTGAATGACGCCTCAAACAAAGCGCTTGCGTTCTTGAAGAAAAATGGATATGAGACAAAGGACCTTGAAATAGATGAAAGTGCCCAGTATGACAAAATCGGTGTATTTTCATATGTCCCGGTTGAAAAGAATGTGCGGCTTTATCCGGAAGCCATTCGTATGAAAGTGGCGCTTGATGATGGTGAGGTAGTCGGTTTTTCAGCGCGTGACTTTTTAGCGGCACACCGCACAAGAGATATTCCGAAGCCTGCTCTTTCTGTTGATGAAGCAAAAGAAAAACTGAACAAAAACGTGGATGTGAAAGAAACAAGGCTTGCAATTATCACAAACGAGCTCGGGAAGGAAGTGCTTTGCTACGAGATGCTCGGTACGATTGAAAACGATACGTACAGGATGTTTATTAATGCCGATGACGGAACGGAAGAAAATGTCGAAAAACTAAAAAATGCTGAACCTATATATAAAGACCTATAAAAAACAAGGAGGAAAGGACTAAATGTCTTTTCCTTTTTTACATAACATGCTTTAATAAAAAAGTGAAGCATATTGAAAATGAAAGAGTGAATTTCATGATAGGTGTCGGTGATATTGTAACAATTGAATATAAAGAAGAAAGCCAATTGAAAACAGTAAAAAGTAAAGCCGTGAGTGTGGAAAACGGTGAGCTGTTTATTGCATACCCAGTCGATCAGCATACAGGCCGGACGGTCTTTTTACATAACGGCACTGAGGTGATGGTGGAATTTGTTGGAAAAGAAGAAATGCCGTATCAATTTAAAAGCAGCGTGAAAGGAAGAAAGAAGGACAAAATTCCGATGATTTGCCTGTCGCTTCCCCGCCAAGAACAGATAAAAAGAATACAAAGGCGGCAATATCTGCGGATCAGCGCCATATTAGATGTATATGTTCAAAGGAACAGCGATCAAAAAACGTTTCAAACTTTTTCATACAACATCAGCGCCGGCGGTATTGCGCTTCTATTGCCGGAAAACCTGTCCTTTATGCCTGAGGAAGAACTGCATTTGCGAATCTGCCTTCCTGAAGAGAAAAAAACGCTTCAGGTCGACACAGACGCAATCGTCAAACGCGTCTTTTATGATAACAAATCAGCAAAATATAAAATGACGCTGGAATACTCTAATATTACCTCAGATCAGCAGCAGCTCGTACTGCAATACTGCTTTCGGCGCCAACTTGAAAATAGAAGAAAGGGCTCGCGGAATAAACAAGGGTAAACATTTCCATACTATTTGTATTGGAGGTGCGCCGTAATGAAAACTTTTGAACGCTTGCTGGTTAAATTATTGCTCATCCAGGCAGTGATATTGATCGGTGTCCAGTGTCTTTTTCATTATCAACATATTGAACCATATGTATCAAAAGCCGTTCGATATGAAGGGGTCGATAAAATGGAAATTGAAGAATGGATAGAGACATTAAAGCCGTAAGTATCATCAATTTTTTCACCCTTTTTTGTATAGTTCATGATACAATCCATAGAGGAGAAAAGAGCAAGGAGAGAGATTATGGAGAAGAAATTATCAATTGCTATTGATGGACCGGCAGCTGCGGGGAAAAGCACTGTAGCAAAAATTGTAGCTGAGAAAAGGTCATATGTTTATATTGATACAGGAGCGATGTACCGGGCTATTACATATGTAGCGCTCAAGGAATCAGCAGATTTAACGGATGAAAAAATGCTGTCAGAGCTGCTGAAAAAAACGACCATTGAATTGATCACATCAAAAGAAGGACAAAAAGTATTAGTAAACGGAAATGATGTGACAGAAGATATCAGAAAAGATGAAGTCAGCAATCAAGTTTCTATCGTAGCCAAGCACAGATTAGTCAGAGAAGAAATGGTCAGAAGACAGCAGCTGCTGGGAGACAAAGGCGGCGTTGTCATGGACGGGCGTGACATCGGCACTCATGTGCTGCCGAATGCGGAAGTGAAAATCTTTCTCTTGGCGTCTGTTGAAGAGAGGGCCAATCGACGTTTTGAAGAAAACGTAAAAAAGGGCTATGACGTAAACTACGAAACATTGATTGAAGAAATCGCCAGAAGAGATAAGCTGGATTCCGAACGTGAAGTTTCGCCCCTTCGCAAAGCGGATGATGCGGTTGAAATTGATACGACATCACTCTCAATTGACGAAGTGGCGGGCAGAATACTCGAGATTGCAGATCAAAAGTCCCGTCCAGCCGATAAGTAACTTCTTTTTTGAAATTTTTCAACAAAGACAAGATGTTATTGCTTGACAAACCTGTCCTTTTATTAGAAGTTAATACTAATAAAACTTTTTATTGGTCATTCAAAATCTTTTTTTGAATGATTCTTTAATACATATTCGGCTAAAAGCGGGCATGTTGCATGTTCAGCTTTCAAACCGTTTTAATTAAGCTGTGTAGGTTTGGACCAAGGAGGTTATTCAAATGACAGAGGAAATGAATCAAATTGATGTTCAAGTGCCAGAGGTTGGAGATGTAGTAAAAGGAATTGTTACAAAAGTGGAGGACAAGCATGTGGATGTTGAGATTATCAACGTCAAGCAGTCCGGCATTATTCCAATCAGTGAATTATCAAGTCTTCATGTAGAGAAAGCATCTGATGTCGTAAAGGCAGACGACGAGCTTGACCTGAAAGTGACGAAAGTGGAAGACGATGCTTTGATTTTATCTAAACGTGCTGTTGATGCAGACCGCGCTTGGGAAGACCTTGAGGAAAAATTTGAAACAAAAGAAGTGTTTGAAGCTGAAGTGAAAGATGTGGTAAAAGGCGGGCTCGTGGTTGATATCGGCGTTCGCGGTTTTATTCCTGCGTCGCTTGTTGAAGCTCACTTTGTCGAGGATTTCACTGATTATAAAGGAAGAACACTTACTTTAATCGTAGTGGAGCTTGACAGGGATAAAAACAGAGTCATCCTGTCACATCGTGCTGTCGTAGAAAAAGAGCAAACAAATAAAAAACAAGAATTTCTGCAAACTTTAGAAGTCGGAAGTGTGCTTGAAGGTAAAGTGCAGCGTTTGACTGACTTCGGAGCATTTGTAGATATTGGCGGGATCGACGGTCTTGTCCACATTTCGCAGCTTTCCCATTCCCATGTGGAAAAGCCATCTGATGTGGTGGAAGAAGGCCAGGAAGTGAAGGTGAAAGTCCTTTCTGTAGACCGCGATAATGAGCGTATTTCTTTATCTATTAAAGAGACGCTTCCGGGACCTTGGAGCCAGATTGGCGAAAAAGTCAAAAAAGGTGATGTTCTTGAAGGGAAGGTTCAGCGCCTCGTAAGCTTCGGTGCGTTTGTGGAGATTCTCCCCGGAGTGGAAGGCCTTGTGCACATTTCACAAATTTCCAATAAACATATCGGCACACCGCATGAAGTTTTGGAAGAAGGGCAAGATGTAAAAGTGAAAGTCCTTGATGTGAATGAAGGCGAGGAACGCATCTCACTTAGCATGCGTGAACTGGAAGAAGCGCCTCAAGGCGGTCAAGAAGACTATCGCCAGTATCAAGCCAAAGAAGAACAAAGCTCCGGTTTCCAGCTTGGAGATCTAATTGGTGATAAACTTAATAAACTAAAATAATTGGTGATGAACGTGACACGAGCAGAACGCAAAAGACAACATATAGATCACGCGCTGTCTACCGGACAAAAACGAGAGACAGGTCTTGACGATATAACGTTTGTTCATGTCAGTCTTCCCGATCTTGCATTAGAACAAGTTGATATAACAACAAAAATCGGCGAACTTACGAGCAGTTCGCCGATTTTTATCAATGCAATGACGGGCGGCGGCGGACAACATACATATGAAATTAATAAATCGCTGGCGAGAGCGGCGCGAGAGGCGGATATTCCTCTTGCTGTGGGTTCGCAAATGTCGGCTCTTAAAGACCCTTCTGAACGCTTTTCTTATGAAATTGTGAGAAAAGAAAATCCTGATGGGCTTATTTTTGCTAATTTGGGCAGTGAAGCGACAGCAGAACAGGCAAAGCGGGCTGTTTCAATGCTTGAGGCGGATGCTCTGCAAATCCATCTGAACGTCATTCAGGAAATTGTCATGCCTGAAGGGGACAGAAGCTTCAGCGGTGCGCTTGGACGAATTGAGCAGATGTGCAAGGAGCTCGAAGTGCCTGTTATTGTAAAGGAAGTTGGATTTGGAATGAGTAAAGAATCGGCAGCCAAGCTGTATGAGTCGGGTGCAGCGGCCGTTGATATCGGCGGGTACGGCGGCACGAATTTCTCAAAAATTGAAAATCTTCGCAGAGATAAGCAACTGAACTTTTTTAACGCGTGGGGCATTTCAACAGCTGCAAGCTTAGCTGAAATCAAATCACAGTTTCACGATAAGGCTATTATCGCTTCCGGCGGTCTGCAGCATGCGCTTGATGTGGCCAAAGCGATCGCTCTCGGCGCTTCCTTTGCCGGAATGGCAGGCTACTTCTTAAAAGCGCTTACCGCTAAAGGGGAAGACGGATTGATTGATGAGATTCGTGAACTTCTGCAAGAACTAAAGGTGATCATGACTGTGCTTGGGGTCAAAACCATCCCTGAATTACAGCAGGCTCCTCTCGTCATACAAGGAGATACCCACCATTGGCTGAAGGAGAGAGGCGTGGATACATCCGCTTTTAGCGTACGTTAAAAGGATGACAAAAAATCTTTGTCATCCTTTTCGTATGCTTTTTTTTTAATGCCTATGATTTCCTCTTTTTGAATTCCCCGTTTTTCTCAAGGGCTGTCGCGCCGTTATGGTGAATGGACTGATCTCTGTCTGACTCCACTCGGTGAGAAGCTTTGAGTTTTCTTTCCTGTCTGTCTCTTCCCATCATCATTCTCCTTTTCGTTTATCAGCTAGTTTAAAAAACGTTCTCCGGCCCCATACTGTGTGTAGATGGAGGAACGCGAAATGGAACCATTTTATTATTATTGGTCAATGTGGTTTTTGTGGATACTGACGACTTTTATCCTCGAAAAGACAAAAAGCCGGTTTATCGTATCTGTTTTTATTTTGACAAATATCATCTTAAGCATACATCACTTTACTTTTTATTTTACGCTGAATGCGGCATACGTGATGTTTTATACAGCTGCATGTGCCTTTGGCGGTTATTTGGGTATGTATAAACGGCTCCGTTACATCGTTTTGCATATGACATTGGTGTTTGCGTATGCTTTTGTCTTTCTTTTTGCATTATATGATCCGGTTTGGTTCATCATAAAACCTGAGTGGGTTGTTGTGATGGTTTTTACGGTCGTGACAGCTTCGGTTGAAAGGAACTTTCGCGAGCGGCTTGCATTATTTGTTCTTGGAATGTGCCAAGGGGAGCTTTTGTACTCTTTTATTATTCAAAGATTTGCGGGTGCAGTCAGTATTGGTGATTTTCAATGGCTGTATGCATGCTCAGCAGGCACGATTTTGCTGTTTGGTATCTCAAAATGTGAACACCTTGCCGGCCAACTCAGTCAAAAAGGCAAAAGATCCAACAAAGGAGCCACAAAAATGTCATGAGTAATTATGTATATCCCATTATTGCGGGAGTCATTGCAGGAGTGTTGACAAGGCTTTATATGCTGAAAACAGATTACCGCCAATATCCTACCTATATCCATGGAAAAGTGATCCATATCGCGCTTGGGTTAATTGCTGCCGGCCTCGGTGCAATTATTATGCCGGCTTTGTTGGAAGAAGAATTTACCGCGATTACCTTTCTGACATTAGCGGCAACGCAATTTCGAGATGTACGGAATATGGAGCGGAACACGCTGACCCAAATGGATTCTTATGAGCTTGTGTCCAGAGGCAGCACATATATCGAGGGGATTGCAATCGCGTTTGAAAGCAGAAATTATATTGTCATATTCACCGCGCTTCTCACAACTTCCGCTTATGTGTTTTTCTCTTTATGGGCAGGTGTAATTGCGGCGGTTGTTTGCTTCTTGCTCGCGATGAAATTCATGTCCGGCAGTGTATTGAAAGATATAGTGGATATTGAATACATAAAGCCCCGTTTTGAAGGACCGGGTTTGTATGTTGATAATATTTATATTATGAATATCGGGCTGCCCGAGAAACAAGAGCTGATTTTAAAGCATGGAATGGGATTTATTTTAACACCGAAAAACTTTAATTCAGCTACTACAATTGCCAACTTAGGACAGCGGCAGGCTATTTTATTCGATGTTTCCAATGTGCTCGGCGTCTATCGCGATTCAGGGGAACCGTCACTTACGCCGCTGGCAAAACGGGATCTCAATGACGGCCGAGTCGGCATCTTCGTTCTGCCGCAAGTGCATCATCCGGATACTGCGCTTCAAATTATCAGCAATGTTCCGACCCTTGAGAATGCAATCAGAATGCCGACTGAATTTATTAAAAAGCAAGATAAGGTGATAAAATGAGCGATTCCTTAACGAATTTTGTATTGGCTGTCATAACGACCAACCGAAACCGTGCGATCGGCGGGACAACCATCTTTTTTTGTGAAGATCAAAAGGAAATGGAACTTTACGCTACAAATCTTGAAGCCATTCTTGACGGAATTGCCCATCGTATTGGGGACGACTTATATTTGATTGTGAAACATTTTTAAGAATACGTTGTGATCTTACTGAAAACTGATATAATAAATGAGTTAAGCCCTTCAGTGTGAAGGGTTTCTTTTCATAAAGAGTAAAAATAAGAATTCTAATAACCGGTTGAAAATTTATGTGAAAAATGAAAGCGGCTGGATTGAAAGGAAGGGTACAATGGGTAAACCTGTCGTAGCCATAGTCGGGAGACCGAATGTAGGGAAGTCCACAATCTTTAATAGGATTGCGGGTGAAAGAATTTCAATAGTAGAAGATACCCCTGGAGTGACCAGGGACCGGATATACAGCTCAGCTGAATGGCTGAACTATGATTTTAACCTGATTGATACGGGCGGTATTGATATCGGTGATGAGCCGTTTATGACACAGATTCGCCAGCAGGCTGAAATCGCCATGGATGAAGCGGATGTCATTATTTTTATGGTGAATGGCCGTGAAGGAGTAACGGCAGCCGATGAAGAGGTCGCCAAAATTCTGTACCGGACGAAAAAGCCGGTTGTTCTTGCGGTGAATAAATTGGATAATACTGAAATGAGAGCGAATATTTATGATTTTTACTCGCTTGGTTTTGGAGAGCCATATCCGATTTCAGGCACCCACGGATTGGGTTTAGGGGATTTGCTTGACGCTGCGGCGGAACATTTCAAAAACATACCGGAGACAAAGTACAACGAAGAAGTTGTGCAATTTTGCCTTATCGGACGCCCGAATGTCGGAAAATCTTCTCTTGTTAACGCTATGCTCGGAGAAGAGCGGGTCATTGTAAGCAACGTGGCCGGAACAACAAGAGACGCAGTGGACACAATGTTCAGTTACAATCAGCAGGATTTTGTGATTGTCGATACTGCAGGTATGAGGAAAAAAGGAAAAGTATATGAAACAACCGAAAAATACAGTGTGCTGCGTGCGCTAAAAGCGATTGACCGCTCAGAAGTGGTTGCCGTTGTGCTTGATGGGGAAGAAGGTATCATTGAGCAGGACAAGCGTATTGCAGGCTATGCCCATGAAGCGGGCAAGGCTGTAGTCATTGTTGTGAACAAATGGGATGCTGTTGATAAAGATGAGCGGACGATGAAAGAATTCGAGCAAAATATCCGCGATCATTTTCAATTTCTTGATTATGCGCCGATACTATTCATGTCGGCTTTAACAACAAAACGCATTCATACGCTGATGCCTGCTATAATTAAGGCGAGCGAAAATCATTCGCTCCGTGTGCAGACCAATGTTTTAAATGACATCATCATGGACGCGGTAGCGATGAATCCGACACCGACGCATAATGGGCAGCGCCTGAAAATTTACTATGCGACACAGGTCGCTGTAAAGCCGCCGAGTTTTGTCGTTTTCGTAAATGATCCGGAGCTCATGCATTTCTCTTACGAAAGGTTTTTAGAAAATCGGATCAGAGATGCGTTTGATTTTGAAGGGACACCAATTAAAATATTTGCAAGAGCGAGAAAATAAAAAGGTGTGATTCAACTATGAAAAAAGTGACGATGCTCGGAGCAGGGAGCTGGGGAACCGCACTCGCTTTGGTCCTTGCAGATAACGGACATCAAGTGTGTATGTGGGGTCACCGCCCTGAGCTTATCAGTCAAATTAATGAACGTCATGAAAACAAGGATTATTTGCCGGATGTAAAGCTTCCTGAAGGAATTATAGGAACAACCGATTTGCGGGAATCATTGAAGGATGCTGATTTCATTATTGTCGCTGTCCCGACAAAAGCAATCCGTGAAGTATTAAGCCAAGCTGTCCCTTATATTACTAAAAAGGCTGTCTTTGTCCACGTCAGCAAAGGGATTGAACCGGACACGCTTCTTCGTATTTCGGAAATTATGGAAGAAGAGCTGCCTGCCGATATCAGAAAAGATATCGTCGTGCTTTCCGGACCGAGCCATGCAGAGGAAGTCGGCCTGCGGCACCCGACTACAGTGACTTCTTCTTCGAAAAGCATACAGTCGGCGGAAGAGGTACAGGATTTATTTATGAATCATAATTTCCGCGTATACACAAACCCGGATATTATCGGTGTTGAAATCGGCGGTGCTTTGAAAAACATTATCGCCCTTGCAGCGGGGATCACTGACGGCTTAGGGTATGGAGATAATGCAAAGGCGGCCCTGATTACGCGGGGACTTGCCGAAATCGCCAGACTCGGAACGAAAATGGGCGGCAATCCGCTGACCTTTTCAGGCTTAGCGGGTGTAGGGGACCTGATTGTGACGTGTACAAGCGTTCATTCAAGAAACTGGCGCGCCGGCAATATGCTCGGAAAAGGTTACAAACTAGAAGCTGTTCTTGAAGAAATGGGAATGGTGGTTGAAGGGGTACGCACCACAAAAGCGGCTTATCAGCTGTCTGAAAAGTATCAGGTGAAGATGCCGATTACAGAAGCACTTCATCAAGTTCTTTTTAACGGGCAAAAAGTAGAAACAGCAGTCGAATCCCTAATGGCGCGGGTGAAAACCCACGAAATGGAAGATTTGGTGAATACGTTTGAAAATCAAGTGAAGTAAAAAGTGACAATTCGCTGACACCCTGCATATTCTGGGTTGAACGATTATCACGAAAAATGGAGCTTCCCGGCCCGGAATCGCTTGAAACATTTTGGCGATTTAGGCAGGAGAGGATGCATCTGTACGGACACTTGCATACTATAGCATCGAAGTCCAAGAGAGCTGGATCTTAAACGTGTAGGTAAATATAGTCATGTGACTGAAGCGAAGTCCCCCCTTTGCTTCAGTTTTTTTGTGCTTTCAAAGCCTGGAAAATCTGTTGATCTTTTCAACCTTTGTATATTAAAATGAAATATAACGCTTACATAACATATATACAGGGGAAGGGGCGGATCGTTTGAGTCTGGCATTAATGAAAATGTGGTTTGCGCTTGGAGCCATGGGTTTAATGTTCATCGCCGTTGCAGCTATTTATATGAGCCGATACAAATGTAAAAATGCTTTTTTGAAAGCTGGCGTGTCTTCGCTTGCCTACGCTTGTATGCTGATATCGGGATTGATCGTGATCATTGTCGTTTTCAGCGGCCCTGTCAATGAATAAATGTGCAAAAGGAAGTGTGGTATGGTCAAACTGAAATGCGCCTTCATTTTCTTTTCTGCGATTCTTTTATCAGGGTGTTTATACCCGGAGGAGCGCAAAGTTGAAAATGCCATTCCTTATGAGGAGCAATTAAAACAGGTTCAGTCTGCTGTTGACAAGTTTAAAGAGGCGAACGGAGGGCTTCTTCCGATTCAGACAAAGGATATGAAAACACCGATTTATCAAAAATACCCGATTGATTTTAATCGTTTGGCCCCTAGATATATCGCTGAACCGCCAAGCTCAGCTTTTGAAAGCGGAGGAGACTACCAATACGTGCTCGTGGATGTGGAGAACAATCCTTCCGTAAAGCTGATAGACTTAAAGATGGCTGAAAAAATCCGTGATATTAAACTTCGGGTAAAAATGTACAAGGAACAGCATGGCTATCCTCCTTATGAGGATGTATTATCCCGTGATTTATTCACCTTAGACGCGAAGAAATTGGGTGTGAAGCATGCGCTCACCGTCACTAGCCCCATATCGGGAGCCTCTCTGCCGCTTATGATTGGAGGCGATGGAGACATCTATGCTGATTACAGGATTGATTTGGCCGATTGTATGAAACAAAGCAAAAAAGATCTCAAGCCCGGCGCTGAAATCCAGGATATCATTTGGGAAGAGACACCCTTTGTACCCGCGTTTTCCGTCAAGTATACCGTTAATGAAAAACAAGAACCCGTTTTTTTAGAAAATGATATGAAACAGGAATGAACCTTTCTCCCTCGCATACAAATAGGGAGAAAGGTTTTTTCATACTTTACTAGAATGAGGATTGAAAATTTTCTAAAGGTGTCATATTGAAATAGGACAACGTCATACACATATAGTGTCCTGTATTTGATTGATGAAGGTGAAATGAATGGTGAATAAAAATGATTAGGATAGGAAGTCCGGGAGGGGATCACTTGGAAAAGGTCGATATTTTCAAGGATATCGCTGAACGAACAGGAGGCGATATATATTTAGGGGTCGTTGGAGCTGTCCGTACAGGGAAATCTACGTTTATTAAGAAATTTATGGAGCTTGTGGTGCTCCCGAATATCAGCAATGAAGCTGACCGTGCACGTGCACAGGATGAGCTGCCGCAAAGCGCTGCCGGAAAAACGATTATGACCACAGAGCCTAAGTTTGTTCCTAATCAGGCGATGTCTGTCCATGTATCAGACGGACTTGATGTCAATATAAGGCTGGTAGATTGCGTAGGGTACACCGTGCCCGGAGCTAAAGGCTATGAGGATGAAAACGGACCGAGAATGATTAACACGCCTTGGTACGAAGAGCCGATTCCATTCCATGAGGCTGCTGAAATCGGTACGAGAAAAGTGATTCAAGAACACTCGACAATCGGGGTAGTCATTACGACAGACGGTTCTATCGGCGATATCGCCAGAAACGACTATGTCGAAGCAGAAGAACGAGTCATTGACGAGCTGAAAGAAGTCGGTAAACCTTTCATTATGGTTATTAACTCGGTGAAGCCGTATCATCCTGAAACAGAGGCGCTGCGCCAGAGTTTAATGGAAAAGTATGATATCCCGGTACTGGCGATGAGTGTTGAAAGCATGAGAGAAACAGATGTACTCAGCGTGCTCAGAGAAGCGCTTTACGAGTTTCCGGTGCTTGAAGTGAATGTGAATCTCCCAAGCTGGGTCATGGTGCTGAAAGAGAACCATTGGCTGCGGGAAAGCTATCAAGACTCTGTCAAGGAAACGGTAAAAGATATCAAGCGGCTGCGGGATGTTGATCGTGTTGTCGGTCAATTCAGTGAATTCGATTTTATTGAAAGTGCAGGACTTGCCGGGATTGAAATGGGGCAGGGGATAGCTGAAATTGACCTGTACGCGCCGGATCACCTATACGATCAGATTTTAAAAGAAGTAGTCGGTGTTGAAATCAGAGGAAGAGACCACTTGCTTGAGCTTATGCAGGATTTTGCCCATGCGAAAACAGAGTATGATCAGGTCTCCGATGCCTTGAAAATGGTGAAACAGACCGGATACGGGATCGCTGCGCCGGCATTGTCGGATATGAGTTTAGATGAACCTGAAATCATACGACAGGGCTCCAGATTCGGTGTCAGGCTGAAAGCAGTCGCGCCGTCCATTCATATGATCAAAGTCGATGTAGAAAGCGAATTCGCTCCGATCATCGGGACTGAAAAACAAAGCGAAGAACTTGTCCGCTACTTAATGCAGGACTTTGAGGATGATCCGCTTTCCATTTGGAATTCAGATATTTTCGGAAGATCGTTAAGCTCCATCGTGAGGGAAGGCATACAGGCCAAATTATCTCTCATGCCTGAGAATGCGAGGTATAAACTGAAAGAAACGCTGGAAAGAATCATTAACGAAGGCTCCGGCGGTTTGATAGCGATTATCCTGTAATATGGAAGACCTCTTTGGAAATGGGAGGTCTTTTTTTATTGTCCGCAGATAATGGAAATAGATCAAGGAATAGGATGATATAAGTAAAAAAAGGAATATTTGTTCGGTTTATCACCCTAAATCCTTGACGAGCAAGGGATTGAAGCTTTAAAATGCTTGATATGGCTTTTTATATGTGTTACTCTACATACAGAAAATCTTCACTCTGTTGGACAAACATTCCTCAGGGTGCAGATTTCTCTATAAGAAGCCGTATGTGCCCTTCCTCTGAATTTTTTTCAGAGAGGTTTAGAATCAGGCTGAACTGTGAAGAAATGATAATAATCTACCTGAATTTATTACTTTTGGGAGGAGGTGAAAGGCATGAACAAGACAGAACTAATCAATGCAGTTGCGGAAGCAAGCGAGTTGTCTAAAAAAGACGCTACAAAAGCAGTTGACTCTGTTTTTGATACGATTTTAGATGCACTTAAAAATGGTGATAAAATCCAACTGATCGGTTTTGGTAACTTTGAGGTGCGTGAGCGTTCAGCACGTAAAGGACGTAACCCGCAAACAGGTGAAGAAATCGAAATTCCGGCAAGCAAGGTACCTGCTTTCAAACCAGGTAAAGCTCTTAAAGACGCTGTTGCAGGAAAATAATTGTGAATATAGATCGTGTATGCATCTAGCTTACATACACTTTATTTCTTCACAGAAAAGCCCCTTTTTAAGGGGCTTTTCATATTTTTAAACGCCCCGATCTATTCGTGACCCATTTAGGGCTTTCGTTTTGCTTTTGGCGTGATATGTGTGCTAGAATCGAAATTAAATGTATTCATTGGTGGAGGACATAGAAGATGAAAGAAGTTAATAAAGAACAGATTGAACAAGCGGTTCGCCAAATTTTAGAAGCGATTGGAGAAGACCCAAACCGGGAAGGGCTGCTGGATACTCCGAAAAGAGTCGCAAAAATGTACGCCGAAGTTTTTTCCGGACTGAATGAAGATCCAAAAGAACATTTTCAAACCGTCTTCGGTGAGGACCATGAAGAGCTTGTTCTTGTGAAGGATATCGCATTTCATTCTATGTGTGAGCATCATCTTGTTCCTTTTTACGGAAAAGCGCACATTGCTTATATACCGCGCGGCGGAAAGGTCACAGGCCTCAGTAAATTGGCTCGTGCCGTCGAAGCCGTAGCAAAGCGCCCTCAGCTTCAGGAGCGCATTACATCTACGATTGCAGAAAGCATCGTGGAAACACTCGATCCGCACGGCGTGATGGTCGTAGTTGAAGCGGAGCACATGTGCATGACAATGAGAGGCATCAGAAAGCCGGGGGCAAAAACAGTCACTTCTGCTGTGCGAGGCATTTTCAAAAACGATGCTGCTGCCCGTTCTGAAGTGTTAGATCATATTAAACGACATGACTAAATAAGATAGAGGGTGCTCTTATATGAACCAAAAGCATTCAAGCGATTTTGTCGTCATTAAAGCGGTTGAGGACGGAGTGAATGTAATCGGCCTGACAAGAGGAACAGATACAAAGTTTCATCATTCCGAAAAGCTGGACAAAGGCGAAGTAATCATTGCTCAGTTTACTGAGCATACATCTGCGATTAAAGTCAGAGGCGAGGCCCTCATTCAAACCGCGTATGGAGAAATGAAAAGCGAGAAAAAATAAACTGGCTGTCCCCGCTGTTGCCGCAAATGCTCGCAAACGGCGGGATGATACAGCTAATTTCTTTTTTTTATGCTATAATGATATCTGCGTATAAAAATGACAAAAAAGAATGTATTACATATATGATTTAGAATAAATGTGAATTTGGGGACAAGGGTGATATTTTTGCAAGACATCTACGGAACTTTAGCGAATCTGAATACGAAATTAAAACAAAAGCTGTCACATCCTTATTTAGCGAAACATATTTCCGCGCCTAAAATTGATGAGGATAAGCTTCTTCTTTTTCATGCGTTATTTGAAGAGGCGGACATTAAGCCTGAAGACAAAGAAAATTATATTGTAACAGCGATGCTTGTCCAAAGCGCCCTTGATACCCACGATGAAGTGACAACTGCCAGAGCAATAAAGCGAGACGAAAATAAAAATCGGCAATTGACCGTCCTTGCCGGCGACTATTTCAGCGGGCTGTATTATTCTCTCCTGTCAGAAATGAAGGATATATACATGATTCGGACGCTTGCTACAGCAATTAAAGAGATCAATGAGCACAAAATACGTCTGTACGACCGTTCTGTACGGGATGCAAACCATTTTTTTGAGAGTGTTGCTATTGTGGAAGCGGCATTATTCCATAGAGTATCGGAACACTTCAACCTTCCTCGCTGGAAAATACTATCAAGTGACTTTTTTGTATATAAACGGCTTATGAACGGGCATGATACATTTCTTGATGTGATTGGCGGTTTCGTTCATTCAGGCAAAACAATGGCAGAGATACTGGAAGACAGCCGCAAAAAAGCACAGCACAGCATTGAAACGATCCTGCCTGTGAATTCACCTATTCAAAATATGTTATTAAATCGTCTGAAAACAATCAGCCAAGACAAAACTTATCATCAGAAAGTGGAAGAAGGGTAACCATTATGCAGGAGTCTAAAGAACAGCGAGTACACGGCGTATTTGAGAAAATTTATAAAAATTATGACCAGATGAATTCTGTCATCAGTTTTCAGCAGCATAAAAAATGGCGTGAGAAAACAATGCGCATTATGGATGTGAAAGAAGGCGCTAAAGCACTGGATGTGTGCTGCGGAACAGCGGACTGGACCATCGCGCTTGCGGAAGCTGCCGGAAAAACAGGCGAGGTAAAAGGCTTGGATTTCAGCAAAAATATGCTGAGCATCGGCGAAAAAAAAGTAAAAGACGGCGGATACAGTCAAATCGAACTGCTGCACGGAAATGCGATGGAACTTCCTTTTGATGATGATTCATTTGATTATGTCACAATAGGGTTCGGACTTCGCAACGTCCCGGACTATTTAACGGTTTTGAAAGAGATGAAGCGTGTGGTAAAGCCAGGCGGACAGGTCGTTTGCCTTGAAACGTCCCAGCCTGAAATGTTTGGTTTTAAGCAAGCCTATTTTATGTACTTTAAATATATTATGCCGTTTTTCGGCAAGCTGTTTGCGAAAAGCTATAAAGAATACTCTTGGCTTCAAGAATCAGCAAGAGAATTTCCCGGTATGAAGGAACTTGCGCGCCTGTTTGAAGAGGCGGGCCTTAAAAATGTCAAATATCATTCGTTTACTGGCGGTGTCGCTGCCACGCATATCGGATGGAAATAACGAATACACAGATGTTTGGGTGAATGATATGAAATTTAAAATGGCCTATTCTTTTTTAAATGACGATATTGATATAATCGAAAAAGAACTTGAACAAACCGTACGTTCCGACTATCCGTTATTAAGTGAAGCGGGGCTTCATCTGCTCCAAGCGGGAGGCAAACGAATCCGCCCGGTTTTTGTTTTGCTTTCCGGAATGTTTGGAAACTACGACATTAACAAGATCAAATATGTCGCCGTCACATTAGAAATGATTCACATGGCGTCTCTTGTTCATGATGATGTGATAGACGATGCTGAGCTTAGAAGAGGGAAGCCTACGATCAAAGCGAAGTGGGACAATCGTATCGCAATGTATACGGGCGATTATATGCTTGCCGGCTCTCTTGAGATGATGACAAGAATTAACGAACCGAAAGCTCACCGTATTCTGTCTCAAACCATTGTTGAAGTATGCCTCGGTGAAATCGAGCAGATTAAAGATAAATACAACATGGAACAAAACCTAAGAACGTATTTGCGGCGTATAAAAAGAAAAACCGCTATCCTCATTGCCGTCAGCTGTCAGTTGGGAGCCATTGCTTCCGGAGCAGATGAAAAGGTTCATAAAGCGTTGTATTGGTTTGGCTATTATGTGGGAATGTCTTATCAGATTATTGATGATATTTTAGATTTCACTTCAACAGAAGAAGAGCTTGGGAAACCGGTCGGAGGAGATTTGCTGCAAGGTAATATCACACTCCCGGTTTTATATGCATTGGAGCATCCCGGTTTGCGAAATCAGCTTAAATTGATAAATAGTGAGACGACACAGGAACAGCTTAATCCTATTATTGAAGAAATTAAGAAAACAAATGCGATCAAAAAATCAATGGCCGTCAGTGAAATGTATTTGGAGAAGGCCTTCCAAAAACTAAATACTTTGCCTAGAGGGCGCGCGCGCTCATCCCTTGCCTCCATCGCAAAATATATCGGAAAACGAAAATTTTAAGTTTTTTTCGAACAAGATGTGAATTTTCTCCTCCCCTGATTGATTAATTGTCAGAAAGATGTTACGATTTCGTTGTACAACGTGAAAGCCTATACATACATAATGATGGGGTGGAGAATCTTATGGAAAAGACGTTTATCATGGTAAAACCTGATGGTGTAGAACGCCAGCTAGTCGGTGAAATTTTGTCTAGATTTGAACGTAAGGGCTTACAATTGGCCGGAGCCAAATTGATGGCCGTTTCTGAGCAAATGGCAGAAAATCATTATGCAGAACATAAAGGTAAACCATTCTTCGGAGAGCTCGTGGAATTTATCACTTCAGGTCCCGTATTTGCGATGGTATGGGAAGGTGAGAACGTAATTGAAGTGACAAGGCAGCTGATCGGAAAAACAAATCCGCAAGAAGCATTGCCGGGCACGATTCGCGGAGACTTCGGAATGTTTGTAGGAAAAAATATTATCCATGGATCAGATTCTTTAGAAAGCGCAGAGCGCGAGATTAATATTTTCTTTAAACAAGAGGAATTAGTGCCTTATCAAAAACTCATGACCAATTGGATTTATTAAACATCAGCTAAAAGGCTCATGCTTTAAGACAATTTTATTGGTTTCAACTTTCTCTCGATTGTAAGGGTTTTCAATAATGTGTTAACAAATGGCAGGGTTTGAAAAACCCTGCCATTTCCCGTTTGTAATCAGCTGAAAAGCTGATTTTTTTGTTGAAACGATACAATTCCCCTAGAAAAAAAGCTATACTAGGACAAAAGAAATCAAGGCTGGGAGAGAATCAATGGAAGCATACAATATATTCATCAGCAAATGGAAACAATTAACTGGAGTAGATCTTACTTTATACAAAGAAGCACAAATGAAGAGAAGGCTTACCTCATTATATGAAAAAAAGGGTTATCAGAACTTTAAGGAATTTGCTGAGGCTCTTGAGAAGGATCAGCGGCTTTTAAATGAAACATTAGACAGGATGACGATTAATGTTTCAGAATTTTACCGTAATTATAAAAGGTGGGAGGTTCTTGAAACCTCCATTTTACCATTAATAAAACATAAAAAACCGTTAAACATATGGAGTGCGGCATGTTCCACGGGAGAGGAACCGTATACGCTGGCCATGATTCTCGAGCAGCAAAAAGGGCTGTCCGGTTTTCAGATTTTGGCGACAGATATTGATGAGAAAGCGCTCGAAAAAGCAAAAACAGGAATATATCAGGAACGTTCATTACAGGAGGTTCCCGCGTCGGTAAAAGACAGGTTTTTTAAACAGAATGATGACAGAAGCTATCAAGTGAAAGCGGATATTAAAAAAAATATCAGGTTCAAAAAGCATAACCTGCTTGCTGATCGCTATGAACAGGATTTTGACTTAATTGTCTGCCGAAACGTTTTTATTTATTTTACAGAACAGGCGAAGGAAGAACTGTACTTAAAAATGGCGCAAAGCCTGAAAAAAAACGGAATTTTATTCGTCGGCAGCACAGAGCAAATCTTCAACCCTGAGAAATACGGTCTGATTTCTGCTGATACATTCTTTTATCAAAAAAGATAGAATGACTTTTCACTAAAAAATATGTTATAGTTTTACTTAAAAGCGTTAATGTGATGAAGGGAGAAGAGGTCATGAGATATTTAACAGCTGGAGAATCACACGGTCCGCAATTGACAACCATTATAGAAGGTGTGCCTGCGGGGCTTTACATAACAGAAGAAGACATCAATTTTGAGCTTGCAAGACGCCAAAAAGGCCATGGACGGGGCCGCCGGATGCAGATTGAAAAAGACCAGGCGAAAATTATGAGCGGTGTTCGTCACGCACGCACACTAGGTTCACCAATCGCGCTTGTTGTAGAAAACAAGGATTGGACCCACTGGACAAAGATTATGGGGGCTGCTCCCATTACTGAGGAAGAAGAAAATGAAATGAAACGGCAGATCTCAAGACCGAGACCGGGGCATGCTGATTTGAACGGTGCGATTAAATATAACCATCGTGATATGAGAAATGTGCTTGAACGTTCTTCTGCGAGAGAAACGACGGTCAGAGTGGCTGCTGGTGCCGTAGCGAAACAAATTCTTTCAGCGCTCGGCATTAAAGTGGCGGGCCACGTATTGGAAATTGGAGGCGTAAAAGCTGAAAAAACCGATTATACCTCTATTGAAGACCTACAGCGGGTTACTGAGGAATCGCCAGTCAGATGCTATGACGAAGAAGCCGGCCGTAAAATGATGGATGCCATTGATGAAGCGAAAGCCAATGGAGATTCAATCGGGGGTATTGTAGAAGTTATTGTCGAAGGCATGCCTGTAGGTGTCGGCAGCTATGTTCACTATGACCGGAAACTCGACAGCAAACTTGCTGCCGCTGTATTATCAATCAACGCTTTCAAAGGTGTAGAGTTTGGCATCGGTTTTGAGGCAGCAGGCAAAAACGGAAGTGAAGTGCATGACGAAATCATTTGGGATGAGGAAAAAGGCTATACACGCGCAACCAACAGACTTGGAGGACTCGAAGGCGGTATGACGACAGGAATGCCGATTGTCGTCCGCGGTGTGATGAAGCCAATCCCTACATTGTATAAACCGCTGAAGAGCGTAGATATCGAAACAAAAGAGCCGTTTTCTGCAAGTATCGAACGGTCAGACAGCTGCGCGGTGCCGGCAGCAAGCGTAGTGGCCGAAGCCGCTGTGGCATGGGAAATTGCGAATGCCGTCGTTGAACAATTCGGCCTGGATCAGATTGACCGAATTAAAGAAAATGTGGAAAACATGAAAAAGCTGTCGAGGGAATTTTAATGAGAACACTGCATGTGGAAACAGCTTCCTCTTCATATCCTGTTTTTATCGGCGAAGGCATTAGAAAACAGGCTTCCGAGCTTTTGTCTTCATTGAACAGGCCGTTGACCAGTATTTTGCTCATTACGGATGAAGAAGTGGACCGCCTGTACGGTGAGGAAATGTTTCGTATATTAGAGGAGAAATGGTCCGTGAAAAAAGTGACGGTGCCAAGCGGCGAGAAGGCTAAATCCTTAGAGGTGTATACCCGGCTTCAGACGGAAGCCATTTCATTTCACATGGATCGCTCCTCATGTATCATCGCTTTTGGCGGCGGGGTCGTAGGAGATCTAGCCGGATTTGTGGCAGCCACGTTCATGCGGGGGATCGACTTCATTCAAATGCCGACGACGCTTTTGGCCCATGACAGCGCGGTAGGAGGAAAAGTAGCCGTTAACCATCCAATGGGGAAAAATTTGATCGGTGCTTTTTATCAGCCGAAAGCCGTGCTATATGATACAGAATTATTACACACACTTCCTCAAAAAGAGCTGAGAT
The DNA here is from genome assembly GCF_022695965.1 of Bacillus sp. HU-1818. NCBI lineage: Bacteria > Bacillati > Bacillota > Bacilli > Caryophanales > Bacillaceae > Bacillus > Bacillus sp. HU-1818. The sequence continues at coordinate 669,073 of NZ_JAAPBE010000003.1, forward strand.
CAGGGATGGCAGAGGTCATTAAGCACGCTTTTATTTATGATAAAGCGTTTTTAGAGGAGCTATTGAGCATTCAAGCGCTGAATGACATAAACAGTGAACAGCTCAATGAGATGATTTATAAAGGCATTTCCATTAAATCATCTGTTGTCAATCAAGATGAAAAGGAAGAAGGAATCAGAGCCTTCTTAAATTTCGGTCATACACTCGGTCACGCTGTTGAGGCGGAATATGGCTACGGCCAGATCACCCACGGTGACGCAGTGGCGCTCGGAATGCAGTTCGCTTTGTATGTAAGTGAACAAGCAGAAGGATGCCAAATGGACAGAGAGCTTCTCACCGAATGGTTCAAGAAGCTTGGATATCCTCATAGAATTAAACAGGAAGTTTCTACACCTGTACTAGTAAACCGTATGATGAATGATAAAAAAACCCGCGGGGGCATTATCCAGTTTATTGTATTGAAACAAATCGGCCAGGTAGCTGACCATGCGTTTTCAAAAGATGAACTGGAAAATTGGCTGAACAAATGGCGAATGGAGGAGACAGCATGATGATTCGCGGCATTCGCGGAGCAACAACCGTTGAAAATGATACAGAACAAGAGATCTTAAGCAAAACAAAACAGCTGTTGGAGAAAATGATCACAGAAAACAAAACAAAGCCGGAAGATGTTGTCCAAATGCTTCTTTCGGCGACTCCTGATTTGCATTCTGTTTTTCCAGCCAAAGCCGTGCGTGAAATCGCCGGATGGCAATATGTTCCGGTTACCTGTATGCAGGAAATGGACGTAAACGGCGGTTTAAAAAAATGTGTGCGTGTCATGATGACCGTTCAGACCGATGTGCCGCAAGATCAAATCAAACACATTTATTTAGAAAAAGCGGTCGGATTAAGGCCAGATTTATCATTGACAAAAAATACTGAATTGTAATACGATAAGAACAGCTTAGAAATACACAAAAGTGTGTATAAAGCAGAAGTTAGAACAGTTGAGTTAGAGAATAGGGTAGCTGAGAATGAGTTTAGTTGAGCTGAGGACAAATTTGTTAATTCCTACCCAAAAGAAGTTTATTCTTTTGGGTTTATTTTGTATACATTCATTCCCTCTTATACCTCACCTCATTCTCCTTGCCATAAGGAGTGAGAAGATGAATTTCCAATCAAATATTTCCGCATTTTTAAAGGACAGCTTGTCTCATAACACCATTCCCATTGTGGAGACTTTCACAGTGGATACACTGACACCCATTCAAATGATTGAAAAGCTGGACCGAAAAATCACTTATCTGCTTGAAAGTAAGGACGATACATCAAGCTGGTCAAGATATTCTTTTATCGGCATCAATCCCTTCATCACCATTAAAGAGCAAAAAGGACAATTTTTAGCGATTGATTCAGAACATCAGACGCTTTATACCGGAAACGAATTAAAAGCCGTCCTTGATTGGATGAACGAAACATATCGGATTAAAACACCAGAACTTGATATCCCGTTTGTAGGCGGGGCGGTGGGGTATTTAAGCTATGACATGATACCGCTGATTGAGCCGGCAATTCAGAGCCACAGCCAAGCAACTGATTTGGAAAAGTGCATGTTGTTTGTTTGCAGAACGATGCTGGCGTACGACCATGAAACAAAAAAAGTACACTTCATCCAGTATGCGAGGCTAAACGGACAAGAAGCAGAGTCCGAAAAAATTGATATATTTAACGAGAATCAAGGCGAACTTCAAAGAATCATGGATCAAATGACGGAGAATAAAAACTTAACAGAGCTTTTCCTGTCATCAGAAACTTATATGACACCAAGCTTTGACACAGTCTCTTCTAATTATGAAAAGCGTGAGTTTATGGCGGATGTAGAGAGAATAAAAGAATATATTAAATCGGGTGATATCTTTCAAGGTGTGCTGTCACAAAAATTTGAGATTCCGATAACAGTGGACTCTTTTGAACTATACAGAGTGCTGCGCATTGTCAATCCCTCACCCTATATGTATTACATCAAGCTGCCTGACCGGGAAATTGTCGGAAGCTCTCCCGAACGGTTAATTCATGTTCAAGACGGCCATCTGGAAATTCATCCGATAGCGGGAACGAGAAAAAGAGGCGCTGATAAAGAGGAAGATGAAAAGCTGAAAATAGAGCTGATGAAAGATGAAAAGGAGAAGGCGGAACATTACATGCTTGTTGACCTTGCGAGAAATGACATAGGCAGAGTGGCGGAGTACGGCTCGGTTGCTGTTCCGGAGTTTACAAAAATTGTTTCCTTCTCACATGTGATGCATATTATCTCTATCGTCACAGGCCGATTGAAAGACGGCATTCATCCTGTAGACGCATTAATGTCAGCATTTCCTGCAGGCACTTTAACGGGTGCCCCTAAAATCCGTGCCATGCAGCTATTGAACGAATTAGAACCGACGCCGCGTGAAACGTATGGCGGCTGCATCGCTTACATCGGATTTGACGGAAGTATTGATTCATGTATTACGATTCGCACAATGAGCGTAAAAAAAGGTGTTGCTTCTATACAAGCCGGAGCGGGCATTGTGGCTGATTCCGTACCGGAAGCCGAATATGAAGAAAGCTGCAATAAGGCGGGGGCTTTGCTGAAAACCATTCATATTGCGGAAGACATGTTCCGAAGCAAGGGGGATGAAGCGGATGAACAAATTTCTGCTATCATGCGTTAATGGCAGCACATTATCTGTTCGCGAAGCGGAAGACCTCATGCAGCTCATGATGAGCGGAAATATGGGACCGACTGAGATGGGCGGGATTTTATCGGTATTGGCTCATAGGGGAGAAACCGCAGAGGAACTGGCAGGGTTTGTGAAAGTGATGCGCGACCATGCGTTAACGATAGACGGCCTGCCTGACGTTGTTGATACGTGCGGAACGGGTGGAGACGGGATCTCCACGTTTAACATTTCAACTGCCGCTGCGATTGCGGCCTCTGCGGCCGGAGCCAAAGTTGCAAAGCACGGAAACCGCTCAGTCTCTTCAAAAAGCGGAAGCGCAGATGTTTTAGAGAGATTGGGAGTTTCCATTCAATCAACTCCGGAGAAGGTAAGGCAAAGCATAAAAACAAAAAATATGGGCTTTCTGTTTGCCCCGCTTTATCATTCGTCTATGAAACATGTCGCAGTCGCAAGAAAAGATCTCGGTTTCAGAACGATTTTTAACTTGCTTGGCCCTCTCAGCAATCCTTTGCAGACGAAGCGCCAAGTCATCGGGGTATACTCAACGGAAAAAGCCAAGCTGATGGCAAGCGCTCTGGAAAGCTTCCATCCGAAACATGTTCTGTTTGTTTCGAGCCGCGACGGACTAGACGAGCTGTCCGTGACATCACCGACCGATGTCATCGAATTAAAGGACGGTGCCCGGCGGGAGTACACCGTATCGCCTGAAGAATTCGGCTTTAAAGCGGGGGAGCTGAAAGATATTCAGGTGCAGTCTCCGCAAGAAAGCGCGTTGTTGATTCAGAAAATTTTTGAAAATGACAGTAATTCATCAGCCCTGAACATTACGGCTTTAAATGCGGGCGCCGCCATTTATGCGGCTGGGATTGCCGCTAATATGAAAGAAGGCGTACAGCTTGCCTTAGAAACGATCAAAAACGGAAATGCCCGCGCACAGCTTGAACGTCTGAAACAGAAAGAGGAAGAGATCTATGCTTGATAAAATCATTGCGCAAAAAAAAGAAGAGGTAAAAACGATTATTTTACCAGAGGAACAAACTGTTATAAGACGTTCTTTTAAACAGGCGCTTGCAAACCCGAACCGGTTTATCGGGTTGATTGCAGAAGTGAAAAAAGCGTCTCCTTCAAAAGGACTGATTAAAGAAAATTTCATCCCTGACATGATTGCTCAAGATTATGAAGCGGCAAAGGCGGATACGCTTTCTGTATTAACGGACACACCCTTTTTTCTAGGCGAAAATTACTTTTTGACAGATGTTAAGCGGGCTGTCTCAATTCCGGTTCTAAGAAAAGATTTCATCATAGATTCTATCCAAGTAAAAGAATCCAAGAGAATAGGGGCAGACGCGATCCTTCTGATCGGTGAAGCGCTCGATCCTTTGAAACTGCACGAACTTTACACAGAAGCACAAGAATCGGGGATGGATGTTTTAGTGGAGGTCCATGATGAATTGACGCTTGAACGGATTTTGAAGGTGTTTACGCCGGATATTATCGGCATTAACAATCGAAACCTGAAAACATTTGAAACCTCGGTAACGCAGACAGAAAAAATCGCGGCTCTCGTTCCGAAAGACAGCCTGCTCGTCAGTGAAAGCGGCATTGGGACCTTGGAGCATCTGCAATTCGTAAAAGAACATGGGGCAAAAGCGGTACTTATAGGAGAGTCACTAATGAGGCAGTCGTCACAGCAAGAAGCAGTCTATGGTTTGTTTGGGGAGTGAGGCTGTGAAAAAGCCCGAATTAAAATACTGCGGCATTCGCTCTCTCCAAGATTTGCAGACGGCAGCAACATCACAAGCCGATTATTTGGGATTCATTTTTGCTGAGAGCAAACGAAAAGTGTCGGCGGCTGAAGTGAAACAGTGGTGCAGCCAAGTGCATATAGGCGATAAAAAACGTGTGGGTGTTTTTGTTAATGAAAAAAATGCGAACATAGCTCGTATTGCCAATGACCTTCAGCTTGATGCCATTCAGCTGCACGGCGACGAAATCCCGAAAGATGCCGTAAACCTGCGTTCTCTCGCGGATTGTGAAGTATGGAAAGCACTGCATCATAATCAGGACACAATTCAGCAAATGAAGCGTTTTGCGGCGGCCGTCGATGGGTTTGTAATTGATTCATCTGTCAAAGGGATGAGAGGCGGAAGCGGTATTTCGTTCTCTTGGGAGAGTGTGCCTGCATATCAGCAGGAAGCTGAGCGGACAAAAAAACGGTGTTTCATCGCAGGCGGTGTACATCCGGAAACGATTGCCGGACTGCTCAAATGGAGGCCAGGAGGGATTGATCTGGCGAGCGGAATTGAAAGAAACGGAAAAAAAGATCAAATCCTCATTAAGCTTTTAGAAGAAAGGATGAATCACTATGTATCAATATCCAAATGAAATCGGCAGGTTTGGCGAGTTTGGCGGAAAATTTGTTCCTGAAACGCTGATGCAGCCTTTAGAAGAAATTGAAAAAGCATTCAAAGAAATAAAAAATGATCCTGTTTTCGAAGCAGAGTATAAAAAGCTGTTATTCGACTATTCCGGAAGGCCGACAGCGCTGACATTTGCCGATCAGGTGACAAATCATTTAGGCGGGGCTAAAATTTATTTAAAAAGAGAAGATTTAAACCATACAGGTTCCCACAAAATCAATAACGCTTTAGGGCAGGCTCTGCTTGCAAAAAAAATGGGCAAAACAAAAATCATTGCTGAAACAGGGGCAGGCCAGCACGGTGTCGCAGCGGCGACGGTAGCCGCGAAATTTGGTTTTCCCTGTACCGTTTTTATGGGAGAAGAAGATGTGGCGCGTCAGTCACTGAATGTGTTCCGTATGAAACTTCTGGGAGCGGAAGTGGTTCCGGTCACAAGCGGTAATGGTACGCTTAAGGACGCAACGAATGAAGCGATCAGATACTGGGTCCAGCATTGTGAGGATCATTTTTATATGATCGGTTCTGTAGTAGGTCCTCATCCGTACCCTTACATTGTTCGTGAATTCCAAAGAATAATCGGCGATGAAGCGAAAGAACAGCTGCGCGGCATAGAAGGAAATCTTCCGGACAAAGTGGTTGCATGTGTTGGCGGAGGAAGCAATGCTATTGGTATCTTTCAGGCTTTTTTAGCGGAAGATGTAGATTTGATAGGCGCAGAAGCCGCCGGAAAAGGAATTGACACTTCTCTTCACGCAGCCACTATCTCAAAAGGAACAAAAGGTGTCATCCACGGATCGCTGACTTATTTGATTCAGGATCAATTCGGCCAGATCATAGAGCCATACTCCATTTCGGCAGGATTGGACTATCCGGGAATCGGGCCGGAGCATGCTTATCTTCACCAAAGCGGCCGAGTGAAGTATGAAAGTGTGACGGATGATGAAGCGGTCGCTGCATTAAGGCTTCTCTCCGAAAAAGAAGGCATTTTGCCGGCAATCGAATCTGCCCATGCATTAGCTAAGGCGTTTGAAATGGCTAAAGAAATGGACCGTGAGCAAAGTATACTTGTTTGTTTGTCAGGAAGAGGAGACAAAGACGTGAACACATTGATGCAAGTATTGGAAGATGAGGTGAATGCGCATGTTTAATTTGAAACAGAAGCCTTCTGACAAATTATTTATCCCCTTCATTACGGCCGGAGACCCTTTGCCCGAGGTCTCTATTGAGCTTGCAAAGTCCCTTCAAAAAGCAGGGGCTTCCGCGCTGGAGCTGGGTGTCGCCTACTCAGACCCGCTTGCCGACGGACCGGTTATCCAGCGTGCTTCGAAACGGGCGCTTGCCAATGAGATGAATATCGTAAAAGCCATAGAATTAGGCGGTAAAATGAAAAAAAGTGGTGTCGATATTCCGATAATTCTCTTTACGTATTATAATCCTGTGTTACAATTGAACAAAGAATACTTTTTCGCTTTACTGCGGGAAAATCATATAGACGGCTTGCTTGTTCCGGATTTGCCATTTGAGGAAAGTGCCCAGCTTCAGCAAGAATGCAAAAAAAATAATGTGACTTATATTTCCTTAGTGGCACCGACAAGCGAAAGCCGTTTGAAAAAAATTACAGAACAGGCCGAGGGCTTCGTATATTGTGTGTCTTCATTAGGCGTGACCGGCGTTCGCAATGAATTCGACTCAGCAGTCTACTCCTTTATCCGGACGGTTAAGGAGCTCAGCTCTGTTCCTGTGGCTGTAGGCTTCGGAATCTCCAGCCGCGAACAGGTAATCAAGATGAATGAGATGTGTGACGGTGTTGTTGTAGGCAGCGCACTGGTCAGAAAAATAGAAGAATTGCAAGACCAGCTCGTTTGTCAGGATACAAGGGAGCGTGCGGTGCAAGCATTTGAAGAATATGCGAAGACGTTTAGTGGCGTGTACAGTTTAAAATGAGGTGACTGGATTTGCGAATCAAAGAACAATTAAAACAGCTGAAGCCTTATCAGCCTGGAAAACCAATTGAAGAAGTAAAAAGAGAATACGGCCTGGACAAAGTCGTTAAGCTGGCTTCTAATGAGAACCCATTCGGCTGTTCAGAAGCTGCAAAAGAAGCTCTTCAACAAGAAATTGAGCAGCTTGCGCTTTATCCGGATGGCTATAGCGCCGCTTTGCGTACAAGGCTCAGCGAACATCTTAATGTAAGTGAAAAGTCCCTCATCTTTGGCAATGGTTCTGATGAGCTTGTCCAAATCATCTGCCGGTCATTTTTAAATGAAAAGACAAACACAATTACAGCAGCTTCGACGTTTCCTCAATATAAACACAATGCGGTCATTGAGGGCGCGGAAGTTCGTGAAATTGCGATTCGTCAAGACGGCGGTCATGATCTTGATGCGATGTTAGCAGCCATTGATGAAAATACGCAAATCGTGTGGGTATGCAGTCCGAATAATCCGACGGGAACCTATACAGCGGAAAGTGAATTGCTTTCGTTTTTAAACCGTGTGCCGAGTCATGTGCTCGTAGTGCTGGATGAAGCGTATTATGAATATGTAACGGCTGAGGATTATCCGGAAAGTATACCGCTTTTGGAAAAACACCCTAATCTGATCATTTTGCGGACCTTTTCGAAAGCCTATGGTCTGGCGGCGTTAAGAGTCGGTTACGGCATTGCAAGCGAGACGCTGATCCGTCAGATTGAGCCTGCGAGAGAACCGTTTAATACAAGCCGCCTTGGTCAGGCTGCCGCGATCGCCGCGCTTAGCGATCAGGACTTTATCGTATCCTGTGTGAAAAAAAATGCTGCCGGTCTTAAGCAATATTATGACTTTGCCAAAACACACGGATTAAGATACTATCCTTCACAAACCAACTTTGTGTTAATTGATTTTAACCGTCCGGCAGATGAACTTTTCCAAGCCTTACTGCAAAAAGGCTATATTGTGCGGTCTGGAAATGCGTTGGGATTCCCGACCTCGCTGAGGATAACAATCGGAACGAAAGAGCAAAATGAGGAAATCCTCACAATTTTAGCTGAAATGTTATAAGAGGTGATCATGCATCACCTCTTTAGTCTATCAAACCAGGTGATTAAGATATGAATCAAACCAAAAATACAATATTGCTCGCGGGACTTGGATTAATCGGCGGCTCCATCGCGTTGGCCGTCAAAAAGCAATTTCCGGACAAGCGGATCATCGGCGTTGACATCTCAGAAGAGCAGCTTGTGGCAGCATTAAAGCTTGGCGTGATAGATGAAAGCGCCGATTCGTTTATTGAAGGAGCGAAAAAGGCTTCAACCATTATTATTGCGACCCCTGTTGCACAAACGCTGCTTATGCTGGATGAATTGGCTCAATCAGGTATCAAACACCAGCTTTTGATTACGGATGTAGGAAGCACCAAACAAAAAGTCGTCCGCTATGCAGATCAAGTGCTGCCTGAACATTATCATTTTATCGGCGGCCATCCGATGGCAGGCTCTCATAAATCCGGAGTCGCGGCTGCGAAGGAATTCTTGTTTGAAAATGCTTTTTATATTTTAACGCCAGGCCGTAACGCGGCGAAAGAAGCGGTCGATCAAATTAAAAAGCTGCTGAAAGCGACAAATGCCCAATTTGTTGAAATGACTCCGGAAGAGCACGATGGCGTAACAAGCGTCATCAGCCACTTTCCTCATATTGTTGCGGCCAGTCTTGTTCATCAGACTCATCATTCGGAAGAGTTATATCCGCTCGTGAAGCGGTTTGCCGCGGGAGGATTTCGGGATATTACCCGCATTGCTTCAAGCAGTCCTGCGATGTGGAGAGATATTCTGTTACATAATAAAGAAAAAATACTGGATCGCTTTGATGAATGGAAGCGAGAAATCGAAACCATTCAAACCTATGTGGAAAACGAAGATGCAAAAAAGCTTTTCGACTATTTTAAAATGGCGAAGGACTATCGTGACGGACTGCCGCTTCGGCAAAAAGGAGCGATTCCGGCTTTTTATGATCTTTACGTAGATGTGCCTGATCATCCCGGAGTTATTTCTGAAATAACAGCAATCCTGGCTGAGGAGCGCATCAGTATAACGAATATAAGGATTATTGAAACACGAGAAGACATAAACGGGATTTTAAGAATCAGTTTTCAAACCGACAATGACCGCAAGCGGGCTGAAAATTGCATAGAATCCCGTGCAGAATATGAAACTTTTTATGCTGATTGAGGTGGAAAACAATGAAAAGAGAAAAAGTGCAGTCTTTGAACGGAGAAATCCATATCCCCGGAGACAAATCAATTTCACATCGTTCTGTGATGTTTGGCGCGCTCGCAAACGGAAAAACAACAGTCAAAAACTTTCTTCCGGGAGCAGACTGTCTCAGTACGATAGAATGCTTCAAGAAAATGGGTGTTCACATTGAGCGCAGCGGCAGTGACGTAACGATACACGGAAAGGGTATCTCAGCTCTTCGGGAGCCTGAAAGCCTTTTAGACGTCGGGAACTCAGGTACGACGATTCGTCTGATGCTTGGAATCTTGGCGGGACGACCGTTTTACAGCGCCGTTGCCGGTGATGAAAGTATCGCAAAGCGTCCGATGAAGCGCGTGACAGATCCTTTGAAAAAAATGGGCGCACATATTGACGGCAGAGCGGGCGGAGAGTTTACTCCTTTGTCAGTGAATGGCGGGGGTTTAACTGGTATTGATTATGTCTCACCTGTTGCAAGTGCCCAAATTAAATCTGCCGTGCTGCTTGCAGGTCTGCAGGCAGAAGGAACAACAACGGTCACAGAGCCACATAAATCACGAGATCATACAGAGCGGATGCTAAGTGCTTTTGGTATTGAGCTTTCAGAAGACAATACAAGCGTTTCTATCAAAGGAGGCCAATCGCTTACAGCTCAAGACATCTTTGTGCCTGGGGATATTTCTTCAGCCGCCTTTTTCCTTGCGGCGGGGGCGGTTATTCCAAATAGTAGAATTGTACTGAAAAATGTAGGCTTAAACCCTACAAGAACCGGAATCATTGATGTTCTTCAAAAGATGGGGGCCAAACTTCACATCACTGAATCAAGCGGCGACAGCGCAGAGCCTTACGGAGATTTGACGATTGAGACTTCTGAACTGAACGCGCTTGAAATCGGCGGAGACATTATTCCGCGCTTAATTGATGAAATACCGATCATCGCTCTGCTTGCGACTCAAGCTGAGGGAACGACTATTATTAAGGATGCGGCTGAGCTGAAAGTAAAAGAAACCAACCGGATTGATACAGTAGTGTCAGAGCTTCGTAAGCTGGGCGCAAACATTGAGGCTACAGATGACGGGATGAAAATCTTCGGAAAACAGACCCTAAAAGGCGGTGCAACTGTTTCCAGCCATGGAGATCACCGTATCGGAATGATGCTCGGCATTGCTTCATGCTTGACTCAAGAGTCTATTGAAATCTTGCAGACAGAAGCGATTCACGTATCGTATCCAACTTTTTTTGATCATCTGAACAAATTAGCTGCAAAAGCCTGAAGGTGCTCCTTCAGGCTTTTTTCATTAATACGGTTAAGGAAAAACAATCATAAAATGTAAGAAAGCATCATAGCTTGTCTTATACAGGAAAAAATAAAAAGGGAAAGGAGGATGCGCTTTATTTGGAGAGCAGTCTGAAAAGGCTGTTTTTGTGTACAAGTTGCTTTCTTCCTTTTTGCTGTTTTCCTGAGCTAGTTCTTTTGGTAAACTAAAATGACCAAAAACGAGGCCGCATTGGGGCAGGCATCTTATTTGCCGAAGGCTTTCGTCTGAATTATGATAAGATTAACCCGAACAAAAAAGTCCCTTTGTAAGTTTTATGTATAGGAAAAGAAAGGACCGGTCCGATTTGAATACATTAATTCAAGAAGCCATAAAATTAGTTGAAGCTGGTGAAACCGAAAAGGGCCTCAATACGCTCTCGAAGGCTGAGAAACAGCTCCATGATGAGGATAAAGCGATAGCAGCCCAGCTGTATTATGAATGGGGAAATGCGGATAAAGCAATTTCGCTGATCAGTGATTTGCATGATTTGTATCCTGAGGAAACAGAGTTAACGAATTTTTACGCTGAACTGCTAATAGATATTGACGAAGAAGAAAAAGCTCTGGCTGTGCTGGAGACCATTCCTGAAACAGATGCGTCGTACCCGGAAAGCCTGCTTCTCATGGCAGACCTTTATCAGATGCAAGGTTTATTTGAAGTAAGTGAACAAAAGCTTTTAAAAGCAAAATCAATCCTTGAAGATGAACCTGTCATCGATTTTGCGTTAGGTGAGCTTTATTATACCCAGGGCGCGTATGCAAAGGCTATCCAATATTTTAAAAGAACGGCTGAGGAACAGAGTGAAATCGGAGGCGTTAATGTTCATCAAAGATTAGCAGAATCTTTAAGCGCTTCAGGTGAATTTGAGGAAGCGATTCCTTGGTACGAAAAAGCTGTCGAGGAAACCCCTGAGCCTAATACCATTTTTGGCTACGGTTTTACTGCATCACAGGCTGGGTTCGTCAAAACCGCCATCAAGCAGCTGTCAGACCTGAAAGAGATTGATCCGTCCTATTCATCGCTTTATATGCCGCTTGCTGAAAGCTATGAGGCAGAAGGCATGTATGAAGAGGCTTTGAAAACAGCCAAAGAAGGCATCAGTTATGATGAATACAACAAGGAACTCTTCCTTTACGCAGCAAAAATGACGCTGAAAATCGGAAATGTCCAAGAGGGCAAAAAGCTGCTTCAAGAAGCGCTTGCGCTTGATCCCGGTTACGTGGAAGCACTCCACACTCTGCTTGCCGTTTATCTCAAGGAAGAAGATTATGAGTTAATCATTGATTTGATTCAAGAAGTGCGGGGCTATGGGGAAGAGGACCCGAAATACAATTGGTACCTGGCAAGCGCTTATACTGAATTGGAGAAATATGAAGAGGCTAAAAAATGCTTTGAAGCCGCTTTTCTTCATTATCGCGAGGACAGAGATTTCTTATACGAATACGCGAACTTCTTACTGGAAGAAGGGCTGCAGCAAGAAGCGCTTCCGCTTCTAAAAGAAGTGCTCAAACTGGACGGCGCCAATGAAGAACTGGAAGAAACGATATTACGGATTGAGGATGAATTTTCTAGATAAGCAGGAATTATTATTCTCCATGTGGAATTTATGATGTATAAGAATAAACTTAACGACCGATAGAGGAGGGAATTACATGCAGACCCCTGTTTCTGTCAATGAGAAAAAGGACTTTATCAGATGGTTTTTAAACCATTATCAGCTTAAGCGCCGAGAGTGCGTTTGGATTTTGAATTATTTAATGAGCCACGACTCTTTAATGGAAAAAGTCCATTTCGTAGAACAAGCTGAGTTTTGCCCAAGAGGCATTATAATGTCAACACACTGTGTTGAAGAAGTTCCGTTTCGGTTTTATAAAGAGAACGTAATGACAACCGATGCAGAAAAATCTTTCCATGATATCAGATTAAATAAACAGCAGGATTTATTTATCCAGCTGAATTTCCGTTCAGCTTACAATTCGCCGGAGTATGCGGCAGTGCTTGAGTCTAATCCTCATATTCCTAAAGACCTATTTGAGAATAAAAAGGATCAAGGGATGGCTGAACAAATTTTAGAACACGCGATTTCTACATTTCAAAGAGAAAGACTGCTGAAAGATATAGACGAGGCTCTGGACCGTCACGATAAAGAAGCATTTGAACAATTATCTCAGCAATTGAATCAGCTCACATAATATTTCCGGCCTTGCAAAATATGCAAGGCTTGTTGCCGTAGAGGGGGAGAAAACAATGAGGTGGAGAATAGCTGATGCCGAGGCTTATTTGCAGGCTGCGGATTACATTGATACCGCTGTCATTCCTTTAATATCCATTAAAGCTGATCATCAATTTAAGGCTTCAGTAGAAAAAGGGGAATTTACACAGCTGATTTGTGAAGAACTGGAACGGCAATTAAAGGGACGGGTATATTTATTCCCTGCATATACATATATAGATATAAATGAAACAACCATTCAGGAATTGAGGTATTGGAAAAAAGAGGCTGGTTCCCGGTTTCGGCATGTCGTTTTTTTGACTGCTGAAGCAAATTGGGAAGATGCGGTATCAGAAGAGAAGGTTGTGTATATCCCCTCAGTGCCATTTGAACATATGAATGATTCATTAAAAAGAAGAATATTGGAAGATAAGACAGGCGAAATTTTGAACGTTTTGTTACAGTTATGGGACACTTTATAAAAACACTTACATTTCCTATTTATTAATATTTTGGCTATATTGACCTTGCTGAGAGATTCATATATTATGAGGGTGTCTAGTGTTATGAAATATTTTCTATTTTAGTTAGTTTGTAGCGTCGACCTAGAGGGGGGAGAAGAGATGGGCGGAAGACATGATATATCAAGACGTCAATTTTTAAATTATACGCTCACGGGCGTAGGGGGGTTTATGGCGGCTAGTATGCTCATGCCTATGGTTCGCTTTGCACTCGATCCGGTGTTAAAACCGACTGGGGATCAGGATATGGTTCAGGTTGTCAGCGTTGATGAGCTGACAAAAGAACCGCAGCGCTTTGATTTTAAAATTAATCAAGTCGATGCCTGGTATGAATCAGAGGAATCGAGATCAGCTTGGGTGTTCAAACACGGGGATGAGATTGTGGCATTATCACCGATTTGCAAGCATTTGGGATGTACAGTCAACTGGAATAATGATCCTAAGAATCCGAACAAATTTTTCTGTCCATGCCATTACGGGCTATATGAAAAAGACGGTACGAATGTCCCCGGCACGCCGCCGCTTGCACCACTTGACCATTATGAGCAAGAAGTGAAGGACGGCTTCCTGTATCTTGGAAAAGCAAAGCCTAAGGGGGAAGGGTGACATGCTTAACAAAATTTATGATTGGGTAGATGAACGGCTTGATATTACACCGATGTGGAGGGATATCGCCGACCACGAGGTGCCTGAGCATGTGAATCCAGCCCACCATTTTTCCGCATTTGTTTATTGTTTTGGAGGTTTGACGTTTTTTGTAACCGTTATCCAAGTGCTGTCGGGTATGTTTTTAACCATGTACTATGTGCCTGACATTAAGAACGCATGGGAATCGGTTTATTACTTGCAAAATGAAGTGGCGTTCGGCCAAATTGTAAGGGGAATGCACCATTGGGGCGCAAGTTTAGTCATTGTGATGATGTTTTTACATACGCTGAGGGTCTTTTTTCAGGGCGCGTATAAGAAGCCGAGGGAATTAAATTGGATTGTCGGTGTACTTATTTTCTTTGTAATGCTTGGTCTCGGATTTACAGGCTATTTGCTGCCCTGGGACATGAAGGCGCTGTTTGCGACAAAGGTAGGTCTTCAAATTGCGGAAGCGACACCGCTTATCGGAACACAAGTCAAAACACTCCTTGCGGGCCATCCGGATATCGTCGGCGCCCAAACTCTGACAAGGTTTTTTGCGATCCATGTGTTTTTTCTTCCTGCCGCATTATTCGGACTGATGGCAGCGCATTTTATCATGATCCGCAAGCAGGGAATTTCAGGACCGCTTTAAACTTGATCTGTGAATAAAAGGGAGGGGATGACATGCATCGGGGCAAAGGGATGAAGTTTGTAGGGGACTCAAGAATACCCGCTGAGAAAAAGCCGAATATACCGAAGGACTACTCAGAATATCCAGGTAAGACAGAAGCGTTTTGGCCGAATTTCCTATTAAAGGAGTGGCTTGTCGGCGCTGTTTTTCTGGTTGGATTTCTTGTATTGACCATCGTGCATCAGCCGCCTTTAGAGCGGATGGCTGATCCGACAGATACCGGGTATATTCCGTTGCCTGATTGGTATTTTCTTTTCTTATATCAATTGCTGAAATACGAATACGCCGCCGGTAGCTTTACTGTTGTCGGGGCCATGATCATGCCGGGTCTCGCTTTTGGCGCGCTGCTTTTAGCGCCTTTCCTTGACAGGGGAACGGAGAGAAGGCCATGGAAGCGCCCGGTAGCCGTTGGTATGATGCTTTTTGCTCTTGCGGCAACCGTATTTCTGACATGGCAGTCTGTCGCCACACATGACTGGGCCAAAGCGGAAGAGCAAGGCAAGATTACAAAAGAGGCGGAAATTGATACCGAATCAGAAGGTTATAAGCTGTTTCAAGATCAAGGCTGTATTTCCTGCCATGGAGATAATCTTCAAGGAGGAGCAGCCGGCCCGTCATTGGTTGACAGCGGGTTAAGTCCTGAGGAGATCAAAAAAATCGCCGTGGAAGGGAAAGGGCAAATGCCGGCTGGGGTGTTTAAAGGCAATGATAAAGAACTTGAGGAACTGGCTAAGTTTATTTCTGAAACCACAGCGAAATAAAACGTATTGTGAATTACGAGATAGAAGGCTATACTTTTCTTATAAAAAGCTGACCTGGCGTCAGCTTTTTTGTATGCAGTACATACTTTTACAGACTGAGAGTTGATAAGACATGAAATGGTTTCAGTTTCTATTGGGACAGCGGCCGATGCTGCTGCTCGTTTTAGGGGTGAATTTTCTTGGTACGGTATATGGGTACTACTGGTATTTGCCCCAGCTGCTCGAAACACCGGCCCGCTTTCTCGTATTTGTTCCAGACAGCCCGACGGCGACGTTCTTTTTCCTGTTTGTGCTGCTGTCATTTCTCATGAAACGAAACGCGAAGCTATTCGAAGCGCTGGCATTGGTCACGCTCGTAAAGTACGGCCTGTGGGCGGTAGGAATGAACCTGCTCGTCCTTTTTGTCACCGGTGAATTGCCGTGGCAGGGTTATATGCTGATTGGCTCCCATTTTGCGATGGCTGTTCAAGGAGTTCTTTATAGTCCGTATTTCCGCTTTAGATTATGGCACCTTGTCCTTGCAGCGATCTGGACATTGCACAATGATGTTATTGATTATCTTTTCGGCATGATGCCTCAGTATTCTATGCTTTCGGATTATATGACATATATCGGTTATGCGACTTTCTGGCTCAGCCTGTTTTCAATCGCTTTAGCGTACTATTTAGTCGTTTCAAAAAAACAGATGAAGCTTGACCTGCCGTAACACAATGTTGGTCTAACCTTGTCCTTCTCTTCATATTCTGTAAGGAGAGAGAGTGGGAGGGACCTGCATGAAACGAAAGCTGACAATCTGTTTGTTACTTGCTCTTATTTTCTATATCGGAAATGCCAAAGCTGAAGAGCGGGGGAGCCTCGAGGAATTGAACGAGCTATCCGATACGGTTTTCCAAATGACTCGGCAGTCGCAATATGACGAGGCGCTTCAAGTGCTTGGTTACTTTGAAAAAAAATTAAAAGAGACTGAAAAAAGTCCGGCCAATCAATCTTTATCCGGCGCTCAAATTCGCCAGATCACACTGGGCTATAACGATATGGAGCGGAGTTTAAAGCAAACAGACACTTCAGACAGTGAAAAGCTGCGAGCGGCGGCGCAATTCAGGATGCTGATGGATGCAGTCAAAAATCAGTCCGATCCTCTTTGGGGATCGCTTGAGAAGCCAATTATGGAAACGTTCAGCGCTTTAAAAAAAGAAGTCCGGGAAAATGAGAAAACAAACTTTCACGAAAAGTGGAATGAATTTATATCTTTATATGATTTAATTTATCCGAGTTTAACGATGGATATTTCAATTGATCAGCTTGATGATGTGGGAAAGCATATTGACGTGATCGAGCAAGAAGCGTTTCAGCATATGACGGTAAGCACAAAGCTTGAACGGCTCTCACTTCTCCAAAAAGATTTGAAAAGTGTATTCGACAGGGTTGAAAAAGATGATGCGGACCCCTCTTTGTTATGGGTTATTCTCACAACAGGAGGCATCATTATTACTGCGCTCACCTATGTCGGTTACCGAAAATACAGAGCGGAAAAGAACAAATTGAAAAAACGTGATTATCCTAAATAAATGTTCTTAGCCGTAAAGGAGAAAATGCGAAATGAAAAAAATCATTCAGCAAATGCCTTCAAGCCATATCCCGCAGCCTATCAGAGGAGATAAAGGGGCGACTGATGACGGTCCACGCAACCTTGAGCGGGATCTGCAAAATCCGGATATGCTGGTGCCGCCGGCTACAGATGCAGGTATAATTGAGAATTTGAAATTTTCCTTTTCAGACACACATATGCGACTGGAGCACGGCGGATGGTCAAGAGAGGTGACAGTGCGGGAACTGCCGGCGGCGACCCAGCTTGCGGCTGTGAATATGCGGCTGAAGCCGGGCGGAGTGCGGGAGCTTCACTGGCATAAAGAAGCAGAGTGGGGCTATGTGTTAAACGGCAAGGTCCGTATTACTGCCGTGGATCAAAAGGGACGAAATTTCATTGATGATGTCGGAGAAGGCGATCTCTGGTACTTTCCATCAGGTATTCCCCACTCGATTCAAGGGTTGGAGGAAGGCAGTGAATTTTTGCTTGTTTTTGATGACGGTTCATTCTCCGAAAACAGCACTTTTTCTGTGACGGATTGGTTTGCCCATACATCCCGGAGCGTGTTGGCTGCTAATTTTGGCATTCCGGGTTATGAACTTGCACATATTCCGGCGAAAGAACGCTATATGTTCCAGTTGGGAACGCCTCCTTCGATAAACGAAGTGAAAATTGATTCTCCAAATGGCACGGTCCCCGAACCCTTTAGCTACAAACTGACGAAGCAAGCCCCGATTATCACCAATGGCGGCAAAGTCCGTATTGCAGATTCTTCTCTTTTTAAGGCATCAAAAACAATTGCTGCCGCCGTTGTGGAAGTAGAACCGGGCGGAATGAGGGAAATGCATTGGCATCCGAATACTGATGAGTGGCAGTATTATATTTCAGGCAAAGCAAAGATGACCGTTTTTGCAGCGGAAGGAAAAGCGAGAACGTTTAATTATCAAGCGGGTGACGTAGGGTACGTTCCCTTTGCGATGGGCCATTATATACAAAATACAGGCAGTACGGTTTTGCGCTTTTTAGAGGTTTTCAAAAGTGACCGGTTTGAGGATGTGTCGTTAAACCAATGGCTCGCATTGACGCCGCATGGTTTTGTGCAGCGGACGCTGAATGTCGGAGCTGCGTTTACAGATGTGCTACAAAAAGAAAAATTTCCGGTCGTAAAATGGAAAAGTGATTAGCAGCGAAAGGCGGCGAATGCCGCCTATTTGCATTGATTAGCGCGTGATAGGGTTTTTATTCTCATCATGAGTGAAGCCTTCCCCGAGCACGTCATGAACATCGCTCACGGCTACAAATGCGTGCGGATCAACTGAGGTAATCACACTTTTTAACAGAACGATTTCATTTTTCGGAACGACACAATAAAGCACATCTCTGTCCTCTTTCGTATACGATCCCTGACCTTTTAAAACCGTGACTCCTCTTTCCATTTCTTCAATGATTTTTTGCTGGATCATGTCATTTTTCATGGATATAATAGTAGCGCCTTTTGCAGCGTATCCGCCTTCTTGGATGAAATCAATTAATCTTGCTGCCACAAATACCGCAACAAGGGTGTACATAGCTTCTTTATATGAGAGATACGTGAGTAACGATAAAACGATGACGCAGGCATCAAAGGCGAACATTGTTCTTCCCATGGGTATTCCAAAGAACTTATTGATCAGGCGGGCGATAATATCTACTCCGCCGGTTGTGCCTCCGAATTTAAAGATGATTCCTAAACCGGCGCCGATAAACACACCGGCAAATAAGGCGGCAAGCGCCAAGTCATGCTGAAGGGGCATATGGATTTCGTAACGCTGAAAGATACTGAGAAAAAGAGACAAAGCGACGGTACCGACAATGGTATAAACAAACATCGTTCTGCCGAGCATGCGCCAGCCGATAAAGAATATCGGAATGTTTAACACAAGGTTCGAAATAGACGGGCTGATGTGAAATAGAGCATAAAGCAAAAGCGTAATGCCGGTAAACCCGCCTTCGGCTAAGTTGTTCTGCATATTAAAATGAACAAGTCCGAACGAAAAAATGGCCGCTCCTATTAAAATGAAACAAATGTTTTTTAATCTGATTTCTCCAAGCATTACACAAAACCCCTTTTCCTTCCATGAGATTGCGTTAATATTATAGAGGATACAAAAGAAAACAGCAAACACCTGCTTAAACATTTGTCAAACGTATCTGAATTAGCTAACATGTAAGAGATGATAGGAGGTTTCGCGCAGTGAGTGATAAAACGATGAAAGAATTACAGGCTGAGGTGGATCAATACATCGGCCAATTTAAAGAAGGCTATTTCAGCCCGCTTGCCATGATGGCCCGTTTGACAGAGGAGCTGGGCGAACTTGCAAGAGAAGTGAATCATTACTATGGAGAAAAGCCGAAGAAGGCGACTGAAGATGATAAAAGCATGGAAGAGGAAATGGGAGATGTCCTGTTTGTGCTGATTTGCTTAGCCAACTCTCTGAATATTTCACTAGAGGAAGCCCATGACCGTGTCATGCATAAATTTAATACGAGAGATAAAAACCGCTGGACGAGAAAAGAAGAAGGAAAGTAGAGGAGATTAGAATGCCGAATGAAACAATCAAAGTAGTTATAGCAGGACCAAGAGGAAGAATGGGACAAGAAGCTGTTAAATTGGCTGAAGGCACGCCTCATTTTGAGCTTGTCGGAGCAGTTGACCATACATACAATCAAAAAAAATTATCAGAAGTGATGTCTTCTGATTCAGAAGCACTCATTTATACAGATATTACACAATGTTTTCAAGAAACACAGCCTGACGTGCTGATTGATTTAACGACGCCGGAAATCGGGAAAGTACATACGAAGGTGGCGTTAGAGCATGGTGTTCGGCCGGTAGTAGGTACGACCGGTTTCACAGAGAGTGATTTAGAGGATCTTAAAACGCTGACAGACGACAAAGGAATCGGCGCTATCATCGCGCCAAACTTTGCATTAGGCGCGGTGCTCATGATGAAATTTTCGCAAATGGCAGCAAACTACTTTGAAGATGTGGAAATTATCGAGCTTCACCATGATCAAAAGCTTGACGCTCCAAGCGGAACGGCATTAAAAACGGCGGAGATGATTTCTGCAGTCCGCAGTGATAAACAGCAGGGGCATCCCGATGAAAAGGAAATTCTTCCGGGCGCGCGCGGCGCTGAACAAAACGGAATCCGTCTTCACAGTGTACGTCTTCCGGGATTGATCGCACATCAGGAAGTCATGTTCGGCATGGACGGCCAATCCCTTAAGATCCGCCATGATTCCTATAATCGCGCTTCCTTCATGTCAGGAGTCAAACTTGCCGTTGAACAAGTGATGAAAATTGACCAGCTCGTTTATGGGCTTGAAAACATTATAGACTAAAGGGGGATAACAGATGAAAATCGCTTTAATCGCTCATGACAAGAAAAAACAAGACATGGTGCAGTTTACGACTGCATATAAAACAATCTTGAGCGGGCATGACTTATATGCGACCGGTACAACCGGACTGAAAATTCAAGAGGCAACAGGCCTTTCTGTTGAGCGATTTCAATCAGGTCCTTTGGGAGGGGATCAGCAAATCGGAGCTCTGATTGCAGCCAACGCGCTCGATCTCGTTATCTTTTTGCGTGATCCTCTTACGGCGCAGCCGCACGAGCCGGATGTTTCGGCATTAATCCGTTTGTGTGACGTTTATGCGATACCGCTTGCTACAAATATGGGAACTGCGGAAATTTTAGTCCGTTCTCTTGAAGAAGGCGCATTTGAATTCCGCAATCTGATCCGCGGGGAAGATACAAATGGGTAACCTTGATCTCCTCGCTTTTGGCGCTCATAGTGATGATGTCGAGATCGGTATGGGCGGAACGATTGCAAAGTTTGTCAAACAAGGAAAAAGGGCCGGTATATGCGATCTGACTGAGGCGGAGTTATCTTCAAACGGCACGGTCAGCCTGAGAAAAGAAGAAGCGGCCGCAGCAGCCCGCATGCTCGGTGTGGAACAAAGAATTCAGCTCGGGCTTCCTGACCGCGGACTGGTGATGAACGACCATGCCGTACGCGCGATTGTGAGTGTAATCAGAGCCTGCCGGCCGAAAGCTGTATTTATGCCTTATAAAGAAGACCGGCATCCTGATCACGGCAATGCGGCTGCTCTTGTGGAAGAAGCAGTCTTTTCCGCGGGGATACGTAAATTTAAAGATGAAAAAAATCTCCCGCCTCATAAGGTGGAAAAGGTTTTATATTATATGATAAACGGGTTCCATCGGCCTGATTTTGTCATTGACATTACAGAGACGATAGAGGATAAAAAGCAGAGCCTTCAAGCTTATCAAAGCCAGTTTGTGCCGTCAGAGGGTTCAGTAGAAACGCCGCTTACAAACGGATACATTGAGATGGTAGAGGCACGGGAACGGCTGTACGGAAAAGAAGCAGGTGTAGGGTATGCGGAAGGATTCTTTTCAAAACGGCTTTTGGTCCTCAATCATGATCTGCTCGGAGGCGAACAATGAAGAAGCTGAAAATTGGCATTACATGCTATCCTAGCGTCGGCGGCTCAGGCATCATTGCCACCGAACTCGGGAAGCTGCTTGCAGAAAAGGGCCATGACATTCATTTTATTACATCAAGCATTCCTTTTCGATTAAATACATATCATCCAAATATTCATTTTCATGAAGTGGAAGTGAATCAATATGCTGTTTTCAAACACCCGCCATATGATTTGTCACTGGCAAGCAAAATTGCAGAGGTAGCGGAGCGGGAGAATTTGGATATTATCCATGCGCACTATGCTCTGCCGCACGCGGTTTGCGCGTATTTAGCTAAGCAGATGCTTAAACGGAATATCGGCATCGTCACCACTCTTCACGGCACAGATATTACCGTGTTAGGCTATGATCCGTCGTTAAAAGACTTAATCCGCTTTGCGATAGAAGCCTCAGACAGAGTGACAGCCGTATCCTCAGCTCTTGCGGCTGAAACCTATGATTTAATCAAACCAGAGAAAAAAATTGAAACCATATACAATTTTATCGATGAGCGGGTATATCTGAAGAAAAATACAAGAAGCATAAAAGAAAAATACGGCATTTCACCAGACGAAAAAGTAGTGGTTCATGTCTCGAATTTCAGAAAGGTCAAGCGGGTGCAGGATGTCATTCATGTTTTCCGGAACATCGTCAATCAAACAAAAGCAAAATTGCTTCTGGTAGGAGACGGTCCCGAGAAATCAGTCGCTTGTGAACTTGTCAGAAAGTACGGCCTTGAAAATCAAGTGATGCTGCTCGGAAATCAAGACCGGGTAGAGGAGCTTTATTCAATAAGCGATGTTAAGCTGCTTCTTTCTGAAAAAGAAAGCTTTGGCCTCGTTCTGCTTGAAGCAATGGCCTGCGGCGTACCGTGTATCGGAACGAATGTTGGCGGGATACCTGAAGTCATAAAGAACAATGTGAGCGGCTTTTTAGTGGATATCGGCGATATTGAAGATGCATCAGCAAAAGCCTTGCGCATTTTAGAGGATGAACAGCTCAGCAAACAATTTACCGATGCGGCGCTTCACATGCTGAAGAGCGAATTTTCATCACAAAAAATCGTTAGTGAATACGAACAGATCTATGCCGATTTAGCAGAACCGGAGTGATGACATGGAACAAGTTTTTATCAAAGCGCTTCCTGTGCTCAACACATTAATAGAAGCTGGCCATCAAGCTTATTTTGTCGGCGGCGCCGTTCGGGACAGCTATATGAACCGGGCAATCGGTGATGTTGATATCGCCACAGATGCCGCGCCGAATGAGGTGGAACGTTTGTTTAAGCGTACGGTGGATGTCGGCAAAGAGCACGGAACCATCATTGTGCTGTGGGAAGATGAGACCTATGAAGTGACGACATTCCGGACAGAATCGGATTATCAAGATTATAGAAGACCGTCAGAAGTGCACTTTATCACTTCATTAGAAGAAGATTTGAAACGCAGAGATTTGACGATTAACGCTATGGCAATGAAGACAGATGGAGAGCTGATTGATTATTTTGGAGGAAGACAGGATATTGATCATCATCTGATCCGGACTGTCGGAAAGCCTGAAGACCGATTTCAAGAGGATGCACTGCGTATGCTCAGAGCCATCAGATTTATGAGCCAGCTTGGCTTCGCGCTCTCAGAAGAAACCGAAGCTGCGATCGAACGCAGCCGCAGTTTGCTTCGTTATGTTTCTGTTGAACGGAAAACGGTGGAGTTCGAGAAACTTTTACAAGGAAGGTCTTGCAGTTCCGCTCTCCGAATGATGGTAAAAACAGGACTTTTCGAAGAGCTGCCGGGCTTCTCTGATAAAAAAGAACATATGCTTTATGCGAGTGAATGTCCGTTTTCGTTATTAACAGAGCGGGAGGAACTTTGGGCAGCGATGTTGGTTTATCTCAAGATCAGTGCAAAAGATCAAACGCCTTTTCTGAAAAAATGGAAACTTCCCGGAAAAGTAATCAAAGAAGCATCCCGCATCGCCGACACCTTTTATCAAGAACTTGATGCGCTTTCCATGTATCAAGCAGGAGAAAAGGCGCTAATTTCTGCTGTGAAGATCAAGATGCTGTCGGAAACCAAGCAAGTGGATAAAAAAAAGCTTGAGGCCGTCAGAAAAGAGTACCGCAGCCTGCCGATTAAAAGCCTCAAAGATCTCGACATAACAGGACAAGATTTACTGAATGTAAGAAACCGCCCTGCGGGAAAATGGGTTTCAGAAGAGCTGCGGCGGATTGAGCAGGCTGTTGTTACAGGAAAGCTCTCCAATCAAAAGAAACACTTAGAGGAGTGGCTGAAGTCATGGGATCAAAGTTAAGAACACAGTTAATCGACTTGTTTTCAAAGGCCGGAGATGAGTTTATTTCCGGCCAAAAAATAAGTGATGCTCTCGGCTGCTCCAGAACCGCCGTGTGGAAACATATAGAAGAGCTTCGCAATGAAGGTTATGAAGTAGAGGCCGTCAGGAGAAAAGGCTATCGGCTGTTGAAAAAACCGGGGAAACTCAGTGAAAGTGAGATTCGTTTCGGTTTGAAGACTGAACTGTTGGGCCGGCAGCTTTATTATCACGATGT
Source organism: Bacillus sp. HU-1818 (assembly GCF_022695965.1). Lineage (NCBI taxonomy): Bacteria > Bacillati > Bacillota > Bacilli > Caryophanales > Bacillaceae > Bacillus > Bacillus sp. HU-1818. The sequence continues at coordinate 693,246 of NZ_JAAPBE010000003.1, forward strand.
TCTGCCGTCTACCCAAAAAACCGCTCATGAACTGGCAAATAACGGTGCGCCGGAAGGAACTCTCGTTGTTGCCGATAAACAAACAGCGGGCAGGGGGCGAATGTCAAGAGTATGGCATTCTCAAGAAGGAAACGGAATCTGGATGAGTCTTATTTTAAGGCCGGATATCCCGCTTCAACAAACGCCGCAGCTGACCCTTTTGTCAGCTGTCGCCGTTGTGCAGGCAATTGAAGAGGCTGCAGGCGTCCAAGCGGACATTAAATGGCCTAATGATCTTCTGATTCACGGAAAAAAAGCTGTCGGCATCTTAACTGAGATGCAAGCCGAGGAAGACCGCGTCCGGTCAATTATCATCGGCATTGGCATTAATGTGAACCAGCAGTCAGCCGATTTTCCGCAAGAGCTTCAGCAAATTGCGACGAGCCTCAGCCAGGAAGCAGGGGAAAAAATAGACCGGGCAGGATTGATTCAGCAAATTTTGCTTTCATTTGAAAAACGGTACCATGATTATTTAAAACACGGTTTTACCCCGATCAAGCTCTTATGGGAAAGCTATGCTCTTGGAATCGGCCAAGAATTAAGGGCAAGAACCTTAAAAGGGACATTTTACGGAAAATCGCTAGGAATAGATGATGAAGGGGTTCTTCTGTTAGAAACGAAAGAAGGCGTTAAAAAAATCTATTCGGCCGATATTGAAATGGGATCTTTCTAGTTGGTACAAGCCAACTGATTTTGGTATACTTCCAATGGGCAGTATCGCCTGCGAACTGCACCTATTTATCCAAATAGACAAAGATATAGCAGCAGTCTGCCTTGATCCAAAAGGACTGGGACAGAGGGATGAAACTCGCCGAAACTTCAAGATAAGTGAAGAATCCTTCTGGAAAAACGGAAGGTTTTTTGGCTTGTAAAAGAAGCGGCAGCTCATCTCCTCTACATGAGGAGGAGAAAGATGAAAACAAAGCTCGATTTCTTAAAAATGAAGAAGAGTGAAGAACCGATTGTTATGCTGACGGCTTATGATTACCCGTCGGCCAAGCTTGCCGAACAGGCGGGCGTTGATATGATTTTAGTCGGTGATTCACTGGGAATGGTCGTGCTCGGCCTGGACTCTACTGTAGGTGTAACTGTTGCCGACATGATTCATCATACAAAAGCGGTCAAACGGGGTGCGGTAAACACATTTATTGTGACAGATATGCCCTTTATGTCTTATCACCTCTCTAAAGATGAGACGCTTAAAAACGCCGCGGCCATCATTCAGGAAAGCGGAGCGGATGCGTTAAAGCTTGAAGGCGGAGACGGCGTCTTTGAATCAATCCGCGCTCTGACGCTCGGTGGAATCCCTGTTGTCAGTCATTTAGGACTGACTCCGCAATCAGTGGGCGTTTTAGGCGGTTATAAAGTCCAAGGGAAAGATCAGCAAAGCGCAAAAAAATTGCTTGAAGACAGCAAAAAATGTGAGGAAGCGGGAGCAATGATGCTTGTGCTCGAGTGTGTTCCGGCTGAACTTACCGCAAAAATTGCTGAGGAACTGACAATACCTGTAATCGGCATCGGAGCGGGAGCGCAAGCGGATGGTCAGGTTCTTGTATTTCATGATGTGGTCGGCTACGGTGTGGCCAGAACGCCTAAATTCGTCAAACAGTATGAACAAATTGACGGTGCTATTGAAACGGCGATCAGCGGATATGTCCATGATGTGAGAAAGCGTGCTTTCCCTGAACAAAAACATTCCTTTCAGCTGAATCAAACAGTGCTTGAAGGCTTGTACGGAGGGAAATAAATGAAACACATTACAGATATTTCAGAGCTGAAAACCGTAATTAACCAATATAAATCAGTAGGCAAATCAATCGGCTTCGTGCCGACGATGGGTTTTCTGCATGAAGGACACCTGAAGTTGGCTGATAAAGCGAGTCAGGAAAACGACATTGCGGTAATGAGCATTTTTGTGAACCCTGCACAATTCGGTCCTGGAGAGGATTTTGAAGCGTATCCCCGAGATCTTGAGCGGGATACGAAGCTTGCTGAAAATGCGGGAATAGATCTTCTTTTCACTCCGTCTGCCGACAGTATGTATAATGGCGATCCAAATGTCGCAGTGCAAGTGAAAAGACGGACCGACGTCTTGTGCGGGCGATCAAGAGAAGGGCACTTCGACGGCGTGGCAACAGTCTTAACGAAGTTTTTCAATCTAATAAAGCCGGAAAGGGCGTATTTTGGCCTCAAGGATGCACAGCAGGTTGCTGTCGTTGACGGTTTAATCAGTGATTTCTTTATGGATATTGAGCTGGTCGGTGTGGATACAGTCAGAGAGGAAGACGGACTTGCGAAAAGCTCTCGCAACGTATATTTAACTGAAAAAGAGAGAAACGAAGCCCCGAGACTCTATAAAGCTCTTCAGCAAGGCGCTGAGCTGATCAGGGCCGGTGAAAGAAATCCTGAAGCAGTGATCAAAGCCGCAGCAGATATCATCGGGACAACAAGCGGTGCCATTGATTATGTGGAACTCTACTCTTATCCTGAGCTCACAAAGCAGGATAAACTACAAGGGAAAGTCATCCTTGCTGCAGCAGTCAAATTTTCAAAGGCGCGTTTAATAGACAATATTATTATTGATATTCACGAAATGGAGAGAATATAAATATGTATCGTACGATGATGAGCGGAAAACTCCACCGGGCAACTGTCACTGAAGCCAACCTGAATTATGTCGGCAGTATTACCATTGATGAAGACCTCGTTGACGCGGTCGGAATGCTTATTAATGAAAAAGTTCAAATTGTGAATAATAATAACGGAGCCCGTCTGGAAACTTATATTATTCCCGGTGAGCGCGGAAGCGGAGTCATTTGTCTGAACGGAGCGGCCGCACGCCTTGTCCAGCCGGGTGATAAAGTCATTATCATTTCCTACAAGATGATGTCAGAACAAGACGCTGCAAGCCACCAGCCAAAGGTCGCCGTGCTTAATGAAAAAAATGAAATTGAACAAATGCTGGGCAGCGAACCGGCCCGCACCGTTTTGTAAAAGCAAACAGCCCCCTTTATCGGGGGTTTTCTTTTAAGATTTCAGAGTAAAAGCTGTTTTACCGCTCCATTCCAAAGAAAAACGTGTTACACTTTTCTCGTATGCAAGAATTGAGGTGTCCATTTTAAATGAACAAGCAACGGTTCGTTGTCATAGACGTGGAAACAACAGGAAATTCGCCAAAAAAAGGCGATAAAATCATTCAAATCGCAGCGGTTGTGATTGAAAATGGACAAATAACTGAGCGGTTTTCCAAATATATTAATCCAAATAAATCAATTCCGTTTTTTATTGAACAGCTGACTGGCATAACGAACAGCATGGTAGAGAATGAACAGCCTTTTGAAGCGGTAGCTGAGGAAGTTTTTCAATTGCTGGACGGCGCCTATTTTGTCGCTCATAATATCCATTTTGACCTCGGATTTGTCAAGCATGAATTAAATACGGCAGGATTCAGGCTCCCTGATTGTGAAGTGCTGGACACAGTGGAGCTTTCCCGCATTGTCTATCCGGGATTTGAAGGGTATAAGCTGACTGAACTCAGCGAAGAGCTTCAGTTGAAGCATGAGAATCCGCATCGCGCCGACAGCGACGCAGAGGTCACAGGTTTCATTTTTTTGAAGATCATTGACAAACTGCAAAGGCTTCCTTTGCCGACCTTAAAGCAATTAAGAAGGCTGTCTCAGCATTTTATCAGTGATCTGACGCTTCTGCTAGATACGTTTATATTTGAGCGGGAGAAAGCAGAAGCACCGGGCTATGTAAAATTTGCTTCATTCTCAATCAGAGAGCCTGAAGCTGAAACCGGCCGGCTACATAATGACCAGTTTCCTTCTGATGTAGACATATGGGATAACGAAAGCGGGAAAAGCCTTTCTGCTTTATTGCCCCGCTATGAAAAAAGGGAAGGGCAGACCATCATGATGAATGAGGTGCGTACCGCATTTGCCAATCGTGAGCACGCGTTAATAGAAGCGGCTCCGGGGATAGGCAAAACGATCGGCTATCTTGTTCCTGCGGCGCTTTTTGCCAAAAAGTCAAAAAAACCGGTTGTAATCAGTACGTACTCAACACTTCTCCAGCAGCAGATTTTAAATAAGGAACTGCCGGTTGTACAGCGCATGTTCCCCTTTTCGGTGACGGCTGCCATTTTAAAAGGCCAGTCCCATTATTTATGTTTGCATAAATTTGAGCACATCCTGCATGAGGAAGATGATAATTACGATGCCGTACTCACGAAGTCCCAGCTTCTCGTCTGGTTAACAGAAACCGATACAGGCGATGTGGCCGAACTGAATTTGCCGTCCGGCGGCAGGATGCTGTGGGAGCGAATGGCTCATGATGAAGAATCAGTGAAAAGAAACCGAAAAGAGCGGATCAGCGGTTTTTATGAGCGGGCACAGCATAAAGCGATGCAGTCAGACTTAATTGTGACAAACCATGCACTTCTTCTGACTGATGAAGTCAGCCGAAAAAAAAGGCTTCCGGAAAGCGGCGCCTTCATCATTGATGAAGCGCATCATTTCGAACGTGCGGCAAGTGAACATTTAGGCATAAGAGTTACATACATAGGGCTTCATGCTAAGCTCAGCCAGCTTGGCACATTAAACCAGCGCGGACTTTTAAAGAGAATGCGCCGCTTGTTCCAAACCCACCACTTGCCGGTCGATTCCTTTTTTGAAATGGATGAATGGCTGCAATACATTCAGGCAGAAAGCGATGCGTTTTTCAGTTCGGTTCATTCTTTTGTGAAACGCAGAAAACCTAAAGACGACATGAACCGTCTTGTCTTTAACCTGAACAAAAAAAGTCAGGATAACAGCTGGCCGACCCTATCTGATGGAGCGGAACGGCTTTGTTCCATGCTTATGCACGTCCAGCAGCAGTTTGAAGGCCAAATGGAGCTCATGGACAAAAAGCTGACTAACATAAAAAGCGGTGCTGCCTTTTTGGCGGATGAATACCGTAAAAGCATGCAAAGCCTGAAAGAATATTGCCATACACTGACCAGACTATTCTTCGAGTCTGATGAAAATGAAGCGGTTTGGATTGAAATTGATGCAAAAGGCGCAAAAAATGCTGTTGCAATTTACGCTCAGCCTCTAGACCCGGGAGAGCTGCTGGCGGATCAGTTTTTTGCGCGTAAAAACAGCGTCGTTCTCACATCAGCGACGCTGACAGTGGAAGGTTCTTTTCAATATATCATTGAGCGTCTCGGGCTTGGGGATTTTTATCCGCGCACGGTCAAAATTAAATCTCCTTTCTCTTACGATGACCGCATGAAAGTGATTATTCCAAAAGAAATGAGATCCGTGCAGGATGCAGGACAGACCGAAGTTGCCCAAGATACGGCCCATTACATTCAGATGATGGGCAAAGAGGCACAGCCGAAAATCCTTGTGCTTTTTACCTCCCATGAAATGCTGAAAAAAGTGCATCATGAGTTAAAGCACAGCCCGGCATTTTCCGGCGTTCAGCTGCTGGCGCAAGGCATAACAGGAGGCAGTCCGGGAAAATTAATGAAAACGTTCAAAGCAAGCAAGCAGGCGATTTTGCTCGGAACAAATCATTTTTGGGAAGGAGTCGACTTTCCGGGGGATGAACTGTCCACCGTTATTATCGCGAGACTTCCGTTTCGGTCCCCCGATAATCCGCTTCATGCCGCAAAATGTGAGCAGGCTCGCAAAAATGGCAAAAATCCGTTTCAAACCGTCTCGCTGCCGGAAGCTGTTTTGACGTTCAGACAGGGAGTCGGCCGCTTGCTTCGCACAGCCGGGGACAAAGGAACGATTGTCATTTTAGACAGGCGGATTAAAACGGCAGGCTATGGCCGCCTGTTTCTAGAGGCCCTTCCGACATCCTCAGTATTTGAGCTGACCGACAGGGAGCTTGAAGCTTATGTCTCGGGCGAAACAGAATAAAAGCCGCAAAAAGCGGCTTTTAATGGTGTGGGATAAGGATGGTGTTTTATTTAAAAAGCGGTTCTTTGATGCCGCTTTGTGTAAATAGTATGCCGCACGGGTAAAAGAGTATGATTAACAATATTTGTTTTGATAATGGAGGGCAATGAAATGGAAAGTAAAATTGAAATTCTATCTACAATCAATGTGGAACACTCAGATGATCTTTATAAAATTGTCGATATGCTGAATCGCACTCTGAAAAGAGACAATTTAATGTTCGGACTTGCGTTGGATGAAGAAGACCAAAACCAGGCTGTTTTTACTATTTATCGTACGTAGGAGGAGAAGATGAGAAAAAAAACATTAATCTTTACTGCGATTTTTGGTATTATTTTTTTAGCAGTTCTTCTTGTTTCGGCAGGCATTTTTAAATCAGCTATGGCGCAAAAGGAAGAAGGGCATGAGGAAGCTGCTGCCTCGGCAAAAAAAGAAACCGGTCTGACTGAAGTTGATCAAGTCGAAACATTTGTCGGAAAAGAAAAATATTATATCGTAAAGGGAACTGACAAACATGATACAGTCATGTACGTATGGGTTCCTGCTGATAAAAAAGCGAAAATTCTCTCTAAAAAAGCGAATGAGGGAATAACCGAACAGAAAGCGGCAAAAATCATTCAAGATGAAGGATTGGTTTCTAAGCAAAAAGAGGTTCACCTGGCAAGAGAAGATAACGTCCTGCTTTGGGAAGTGACCTATTTAGACAAGGAAGGGCAGTACAGTTTGAGCTATGTGGACTTTTCAAGTGGAAAGATTCTCAAAAATATCACGCCTTAAGACGAAATAGGGGGAATTGAAATTGAAACTGGCAAAAAGAGTATCCGCATTAACACCGTCTACCACACTTGCAATCACAGCAAAAGCAAAGGAATTAAAAGAAGCAGGCCATGATGTTATCGGTCTCGGAGCGGGAGAACCAGATTTTAACACGCCGCAGCACATTATTGACGCGGCTGTGCGTTCAATGAATGAGGGTCATACAAAATATACGCCATCCGGCGGGCTGGCGTCACTGAAAGAAAGTATTGTAGAGAAATTCAAACGTGATCAGCAGATTGAATACAAACCTTCTGAAATCATCGTTTGCACGGGTGCCAAGCATGCCCTGTACACCCTTTTCCAAGTCATTCTTGATGAAGAAGACGAAGTAATTATTCCGACGCCATACTGGGTCAGCTATCCGGAGCAGGTGAAATTGGCAGGCGGGCGGCCGGTTTATGTCGAAGGACTTGAAGAAAATCAATTTAAAATTTCTCCTGAGCAGCTGAAAAGTGCAATCACAGATAAAACAAAAGCGATTGTGATCAATTCACCAAGCAATCCGACCGGCGTGATGTACACTGAGGATGAGCTGTCAGCGCTTGGTGAAGTCTGTCTTGAGCACGATATTCTGATTGTTTCTGACGAGATTTATGAAAAGCTTACATACGGCGGAAGAAAACACGTTTCGATCGCACAGCTTTCTGACAAATTAAAAGAACAAACCATTATTATTAACGGCGTTTCAAAATCTCACAGTATGACAGGCTGGAGAATCGGATATGCGGCCGGAGCACAAGACATCATCAAAGCGATGACGAACCTTGCGAGCCACAGCACATCCAACCCGACTTCAATCGCTCAATATGGCGCAATTGCAGCTTATAACGGTCCAAGTGAGCCATTGGAAGAAATGCGAGTTGCATTTGAGCACAGATTAAACACAATTTATGCGAAGCTGATCGAAATTCCAGGTTTTACTTGCGTGAAGCCTGAGGGCGCATTTTACTTATTCCCTAACGCGAAAGAGGCGGCTCATTCCTGCGGATTCAAAGATGTCGATGAGTTTGTGAAAGCGCTGCTTGAAGAGGAAAAAGTGGCGATTGTACCAGGTTCCGGCTTCGGTTCGCCAGACAATGTGCGCCTCTCTTATGCAACTTCATTAGATCTTCTGGAAAAAGCGGTAGAGAGAATAAACCGTTTTGTAGAAAAACATAACTAGTGGTCAAAAGCGGCTGATAAACAAGCCGCTTTTTATCTGCATTGACCCAGTAAGATGTGAACGGTTATAATAAAGTGATGTTAAAAAAGATTCGGGGCTAAATAGTGCCGAATGTTTTTCTGTTCTGGAGGGAAATATTTTGAAAACTACAATAAACCAAGTGTATAAGCACGTAGGTCAGGAAGTTACGATCGGGGCTTGGGTTGCGAATAAGCGTTCAAGCGGAAAGATTGCATTTTTACAGCTGAGAGACGGAACCGGCTTCATTCAAGGAGTCGTGGTAAAAGCGGAAGTTGATGAAAACATTTTCCAAACGGCTAAGTCTGTGACACAAGAAACGTCACTCTATGTAAAAGGTATCGTGAAAGAGGACGAGCGTTCTCCTCTCGGTTTTGAATTAGCAGTGACATCCATTGAAGTCATTCATGAAGCTACAGATTATCCGATAACACCAAAAGAGCACGGTACAGAATTCTTGATGGATCACAGACACCTATGGCTCCGTTCTAAACGCCAGCATGCGATCATGAAGATTCGGAATGAAATCATCCGTGCGACATATGAGTTCTTTAATAACGAAGGCTTTGTAAAGGTAGACCCGCCGATTTTAACGGGAAGCGCTCCTGAGGGAACGACAGAGCTTTTTGCGACGAAATACTTTGACGAGGATGCTTACCTGTCTCAAAGCGGCCAGCTGTATATGGAAGCAGCGGCGATGGCTTTAGGAAAAGTTTTCTCATTCGGTCCGACATTCAGAGCGGAAAAGTCAAAAACAAAACGCCATCTCATCGAGTTCTGGATGATAGAACCGGAAATGGCATTTGTAGAATTTAATGAAAATCTAGAGGTTCAGGAGAATTATGTTTCATTCGTTGTGCAAAGTGTGCTTGAAAATTGCAAAATCGAATTAAACACTTTGGGAAGAGATACCTCTAAACTCGAACAAATAAAAGCGCCGTTCCCAAGAATCACTTATGATGAAGCGCTCGCCTTTCTAAAAGAAAAAGGCTTTGATGATATTGAGTGGGGAGATGATTTCGGAGCTCCTCATGAAACTGCAATCGCAGAAAGCTATGACAAGCCTGTGTTCATCACTCATTACCCAACTTCATTAAAGCCGTTTTATATGCAGCCGGCTGAGGATCGCGAAGATGTCGTATTGTGTGCGGATCTGATTGCTCCTGAGGGATACGGAGAAATCATTGGCGGGTCTGAACGGATTCATGATATGAAACTTCTTGAAGCGCGCCTTAAAGAACACGGGCTGGAATCAGATGCTTATAAGTGGTATGCTGAGCTTAGAAAATATGGTTCAGTACCGCATTCAGGCTTCGGTCTTGGATTAGAGCGGACAGTCGCGTGGATCAGCGGAGCGCCTCATGTGCGTGAAACCATTCCATTCCCGCGTTTATTGAACCGTTTGTATCCTTAATAATTGTAAGTGATAAGAAAAGAGTCTCCTGTAAACGGGAGACTTTTTCATAGTAAAGGGAAAAGCGATATCCTTTACAGTAAGAGGTGTAATGATGAAAAAACAGCAATTTATTGATATGCAGGAGCTTGGGACCTCAAGTATCCCGAATTTGCTGCTGACGAACTATCAGCAGCTCGGATTGAGTGAAACGGAACTGGTTCTGCTGTTGAAAATTAAGATGCATTTAGAGAAGGGCTCTTTTTTTCCAACGCCAAGCGAACTGCAGGCAGGCATGTCTATTTCTGTGGAAGAGTGCACGAACAGATTGAGAATGTTTATTCAAAAGGGATTTCTTTTCATCGAAGAATGCGAAGATGCAAATGGAATTAAATATGAAAAATATTCTCTTCAACCCTTATGGGGCAAGCTGTATGAATTTATACAGCTCGCGCAAAACCAAACACAGGAAAGAAAAACAGAGGGCGATCAAAAGAGCCTCTATTCCATTTTCGAAGAAGAGTTTGCTAGGCCGTTATCTCCTTTGGAGTGTGAAACACTGGCGATTTGGCAGGATCAGGACCAGCACGACGCGATGATGATCAAACACGCATTAAAAGAGGCTGTTTTATCCGGCAAGCTTAGTTTCCGGTATATTGATCGGATTTTGTTTGAATGGAAGAAAAACGGTTTGAAAACAGTGGAGCAGGCAAAAGCCCACAGCCAAAAATTCAGGCGTGTTCAAACAAGGCAGAATGAGCCGCAAAAAGAGTATACAAGGCAGGTTCCTTTTTACAATTGGCTCGAACAATAAAGTGAATAGGTGACTAAGGTGTTAAACTTAAAACAAATTGAATTCTGTTTAGAGAAAATAGGCGATATGTTCCCGAATGCGGAGTGTGAGCTTGTCCATTCAAATCCTTTTGAACTGGTGGTTGCTGTTGCTTTGTCTGCGCAATGTACGGATGCGCTCGTAAACAGAGTGACAAAAATGCTTTTCCAGAAATATAAACGGCCTGAGGACTATCTGGCCGTTCCGCTGGAAGAGCTTCAGCAGGATATCAGATCAATCGGATTGTATCGTAACAAAGCAAAAAATATACAAAAGCTAAGCAAAATGATTATAGAAGAATACGGGGGAGAGGTCCCGAAAGACAGAGATGAGCTTGTGAAGCTTCCGGGAGTGGGACGGAAAACAGCGAACGTCGTTGTGTCTGTGGCCTTCGGCGTTCCGGCGATTGCTGTGGATACGCATGTCGAGCGGGTCAGTAAACGTTTGGGCATCTGCCGCTGGAAGGATTCAGTGCTTGAAGTCGAAAAAGCATTAATGCGGAAAGTTCCGGAAGACGAGTGGTCTGTGACACACCACAGGCTCATTTTCTTCGGCAGATACCATTGCAAAGCACAATCTCCGCGATGTGCGGAATGTCCTTTACTTTCATTGTGCCGCGAAGGCCAAAAAAGAGACAAAAAAGGGCTGGTGAAACGATGACAGCAGGGGAAGAACTGTTAGCTTCCTATGAACAATATTTGCGAGGCCTTGATTACTCATGCGATGATGTACAGGCTGCTTTGCGAATTAACCCTTTATATGTGGATTTTTCGGCAGACGATTCTCTGGTTAAGCCTTGGGAGCACAGCAGTGAATATGTTCCCTATTTATTTGAAGTTTGGGAAGAGATAAAGATAGCACTGCTGCCTGTTTTTCAAACGAGAAAATCAAGATGCGAGCAAAATGAAATGCTGAAGGGTATAACATGTTTGCTGGCGGCGCTTCATTGGACAGCGGACGAACGGGTGACCTCATTGGAATGGCCCAGTTTGACACAGAAATCATTTCCCGCTAAGCCGATCAATTGGACTGAACGTGTCGAATTTATTTTAACGAAGCCGACTCAATACCATTGTTTTATTCAGCTTGATGAACTATTTACGGAAATGAAAAAACACTTTTTTAAATATGAAGCAATGAATCGTTGATTCCAACCTCTTTAAGCAGACGCTTAAAGAGGTTTTTTATTGAATACAACAAAAAGCCTTCACCGCATTTGGTGAAGGCTTCTTCATACATTTTAATTGTTCTTTTTCGTGTCTGTTGAAGAATTTGTTTTTGCTTTATCAGATGATGAGTTGCTTGTATCTTTATCTTTATCTTTATCAGATCCATCTGTTCCTGAACTTGAATCGCCGTCCGTTGTATCTTCTTCTTTACGTCCGCTGTCAGTGTTTCCGTTGTTGGATTGGTCCTGATTGCTGTTATCAGTCTGGTCTTTATCTTGCTGTTTGTCTTTATCTGTTCCCGAATCATCGGTTTGGTCTGATTGATCATTCTGGCTGTCGTCTGTCTGAGAATCATCCGTTTGTGTGTTATCTTGTTTTTGCTCATCATCTTGCTTTTGTTCATCATCAGTATTTTGCTGGTCTTCTTTGTCTTCTTCCTCTTCGTCTTTAGGGACCGTATAACTTGTCGAAACCGTATCGCTTTTTTCATCATCGGCGACTGCCGTGACTTGGAAGCTATAGACTGAACCAGGTTTCACTCCGGATACCACGGCTTCTTTGGCAGAACTGTTTTGAATCTCTGAGTAGCTGCCGCCGTCCACCGATTGTTTAACATCAAAGGAAGCGTCTCCGTCATATTTCCAGCTTAATGTTAAGGATTGATTGTCCTTATCATATTTTACACTTAAGTTTGTCGGGTTTTTCTTTTCTTCTTTTTCATATGTCTTCGATACGGCAGAAGGCGTTGTGCCTTTTACAAAGTACTCGGTCAGCTTCTTGTCGCTTGGCGTGTTAGGCCCTGCTAATGCGGCAGGGTTTGACCCTTTTTCAACGGTCGCTTTTACAACACTGTCCGGCTGTTTAAATGACCCGCTGCCATCATCGACTTTGGCGATGAGCTTTTGGAATAGCCGTTTCGCGACTTGCTGTTCCGTTTTTGATAATGATTTTTTTCCTATCTTATTGCTGGAATCAACCCCGGTCCATACGGCTGCCGTATATTGCGGAGTATAGCCGACAAACCAAGAGTCAGGCACGCCGCCGGTTGCGATATTGTATTTTTGTATATCACTTTCTGTAAAGTTTGTTGTACCGGTTTTCCCGGCAACTTCTACATTCGGAACCTTTGCAAGCTGTCCTGTTCCGGTATTGACGGCTGTTTTTAGCATATCTGTAATCATAAAGGCTGTATAGTCACTCATGGCAGACTTCGATTTAGGTGTTAAATCAAGCTTAGTTCCATCATTAAACTCAATAGACGTCACGAAGTGCGGGTCATTATACGTTCCGTTATTTCCGAACGCACTGTACGCTCCTGCCATTGTCAAAGAGGAAACACCGACATTATCATCTCCGAATCCTCCGATTGAGTATGACTCATACACTTGATCTTTTTTTAAACCAAGACCAAGCCCATTTGCAAAGTCCACAGCAGCGTCTTTTCCGGCAGCCTGGAATGCTTTTAATGCCGGAATATTACGTGACTGTGCAAGTGCTTCACGCATAGACATTAGGCCTTTATATTTACGGTCGAAGTCATGAATCGCTGTTCCGTTAGAATAAGTGTAAGCCGAGTCGTCAATTTGCTCGTAGGTAGACCATTTCTTGTTTTCAATAACAGGCCCGTAGTCAAGGACTGGTTTAATCGTCGAACCAGGCTGAGACTTAGCTTGAGTGGCATAGTTGAAGCCGCCGACAGGCTGATTGCGGCCGCCGCCGATCGCCCGGATTTCTCCGTTTTGCGTGTCAAGCAGTGTGACACCGCCTTGCATGCCCTCTGTAAATCCGGCAGCATCGCCATTCATTAATTCATCTAAATAATCTTGCGCGTCTGTATCTAATGTCGTGTAAATTTTTAAACCGTCAGCGGATACATCCACATCTGATTTTTCTTTGATTTCGTTCATGGCTTCTTCGACAAAAGCGCTGTATTTATTGGAATTAGATTTTTCGTATTCCTTCTTGGAAACGACTCCTTCGTCTTTCATGGCAACATTTTTCGCTTTATTGTACTGTGAGTCAGAAATGAATCCTTGTTTTTCCATCAAGCTGAGGACGACATTCCGTCTTTTTTCAGCTTTGTCAGGGTTTTTGACCGGGTTGTAAGCAGTCGGGCTCTGCGGCATACCGGCAAGGGTAGCTGCCTGCTCAACCGTCAGCTTGCTTAAATCGGTTACGCCGAAAAACTCTTCAGCCGCTTTGCCGATTCCGTACGCTCTAGGAGAAAAATAAATTCGGTTTAGATACATTTCTAATATTTCATCTTTAGAATAATTACGTTCAAGCTGAATGGAGAGCCATGCTTCCTGAGCTTTCCGTTTTAGCGTTTTTTGATGGGTTAGAAGGGAGTTTTTGACTACCTGCTGCGTAATTGTGCTTCCGCCTTCAGAGCCAAAACCGCCTTTGAAGTTTGCGACTAGCGCTCCGCCGATACGGATAGGGTCAAGCCCATGGTGCTCATAAAAACGTGCGTCTTCAGTAGCAATAAACGCTTCTTTAACAACGTCCGGAATATCTTTTATTGAGACGTAGGTTCGTTTTTCCGCACCGACTTCCGCTATTTCTTTCCCGTTTTTATCATATATGGTGGAAGAATAAGGCGTCTTTAGTTTGTCTTCATCAAGTGACGGCGCATCAGAAACCAGTACAGCAAATGTGACGGCTCCTCCGACTACACCGATGACGAACAAAATGAGCAGAGTAAAAAGAGTTTTCTTTAACAGTCCGCCTTTTTTGTGTTTCTTTCCTTTTTTAGGTGAAGAATTCGGGTGGCTGCCTCTGTTTTGCGCAGCCTTTCGACGTTCTTCACGGCTCTTAAATTGATCTGACATAACATCTCAACCTTTCGTTAATCAACCTTTCGCTCGCTTATGGGTTTGGCGAAAAATAAAGCTGTTCAATAATACTAATATAATCAATTCTTGGCGAGTATCCAAGTGAAATTGGAAAAGCGGCTTCATTTAATTCGTCTTTCCGAATCGACTTTCTGCCGTTCTTTTCTTTTCTTTCCCAGAAGTAAAACAGCTTTTCAGCCTCTAAAAAATAAACTTGGCCGAATGCGGATATAATAACAAAACAAATTCCGTCTTGAGCCGTTACCTGCTTCATATGCTCAATTTGGTGATCATGAAAGTTTTGCAAAGGGAAGGAGGTTGTATTTTTCGTTTCCTTTGCTTCAAAATCAATATACCGCCCTTTGTAAAGGCCATTATAGTCAGTTGTTGATGACTGCTTAAAATAGGCTTCTTTGATGACAGCTGCGCTTCTTTTTGGATAATGGACATTTACAATTTGCACGGGCGTCGGTTTTTTGTGAATCACGGCAATTTGCTTTGCTAGATAATACTTATTCGTTTCATTTAAGTCATCTTCGAGGGTCATGCCGCGATTACTGTATGATAGCGGCTTTTTATGCCTGCTTTGGGATGAAACCGTTTTTTTCGGCTGAAACGTTTTTCCGTTGGGATACCGAATCACTTTCTTCATCCTCCTTATCAAACTTATAAATGACGGAAGTGAATGAACATGCTTGAAAAGCAGATTTTACATGATGTTCTCTGCCGAATCGATCGACAGACAAAACTGAAAAACGCAGACAACGTGTCCAGAACAAATGCCTATAAATCATATTACGATCGTCATCCGGAAATCAAATGGTCTCTTTTAGCCTCCTTTGTTTCCCGTAATGCCGGCTGGTCGATGACTGATTTAAAGGGCAGCCTGTTTCAGCTGGGGTTGTCTGATGAGCAGCAGAAGTGGTTCTTTCTGGCGTATGAGCGCGCGAACTGGCTTATTTTTTCAGACGCATATCCCCAGCTGCTTTTATATCATTGGTCTAAAAGATTAGGCAAACCGCTTTTTCAGCATCTGCGTGTGTTTCATGTTTCACAGTTTATGCAAGAAGAGTGGGCCCGTTTTTGGCGCGATCAGAACAATGAGCGGCTCATGTATGCTCTCATTATAAATGAACAAAACACTATCCAAACACCTATTATACAAAATCCTGCGTTCAAAAAGAACGTTTTTGGCACGATTCCTTTTTATTTAAGTGACTGGTTTCATTTTAATACCGTTATTTTTCCTTCTTCAGACGGCGGTCTGTACGGAATTTCGTCAAAGCATTTCTCAAAAACGGAAGAAAGAATTAAATTAGGGAAACAACTGGCACAGCTTTTATTCAAACCGGAGCTGTTTCCTTCCTTTTACCATTTTTTACACACAGTTCCCCATACCGGTTCGCGCTTTGACATGGAAAAAATGATCGGAATGACAAAAAGAACATCTCCTATGATGCGGACATGCTACCCTGTATTTGCCCATTCATTAGACGGGGTAAAGGCTGAATGGTTTCATGGAAAGATCAAGAAAGGGGCCTTTTCAGCGGAGTCCTTACCGAAGCAAGTGGAAGTGACGGACTGGTATTTACAAAAAAAACGCCAGCTTTATGCGCTGTTTTCCATTCAGCATTGGATGGGGAAGTAAAAAAAGCAAGGAGAGCTCCTTGCTTTTTAAGTGGAAGGACGGTTAGGCCCGCCTAATTTTTTATCTAAAGTATCTGTTGTTTTTGATTCAGTTTTTTGTTGTTTACCGGCTTTCTTCGGTCTTGTTTTCATACGGCACCTCCTTACTTGTAGCGTTTGCATTAACAGTGCGCTTCATACAATTTCTGCGGGTCTTTTTGTCGAAAACTTCAGCTTTTCGTGGAATAGCGGTTTGTTTGGCGATTTAGTTCTAGTTTTGTCAAGTGTGGAGGAGTGCGTGAAGGAAACGAGAATTCTATCACTAGACAGGCTACGAAAAGGGAGGAACATGAATGTCCGGTTACGTGAGTAAAGGTGAAATTCTCCAAATGCTTTCTGATATTGAGAACGAATTGTCGCGTGCTGAGCAATGCCTGAACCATTCTCTAAATCTTTATGAGACAGAAATGAAAGAAACGGAAGGCGAACGCCTGAGTGTGATAGAGGAAGAATTGCATGATCTTCATACTTGTCTGCAAGAGCTTTCACAAACGAAGAAGGAAAAGCTTACATTTGAAAAGGCGTATCACATCAGCTGAATTTGTCTGCCGAGTCTGGTACGATATATACTGAGGTGAGAATGTTGAACATACAAGCATTTTTAGAAAAGACTAAGCAAATGATTGAAGCAGCAGAAAAAGGGGCGGCACGCTACGAAGACGGGAAAGAAAATGACCGTTCTTACGATTTCTTTGCAACGATAAAACCGGCAGTTGAACAAAATGAGGAACTTGTGTCACAGTGGACGGAAAATGCACTCGAATTTATTAAAATCCATCGCCCTAAATATATATATGAAGAGCAGATTCACGCAGTAAAAGAAAATTTCCTTGAAATCATGCTTCAGTCATATGTTCATCATATTCATAAAAAACGGTATAAAGATTTAACTGAATCGGTCCTCTATACCTTGCAAACAGTAAAAGATGAGATTGTAAAAGAAGGCAGCCTTTAGGGCTGCCTTCTTCTAATCGGGGTCCGGCAATTAACGAATGTCGTATGCCGGGTTTTCTGCTCCATTTGCTTCCAGAACTTTCATACTGTTACGAAATTCAGTTGCTGTCAGGTGTCCTTGAATATAGAGGAACTTCGTAAAGTCCATCAGTTTATTCACACAATCTGTTTCATATTCTTTTACTTCTGCAAAACGCTTTCTCAAGTATGATACGTTCATATGGTGCATCCCCTCTCATTTGTGTTAAAAATATCGTACCATAACGATTCGACTTTTTTCTGTTTTTCAAAAATTAAAACTTTCGACATCGTTTGACAAATCTGCCTCTTCAGCCGACAGACACAAATGAGAGAAATATTCATACATATAAAGGAGAGAACATGAAGAGCGATAAGGGGGAAACCGCGATGCGAAGGAGTTCAGCACAGTATTATCAGAATGTGAATCAGCAGATGGGTTACTATTACCCGCAGCAAATGCAAGGATACTATCCGCCGTCTGCACCTGCAAGTCAAAATCAATATCCGCCCCAATACTATGGAAATCAAGGTTATGTGCAGCCATATTCTCCGCCTGCACCTATACCTTTACAGCAGGCTGCATTCCATAATCCTTATCCAATCCCAAGACCGAATCAGCCCCAGCCTACACAATTTCAAAGTATTATGTCTCAATTCAAAAAAACAAACGGGCAGTTTGATTTTAATAAAATGATGGATACCACTGGCCAAGTGATGAGCGCGATGAATCAAGTCGGCTCCTTATTAAAAGGATTTACGAGCTTCTTTAAAGGATAAAAGCATGAATGATGCAAAATCATTCATGCTTATTTTTTGGGAAAAACAGAGTCATTGTCTGCTCATTCCATGACGTGTTCATTAACTCCTGCTGAACTTCATAAGGCAAGAGGACCGTTCTCGTCATGCTTGTATGTGTGGCTGAGGAGGCTTCCTGGTGATTTTGTCGCAGAGTAATATGGAGATAACGTGATTTGGCTTCGACCAAAATATCGCCGTCTTTAAATGAAGGCGGAATGTCGATATCGACAAAAAGGCCGGAATGCTCTTCCCTTACATTCATTGTGACCTGAGCTTCAGTAAGGCTTGAATTGACAAGATGCTGAAAGCTGTTCAGAAGCTCTCCGAAAGGGGAAGAGTGAAAAAATTGATCAAGCGCATGTTTCATATGTTCTTCCTTTTTCTGCAGTTCATTTTCTTTATCTTCTGAAAAACTCATACCAACACCACCTTTTTTACAGACTATGCATTTTTGTTCTATGTGGTTATGAATTGATGCCGAAAAGAAAGTATGATTAAATAATGAGGAATGTATAGTTGACGGAACGCAAGCACAAATGAATAAGCTTTGGGAAGGGAGAAAAAACATTGCTGAAAAAATTATTCGGATTTGGAAAAGACCAGGAAAAGATAACAGAAGAGGTCATCTATTCTCCAGCGGACGGATCGGTCATTGATCTCACAGATGTTCCTGATCCTGTTTTTTCGCAGAAAATGATGGGAGAAGGAATTGCAGTTGAACCGGCCAATGGAACTATTGTTTCACCTGCAGAGGGGGAAGTGATACAGCTTTTTCATACGAAACACGCCGTCGGCATCCGCACGGTCTCCGGAATCGAGCTGTTAATTCATGTCGGTTTAGAAACCGTAAATATGAACGGAGAAGGCTTTGAAGCCCATGTGAAAGAAGGCGACAAAGTCAAAATCGGCGATCCGCTGATTACATGTGATTTAGAATTAATAAAAGAAAAAGCAAGCAGCACGGTGATTCCCATTGTCATTATGAACGGCGAAGCGGTAGAATCTCTTGAACCCGCCGGGGAAAAAGACGCGCAAAAAGGCACGACAAAGCTTTTGAAAATAAAGATGAAGTGAGCAGGGCGAATGCCTTGCTTTTTTGATGTGTTATTGTATAAAGTTTACACCTAGCCATACAAACAAATATTCGGTAAACTGTACTTTACAAAGAGGTGTAAAGGATGAAAAAGAAATCACTGGCCGAGTTAATTTCTGAATTAAAAGGCAGCGAACATGTAGTGAACTGGCATGAAATTGAACCGCGAGAAGCGAGGACCAAACCCATGCCTGACAGTATAGATTCAAGGATAAAAACAGCCCTTGGCAAACGGGGGATAAATGAATTATTTACACATCAGTTTTCAGCTTTTCAAAGCGTGCAAAAAGAGGAGAGCATCGTAACCGTGACGCCCACGGCATCCGGGAAAACACTGTGCTACAATCTGCCGGTCTTGCAATCTATTGCCGAAGATCCGTCTAACCGCGCTTTATATTTATTTCCGACAAAAGCGCTCGCGCAAGACCAAAAAAGCGAACTGAACGAGATCATTGAAGAAATGGGCGTAGATATCAAAAGTTTTACATATGACGGGGATACTTCTCCGGCGATCAGGCAAAAGGTCCGAAAAGCGGGGCACATTGTCATTACCAATCCGGATATGCTGCACTCAGCTATCCTTCCTCATCACACAAAATGGGTGAGCCTGTTCGAAAACCTGAAGTATATTGTTATTGATGAATTGCATACCTACCGCGGCGTATTCGGAAGCCATGTGGCAAATGTCATCCGCCGTTTTAAAAGAATATGTCAATTTTACGGAAGCAGCCCGATTTTTATTTGTACATCTGCGACTATTGCAAATCCGAAAGAGCTTGCAGAGCAGCTGACCGGGAGTCCCATGAGGCTGATAGACGACAATGGGGCGCCGAGCGGAAGAAAACATTTTGTTTTCTACAATCCTCCGATCGTCAACAAACCTTTAAACATCCGAAAAAGCGCCACCATTGAAGTGAATGAGCTTGCGAAAGAGTTTTTGAAAAATAAGGTGCAAACCATTGTGTTTGCCAGAAGCAGAGTGCGTGTCGAGATCATACTCAGCCATATTCAAGAGCTGGTAAAAAAAGAGATCGGCACGAAGTCAATTAGAGGCTACCGCGGCGGCTACCTGCCTAAGGAACGGAGAGAGATTGAAAGAGGCCTCCGGGACGGGGAAATATTAGGTGTTGTGAGCACGAATGCGCTTGAGCTCGGAGTGGATATCGGCCAGCTGCAAGTCTGTATTATGACAGGCTATCCGGGCAGTGTGGCGAGTGCATGGCAGCAAGCCGGAAGAGCCGGGAGAAGACATGGGGAGGCTCTCATTGTCATGGTTGCCAACTCAACCCCGATAGACCAATACATTGTGCGCAACCCTGATTACTTTTTCGACCGTTCACCGGAATCGGCGAGAATCAATCCGGAAAATCTGATTATTTTAGTCGACCACTTAAAGTGCGCAGCATACGAGCTTCCTTTTAAAGCTGATGAAGAATTCGGGCCTTTAGATGTCACCGACATTCTTGAATATCTTCAAGAAGAAGGCATTCTTCACCATAACAGCGGGCGCTATCATTGGGCGAACGAATCGTTTCCTGCCACGAATATCAGCCTGCGTTCCGCTTCTCAGGAGAATGTGGTAATCGTTGATCAATCAGATGTTGCGAATGTAAGAATTATCGGAGAAATGGATCGATTCAGCGCGATGACGCTTTTGCATGATGAAGCGATTTATCTGCATGAAGGTGTTCAATATCAGGTAGAAAAGCTCGATTGGGACCATAAAAAGGCTTATGTGCGAAAGGTGGATGTCGAATATTACACTGACGCCAATTTAGCAGTTCAGCTGAAGGTATTGGAAATCGACAAAACGATTGACCGTAAGCAAACTTCTTTACACTATGGCGATGTCACAGTAAATGCGCTGCCCACGATTTTCAAAAAAATTAAAATGACCACGTTTGAAAATATCGGATCAGGTCCGATTTATCTGCCTGAAGAGGAACTTCATACAAGCGCTGCCTGGATGGAAATAAAAGAGATTGATCCGCATTTGGGGGAAAAGACATTGGAACAGCTGCTGCTGGGTATCGCCAATGTGTTTCAGCACATTGTGCCAGTATATGTCATGTGCGACCGAAATGATATTCATGTGGTTTCCCAAATTAAAGCTGCGCATACCGGTCTGCCGACGATCTTTTTATACGATCATTACCCGGGAGGCATCGGATTGGCAGAGGATGTCTATAAACGGTTCGCCGAGATCAATGAGGGAGCGAAGCGGCTGATTACAAATTGCCCTTGTCAAGACGGCTGCCCTTCTTGTATCGGGACAGAGATAGAAGGAATAAAAGCTAAGGACAACATTTTACGGATTTTGAATCAATTTAACTAAGAAAGGGGGACAGGCATGTCTTTAAAAGGTAAATTACATCGAATGAAAAAGCATATGGGAACGTCTGAAGCAGACAAACAGACCGCAGTGCCTCCCGGTAAGAACGGCCATTCGGACATTCCGTTTTTAGATAAATGGAAAGCTTGCGGGGTGAAGCCCTTCTATTTTGAAGACGAGTATTGCCTCATCAGGGAAGTTGTATACCCGCTCTCCCGCCGTCATGGGCTGTATTGTTTTTCTGAGCTTGAAGACGTGATGGCTTTATGGAATCAAAGCGATCTTTCCCATACCTTATCTGCTAAGGGCTACAAGCAAAGCCAGCTGTTCTTTTTTGATACAGAAACAACCGGACTTGGGGGAGGGGCGGGGAATACGATTTTTTTACTCGGACACGCAAGAGTATATGCTGATAAAGTGGTCGTCAAACAGCATCTCTTGCCTAACCCGGGGAATGAAACCGCTTTGTATCAGAGTTTTTTGAGTGAAGTAGATATCACATCACTTGTCACATATAACGGCAAAGCGTTTGACTGGCCGCAAGTGAAAACGAGGCATACACTGATTCGCGATCGGCTTCCCAAGCTGCCGGAGTTCGGCCATTTCGATCTTCTCCACGGCTCAAGACGGCTGTGGAAGCATAGAATGGATCGCGTGTCGCTCGGTACGGTTGAAAAAGAAGAGCTGGAGGTATACAGAAAAGAAGATACACCCGGCTATTTGGCGCCGATGCTGTATTTTCACTTTTTAAAAACACAGGACCCCGATCTCATGGCAGGTGTGCTGCATCATAATGAACAGGATGTGCTGTCTTTAATTTCGCTTTATATTCATCTGTCAAAAAAGATACTAATCCCTTCCGGAAGTGAGGTTGAACAGCATGAGACTTATGCCATGGCGAAATGGTTTATGGCCCACAAAGAAATAAGCCTGGCAATCAAACAGTTGGAAAGTATTCAGCACCAGCCATTTGAACACACTGACAGGGCCCTTTACGATCTGTCTATGCTCTACAAAAAACAGGACCGCCTGCAAGAAGCTGCTTCACTTTGGGAGCGGCTAATGCGCTCTGATGTTCAAAAATGCCGATTCGACGCTTCGATCGAGCTTGCGAAATATCTAGAGCATAAGAAAAAAGAGTACGGACGGGCATTACATGTGACCCAACAATTACTCGCTGACGAGGCGTTATTATCAGAAAAAGAGACTGAAAGATTACACATTCGTATTTCCCGGCTGAAGAGGAAATATTCAACGTAAATATTCCCCGGGAAAGCGCAAAAGACGACGTTCTTCGCCATATCAATTTTTTTACCGGATTCACCGCGCTTTTGTTGTAGAACGGTGCCGATTGCTGTAAAATAACATTAGTTATTTTTAAAGGGAGAGTTGGTATGTATAAGGGCGTTTTTTATTTATTCTTCGTCGTTGTTTTCTTAATCGCGTTTGTGTTTTCAAACTTTAAAGACAGTTTGATCGCTCATTTCTAAAATAGGTCTTTGCATTAGAACATGCACCCCCTTTTTTTCATAAGTTAGTAGTGTAATAAAGTTTATGGAAAGGGGATTTTAAATATGCATCACTGCAGACCGCACATGATGGCGCCGATTGTCCATCCTACTCATTGCTGCCAACACCATACGTTTTCTAATACTGTCGTGCCGCACATTCATCCACAGCATACGACAAATGTAAATCACCACAATTTCCAACACGTTCATTACTTCCCGCACACCTACTCAAATGCTGATCCGACTACACACCAGCATTTCCAAGCAGGAAAACCTTGCTGCGACTAGTATTGAACCGTGTGACTTTATTGGTGTAACATAGCAGCAAATCAAATGGGGCCATTGCGAGCCCCATTTTTTAAGCAGGTGAAATGATGAAGGTACTAGCAGTTACAGGGTACAAGCCGTTTGAAATCGGCATTTTCAAACAGGATGACAAGGCTTTGGTTTACATAAAAAAGACAATAGAAAAACGCCTGATTTCGCTGATAGACGAAGGACTGGAATGGATTTTGATATCGGGGCAGCTTGGCGCAGAGCTTTGGACGGCCGAAGTTGCCTATATGCTCCGGGAAGAGTATCCGGAATTAAAGGTGGCAGTCATTACTCCATTTTATGATCAGGAAAAGAAGTGGAAAGAACCGAACCAAGAACTGTATGAAGCTGTGCTCGCTCAGGCGGATTACGAGACAAGCCTGACCCATAGGCCATATGAAAGCCCGCTGCAATTCAAACAAAAAAATCAATTTTTTATACAGAAATCTGATGCGCTTATGCTGCTGTATGATCCCGAGACGGAAGGTTCGCCAAAATATATGCTGGATGCAGCGGAAAAACGGCGTGAAAAAGACGGATATCCTATCTATTTTATTACAATGGATGATCTTAGGGCGACAGTCGAGGAAGAAGACAGCCGTTATAACACGTAAGAGAAAATTTGACAAGCGCCCGGTTTTCTGAAAAAATATAAGGTAATGATTCACGATACGAGGTGAAAAAGATGCTTGCTGATAAAGTAAAGCTTTCTGCTAAAGAAATTTTGGAAAAAGAATTTAAAACAGGTGTCAGAGGATACAAACAAGAAGATGTAGACAAATTTTTAGATATGGTCATTAAAGATTATGAAACCTTCCATCAAGAAATCGAAGAGCTTCAGCAGGAAAACCTGCAGCTGAAAAAGCAGCTTGAAGAAGCCAGCAAAAAACAGCCTGTCCAATCGAATACAACCAACTTTGACATTTTAAAAAGGCTGTCAAACTTAGAAAAGCATGTTTTTGGCAGTAAGCTGTACGATTGAATAAAAACTTGAAAAATGACTGAAGATGTTCTATAATGAACAGGTGTCTTAACGTTCGGGTAATCGCTGCAGATCCAGAATCTGTAGAGGAAAGTCCATGCTCGCACGGTGCTGAGATGCCCGTAGTGTTCGTGCCTAGCGAAGTCATAAGCTAGGGCAGCCCTTGAAAGGCTGACGGCAGGAAAAAAGCCTACGTCCTTTGGATATGGCTGAGTATCCTTGAAAAGTGCCACAGTGACGAAGTCTCACTAGAAATGGTGAGAGTGGAACGCGGTAAACCCCTCGAGCGAGAAACCCAAATTTTGGTAGGGGAACCTTCTTGAAGGAATTGAACAGATAGAAGGACAGAATGATTTCTGTAGATAGATGATTGCCGCCTGAGTACGAGGTAATATGCCGTTTGCAGTACGATGGAACAAAACATGGCTTACAGAACGTTAACATCATTATAATGTGAATTCAGGCTCTCCCTATAACGGAGAGCTTTTATCTTGAAAAGAAAAGTTTTAAAAGACAGGGTGATACGATGAAGAAGTATACACTAATTGCAACAGCGCCAATGGGAATTGAAGCTGTTGTCGCTAAGGAAGTACGTGAGTTAGGATATGAATGCAAGGTGGATAACGGAAAAGTCATTTTTGAAGGAGACGCGCTCGCCATTTGCCGCGCGAATCTATGGCTTCGGACCGCAGACCGTGTAAAAGTACAGGTTGCCGAATTTCAAGCGAAAACGTTTGATGAGCTGTTTGAAAAAACAAAAGCGATTGACTGGAGTGCGTTTATTCCCGAGAACGGCAAATTCCCTGTCATCGGAAAGTCCGTTAAGTCAACCCTCGCGAGTGTGCCTGACTGTCAGCGAATCGTTAAAAAAGCAATTGTGGAAAAGCTGAAACTGCAATCCGGCAAACAAAATGACTGGATTGAAGAAACAGGCGCAGAGTATAAAGTAGAGATTTCCCTTTTGAAGGATAAAGCAATGATTACGCTTGATTCATCCGGGACAGGCCTTCATAAAAGAGGCTATCGGATCGACCAAGGCGGCGCTCCGATCAAAGAAACGCTTGCTGCTGCTTTGATTCTGCTGACAAATTGGACGCCTGACCGTCCGTTCGCCGATCCGTTTTGCGGCTCAGGAACCATCCCGATTGAAGCTGCGATGATCGGGCAAAACATCGCGCCTGGATTTAACAGAGACTTTGCTTCTGAAGGCTGGGAATGGATTGGAAAGGCCGTATGGGAACAGGCGAGGCTTGAAGTCGAAGAAAAGGCTAATTATGATCAGCCGCTTCGTATTTTCGGCAGTGACGTGGATCACCGAATGGTTCAAATCGCGAAAGAGAACGCCGAAGAAGCGGGCCTTGGAGATTTGATTGAATTTAAGCAGATGCAGGTGAAAGACTTTACCACGCAGCACGATTTTGGCGTTATTGTCGGAAACCCGCCGTATGGCGAACGTCTCGGTGAGAAAAAAGCAGTCGAACAAATGTATAGAGAAATGGGCAAGGCGTTAGAAGGGCTTGATACATGGTCTGTTTACATCTTAACATCGAATGAACAATTTGAAGAAGCGTACGGAAGAAAAGCAACGAAAAAACGAAAATTGTTCAATGGCTTTATTAAAACGGATTACTATCAATATTGGTCCAAGGTAAGACCTCAGCGCAAGAGAGCTGATAAAGAATAAAAAAGAAGACGCTCAATAAAGCGTCTTCTTGCATCTTTCAACCATATTCTATCGTTACCAACGGTGCGCTTTCGCGTTGCTTCTTAAAATAATGTTGGTTTGGGACATTTCGGTATGGCCGTTTACCTGCGACTTAGAGCGTTTAGGCCTTGTCCAATTGTGATGAAAAAGTTCGGAATGCTGATCTAATCGATCTTTATAACTCATTCAAACATCACTCCCAGATAGAATATTTTTGATAAGACGGATATTCAGACAGAATATCTTTTATAGTTTGTGTAGATATGGCGCGGAACATGCAGAACAGCATGTATATAAAATGAAAAGTTCGCATACAATGATGATTATTTCTATTTTAGAGGTGATCTCATGATGAACAGTGAACATTTTAATCTGATCCAAAAAGCACTGGACGCGACAGTCAGCGAACTGAAGGAGTTTGAGTCTGATTTGTCTCCGTCTGTCATTACACATGCGCAAGATGATTTTGAAAAAGCAGTGAATCATATCCATTCAACAGACCATCCGTTTTTATCATCGCATATGATAAACAGAAAATGAGGTCAATAAAAACTTGGCGAGGCCAAGTTTTTTTATTGTATTCAGCAGTGTAAAGTGATAATATAGGTGGTCTGAATGTCGAATAGTTGGGGGTTGGAGCTAGGTGACAACATCACGTTTGCCTTTTTCTTTAACAAAAACAAAGAATTTTTACGAAGAACTGAACAATTGGATTGGTGACGTGTTTTACGATATTCTTCCCGAGAAAGGGTTTGACCTGCGGGATGAGCAAATTTTTATGGCTTTTCAGCTTGAACGTGCGTTTAAAGAAAAAAATGTCATGTTTGCAGAAGCAGGGGTTGGAACGGGGAAAACATTGGTTTACCTGCTTTTTGCGATCAGTTACGCCAGATATGTGGGTAAACCCGCTGTTATCGCATGTGCGGATGAAACCTTAATTGAACAGCTGGTCAAAAAAGAAGGCGATATTTCAAAGCTGTCAGAGCATTTAGATTTAAAAATAGATACAAGACTTTCAAAATCTCATGAACAGTACCTTTGTTTGAAAAAACTAGAAAAAACCATGCAGCGTTCAGATGATGACAAATGGCTCGATCTTTATGAAGCCTTGCCTTCATTTGTCCATGAGTCCCAAGCGATGCAGCGGTTCCATCCTTATGGCGACCGAAAGCAGTACGCTAACTTGTCTAATGAAGAATGGTCACAGGTCAATTATGATTCTTTTCAGGATTGTCTGACATGTGATATGAGACATAGATGCGGATTAACGCTATCAAGAGACCACTACAGAAAGTCAACTGACCTGATCATATGTTCACACGATTTTTATATGGAACATGTATGGACGGAAGAATCCCGCAAACGCGAGGGGCAGCTGCCGCTTTTGCCTGATCACAGTGCGGTTGTGTTTGACGAAGGCCACTTATTAGAGTTTGCCGCGCAAAAAGCATTAACCTACAGAGTGAAGCAGTCCACTCTTGAAATGTTTTTAGAACGCCTGCTGCAAAATGATATACGGGAAGAGTTTGCGGAACTGATTGAAGATTCGCTTGCGGCTAATGATGAATTTTTCTATGTTCTTACTGAGGAATCAAAGGAAGTTGCCGGCTCACACCGTCTTGAAATCAAAAATGATAAACGTGTTAAACAGGCAGCGGACGAGCTTTGCCGTTTGCTTGATAAAATCGGAGAAGCTCTCGTCTTCGAATCAGAAATGTATACCATTGATCAATACGCACTATCGGTTGTTGAAGAATATATTGAACAAATGGCGCATTCTTTATCCTTGTATCAAAAAAATGCAATCAGCTGGCTTGAACAGAAAGAAGCCGACTCAACCTTTGTCGTGATGCCGAGAACAGTATCTGAAGTGCTTGGCGAGAAGGTGTTTTCTAAAAAGATTCCATTTATCTTTTCATCCGCTACCCTGTCAGAAGGCGGTTCTTTTGACTATATTGCCGGCAGTCTCGGCATTCATGACTACCTATCGCTGACAGTTGATTCTCCGTACGATTATGAAGAGCAAATGGCAGTGAATCTTTACGGAGAAAAAGGAAATGAATTGACCGCTGAGCAAAAAACCGCTCAAACGATTAAGACCATTAAACACTATAATGGCAGAACGCTTGTGCTCTTTCCGTCATTTGCCGAACTGGATCTGTTTAAGGAGCATTCTTCCGCTTGGGACTTGCCTTATCCGATTTATTTTGAAGGTGATGAAGAGATCAGCAATCTGGTGGAAAAATTTCAACGGGATGAAGAATCCGTGTTATGTTCCGTTCATTTATGGGAAGGACTTGATATACCGGGTGATTCATTGAAGAATGTCACCATCTGGTCGTTGCCGTACCCGCCGCATGATCCCGTGTTTACGGCAAAACGCAACGGAGCGAAAAAAGATCCGTTCCAGGAAGTAGATCTTCCATACATGCTGTTAAGGCTGCGGCAGGGGATCGGTCGTCTTATCCGTTCGAATCAAGACAGCGGCTCTATAAACATTTATGTGTCGGGAGAAAAAGGAACGGTCCTGAACGAAGTGAAAAACATATTGCCGGTTGATCCCATTTCACATTAAACAAAAAGGCTGCCCAAGCTTGAGGGCAGCCTTTTTGCTGTAATTATCGGGCGAGCCAGCCGCCGTCCACTGCTAAAATGTGTCCGTTTACATAATCAGAGGCACGTGATGCCAAAAAGACGGCCGCACCGCCGATATCATTTGCTTCTCCCCATCTTCCCGCAGGAATTCGCTTCAAGATTTCCTCGTTGCGCTCTTTGTCCCCGCGAATCGGTTTTGTATTGGCGGTTGCAATATAACCGGGGGCGATGGCGTTCACTTGCACGCCGCTTTGCGCCCATTCATTTGCAAATGATTTTGTTAAGCCGGCAACCGCATGTTTGCTTGCTGTATAAGCCGGCACGAAAATCCCGCCTTGAAATGAGAGAAGGGAGGCAATATGAATAATTTTGCCGCTTTTTTTTCGCAGCATGTATGCTCCTGCTGTCTGTGTCAGTAAAAACAAGCTGTTTAAGTTCACATCCAAAACGCTTTTCCAATCCTCTTCAGCATATGAAGCTGCCGGTTCACGGCGAATGATACCGGCGTTATTGACTAAAATATCAATTGGATGCTTTTCAAAAAGATCAGAGGCCGCGTCCTTTATTTCATCCGGTTTTCCCATATCAAGCCGGACAGATGTGAACGTGCGGCCTTCTTGTTCTACAAGCCGCTGTGTTTCTGAAAGACTGCTTTTATGGGATGTGCCGATAATATCAGCTCCGGCACCCGCTAAAGCTATAGCAATTCCTTGTCCGATTCCGGTGCCCGGTCCTGTCACAAGTGCTGTCTTGCCTTCTAGTGAAAATGTTGTTTGTAAATAGCTCATTTACTTTAGTCCATTCATCGGGACAAAATCCATGTCCGTAAATGTGTAATTTTCTCCCGCCATCGCCCAAACGAAGCTGTAATTTGACGTTCCCGCACCGGAGTGAATGGACCATGCCGGAGAAAGGACAGCCTGTTCATTTCCAACGACAAGATGACGGGTTTCGTCAGGTTCCCCCATGAAATGAAATACTTTCGCATCCTCATTTAAATCCAGATATAGATAAGCTTCCATCCGGCGGTCATGCACATGCGCCGGCATCGTATTCCAGTTGTTATTTTTCTCAAGAACGGTAATGCCCATCATCAGCTGGCAGCTTTTAATGCCGTCGTTATGAATCACTTTGTATAGATCCCGAACATTTGAGGCTGCGTCATCACCGAGATGTGCAGGCGTCAGTTCTGAAATCGCCGCTTTTTGTGTTGGATATTGCTGGTGTGCCCCTGCAGAAACAAAGTAGAACTTTGCTGTTTCACCGTTCAGGTTGGAGAAAGACACATCGCGATGGCCCATGCCGATATAAAGGAAATCCTTTGTTTGCAGCACATATTCTTCATCCCCGACCTTTACGACACCCGGTTTGCCAACATTGATAATTCCGATTTCCCGTCTTTCCAGAAAAAATTCTGTTTTAAGAAAATCTCCTGCATCAAGCTTTATATCGGCTTTTACTGGAACGGCGCCTCCGACT
This sequence comes from Bacillus sp. HU-1818, assembly GCF_022695965.1. Taxonomy (NCBI): domain Bacteria; kingdom Bacillati; phylum Bacillota; class Bacilli; order Caryophanales; family Bacillaceae; genus Bacillus; species Bacillus sp. HU-1818. Next base: position 722,937 of record NZ_JAAPBE010000003.1, read on the forward strand.
ACAACACGATCTTCGTGCGAGTGGAACATCGTCAATTCATTTTCCGTAAACAAAGACTCCATTAAGAAATGGCTGCGCAGCTCCTCAGTCGTAAATCGCTTAACTTGTTCAGGATGTACAGAATAACGGTTTTCCATTTCATTTCCCCCTTGAAAGTCATTTCGATAACACTTGAATGAAATAAATAAAGATTTTGGTAACGGTTTCAAAGAAAATTTTAGAATAAATAGATAAAAGAGTCAATGTTATTTTGTTAAAGAAAAAAACTCTTCCCAATTTTTGAAATTATGTTATTCTTATGTTGTGAAGATTTTGAAATCGGTTTCAAATTTAAAGTATAAGATACAGGAGCGCTTGAATGAAAAAGAAAACCAGTCATGTGACGATTACCGAAGTAGCAGAATATGCAGGGGTGTCAAAATCTACCGTGTCCCGTTACATAAACGGGAAAGCAGATGCGATTTCTCCTCAAAAAGTAAAAAAGATCAAAAAAGCAATTGAAGATCTGAATTACCGTCCAAGCAAATTGGCGCAAGGACTGAAAGTCAGAAAAAGCAAATTAATCGGGTTTGTTGTGGCGGATATCACCAATCCCTTTTCAGTCGCTGCCCTTAGAGGTGTAGAGGAAGTTTGTGATCAATACGGCTATAGCATTATGGTCTGCAACACGGACAACAGTCCGGAAAAAGAACGGGAAATGCTGTTTAAGCTGATTGACCACTCTATTGAGGGCCTCATATTAAATGCGACAGGACAAAACGCAGATGTTCTTCAATCGTTTGCTGCTCAGGATGTCCCGGTTGTTTTGATCGACCGAAAAATGCCTGATATGAAACTGGATACAGTCACGACCGACAACAGAAGCATCACAGCAGAAATTCTTCAGATCATTTACAGCAAAGGATACACAGAAGTGGCGCTTTTCACTGAACCGATTGCTTCGATCAGTCCGCGTGCAGAAAGGGCGTCTGCCTATAAGGAAATAGCTGCGGCCCACAATTGGGACCATCTTCCGCGAATGTATGAAATAGATGTGAAAAGCAAAGCGCAGCTTACCCAAGCGGTGACAGCATTTTTACATGAAAATCCGACTTGCAAAAAAGCCATCTTGGCCTCAAATGGCCTGATATTGCTGAAAATCATCAGCTGTATGGCTGAGCTTGGCGTCAGTATTCCCGAAGATGCAGGGATCGCAGGGTTTGATGATACAGAATGGTACAAATTAATCGGACCAGGTATTACGACGATTGCACAGCCATCTCATGACATGGGAGTGGCGGCTATGGAACGGATTTTAAAGCGGCTAGAAGGGGACACCGGGGCGCCGCAAACCATTCAATTGAATGCTGAAGTCATCATGAGACAATCTTTGTAATGTAAAAATAAGAAGCTCAGGAAACGGAGGGCAATAGATGAAGCTGGATGTTGTGACATTCGGGGAATCCATGGCGATGCTTTATGCAAATGAGTACGGCGGGCTGCACAAAGCTTCTACATTTTCCAAAGCGCTCGCCGGCGCTGAAAGCAATGTGGCATGCGGTTTATCACGGCTTGGCTGTCTGACGGGCTGGATGAGCAAGGTAGGAGATGATCAGCTCGGAATTTTTATATTACAAGAGCTTGAAAAAGAAGGGGTAGACATCTCGCGTGTCATTCGTGCAAAAGACGGCAGCCCCACCGGCCTTTTGCTGAAATCAAAAGTAGAGGAGGGAGATCCTGAGGTAACCTATTATAGGAAGCATTCAGCCGCAAGCACTTTAGCGCCCGCAGATTATCCCTCAGATTACTTCAGAATGGCGAAGCATTTGCATGTAACGGGAATCCCTCCTGTTTTGTCAAAGAATATGAGGGAATTTTCCTATCTTGCGATGAAAGACATGAAACAGGCTGGAAAAACGGTGTCATTTGATCCGAATTTGAGGCTATCGCTGTGGCCTGACCGCGACACTATGGCGCATAGCATTAATGAACTGGCCGAATTGGCAGACTGGTTTCTCCCCGGCATTACAGAAGGAGAGCTATTAACAGGTGAAAAAACGCCTGAAGGTATCGCGGATTTTTATCTTGAAAAAGGCGTCAGCTTCATTGCGATTAAGCTTGGGAAAGACGGCGCTTATTTCAAAACGAAACACGAAGACGGATATATAGAAGGATACCACGTTGAAAACGTCATAGACACTGTAGGGGCAGGAGACGGGTTTGCTGTCGGTGTGATCAGCGGAGTGCTGGATGGACTATCATTCCAAGACGCTGTTCAAAGAGGAAATGCAATCGGCGCTTTGCAGGTGCAGGCCCCGGGCGATATGGACGGTTTGCCGACAAGGGAAAAACTCGCATCATTTTTATCGCGGAACAAAGTCATTCACCAGAAGAAAGGGGAGTGCTAACATGGAAAATCCACACTTGCAAAACCAGCTCCAAGAGGCCAAACTCATCGCAGTTATCCGGTCAGATGATAAACATAAGGCAAAGCAGCAAATCGAAAGAATCATAGAAAAAGGCATTACGGCCATTGAGGTGACCTATACCACACCTGGGGCTTCAGATATTATAGAAGCTTTTCGGGAACGAGGCGATGTGCTGATCGGAGCCGGTACTGTCATTTCAGCGGAACAGGCTCAGGAAGCGGTACAGGCAGGAGCACAATTTATTGTCAGTCCGGGCTTTTCTGCTGATCTTGCCGAGTACCTTTCATTTTTAGATACCCTTTATATACCGGGGGTGATAACGCCGAGCGAAATAATGGAAGCGCTGACATTTGGTTTTAACACCTTAAAACTTTTTCCGAGCGGAGCATTTGGCATCTCCTATATGAAGAATCTGGCGGGGCCTTTCCCGCAGGTGACATTTATTCCGACAGGCGGAATTCACCCGGCTGAAGTCCCTGAATGGCTGAAAGCGGGCGCCGGGGCTGTCGGTGTCGGCAGTCAGATTGAAAACTGCTCGAAAGCTGATCTGGAGTTGATTTTTCAAGTGTAAGCAGTATACAAGGCTTTTGTTTTTCCATAACAAGAGGATGGGAGAATGAAGATGAAAATCAAAGCGACCATAGAACGGATACCCGGCGGGATGATGATTATCCCGCTGTTTTTAGGAGCGGCTTTAAACACATTTGCTCCAAACACAGCGGAGTTTTTTGGCGGATTTACGGGAGCGCTTATTACCGGAACGCTTCCCATTTTAGGCGTTTTCATCTTTTGTGTAGGAGCTACCATTGATTTTCGTTCTTCAGGCTATATTGCCAGAAAAGGAATGACCCTTCTCCTTGGAAAAATCGGGTTTGCCGCCTTACTGGGGTTAATCGCAGCTCAATTTATTCCGGAAGAGGGGATTCAATCAGGATTTTTTGCCGGGCTCTCTGTTTTGGCTATCGTTGCAGTGATGAATGAAACGAACGGCGGACTCTACCTTGCGCTGATGAACCACATGGGAAGGAAAGAGGATGCCGGGGCTTTTGCGTTTATCAGCACTGAATCAGGACCCTTCATGACAATGGTGACATTCGGCGTTACAGGACTAGCTGCTTTCCCGTGGGAAACACTGGCGGCAACTGTCATACCGTTTTTACTTGGGTGTATACTCGGAAATCTGGATCATGAGCTCAGAGATTTGTTTAGCAAAGTGGTGCCGGCAATCATTCCGTTTTTCGCTTTTTCGCTAGGCAACACGCTGAATTTTGGCATGCTGCTCCAATCAGGGTTGCTGGGTATTTTCATCGGGATGTCTGTCGTCATTTTATCCGGAGGCTCTCTGTTTTTACTTGATCGCTTTATCGCAAGGGGTGACGGGGTGGCAGGAGTGGCAGCTTCCTCTACTGCGGGAGCGGCGGTCGCTGTTCCTTATGCATTAGCCGAGGCAAACGCAGCTTTTGTCCCTGTAGCAGAGGCAGCAACTGCCATCATTGCGACAAGTGTTATTGTGACTTCACTGTTAACACCGCTTGCGACGGTTTGGGTTGATAAAAAAGTAAGACGAAACAAACATAAGACATCGCCGCCTGATAAACAAGTCACATTGCATTGATAGGTGTAAAGCGGAATAAGGCTGACGGCGAAAAAACCGGACAGCCTTATTTGCTCTGATGGAATACGTCGCAGTTGACTTTCACCGCTCCTTCCATTAGCCTGAAATGGATAACGTCTCACGATATGAATGGGGGGATTATTTATGGAATTACATACACACGAAAAAGAGTTTTTTGATCTTTTGAAAAAAATCTCACATTATGAAGAAGCAGTGGTATTAATGCACTGGGATCTTAGAACGGGTGCGCCTAAAAACGGCGCTGAAGATCGGGCTGAGAGCATTGGTCAGCTGTCGGCCGATATATTTAACATGAAAACCTCAAAGCGGATGAAGGAGCTTCTGGACGCTCTTTATGAAAAATTCGAGGAATTGCCTGAAGATACGAAAAAAGCAGCAGAATGGGCTAAAAAAGATTATGAAGAGAATAGTAAAATTCCTGAAAAAGAATATAAAGAGTATGTCGTACTCTCATCAAAAGCTGAGACTGTATGGGAAGATGCGAAAGAGCGATCAGACTTTTCCTTGTTTGCTCCGTACCTTAAACAGCTGATTGAATACAATAAACGATTCATTACTTATTGGGGCTATGAAGGCCATCCTTACAATACCCTGCTTGATTTATTTGAGCCAGGCGTAACCATTGACGTTCTTGATGAGCTGTTTTCAGAACTGAAAAAAGCGATCATCCCTCTTGTTAAAAAAGTATCAGCTTCAACCAATAAGCCGGACACAAGCTTTATCCATCAACCTTTCTCTAAGAAAAAGCAAAAAGACCTCAGCCTGTATTTTTTAAAAGAGCTCGGCTACGATTTTAACGGCGGGCGTTTGGATGAAACGGTTCATCCATTTGCGACAACGATTAATCGCGGGGATGTACGGGTGACAACAAGGTTTGATGAGAACGATTTCCGTACGGCAATCTTTGGGACGATTCATGAGTGCGGCCACGCCATCTATGAGCAAAATATTGATGAAGCGCTTAGCGGCACCAATTTATCAGACGGTGCCTCCATGGGAATCCACGAGTCTCAATCATTATTTTATGAAAATTTTATCGGGCGGAACGAGAACTTCTGGAAGACGTATTATCCGAAAATGCAGGAAGCTTCTCCAGAGCAGTTCAGACCTGTTGCTCTTGAAGAGTTTGTCCGGGCCGTAAATGAATCTAAACCGTCGCTTATTCGTGTGGAAGCCGATGAACTTACCTATCCGCTGCATATTATTATTCGATATGAAATTGAAAAAGCGATTTTCAGCAATGAAGTGTCTGTGGAGGAGCTGCCAGCACTTTGGAACCAAAAATATGAAGAGTATTTAGGCATCACGCCGCCAAACGATGCGCAGGGGATTTTACAAGATGTTCACTGGGCGTGCGGTGATTTCGGATATTTTCCATCCTACGCGCTGGGATACATGTATGCTGCCCAGCTGAAAAACAAAATGCTCGAGGACTTGCCTGAGTTTGATACGTTGGTGGAAAAAGGCGAATTCCAACAAATTAAAGAATGGCTGACAGAAAAGGTCCATATTCACGGCAGACGGAAAAAACCTCTTGAAATTATTAAAGAAGCTACAGGCGAAGAGCTCAATGTTCGCTATCTCATTGAATATTTGAAAAACAAATATTCAAACCTATACTTGTCATAATCTTGCGCCTGGCGGCATCGTTTCGTCAGGCGCTGCTTTTAATAATTATCTCAATTTTCACTAAAAACGAATAATGAAGTGAAGAAAATACGAGAAGGTTCGGGAATTTTCATTTTCCTCTTTGCAAGCGTAAATAAACTTGCTATAATTTGTTACAATATCATATATACACTCATATAATCGCGTGGATATGGCACGCAAGTTTCTACCGGACACCGTAAATGTTCGACTATGAGTGAGCAATGAGACCGTATTTTTGGGTTTTATGTATTCAGCATTGCTTGCTCTTTAATTCTTGAGCGGGTAATGCTTTTTTTATTTTAAAATCGGAGGTATACGCTGTGGAAGCACTGAAACGAAAAATAGAGCAAGAGGGCATTGTTCTCTCAGATCAGGTATTAAAAGTAGATTCTTTTTTGAATCACCAGATTGATCCGCTGCTTATGCAGCAAATCGGGGAAGAGTTTGCATCCAGATTCGAAAAAGACGGTATTACAAAGATCGTCACGATTGAATCATCTGGAATTGCTCCTGCCGTGATGGCCGGTTTGAAGCTGGGTGTTCCGGTTGTTTTTGCGAGAAAACATAAATCTCTTACTCTTACAGACAATCTATTGACGGCCTCTGTATATTCTTTTACGAAGAAAACAGAAAGCCAAATTGCTGTATCGGGAACCCATCTTTCTTCTGATGACAAGGTATTAATCATTGATGACTTTTTAGCAAACGGACAAGCCGCACACGGACTTGTTTCTATTGTCAAACAGGCTGGCGCCAATGTTGCCGGACTCGGCATTGTCATTGAAAAATCGTTTCAGCCCGGAAGAGACGAGCTGGAACAGCTTGGCTACCGTGTGGAATCATTAGCCAGAATTCAGTCACTAGAAGAAGGAAAGGTATCCTTTGTGCAGGAGGTCCGTTCATGAAAAATGGCTTTGGCAAAACGCTTTCTCTAGGTATACAGCATGTGCTTGCCATGTATGCGGGTGCGATTGTCGTCCCTTTAATTGTAGGAGCTGCGCTTGGTTTATCGGCAAAAGAGCTGACTTACTTAGTATCCATTGATATTTTTATGTGCGGTGCCGCTACGCTTCTTCAAGTATGGAGCAACAAATTTTTCGGGATCGGGCTTCCGGTTGTCTTGGGCTGTACGTTTACCGCCGTTTCGCCAATCATTGCCATCGGGACCGAATACGGTGTTTCCGCAATTTACGGAAGCATCATCGCTTCAGGCTTGCTAGTTATTCTCATTTCTTTTTTCTTCGGGAAACTCGTTGCTTTCTTTCCTCCGGTTGTGACGGGATCAGTTGTGACGATCATCGGAATCACGCTTATGCCGGTGGCGATGAATAATATCGCCGGCGGAGAAGGCAGCGCTGATTTTGGAGATGCCTCCAATCTCATTCTCGGTTTTATCGTGCTTGCTGTTATTGTCCTGCTGTACCGCTTCACAAAAGGATTTTTAAAATCAATTTCCATCCTGATCGGAATTGTTTTCGGCACAGGCATCGCATTTTTTATGGGGAAGGTACACTTTGACAACGTGGCACAAGCGGACCTGTTCCAAATGGTTCAGCCCTTTTATTTCGGTACACCGTCATTTCATGCTGCACCGATTATTACGATGTTTATTGTTGCCGTTGTAAGCCTGGTAGAATCAACAGGCGTCTACTTTGCATTAGGCGATTTGACAAACCGCCGCCTTACTGAAAAAGATTTGGCAAAAGGTTACCGTGCTGAAGGAGTAGCCGTCTTTTTAGGCGGTATCTTTAACGCGTTTCCTTATACGGCTTATTCGCAAAACGTCGGGCTCGTCCAGCTGACTGGTATTAAGAAAAATGCTGTGATTGTTGTGACGGGAGCCATGCTGATGGTCCTTGGTCTATTTCCAAAAGTCGCCGCGTTTACTACCATTATTCCGTCGGCGGTGTTGGGAGGAGCAATGGTGGCAATGTTCGGCATGGTCATTGCTTACGGCATTAAAATGCTCAGCCGCATTGACTTCGGAACACAGGAAAACCTGTTGATTGTTGCCTGCTCAGTCGGCCTCGGCCTAGGAGTCACGGTCGTCCCTGATATTTTTAAACAACTGCCCGATTCCATCACGTTGCTGACAACAAACGGTATCGTGGCCGGAAGTTTTACGGCGATCCTGTTAAATATCATTTATAATATGGTCCCAAAAACTAAAAAGACAAGCAGTGATTTGGACATTAACCAAAAAACAGCTGTATAACTCCGCTTCGGCGGAGTTTTTTTGTATACAAAATGGATAATTGCGGAAAAATATATGCAAAGAGGTGGCGACATGGCATATATTTTATCGGTTGGAACGAGCATCCCTTCATACAATGTAAACCAAAAGAAAGCGATCGAATTTGCAAGGCATATGTTTCAAGATTCATTTAAAGACATTGAGCGTCTGTTAAAAGCGTTCGAAAATGGAGAAATTGAATCCAGACAATTTGTCAGGCCGATTGAATGGTACAAAGAGAATCACAGCTTTGGAGAAAAAAATCGCATCTATATCAATGAAACCGTCAAACACTGTACGCAGGCAGTGACTGAATGCCTGACAAGTCCAGATTTTTTGGAAGAATCAATCCCGTACGAAAAGGTAGAAGCCATTTTTTTCGTATCCAGCACAGGGCTGTCAACCCCAAGCATTGAGGCGAAGGTGATGAATGAGCTGCCGTTTTCTCCTTATACGAAACGCATTCCGATATGGGGACTTGGATGTGCGGGAGGCGCTTGTGGTCTTTCCCGCGCTTTTGAATACTGCAAATCATATCCTGACGCTTATGTTCTGGTCATTGCAGCAGAACTGTGCAGTTTAACATTCCAGCCCGGCGATAAGACGAAAAGCAATCTTATCGGCACTTCCTTATTCGCTGACGGTATTGCGGCAGCTTTACTCTGTGGTGAACAGGCGCTTCGGCATTCAGCGAAGCTTGATCTTGTGCCGCGTATTTTTGATTCCCAATCTGTCACGATGAAACAGTCTGAAGATGTGATGGGCTGGGATTTTACGGATCAAGGGTTTCAGGTTATTTTTTCAAGAGATATTCCGACATTGATAGAAGGATGGTTAAAAGACAACGTTGAAGCCTTTTTGGACAAACATCAGCTTACATTCCATGATATAAAAGCTTTTCTTGCTCATCCAGGCGGCAAGAAGGTCATCGAGGCGTACATCAAGAGTTTGAGTATACCTGCAGAACAGCTTGCATCCTCCCAAAAGGTACTAAGAAAGCATGGGAATATGTCTTCAGCAACTATTATGTATGTGATCAAAGACCATCTGCTGTTCGGGAAACAAAACGAAGCAGAAAACGGGATGATCGGGGCGCTGGGTCCTGGATTTTCCTCAGAGCTCTTGTTGTTCACATTGGAAAAGGAGGCTTAAATATGTTTTGGCTGTTTATTTTCATTCTTGCTGTCCAACGAATAGCGGAAATCATAGTGGCAAAGCAAAATGAACAAAAAGTAAAAAAACAAGGCGCGATTGAATACGGTGAGGGGCATTACCCTTATATCGTCTTGATGCATGTGCTGTTTTTTGTGTCGTTGATCTGTGAAGTGCTTTTGTTGCATAAAGAGCCGTCAACCTGGTGGATTGGCATTCTGACAGCCATTATTCTCGTACAGGGAGTCAGATACTGGGCGCTATTATCATTAGGTGCGCATTGGAACACCAAAATTCTCGTTGTGCCCGATGCCGAGCTTATCAAAAAAGGACCGTATAAATGGCTCAAGCACCCAAACTATGCCGTCGTGATGCTGGAAATCATCCTTTTGCCACTTTTGTATGGAGCTTACTGGACGCTCATATTGTTTACCATCTTAAATGCCTTCATGCTGTCGATCCGTATACGGGTTGAGGATAAAGCATTAAGAGAACACGCTTTAAAATAGAGATTGAATATCATTCTCAACCATGATAAAATGAAGTTGAAAAAGATTCTCAATAGGATGGTGAGGCAAATGACCATGTTGTTTTTGCTCGCGTCGGTTTGTACATACAGCGCATTAATCGGCTTTGTTTTAAAAGGAATTTCTAATAAATCTGTTTAATTATAAAATCTGACACAAAGCTGCCGATACGGCGGCTTTTTTTCTTAATTTCGTTTCATATGAAGAAATTTTTTCTGTTCTTGTGTAAAATGGTGAGAGAAGTTTTTTCAGATCTTTCTAAAAAGATCCGCAATTGATCCGACACAAAGGGGCACAGACACATGACAGAACGAAATGCACAAGTCCTTCTAGACAAAACAGGGGCGCTCTACGAACAATTGATTGAGAATCATGATAAACAAAGAGCGGATAAACTGGCAGCGATTATGAAAAAAGCAGTCGATGAAGATGTTTATATTGCGTTTACCGGGCATTACTCGGCGGGGAAGTCTTCTCTTATAAACAGCCTTTTATTAGAGAACATATTGCCGACAAGCCCGATTCCGACAAGCGCGAATGTCGTAGTGATCAGAAAAGGCGGCCAGCGGGTGGTTTTACATACTACAGAAGGAGCCTGCGCTGAGCTGGAAGGAGCCTACGACAAAGAAGCGGTGCAGCAATTCTGCAAAGAGGGCGATCAAATAGAAACGGTTGAGATATTTGATGATTACAAAGGGGTAGATCCGCACGTTGCTTACATAGACACGCCGGGAATAGATTCAACTGATGAAGCGCATTTTTTATCAGCCGCCTCAATCCTTCATCAAGCTGATGCGCTTTTTTACGTCGTTCACTATAACCATGTCCATTCAGAGGAAAATGTTTTATTCCTCAGATCGATAAAAGAATCCATCCCGAATATTTATTTTATCGTGAACCAAATTGACCGCCATGATGAAGCGGAAACACCTTTTGAGGATTATCAAGCACAGGTGGAAGACATGCTCGCCAATGAAGGCATCTCCAAAGACGCGCTTTTTTTCACCTCAGTCACAGAACCTGAGCATCCATTAAACGAGATCGGCAGTTTGCGGAGGACGTTAAAGGAGCTTGAACAGCAGTCGAAAGAACAGATGCTCTTATTAACAGAGCGAAAAATCACTAATCTTCTGCGGGATCATACGGAAATGCTCACACAGCAGGATGACGGCCCGGACTTCACGGAACAGCTGAAGACACAAACAGAGCTGGTGAATTCACTAAAGTCCGAACTGGAGGAAACCGCCCAAAAACCGATTCAGGCTGAACATGTGATAAAGGAAGAAGTTAACCGGATTCTCAACAACGCGAACTTAACACCATTTGAAATGCGGGAACTTGCAGCAGCGTGTTTAGAATCGAAAGAACCCGGGTTTAAAACCGGATTTCTATTTTCTAAAGCGAAAACAGCGCAAGAGAAGGAGAGGAGAAGGGCTGACTTTTTCGCCGACGTGAAAAAGAGAACAGAGGCTGAGGTGGATTGGCACATTATTGATACCCTCAACAAGCAGGCAAAAGCCTTTCGAATAGAATCAAATGATTGTTTAAAACGTATTCAAGCTTACCGCACTCCGTTGCATATTGACATGATAGAGCGGGCCGTCAAACCGGGGGCCAAGCTTTCTCCGGAATATGTTCTTACATATACGAAAGACCTGGCGGATTTGATTCGCAGAGAAGCCAAAGCAAAAGCGGCGGAAATTGCTGAGAAGCTCGCAGCCTTTATCAAAGACGGCAGTGCCGGACATCAAAAAGAAATCCAAGCGCAGCTGCAGAGAGAAACAGAAAAACTTGAGCTTCTTCAAAACAAAGCCGATGCCAAACAAAAAAACCGCGCGCAAGCTGATCATATTTGGGCTTTATGGAACGAAGAACTGACGAATGACATTCCGCAAAAGCCCGACTGGTTTAAAGGAATGAAAAAGACAGTCTCTGCACCTGTAAGCAAACAGAAGGAAAGACCGGACGCCGCACGCCGGGCGCAGCCTGTAAAAAGCGGAGACAGGGATTTCCAGATGCAAGATCAAATACAGCGCTTTTATCAGCTGTCTGACTTGCTGGGCGGATTCAGTATGCTGTCCAAACAAACAGAAGCCTTCCGGGGCAGAATCAAAAGGCTTGAAGAGAGACAATTTACTCTTGCTCTTTTTGGCGGCTTCAGCTCGGGAAAATCTTCGTTTGCCAATGCGCTTGTAGGTGAACGAGTGCTTCCATCATCGCCGACGCCGACAACCGCAACGATTAATAAAGTCACAAAACCGATAAACGGCAAAAAACATAAGACGGCGGATGTGGTGTTTAAAACAGAGGATGATATCATTGCCGAAGTTGTTCAGCTGACCGGAATCAATATTTCAGAGCAGAAGGGAAAATCTCTTTCTGAGAAATTACAAACGATGATGAAAAAAGGGCGCTTGCAGGAGGACCAAATCCGGACAGCCGGAAACTTTCTGAATGCTTACCGTAACTATGAACAGCATATACGGGAGCAAATTGTATTGACCATTCCGCTGGATGAATTGAAGCCTTATGTGGCGGAAGAAACAACAGCCTGCATCGTAAAAGCTGTGACGGTCTACTACACCTCTCCGCTTACTGAGAAGGGCATCACGATTGTAGACACACCGGGGGCAAGCAGCTTAAATAAACGGCATACCGAACTTGCGTTTCAATATATAAAAGATGCAGATGCTTTCTTTTATATGACGTATTATCAGCATTCTTTCTCGAAAGGAGACAAATCGTTTTTACGCAAACTTGGGCTGGTGAAAGAATCACTCAGCATGGATAAGATGTTCTTTGTGATCAATGCGGCAGATTTAGCGGAAAATGAACGAGAGCTTGAAACTGTGACAGACTACGTCGGTTCAGAACTTGCAAAAGAGGGAATACAGCAGCCTCAGCTCTATTCTGTGTCCAGCAAAGACGAATTGCAGGGCAAACGGGAAACTTTTTATAACCGTTTTCAGGATGTAAGGGCCGGTCTTGACCGCTTTATTGAGGTAGATCTGATGAAGGAATCTGCCGGCCAGCTAGCGGCAGAAGCCGATAAACTATGTGAAACAGTTTATCAGCTCCATGAATCCCTTCACCGGTCGATTGAAGAAAAGGAAGCCGAAAAAGAGCGTCTGAATGACTCGTTTGAATCGGCTGCCGCTGAGATAAAACAACGCCGGCACTCAGATGTAATTATTGACAAAGTGAAAAAAGATACACAAGAACAGCTTTATCATATTAAGCAGCGCTTATCATTTTACGCAAACGATTTGTTTAAAACGGCGTTTTATCCGGGGCTTCAGCAAGGTGATTGGAAGGCGAACTTGAAAAAAGCGCTGCAAGATGCATTAAAGGAATATCAATTTGAATTTATTCAGGAAATTAAAACGCTGGATATTCGGATGACCGGTTTCATCGAACAGCATATGACGGAAGAATGGATGGAAACCTGCCAGAGAAAACTGAGTGAAGGCGGCTATTTTTCCATATACATGAACGGAAATCACTCAAGAAGTTTGCAGCTGAAAGAAGTGGAACCGGAGCTTAACGATAGTGAATTTGCTCAAGAGCAAAAAGAAGTCAAATCGCCGAAACAGTTTTTTGAGCAAAATGGAAAAGCCGCCTTTGTGGAAGCTTTGCGGCTGAAGCTTTTGAAGGTAACGGAAAAGTGGATTGAAAAAGAAGAAGAAAGCCTTATAGCGCGATATGCCGGGCATGTCGAAAGTCTGCAAAATGAAAGCGCGGAAAAAGCCCTTTCTCAAATTCAGGACCAGAAAGAGACTTACCTTCAAGGACTTAAAGAAGGCGAGGCCGCCAGTGAAGTGGAAAGCGCGTATCAAGCATGTATATCCTGGCAGAAGTCAGACGAAGAGATGAAAATATAAAATATAAGTTGGCTCGTATGTGAAGTCATGATAGACTAAATAAAAAAAAGCGAGATGAACTATTGATGTCAAACGTCCACGAAGCAATCACAGCACACTCAAACAAACAGCATCAGCATATTAAACATTTTTTACAGCTTGAACAAAAGCGGGAACAGGCGATCGAAGAAACAGTCGCCAAATGTCAAAACGGCGAGCCTTTTACTACGGATACGATTAATGAAATCACTGCTGAAATGAATCAGCTTGCCAAACAAGGCATCGTGCCCACTAGGCGGCTTGTCACTAAAGAAATGGTTGAAGAATACGCGAACAGAAAATAAGATGGATGATCCTCCCTCGGGTGTACGGCGTTCTATAAGCGCATACTACACGTATACCGGTATAAGGGGGGATTATGATGGGCAGAACAAAATTGGGAAACAGAAACGCTCAGCAAAATAATAATGTGAAAAAGAAAAATGGCTTTCAGACACATTTTGATTCCTATGCCGGGCGTGAAGCTGAAAAGCTGATTGCCAGCAACAAAAAGCATAACGACTAAACATATGCAGCAGCATCTCTTTTAATGAGATGCTGTTTTCTTTTTTTTTAATACTTATGGTAAAATAGGAAGACTGAGTGTAAAAGGAGTTAATTTGAATGAAGAAAAAATTATTGCTTGTCGATGGCATGGCTCTTTTGTTCCGCTCGTTTTTCGCAACTGCCGTGCATCGTAATTTTATGATAAATGACAGCGGAGTGCCGACAAACGGCGTCAATGGGTTTTTAAAGCATTTAATTACGGCGATGGAAAGATTTCAGCCGACCCATGTCGTATGCTGCTGGGATATGGGGAGCAAAACGTATCGAAACGACTTGTTTCAAGACTATAAAGCCAACCGCAGCCAGCCGCCGATTGAGCTTGTGCCTCAATTTGAACTGGCAAAGGAAGCCGCCGCAGAACTCGGCATTTTGAATATAGGCCTTAAAGGATATGAAGCAGACGATTGCATCGGCACACTGGCAGCCTTATTTACTGAAGAAGCGGAGATCACGATTGTGACAGGAGATAAAGACTTACTCCAGCTTTTATCTGACGGAATTAACGTGGCTTTGCTGCAAAAAGGCATCGGCAATTATAAAATATATACGAAAGATTTATTTTATGAAGAAACCGGGGTCCTTCCTAAAGCTTTAATTGATGTAAAAGCGCTGATGGGTGATGCAAGCGATAATTACCCTGGTGTGAAAGGGATCGGTGAAAAAACAGCCTACAAGCTTATAGGCGAATACGAAACGATTGAGCGTTTATTGGAAAATATCGCTCTTTTGCCAAAAGGCCAGCAGGGGAAAATACAGGCAGGGTTAAAGGAGCTCGGCATTTCAAGACAGCTTGCCGAAATTAATTGCGCCGTTCCGTTAACTTGCGCTCTGACAGATGCCGTTTTTACTCTTCAATTGGAACAAGCCGGCATGATGCTTCGCCGGCATCAAATTAAAGGCATTGAGCGTATGCTTGAAAAGCTGAACGCTAGAGAGATCAGTTCATGATCTTCTCTAGCGTTTTGTATTGCTTTTTTTTGCTTTTTCCTCAAGCTCGGATTTAGGGTCGTTATGGGTATTTCCTTCTAAATCGCCTTGCGGGGAAACGCCGCCGGTAAGCCGGCCCTTGTCTTTTTTATTCATTATTGTTCACCTCGTCTTTAGGATAAACAATTTGTAAGGATTTAATTCTTTTGATTCAGCCGGATCGCCTCTTTTGCCAGCTGATCAGCTTTTTGATTTTGCCTGCCTGGAATCCATTTGATAAAAAACAAGGGAAAAGCCGATTTTAATTGGATGATTTCATCAACAAAAGGCTGAAATGATTTATTTTTCACAAGCTCAAGATCGGCCGCCCGCTCCACAATATCCGAATCAGTTCGGAAGGAAACAGACTGATACCCGCGCTCAGCACATAGTTTCATGCCCTCAATCAATGCAAGAAATTCTGCTTCTTGGTTCGTGTATGTGCCAATTGGGATGGAAAAGGATTCCGTTGTGCCTTCATATTTTATAAAAATTCCGATGCCGGACAGCCCGGGATTACCGGCACTGGCTCCGTCAATATATATTTCTGCTGGCATGATTAACCCCTTTCACCTTTTGGCGTCATTTTTTTTGCTGCATAGGCATAGGGAAGAGAAATCAGCGAGACCGCAAACTTAATCAAATACGTTGAAATAAAAATACTGAACCAAACACCTGCCGGATAGACGCCTAAAAAAGCCACTCCGGTAAATATAAATGTATCTAACAGCTGACTGATCGCTGTACTGCCGCTGTTTCTCAGCCAAAGAAGACGGTCTGAAGGAAATATCCTTCTGATTGCCGAATATACATAAACATCTAGCATTTGGCTGAAAATAAAGGCAAGCAGACTGCCCAGGGCAACTCTTGGCAGGAAACCAAAAATCGTCTCCAGCGCAGTTTGTGAGATATCGGATGAGGCTGGTTCATAGAGCAGAACACCCTGCATGAGGCATGTTAATGTCAGCAGTGTAGAAAAACCGAGCCATACCGCTTTTCTGGCTTCAGCCGGGCCATATTTTTCATTCAGCACATCTGTCGCGAAAAAGATCGTGCCGTACATAATATTCCCGAGTGTCGCCGTAAGGCCAAACAGCTCAACGGTTTTGACCACTTGCAGGTTAGCGCACACAGTGGCGAAGCCAATCCACACAAACAGGCCCATTTTGCCAAATCCTTTATAAAATAAAAGAACAATGATAAAATGAATGATCGCAAAAAAGATCCATAATGAGTTATTAAACAAAACGGTGCAAGCTTCCTTTCTGGGGTAGATTAAGAACGGTTTGATTATAGCACATGCCCGGCAACTAATGAATGGTAAGGTGATCTTAAATGAATCTTAGACCGCATATGAAAATAGAAGCTAAGGGAACGGGAGGTGTCTCGTTTCTGGCAGAGAATTGGATCAGCGTCCAAGAAGCGCGGATGCTTGGGCGGGAGCTCGGCCGTTCTCCTTTTATAAAAGAATTTGGGTTTGAGGATGAGAAGGGGAGCAACTGGACGCTGAAGGAATTGGAAAAGCTGACGGAAGAGCTTTCTCAAGAGCCTGATGAGATTACTGTGTATTTTGACGGCAGTTTTGATAAAGACAGCGAGCTTGCCGGGCTTGGAATCGTCGTCTATTATACATTGGCGGGTCATCGCCGCCGGCTCCGGAAAAATAAAAGCTTCCGGCTGAAAACAAACAACGAAGCGGAATATGCCGCCCTGTATGAAGCTCTCAGGGAAGTGAGAGAACTTGGAGCAAGCAGAAATTCAATTACGATCAGAGGAGATTCCCTCGTCGTCTTGAATCAGCTTGACGGCAGCTGGCCCTGCTATGATCCGTCCCATAATCAATGGCTGGATAAAATAGAAGCGCTGCTTGAATCCTTGAAGCTCAGCCCGACATACGAAACCATTAATCGAAAAGAAAATCAAGAAGCTGATGATCTCGCCAAAAAAATCCTGTCACATCAATTCGTTGAAAGCCATATGAAATTAGATCATAACGGAGATGACTGAAATTGGATAAGAAAAGCATTTTTAAGGAACTGACTGAATTACAAGATGAATATTGCAAGGATTGTTTTATCAAGCAGCATTTTCGGAAGGAATACGGAAAAACATATGCTCATTCCTTCTGCATTAATAAATGTACGGTAGGGGAGAGGCTTAAAGCGTATGGAGAGGTGTTAACAAACCAATAAAAAATAAAAACCGCAGAATATGCGGTTTTTATTTTTTGAATTCATCCAACTGATGCTGGCATTGGTCTAACAGCTGATGCTGTTTGTGTAAAAAGTCACTGTCAAGAGCGGCTAATTCTTCAGATTGTGACAGCTCTCTGGCATCCGCGATTGATTGATAAGCGGACTCAAGTAAGGTTGTGCTTTGGTCTCGTGTCGCCATACCTGTCGTTTTCTGCGCTGTTTCCACCGCTAATTCTAACTGCCGTTTATCAGTAAATCCCTCTTCATGAAAGTTTGATTCCACTAAAAAACACCTCCGCGAATATTTTGCAGAGTTTTTGAAAATTTATGTGGAAAAATAGAAAATAAAACATAAAATAAGCCGATATAACTATTGAACCTAAATAAATAGGTCGTATTTACTATTTAGGGTATCTTGTAAAGAAGGGGAAAACAGCAGTGGACGATAAAGACTTAAAAACCATCCTTCATAAAACATTTATAGAAATATACAATGATTTGGAAGAACTAGCAGACGTTGCGAAAAAAGGAAGACCGTCATTGGAAAAGCACATCGAAGAGATTGAACAAAGGTGTAAACAAAACATTTTAGCAATAGAAATTCAAATGAAAATCAAATAGGAGAGGCTTTCGCCTCTCCTCTATTTGTCATCATGTCATCAAGTATTGAGTTTAGAGTTTTACAACATTAGAAGCTTGAGGTCCACGATTACCTTCGACAATTTCAAAAGAAACTTCTTGTCCTTCTTCTAATGATTTGTATCCTTCTCCTTCGATAGCAGTGAAGTGAACAAATACATCGTCTCCGCCTTCAACTTCAATGAAGCCGAAACCTTTTTCGTTGTTGAACCATTTTACTTTACCGTTTTGCATATTGCTTAATTCCTCCTAGTACTGTAGCACCTTCGTGCTAAAAAAAATTTTGTCATCACCCAACGTCAGTCAAGGACTGTTGTTAAATGATGGTTCAACTATACACCATCTGGCAGCGTGCGTCAAGCTGTAACCGCTTATTTCAGCACATTAAATTTCAAGAAGCAATCGATCATAAACCTGACTTGTAACCGCTTTACAAAAAGTAGACATATCACGCCGGAACAGATCATAAAAAAGGGCACACAAAAAATCCGTGTGCACCTGTTTATCAATACTTACGGGCTTAAGAGAGGGCCCTTGTTTTAGTTTGGCTGTTCATCATTTCAGATTCTTCAATGATATCCTGCAAAATGACTTCAGATGAATGAGATAAATGAAGGCTTTTAATATTTTGTTTCATCCGGTTCAGAGCCGCTTCATCTGAAAGGAGGGAGGACACAGATTCAAGAATTTCCTCATGGCGGTTAACCACGATTGCCGCTCCGCGCTCTTCAAAGAAAATTGCATTTTCCTTTTCCTGCCCAGGCACTGGTTTGTACAGAATGACAGGTACTCCGATAGCTGTCGCTTCAGTTAACGTGATGCCGCCCGGTTTTGTGATCATGCAATCTGTAATCCGAAACAGCTCGTCGATCCGCTCGACATAGCCGAGAACCTTCAGTTTATCACCGTTCGCCGCTGCAAGAGCGCTTAAAGATTCTTTTAATGCCGTGTTTTTCCCGCATACTACAATGACTTGCACGTTCTCATCCATGACGAGGTTTTCACATAGCTCTTTTACGTTTTTTAATACGCCATGTGCGCCCGCCATAATAAGAAGCACTTTTTTATCAGGAGAAATATTGTATTTTGTATAAATGGGCTCCGTGGGCATAGATTCTTCAAATTGCGGTCTGATCGGGATGCCTGTAATTTTTACATTATTTGGATGTGTACCGATTTCGATAAGCTTTTCCTTGACGTAATCAGTTGCCACATAATATTTATCCACATTTTCATGAACCCAAATTTTATGAAGACAGAAATCAGTCATGACGTTAAATGTCGGTATCACTCTGCCTGTTCTCCGTCTGTATTCCGGTACAACGATCATTGGAAATGTATTGATAATGATATCAGGCTCATGTTCATCTACAAGCTCGCCCAAACGTTTATTACCCATTTTAAAATAAATATTGAATTTGCGTTTATTATAGATTTTGTCAACTCCGTAATAAAACAAACGATAAAACTGTTTTCCGATTGAGAAGCTTTTTAGATAGAGGTATTGGGTGACCTCGGAAACAATCGGATTTGACTCTTGGTACAAATTAGAAACTGTTACATGTTGAAAGCCGAGCCGTATACATTGCTCATAAAGCGTTTTGGCGACCTGCACATGACCATTTCCGTAATTTGCAGTCAAAATTAATATTTTTTTATTGGTATTCAAGTAAATTCACCTCAATGTAATCAACAACAAGCAAGCTTCATGCATCGTAAGGAGTTATTGTCTATACATAAACATAACACAAATACATTATTGATTTATAAATGCCTCGAAAAATTTAAACTAAATTTAAAAGATTTAGATTCCAATATTTAAATTTTTTGTTATTCAAATACCGAATCAGATGTATTTTATCATATTTTTTGCTCACAGTATCACTAAAAGGCAAAAAATTATTCCCATTCGTAAGGAGTTTCTTGATATACATAATAATTGAGCCAATTCATAAACAATAGCGTTGCATGAGCTTTCCAGCGGTTAACAGGTTCTTTGCTGTCTTCTCTGAAATAATGTTTCGGGGCTTCTACAGACGAAAGATTTCTTGAAACATCTCTTTCATATTCTTGAAGAAGCGTATTTGTATCATATTCCGGGTGCCCTGTTAAAAAGACTTGTTTTTCATCTTTGGAAGCAATCAGACAAACTCCCGCTTCCTTAGACGTGCTCAGTATGCGTAATTCATCTGAGGCTTTCAGCTGATCCATATTTATATCTGTATGCCGGGAATGCGGCACATAGTATAGCTCGTCAAAACCTCTTACCAATCTCTCGTTTTTTTCGAGCACGGTGTGTTCAAAGACGCCAAAGGTTTTTTTTGGAAGATTAACTTTTTCAATGCCGTAATGATAATACAATCCCGCTTGTGCTCCCCAGCAAATATGGAGGGTAGACGTCACATTCGATTTGCTCCACTCCAAAATCTCTTTGAGTTCTTCCCAGTATGAGACATCCTCAAACGCCAAATGCTCGATCGGCGCTCCGGTAACAATCATACCGTCAAACTTTTTATCACGGATGCTGGAGAAAGTTGTATAAAATTCGTCTAAATGCTGCCTTGCCGTATTTTTGGGTGTATGTGTGCTGGGTATCAAAAAAGTAAAGTGCACTTGTAAAGGCGAATTGCCAAGCAGTCTCAGAAGCTGGGTTTCTGTTTGGATTTTTTTAGGCATCAAGTTTAAAATCACGATTCTCTGCGGCCTGATATCCTGGTGAAAAGCCCTGCTTTCATCCATTACAAATATATGTTCACTTTCTAGCACCTGTTTTGCCGGCAGATGAATAGGTATATTAATAGGCAACATGCCACCTCCGTCATTCCCCGTTAATTTTCTTCATTATAGGAACTTTCAAGCGATTTTTCAATCCATCCAAAGGGTTTAGCTTAAAAAAGGCACGAATTACAACATTTTTAAGGCTAAGATAGAACACTCCCGCTTTTTGCACAACGCATGCCGGGCTTTCTGTATAGAAGACGGATGAAGAGGACGTTAGTTCCTCTTACATTAGCATTTATCATATCGTATTGTTTAAGACAAAGGAATGCAATGTTTGAAACAGCAGTTATATACGAATGTTTACCGTTTGTTTTGCATAGCGAAAAGGGTAAAATAAACACAGCAGGAATGAAGGAGGGCAAGTGAATGTCAATTTATGATATTGAAGTCCGCACTATTACCGGAGAAGAAACGACGCTTCGGCCATTTGCCGGCAAGGTCATGATCATTGTCAATACGGCCAGTAAATGCGGTTTTACTCCTCAGTTGAAACAGCTTCAGGAGCTGTACGATACATATCAGCAGGAAGGTCTGGAGATTTTAGGATTTCCTTGTAATCAATTTATGAATCAGGAACCTGGGGATGAAACGAGTATACAAGAATTTTGTAAAAAAAATTACGGTGTTACCTTCCCGATGTTTGCGAAAATAGATGTGAATGGAGCGAAAGCCCACCCGCTTTTTACTTATCTGACCGAACAAGCAAAGGGAATGCTGGGGACGAAGGCGATAAAATGGAATTTTACGAAGTTTGTTGTGGATAAAGAAGGAAATATCGTCGGCCGTTATTCTCCCAATACCAACCCGAAAGAGATTGAAGATACAATTTTAAAGCTGTTAGCTGAGTAAGGGGTGTTCTGGTGAAAGAACAAAAGAGGATTCAGCTTGAGCACATCAGACAATGGGTGAAAGAAGCGTTAACGAATGAGAGAACAGGCCATGATTGGCAGCACGTAACAAGGGTTGCCGAGCTTGCTCTGTATATAGGGAAGACAGAAAACGCCGATCTTTTTATTATAGAAGCAGCAGCGTTGGTCCATGATTTAATTGATCCGAAAATCGCTCTGGAACACAGATTGGAGATTCAAGAGGTAAAGGAACAGTTGGCGTCCTTCGGGATCTCACACGAACAGATCAGGAAAATCGCCGACATCATTACAACAATGTCTTTTCGGGACAGAGAAAGGCTTGCCGAAAAGCCCCTTTTAATAGAAGGGAAAGCAGTCCAGGATGCTGACAGACTGGATGCGATCGGCGCTGTCGGAATTGCCAGAACTTTTATGTTTGCTGGTGCAAAAGGGAACAGTCTATATGGGACTGATAACAGCGCTTATGCACATTTCTCCGATAAATTGCTGCTGCTCAAAGACATGATGAATACAGAAACAGGCATAAAACTCGCAGATGAACGGCACGAATTTTTGCTTCGATTTATCAGACAATTCCAAAGAGAGACTTCAGGGCTTGACTGTGAAACATCGTAATAGAAGGCTTGGAATGACTGTGATAGAATAGGTCACAGATATTTCATAGGAGGACAAACATGAAGATAAAATCAATTGAACCGACGCCAAGTCCGAATACAATGAAAGTGATTTTAACAGAAGAGCTTCCAGCCGGTAAAAGCAATAATTATAAACCGGATCAAACAGAGGGCGCACCGCCTGTTGTGGCGAAAATTTTAAAAATTGAAGGTGTAAAAGGCGTGTACCACGTTGCTGACTTTCTTGCCGTGGAACGGAATGCGAGATATGACTGGAAGGACATTCTGCCGCAAGTTCGTTCTGCATTCGGTATGGAGAATACAGAAAGCACAGAGAGCCGCTCTGACCAAGAATCCTTCGGAGAAGTAAAGGTATTCGTCCAAATGTTCAGCGGAATCCCGATGCAAGTGAAATTATCGGATGGAGAACGGGAAGAACGCTTCGGCTTGCCCGAGCGGTTTCAGCAGGCGATATTAAAACTCCGATCCGAAGCTTCAAATGTCGTGTTTGAGCGGACCTGGAAAGAACAAGGCGTCAGATTTGGCGACTTTACAGAAATCGGGCATGATGTGACAGAAGAGCTGCAGGCGGCATACAGTGATGAGCGGCTGCAGCGATTAACAGAAGCAGCGGGCGAAGGAAAGGGCGAAGAAAAGCAGGCCGTTCAGCGTAAGTCATACCGAGTTACACTTGAGATGCTTGATGATGAAGACTGGAAGCAGCGCTATGCCCATCTTGAACAGATGGACCCGAAAGAAGAGGACATACCGGTTTTAGCGAAGGCGCTTGATGATCCGAAAACGTCTATTAGAAGACAGGCCGTTGTTTACTTAGGCATGATTGAGTCATCTGATGTACTTCCGCTTCTATATAAAGGGCTTGAGGATAAGACGGTTACGGTCAGAAGAACAGCCGGTGATTGTCTCTCAGATATTGGCGATCCGCAGGCGATTCCGGCAATGATTAAATCGTTAAGCGATTCAAGCAAGATTGTCCGCTGGCGCGCTGCGATGTTTCTTTATGAAGTCGGTGACGAAAGTGCTGTTGAAGCATTAAAAGCGGCTGAAGATGATCCGGAATTCGAGGTGAGCCTGCAAGTAAAAATGGCGCTTGAACGTATTGAACACGGAGAAGAGGCAAAGGGCTCTGTTTGGAAGCAAATGACAGAGAGCAGAAAAAAAGATCAATAGATATAAATGAAAAAGGTGCCGAATTGGCACCTTTTTTATTGAATTGACTTTTTATAAAAATTATTGCGAATATTGTTGAAAAATGTTTCAAAAATATATATAGTAAGTAACAATATAAACAGTTGGAGGGTTCGCATCGAGAAAAAAGCTATATAAATATAAAAAAATACGTCTAACGAACCAGGCGGGGTGCGGCCTGGAAGTGTTTCTTCGACAAATTTGCAAAAACAGCCCACGAATAAACTGAAAATTGTTAAAATAAAATCCAATCAAATAATTGAAAGTATTTAGGGGGATCACCATGGCAGAATTACGCAGTAACATGATCACACAAGGAATCGACAGAGCACCACACCGCAGTTTGCTTAGAGCGGCGGGAGTAAAGGAAGAGGATTTCGGCAAACCGTTTATCGCGGTTTGTAATTCATATATTGATATCGTTCCTGGTCATGTTCACTTGCAGGAATTTGGAAAAATCGTAAAAGAAGCAATCAGAGAGGCGGGGGGCGTTCCTTTCGAATTTAATACGATCGGTGTAGATGACGGTATTGCCATGGGGCATATCGGCATGAGATATTCGCTTCCGAGCCGTGAAATCATTGCGGACTCTGTGGAGACGGTAGTCTCGGCTCACTGGTTTGACGGAATGGTCTGTATCCCGAACTGTGACAAAATCACACCGGGAATGCTAATGGGTGCTATGCGGGTCAACATTCCGACTATTTTTGTCAGCGGAGGACCAATGGCGGCGGGAAGAACAAGCGACGGCCGCAAAATTTCTCTCTCTTCTGTATTTGAAGGTGTCGGGGCATATCAGTCCGGAAAAATCGGTGAAAGCGAACTTCAGGAATTAGAACAGTTCGGCTGTCCGACGTGCGGATCTTGCTCCGGAATGTTTACAGCAAATTCAATGAACTGCTTATCAGAGGCGCTTGGCTTGGCTTTGCCGGGGAACGGAACCATTTTGGCGACATCACCTGCGCGTAAAGAGTTTGTCAAGAAATCAGCCGCGCAATTAATGGAAACCATTCGCAAGGATATCAAACCGCGTGACATTGTGACTGAAAAAGCCATTGACAATGCGTTTGCATTGGACATGGCGCTTGGCGGTTCAACCAATACAGTGCTTCATACGCTTGCCCTCGCAAACGAAGCGGGAGTTGAGTATTCTTTGGAACGCATTAATGAAGTGGCTGAGAGAGTGCCTCACCTAAGTAAACTTGCACCGGCTTCTGATGTGTATATTGAAGATTTGCATGAAGCGGGCGGTGTATCAGCTGCATTGAACGAGCTTTCTAAAAAAGAAGGGGCGCTTCATTTGGACGCGCTGACTGTTACGGGAAAAACACTGGGTGAAACCATTGCTGGACATGAAATAAAAGATTACGATGTCATTCATCCTCTTGATCAGCCTTTCACTGAAAAGGGCGGACTTGCCGTTTTATTTGGAAACCTGGCACCAGACGGCGCCATTATTAAAACGGGCGGCGTGCAGGACGGAATCACAAGACATGAGGGCCCTGCTGTTGTATTCGACTCACAGGATGCTGCGCTTGAGGGAATCATCAACCGTAAAGTCAAAGCGGGCGATGTTGTCATCATTCGTTATGAAGGACCTAAAGGCGGGCCGGGAATGCCGGAAATGCTTGCGCCGACTTCACAAATCGTCGGAATGGGGCTGGGGCCTAAAGTGGCTTTAATTACGGACGGGCGTTTTTCAGGGGCTTCACGCGGACTTTCAATCGGCCACGTTTCCCCGGAAGCTGCTGAAGGCGGACCGCTTGCGTTTGTTGAAAATGGCGATCATGTCATTGTTGACATTGAAAAGCGGGTCTTAGATGTGCAGGTCCCTGAAGAAGAATGGGAAAAACGGAAAACGAATTGGAAGGGGTTTGAACCGAAAGTAAAAACAGGTTATTTGGCCCGTTACTCGAAACTTGTGACAAGCGCCAACACCGGAGGTATCATGAAAATCTAGCCGATAGAAATTTGCATATTTGAAATCCGCTCCTCTCTATAGTATCCTTTACATCAGATAAAGGAATATAGAGGGGGCTTTTTTTATGTCAATGGCTTATGAAGAATATATGCGCCAGCTGGTTGTGCCAATGCGCCGCGAGCTGACTGGAGCCGGTTTTAAAGAATTAACGACGGCCGAAGAAGTAGAAGGTTTCATGGAAGAAGCGGAGGGCACATCACTAGTGGTCGTCAATTCTGTTTGCGGCTGTGCAGCGGGCCTTGCTCGTCCGGCAGCAACACAGGCCGTGTTACAGCATGATAAGGCGCCGGATCAGACTGTTACCGTATTTGCAGGCCAAGATAAAGAAGCAACTGCAAAAATGCGTGAGTATTTTACCGGCCAGGAACCATCCTCGCCCTCCATGGCTCTATTGAAAGGGAAAGAAGTCGTTCATTTCATCCCGCGTCATGAAATTGAGGGGCATGACATGGAAGAGATTATGAAGAACTTGACGGATGCCTTTGACAAACACTGCTAAAATGCCCGTATTTCGGGCATTTTCTTTTTAGGAGAAAGATGATGATCACAACCAGTTATAGACCTTCTGATCAAACCGTACAATTAGCCAAAGCGCTTTCCAA
The DNA here is from genome assembly GCF_022695965.1 of Bacillus sp. HU-1818. Lineage (NCBI taxonomy): Bacteria > Bacillati > Bacillota > Bacilli > Caryophanales > Bacillaceae > Bacillus > Bacillus sp. HU-1818. The sequence continues at coordinate 748,865 of NZ_JAAPBE010000003.1, forward strand.
AGAGCTGCACACCGTTTATTGTGACCGAAATAAACAGCCAGTTGAAAAAATACTGGAAACATCGGAAAATGATTTGCTGGTTATCGGTAAAGAACGATTCGAACTTTATACAAAGAATGGCGGAAAATTCTTCTTTCATCCGAATACAGCGATGTTCAGAGCGAAAAGGTTTTTGCGCGGCGAACAAGAGCCCATGCTGAGAGCGGCGGAATTGTCGGCTGGCGATTCCTTTTTAGACTGCACACTCGGTCTTGCATCTGATTCCATTATGGCAAGCTTGGCCGTAGGTGAAACAGGCACAGTTATCGGACTTGAGAAACATAAACTCATATCGGTTCTTGTAAAAAAAGGCCTCCATACATGGGAAACAGGCGTGGAGCCGCTTCAAGCTGCAATGAAGAGAATTGAAGTCAAGCATGCTGATTGTTTCGACTACCTGAAGCAGCTTCCCGACGATTCCGTTGATGTCATTTATTTCGATCCGATGTTTCACGAGCCTGTTGAGGCATCAGACGGCATTGCCCCTTTGCGCAACTTAGCAGACGAGCTGTTTCCGGCGGAAGACTGTATAAAGCATGCAGTCCGCGCCGCCAGAAAAAGCGTCGTGCTTAAGGATCATTGGAAAAGCCCTCGGTTTGAAAAATACGGTTTCAATGTGTTTAAAAGAAAAACGGCGCTTTTCCACTTTGGCGTCATTAAAACAAGCTCATGAAGAATCGTCATGAGCTTGTTTTAATCAGTTACTTCCATGATGATAAAGTAAAGCAGTGTAATCAGTGAAGCAGCGGCGAACAAAGCGTTAATCATATGTTTTCCCCCTCCCTTTCCCCACTATTGTAAGCGTTTTATTGAAGAAAGCAAAGTAACAATTCTCCTATATTATATTTACGTATCATACATGACTGAGCCTTCATTATATGCTAGAATAAGAGAAACATTACAATAAAATAGAGAGGAATAAGCAGTCATGAAATTGTGGATGAGAAAGACCCTTGTGGTTTTATTTACCATTGTGACGTTCGGGCTCGTGTCTCCTCCGGCTGCTCTGATGACAGACAAGCCTTCCGGACAGCCGAGCAGCCTTGAGCAGAATGATTACACCGCTTTTTATGATGAGCATGATCTGTACGAAGAAAACGGGCGGGAAGGCAGGCTGGAACCTGAATTGCTTTTCCAGTCATACAAGGACCAGCTTCTTGACCGCGCGGAGGGTCAATCATTCTTGAAATTTGGAAGTAAGATTGCGCCGGTGATTGAAGATGACTACCGGAAAGAGGTCTTGCCGAAAATCGAAAGCGTCATAACTTCTTATTTAGCGACATTGCAAGACAATGAAGCTTATCAGGACGTTGTGATTTCCGATAAGCCTTCTGCGGGAAAAACGGAAAAAATCTTCCATGTTTACAATCGGACCACCGGAGAAGATCTTCTCAGATTCCATGTGCGCCGGGACCATCCGCCGCATGAAGGGTATTGGTTTAATTTTCACTATCATACAGCAGAAGACGGATTTCAATCGCATCATGAGCTTGGGAGCATCTATTGGGATCGCAATACGCCTCCCAACTGGATGAGCGCTTAAAAGGAGATGCCATTCCAAATGAAAAAATATACAATGAACGAAATGGTAGACATTACAAAAGATATGCTGAATAAAAGGGGCGTGATGATTGAGGATATTGCGAGCATTGTACAGAGGCTGCAAGAGAAGTACAATCCGAATCTGCCGCTCAGCGTATGTGTGGAAAATGTAGAAAAAGTTCTGAACAAACGGGAAATTATCCATGCGGTGCTGACAGGGCTGGCGCTTGATCAGCTTGCGGAGCAGAAGCTTTTGCCTGAACCGCTTCAGCATCTCGTTGAAACGGATGAACCTTTATATGGAATAGATGAAATCATCCCTCTTTCCATTGTTAATGTATACGGTTCGATCGGATTAACGAATTTTGGCTATTTAGATAAAGAGAAGATCGGCATTATTAAGGAACTTGATGAAAGTCCGGACGGCATTCATACGTTCCTTGATGACATTGTGGCAGCCCTGGCGGCCGCCGCGGCCAGCCGCATCGCTCATACTCATCAAGATCTTCAAGATGAAGAAAAAGAAGAACAGGGAGAAAAACCCGTAGTTCATTAATAAAAAAATCATTTCTGAGAAATTGTGCAGAAATGATTTTTTATTGTGTTACACTACTACAAGACTACTTTTTAAAGGATGAAAAAAATGAAACAATATAAAGACTTATGTCGTCATGTGTTAGAGAATGGTGAAATAAAGGGAGACCGTACCGGAACTGGAACAATCAGCACATTCGGCTATCAAATGCGCTTTAATCTCCAAGAAGGCTTCCCGATGCTTACGACAAAAAAACTTCACTTTAAATCCATCGCTCATGAATTGCTTTGGTTTTTAAAGGGCGAAACGAACGTAAAATATCTTCAGGATAACGGGGTGCGCATCTGGAATGAGTGGGCGGACGAGAATGGAGAGCTCGGACCGGTGTACGGCTCGCAATGGCGCTCATGGCGCGGGGCTGACGGGGAAACGATTGACCAGATCACACGTCTGGTTCATGATATTAAAACAAACCCGAACTCAAGGCGTTTGATTGTCAGTGCTTGGAACGTCGGAGAAATTGACAAAATGGCTCTGCCGCCGTGCCATTGTCTGTTTCAATTTTACGTGGCAGACGGCAAACTGTCCTGCCAGCTGTACCAGCGTTCGGCCGATGTATTTCTAGGCGTGCCGTTTAATATCGCGTCCTATGCACTGCTTACCATGATGATTGCTCATGTAACAGGGCTGGAACCTGGTGAATTTATTCATACTTTTGGTGATGTCCATATCTATCAAAATCATACAGAGCAGGTGAACATGCAGCTGACACGAGATGTGCGTCCATTGCCGAAGCTTCGTTTCGCAAGAGAAGTTGATTCTATTTTCGACTTTACTTTTGATGATTTTATTGTAGAGGACTATGACCCTCATCCGCATATTAAAGGAGCTGTAAGTGTATGATTTCTTTTATATTCGCGATGGACGAAAACAGGCTGATTGGAAAAAACAATGATTTGCCGTGGCGGCTTCCGAACGACCTCGCTTATTTTAAAAAGGTGACGACAGGCCATGCCATTGTGATGGGCCGGAAAACTTTTGAGTCCATTGGCCGCCCGCTCCCGAATCGGAAAAACATCGTGGTGACATCAGCAGATAAAGCTGAATTTCCGGGCTGTACAGTTGTCAGAACAATTGAAGATGTTCTGGCAACCGCCTCTGATGCAGAAGAGTGCTTTGTTATTGGGGGCGCACAGCTCTATCAGGCTTTGTTCCCTTATGCTGACAGGCTGTATATGACAAAAATTCACCATACATTTGACGGGGACCGTTTTTTCCCTGAGTTTAATGAAGACGAATGGAAGCTCATTTCTGAAGAATCGGGAATCAAAGATGAAAAAAACCCGTACAATTATGAGTTCCTAGTATACGAAAAAAAGAATTCTTCTGAAGCGGGAGGACTTTAATTGATTCGCTTTTGCTGTCTTGTGATTTACATTGTGTATATGCTCGTGAAGAATATTAAACAATTGTTTAATCTAACGACGATAGACCCTCGCCTTTCGTACGAAAAGCAAATGAAGCTGGTCTATGAACAGCCAAAAGCGTTTATGAGAGGCTGTATTGATGTATCGGGTTCTGTCATTACAATCAATCAAACTGAATCCATTCCGAACGGTCCTGTTTTATATGTCCATTCTCACTTGAGAACGGCTGACCTTGTTTTACTCGCAGGACATGTGCCGGGCCCCGTGTGTTTTATCGCAAGCCCAAAGGCTTTTCGGATTCCGTTTATGGGGAAATGGCTGGAGCGAATGAATGTGATAAGGGAAGAAGGCGATCCTGAAGTCATGCATAAATACATCACGGATCATTTGCAAAAAGGACAGAGCATGCTTCTGTCGAGAAAGGGAAGTGCTGATCCCGAGGAGATCGCCGCCCGGCTGAACTTGCCGATTGTTATGGTGGAGACAGAAGGCACTGATCATTTGCTTCGAGGGACGCTGTTTAAGCGATTAAAAACATCGGAAATTGAAATGTCATTTGGCCGGGTCTATTATCCCGCGGAACAAAAGCAGCTTCGCGCATGAAAAAGCACAGTCTCTTGAAAAAGAGACTGTGCTTTTTTGGCAATCAGAGAAACGGAACCTTTACACAGTAGAACAATACGCAGAAAAACATGGCCGCGCTGCCGCCTAATACAAAGCTGTGCCAAATCGCATGGTGGAAAGGTATCTTTCTCCAAATATAAAATATCGTTCCAAGGGAATATAATATGCCGCCAAGTAAGAGAAGGCCGAAACCGGCGCCTGTTAATGAAGCGTACAACGGTTTAACGGCGATAATCATCAGCCAGCCCATCAACAGATAAACAAGTGTTGATACAATAATAAATCGTTTAACAAAGAAAATTTTAAATACAATCCCGCCGAGTGCCAAAGACCACACAATAATCAGCATCGTGAATCCGAGTGTGCCTTTTAACGGACCAAGCAGAAACGGCGTGTAAGTTCCGGCAATCAGTACATAAATGGCGGAATGGTCAATAATCTCCAAAATATCTTTTGTTTTTTTGTGCTGAATGCTGTGGAGCAGAGTGGAGCTCAAATACAACAGCAGCATAGAGACTCCAAAGACGGAAAAACTGACAATATCCCATACCGTGCCGTAATTCGCCGCAAAGATCACTAAATACACAATGGCTGGGATTGATAAGAGAACACCTAAACCGTGTGTGACGGCATTTGCAATTTCTTCTTTTATTGTGAACATCAAATACTCCTCTCTTCTATTGAATCATTTGCTTTTGCAATGAATGTAAAAAATCTAATCCTTCCATTGTAATCTTCGTACCCGCCCGGCCGCGGCTTTTTGATACATAATCCTTTTTTTCCAGATAATCGAGGCGATTTCTTACCTGTTGGGGCGTCAAGTCTGTGTTTGTGTCTTTGCTCAATTCGGATAATATCCTTCTGCTAGCAGGTTCGCCTTTTTCATTTAATGCTTTGACCGATTCTAAAATAAAGATAAATTCTTCTTTTTCCATCAGCGTCAGCAATTTTGATTTTTTCTTTGAGGATTTTGCTAAAAGTCCGTTTTGTATATCCGGCGGAACATCATGCGGATGGATGGTGCTTCCGCTCGAGACGGCAGCCATATAATCCGCCGTATTTTTTAATTCTCTGACATTTCCTTCGAATGGGTGCTGCTCAAGTAATGGATAGACAGATGGATCGATATGCAAATGATGCCCAGTATGACTAAGAAAATACTGGATAAGCAGAGGAATATCGCTTTTTCGTTCAGAAAGCGCGGGCAGAGATAAACTCAGTATATTCAGCCTGTAGAACAAATCTTGCCTGAACTGTTTTTTCTCAATAATGTCTGTCAGCGGAATACTGGTTGCACAGATGAAGCGTGCATGTCCGTCTGCTGCAGGCTGTGAATCGACAGTTCTCAGCAGCTGGTCCTGTATCCCGCGGGGCAGGCTCCATATCTCATCGAGAAATAAAGTCCCGCGCGCTGCTTTTTGAATAGCGCCGTCTGAACCGAACAGCTCGTGTTCAAGCCGTTCTTCTGATTGTGTACTGCAATTAATGCTGATAAATAGTTCGTTCTTTCTGGCTGATTTATGGTGAATTGCCGCAGCGAAATGTTCTTTTCCCGTTCCGACTTTTCCTGTGATCAGTACAGGAAGATCAGACGAGGCGAACTGCATGGCGATCCGTTTAGCTTCGAGAAAAGCCTTATGTTCTCCTATCAAATTTTGAAAAGAGAGGTTGTGAGCGGCAGTATTCATTTATTGGCTCCTTTTGGTTCTAATTGGTTAAAGTATAACACCCCAATTCATGAGAAAACAAGTTTCCTGTTTAATCTTTCATTTTTTATTTAGTAAATATAAAAAATTCTCTTATTATTCGAATATTCATGCTATAATGGCATATTAAATAAGGATTTAAAATAAGAAAGGAATCTGTGCATGAAACCGTTGCTTAAAGAAAACTCTCTCATCCAAGTTAAAGATATTTTAAAGGCCCACCAAAATGTAAAGGATATTGTCATTCATACTCCTTTACAAAGGAATGACAGACTTTCTGAGAGATACGAGTGCAATATTTACGTAAAAAGAGAAGACCTTCAGGTGGTCAGATCATTCAAGCTACGTGGAGCTTATAATAAGATGAAGCAGCTCCCTAAAGAGCAGACTGAAAACGGAGTCGTGTGCGCAAGCGCCGGAAACCACGCCCAAGGTGTTGCGTTTTCGTGCAAACATCTGGGGATTCACGGTAAGATTTTTATGCCGTCAACCACGCCGAGGCAAAAAGTGTCTCAGGTTGAGCTGTTCGGAAAGGGATTTATTGATATTATCCTGACTGGAGATACATTTGATGACGCTTATCACAGCGCCGTCGAATGCTGTGATAAAGAAAACCGCGCATTTATTCATCCTTTCGATGATCCGGATGTCATGGCCGGACAAGGAACAGCAGCTGTCGAAATCTTAAATGATATTGAAGTGGAGCCGCATTTTCTGTTTGCGAGTGTCGGAGGCGGCGGCCTGCTTTCCGGCGTCGGAACATACATGAAAAACATCTCTCCTGAAACAAAAGTGATTGCAGTCGAGCCGAAGGGCGCCGCATCTTATTTTGAATCAAATAAAGCAGGGCATGTCGTAACGCTTGATAAAATTGACAAATTCGTTGATGGGGCCGCTGTGAAAAAAATTGGCGATCAAACGTTTAAAACGCTTGAATCGGTAGTGGATGATATTCTGCTCGTTCCTGAAGGAAAAGTGTGTACATCAATCTTGGAATTGTACAATCAATGCGCAATTGTTGCAGAACCGGCGGGGGCACTTTCTATTGCCGCTTTGGATTTATACAAAGAAGAAATAAAAGGAAAAAATGTGGTGTGCCTCATCAGCGGAGGAAACAACGATATTGGCAGAATGCAGGAAATGAAGGAGCGGTCTATGATTTATGAAGGGCTTCAGCATTATTTTATCGTCAATTTTCCGCAGAGAGCGGGCGCGCTTCGTGAATTCCTAGATGAAGTGCTGGGACCTAATGACGACATTACTCGTTTTGAGTATACGAAAAAGAACAATAAAAGCAACGGACCGGCTCTTGTCGGCATCGAGCTTCAGTACAAAGAGGACTATGAACCGCTTATTGCGCGAATGGATAAAAAATCATTCCATTACTTAGAAGTGAACAAGGACCAGGACTTGTTCCATTTACTGATCTAATTTTTTCTGAAAAAACCGCATAAAATGACAGACAACTATTCCTCCGTTTTTATATAATAAAAGAAAACAATCAAAAAGAGGATTGATAGCTTGTTACTCAAAAGCCTAGAGTTCAAACGCCGGGACGGGATTCAGGTAAAAGTGACAGAAATACCCGTATTGAAGGAAGATGAGAACCATTTTTTTATGATGAATCAAAACCTTCAGCTCTATTTGAAGGAAGTGTTTTCATCAGACAGCAGGGCACAAGTGTATTCTTTCCGACAGTATATGAAACGCCGTATGAAATGGAAGGATTATCAGGCTATTTTTCACCAAGAGTCATTAAAACATAATGCGTAAAAACGGATCTATTCCTAAGCACACACCCTTATGATGACCGCGGTAACCACTGGCGGCACATAGGGGATGCTGTGTAGGGATTTTTTTATGCCGCATCTTATTCAACACCCATGGCCCCTTAAGATAAATCAGGCGTATGATGGCGGTTATTTATGAAAGCGTTTTTAGCTGATAGGGAGGATGAAGCAAATGCGATATGTGAAATATGTGGCAGCGGCTGTTTTTTTGCTGATGCTCTGCGCTTGCGGTGGGCAGCAAATAAAAGATCCGCTTAATTATGAAATAGAGCCATTTTCTTTTGAAAATCAAGATGGGAAAACTGTATCATTGGATCGTTTAAAAGGAGAGGTTTGGCTGGCTGACTTTATTTTCACAAATTGTGAAACAGTTTGTCCGCCTATGACGGCTCATATGACCGATCTTCAAAAAAAATTGAAGGCAGAAGATGCGGATGTCCGGATCGTTTCCTTCAGCGTGGACCCGGAGAACGATACGCCGAAAGAGCTGAAGAAATTTGCCGCTAATTATCCGATGTCATTTGATAATTGGGACTTTCTTACGGGATACAGTCAAAGTGAAATCGAAGCATTTGCACTTAATAGTTTTAAATCGATTGTGAAAAAGCCGGAGGGAGAAGATCAGGTGATTCACCAAACCTCCTTTTATTTAGTCGGTCCGGACGGCAAGGTGCTTAAAGACTATAATGGTGTTGAAAATACCCCCTATGAAGATATTATTGCTGATGTGAAAGCTGCCGAAAAGCTCAAGTAAACTCGTAGAACAGCCATTTTCAAAATCTGAAAAACATGATACACTTTCCTCTAGTAGATTGGGGAAGGAGCAACAAGATTGAAGCTGCGCATTTTGGTACTCATTGCCAGTATGATTTTGCTTCTTACAGCCTGTACAAGTGTTCGGCAAACTGCAATAGAGAGAGAGCAAAAAGCCGAGGAACAGAAAACCAAAGAGCATATTGTGATCGCCGCTATAGGGGATTCGCTGACAAAAGGAGTCGGAGATCCTGAAGGCAAGGGTTATGTCGGCAAGGTGGCGGAAGCATTAAAATCAGACGGGCAAGTAAAAACAGTAGATGTGAAAAATTATGCTGTCCAAGGGCATCGCTCGGATGACCTTTTGAAAAAGCTTGACGATAAAAGCGTTCAAAATGGTTTAAAAGATGCTGATTATATCTTTTTTACAATTGGCGGCAATGACCTTATGAAAATTCTGCGCCAAAATTTCTTGCAATTAACGCTCGAACCCTTTCAAAATGAAGAAAAGCCTTTTGAAAAGCGGTTCAAACAAATCATCAGTAAAATAAGAGAGCAGAATGATGAGGCAGAGCTCATATATGTCGGCATGTATAATCCGTTTGCGTTTACTTTGTCTGAATTAAACGAAATAGACGGGGTTGTAACGGATTGGAATAAAATCGCGAAAAAAGAGCTGAAAGCGGACAAGAACGCAGCGATGACGAATGTCGAAGATTTATTTGCCAAAAAAAGTGACAGTAAACGTATTTCTGAAGAAGATGATTTCCATCCTAATGGGACAGGATATTCATTAATAGCAAAACGGGTCTATCAAACCATTGTAAAAGAAGGGTTACCAGCAGAATAGGGTGAATGTATGAAGAAGTGGAAACGTTTGTTTTTTATCCTTTTGGCTTTAAATATCATTGTTGCCGGCGGAATCGCGGTATTGATGATTTTACCGGGGGAAAAAACAGACATGCAGCAAACGAAAACGAATGAATATGGTTTTAATGTGACAAGCACAAAAGAATCACTTGCCGCATTTGTCAATTCGTACTTAAAAGAAAAGGCATCAAACCAGCTTGATTATAAAGTCGAAATTGATGACGATGTACAAGTGGTAGGGAAGATCAAGGCTTTTTCATCAACGATTGATGCATTTGTCGCCTTTCAGCCGATCGTTCAAGAAAACGGTGATGTTGAGCTGGAAGTCACGAAATTTTCATTAGGGAAATTGAGTATTCCGATTAGTTTTGTTTTAAATTATATGGACAGCTTTTATGAACTTCCTTCTTTTGTCCATGTGCATCCAAGCGACAAAAGCATTGAAGTGCGTCTGTCAGAGATGCCATTATCCAATGGAATGTATGTAAAAGCGGATAAGATTAATTTAGAAGAAGATGAAATTGAATTCTCTTATTATCATCCTAAACAATAGCGTGTAACAGGAGTGACCGAATTGAAGCGAATTTATCAGTATTGCAGTTTATTGGCTTGCGTGTTTTCCTTCTATTTCGGCTGGCTTGCGTATCTTCATCTGGCCAGAGAAGATATAGACCAAATGTATTTAAACATCGCATATTGCGCTTTGTTTCTGAGTGTGACGGTGTTTACATTTGAAGTAAAAGATCGACAAAAAACCGATAAATCATAGAGGTACAACAAGAGACATGCCAGATCGTCTCTTTTTTTATGCGATTGAACCGCAATAAATTAGAAGATGAGGAGAAAATATGAAGTCTTATGATTTTACAAAAGGCCATGTACTGAAACAGTTAGTCTTGTTCTCAACACCTATTTTGCTTGGAAACATGCTGCAGGTGTCTTTTCAGTTTATAGACAGCTTATGGGTCGGCAACTTATTGGGGGCAAAGGCGCTTGGCGCTTCCGCGGTTTCCGGCACAATTGTATTTACGGTGCTGTCATTTATTTTGGGGCTGAATAATGCCACTTTGACGATTTTATCTCAGCAAAAAGGAAAAGATGACGAAAAGGGAATGGCATCTTATATTAATGCATTCGTCATTTTGATGACATTGTTAAGCGTCGTATGCGGTGCGGCGGGATTTTTCTTATCTGATTTCTTGTTGCGCCTGCTGCATACACCGGAAAATATGATTCCGCTTGCTGACATCTATTTAAAAATTCATTTTATCGGGATTCTTTTTTTATTCGGTTATAACTTTATCAGCACAGTGCTCAGGGCGATCGGGGACAGTAAAACGCCATTGCGGTTTATCGCTTTTGCGGTGATTTTAAACACCGTATTGGCCCCGGTGTTTATTTCTGTTTTTCATTGGGGAATTGCAGGAGCCGCCTATGCGACGCTTTTGTCACAGGGTATTGCGTTTCTTTACGGTCTTTTTTATGTCATAAAAAATAAGCTTGTTCCGTTTTCTGTGCCAAGAAAGCCGAAGTGGAAGGAATTTGGATTGATTCTGAGGCTTGGCATTCCTGCGGGATTACAAATGATGGTCATTTCAGGAGGAATGATGGCGATCATGAGCGTCGTTAATTCGTATGGTGAGCATGTCGTTTCAGGATTCGGCGCTGCCCAGCGGCTTGATAGTATTATTACTCTTCCGGCGATGGCGGCGGGTACGGCAGTCAATAGCATGGCTGGCCAAAATATCGGAATTGGAAATTATAAGAGGACGGGAGAAATTGCTAAGCATGGTGTAATGTATGTGTTTGCCTGTATGCTGCTGATTGCGGTCTGTATCAGCCTATTCGGTAAATACGCGATTGGTTTATTTATTAAGGAACCAGAGGCGGTTCGTTTCGGAGAGGAATATTTGCGGTGGATCGCATTCTTTTATCCTTTTATCGGAATTAATTTTGTGCTGAATGGAATCGTCAGGGCAGCAGGCGCCATGATGCAGGTGCTGCTTCTCAATATTATATCGTTTTGGGTGCTGAGATACCCGTTTACTGCCATCTTTTCAGCTTGGCTTGGAGAAAAAGGAATAGGGCTCGGTATAGGTATGAGCTTATTGTTTAGCAGCTGTGCCGCTTTTTTATATTACCGATACGGCCGCTGGAAAATGATGAAGCTGTTTGAAAAGGAAAAAGCACAATCCGGCTGAGAGCGGAATGTGCTTTTTGTTTTTTACCGTTTTTTATCGAGCTTGCTGAACAGCTCGATTAAGGTTGCGAGCTCTGCATCATTATAGCAATCGAAACGTTTAAAGAAATATTCTGTTTTTTTCTGATTGAAATGTTCAACGATTTTCTCACCGGCTTCGGTGATGTGAATTCTGATAATGCGTCTGTCTTCTTTTGAACGGATTCTCGTAATCCATTCCTTTTCCACCAAGGCGTCAGTAACAGCGGTGATATGGCTTGCCGACACTTCTAATATCGGGGCGAATTCTGTAACCTTTTTAGGTCCTTGCTCACTGAGCAGACGCAGAATCGTAAATTCATTTCGCGATAGCTCTTTATCTAAGATTTCATTAACTTCATTGCGTATTTGTTTAAATACTTTACGGAGTAAAGCTTCCATATCGTACATCATTTGAGTTCTTACTTTCAAATTGTGAACCTCCATTACATAATCAGCGTGGTTTCAACTTATAAGCTTTTTTACCGAAAAGCAGAATCATTTTCATTCTATTTTTACATGCTATAATATAATAATACCACGTATTAACAAAGGAGGCACCAGTATGTCTGAAAAAAAAGAAATCGCCACATTTGCAGGGGGCTGTTTTTGGTGTATGGTCAAGCCATTCGATGAACAGCCGGGAATCGAAAAAGTGGTATCCGGGTATACAGGGGGCCATACTGAAAACCCTACGTACGAAGAAGTGTGCAGTGAGACAACGGGCCACCGGGAAGCGGTTCAAATTACTTTTCAACCTGATGTGTTTCCCTATGAAAAGCTGCTTGAACTGTTTTGGCAGCAAATAGATCCGACAGATGCCGGCGGGCAGTTTGCTGATCGGGGCAGCTCTTATCGCGCGGCCATCTTCTATCATAATGAAAAACAAAAAGAGCTGGCGGAGGAGTCGAAAAAAAGGCTTGAGGAAAGCGGAATTTTCAAAGCTCCAATTGTCACTGATATTTTGAAAGCAGAGCCTTTCTACGAAGCAGAGGATTATCATCAAGGTTTTTACAAGAAAAATACGGCCCATTATCAGCGTTACAGGATAGGTTCAGGGCGAGAAGGTTTTATTAATCAGCACTGGGGGGCCAAATAAATGGCAGGTAATAAAGAAGAAAAAATAAAATCATTAAACCGAATGCAGTATGAGGTCACGCAAAATAACGGGACAGAGCCGCCGTTTCAAAATGAATATTGGGATCATAAAGAGGAAGGCCTCTATGTAGATATTGTCTCGGGGAAGCCCCTTTTCACTTCAATGGATAAATTCGATTCCCATTGCGGCTGGCCAAGCTTTACAAAGCCGATTGAAGATAAAGAAGTGGAAGAAAAAGTAGACACGACCCACGGAATGATTCGTACGGAAGTGAGAAGCCGGACGGCGGACTCACATCTCGGTCATGTATTTAACGACGGTCCGGGACCAAGCGGACTGCGCTATTGCATTAATTCTGCCGCTTTGCGGTTTATACCAAAAGATAAGCTGAAGGAAGAAGGATATGAAGCCTACCAGCATCTATTTGACAAGTAAAACAAAAACAGGCCTGCCCAGTAAATGATCAGGCCTGTTTTTTTTGCTTTTTTCTGTCAGACTAGTTATGCTAAAATTTTACTGAAGTCATTGTCAAAAGGGGAATATGATCATGCTTGGCATAAAAGTTGATAAATTCAATGAAAGTCTTAAAATCAGTTGGCAACTATCCCAAATTGAAATTCCAATCAAAGAAATAAAAGATGTCTCTCTTGATCTGACTTATGGGGGAGAGGAGAAAAATGCAATAAGAATAGGAACTCCTTATGGCACTACAGATAGGGTAGTGATTAAAACAACAAATAACACTTACATCTTGTTCACAACTAATGTGAATTCCACTATGAACAAGATTCATTCCCTCTTAAGTAATTGAAGTCCTTTGCTCTTGTAATCATGAAGCATAGTAAAATCTAGATAATTGTTAGGGGATAGGGACATGGAAGAAGGCAAACTTATTCACTTGACGTTTGCTGGTATTAACGAAGCTATTTCAAAGTATGGTCCTTTTCCATTGATTTAACCAGGTGGCTATGTTTTAAATGAAAATTAAACATTTATACAATCACAATTGCGTAAAAACGCCATAAGAAATCTTATGGCGCCTTACAGAGTAATGGAGATACTCCTAACATATCGGTTAAATGGGAACGCCTTCTGGATAGCCTCCGAAGAAAGATGCTCCAACAATGATTAATAAGATGAATAGCACCACGATTAATGCGAAGGAGCTACCATAACCATTTGAGTATCCCATATGGTCACCTCCTTTAAAAGAGGATAGTACATGATATGCCGAGTAAACTAGTTCGATAGGGGTGCTAGTTTAATTGATATTAAAATGATTGCTTAGTCTAAGTAAAATATTCCTTACCATTCTACTTAAAGAGTTAGAGGGAAATTATAATCAACGGAAATATTCATGATTTCCCGGGCAAGCGCAGTATATGACAAATTAGAACAAAAGGAGATGGATTAAGTTAAAAGAACTGTAGCGGAAAACATGCCCACAAGCTAGTCAAGAAATACATCGATCTAAGCGACATTAATAAGCCGGACTGTGGCTGGAAAAATGAATGAAACATCTGTCAACAGCTTAAAATACCTGGTTGAAAACTGATTACAACGAAGAAGAGTTCCTAAGTAAGTACATTTTTAATCAGATGAAATCAATTTTTAAAAGCATACAGTTACAAATTTAGATCCCCATCTTTCATGAGTGCATTTAATATTGACAACAATAATTCACAAAAATTTTATGACGCAGCAAACTGGTCAAAGCATGAAGATGATTTTACTCGAATTTTACAACCGAAACGCGCATGTACCAAGAAGTACAAGGCGTTCCAGAAGGCGATACTTTCGTCTTTTGCTTCGCTCATTAATATATACGAGCAAATCATGTAGCTTTGAAATAAAGTTTGGTTTTATAAAAAAGTTTGATCATTTTCTAATTATGTTGTTCCACAATCACCAGTTTGTTGAATCTCACGGTTACTATTATTTTTTCAAAATCGGCACCCATATTTCACTTTTGAAAGTTGGCGAGGTTACATCTTTATCCTCATTCCACAGGATTTCGGGACCTTCTATTTGTTCATAGTTTGAGGATGGAAACCATTCGGAATAAATGCGTCCCCACACATCTTGCAATGTATCAGGGAATGGTCCGATTGCTTCAAAAACCGCCCATGTAGAGGCAGGAACTTCAAGCTGTGTTAAGTTATCTGGACACTCCTTAGTTGTTGCTGCTCCAATATAGTGATCAAGCTCCCCTTCTTCCTCCATCCTGCTTTCAGAAAAGTTTGTGGATGCACTAAGCAGCCCCATAGGTTCGACATTAGAAAGTTTTTTAAGTTTATTGATCGTTTCACCATCTAAACTTTCCCACATAGAGGAGATCTCTGGATTAACCCCGTTGAAAATTATAGGAACTCTTTTCTTAATACCAACAATGCGAAATGCTTCTTTTTCTTGAATTCGATAGTTCATTGCACTTCCTCCTTTAATTGATAACTGGAAGGTCATTCGTGAATAAGCTTTAAGTGAATGGCTATTATTTCTGGCTTCTGACGGTGTTATGCCATGCAAATTTTGAAAAGCTCTTGCAAAAGAATCTGGCGAGTTATAACCGTATTTCATCGCAATGTCAATGACCTTTACGTCGGTTTCTTTAATATCAAATGCTGCAAGAGTTAGTCGTCTGCGGCGAATGTATTCCGACAGCGTAATACCTGCAAGGAAGGAAAACATCCTTTTAAAATGATATTCGGAGCAGTAAGCCACCCTTGCTACTTCTTTAAAGTCAATATCATTAGTAAGGTTTTCTTCAATATACTTTATTGCTTCGTTCATATTTTTAAGCAAATCCATTTTTATGACCTCCTTTATCAATAGCATAGCAGGAGTTGAATGTATCCATCCGACATTTCGTGCACCATTATGTAGGATCAATTTATTATAAATAATCAGGCTTGTTTATAAATGATCAAAATTTATTATATATCTCTACAAATTACGCATAACGTAATATTCAAAAAGGACCGTTATGTCCTTTTATTTTTATGCTTATTCAATAAAAGTCTCCTATAGTGTAAGCGGAAATTTTCACAAGACCTTAATAAATGTACTCCGGCAGTATGATCTGCTTTTTATAAAGAAAAAAGCAACAATGCTAAGGATCTGACTTTTTTAAAAGAAGGTTCTTAACAGGTTATAAAATTGACTGGTATCTATCCTAGAGGAACTTTTCCCCTTAACCTGTTTTAACGTCGCTACTATAAGAAAGCTGACAATCACTAATAAGAGCCATGAACTCACTTTTCCCAGATGAACGAGACTCCATGCATCGGTTTGGTTTGGATATTCCCAAGCTCCAAAGAATGTTGCGATATTTTCGGCTATCCATATAAAAAATCCGATGAGCACAAAAGAAAGTGCGAGTGGCATACGGTAACGAGTTCCATTAACCTCGTATGTGACCCAGGATTGCCAAAAGACGATCATGACAAGTCCAGATAACCAAAAGCGGATGTCAATCCAATAATGGTGGGTGAAAAAATTCAAATAGATCGCAGCGGCAAGAGGTACAACTACCAAAAACGGCGGCCACTTAACCAGTTTAACCTTAAGCCTCCTCCACGCCTGGCAAAGATAACTGGCTACACTTGCGTACATGAAGCCGCTATACAAAGGCACTCCAAAAATTTTGAAATAACCTTCCTCTGGATAAGACCAAGAGCCCTTATGTACCTTGTAAAGTTCAAGAGCAAGTCCAATAAGGTGGAACAATGTAATAACCTTTAGTTCATCCCGTGTTTCAAGCCCAGAACGTACCATCCGCCACTGCATGAGAAGGCAGATGATGAGCAGCCAGTCATACCGTGGCAGGAAGGGAAGAGGCACGATTTGTGTTATAGCCAAAGAGGCAAAAATAACGACGGGAAACAAACATGATAGGGCCTGCTCCCAACCAAAACGAACGAGTTGTTTTAGTGGTCTCATGATTTGTGCCTCCAAAGGTTTGTTCTGAATATATGTAAGGCCTGATTAGCATAGTAGCTAAAAAGACGCAGGGTTATATGCATAGGATCACCGCCGAATAACTTTATTTTCCTTTTAATTCCTGCTGTTTTAATTCTGGGTGTCTTCATCACTTCGGTATTCCAAAATATCTCCGGGTTGACATTCTAAAGCCTTACAAATTGCCTCTAAAGTTGATAATCGAATGGCCTTTGCCTTTCCATTTTTCAATATAGAAAGATTAGCCATTGTTATTCCAACCCTCTCCGAAAGTTCTGTTACGCTCATTTTCCTTTTAGCCAGCATCACATCAATATTGATAATAATTGCCATGTTAATCACCTCAGACCGTTAAGGCATTTTCTGATTTTATATCAATCGCTTCTTTTAACAGTTTTTGAAGAACAGCAGCAAAGACTGCAATCACCATTGAAGCAAAAATAACGACCAATCCGATTAATATGATACCTGGGGCGTCGTCCTTCTCCGCCATGAGATAAAAGAGTGGCATGCCTGCGACAAACAAGATACTGATTGTGATTGCACAGTATTTTATATTTTTTAAAGCTCTTACAGATAACTCCGAGAAAGCTTTGTTCTTGTCAATATAGCTTAAAAGTTTAAAAGCTTGATACAGAGCAAAGTAAAAAGGAATCGCCGATGCATACAAATTGATTAAAACGAGATATTTTATATAGGCAATATCCGGGTACAATTCTGCTGCAAAATTCGCTATCTCAGGCACCAAAAATATGCACAAAGCTAGAACTGGAATTCCAATAAGAAACACAGCTATCTTTAAAAAGAGTGTTGTTCCTCGTTTCATAAAAAGCACCTCACTTATTTGTTTTCAATTTGAATTTAGCACATTATTTATCGTTTTACAATAAAAAAATATTGATACAGATCATTTTGTTATTGTTGTAGGATTATCCTTTTAATTTTAGACAAGATAAAAAGCATTCTCGGGGAATGCTCCATAACTTCAATTAAAAATTGTGCAACTACAAAGGGTAAAAAATCATCAGATGGAAGAAAGATGTTTTAGAATTAGCGGATGAATTTGAAAGGAAAGGAATAGATAAATGCTTTAGCAATTAGATATTGATGAAATCCTTTGGGGAATAAAAGAAAATCCTAGATCCAAATATGTAAAAATACATCCTTTTAACATTTAGATAAAACATGTCTTTTAATCAAAGATGAAAGGCATAAATGATCCTAAAAAACATATTTAGGCTTTACGGATTCTTTGACTCTGTTTATAAGAGCTAAAAATGGAAAAGCATCTTGATCGATTCAAATTCAGCAATATCGAGAATGCTAAAAATATGGCAATGAGCTGTATCATTGATGGATAATCATGAGAAAACGCCTATACATAGAAGCAGTAACGAAGCAACATTTATAATCATAAAGACAGAGTTTGTATGTCTTTTCGATAGTTTAGAAGAGTTGTTGCATAGAGAGTCTGCAGACTATGTGCATTGGTGTTCAACTCCTAGGTATTCACGGGACCTAAGAGAGATTATTTATGTTCAGGTGGAATGCAAAATTACACACCTTTAGTTACGTTGACAGTCCACACGTAATGAATTGTATAATAGAATAGAGAAAAATTTTACAATAAAGGGAGGAATGTTGACAATGAAGGGTTTTATCAGAGGCGTTGTTCTAACTGCTGTTCTAGGTGTTGGCGGTGCTTTATTTGCAGGTGATGTATCTGCACACGGGTATATAAAAGAACCTGCTAGCAGAGCGTACATGGGATCATTAGAAAAACAAATAATTGGTTGGACGGCAGCTGCACAAAAATATGGTTCCGTAATTGATAGTCCTCAATCGGTAGAAGGACCAAAAGGGTTTCCATCTGCGGGTCCACCAGATGGGAAAATTGCATCAGCAAATGGAGGCTCGGGTCAAATTGACTTTGGATTAGACAGGCAGACTGCAGATTATTGGGTAAAACAAAACATACATGGGGGCCTAAACACCTTTACTTGGCACTATACTGCTCCTCACGCAACATCAAAGTGGCACTATTATATAACCAAGAAAGGCTGGAATCCAAATAAACCTTTAACAAGAGATGAGTTTGAATTAATTGGAACTGTAGATCACGATGGTTCAAAGGCTGATAATAATCTTTCTCATAAGATTTATGTACCAACTGATCGCAGTGGTTATCATGTTATTCTAGGTGTGTGGGATGTTGCGGATACTTCTAATGCCTTTTATAACGTAATTGATGTAAACATAAAATGATTATATGATAACATTTGATAATTAAAGGGGGGGGAGAGACATGAAAAAGCAGGATCGAATTATTGTATTAAGTGAAATTGAAAATGATAGTGAAGGAAGAATTATAGTGGAGTGCAGAATATAATTTTCACATTCTCTCAGCTTATATAGAAACATATTAAGCTTGAATAAATAGAGTAAGACGTCCTTCTTTTAAGGGCGCCTTTTTTATGCTGCTTTTAAGAACTCGAATGTATTAGCTATGGAAAGTTCATCCTTTGTTTAAAGTGGGGGATGGGAGGATGGAGCACTTAGCTGCTGTCTTAACATTGTTTTGTTCGAGCACAGAGTCCCACCTCCAAAAGATCAGAGCAAATGAGATGCTGAATATATATTAATAACCTCGAGTAGGCTTATATAACAGGTTAATCTCAATTGTATATGCCTTCACTGACGAAGCCATAGCTGTCTGGCATTTTAGGCTGAAGTTGATGATTCATCAGTGAAGGTATTTATTTCCTCCTAGTTTGGTCATCTGTGTTTACCTTATTGTAAATGCAAAACATACGTTGCTGCCCAACTGATAGGCTTTTCAAAGGTAATAGCTGCATATCGCCTCTGCCGGCATCTGTAAATTGTCGCTGTCCCCGCTTTAACTCCTTTATCATTTACGACAGCACAGATTTATCTAACTCACCCATATTTCCTCTTTATTGCCGGTAGTCTCGTTTTTCTTGATGATTATCGCCAACAGACAAAGTAAGCGATCCTTCACTTAGGCTGATTGATGTTAACGGAACATCCGGACTAAATGAGGCAGAGAACCATTTAAGCCAGAGTCATTATATAAACCATTTTGTACATAATCAAAGCCAGGTTGATTCTGTCCCGGTACTTGGGTGTTGCCATTATTAAAAATCACTTTGGTGTTTTTTGTATCGGTATCCGCGGGTAACGTCAGAGTGTAAATTCCATCTGAATTCTTAGCCATTGCTTTTCCTGGCCAAAATCCGGTTAATTCTATTGCCTGACCACCATTCTCCATGTATACATATGCATTAACTTGACTCCAATTATTTGGGTTTTGATAACCAATTATTTTCGCCGAAGATGGGTCAGTTTTTATAAAAATGTATTCTTTTGTCCTGGTTACTCCCTCACTGTTCGTTCCTGTTAAAGTGATTTTGTATGTTGTGTTGAATGGATCTCCTTTTCCGATCGTTAATTGAGCTCCATCCTTAAACTCTGTCTCATGACCATTATTTATTTGATAAGCAGCGTTTGTTGTTTTAGCATCTGCACGCAAAGTTACCGTCAGTTGATCATTATAGAATGAATGTGTTACACCTGTTTTATAGTTCTCGAGGAAGACATTAGGTGCATTTGCAGTATCGTCATGATAAAGAACAACCACAGATCTGCCGCTGATCATACCTGTCAGTTTGCCATCCGCTACTTTAAACGAACCATCCCCGGCTTTATTATCATAGTTGCCATCAGGTAAATCCGTTGAAGTATGAATGGTAACTGATGATGAAGATGCATTTGCCAAAACTACGCCATCAGAGCCGCGCTGATTCATGAATATCTGATTGTTTCCATCCGGGTTAGAGAGTTTCTCAGGCTGTCCACTCATTACATTATGAAATGTATTGACCGCTTCGATGGCTTTATCTTTAAATAGAGCACTGCCGCGATCACCTATTTGACTTTTTCCAGGGAATCTTACTCCATTTCCGCCGCCCTCAGGTCTGGAGAAAAAAAGAGGTGTACTCCCTGAACGAGAAGCAATAACCGCCCAGCCTAAACGAATATCATCATCGCTCATCCATGTTGATTCTTCATCATCATTGGCATACGTATCATGCGATTCCACCCATGTGACCAAATCGTCCGCATACACATCAGATGCATAATTGGAGATATTCGCTGCGCTAAAATTGCGATTCTTTAAAGCAGATCTTATGGAATGCCCATAGTTTGATGCTGTGACATTCATATAATTCGCATATGCAGCATCTCTGGAGGTACTGTCTTGTAATATTTCTCCATATTGGAATTCTGCAGATGTATCTGTGATATTCGGCCAAAAATGACTGCCAAAATCACTGTCATCCGGAAGCTCTATATGTTTGGCCGCATCATACCTAAATCCGTCGGCACCGTCATCCAATACTCTTTCCAGGAAATTTTTTAGATATGACTGTACTTGTGTATTCTGCGTATTCCAATCATAAAGCCCCAGCAATGAATTCTGTGTGACATCCCTTCGATCAGACCAATTTTTAATTTGTGTGTTGCCATGCGTCCAATTTGAAATGCTTTTAATTTCATTTGAAATCGCAGCATAGTCACTGGTTGTGTGATTGATGACGGCATCGACAATAACCTTCACACCATATTCTTCAGCCGTCGCACACATTTCTTTAAACTCTTCCTCGGAACCCAAGTAA
Organism: Bacillus sp. HU-1818; assembly: GCF_022695965.1. Classification (NCBI taxonomy): domain Bacteria; kingdom Bacillati; phylum Bacillota; class Bacilli; order Caryophanales; family Bacillaceae; genus Bacillus; species Bacillus sp. HU-1818. The sequence continues at coordinate 770,122 of NZ_JAAPBE010000003.1, forward strand.
CTGTTGCCAATCTGGTAAGAGGTCGGCTGGTAAAGCCAGTACCAGTTCCCCATGCTTTTATCTCCATTATTTCCTTCCTTTACTTGATTAATAGGAGACGTCTGAATGGCAGTATATCCTGCATCATGGATATCCTTCATATTATTTTTTAAAGTGTTGAACGACCAATTCCAAGCATGAAGAATGGTCCCGCTCTTTATTGATGGCGTTGTATGCTCATTTGATTGGTTCGCGGTCTCTGCATTTACAGCCACCGGACCTGCCAGAATCAAATGAAACAGCAATAATAATCCAGCGAATAACGGCAGTAAAGAGGTATTTAATAGTTTTTTAATCATTCTGGACACTCCTTATTTCATTTTTCATTTCTGAAGACTTACTGCGGAGTCAGAAATCCCTCTTACTCAATCCTTCCACTTCCTCCTTTCAAACGAATGTGAAGACTGGATAATTTTGTTAATCACTTACATATCAAGTTATCATATTATTTCTATCAAAACAATTTGATAGAGTGTTTTAAACAATGTTCCTTTTATCTTCATTTCTATTTTTGGGAGGTTTATAAGTCCAAGGCTTGGTCACTGTCATTTACTTCTTAAGTTCTTGGATCAGTGATTAGTTCTAAAAAAAGACAGAAAATTTAAACAGATCTGCAGTTCCGAAGCCATTTTCAATGATGCAACCATTTGATCTAAATCCATATGGACAACATTCAAACACGGAACAATATCGGTGATTCTAAAACAAATAAAAAAAGCCACTCATTATTGAGCGACTTTACTTGCTTTACGTATTGCTATTTCCATGTTCCTTTGCCAAACTTCAACATTCGTTAAAGCTTCTTTAACTTTTTGATCACCTTGTTCAAATCCTTTTACATTTTCTAATCAAACTTTAGTTTTACTGGGGAGAAAATCAAATCTTAAAATAGGAGCAGAGAAGTATTCGAGCTTTAATTTTACATCAATTTTCTTAAAGTGTTTAGTTTCAGTTTTATTAGATAACAATCTCCCGACTAGGGCACCGATTCCACCTGCTGCGAAGCTTCCAACAACAGTCATTGAATTTTTTGAAGATAAAGCTCATAAAAAGAAAATGGGTAAGCTTGGACGAGCACACCTGCAAAAGTAGACTTGCCTAATAGCTAGTAATAATAAAATCACTTTGTTTCTTTATTTAGAACAAAGTGATTTTTGTGTTAAATACGTAAGCAAAGTCCCTCAGTTGAGGAATCCTGATTCTGCATAAAAGAGGGATCTAAAATGTACATCTGCAAAAATAACTCCGCATAACAATGCAAATAAAAATCTACACGTACATGACTGGAGTTGATACCTTAAAAATCTCGCCATCTCTTATATAAAAACGAGGGATGCGGCGGCTTAATGTAGACACCACTTCATAGTTAATCGTATTAAGCATTTCAGCAACTTCATCAACGGGAATCTCAGCTCCCTTTTGGTGGCCGTAGATCACAACTTCCTCTCCTTGTTTGCCTTCACTCTCTCCTAAACTAACCATGATCATATCCATTGTCACTCTTCCCACCACCGGCACTCGTCTTCCGCGATGAAGAACAAATCCGCGATTGGAAAGTGCACGGGAATAACCGTCAGCATAGCCGATCGGGAGTGTAGCAATGACTTCGTCGGGTTCTGCGATATATGTAGCACCATAGCTAATGGTTCGGGGTTCTGTCACCATGGTTTTCACATAAGCTATACGCGCCTTTAAACTTAATACAGGTGTAAGCTTAACGAGGTTTAGTTGTTTTATATATGCTGAAGGATATAAACCATATAACCCTATACCTAAACGAATCATATCAGCACTAAATTCAGGAAAAGCGATAGCCGCAGCGGTGTTGCTCATATGCACGGTGGGCAGCTCAATGTCTTGATTTTTTAAAAAGCGGAGAAAACTGATAAATTTATCGTGCTGCAGCTTAGTTAGTGTGGTGTCTTCTTCATCCGCTGTTGAAAAATGTGTAAAGATACCTTCCCATGACAGGTATTTACTCGACCTGACCGCTTTCACTACTGCTAAAAGGTCTTCTTCTGTGCGTACACCTAACCGACCCATTCCGGTATCCACAATAATATGAATTGCCAGCCGTTCAGAGCCTGCTTCTTTTTCCAATATCCGATTCGCTTTTTTGATCCAACTGACTTGAAACGCTGATAATGTTATATTCCAAACTGCTGACTTTTTTACACAGCTAAGAGCGGTAAAACCAAGTACAAGAATAGGTGCTGTAATCCCCGCTTTTCGTAAAACGATTCCTTCCTCCACGCTGGCAACAGCGAGCTCACTCGCCCCGTGTTCCAGTGCATGGCGCGCCACTTCTACAGATCCATGACCATAAGCATTCGCTTTTACGACAGCCATAATTTTGCTTTTTTTTGGTATATGATGGCGTATTGCCCGCAAATTTTTTTTTATGGCATCAAGATTGACTTCGATCCAAACTTCTCGGCAAAGCTTTGTCATCAACGCTTCCTTCCTTCTTATGGAATAGTACAAACAGCATATAGCCGTTAAATAAATTCTGTAACATTAATGGTTGGATACCTTCAATCTAATTTTATTCAACTTTAACTGAATTCATTCAACAACAAACTTTTGATCTAACGAGAAGATGCTAACCCACGGCCGAAGTTAACAGTACTTTCGTTTTTAATTCATTTTTTGCATACTAGCTGATTAGGTTCAATTTTGATTTTCTTTACTTCGAGCAAATAAGTGATACATGAGGCTTTATAGAGGTGAGGATTGATACGGAGGCTGAGGATATCAGGTAGTACATCTGAACAAAAATAGTCTGCCCATGATTTTGACATTTGTTTTGCTTGTCCGCCATGTTGAGTAGTGAAGAGGTACTCATGATCATAACCGCGTTTTTTATGCCAAAGCTACAGATCTTCAAGAGCCTCCATATTGATCATATATCCCAAAGACTTTCCTTCGCCTTTTCCTTTCCCGTCGTGTACATGCTGCCAAAAGATATTTTACAGAAAAATTACATTTATCTCACAAAAAAAGGTTACTAGTATTGTAAAATTAGCTATAAATTATCATAGGAGGAGTTATCATTGAAACAGCCAAAAGCATACCTTATGACTGCTGCTGCCGGTTTATTACTCACGTCATTATCATTCTCGGCACCTTTGGCGGCGAAACAGGTTCCTTCCCATAACAACCATTTTACAGTCAAGGCAAGTGCAGAGACGGAGCCTGTTGCTTCCGGTGATGACGCAGCAGATGATCCGGCCATTTGGGTAAATGAGAAGCGTCCGGAGAAAAGCAAGCTGATCACGACAAATAAGAAAGCAGGCTTAGTTGTCTATGATTTAGATGGCAAAGAAATCAATTCCTATCAATTTGGCAAACTAAATAATGTGGATTTGCGCTATGATTTTCCATTGAACGGTAAAAAAGCAGACATTGCAGCCGCCTCCAATCGAACAGACGGAAAAAATTCAATCGAAATATATTCATTTGACGGCGAAAAGGGTGAATTGAAAAGTATCACCGATCCAAAAAACCCCATTACTGCTGGCATTGCCGAGGTATATGGATTTAGTTTGTATCACAGTCAAAAAACAGGGAAATTTTACGCATTGGTAACGGGAAAACAGGGAGAATTTGAACAATATGAAATCGCTGATAATGGAAAGGGCTATGTGACAGGCAAAAAAGTTCGCCAATTCAAATTGAATTCGCAAACTGAAGGGGTCGCGGCTGATGATGAATACGGCCATATATACATAGCGGAGGAAGACGCTGCCATTTGGAAATTTAGCGCAGAGCCTAACGGCGGAACTCAGGGCAGCATAATTGATCAGGCCGATGGAAGGCACTTAACGTCTGATATTGAGGGCCTGACCATTTATTATGCTCCGGACGGAAAAGGATACCTCATGGCGTCAAGTCAGGGAAACAATAGTTATGCGATCTATGAGCGCCAGGGCAGCAATAAATATATCGCGAATTTTGAAATTGCGGATGGAGAAAAGATTGACGGTACAAGTGATACGGATGGGATTGATGTTATCGGCTTCGGTTTGGGCGCTAAATATCCATACGGAATTTTTATCGCTCAGGACGGAAAAAATATTGAAAACGGACAGGCGGTGAATCAAAATTTCAAAATTGTACCGTGGGAAAGGATTGCTAAACCGATTGGTGCTGCACTGGATGTGAAAAAACAGGCTGATCCAAGAAGGCTGAAGGACAGGTCTGGAACATAAGGCGGCAAAAAGCAGTGACAAGCCAAGCTGTTTTTCTATAAAACATACAAAGGAAAAAATCGTTCATTGAATAATGAACGATTTTTTAACAATTTAAATGAATGTGTGAGAGTTTAGCCGGAAGCTCATCAAACGTATTGGCGGGAATTGTCTCTTTATAATTCAGTGCCGCAGCTTTTTTTCGTTCTTCAGGGTGCTCCAGATAATATGCTGCTTTACGCTTAAAATCGTTTATTCCATGATAAGAAACAAAGGATGAAAAGGGACTTGCCGCAGGAAGATCTACGAGCTGAAACGCTTCACAAGCTGCAATGTCAAAGCTTCGGTTATTTAAGCTGATATTTTGAATGCGCTTCTGGTTTTTATTGAGCGCAAAATGGTACGGCCTGTGCGGATTAATGACAATGTCCGAGCTGTTATAATAATGAACCGCCTTTTCAGGGCTGATCCATTGGTCGATAATATCCACATTTGACTGTTTGATTGTTTTTTTATGAAGATATTTTCGCCACTCCTTGCCGATCAACCGTATGGTGACCGGAAGATTCGCTGTCTCCTTGATAAGCTGAACCCGGTTAGGATAAGGATAGCCGATAAGCAGCAGGTTAGAATGGCAGGAAGTATCCGTATTGAGTTTTTTGAAAAGCCGCTGGTTTGTGGGAATGGGCATATAATAAACGTGGGGGCAGCCTAATTCCCGGTAAACATCGGCTGAATTTTGGTCAATGGTCAATATCACATCTGCATGCGGTATGACTTGCAGGCTGATATCTGTATAAAAAGGGTCTTCTGTAAGCCAGACATACATGGGAATACCCTCAATCTTTAACCAGGTCAGCCATTCAGAAGGGACTCTATCTCCGACCATAATGACAGCAAAATCCGGCTGGAATGATTTGATGCTGCGGGCTGATTGCGCATCAAGATCAAGTGAAGAAAGGAGCCTCATGGGAGAATGTAGAAAACCTTCTTCAATCCAGCGGTCAAAATAGCTGTATATCCCCTTATATCCTGAACGGATATATAAGACGTTCATAAAAGGGATTACGTAGTGAACGTAACGCTTTCTACTTTATCTACATCAAGCAATGTAGTGGCTGAACCAGTCGGAGTGACGGAAGCTTCTTGCGTGACATATACAATGCCGTGGATTTGGTCAAATGCAACAAATTGAACAGGTCCGATCATGTCTCCTGAATCCATCACAATGCTGATTACAGTTCCCGGTGTAATTCTAGCAAAAATCCATCTGGCCGGTAAGGACGTATCCAAAGCTGATACATCGCTTGCGGCTTCTGCTTCAGCAGCCGCATCTACTTTATTGTCTACCGCTGCTTCTAATAATTCTTTAATTTTGTTTTCCACGTTATCTCCTCCACTTTCAGTTGTCGTTCCATTATTAAAAAAGGGGATCAATAAACTTTTAATGAGATCCTTTTTCAACTGCAGAAATTCATTGCTCATTTACACATACACCTCCTTTTATCTTTTTAGAACTCACGCTTATTCATATTCCGCTGCCTGTGAATTGGCATGAGACGAACGCCGTTATCAAGCGTATTTTTCATATTTAATCAAATCGCTGATTTTTAAAAGAGGCTGTTATAGCCTATGCGTATGTTCGCTTTTTCCATATGCTGATAAAGATTACAAGCATGAAGGAGAGAGATTTTTTGGATTCGGAAGCAATTGTGAACGGTGAGGAATTTGAAAAGGAATTATATGTTGTCCTGCTTTTACTGATTTTGTTATTACGTCAGACAGATCCGTCTGAACCGGTTTCAGACCTTCGGAAGCAGCTTGTTCTAGCGAAAGAACTCGGAATCCCGGTTTCAAGAGTGAATCTTATCAATGGAGACACTCTGCAAAACGTTATTGTGAAAGAAGTGCTGAGCGATTTGGCAGTGTTTCAAAATCCACTGAATAACACCAGATCAAACGTGGCACTCTCAAGTATTGTAAGCTGGGGTGCATTTTAACATTGAGGCCAAGGCTCCGTTTTTACGGAGCTGTTTTTGATAGGAGGATGGGAGATGGGGGAGAAAGTTTCAATCATTTTAACAAGTTATAACAAACCCTCTTATTTACAAAAAGCAATTGAAAGTGTGGTCAATCAAACTCACGCTGATTGGGAGCTTTTTATAATGGATGATCATTCAAATGAAGAAACCTCTGCTGTCATTCAAACGTACTTACATGATACGCGCATTCAGTATTATAACAGTTTTATTCAGCACTCCGAGCGGATGAAAACAGCCAGATATGCCACATTAATTAATCATGCGCTTTCTTTCATTACCGGGGATTATGTATCCTATCTGACCGATGATACGATCTATCATCAAGAAAGGCTCAGCCGTATGCTGCAGGTGTTCCGGCATGACCCGGTAGCGCAAGCGGTTTATTCAATGCAACAGGTCGTTCATATAAACGAGCGTGGAGAGGAAGCTTTTCATTTTTACAGGCAGGCGCCGGGGGTGCTGGATAATGCCGCGTTTCAAGTGGACCATTGCTCTGTAATGCACAGGAGAGAATTGCTTGAAAAAGTCAAACTTCAATATGGGAGCTATTGGGACGATCATGTCATGCATTGGAATCACGGAGATTCAATTTTTTGGAGCAGATTGAACACATTTGTTCCTTTTATGCCGATAAATGAAGTATTGGACACAACCTATAAAACACCTGATTCTTTTCAAAATGCGAACCAGTGTCTTCCCGATGTTTTAATTGACGGGTCTTTTGTGAAGGGAACTGACCAAAAGGTGTACGTGCTTGATCAAGATACCCGGCATCCCGTCGGGGAAAGATGGCAATCCGTTTATTCGGGGAGGACTGTCATTATTCCCGACCCGTATTTGTTTCAATACCAAATAGGAAAAAGCGTTCATATTCCGAATTATTTGCTCGTCAAAGCGCCGGATCAGCCTGATGTATTTTATATAGAAGGAGGAAGAAAAAGACGTATAGAGAACCAGTTTGCATTTCACTTCTACCAATTCAAAAGAAAAGATATTTTGGCTGTTCACCAAGACGAGCTGGAGTCGGTGCCCGACGGTCAACCGATCAGCCAAAGGAGATCAGGCTTGATGATTAATCCTCCTGGACGCAGGCTGTTTCTGATCGGCCGCGAGCTGTTCTTATTTTTAAACGGCAAGTTCCATCCAATAGACACTAAAGTCGCAAAAAGATTCTTCTTACATCAGAAGCCAATCGCCATTTCTTTCTGTAAAATCAAACAATTTCCAATTGGAAAGCCGTTTCGTCCGTTGTACGATGAGATTATAAAGAAATTAAGGATCAAAATTGACTAAATCAGTCAGCCGTATGTTGAGGATGAAGGAGACATTCATGACAGAACATTATTCGAAAACAGAAAAACAATATTTATCATTAGCTTCTGTATTCAAACCATTTGAGCAATACAGTGTTTATAGTGACCCTGATCTTCCGCAAATTTTTTCGCATAATTTTGTACAGCTGCACGCTTCGTTTCCGTTAAACAGCTTGCTTTCATTTCTGCCTTCAGTATCCGGCTTGTTAAATACCAATTATATTCATCTGAAGGCTTCGCCGCAGCATACCTTTCCGCTTGTTTTGAAGCAATCACTTGTAAAAAGCGGTTTTGTGGTTGAAGATGAATTATTCTACAGCATTCAGCTTAATCATTGGGGCAAACGGGCCGGGCATCCGCTGACAGGCTGGGGGACGAAAAAAAGCCTTGCGGACGGCTCTTCTATTATGAAAATTTATGACTCTCTCTATATAAGCGAAGCAATTGCAGAAAAAAAATTACAGCGGAAATATCCTTTTTACCAATCAGGGAAGATTTTGCTCGTTGTTTGTTACAGCGATTCAACACAAAAAATACCGATTGGCTGCGGAGAGCTGTTTATCAATCCAAAAGAAAAAACGGCAAAAATTGAAGAGGTCGCCATTTTGGATCAGTTTCAAAGAAAAGGGTACGGCACCATTTTGATTGGGGAGATGCTTTCCGCTGCAAAAGCCTTTGGCATGCATTCTGCCTATCTTGTTACATCAAGTCTTGACGGGGCCGGCCATTTTTATGAAAAGCTCCGATTTGAAAAATATCAGCGGATGCATACTGTATTTCATTATTTCCTTACATAACTGGGCAAATGCACAAACCATTTGGGACTTGGCCCGCATAGAATGCCGTATATCGTGATAAGAAAGGATTGATACTTGATGCACAGTTACGGCTGTTATGATCATGGTTACAGTTATGGCGGGTTCGGCTGCGGGAAAAATACGTTTGTATTGATTGTCGTTTTATTTATTTTATTAATCATCGTTGGTGCCGCGTTTATTTGCTAGGAGCATATATCGTGACAAAGGGTCTTCCTGACAGGGGAGGCCTTTTTTTGTATGGGCGAAAAAAGTTTTTACGCGGTAAGAATGCCTTCATTCTTACACTCATACAATGGAGTAAAAGGGGGCTCCGAGGTGAGGGGGAGAAGTTATGAAGAGCTATCTGATTAAGCCTGAGCTTGAGGCAGATTATCCGGTTGTCAGCCGTGCAGCAGGTTCATACCTATATGATCAATCCGGAAAAAAATACCTCGATGGCTCATCCGGCGCGGTGACATGCAATATCGGTCACGGCGTAAAGGATATCACTGATTTGTTGAAGGAACAGCTTGATACCGTTTCATTTGTTTACCGATCACAATTCACAAGTGAGCCTGCTGAAGACTTGGCGAGGTTATTGGCGAACCAGCTTCCGGGTCATTTGAATTGGTCTTTTTTTGTAAACAGCGGGTCTGAAGCGATCGAAACAGCAATGAAAATTGCCATTCAGTATTGGCAGGAAAAACAGCAATGGCAAAAATCCATCTTTTTGTCGAGATGGAGCAGTTACCACGGAATAACTTTGGGAGCGCTTTCATTATCGGGGTTTTATGAAAGAAGATACCGGTTTACTCAAATGATTGAGCGTTACCCGGCGATATCGGCACCTAATCTGTATCGCTCCAGCCCGGATATGAAGGAGGAGGATTTCGTCCAGGCTGCCGCTCAAGAACTGGACACAGCCATTAAACGAGTTGGCAGCCGGTTTATTGCCGGGTTTGTGGCGGAGCCAATTATCGGCGCCGCGGGAGCCGCCATTACACCTCCCGCAGGGTATTATGAAGCGCTTCAAAGCGTGTGCCTGAAAAATGGTTTGCTGTTTATAGCGGACGAGGTGATGACGGGGCTTGGCAGAACAGGCAAAATGCTAGCCGCCGAGCATTGGAATACCGTTCCTGATATTGCGGTTTTGGGGAAGGGGATGAGTGCCGGTTACGCACCGATTGCAGCGGCTGTTGTTTCTGATCCGGTTATGGATACCATTAAAAAAGGCTCCGGCGTGATTATGAGCGGGCATACGTATAGCGCCAATCCCTATTCAGCCAGAGCGGCGCTTGAAGTATTAAAGTATGTGGAAAAACATGATCTCTTAAAAAAATCAGAGAAAAAAGGCGAAGTACTGAAGAAAAAGCTGACCGATCTCATGAACCAAAGTGACATGATCGGCGATGTACGCGGAAAAGGGTTGCTATTGGGGGTTGAATTTGTCGCAAACAAAAAGACAAAGCAGACATTCCCGCCAGAGCTGTCAGTGGGGCAGCACATCATTAGCGCGGCAAAAAAACGCGGGCTGATTATATATCCCGCCAAGCCGGGCATCGACAGCGGTGAAGGAGACGCCGTGATCATCGCTCCGCCATTTACGATTTCTTCCGCTGAGATGGCAGAGCTTACGGATCTCTTTTCAGACGCCGTCTTAGAAGTAGAAAAAAAACTTAAAAGGGATTGGAAAACAAATGGCTTCATTAGATAAAAAGATGGATATTGAAACGGCACTTGCAGACGTACAGGATGAATCCGTGCTGATGTTCGGCGGATTTGGCGGCGTCGGGTCACCGCCGTCACTTATTGAAGGAATACTAGAGAAAGGTGTGAAGGATTTAACGGTTATTTGTAATGACGCCGGATTTCCGCAAATAGGAATCGGCCCTCTCATTGTAAACAAAAGAGTAAAAACCTTAATTGCGTCACATATCGGATCAAATCCGATAGCGGGACAGCAGATGACCGACGGAACATTAGAGGTGAAGTTTTCTCCGCAAGGCACGCTGGCAGAACGGATTCGAGCGGGAGGCTCCGGTCTTGGCGGCATTTTGACTGACATCGGAATAGATAATCAAATGATTTGTGCGCAAAAAGAAACCGTGTCTCTCAATGGAAAGCCGTATTTAATCGAAGAAGCGTTAACGGCTGATTTTGCTTTTATCTGCGCGCATACTGCAGACGAATTCGGCAATTTGACCTATGACAAAACAGCCCGCAATATGAATCCGCTTATGGCGATGGCTGCCGAGAGAACATTTGCCGAAGCGGACCGCATTGTGCCGGCAGGAGAGCTTGCCGAAGAGATGATAATCACACCGGGGATTTTCGTGGAGGGCGTCGTGAAAAGCGGAGGGGTGAACTGGAGATGGGCTTGGGAATAAAAGAGAGAGAGCTGATAGCAAGGCGTGCTGCTTGTGAAATCACATCAGGGATGACGGTGAACCTGGGCATCGGCATTCCGTCATTAGTGCCGAATTTTTTGCCGTCTGACACGAAGGTGATGCTTCAGGCCGAAAATGGAGTCCTCGGCATTGGCGGAAGTCCGGAGAAGGGGCAGGAAGACAAAAACCTTTGCAACGCCGCAGGCTACCCTGTCAGCGCTGTAAAAGGAGCGTCTTATTTCGATACTTGCCTGTCCTTTGCCATGATCAGAAAAGGCGCCATAGATATTACCATTTTAGGGTCTTTGCAAGTCAGCCGGCATGGTGATCTGGCTAATTGGCTCGTTCCGGGGAAAAAAGTACCCGGCATGGGAGGTGCCATGGAGCTTGCGCAAAAAGCGAAAAAAGTAGTGGTCGTCATGAGCCATACAGATCATCAAGGGAAACCGAAATTAGTGGAAAAGTGCACATTGCCGCTGACCGCTGCGGGCTGTGTCGATCTCATTATTACCGATAAGGCGGTAATTGCTGTAGAACAACGCCAATTTGTATTAAAAGAGCTTATGAATGGCGTGACAGCAGAAGAAGTCATTGAGCTGACCGCTGCCGAACTCAAGATAGACGTACCTTTTTCTTAAAGGAGGACTGCGCATGCAGCAAATTGAAAAACAGGTTGTTGACTGGCTGGATGATCATCTGACCAAAGCCATCCGTCTTCTTAAAAGACTGATCGGCGAAAAAAGTACGTTTGGAGCGGAATTCAACGCCCAGGCCATTGTCCTTGAGAAGCTGCGGCAATTCAAGATGGATATTGATGTATGGGAACCGAGCCTGAAGCAATTAAAACAGCATCCGTATTTCAAATCAGGCCGGACTGGTTTTAGCGAAAGCCCAAACATTGTCGCTAAAAAAGCAGGAGAAAGCAACGGAAGGTCCCTGATTTTGAATGGGCATATCGATGTTGTGCCCGCAGGAGACATAAAAGCATGGAAGTCTGAGCCTTTTCAGGCCGCGGAGGAAAACGGGAGAATTTACGGCCGCGGTTCTACTGATATGAAGGGAGGCAATACAGCCCTTCTTTTTGCATTAGAAGCGCTGCACGCCTGCGGTGTCAAATTGAAGGGAGATTTATTTTTTCAAAGTGTTGTAGACGAAGAGTGCGGCGGCGCAGGAACGCTGTCGGCTATTATGAGAGGCTACCGGGCTGACGGGGCGCTTATTCCGGAACCTACTAATATGAAGCTATTCATCAAACAGCAAGGCTCACTATGGTTCCGTATAACTGTTAATGGCTTATCGGCGCATGGCGGCACACGCTATGAAGGGGTGAGCGCCATCGAAAAAAGCATGCATGTCATCTCAGCCCTTCAAGAGCTGGAAAAAGTCCGAAATGCCAGAATTTCTGATCCGCTTTATGAAGGCATCCCGATTCCGGTTCCTATAAATGTAGGCTCTATCGCGGGCGGCGAGTGGCCTTCTTCAGTATGCGACCGGGCAGTCATCCAAGGAAGATGCGGAATCGCTCCCCACGAAAAACCCGAAGCGGTGAAAGAAGAAATGACAAACTGGCTGAAGGATTTAGAGTATCGTGATGAATGGTTTAAACGCCACCCTGTCAAGCTCGAATGGTACGGCGCCCAGTGGCTGCCGAATGACTTGCCGAAAGATCATGATTTAGTGTCGGTGCTGCAAACATCCTATGAAAAAATCAGACACACTGAACCGGTAATAGAGGCGTCACCGTGGGGAACGGATGGAGGCTTATTACATCATGCGGCTCAGACCCCCGTCATTGTTTTTGGTCCCGGTGAAACAAAAACGGCCCATCAGGCGAACGAATATATCGAAATTGAGGCTCTGTTGGAATCTGCTAAAATCATTTCTCTTTTTATAATGGATTGGTGCGGCATCCATGAGCAAGGGAGTGAAGCGAATGAACAGAGTGATGAAGCGTGAGGGCGTCTCGGCTTACCTAGACATTGACCGTTTCAATGAACGAATCAGAGTCGTCCGTTATGAAGGTAAAATCGAAAACGCTTTGCCAGAGATCCTAGCTGAAGCAAAAAAGGAGCTCGCTGAAAAGGTGATTGTATATGCCAAGCAACAGGACGAAGCAGAGCTTGCGAAGCATTTATTTGTGACAGAAGGGCTTCTGGATGGCTATTACTTAGGCCATCGCGCGGCTGTGATGGTTCGTTACCTCTCTGAGAACAGAAGACTGACAAATTCCTATTTAGCAGAGCTGGAGATTGTCGAGACATTGTATAAAAAGTCCCCTTCAATACGTTTAACAGCCACGCCGCCTTTTTTGATGAGCAGGTGTGAACCAAGGGACATTCACCAGCTGTCTATGCTGTACAAGAAAGTGTTCCGCACTTATCCAACCCCGATTTTTGACCCGGTATATATTGAAAAAACGATGAATGATAACACTGTCTATTATGCTATGTTTGATGACGGCCGGCTGATAGGGGCCGCCAGTGCGGAAGCCAATCCTGCTTTGGGGCATGCGGAAATAACTGACTGTGCCGTGCTCAAGGAATACAGGGGGCATTCACTGATGAATCATTTAATCGCCGCATTGGAAAAAGAAATGGCCGACCGAGAGATTTTTCATGTGTTTTCACTCGCGCGCGCAGCCTCTTATGGAATGAACGCCGTGCTTCATCAATCAGGCTACAGCTATCGGGGAAGATTGATAAACAATTGCTATATATATGAAAGTCTTGAAAATATGAATGTATGGTGCAAGACATTATAAGTTGAGAAATATTCACCATTCCGCCGTAAGGCAAAATGGTGATAAGGAGGAATTCCGTTTGGCAAATCAATGGTTTAAACCGAAGAGGCACTGGAAGGAGATTGAATTATGGAAGGATGTACCCGAAGAAAAGTGGAATGACTGGGTGTGGCAGCTGACGCATACCGTCCGGACACTTGATGAATTAAAAAAAGTCATTCATTTAACTGAAGAGGAAGAAGAAGGAGTCAGAATCTCTACCAAAACCATCCCTTTAAATATTACGCCATATTACGCTTCCTTAATGAATCCTGATAATCCCAGATGCCCGATTCGAATGCAGTCTGTTCCGTTATCTGAAGAAATGCACAAAACCAAGTATGACCTTGAGGATCCGCTTCATGAAGATGAGGACTCTCCTGTTCCGGGGCTGACGCACCGCTATCCGGACCGTGTTCTCTTTCTTGTCACAAATCAATGCTCAATGTACTGCCGGTATTGCACACGCAGACGGTTTTCAGGGCAAATCGGAATGGGAGTGCCTAAGAAACAGCTTGATGCCGCGATTGCTTATATACGTGAGACACCCGAAATCCGTGACTGCCTGATTTCAGGAGGAGACGGTTTACTGATCAACGACCAAATATTGGAGTATATTTTAAAGAATCTCCGTGCCATTCCGCATTTAGAAATCATCAGAATCGGAACAAGGGCACCGGTCGTCTTTCCGCAGCGAATTACCGATAACCTGTGCGAAATATTAAAAAAATATCACCCTGTCTGGCTGAATACTCATTTTAATACAAGCATTGAGATGACGGAGGAATCAGTCGAGGCTTGTGAAAAGTTAGTCAACGCAGGTGTTCCCGTCGGAAATCAGGCGGTTATATTAGCGGGTATTAATGATTCAGTTCCGATCATGAAAAAGCTCATGCACGATTTAGTGAAAATCAGAGTACGCCCTTATTATATTTATCAATGCGATTTGTCAGAAGGCATCGGCCATTTCAGAGCGCCTGTTTCAAAAGGACTTGAAATCATTGAGGGGCTCCGCGGACATACATCCGGGTATGCGGTTCCTACTGCGTTTTTTAAGATAAGTATGGAAACTTCCGAAAAAAAGTGGTATTCTCTAGTTAGTTAAATATAGCACCATGTACAGAGAAAGGGAATACGCCGATGATTAAGAATCTTGAAAACATACATCATGTAGCTATATACCTTAGGATTAGTCAGGAAAAGAAAGACGAAAACGTAGAGACTCTTGAGAACCACAGGCAAATCCTTATAGAGTTTTGCGAAGAACATGGCTTTACATATGAAGAATTCGGGGAAGTCATTAGTGGGGGAAAATCTGAAATTGCTCAAAGGGTTGCTCTAAAACGACTGCTGGACAATATTGAAAAATATGATGCAATTGCATGTTTTGAATTAACCAGGATTTCTAGGAATGGTCTTATAAGTCAGACTGTTAAGCAGTGTTGTGTTGATTATGACAAACCGATACTAACACCTTATCAATCTTATGATTTAGCTAACTCGGAGACTGATCGTCTCTTATTTGACGTTGGTAGCATGATTTCAAGTCACGAACATAGTACTATTGGTAAACGAAGTAAAGCCAACAAAATGCAAATGTCTAAAGCAGGATTACATGTTAGTGGGAATGTTCCTTTTGGATACAAAAGAAATAACGAAACAAAGAGGCTTGAAATTGATGAAACCGCAGCGCCTACAATTCGATACATCTTTCAACTCCATTCAGAAGGCTATGGTAGCTTTAAAATTAGAGACATACTGAACAATGAAGGTTATAAGTCTGCTACAGGAAAGGCCTTTAATCTTCCATCAGTTAAGAGGATAGTCAGAAATCCTGCTTATAAGGGGACTTTGGTTTTTAATAACAGGAAAAAGATTAAGAGAAACGGAAAATTTGAGTATGACAATGTTGAGACAATCACTGTCGAAAATGCTCATCCAGCTATAATTCCTCCAGATGTGTGGGAAAAAGCTAATCAGGATCGTAAATCAAGAGCACTAAAATCGATTAGTATCAGAGAAAAACCAGCGACTAAATCTGGTGTCACTCTATTAAAAGATTTAATCTTTTGTGGGGTTTGCAGCAGAAAGATGACCATTAGGAAAGATACAAAAGGTACTATCGGTTATACTCTTAAAAAATGTGAATACCTGTTACCTAATGGTGAAAAGTGTCCAAACTGTGGGAAGAAGTTGGATGCTATAATAGCTAAAGTTCTTGACGGATTGAGAATATATACTAAAAATTTATCGCAAATAGAAGAACAATTGAAGAGTGAGAGTTTGAAGGATATAAATAAAAAGAATGAGTTGAAACTTGAACAAATTGAAAAAGCAATTAAAGAAAATGAGGTAAAACAGAAAAATTTAATTGATTTGGCGATGGAGGGCTTATTCACTCACGAGGAGATTCGTGATAAAAAACAAGAGCTTGTTACAATATTGGACGAGCTAAGAACCAAAAAAGAAGAGTTAATTAAAAGCATTAATTCAATATCGATTGAAGAAGAACTAGAGACAATTAAAGAAAGAAAAGAAATACTAGAGGAATTAAAAGACATTACTGACCAGGAATATGGTAACCAACTACTTAAACAATTTATAAAGAAAATCCATTTTACACGGGTAATACCAGAAGATATCCTTAAAAAATCAACACGTAATAAAGAGAGAAAAGAATATCCTTTTGAAATTGAATTCGAGTTCTTTGATTGATCTATATGTAGATATATTTATGCTGAATCTTTCTGTATATAGTATTTAATTCAAAATAAAATTCCCATTTTATTTAATGAGACATTTTTTAATATAGGCAACAAAGTTTTAAAAGTCGCTCTCGATTTAATAAAATATTAAACAGAGCGGCTTTTTCTTTGTCCCTCTAAGTCCGATGATGCATGTCTATACCTAATCAGTACAAAACGTTGTTTTAATTCTCAACTTTCCTCACTTTATTTAACAATTTTCACTTTCTGATGTCATAGGAAATTTGAACTTGAAAAAATATATTCGGCATCGTATGATCAAATTAACCCATTTATTGAAAATAATGGGCGATTAACAAAAGGGGGGTAAAACAAGTTTTTAATCGTGGGTAGTCTTGTTGGTATTAGGTGCTTTTTACAACACGAATAGACAAAAGATTTGATATTTCATGTTACATTCATTCCTTACGAGACTGTATATTACATACTTTCTTGTAAAAACAAAAAGGAGAGATTACATTGAAAAAGAAGGTTCTTGCTCCAATCGTGTTGGGAATAGCTTTACTAGGGGGCCAAGCTGCTTTTGCTAGTCCATCTGATGATGTTAATCACGGGGAAATTAACTTGGATGAATCAAGAGACTTAATGCATGCTATGAAATTGACAAAAACGAAAGCTGGTGGTGGAACTTGGTATCATGGTTTCGAAGGTGGATTTGTTAAATCCAATTACAATCATACTAAAAAGACTCACAAATCAAGTGCTGCGGCTGGACAAAGATTCTTTGAGTCTAAATGGAAGAAAAAAAATGAAGGGTATACCTACGCTTCAGTGGCAGAGACTTTTTTCGGAAACAAGGCTTTTTGGAATACAAAATAAAGAAAACAATAGCAAAGTAATTTTTTAATTTTTCTTCCGGTGTCTGCCTTATATTCAAGTTTGACGGCACCGGATTTCTTTTTATGGAGGCTGTCCAATGAAGAAAACGATCTATATATTGTTCATTCTGTTTTTGCTCTCAATGAATATATCCAGCTATCACTACACTCTTAATAAGCAAGTTTTTTATACTTTATTCTCTAATAAAGAAGCCGTGATAATCGACTATACATCAGCCATTAAGAGTCAAGATTTTATAAAGAGATTAGTTGCCTTCTCCCAAAAAGAAAAAGTGAACATTTCACAATACAGTTTTCTAGATGAGAAGACTTTAAATATCTATACTACAAGCTTTGAGGATGAACCTTCAATACATACTGGTGATAGACACATTTCGAATTTTAAAGAGTCCCATTCAAATCAAAATATGATTGGCACCATTAATTTCCCTTTATCAACATGGAAAATCAGATATTATGATTTTGATCAAATAAAAAACATTGGAATAGGAAACAGGTTTTATATCTCATCTGCGGACGATGAATTATTGAAAAGGGCAAGAAACCTATTTTCTGAATATGGTAAGGTAAGTGTTGAAGACAGCAGTTTGAATACCTCTTTTATGTTTAGTACCACTTTACTCATGTTAGCATTGCTTTCCATGCTGATTTTGTTTATAGGAATCCTATATTTTGTAATTAAAAACCGCAAGTTGCTTCTTTTACAGAAACTGTGGGGATATTCAAAAATCAAAACACTGTTATCTTTTCCAAAAATGTTTTTGAAACCACTTGTGATAATCACACTCTGCGGTGCCCTTCTCGTTGGAATCATGGCTCTAGTCTTTGACTTAAATGACTGGCTAACGGTATACATTAAGATTTACATGCGAAATGTTCTCATTGCAGCATCCATAATGATGGTATACACCATCGTTGTTACATTAATTTTATACAACAACAGCGACATAAGCGGTGCTGTCAAAGGGAGCACCCCAATTAAGAAATTTCAATGGTTATCTCTAGGATTTAAGATAGTCGTCACAATATTGCTTTTCAATATCATCGCTGCATCGCTTTCTAATTTATTCGAATTAAAACAACAACTGGACAATCAATCGTATTGGAAAAAAACACAGACTATTTATAAAACCAGCTTTGCAAATACCGGCGTGAACTATAATGATTTAAAATTGGATAGAGAAAAAAACGTTAAAGTTCGGGAGCTGTATCATCAACTAGAGAGACATAAAAACGCGTTTATTATGGATGCTCAAAACTATGCCGTCATGAAGAAAGATGGGAAAAAACCGGTTTATTTTTATACCCTGAATACCACAAAGGAAAATGAAATCTATTCTCCCTCTGGAAGAAGCGTCACAATTAGTCCCAATTATTTAAAAGTAAATCCAATAATCGGAGTTAACGGCAAACCCATCAATAAAAAAGAATTAGCATCTGATCCAAATACACTGAATTTGCTCGTACCACAAAAATACGCCAAGTATAAAGAAAACATCATGAAAGCTTATAGGGATCACTTTTTCTTTGAAAAAGTAGAATTAGACAATATGTATAACAAAGAAATTCAGAAACCTTTAAATACGCTTAAAGAAGATCAATTGAAGATCAATATCATATATACTAAAAATAGACAAGAATACTTCACCTTTAATAGTCAGATGGGTGATATCAGTAATAAAAATAACGTCATTGACCCAATTGCAGCTGTTTTCACTGATAATGTGGATTCATCCGTTATCGGAGCATACTCAACATCATGCTTATTCTTTCCTGATTCATCAAAGGGTATGGCGTATGATCACATAGTTCCTTATTTAGAAAAAACAGATACGAGAAACCTGATTGACTCTTCTATATCGGTCTATCAAGAACTAAGTGACCGGATAGCAGCGATTCAGAATCAGTTTATACAGAATCTTATTGGCTTAGCAATAACACTCATTTTATCAGTAGCCTTCCTTGTTTCTTATATATGGTCGTACTACAGTGCAAATTCATATCGCCTTTATCTTAAAGAGATATTTGGATATTCATATTGGGCTAGAAATAAGCGCTTAATCATTTTATCGGTTGTATCTAATCTTCTGATCGGAATGGGGTATAGTGTTTATTACAAAATCTATGAATTGATGGGCTTGATCGTATTGATTATTGGAATAGAGATGATTATTCTGTATTTCCTAAGTATTTATTTAAACAGGAAGAACATGAATAAGATTTTAAAAGGAGATAAATTATGATCAAACTTAAAAACATATCCAAAAGTTTTGATGGAAAATCAGTTCTTTCTAATTTTTCAATTCAGATAGAGGAAAATGAATTCTTTTCTATTGTTGGAAAGAGCGGTTCAGGTAAAACCACTCTTTTAAATATAGTCAGCCTCTTGGATACTCCAGACGAAGGAAAAGTTGAGATTTTAGGTTGCCAAAATCCTAAACAGAAAGAGGTGATGAAGTTAAGGAGAGAGAATTTAGGGTATATCTTTCAAAACTATGTGCTCATGGACAATGAAACTGTATTAACAAATTTATTACTTTCCACCGCATACGCAAAAGACTTCGACAAAAATAAGCTATCGGAAACCTTAGAGATGGTCGGCTTAGATAAAAGCTTTTTAAAGAAAAAGGTATATCAGTTAAGCGGCGGAGAGCAACAGCGTGTAGCGATAGCTAGGATTATTCTAAAACCCTGCGATATCATTCTGGCCGATGAACCAACAGGAAACTTAGATGAGTACAACAAGAACATAATTCTTTCTCTTTTTCATCAGCTGAAAGACATGGGAAAAACAATCATATGTGTAACACATGATCAAGAAATCGCTAGTTGTTCTGATAGGGTCATTAATCTTTCATAAGGAGAGGTTCTAAATGAAACATATTGCTTTTGCGCTTTCTACAAGTATCCTGATTATTATTACAGGGGTCGTTCACAGAATAATCTTTAGATTGTTTGGATTTCCGTTTGATGAGGCGCTTATTTTCTGGGGCGGATTCGTTGTTGTTTATTTTGTGTTAGCTCTGATCTCTTCCTTACTCTTTAGAAATTTGGGTTCTGACAGCAGGAGATATGAGGCGTAATTCAATTTGCTTATTAAGCCCTAAGGAAATATTCTATCTTGAATACATCCCGAATATAAAGTATCCTATACAAGTATCATAGGGGTTTAACAGCCGCTATAGGCCACGAAGCTCCCTCACATTGCTTCGTGGTTTTTATTAGGGGAAATAATCTTAGAGTGTAATTCGGTCTATTTTGTTTTCATGTTGAGCTTTTTCTTTTTTGCTAAATATCCATGCTTAAATAATTCCAAAAAAGATTCTTTTATTTACCTGAAAATTTCTTATCCTAATAAAAAAGAAAGCCCACATTGAGGCTTTCAGGATTATCGTTCACATGCGAAATTGTCATGATCTCTATCCATTTTTGATTGGTAAGCTGGATGTGTGCTCGGTACACCGTTAGGATATTTCTTTCTTAACTCTGTACAATTTGCAAAGCTCTCCGTGCCTTCTGTAGAAGTAGAAGGGGATGTTTGAGCAGTATTTGAACTACTTGAAGCAGAGCTACTTGATGAACTAGAGCTTGATTTATTTGTATCTGAATTCTGAGTTGAATTTGATTGTTTATTTGATTCATTTGAAGTTGTTTTCTTTTTAGCTGCACTTGCTTTTTTCACGCAACCGTTAAATCCTTTATCAGTCACGTAACTGTTCTTACTCCAAATAGAGAGCTTTTCTGATTTTGCTTCTTGTTCATCTTTTTTAAATTGGTCTATGTATTTCGTGTTTGGTTCATATACATATGCAACCCTGGCCAATCCTTCTTTTAATAGTGTTTCTTGAACAGATTTGCCATCGACATATACATAAGCCAGCATTCTGCCATACTTATCTGTACGATCACCTTCATCAAATTCCAGCTGTAACTTTCCGCTGTTGACTAACTCTTTATTTCTCTCTGAAGCATCCTCACCATAAGGCTGTACGCAAGAGTTTGGTTTTTTAGTCTCAGGAGTATCAACGAGCAAATAACGAACAGTTTCAACTTCGTCTTTATAGTTGACCTTAATTGTATCCCCGTCAACTGTCTTGTTTAGTATAACATCGACCAACTTTTTCTTGTCAGATGCTTTTTTATCTGACGAATTTTTCTTTGAAGTGTTTTTGGACTCTTCTTTGTTGTCATTAACACTTTTGTCATTTGATTGACTTTCTGTTTTTGACTTTTGATCAGTCTTTGTTTCTTTTGTAGCCTTTTCTTCTTGCTGAGTTGTCTTGCTACCATCTGAGTCTGTTTTGTCTGTGGAAGCAGAATCAGACCCACACGCAGCTAAAGAAAAGCTTAAAGACAAAACTCCAATACCTAACAACAATTTCTTCAATGTAATTCCCCCAAATTTATCTGTTCTGTCTCTATATCGGACAAATCTTCCTAATTATAAGTATAAAACCAATGATTGTAAAATTGGTTTTGTTTAAAAGTTCTCATCTTTTGTATGGTAAAATTTAGTGGGCGTGTTTGTGGAGGAGGAGATTTTATGAAAGAAGGTAAGTTAGTTCACATGACTCTTGATGGTATTAAGAAAGCAGTTTCTAAATATGGTACATTTCCTATGTTTCATCATGGGGGACATGTCATGGAAGATGCTACTTTTCATTTCAGAGATTCAGCAAACCCTCAAGAAGTAACTAATCTAGAAAAGAAGTTAGGAGTTTCTTTCCCTAATGATTACAAAGAGTTTTTGTGTAAACACAATGGAATGGAAATGTTTAATGGTGTTGAATTACTTAGCACAGAAGGAATTATTGAATATAATGAAGTTCAAGATTTCCCCGAGGGATACGTCCTAATTGGATATCATTATGATGGAAGATACGTAATAGACACAAACAAATCAAGAAACGGATTAGGTTATATGCTATATCTAGATTCAATTGATGATATTGAAGATGCAGTTAACTTAGATTCTAATTTTGAGATATGGTTTGATATGTTAGTGTCTTCTAACGGGACGAAATATTGGGAAGTGAGTCCGAATATACAAGAGTATTATAAACTGGTTCCAGAATAGGAAGACTCCTATTTGGAGTCTTCATCTAATAGGTGAAGGATAAGCAAAACTATCAGATTGTCCTATTTCCAACTCCATATAAGATAAGTAAAAGGTCTTAACAATAGGAGTTACTCTACTTTTAGGACTTTAATAGAGCCGTAAGGGGGAGTTTCATATTGGGATGGATTATTACAGTATTGATCATTATTTTAATCGGTTTCACTGGAAACATTGTTTCTTTATTAAGAGAGCAAAACAGATCTAGCAAAAGAATTATTGAGCTATTAGAAGAGAAAAAGAACCAATAGAGTCCCTCATTTTAGGGACTTTTTTATTTCAAACACCTTAGTTATCATTAAAGGAGCTATACCATGAACACTCTAAGGTGGTAAAATTTACATAGATTCTAAATGGAAAGGAGACAGATATGAAGGTTTATGAAGCAAAGTCATTAATCTCTGCTGCAGATAAACGAACCAAGGAATATAAACAACTCAGAGAACAATTTGTTAATCTAAGAAATGCTTTGAAAGGTGTCGCTGATCTCGATGACAGTGAATTCTCTGGTAAAGGTGCTGACAATATTAAAGCATTTTACCATGACCATGTAGGTGTCACTGATCAATGGCTGGATATCATCGACATGAAAATTGCTTTCCTCACGAGTATTTCAGGAAAAGCAGCAGACGCAGAGTTGTCGGATGCTTACGTGGAAGAATCCTTTTTAGAGCATGAACTATCCAATGCTTATAGCAAATCAAAGTCAATCATGGAGGAACAACAAAAGGAAATAAAGAGTATCCTTAACGAAATTGATGATTTGGTCTCACTTGATGTATTTTCAACAGACGCGGTTGATGACGACCTAGAGTCGTCAGATAAGAAACGAAAAGACACTGTACATAAGGTAAATGAACTGGACGAAGCTTTAAAAACAGAATACGCTCAAACAGAACCAAACGAACAATTTATCCAGGCAGACTTCAACAAGCTACAAGATGCCACAGGAAAAGGAAAAAATGCAACACCAATTCATTACAATGCAAAGGCCTATCGAGAAAGTGACATACATAAGAAAAAGGGGGATATAGAGAGGCATTCTGAATCTTATTTGAGCATTAAAAAAGAAGAAGCAAAAGAACGGAAACTCAAAGATTTAAAGAAACAGCTTGTGAATATATCTGATCCAGACGAGTATTTGAAAATTGCTAAGAAGATTGGCTATGAAAACCTTGAGCCTGCCCAGCAGCAGTATGTCATGCAACTTGAACAAGCGAGACAAATTGAAGAGGCTGGAGAGACTATATGGGAAGTAATTAAAGGTGCTGGTGTTGGGGTTTATGATGTCGGTAAAGATACTGTAACTGGTTTGTGGGATCTCGTTACTAAGCCTGATGAGGTCATTGAAGGGATTGTAGGAGCAGTTTTTCATCCAGTTGACACGTATAATGCTATATCGACTGCAATTGAGGAGTCTTATCAAAAAGATATGGTTAATGGAGATGCATACTCCAGAGCAAGATGGGTTACATATGCATTAGGCACAACTGTCACTGCCGTTGTTGGGACAAAAGGTGCAGGTGCCATCACAAAAGCAGATGTAGCTGGAAAAGTGACAACACAAGTCAGCAAAGCAGGGCAAAAACTTAAAAATGTATCACTCCCAGATTTATTACCTTATAATCCTCGGTATGATGTTGTTCCGGCTGGAGGAGTTCCTTATAATGTAGTTAACGGAGTTAAGGCGAAAGACGACTTGTTGAATCTTGCAAAAAGGTTGCCCGATGAGAGCAGAAAGCCATTTACTGGCCAGAAAATAAATGTTCCTTGGTTAAATAAAGAAAAGTATGAGGCATATGAGGTTAAGGGCAAGGTAAAAGCAAAAGGAAATATCAAAGATGTGAGCCGAAGAGTCTATACAATGAAAGATATTGATATTAATCAAAAAGATCGTAAAGGTCGAACAAATCTTGAGTTAATGAAGGATGGGAAGGCACCTTTAGCTAAAGACGGTACAAAAATAAACTTACATCATTTAATTCAAGAAGAACCTGGTCCAATGCTTGAAATCCCAAACAGTCTACACACAAAATATAGTGAGGTCATACATAAACTTAAAACCAATGGAGAGAGTTTTAGAAATGATCCAGAATTGAATGTTCAATATGAATATTTTAGAGCGAGATATTGGAAATGGAGAGCCACTCAATATACAGAGTAAGAGAGGTTGGTAAAAATGGAACTATACAATCAAGTGAAACAGTTCTTAGATGAGAATGCAAAGGATAAAGATTTCACAGGAGGTATTGAAGAGGACAAAATTTCTAAAATAGAACAAGATCTTCAAGTCAGACTCCCAGAGAGCTATAAATGGTTTTTGCGAAAATATGGTTCAGGTGGAGTTTATGGTATTGATATTCTAGGCTATGATTTTGGTGGCCCTTCAGTTGTTGAATTTACCAATGAGTATCAAGAACACTACAAGTTAACCGAAGGACTTGTAGTGATAGAAGATGTTGATTACTTTGCATATTGTCTAGATACCAATAAGATGAAAAATGGGGAATGTCCTGTATTTACGTGGGATAGAGTAATCGGATATCAAGAAGTTGTTGCTGATAATTTTATTGAGTTTTTCTTTGATAAACTCCAACGAATGAAAGACAACTGGGAAGAGGATGAAGACTGGGACGATTAAGCAAAAGTATTCTATTGAAATATTGCAGAATTAAGCGTGCCCAAAGCAATTAAAATATGATTTCATAAGTATCTGAGAGTTCTTGAATTTCAGTGTAATGCATTACATGGAAAATGTGTACACTGTTCATTTATATGGTATAATATCTGTAAATAATGCTAGACGTTGAGTCTAGCATACGCTTAACTCTTCAATGAAATATGATTTCAAATGTATTTCTTTAAAAGAAAATGCATAAAATAAAAAAGGCCAGGGTGCTACCAACACCCTGGCATGTACAAAAGGCTGCCCTCAAGGGGCTTGCTCGATGTGGTTTCTAGGTAGACCTAACCCTTCAGGTTCTGAGGCTCAAGGGAGGTCTATTTTTTATTTATATACGTCAACAGGGCGATTATAAACGACCCAAAAGCAAGCATCAGCATTAATGCTTGAAATGTTGACATAAGCCTCACCCCCTTTCGTAGGGGATGAGCAAGGCTCCCTTGAGTGAGCAAACTTAATGTACAGGAATAATTATACAACAGACAAACTTACCTGTCGTTACAAAAACGAAATAAATTGCCAACGTGAAAAGAACTTGTTCAAATGCAGGTTCTTTTTTATTTCAAATCCTAAACAATTTATTTGGAATATTTCCAAAGCGGATTCCCCATTCGGAGTCCGTTTTATTTATATCATAACAATAAAGCTATTAGTAGGCGGACTGATTAAAAGAAATAGGGACTTTTCTAGCATGCCATTTCCAAAAAGGCTATTGCGGCATGACGAAAATTTACCGAAAAACACTTTTTATATTATTCCAAATATTTCAAATGTCTGTTATATTGTTTAATAATTCGAAACATTTTAGAAAAGAGGGGATATAAATGGGTACGATCGCACACGAGGTAGTCGCTAATACTTTGAATGAACTTCATGTAGCAATTAAGAAATGTGAGATAGATTTAGCAGAGCAACTTCTTAAGAAAGCCAAGGATTCCTTAAAGCACATGGAGGAAGACGATAAGGTTATCATATATTATCAGCTTTTAGAATCTAGATACCAAATGATGCTTTTTAAAAACAAAGGTAAGGGTCTACCTCCAAATGACTGGAAGGTGAAGAAGCGTGAGATACAAGGTTATAACATAGATTACTTGATTGATTACTATTTTTATCTCTACGAAGCCGAGTATATGTCTTATATGAAGAACTATGAGCGAGCTATCAGTTTACTTAAGATTGCTGAGAAGAAGCTTTCTAAAATTGATAGCGATATTGAAGCAGCAGAGTTTTACATGAAAACTGCTTCGCTGTATGTGACTCTTCATCAAAGTGCAGTCTCGCTTGGTTATATCAATGAGGCAATCAATATATACAGTCGGCATGAAGATTACAAACGACACCTTGCAACCTCTTATGTCATTAAAGCTACGAATTATATGCATTTAGGAAAATTCAAAGAATCAGAGGAATACTTTCTTACCACTATTAAGACTGCCAAGGAACTTAAAGATGAGTTTTATGAAGCAATGCAATATCACAACATCAGTATTCTTTATTCTAATTTTGATAAATCTCAAGAATGTATAAATGCAATTAAGAAAGCTGTTAGATGCAATGAATGGCGTGAATCAGCTTACTACATTAACTCCATATATATGATCGTACGAGAAAGGTTTAAAATAGGCGACAAGGATAACGCCATGTATTATCTTAAAAAAGGGCAAGAAGAACTTAAGTTTAGATCGAATAAAATTTACGAAACCAAGATAAATATTATTTATGAACTATATAGCAAAGGGGTAGATGAAAGCATTGACAAATGCAGGGAAAAAGTACAATACTTAGAAGAGAAAGGCGACTTAGATGGAGTAAACGACCTTTCCTTGATCATCTCAAGGCATTATGAGAAGGGTGAGCATTACAGAGAGGCTTTGGAATTTGCTTATAAAGCAATCGAAGTCAAAGAGAAAATGAGGAAACTGGAGGGAATTTGATGAAGAAGTTTATCCTTGGCTCAGTCTTAGCGGTAACATTCTTTGGATTATCTTTAAGTCTTGGTACACACGCTAACAGCAGTACAGCAGCATCTGGCGATATGCAGGTCGCAGAGCTTCCGGTAGGGATCTAAGTATAAAAGTGGAGTTTGTAAAAAATGGTTCATGCTGTTGAGTAAATCTCGACAGCCTTTATTTATTTTGAAAAATAATTTGATACAATTAGTCTTAAGAATTAAACAACAGTTATAGGAATACATGTTAAAGGTAAAGCTGGACAAGAAAGCTATTCCTAAGCGAATGAATATAGAATGAGAACACAAAATGAGGCTTGGATGGCTTCATTTTTTTTGTCTAGGAAAAAAATTTTTAAAAAAACAAACGATTTTCCGCGATCTTGAGTAGAATTCAGGACTTTAGCCGATGTTTGCAGACAGATTCTTATTACATGGTTATGGCGAATAATCAGGAGTATAAAAAGCTGTTTATCCAAAAAACATGACATTTGGTCAATTTTTGCGATACAGAAGGTTCCGTAAATCATCACGTTTTTTCTGTTTTTTTGTAAATTAGTCATAAACTATCATTTGGAAATTAAGGGATTTAATGAAAGATAAGAGTGTGGTAGGGTTGCGTTAGGAGGTGGTATGTTCTTAAGAGTCTTCTAACTCAGAATGGTGCAATGGCTTTTGGTCTAATTGCTATTGAGAGAGGAGGTCAATTATTAATTTCTTTGAAGAATAGGATAAATTAATCACTAGGTTGCTTTGTTGTCTTAAACATTTAGGAAAAAATTTAAAACAGAATGAAAAGGGTTTTACAACAAAAAATAGAAGATATATAAGGAGTGTGTCTATATGAAAAAGCTGATTCTATCATTAGTGTTAGCGATTGTATCTCTTGCAGGTTTTAATATGACAACTGCGCATGCAGCATCGTTAAATTCAGCTAAAGAACTCACTAAGCAATTCGTTGCTCAACCTGATTCATGGGATACATTTAACGATGACGAGAAACAAAAGATAATAGAGTTTACTAAGGAACCATCGAAAAAAATCGAACAAAATATCCAGAATAAACTTAAAACAAAGAAAATTAAAATGGAGTCAAAAGAAGCAAGCAGTATTGTTGAAAGTTATGTTAAGACACTAAATGAAGACGATCAGTTAGCATACGTTTCTTCCTTGATTCCTGTTACATTTGAGGAAAATAAAAGCGATGCGGATTTTCAACCTCAAAAAACTGGTAGTAACTGGTTTAGATATGCCATGGTGGGGAAAAATGTTTATGGCAAAAAGCAATTTGAATTTTGGACATACAACGATTGGACTTACAATTGGGTTAAAATTTTATCAATAGCACCTAAAGAAGGACATAAGATTTACTCTGGCGGGTGGTCTTATGTAAACAAATCCGTAGAGGCACATTACGAAACCAATAAGTATGATTATTTTAGAAATATTGAAGGGCACTTCGAATTAAGAGTGGTTAACAGGTGGCAAAAAGCAACTGTACACTTAGATACAAAGATTCGTGCAAATGGAACTAAAAAGCATAGTGGAGACATTCAATGGAGTTGGACAAACTAATTTAAGGAATAATTTAAAAAGGTGTTCATAAAGTTTTATGGGCATCTTTTTTTAAAAAGGGAGGTTACAGAATAACATGTTAAGCGTTTTAATTCCTAATTTGCTCATATTAGCTGCTATAGTTCTATTTTTATATTATATGTTTAGCTTGATAAAGGAGAATAAAATTAATCGTAAACAAAACGAAGAATCTCAGCATTTGCTTAGAGAAATATTAAAAGAAATAAAAAATAAAGATTCAAAACATCAATGATAAACTAACAGATTTTAATAAGTATCATAACTATGCAATTATTAAAGATTATCGCGTTAAGATATGTAAAAAGAACTTGATTAAATCAGGTTCTTTTTTTGATAATAACTTCCACACACTTGTTTAATCACTTGTAAATTTAGTCTTTGATTGTTACTTTCCAACATTTACATCGAACGATTGTTCTGATTTATATTGAATAAAGAACGTTTGTTCTGTTAATATTAGATCAATAAAGGAGTGATTCAAATTGCTTAGAGATCGAGGGACAATCAAATGGACATCAATGATGCTCCCAGAACATTTAACACAGCTTAAACAAGACTTACTTGATGTATCAAAAATTGAAAAGCCATCATTAGATAATCAACAAATTGAGGAGATGGATATTCTCGTCTCTGAAGCAATGTCACTGAACAAAGAGTTAAAATTTCAACTGTATGAAGATGGGTATGTTAAGGAATTAATCGGAATAGTTCAGTACCTAAACTACGAACAAAAAAAGCTGCATGTGAAAGATCAGAACGACCTTAAAATTTACATCACCATGAATGACATCATAGGAGTTGCGTACAATGATTGATTACTCACAATTTCCACGTAAAAATATACTTTGTGTCGATATGAAATCCTTTTATGCTTCTGTATCGGCTGTAACAATGGGGCTTAATCCTTTAACATGTTATCTTGCTGTTGTAGGAAATACGGAGAGACAGGGAAGTGTAGTGTTAGCTGCATCTCCTGCACTTAAAAAAGATTTTGGAATCAAAACAGGGTCGAGACTATTTGAGATACCTGATGATCGAAGAATACACATTGTAAATCCACAAATGAAGCTTTTCATCAGAGTTTCGACTGAGATTACAAAACTGTTTTACAGATTTGTACCTGAGAAATGTGTTCATACGTATTCAATTGATGAATCTTTTTTAGATGCAGGAAAAGAAAATCCTGAAGAAATGGCGAAAGCAATACAAAGCAGCATGTGGAGAGAGTTCGGTCTTATGTGCACAGTAGGTATTGGTGACAACATGCTGCTAAGTAAGCTTGCTCTTGATCTTGAGAGTAAGAAAACGAAGAGTGGAATTGCTCGTTGGAAATATGAAGATGTACCAAATAAACTTTGGAAGGTTCACCCGTTGTCTAAAATGTGGGGGATAGGCGGGAGGATGGAAAGAAATCTGAACCGGATGGGGATATCAACTGTTGGGCAATTGGCTAAGTTTCCCTTAGAACTACTTGAGAAGAAGTTCGGAATAATGGGAAACCAGTTGTACTATCATGCACATGGAATCGATTTATCGGAAATAGGCGCTCCGTTGATGCAAGGTCAGATTAGTTTTGGCAAGAGCCAGATTTTACTTAGGGACTATACAAAAAGAGAAGAAATCAAAGCTGTGCTTTTGGAGATATGTGAAGAGGTTGCACGAAGAGCACGTACTCATAATAAAGTGGGGCGAACTATCAGTTTAGGAATCGGATACAGCAAAAACGAGTTTGGCGGAGGATTCCACAGATCAAAAACCATTGATAGCTCTACAAGTGTCACCATGGATATTTATAAATATTGTTTGATACTCTTTGATAAGTTTTATGAAGGGAAAACGGTGAGGAGCATCTCAGTTACTTTATCTAATATTGAAGACGATGTGAATCAGCAGTTGAGCTTATTTGAAGTGGATAACGAGAAAAGAAGGAAATTAGGCTTTGTGATGGATGGAATAAGAAGCAAATATGGATCTAAAGCAATTCTCAGAGCAGTGTCCTACACAACGGCGGGCACTGCATTACACCGAGCAGGACTTACAGGCGGTCACAAAACGTGAAACCCCTTCTTTAAAAGAAGGGGGAAGAACTTGATTCTTATTCAATGATTAAGCTGTGTGTCCTCGCCGTTCTACATGGACATCACTCTGGTGATCAGCTGCCAATTCAACACTAGCTGTTTGTCCTCTTCGAGCCTCATGCATTTCCGAGAAACTTGAAGTGATATAACTTCCTAAAAGACCAAGCAACAAAATTATTAAAATAAAAGCAGAAGTAAATTTAATACTCATAAAGACAATCCCCTCTCTGAATTTGTTTTTGGGCATAAAGCACTTTCTCATAAAAGACATTAGCCACTTTATGGTCTTCATTTTCTTTATAATACTTCGCTGCGTCAGTTGCTAAATCCTCCATATCAGGAAGCATCTCTTTATCTTCTAGATATCTTAGGATATCTTCTAATTCTTTAACCGAGTCTTCAGTAAATAATGTCTTTAAAAACCTAAACTCATTAAACAAAATTTCATCATTTAACTGTCTAGCTAATTTTAATCCACGCTCGCATAATGTTATTGCTTCCTTATCCTTCAACTTGAATTTTGTCTTTGTTAACATGAGTAAAGGGTCTAATAATCTGTTAGAATTTTCGTACCCATCTTCATAGATTTTTAATGACAGGGCAAATAAATCTACAGCTTTTTCAAAGTCATCTTTTGTATAAAAACTAAGACCTAGATTGTAAAGAGACACACCCTGTAAACGGTCAATATCAACTTTTTTTGCTTTTTCTAAAGCCCTTTTAAAATGAGGGATCGCTTTTTCAGGACATTCCATGTCCAAGTAGTTCAGACCAATTACAAATGAGCACTGAATGACTCTAACAAAGTAAGTTTCATATGCTTTATAGCTTTCGATTGCTTGAACAATGTGATGCATTGACATATGTGTCTGTTTCATATGGTAGTAAACTTCAGCGACTTTGTAGTGAAACTCTGCTCTCTCAATTTCATCAGCGACAAGCGACAGTTTCTTTTCTGCTTGCTTATAGAAGCTTATGGCTTTAATGTATTCATATTGCTCAAATTCATACATCCCACGAAAAAAGTTAAAATAATATTCAAGAATTCCTTTTAGTTTAGATTGAGTATTTTCTATTTTTTCTAATAAATCTGAAATCTTAGGACGTTCTTCATTCATTGTTTTTGGTTCAAGATAGTCCAACATTAATTGATGGCGAAAGCACATAAGGGAATAATACAATAATACATCTTGATTTTGTTCCATGTTCTCAATTTCCTTCTCGACCTCTGATTTTAAGATTTCTGAATCGGGAACACTAAACATTCTAATATACTTGTACCATTCATTAATTTTGACTCCCACTTTAGATGATGAAATCACCTGTTTCAATATTAAGTCCTCCATCCCAAAACACTAATTTCTATATATGTAATATTTTATCATATTATCGGTGTTTATGAAGATTAACGTTTCTTAAAATCGAAAAAAAAATCCCCAACTCAATTAAGAGAAGGGGATAATATTGCTAATTGGTTGCTTTTAATGAAGAAAGCCATTCATCTAATGTTCCTGTGAATCCTTGTTGCACAGCTAATTCATATGCGGATAGACCGTCCTTACCAGCTACACCTGTAGCGCCTTTAGCCCCCGTAGCACCGGTGGCTCCAGGATCGCCTTTATCTCCTTTGTCACCTGTTGCTCCTGTACTTCCTTTTGCGCCTTTCAGAGAAGTTAACCATTCTTCAACAGTTCCAGAAAATCCATTGTCGACTGCAATGTCATAAGCGGATTTACCGGTTACAACTGAAATATTAACCATTGGATTGAAAAAGCCCATATTAATACGCTCCCATATAGTTATAAGTAATGTCTGGTTCAAAAATTTTGAAGCTCATGATCGGCTGGTCTTTGATATCCATTTGGAATCCTTGTCCAGCTCTTAAATAGATTGGGCTGCCGCCATTTATGGAAACATGGCACTCTTGCTCATTTGAAAAGCTGAATTTATAAAGGGAGTATTTCATTGTCCAATTTGAAGGTGGGGAAGGGATTACTTCGTGGTTTGATGTTGATGTTTCAATACTCGGACTACCAATGTAGCCAGAACCAAATCGTAAGCTCATTTGGACATTCCTTTCTAATCTTTAATTATTCTTTAGGGGATTTGTAGTCCAATGCCTGGTCACTATCGCTGACACCTTTGGTAGTTGGGTCTACAACAATTCCTAAAGCAACAAGTAGAGATAAAACAGCATTAAATTTTACTGTCAATCCTTCACTGATACCTGTAATGTCATATCCAAATGCACTTGCAATTTGTTGTGCAAATAAAACAGTAGCTGAAAAAATGGCCACTAAAAAAGTTTTCTTTTGAAGTCTTACTTTCCAGTTTATTTTGTTCATTCGCTTTGTCTCCTTAAAGTATTATTTTAGACCAAAATGTATAAGTAGCCATGCTCCAATGATTGTTGCAATGACACTAGGCAACACTTTGTAAATGAGATCCTTTGTAAACTGCGAAGGATCAATTTTACGTGTGGAATCAGATCGTTCTAAGATTTCTACTCGGTTATCTAGTTTTTCATAAGACTTGCTTAGGTTTCTCAAGCTGTTGTTCATTTCAGTAAGCGTAGTAAATTGTTCTCTAGACTGAACTTGTGCATCTTTATTGATTTCAACCTGCTGTTCGACTAAGGTAGCAATGCGATTAATAACATTTGTCTTTTCTTCTAGAGAGTTAAGCTTACCGTCATGTTGATTAGTTTTTTCCTCTAATACACTTAAACGTGATATAGTTTCTTGTTGAAAATTGTCCATTTGACACCAACCTCTAAATTAAAAATAAGAGGGTGACGATTAGTTCATCACCTCCCTAAAATAAAAAGGATATTCATTGATATAGGTTGATCACCAAATATCCTCAAAGATATTTAAATATATAGTTAGATTTTCTTTCCGTATTGTCCTGAGATGTAGCCGCGTTTGCCTTTGTAGATGACTTCCCAGTAACCTTTGGAGTTATTTGAACCTTTAACTGACCCAGAAATACTAATTGTGTCACCGAGCTTTACTGTGCCAAGGTTCTTCGCTTTATTGCGATCAGGTTTGTCCATTACGATAGCAGAGCTTGATACGCCAATAATTTTGATTTTCCCTACAGATTTAATTCCGCTGTTGGACTTGGCAGAGGACTTTGCAGGTGCGGAGGTTTTAACATTGCCTGAAACAGTTACATACTCATCTGCAGCAGTGATGTAATAAGTGGCTCCCTTAGAATTCTTAACTTTGTATTGATACGCAGATCCAACTTTAACTTTCTCAACAACAGTAGGGAATCCGATCCCTTTATTTACTGTGCCGACAACATCTTTATCTTCCCATGATGGTTTTGAGTAGAATCGGAGTTTATCAACCTTTGATTTAAGGGAACCACTTGCGGCAGATGTTTTAGAAGTTTCTTTAGCTGTTGTCTTTGATGGAGTAGAGGAAGAGGCTTCGCTAATTCCTTTTTTAAAAGAATCCCAACGATCAAGTAATTTACGAGGGCAGTATTTACCAGACCAATGCTGATGAGGAACAACATTAGCAAATGAAATTCCTTGTTCTTTCATCAGCTTTTTGATTAGCCACTGAGCATTGCTTACGGCTTTTTCAAAATCTCCATCGCTATTCTCACAGATTTCAATTCCAATTGATTTCCGGTTACCTGTTCCGTTACCGTCACCAGCGTGCCAGCCGTTTTCATTTAGCGGAAGATGCTGATAAATTTCTTTCTCATCCACTGTGAAGTGCCAACTTGTAGCTGTATTAGGATTTTTCTCATAGCGCGCGTGCATTTTTGCATTAGCCCTGGCTGCTGTATTGGCTGTGTTATGAACTGTAATGTATGTCGGATTCATTGAGTATCCAGGTCTATTGTTGTTTCCTTTAGGGATAATATCTTGAGTAATTTGTGTCATATTAAACATCTCTCCTAAAAATTAAATTTGAGCACAAAAAAGAGAGAAGGGAATTAAATCCAATCTCTCATTTAGAACTTTCGATAATCAATTTAAAATTATTAAAAAACTCATTGCTGTTAAAATAGATGCCGTAGTATAATTTTACCATCATACAATGGAGGTAAGGGAATGGACTTTTTACGAGTTGAGGTTGAGCGGAGGCGGATGACTCCTAAACGGTGGATTCCTCGTTTATTTATGTTTGCTGTCGGTTCAATGCTTTTTTTGATTAGTTTCATCTTAATTATTTCTATTATTGGTATCTTACCAGGATTAGGCTTAGGTTCACTCAGCGTATTTCTTATCTTTGGAGCCTTTTTTGGAGGAGAGCGTCTTGAGTGTCCAAGGTGTGAATTTAAAAACAACTTTGTTATGTACGGAAAACACAATGTAACTTGTCGTAAATGCAAGCAGAACATAGCGGTAGATTGGAAGAGGCCTCGTTCTTAGCGGATGAGGCTTTTATTTTATACACAATGAAAAACTTAATCTCATGTATGTTCTTGTTTACTCTGTTTTTCAACTATGTATTTTGAATAAAATCTATATTTTAACTAGAAGTTAACCACCTCCTTAAATAATAGAGGGTATCTACATCATTGGTGCAACAAGGCACACGGCGACACCGAATCCACGTTCTTTTGTATAAGGAGTAGTTACCTTCATGACTGGATAACCTGAACCATCAGTGGATTTTGAACCTTTACCTGCTTTAGGAATAATTCGATCACCATTTTGAACTGTTTCATCAACTCTTACATAAATCTGTCCAAACATACCTACGATATTCCATTCTGGTCGTTCGGATCTTGGCACGTATTCTTCGTTAGGATTAAATTCAGGATTTTCCTTAGGCAAGCGTCTAGTTTCAGTTACTTGTGCTCCTTCTGAATTAATAAACGTTACATCAACATCTTCATATATTAATCCGCCAAACTCATTTCTTAAATATTTACCTTGCCAATTGAATAGGGACTCGCCAAGAACAACACCTGCTGTTTCAGAAATAACACCTAAAACTTTGTCACCTAAATTAGCTTTTCTGATTTTGTCTCCTTCTAAAGTAACCATATATCCAGTAGCAATAGCTCTACCATCAGCAGATTCGAAGTACTCTGCATAGTCGGCGAAAGTGGAAGCGCCTTTAACTTGTCCAGTTAGAGTGATATTCCCGTCTTTTGCATGGAGCTGGATTTTAGTATTAGCCGTGGAAGGAGTAGAACTGGTTCCGTATCCAAGTGCTACAGTGTAACCTGTTTTATTTACAACGCCTTGGGAAGCAAGCACAGCTCGTGATGAACCAGTTCCTTCTATTCTTGAGTTATTTGATGCTCCAATTAAAGAGCGACTTCCTTCAGAGGTTGTCTTTGACCCACCGGAAGATGCAATAACAGCATTACGTGGGCCTTCTGCTTTGGAACCACCAGTTGTAGCAATGACAGCAGAAGCATCACCAGTTGCTTGTCCGCCACCTGATGATGCCATTACAACACTAGTTTTTGTTTTAGCATAGCCAGAAGTCGTTGCAATCCTCGTTCCACCTTTGAAATTATTCGGAATAAACGAGTAGGTTTTTCCGGCAATCTTACTGGGAGTAGAGTATTTTTCGCTCATAACAGAATTTATATTAACTTGTGAATTTGTGCAATATACGCCGACAGAGCCAGTTTTACTTGTCCCGATTAGATTTGCATTGTTGATGTTCACTGATCCAACTTTACTTCCTACAGCAATACCGACTAAAGCAGATTCATTGATTGTGATATTTGAGATATTTACATTGTCGGACTTTTGAGATCCACCGATAACATAAATATCGTTTCCAGCTGTGCTAAATCCAGAAACGGATATATTGTTTAAGTTGATATTTCTGCTCTTATATTGCAATGCAATAACAGTATTATTTTTATAATCGTAGGAAGGATCACCAATGGCCGTGAAGTTTGAGATGTTTACATTTCTATAGGCGGATACTACGAGCGCACGGGGATTTAAACCAGTATAGAGGTTACTGAAGATTGGATGTTTTGCAGTACAATTAACTGCGTTGATATTGTAAGCACTTGTTGAAATCGGTTCAGAAGCAAGGTGGAAACCTATATGCCTAAAATCAAATGCTCTAATATCATTTTCAGAGTAGCAGTTGATTAAATTAACGTTTCTTGCTGCAGGTGCTCGATTATGTGCTTTAACCTCAAATCCTCTACAGTTTTTGTAACTGTAGCAGTTAACAAGCCATACATTTTTAGACCCATCATCAATTTCAAATCCATTGGAGTTCTGAGAACCATCGGGGTGAGCTGAACCATTCCCTTCATAAGCATAGCAATTTGTAATGAAAATATATTCAGAGTAATGGGTTGTAAAACCGTCATCTCCATAGTTGGTTGCAGTGCAGTTTTCAATCCATACATACTTACTTCCATTTGGTTGATAATAATCAGCACCGTCAGAAGATGAGTTCCAAGTAGGGGAGCTTACATCAAAACCATGAACACCTGGGTTACGAGCATTGACGTTTCTAACACGAACAAATTTAGAGTTAACAATGCCTACACAGTTTGCATTTGTTCCGTTTGTAATTGTGTTATCTTTTTTGTCTAAATTCCAATCGAGATCTAAGTCTTCAATTAAGATATATTCGTTTCCGTTTGTGTAGTCACTATTGGTTAACACGCAAGCTGTTCCGGCAGCAGATGGATGAAGCTTAATAATAGACCCTGATCCAATACCATAAAGTCTGACATAAGAGGGGATTTGCAATCCTTGAACCATGTAAATACCTGCAGGAACAAAAACTTCTCGTTTTCCACTTGCAAAAGCGGCTTTAAAAGCTTCGGTGTCATCAGTAATTCCGTCACCCTTAGCTCCAAAATCCTGGACATTAACACTTCGTCTGATAAATTCATTTAAGACTTTATCGACAATTGTTGCACCAGATGCAGGGATTTTTGAAATGTCTCCAATAGTGTTTGTAATATCTGTTAAACCAGTATCGACTGTGCTTATTACGTTTTTAATATCCTTAGAAGCTTTATCAAAGGCCTCTTGAATATCGTCTGCAGTATATCTAATATTATTTGATTTTAACCCTATAGAATCAATAGGTATCCATTGCTCTGTTTCTTCGTCCATATAACCCATTGTGTTTACGGGAATTAATTTGTCGTTCAATATATACTCCTCCTTATCCTTTTCTAATCCAAACCATACTTCCATCAGGGGGATCTACAGAAGGTTTTATCCTCATCTTTTTGGGAGCATTATTCGTTCTCAACCATACTGACCTGATGTTGTACGGCTCTACATAGCTAGAAACAATGTTGAAACCATCATATTTATCTGAGACGCTAATATTTATCCAGTCGAAACCATCCCATCGATATTCAATACCTGTTTCTTTTACAGTGACAGTCCAACCAATTTGAGGGGAAGGATAAGTGTTTAATAAATCCTGATAGGTGTATACAAAGGGCAAGTAAATCTTTCTTGTATTCTCAACTACATAATCATAATCTGATGTTGCTTGTCTGCACCAATTTGTTATTTCAATACATCGTTTGGTGACACGTTCACATTCAGCTATCCGTTCGTTCATTCTTATAATGGCATCCTCAGCTTCGTCAACTAAGCCTTGAAGTGTCTCGATGACCATATTCCCTTGTCGTTTAATCCATATACGAGAAGCAGGGAAGAAGGAAGCACCTTCACCTTGATATGTAAGAGTTAGCGATTTGCCCTCATTTGTGGCATTAAAAAAGACAACTCCCATAAGGTAGTCAACCTTAAAGTAATTGTCCTGTAATTCACCGTCTTCGATTTCTCGCCACTCTTTGTTATCACCGTTTACTTCAATCCGATACTCTCGATTAGGAACTTCAGTTAATAAAACACGCCCATTGTATACTGTCAGCGTCTCATTGTAAGTTAAATAGGGATCATCAATTGAACCTTTTCTTTTTTGGGAAAGAGTAGCGTCATTATAAAGTTTAGGAAAATCAGCCAGTTTGATCACCTCCGTTTGTTTGTTGGTATGCCTCCCATATATATTTGACATTTAATTTGTTGCCTCTACAGTTGACATCAGATCCTGTAATAAATGAGCTAGTGGACAAAGAACCGTATGTTAAATCTCCTCCTATCAGAGAAAGCCCAACATTCGTGACTTGGTATGTAAAACCACCTGCGGAATTTTCAATAATAAGTTGCGAATCGTTAGTGGATACAGGGGATATCTTTACAAGGCTCGGAGTAAAAGGGAGGGGGAATTGTTTGCCTGGTGTGCCATCACCAATATAAGTTCCTTTAGTAAACTTCGAAATTGAAGATGTTAAAGCATACTCTTCTGCGGTTTTACCACCTAGCATCTCAGCATTTCCATCAATTGAACCAGAAATTACACCTGACTCGTTGCGAACCGGGATTGAATTTGGAGATGAAAGGGTCGAAGCTGAATAACCATTTAAAGACTCTGCTGTGCCTGCAGAAGATACGATCCATTTTTCGCCATCATAAAGTTCCTGCTTATTTGTTTTAGGATCAATCCATATTGTTCCGGCTTCTGGGGACTCAGGTTTTGTTTCTGAGGAAATGGTGTAAAGATCATTTACCTTGCCACTTAGATTGCCTTTTACTTCAATAGAAGAAGAGGGGAGGTATGGATTTTCAGAAGGATGCTGCAGTTGGATTATGTCAGAGAGTATCCGTCCGCTGCTTTCAATAGAAGTTTCTACTGTGCGATATGCTTGTACTCCAAATGTATAATATTTATTTGACACTTGACCTGTAAGTGTAACAATTCGCTTATCAAAGCTAACCGATAAATATTGCTCGGCTGACATCTTTGATCCGAATAGGTAGGTATCTGACGATGTATCTGAATAACAATGAACAAGAAATCCATCAATATTGTATTTATCCTCTTCAGAAGTAGGAAACTCCCACTCAATGGAGATATCCACAGTTCCGTTATCGTTGACAACATGGGTTATTGCAGTGCCGTCATTGCGAATAGTTGGATTTGCGACAGGAGATGAGATACGGTCATTCCGTGCATTGTAATTGGTCAGTAGGGTATCATAATCAATCTTTTTCTTGTTGAATTCAGTTGATGCCTTCTTAGCAGTATACAATGAGCGTGCAAAGTCTTGTTCTAATGTACTGGCTCTTTTTCCATTCGAAAGTGTAGCCTGAATACTTTGCTGTTCA
Source organism: Bacillus sp. HU-1818 (assembly GCF_022695965.1). Lineage (NCBI taxonomy): Bacteria > Bacillati > Bacillota > Bacilli > Caryophanales > Bacillaceae > Bacillus > Bacillus sp. HU-1818. The sequence continues at coordinate 809,848 of NZ_JAAPBE010000003.1, forward strand.
AAATCAAAATTCATTCCTGTAAGTGTTGCTTTGACATCAGTTCTAAAACTGTCATTAATTAATCTGATTATATCTCCCAGGTAAATTCTATCCCAGAATTCTTTTTCTTCGTTGACAGTAAACAGGTTTACAATGTTTGTTCTAATATCCACTGGGGGGGAGTTTATCTCACCAAGTTCCTTTAGTCCTTTTTCATACAACTCTGTTTCATCAAAAATATTGTCATTAGTCCAATCATCTTCATGGATAAAATAAGATAACTTCTTCATAAGTTCTTCACCAATAAACTTATCCATAGACAAACGATCTTTTAACGCTGCTATTTCTTCAGTTATCCTAGATATTTGAGTTACAATTGCAGATATTTCAGCTTTCTTTGATGTAACTTCTAATTGTTTTGCGTCTCTTTGTTTAATAAGGTCTTTTGTGTCGTCTCCAGCTTTTTTTGCCACAGTTATCTTATCTAGAATCTGTTGCAGTTCTATCTTTTCAAGAGTAAAGAGAGCATTTTCTTGGGTTGTTTTAGATGCTTCCAGATCTTTTTTCTGATTTAAAAGAAGATAAAATGAAGACCCTTCTTTATTAATAAGCTCATTGTAATCTAAAATTGCATGACATAAATCATCATCCATGTAATCACTGTGCTTAATTACATTTCTTTTTTCATCACGTTCAAAAGGATATAGGAAGTAAGAAAAATCATCTAAATAACTCTGTCCAGTGGGATTTACTGAATTAATTACAATGCCATCTTTACCTGCAATGTTTAACCGTGTTACCACTTCATCGATATCCACGGTGTCTTCCATGTCAATCATAAATCGTTCAGGGGAGAATTCGACACCTTTGTACTTGGAGACAGCTTCTTTTTTATAAAAAGAAACCGTGTTATTCACTGTATCGAATACTGGGACAGCCTCAAATGTTTCCCAAATTGTTTTTAAAAATTCGTATCGTGTTGAAGTAACATCAAATGAACGCCGTTTTTCGTTGAATGAGGGATCAATATACCCTACAGTAAAACAAGTACCCTTGAGGCAATCAGTAGCAGCTTCCAAAAGGTTTTTTGAAATACCTTCATAAGATTTTATTTTGTTTTTATGAAGAATATAAGGGAGTCCCTGAGCTCTTACTTGTATTATTTGATCTTCGTTCTCTGACTTTGTTAATCCGGTTATTACAAACCATTCAACTCTGTTTAAAAATTCTGCTTTAATGAGGTACCAGTCTCGTATTAGTTGTGCCACATGGTTGGGCTTCATCTGAAAATTGTATCTCGCTTTAAGCGGAATATTAAAAGAAAGGTCATTCAATTCCGTAAAGTTTAGATTAAGAGATGCGTTTGAAAAATCTACAATATTAGCGATTTTCTTTTTATTTGGTTTTGCTAAAGAAAGGATGATTTCACCAGGTTTCAACTCTTTTATCAAGATACATCCTCCTACAAATATTTGTATCTGTATATTAAACGAATATGGCATTCCCCAGTTATTTTAATTCTGTTTTTTCCTCTTGTTAAAATAACATACTGCTCATTTACATGATCGTAGCATTCATATCCAGTAACACTTGAAGTGATTAACCTTTTATTTGCATTAACATTCATAATTTCCTGATGTTTAATCGCTGTAAATTTTAAAGGTTCTTTATATGCCGTTAGGTTTTCAATTGTAATGTCTCCATCACCTATTTTTTTAAATTCAAGAGATAGTGGAATGTCCAAATCACCTATATTATCAATTTCAATATTTTTAGTACCTGACGATACATCATGCCAATGTGTAGTTATTTCTCGTCCATATTTATAAGGGAATACCTTCATTGTAAGTTTCACATAACCGTCATTGGAACAGTTGTGTACTAAATCTGTTGCGTTTACTGGCAAAGCAAAATAAATAATATCTAAATTGCTACTAAATGCAAGTGGCTTGTAATCTTCTACATTTAGCCAACGTGCAACTCTTCGAATAGTTTCCTCATCTAAATGATCTTCTATGTAAAAGTTTAAAGGGATTTCATACGGCTCACGTTTGACACTGTCTACATATGGCTCAGAAGCTGATCGTGTATATGTTTCATTTACTGTTCTATTCGCAATAAATGTCTCTTCTAGTAGACTGCCCTCTGTATTTACATTCACTGCCCCAATTTCATAAGAGGGGATATCATCGAACATAAAATATTGACTTTCTCTAATCATAAAATTCCACCCTTAGTAATCAAAAAGCAAGCTGAAGAGCCTGCATCGACAGACTCTTACATGCTTCCATTTAATTTTACAACTTCTTTCTTGATTGTTTCGAACATAGTTCTAGCTCCAGTTTCGCCACCCATGAGTTTTTCAATATTGAAAGTGTTCGTTAAATTAACTGTTTTATCACTAGTAGAGTTAACAGAAGGGGGGAGGTTAGTGGTCTTAACGTTTGGTATCAAACTGTTGGATAGGCTCGCCTGATTAATATTCGGAATTATCGAGGGAATAGTGGTAATTCCTTTGTTAATTAAACTCGCTAATTTTCCTCCTTGTCCCCATTTAGGAGACTCATCTGGAAGGTTGTTCTGACGAACAGCTTTTACTGTGTCCAAGATGTTTGCGGTGTCAGTCTTATTCAGAATAAGCTCTTTGTCATGAAGAATAGCTAGCTTACCAGCACCTAATCCAGTTCCTGTGTATCCTCCTGTTTCAAATGAGGATATTTTTTTGCCTGTTGTGTTACCTTTGGTGACAGTATTCAAGGCATTAGAAGCTTCTTTAAGCTTATCAATAAGGTTATTGGAGATACTTTTTCCGATGGACTCCATATTGCTATTAATGAATTTAGAGAACTCATTAAGCTGCTTAGCAATATCAGTAATCTTTCCATCCATTAATTTCTTCTCAAGATCTTTAAAAGCACGCTCATCGTTAACGAGATCATCATATTTCGTATTGATTGATTCTTCATCTTTTTCAAGCTGGTCTTGAAGAGCTTCTTTACGTTTACTGCTTTCACGATCTTTAAGAAACTCATCAAGGTCTAACTGTTCCTTTTGGAGCTGTTCGGTTAATTCTTTAACCTTAGATTTGCCGAATTCAGAATCATCAAGCGAATACTGACTGATTTGATCAGATAGCTTTTGAATGCTTTCTTGTTTATCTTTTAAGTCTTTTTGGAACTTAGCTTCATCATCCTCTTTATCAATCTCATCAATTAAATCCTGTGTAGCTTTCTGATGAGCTTCTAACTCAATGTCACGCATCTTTTCATACATTTCTTTGTAGATTGAGACAACTTCATCAGCTAATGATTTATAAATATCTTTTATTGATTTCTTAGTGTTATAAAGCTCAAGATTGAAATCCTTCTGTTTATCCTTCCAGTTTTCAATTTCCTCTGTGATTTGTTCTTGGATATCAGGAAAACCTTTAGCAGCTTTTTTCTGTTCTTCAAGTTGCTTGATGTACTTTTTAGCTTCAGATTGCTGCTGTTGGATCAGCTTAATCTGTTTGCTGTAATACTTAACCTTATCTTCGTCTTCTTCAGTCATTGAAATCTTATTGTCTACATCTTTAATCTTGCCTTCAGTTTTCTTAGATGACTTTTCAATAGACTTAAGTGTTTCATCAACTTTTGATTGAACAAGCTGTTTTTGTAATTCTCTGACCTGATCTTGTACAGCAATTAAATCGAGCTTTGCTTGTTTTAATTCTTCTTGAAGCTGAGCTCTTTGAGCAGAATTAAGAAATTTATTTGTCTTGATTTCTTTGTTGATCCAATCAACTTTCTGCTTTTGAATCTTGGCTTGCTCAGCTACAGCCTTTTTCTGATCATTAGTATACTTACGGAATTCTTTACTGTCAGAAAGATAGCGACTAGCCATTGATTCATCTTTTGCTATTCGTACATCAAAGTCTCCAATACGCTTATCAAATTCATCAAGTTTAGATTGAACGAGTTCGTATCGAAGTTCTTGAATCTGATCATCAACTGAACTGAGGTCTCCTTGAAGAGAGATGAGGTCTGATTTAGCTTGAGCAATCGCTTGCTGTCTTTCAGCTTCAGCAGAAGAGGCATCAGAAACAGAGGTTCCTAATCCTTGTAAGTACTTTTCAGGATCAATGGTTTTACCGTTCTGTTCTATTTGAAGATGAAGGTGGTTACCTGTTGAATTACCAGTACTGCCAACTTTACCGATTGTTTGTCCAGCTTGAACGGCTTGACCACTCTTAACGGATGGAGTGCTCTGCATATGCATATACTTAGCAACTGTTCCGTCATCTTGTTGGATAACCACCCAGTTACCTGCAGTTTTACTGTAGCCAGCAATTTGAACCTTACCATTCTGAAGTGATTTAATTGCTGTTCCAGCTTTTGCTGCATAGTCTGTTCCTTTATGAGGAGTAGAGCGGTAAGCACCATCTTGAGCACCGTATTTGGAACTCACTCTAAATGCACTATTGCTAGTATAATAACTCGCAATTGAAGAATTAGCAGAGGTCATGGACTTAGTGTAGTTGGACATGATCTTTTTAACGTAGTTTTGTGTTTCTTTGAAAGGAGGAATTCCTCCATATTTAACTACATTACCAGGCCCAGCGTTATAAGCAGCTAAAGCTTTCTCAACATTGCCACCGAATTTTTCTAATTGTTGAGCAATGTATTTTGTACCGCCCATGATGTTTTGGTAAGGATCGTAAGCATTAGAAACTCCCAAGCTTTTAGCGGTGGAAGGCATCAGTTGCATGAGTCCCATTGCCCCGGCACCAGAACGAGCTTTAGCATTGAATCCTGATTCTTGTTTAATTATGGCTGCAATAAGTGCAGGATCAACACCGTATTTACTTGCGGCTGAATTAATGTAGCTGGAATACTTCCCTGAATAAGAACCACCGGAGGATGAGTATGAGCCGCCTGATGAGCCAGAAGATGGAGAAGAGGAGGTGACGATGCCATATTGAGTGATATTGCCTGACTTAATCTGCTCTTTTAGAAGTTTAGCTTGTTCTTGCATGAGCTTTTTCTTTTGTTGAAGAGCTTTAATTTCTTTCTTAATTGCATCTCTGTATTTCTGAGAATACTTAGGGTAATCATTAACCTGTTTGTTGTATTTATCAATTTCAGCGTTAACTTTCTCTAATGATTCTTTATACTTGTCAACAACATAAATAGAAGTTTTTGTTTCTTCATTAGCTTTTTCTTGTTCGTCTGTCCATTTCTCAAGAGAAGTACCGGCTTCAATTAGAGCCTGTTTGTTTGTTTCTTGAGTAGAAGTTGCTTCTTCAGATGCAGATATGTACGACTCTAAAGCAGATTTTACATTCTGCATAGATTCTATCTGTCCATTAGTATATCCACCAGGTTGAAGCATTTTCTCTTCTAACTTTTGTAGCTCTTTCTTAGCATCAGCAACGCTATTTATTGATTTAACTTCGAGTTGAGATAGCTCAGATTCAGATATATCAAGCTTGCGTTCTTTGCGTAATTTTCTTAAACTGTCTATTCTGAGAGTGTCAGCATTAAGTGTTTTAATAGCATTATTGACTTCTGTTTTCATCAATTTATTACTATACTTAACCATGTCATTATAAGCATCGAGCTTTACTTTTCTCTGCTTAATAACTTCATCCCGATTGACTTTAACAACACCGTTTTCAATACTGATAGCTTTCGCCAATTCTTTATCTTTTTGAATTAGAGTATTAGCTTCGTTGGCAGAGATGCTTTTACCCTCGGCCATTTTCTCTAAAAGTTCATTAAGGGGAGCGACTTGATCTTTGGTATTATTAAAGATATCCCCATTCAAGGCATTTTGAACTGAATCAAATTGCATAGCCTCTGACATTTCTTTGATAACTGCTTTAATGTCATCAACACTGTTTACATCAAGTGCATTTTTAAGCTTAGTTCCAAAATCTTCAGCCGCAGTCCCGGCTTCGGTAAGTGTTTCTCCCAAGTCTCCAACTTCAGATTTAATAGAAGCTACGCTTTTATCCCCATCTTTTATGTTTTTCTTAGCTTTATCAAAGCTTAGTGTGAAAACATCAATTGATGAATCTGATTTCGAATATGTCTCTAAAAGATTTTGCAAATCTTTCTTAGCGCTATCGAAGGCTTTTTCATCACCTTCATTTAACGCTGTCTGCATTTTTTCCTGTAGTTTTCCAAGTGCTGATGAAAACTTGTCTAATTCTTCGGAGTTTAATTCTTCTTTTAAATCTAATTTGTTTACAATATCTCTAAGGTTAGATTTAACTGTGTTACTGATATCAATACTGCTATAAGCCTCTGCAACAGAAAGAACACTGTCTTTAACTTTAGCATTACCACTAACAATATCCATTTGCGCTTTATGAATATTTTGTTTAGCTTTATTAGCAGCAAGTTTATAATCGTCATCAGAAGCAATGAAATCCCATTTAGGTTTGCCATTGTCGTTGTATTCAGCAATCTTTTTATATTCTTCAAGTTCATCTTTAGATTTTTTAATCTCTTTAGCTGCATCATCAAAAGTTTTCTTTGCGCCATCTTTTGTTTCAGTTTTCTTTAATTTAATATATTCTTGTGTATTGGCAATAGCTTCTTTTAATGCTTCGTTGTTTTTAAGAATGGCATTACCCTGAGAATCGTAACCATCAACTAATGCTGGAAACGTTTGGGCTAATTGCTGAGTAACTTGAAGATACTCTTGCTCTTCATCAGGAGTTAAATTTCTTGCTTCTTTAGCTCTTTGAAGTTTTTCATACTGACTAATTAATTTGTCAGTAGCATCTTTATTGGTTGTAATGGCTTCCATATTTGTTTGCTGGCTTTGTTCAAAGTCCTCTTTAGCTTTTTTAGCTTCGGCAAACGATGTTACTAGTTTTTCTATTGCATAACCTAATACCACAAACCCAGCACCGACAACTGATGAAATAAATAGTCCTTTAAGAGCTGTTTTTAAAACTCTCGAAGCAACAGTTGCACGGGTCATACCAGCCTCAAGACCGATGGAAGCAAGAGTTTCTTGTCTCATTGAAGATGTTCCTAAAATCAGAGCTGTTGCCAAGGTTCGTGTATTTCGGCTTAGTAGGAGGGTGGCGGTACTTAGAGTCACAAATAGGGTGGGGAGAAAGCCAACAGATTTAATAATTCCAGTAGTAGCATTTAACAAAGATCCTGCAGCTTCAGTGAATGCAATTAATCCATCACTAATGAATGCATCAGAAGAAGCTACTGCCATTTCAGTGAAATTATTTTGTAGCCTATTTAACCTTGCTTGTAAGCTGTCAGCATACTTTTGCTGCTCACTCCATGCGCTTCCCGTAGAGTTTGCTGCAGTTTTAGCTGCATTCTGAGCTATAGAGAAGTTATTCATCATTGCATTAAAACGGGATAACTGATAAATACCTGCTACACCAATGGAAGTATTTTGCTTTTGAGCATCAGTAAGCGTATCCCACTTACCAGCAACTTCACTAATTAAATCACTTGCTGATTTAGCTTCTCCACTAGCTGTTTTGACTGAAATACCGATTTCATCTAACGCTTTAATGGAACTTTGATTATTCCCAATCCGGGCAAAAATGGTTTTAAGGGAGTTCATACTGTTACTTTCGCCAAAAGGCTACTGACCACTGTATGTGGCGGTAAGGCACTTCAACCTTACTCTTTATGTTTCCATAAAGATCAGACTGTCGCTTCACTTTTAAGGTGTCTCTTCACTCAGTCGTTCAGGCTACCTTTACGCTTGCCCCTTGTTTTCCTCGACTCAACGTTAGGAGTTCCAAGTCAATCAGAAGAGATTTAACGTCAGCAATCATTTTACCGACGATATTTCCAGACTCACGGGTTGTACTTGCAATGGCAGTTGTATAACCAATTAAATCATTTAATTCAACACCGAATGTTGAAGCAGTTGAACCAGCTTTTCTTATAGAGTTTGCTAGATCAAGAGTAGTTACAGCGTAATTATTATCCACTTCGTTTAACTTGTCAGCTATAGATATGGAATCTTGAGCAGCAATATTAAAATTCAACATAGCTGCAGTCATAGTGTTTACTGTGTCATCTGGAGTTAAGTCTGATACGTTTTGCAATACCTGTGCTGTTTTGGTAAGAGTCGATAATTCACTCTCATCAAAGCCCATTCGACCAAAATCACCAGTCATTTGAAGAATGTCGGATATTTTATTGGACAATTGATTCCCTAAATCAATTGATGTGTTTAAAAGTTCATTGAATTTATAGTCAGGTTCATCCATTACACGGCGGATATTAGTCATTAAAGTATCAATTTCTACTGCCTGAGAAACCATGCTCTTTAAGCCTGAAATTGCACCATAAAATATTGATCCACTTAGTAAATATGCAGGCATCCTGCTAAAAGCCTGATTTAATTGTTCACCAAATGTTGAAATTCGATTCGTGGAAGAATTAATATTAGCGGACAATTCCCTGAAGTCAGTGTTTAGGTTTTGCATTTGTCGTCTAAGATTTGGGGTGCTAGTTGACAACTGATTAACTGAGTTTAAATACGATTGAATTTGACTATTGCTCTGTGAACTTATAGAAGAGCCATATCTATTTTGTAAGTTCTGAGCATTAACTTGTGCTTGTCTTTGATAGAGTTGTATTTGATGTTCAAGTTCTTTTGTTTTTGCCTTTGCAGTAGAGGAGTCATCAATTCGTTTTATACGATTAGCTATTTGATCAATTTGAGCTGCCGTTTGAGAACCATTGACTGAAGTAGATAGTCGAGAGAGGACTTCAGAAGAGACTAAGCCTTTTTGTCTTAATGTTTCTAATTTTTGGTTTAGCTGATCAACAGCTTTTCTTTGTTGGTCATAATTCGTTGTTATTTTAGAAGAAGTGGCATTAGTTTTAGGATTTGTTACATATGTAATATCATCAAAACCGTTACGATTTTTCTGAGTTACTCTTGTTGTTTGTCCTTGGGAATTTTTTTGTTCAGTTTTCTTTTGAATCTGTCCAAGTTTTTCAGTGGCTGAAGCAAGCTTGTTTACTTCTTGGGTTTGTTCTTTTAGTGACTTATTGCGATTATCGATTATCTTTGTTTCACGTTGAAGTATTTCACCATTTTTCTTATATTGCTGTGTTAGTTTGTCAACGGTACCGTCAGCATTTTTAACAACTTTAGAGGATTCTCTAACGGTTTGATTATACGACTTAAGGTTTTTCTGATAAGTTTCGACAGCAGAAGAGAACTCTTTAAGAGTTTTTAATGTAGAAGAATCAATATTAGTGTTCAGTTTGAGAGAATTTAGTTTTTTCTCTAATGATTTGATTTGATGATTTAAGTGTTCAACGGTTTTTGATGAGGTATCAGCTTGGGGAGTTAATATAATTTTGAGGTTTTGACTCAAGTATTAGTCACATCCTTTCAAGTGCGAGGGAAATTGGGGGAAATAAAAAAGCCACCCATCATTGAGCGACTTTGTTTGATTTCTTTATTATTACGTCCATAACGCCTTGCCAATATTCAGCGTTTTGGAGCGCTGTTTGTATTATGTTGCTGTCTTTTTTGTAACCGTCAATATTATATCCAGCGTCCTCACGAGAGGGGAGAAAGTGAATATAATGGACGGGGTTCATAAGATTTTCAGCTGTGAGTTTTAACGTAATTGATTTAACCATGTCTGTTTGCTTGGATGAAGCAGACAATCCTCCAATAATAGCACCGATTCCACCCGCCATTATTCCTCCAATTGCCACTCCTGACTTTGACACCTTTGATACAACTTGATTATCTAGTACAATTTCAGATTCAATTAATTCCGAGAAGGGAATGATACATTCCTTAATTTCATCATTTTCAATAATTTCGTACACTTTAAGAATAGAGACATTTTCATTAAAAGCAATCTTTGTTTTATAAGTGCTAAAAAAATTATCAGCCTCAAATTCACTATCGTAAACTTTAAGTTTTTCAGCATTTTCTTTGATTTTATTTGCAATAGCTTTGTTTTTTATTCTAAATGGCTCTGTAGCTAAGATAAGCAAACCGAAAACTGTTAGCATTACAGCAAACGGTTTCCATCCATCCATAAAGTAAAAGAAAAGATTAAATAATGCCAACCCGCCATAAAACATCGCTTTATTTCCCATCCAACCACCACCAGTATTATTTTCCTACATTATATCATGATTTCCAGCAGGGTAGAACATGGTTTGAGAGTGGAACTAACCATTATCAGCTTTAAGCTGAATTAATAACTCTTTGAAATAACTTGCTGTTACTACTTTTTTTCTTTCTTTTTGCATTCCGTATAGAAATACTAAACATATAATTATAGCGATTAACACATAAAACAAGGCATTAAGATAGTTGTTGTCATTAATTTTAGCGATGTTTACTTTAAAAAGTATTTGAAGTCCTACAAGTGAAGTAGCTACTAACAAACTCCCCACAGGCCAAAGTTTAGTGTGATCGTGTATGTTTTCAATATTAGTCATTCTTGCTATAGCTGCTGATAGCTCAGCTTTATTAAAGCTGTTCAGTGCTTTTATTTTTTGGTCATAGGATTTATAAGAGCTTACAGGTTCTCTTGGAAACTCTTCATCAATAAATTTAATAAGTTCTTCATTAGTTGCACACATTAATTTTTCTGCGAATTTATCTTTATAGACCTTTTCTTCTGGTGTCATCAAATTCACCTCTCCATATTATCGACAAATATGGAAAAACGTTAAGCTTTTAAACAAAAGCAAAATCCCTCTATTGAGGAATCTTGATTCTGCATAAAAGAGGGATTTCATCTAAATAAAGATTTGATTCTTTTCTTCTTCGAAATCACGCAAATCATAATGCTTAATAGTCGTTGAAACGTCTTCATGGTGGGCTACATATTTACTGATTAGTTCAATTTTGATTTTCTTCACTTCAAGTAAATATGTAATACATGAGGCTTTAAAGAGGTGAGGGTTGATGCGCCGACCGAGAATATCAGAGAGGACATCTGAACAAAAATAGTCTGCCCATGATTCTGACATTTGTTTTGGTTGTCCGCCATACTGAGTAGTGAAGAGGTATTCGTGATCATAACCGCGTTTTTTATTCCAAAGCTTCAGATATTCAAGAGCCTCTGTATTAATCATATATTCTAATGGTTTTCCTTCGCCTTTCCCTTTACCAAACACCTTATGGCTCATAACATAAGATTGGCCTTCAGGAATAGAGTAGTCCAAAATCTCAGTTTTAAATTGAATTAATTCTGCTCTTCGACCACCGACATTAAACGCAGTAGCAAGCCATGCCATACCAAGGTAATTCTCATCTTCCTTGAGAGCATCCATCATTAGCTTATAATCATCATACGTAACCTTAACCTTTTCATATGTGACGGTTTTAGGGATTGCAGGCAATCCACGTGTGAAATTCCTAAACTTTTCATAGTTTTCGTCATCTTCTGCAACAACATTTTCAATGTAATTGTTTAATGATGACACACCTGCTTTTTTGAGAGCAATTCCACTTGACGACATACCTCGGTTCTTTAGAAAGCTTTGATATCGGATAAAGTCACGTTTCGTTATTTTATATAGCTTCTTACCATTTAGAGAAGTATGAACCCACCAAAAGAATTGGCGAAGGGAGGAGTGGTATTGTTTTCGTGTTTTATCACGAAATGAATGAGCATCTAAAAACTCTTGTACTAAGTTTTTATGTTCCTCGTCTACTTGATCCCACATCTCCTGGGTCACTTCAGGAAGCTTTTTTGCTCTTGTACGGAGCATATTCTTTTCAATTGGATTGGTCATTAATACACCACCGTTATTCTGTTTTAATACCACTTGCATGTAAATCTTTTTTCGCAGCGGCAATTAATCGTCCATCCTTTAAGGATTCAGCTGTATTCTTCATAAATGCACGAGGTTTCCCATAACCGTAACCATATTTATCAGGATAAGTATAGCCTTCTCCAGTCTCTACGACAGTAGCAACATCTTTACCGCTGTCTTCACGGGTGTTGTCTAAGAAAATTCCATTGACGTGGTTTTCAATTACAAAGGAATTCTTTAAAAGAGTTGTACGTTCATACATGAGCGGGTCATAGGAGTCATACACATCAGATTGAACATGATCCTGACCCGTTTTAATCATTGACTGCTTTGTGTTTGATTTTTTTTGAATTGCCTGTTTTGCAGCGAATTCAATCATTGCTGCTATTTCTTTCATGTTCTTGGCCATTATTCAGTCTCTTTTTCACTGTCAAGATCTTCGACCTTTTTTAGAATGAGATCATTTATTTCTTCCGAAGTCATGTTTGAAAGTTTGTCTAAGTTCTCCTGCATCATCTTTGTTGCTTCTCCAAATTTCTTCATGCTTTCTTCAGGGAAGCTACTAATAATCATTGGGAAAAATTCAGAGTCTACAAGTTTAACAAACCACTTAACCTTGTTTTTGATATCACTTGGAATGCCTAAGTCTGTAAATTCCTTAATTAGTGAAAAGAAAGCCCACTGAACAGGATTTATACTTTTAAAGTCAATGGTTTTTTCTTCAGCATTTTGTGGATCTGTGATTAATTCAGTAAGCATGTTGGTTAATCGGGTAGGGGAGAAGTAAGGGTAAATAAAAACATGAACGTCATTAGTGAGCTGTACTTTTTCCTTTTTGTCGTATTTGCTTACACTTTCTTCAATCAATGCTAAATTTAATTTTTTCGATGCCATTTCATTTCCTCCTTATATATCCTCTGATCTTAAAAAAAGACACCTCAAAAGGGGAGAGGTGTCTAAATAAAACTTGTATTTTATCCTGTTTTCTGTTGCTTCAACTCGTCTAAGGTGTAAAAGGGGTTATTGGTAAACAATCCATCAACCTTTAAACCGAGCATTTCTTTGGTCAGTTTTCTCTCATTTTCTGCATCAAAGAACACATGTATTTTCAGATTTGCTGCATGTACTTTCTTTACAAATGATTCATCAACTAATTTAGCGTTAGGGCCAACTGCATAAGCATATTTTTTGATGTTTTTTAAAGTGTCGCTAGTTAAACTTTCTACCTCTTCATCACCTAGTAAACGCATAAGAGGAATATTTTTATTGATTGAATGTAACTTTTTTAAACTCTTTTCGCTAAAAGACTGTAAAACAACTTTATGTTTAGTGATTAGTTTATACTTATTCAGTATATCAATAAGTTTCTGTTCCATTACTAAATTGCCGTTATTATCTTCTCTGGTTTCAATGTAATAATTGGTCGAGAGGCCAAATTCTTTTATAATCTCTTCGATTGTCATTATTTTTTGATCTTTACCAGCATTGAGTTTTTTTAATTGAGACAAAGTGAGATCCTGAACTTTTCCTTTTCCATTAGTTGTTCTTTCAACATCCTTATCGTGTATTGCGACTAATTCGCCATCTTTAGTTTGTCTCAAATCAATTTCGATAAAATCTGTCTTGTCTTTAATTGCTCGTTTGTAAGATAATACGGTATGTTCTGGTTCTAAATCAGACGCTCCTCTGTGAGCAATAATCAATGGAGTGTAGTTACCTATAGGAGGATTTTCTGTTTTTCCCGAACCTTTAATAGATGAGTGAGAAGTGGTGGAACACCCTCCTATGAAGATTAGAAATACAATTATTAAGTTTTTTAATATATTCATAGATACAAAATTATCATATTTGGGTGTTGTCTTCAATGTATTCTTTACCAGTAATTTCTTTATATTCTTCAGGTGTTATTTTTCCTTTGACAACTGCTTGTTTTACACGGTACTCATCCCATACACCATTACCGTTGTTATAATAATCTTTTATTGTTTCATACCAGTTCATTAAATTACTCCACTCATCATAAGTTGAAAGGTGAGGTCGCCCAATTGTTGCTTTGTTTTCTCTGCTTCAGTTGGTTCTGGTGCTTCGGGTTTTAAGCTATCTATATATTCCTGAGTTGCAGACTCAAACCACTTTTGTTTTTTTATATCGAATTTAGCTTTATAAAACGAAGGCGGTTGAATCTCTGTACAATTCTTTGGAATTATATAGAGTCCTTCTTCGTTTGGATTTTCAATTAGGACAGGCTTGTCAAATAAGAAATCTTCATCATATCTATAGACTTGAATCATTTATAACCTCCTTATTGTAATGGGATTACTATATCCAAGTAATATCCGGTTGCTTTAGTTGAGTCAGCTGGAGTTGGATATTTGACTTTCATTTCTCCATTTTCATAAAGAATTAATCCTGCACTTCCTCCAGTACCGCTAATAGGTACTAAGTTTACTGAACCTCCAATAGGAACAGCAGTTGACGGAATTTTACCAAATATAACATCAGCATTTGTGACTACATGACCTCTCATCAAAAGAAGACTGCCCCATTTTGAATATATTGGAGTTCTGGTACCAACTGTGGCACCATTTTGCAATGTTATATTTGACCATGTAGCCTTATTGAATTCAGAGTAAGATGCTTGTTTTACATTATCAACATTATTGAGTCCAATTTGAATTTTAGTTACATTATGTGGGTTATCATTTCTATCAGCATGAGCATCTACTTTTGATTGTGAGCCTTCCACTGATTCTATTTCACGCCAAGTTGTCCAAGTATCAGAACTGGCTACTTTGTTTCTCATAAACTTTCTTCTACCTGATGATGATGTGTCACTGCTACTATATGACGTGAATTCTTGATATGCATATGTGCCGTAGTTATATACCATTAAGTATCCATTATTATTGACAGGAGCGTTTAATGCTGTTGAGGCACTACTTATGTAATAAAATCCAGTATCGGTAACAGTATTGAAATCTGCACCAGATAAATACTTTGCTAGTCCGTTATCCTGAGTTATTTTATAGAGCTGTGAGCCGTTCCACTTATCTTTATCAGCCTGAGACACATGACGAATGCCATTCGAATCATGTGCTTGGAATTGACTAAACGATGCTTGTTTATCATTAGTGACATTGCCCAAACCTATTTGTTCTTTCGTTACATAATGAGGATTAGAGAGATTATTTACGTGATTATCAAACTCCGTTTTAGCTGCTTGTTGGATATCATCAACGTTCCCTAAACCAACTTGATTTTTTGTTACTGAATGTGGATTGGACTTGTCATCAACATGTTTATTGAATTCAGTCTTTGTTGCTTGTTGTTCATTGATAACTTTAGACAATCCGACCTGCGCTTTGGTGACTTGATGGGGATTGTTATTGTTTTCGGTATGCTGTTTTAATTCGAAATTTTGCTGTTCCATAAAGTCGTTCACTTTTTCAGTTAACGCCTGTTCATGGTCGATCATGTGCTTTTCGGTTTTAGTGTAATCATTTCTAAGGTTATTGATCTGAATATTGTTTTGTTTAAGTTGGCCTACGAATTTGCTACTCATTAACTCACCGCAATTCCTTTTACAGTAACATCACCATTAACTGAAATTACTTCAACCATAAATTTAAACAAGCCGGCTATTTCAAAATCCCAATTCTCATTAGTGTTTAATGTTCCTGTGCCTAATTGAAAGTCTGTTTTGTTTGTTCCAGCAAGCTCCGTTTTTTCACCATTTTCATCTATCGCAAAGAATTTTAATTCTCTTGTAGTTGAGGAACCAGAGATCTTAACAGTAATATCCCGAAAATGTGATACTAAAAATTCTTCACCTTCAGACGGGGCAGTTGTTGCTTCGTGAAATGTAAAGGTTGTTTTATCTGGTATGGTTCTAAAAATATTGTCATCGGTTTCTGGCAACATCTCTACCTCCTTAATTTGTATAAAAACTGTCTTTTATTTAAATAAAGAAGAGGGGAGAGACCCCCTCAAAAATCATTTAGCTTCAAATACTCTTACATCTCTGTCAGTACCGTCATTAATTACATAAACATAAAGTGTTTTTCCTTCTGCGACAGGGACTGAGAATGGTTTTTCACCAGCTGCCAAAGGAATACCTGTATCAGCAGTTACATTAGAGTTCCCAATGTAAATTGTTCCTTCTGAAGGAGGGTATACAGTAAGGGTTGTCCTGTCAGTTATGCCTGCGGTAACTTTTTGGGCTGTTGAAGTCACTGTGAATTTATCCGTCTTAAAAGAGGAGAAGCCTGGATCTTTTTCATTCACTGTTACGGAAGGGGATTGTACTTGTATCCCTTTGATAGCATCCAAGCCAGTTTGAGGGAAGTCAACTTGCAGAGGCTTTTCTTGTGATTTGAGATGAATGTCAGTTACTAAACCACCGTTTCCATCATCTCTAGCTGAAGATTTTACACCATCGAAATCATTAAGTTTTGCTGCCATTAAAAATCACTCCTGTAAAATTAATTTCCAACGTCTACGGATTTAGCTTGAGTTTCTGTATCAGAGCCAGGATCTGGAGCGGCTGCATTATCATCTCTGCTCGCTTCAATAACAACAGCCATCTCATCTGTGTCCGTATCGGCCAGTGCTTCGAATTTAATTTCTGGAGCTAATGCATTACCGTTTTCGAGCGACATTTCAAACTCACCTGAAGGGGATACGTTAGGGAATTGAATGTAAATATCGCTATAGACCTCTTCGGTATCAGGATTATAGGCAATTGTACGGTATTCAACTTCATATCGCTCAGAGAATTTACTTGCTTTAATAGCGAGCCGTCTGCCGATTTTGTTAATCTGATATACAGCTGTCAACTTCTCTTTTGTACCAGCAAATCCAGTAGGGATTAAATAAGTGCCATCAGTAGACACAGGTGTCTTGTAAGTTAATCCTTTTTTGTTGAAGAAGGTTACATCACTTACCGGTTTACCTTTTAGAGTGACCGCATTTTTGTCATCAACAATTAGCCCATGTTCACGGTCAAATACCTGAACTTTAGCTTCTTGCTCAATTGTTTCACCTTGTGTCATTGCCAACCACTCTAGGTCGAAAAATGCATTCTTGACAGTAAGATTAATTTCTTTTTCAGACTTTAAGATATAAAGTGGTTTATTCCCGATACCACCGCGAAGCTTATCTTCGGAGATGGTTTGGGAGAATGAAGCTGTTTGTGCTTCTGCTGTGAATACAAGCTGACCATCAGATTTTCTTCTGAAATAAACATCAGCTGTATCTTGAATAACTGTTTTCATCTATAGTTTTCCTCCTTAAAATAAAAAAAGAACAGCCATTAGCTGCCCTTAGAAAAATCTTTAGTCTCATTCATAAATTTCTCACGGCTTATGTAATGTTTCTCTTCCTCAAATAAGTCAATGTGTTTATCCCAGTTCACAATGTTTTTGCCTGCTTCTGGTGATACTGTGGCAAAGAGGGTAGAAGTATCATATTGCTTGAATTGAGCAATCCGATGATAAGTCATGTACAGTTGAAACAGGGTCATGTCATTAATGTCTTTATAAAGATAACCTGTATAAGCGGACACCGTGCTAATAATATCCGCCATATCAACTGGATCAATATCTTGACTTTTGACTCTCTTGCTTCGCTCATTGGCTTTTTGAATTTCTGGATTCGAGCTTATTTTTTCTTCCTTCAAACAACACATTTTTAATACAAGCTCTCTAATGGAATCGAAGTTGTCTGGAGTAAGCTTATTCAGTATTTCTTCTCCGTTAAACATTTTAGAAAACACAACACTATAGGCTTCTTGAAAATTCGGCAGGGTATCCGAAATTTCAAAAAGAGTCATTTTTTTCAATTCAGCAATAAGCTCATCAAGTTCCCCAAAACGATTAACATCATCTTTGCTATAAACATAAATGATCTCTTTCTTGGACATTTTGATTAGCCTTAAATAATTAGCTAACTGACCGTACTCTTTAACTTTAATGAATCTACATTCACCAAGTTCTGTAGAGATTGGTTCTCCAGTAATGAAAAACTCAATATCAATCATTTCATAGCTCCGAAAGTGAATATCAATTTGTATCCCAGATACCCGTCAGGCGCATTAGATATGAGCAGCCTTGTATATTTAACACTTTTACCGATACCCGCAAAGTTTTGATTAAAAAGCATCTCACAAATACGATCAGTAATTTTCAGATTTCTGAATTCAGTCTCTTCATAAGTGTTAATGTGTGTATAAACATCAATCATTAAATCCTGATCGAGTAACATTACACTTTGGGTAGAGGGTTTTGGGATTGCGTTGCCCAGATAAACACAAAGTCTGCAAATTGGTAGATCGGTTAAATCATCAGTTTTGGGAGCACGCTTAATTATTGAGCTTAATATTGATGGGGAATCATCAGCGGGATCATAATAATTATCCAACGTCTGTACGTCAGGAAGAGAAGAGGAGAGAGGGTCATCTTTATAATATAAAAGACGGTTCAAATCTGTATCATTCATAATGGTTCTGAATACAGTTGTCATATGTTCGACCATCATACTCATTCGCTATCACCTCCAACTTTCTTCTTGGCTATAAGTTTAATTGTTCCGGTGTATCCATAGACCTTCGAGTAGTCTATATCATCAACACGGAATTCCTCGCCAAAGAAGGAAAGAAACAGACCCTTTTTTAATTTTTCATGTTTTAAAAAGGGGATAGTGACATACGCTTGCCCTTCAGGAATGTTTATGGCCAATTCTGATCCAATGATTGAAGTAGTCCGTTCTAAAATACATGGGACGTTAACCTTCTCACCGGGCACTTTAATCTTTATCGGTCTCCCTGTAATTTCATCAATCTTTCCAGAATCAATTAGTTTATCAGAAGAAGTTAGACTAATTGATGAATTACAAAGCCGCATCGTAGCACTGTCATTCATTTTGTTATCGGTAGGACGTGAATTAACTAACCAATAGCTTCCATCATACAAAATCAAGTCTCCACGATTTAATAAGCCTAAAACTGTAATGACTTTTTTTGTTTCGCTGTCCTGCATGGTTTGAATTATTACCTGTTCGGGCTTACCATTCAATTCAATATCGTAAGCTTCAGGTGAATTAGCTAAGATTTCTTTGAAAACTTCATACTTGTTTGAATTAAATTCTTCATTTTCCCAGCCACTCAAATAATTTGAAGAAGAGGTTAGATACCAATCTACAGACATCTAATCACCTCAATCAAAGTTATTCATTTTTAATTTGCTCAGCTTTTTTTCAATATCATCGATCAGGTCTTCGTATGCTCTGTTAACTTGAGCTTTCGTATTTGCTAATCCTGTCAATTGAATATCTCTACCCACAACATTATTTAATTTTAGAGCTCTATCACGATACCTTCCAAGATAGCCTTTATACATGAGCATTCCTAAAATCTGAATTTGAGGAGAGGTGAGAGGATCTTTAAATGTGTTTGACTCTTCGTCATAGCTAAGTTCCGCCAGCTCTGTTTCATATTCACCAATCGCATTAGTGAAAAATTGTTGCTCAAGTCCATCGGGGAGAATTTCATTGGATTGAAACATTGTGTGGAAAACGTTAATTACTTTTTCATAAGGAGTCAAGATTTAAACCTCCTTATAATTGAGTATCAAATTTAAATCCAGTGTATTCTTCAATGAACTTAATTTTCTTGTAGTCATTAACTTTTTCTTTTTTTGCTACTTCAAATAGTTGAGCCTTTTCTGAATCAAGGTGAATTTCCTTAGAAACGTTTTCTTCAAATGACTTTTGTGTTTTATAACAGAGGATTTGCTTAATTCGCTCAGAGGTGATCACATTTTGTTCACTACCTTTTTCATCTGTTTCGAACCCTAAGTGAACACGTGTCTCCTTGTCATCAATGTAAATCTTTGCATGAGAGCCTTGACCATCTGTGCCTACAAACATTTTGACATTGTCATAAACTTGAGATTGAACTTCACCAACTGTGATTTGACGTGTTCCATTTGCGGGTAAACGAAAGTCACCATGACTGTCGATTTTTTTAAAATACAGATCCCATGAACATAGGTTTTTAATTGCAATTTTCTTATCTAAATTAATTGACATAATTCCCTCCAAAATATTAGGAGGGACTATGCCCTCCAGTTTAATTTTTATTATTCAGGTGTGATTTCAAAGTTTTCATCACGGATAAGACCGATTTGATACTCTTGGCCTTTAGCCACTCCAGCACCAATTTCCATATCAAAGCGGGTGATTTCAGTCCCAGTGACAATATCGTTTCCTGTCATTGAAGTTAATCCACCCCGTTGGAATACTTGAAGAGGAGATTTAGAGCCTTGAGGAATAAAGAATAGGAGACCTTCAGGTAGGTATGTTTTGAAGTTATCGCCGGCAGCGTTAAGCTCTGTGAGGTTATAACTGTTAGGCAACTCCACAACAGATGAGCCCTTGTATGTACTCAATAAACCTGTTCTGCGAATCTCATCCATTACTGATTCCGGCAATTTCGTACTAGAGGCATCTCCAGCAACAGCTTGGAATCCGGCAAAGTCATTCAACTGAGATACAACAGAATAATCACCAACGATAGAAGGTTGTCCAAATCTACGAACTTTTTTAGTTACATTATCAACGGAATCTTTTGTGATACCATGCGATTCAGCAAAATATTTAACACCTGTAGCATTTTTAATAGCATTGTACATCTCGTTAACAACATAGTACATAGCTTTGTTCATCATATCAGTCTTAACTTGGTCCATTCCTTCAGCAACTTTATCAAGATTTCCACTTTGGATTTCTCGATAATTTACAGCGTAACCACCAGAAATGGTTTGAGTTCCAATCGGGTATTCGTTCCAAGTTGTAGTAGCGAATGGTACGTCACCACGAGAAGCTTGAAATCCACTTCTAATTGATTCGTGAGCATATGTCGTCATCATAGGCTGTTGCTCATAACCAATTTGTTTAAAGGTACCCATAAAGTCAAAGAGTTTAACTGCTGAGATCAATTTTGGTTCAATTGCTAACCGAACAATTGTGTTAATCTCAGCTTTTGCAACAGGATTACCTAGCAAAGCTTGAGATGCAAGATCTTTGACATGTTTCATAACTGCATCTGCTTTATTGCCATACTTGGAAATGTCTTGACCAGTAGCAAAAGCTGAGAAAATTTCAACGATAGGGGATTTTGAGTTTAATTTAGGATTTGCAAAAACGTCTGAATCTTTTCGAGCATTATTGATTTCGATTTTCATAATTTATAGTTACCTCCAAAATTATGGATTAGGCTTGTACTGTTACGTACAGACCTTTACCACCAAATGTAGTTTTTTCAAGAACTTTAAGTGTTACCTTATATTCAGCGACATCATCTCCAGCTTTAATCCACTTACCACTTTTATCTGCAGCAGAGACTAAAACATCATCTTTTGCGAGTAAGTCATAATCAACTACCACATCAGAGCTTAGTTCGATAGGTAGACCAGTTGCATCAGCTAATCTAAAAGCAAGGACATATTCACCCTTTAGGACTTTAAAATCTACTTTATTACGTATCTCAGGTTTATCAATAATGTTTCCAACAACATAGACATCACCTTTTGCAGATGAGGATGCACCTGGAGGGAAAGCATTCCCTGATGATTCATTAGGGATAACAGCTAGTCCAGGCACTAATTCTACAGATGCTTTGCAACGTGGGTTGTTTCGTACTTGTTTATAGGCACCGATTGTTCCAAATTTGAACATATAAATTTCCTCCTAATTTCTATAAAAGTGTTATTTTATCTTAATAAAGATCTGCAACAGTCACTGAACCTTCTTGCCCAGATTCGTTAACTTCTGAATAAATATCGAAGTCTTTATTGCTATTAGTCTCAGAGGTTTGTTTCTTAAGTCTTTCAGCGATGAAGGATTGAGCGATTGCAGAGTTAATTTCAGAAATAATCTTGGCTTTAAGCTCAGTAGAAGGGGATTTAGAGAACATTTCAATCTTCTCTTTCGCAACTTCTTTTTCCTCAGCAGTATAGGAGGCAAGTGCTTGGTTAAGTTCACCTTGCATCTTTTCAGCTTCAGCTTTCTGTTTAAATTCTTTTAAAGAGTTAAGCTCTTCATCGGTTTTGGCTTTTTCATCCTTAGCTTTTTGAACTTCTTTCTCTTTTGCTTCTGCCTTTGCTTTTTCATCCTTTGCAGCTTTAATTGCGGCATTCAACTCTTCAGTTTTTTGTTTTAAATCCTCTGAAAGTTTCTCAACTTTTTGGTTTAACTCGCCAATTTCTTTGTTTTTATTATCGAGCTTATTGTTTAATTCCAATACTACTTCTTCTTGGGATTTGGCCATTGAATTGTCCTCCTTTTGTTTACTGTT
The DNA here is from genome assembly GCF_022695965.1 of Bacillus sp. HU-1818. NCBI lineage: Bacteria > Bacillati > Bacillota > Bacilli > Caryophanales > Bacillaceae > Bacillus > Bacillus sp. HU-1818. Next base: position 831,958 of record NZ_JAAPBE010000003.1, read on the forward strand.
TAATTCGAGTAAAATTGCGGCATCGTCAGCAGGGTCGATTCCTAAAATTGCATCACCTGTAAAGTCAAATTTCATAGGCACACGCCCTTGTTCTTTCCAACCGCCGTCATACTCAATTACATCCGAACCTTCAACAGCTGCTATTTCAACCGAAGTATCAGGAAAATTACCATCAAACATCTTTGACTTTAACCACTGAACAAATTTAGGGTAGCGCTGATTGTATAGGTAGCCTTCGCCGATTAACACTCTTTTTTGCTCACCGTTTACATCAATGGTGTCGATGTAACCATTGGTAGTAGTTCCAACCACTGCACTGTTTTCAAAAAGTGGAGTGCCGTCCTTGACTTCAGTTAAACCGTGACCAAATGGCTCACTATTTTCATCGTCCAAGAACTCTACACAAAGTGGCATTAGCTTGATTGATTCAAGGTTTGCGTTTATGTATTTTTCAAGCCAAGTAATACCGTTCTTATTGAATCGAGTGTTGTTCTCATGAATTTCTAGAACAACCCACTTGATGTATGTTCGACCACTAGTTTTTTTCTGATTGTTGATTTCTAAAATTGTACTTTTCAAATACTGATCACCTCCTCTCAAGACCCAGAAGGTGTTCCATTGCTGTTATTTGTTTTCGACTTAATTGTGTTTTCGTTTTTTGGGTTATCAACCTCAGGAGCACCAGCTGATTTATCGCTATTCTTACTCATAGTGAAAGAGGTTGCATGAACAGGGAACTTTTCATCAAAACCTTCTTCTTTTTCATATTCCATTAGCGATAAGTAAGCATCAGGATTCCATCCAGTGGCGGCTATCCAGGCAATGAGACTACCTCGACCACTGGTGTAGAGATCTTTCATGTTTTGGACTTTTTCTTTCCTGTTAACGTGGGTAAGAGGGAGGTAGTAAACCTCAATATATGAACGGGGGTCTTTAATAATATTGGCGTTAACCACCTTGTTAAACTCACTTTGAATTTGTTCTAGCCAGGAAAATATCTGAGAAGATACCATTTCTATGTTTGTTTGCTGAGAGGAGTAGTTACCGTCTTGACCATTAAGGGCAGAGCCTGCAAAGCCCAAGTTTGTGGTGATTCGTTTAATTAGTTCGTCTTCACCTTTAACCTTTAGGAAATCCACATTAGTTTCTAACTTGTCTAATTTTGTACCTGAAGCAAGTGAGAAGAATTTAACACCCTTAACACTTCCTTTGGCAACCAATGCTTTTTTAATATTTTCGTGCTGCTGTCCCTGTTGCTTTTGAGATAGTGCTGATTTACCTTTTTGATCTCCTTCAGGGAAAGTTTGATAAATAAGGGTACTGTTTAGCTCGTCTAGAATGTTCCGTTTAGTGTCAACGAAGTATTCATCGTAAACCATATCAATAAAAGCAGATAAACCAATTGGACGACCCCATTGATCTTCAATATCACTGCTTCCTTTGACCGCAATGGTCTTATTGTTGTCAAGGACTAACCATTTGCGATTTTGATCCTTCTTATAAGCCACATATCCTTGCCTGATTTCTTTTGGCCATCGTCTAAGCTTAAGTGATCTTCCGTTGCTAGTGAATTTGTCAAAATAGGAGACATCAAAGGCGAGTTGATATGAAGAATTTTTCCTGCCGATAATTTTGCAATAATCGAGAGGGAGGGGGAGAATGGAACAATTAAAGTCGTCAATGGTATTTGTTTCAGTTATTGATCCGACCTCATTGTCACTTAGAGTAGTGGGGAAGGAATCATTTACCACAGAATCAAAATAATAAAAACCTGTGCCATATTTGCTTAGTTTTCCTAATGAATCCCTCACAACGCTTTTGTCACTAATTTTTCTTAAAGCCAGGTTGAACTTTTGTTTGTTCGATTTGAAGTTAACTGCTTTACTTGACCCCAAAATAACTCTGTCTAAAGTAGGGAGGGCGACCATATAGTCAATAACGTTTCTATACACTCCATTTGCGTTATAAAGTAATTTAGAGGCATCTCTAATTTGTTTATTGTAGGCGTTGTGGTCTTTAAGCCAAGATTTAACTTTGTCATAAGAAATTCCGTTAAACAAATCATTGAAAAATAATGATTCAAGTGGTGGTAAATTTGTATTATACTCATACGATTTTTGATTATCTGTATCCATATTTCACCTCCTCAATTCTAATTAAAAAAGAATCCAAATGAATATTCATCCTCGGATTCTTCCTTCTCTAAGAATAAAGCTATGTAGTAAAGCGCATAACTCAATGCACTGTACCTATCTTTATCAATACGTTTTACCACTTGTTCAACGCTTATTGAGTTCTGTGTTTTCTTTAACCTTAAGTTGGCCACTTCATCAATTAACAATTGTGTTTGTATGCAGGTAGCTTCAACCATCACATCGTCGCTAATAACTTTTTTGCTTTTTATTTCTTCATACGGTCTCAGTAATTTCAACTTTCCAGATTCAACATAATCCAAGAAAGTGGTAATAATCTTATCATTAATTCCTTGAGATTTAAGGTTATAAACAATAGCAGGGGAGTTTGGAACATCTGGTTTCTGGTCAGTATTGATTGTTGCCCAACATCCTAATTCTTCATTCGTTTCTGGATCTGTAACATCTTCTAGAAGTCTATCCACCAGTCCACTTCCGACTCCGTTTCCGTCTACAATCACAGCTCTAACTCTTGATATAGAAATATCTTCACTACCTCCATAGTTTTTGAAGACCCTTTTAACCATGATTGATTGCTCTTTAAAGTTCAGTCCATTTGGTGGTTCGATTATATTTACAACTTGGACTTGTCTAATTGCATTATTGGAGTTGCGAATAATCTTGAGAACAATGATAGCTGTTTTGTTGTTTGACTTTTCACTTGAGCGGGCAACATCAACCCCGATAACATATTCATTTAATAAGAAGTTCTTATTCTTATCTCTAGGACAAGTCAGCTCTGGGTTTGTAATTGTTCTTGCTTTGATTAACTTACTAATGTTGATAAGTGCTCCATCACTAGCTCCGACCCATTTAGAATCATAGTTCATTGCGAAAGCAGTGGAAGAGGTTGTAGGGTCATTTTTCTTTGCAAGGATCTGTGTGCGTGTTTCGCCTCTGCCAAAGTGACAAGGCAATTCCCAGCTTGCTCCGAGAACAATTTTACCTTTCAAATCAGCCATTTCATCAAGCATATTTAGAATCCTGTTGAATTCATCCGATCCCCTATAGCCTGACGTTGTTAGGTAGTTGATCATTCCATTTAATTCAAATGGGTTTACTGTTGCGAGCTTTCCAATAGTTCTTCTTGGAACGTTTACTACTGGTTCAAGAACATCTTTAAATAATTCGTTATTTAAAAGCGCTGACTCTTCAACATTTAGTCTTCTTCTACGTTGTCCTTTTGTAGACTGTGCATTTGCCAGCACAGAATAAACTCCTCCTGAAGAAAACTTAACCTCAACAGAGTCTTTAGTAAAAGAGGGTCTGCCAGCTAATTCATTTTTCATTAAAGGAAACCACTTCATAATCTCGTTGTGTTTCTCTTCACTGATTGAAGCTGCGTTTTCTCTTGTTTGTGCTGACATAGCTATTGTGATATCAGGAAACCAAATAGCAGTATGGTAAATTGACATTAACTCAAGCATTGTTTTCCCAAACCCACGAGGGAAAACCCCATATGTACTTACAAAACGACTCATACATCTTAGGAAAACCCTTTGATCTAAGTCTAGCCTCATGCCGCCTTTTTCTGGCTTAATCAAGTCGTACCATAAATCAGGAAACCATCTTGCCCATTGAACAAATTCAATCCATTTATCTAAATTTCGCTCAAATGTATCAACCTTATTTTGATTTGCTTGAACAGGGGAGTTAAATTCAGGGTCACTGTCCAATCTTGAACTTTGTTTGGTGTATTTAAAATTATCTCTTTGAAAGTTCTTTCTCGAAGCCAAATTACGACTCCCTCATAGAAGGATCATTATCCAACTCTTGTTTCTCATAATCAGCTCTACGTTCTTCATAGAAATTGTAGATATCTTTATAATCAGCTTCGGGAAGGCCTTTTAAGTCCCGAACATAATTTAAATAACACCATAGGACTACATCTGGTTTATCTTTCGGCTGTGAAACAAACTTAGGTAAGATTGGGATAATGTCAACTTTCTCTTCAACCATTCTGACCAATTGGCCAAATCCATCCAGACCCTGAGATAAATCAGCTTTACTCATTTGAGAAGGTTTTAATTTACCTGCTTCAGCTGTATCTTTTGCCATTGCAGCCCAGTCTTTAGCCTGTTTGAAATCTCCTTTTGCTTTAGCAAGTGTCTCGTATACTTTATTTACGCAGTATTCTCGTAAGCACTCTTCATGCATTGTGGTAAGTAACTGAAAAGAGGGTTTAAGTTGAAGGAATTTCTTTTCAAAAAGGAGGTAGTCGTCATCGGGGTAGCCATATCCGTATTTTTCTTTAAGTTTCTCTAGATAGTCTGAATTAATATTTTGAGTGGTTTGTTTCTCTTCTTCATTTGTTGCAACGTTTTTATTGTCTTCTTTTATAAATATACTGTCTTTCCAGCCAGTACCGTTAAATTGTTTCAATGAATTTGCCATTGTCATATAAGCACTAAATGTATCCGTTTTTCTCTGTTCAGCTTGTTCCCAATACAATGGATCAAATTTCACATCGATTTGTTGTAAGACTGTATAGACAGATTCCATATTGTTATAGTCGATATTCTTCTTTAAACAAGTCTTACAAATAGGCACTTTACCGGTCTTTTCGTACAGCTTACTACGTGAATTATAGAAGCCTGAGTCTTTGTCTTTTTCTTTTTGACAAGCTGCACAAAGTAATTTTTCTTTTTCCTTGGCTTTTCTAGGCATTCGTCCACCTCCAATAGGGTATATAAGTAAACACGTTTTATAAAACGCCCAGAAATAAAGAAGTGGGGGGAGGAGACTTCAATCATCACTGGGCGCTTTTAAAAAGTGTTTTACATAGACAACATATAATCGTACTGCATTCCTCTAGTAGAGGTTGCTTTCTTCTTAAAAAGAATCTTGCAGGTTTCTGTTTCTATTGCTGCTTCATCTTGGTAGGAAGATGTCTCTAACACAGTTGCTTTTGGTATAACGAATTCCTTGAAAAAATGATAAAGTAAATCTACTCTTTGCTCACAAAGAATCAGCAGTTTGCGTTTATATTGATTCTTTCCAATGCAAGTTCGATATTCAGTATCTACAGTTTTTGAGTTGTAAAATAAGTCGCCATTTGCAACAATGTTTCCTGATGCGTTTATAATTACTTTTTTCTCGAGTCCCATCTTCTCATGTAAGCTGCCTAAGACCTGTCCAATCTCCTTGTCACATTTATAACCGGACTGTCTTAATTGAACAAGTGTCTCTAATTGTTTATTAAGGTATTTAAAATCTTCGTTCGAAATATTCATTCTTATTCTTCATCTTCCTCATCATTTTATTTGTTAATTCAATAAATCTTCAATAGCCCCTAAGCTAACAACTTCCTCATAGGGTGAGTAATGTTTTGCTATTACACTCTTGTTTCTTAAATCATGGAGGGCAATTCCTCTATTAATAAAAGCATTTCTGTGAGATTCGATAACATATCTTGGATCAGCAAATGGCTTACTTACAGAATTACAAGTCACTTCTTCATAAACAGAAGGAATTGAATCTAATAGATACTTATAATCGGATAACTCCTTCATTAGCTGACCTTTATTAATGTTTCCTTTTTCATCTTCAATGATCTGCTTCCAAAATGACTCATATATCCCTTTGTAATCAGCCATTTATACAACTCCGATCTCAATAAAATTAAAGTTTTAACTTAATCTAGCCCGAAATCATTTTGCACACTTGAACTTTCATATCTTTTGAAAATGAAGCCCAGTGGTTACTTAGTTCCTCGATGAATTTTTGACTGTTCATATAAAATACTCCTTAATTGTGCTTAAAGCGGATTATGTATGTAGCTTCAATACCCACGTCATCAAACACCATAAATTTCTGAGAAGGTTTAGTACCAAAGCGACCTTGCATAGCATAATCATCTGCGCCAACAAGCGCTCCATTTACAACAACTGTTGTGCTGCCGTACTCTTTTTCATAGTTGTGATGGATATGACCACCAAATATGTAAGAGGGGATGTATCCAAGTAATTGAGGAAGTCGTGTAACACATTGGTCAACACGATCATAATGACCATGGACAAAAACAACTTCTTGATTGTTGATCTTAGCGGGGATAAAACCATCTTGTTCTGGTTCAATAGAGACATTCTTAATATCTCTCAATCTAGCTTCAAGATACCAGTTGATAAGATACTCAAAGTTTTCTTTAATGCCAACATCATTTTTAGAAGGGGAGAGGCGACCATGATTACCAGCTACATTATAAAATTTCACTTCTTGGAATTCACTCGCCAACATAGCTAAAACTTCAGCAAGTGTTTCCGATACATACTTAATTTGTTCAACAGCATCTTCATTAGCTTGAACTCTTGTAGAAACATGAATAAGCCCACCAATTAAATCGCCGAGATTAGCAACATGCAAAGTAGAAACATGATTTTGCTTACCATATTCAATTACTTTGTTTGTGAGATGTTCTACACGCCCATTGAAAATTTCTTTATTGAATTTATTGATGCGGTTGTTAATTTCCATTCCAAAGTGCCAATCGCTGAATAGAGCAAGTCCATGCTTTTCGGTGACAGCAGGAGAAGGGAAGGTGAAGCGAAGAGGGCGTTTAGATTCTAAATTAGCAATAGCATGTACAATATCATCTTTAATTTTCTCAAAGCGAGCTTGATTGGCGATAAATTTCCGGTATTCTCTTTTTTGATCCCGAGCTTTGATTGTTTGTTTTTCAGATTCAATGCGGATTTCTTCATGTTTCTGTTGAACTTCTTTATCCATATTTTTTGAAACTATGTAATCATACCAACGTTCATATTGCTTGAAATCCTTACGCCATTTGCTTTCATCATAGTTAATTCCTTGATCCTTGTTCAATAGAGCGGCGATGGTTTTTGTATCAATGTGATATGTATCTTTATTTTTAAAAAGTCTAATATGATAATCAGTGAATGATTCATCTTTTTCACGCTGCAATACAGGATTTAAAATAGCTTTCATTCAGCCACCACCTTACTCATCAATTTGTGGAAGTTCGTCTTCTTCGGTAATAGAAATTTTAATTTTCCGTCCGTCAAATGATTTTAGAATTGAATTCAGATCATAGCGCTCGATGTCTGTTTTTGTTTCTTCTTCAATAATTCCATTAATATGAGTGTAGTCACCTTTTAAGTTAACTGTGTGAACTTTCTTTGCCATTTAAATTCCTCCAATAGTTTGTTTTATTACGTACAATAAGCTCCTTCGGAAGTCCGATGATCCGAAGCATCGGTAACATCCGAAAAGGGGATATAAAGGAGATGAAAAATAAGTCGGATAGGCGTTGGGGAAACGCCCGAAGGAGATTATTGAGAAACTTGCGTACCGGAAGGCTCGTAAGCACATCCCGGCTGATCGGTAAAAACGCAAGCACAAAAAGACCTTCTAATGATTTAGATGGTCTTGTTCTGATTACATTCTAACCCCATCTAACCTACGTCAGTAGCTCACGTAGGGACGCAAGCTTTCGGATCGACAGGGAATACGCTGATTACGGGTTCAGCGACTGAAACCTTTGTAATCGACAAACTATAAGTAAGTCGAAAATAACAAAAAACGCCTCATATAACGTCCACTTGAGCAGTAGCTGATTTTGGAAGGAATCCCAAACTGGACGTATCGCGGTATCTTTAGTGTCCCCCACGCGGGAATTAAACGGCTACACTCGTTTAACGATATTCAAAAACAAATATACGAGAAGGAAAGACCCATTATAAGCCTTCTCTATGGCACTTTCAGTCTCTCTTGTCGGGTTACACGCCGTATTGAGAAACAAAGCGTCTCAAACGCTCGCCATTTATTTTGCACAGTTTTCTCTGACCCGTGTAAGGAGGTATGTGTTGGGAAGAAAAATGAATAATTCAAAAAGGGTATCAGGTTAACTCATTGCTTGGTCAATGCACTTTTTTTAAAGTGAACTTTCTTATAAATCCAAGTTTTTATGTTGCCTGCCAGCGCTCAGCGCCCGAAGTCTGAGAATGAAGAAATATAATTAGTTGAAAAGGTAAGACCGAATATAATCCTTTTCTGTGAAATGGGAGCGGTGATCAAGCGCTCAAAAACCATTCCACTTATTTTACGAGTATAGAAGACCCGCTAACCCGGAAAAATTTTTGGTGACCGCATGGTAAGCATCACTGCTTACAAGGGCATTATTTAAAGGGAAGGGAGACGCATCCACCTTACCTAAGTGTAAGCCGAAGCTATCCACCGCAATTAATATTTAGGTTACATGCCACCCATAATAAGACCCTGATCTAGGCGTTTACCTTTTCCGCCACCGCATTATTTTGCAAGAAAAGAGGGGAGGGATGTCTTAACCCTCCACTTTATATTATTAAGCTTTCACTGCGTCTTTAAGTGCTTTAGCAGCTTTAAATGCAGGTGCTTTTGTAGCTGGAATTTCAATTTCTTCACCTGTCTGTGGATTACGTCCTTTACGTGCTACACGTTCACGAACTTCAAACGTACCAAAACCAGAAACCTTAATTTCTTCACCTTTTGACAGTGTTTCTGCAAGGACTTCAAATACTGTTTCCACTTTAGGCGTAGCTTCTTTCTTAGTAACTCCTAATTTTTCTGCCACTGCTCCTACAAATTCTGTTTTGTTCATGTTTTAATTCCTCCTAGTGATTTTGTTTATTTTTGTGTTAAAGTATAATTACGGTAACGTTTGTGCTTATTTGAAAAATGGGAGACTTACTCGCCCTTTTATGTGGAAATTAGCTTTCTTTCTCCCTTATGGCGATTATCTCAAAAGAGGCTTTCAGCCCAGTCATATCAAGGGTTCAAGGCGCTTTTTTTGTTGGAAATTTTCCGGCAAAATCGCTGTACCCGTTGGGGGAGTAAGGCTCAGGGCACTTTCTATTTTTCTTCTTTCCTCCACTTATCCCTTTTCCACTTGTTTTTTTGCTTTTGTGCTATTTTCTTTGCACAGGTTGGACAATATTTCGCCTTGTTCGATGTCGATTTAAACATCTTTCCGCAACTGCAGCATCCTCTATAAGTCTTTAAGTTATGTCTTAGATTTTCTAATAAAGTTTCGCCAAAGCACTCCCATAATGTTGATTTGAATTTGCTTTTCTTTTTATATAAATGCTTAACCAGAACATCAGTAACATATTGCTCGTTTTCATGAATCTTCAACAATCTGTCTTTAATGACCTTATAAACATAAAGTTTTTGTCCAGGCTTAATATCTTCATCATTCATGAGCCATTTCTTATTCTGGTCTAATCGTTTGTATTCACTAATTATCGCATCATCCAATTTAATCTCTTTGTTCTTAAGCAGGAAGCGATAATCGAACTTTCCTGCAACAGCTGCGAAGTTAATTCGGTCGGATGGAATAATGGAGTCTAACTTGTTAACAGTGCTTTCATTGATTGACTCAACACTCTGCTCTTCTTTATCTTTGGCATTAATAAAGAAGTGGGGAACTTTATTTTTTATGTAGGCTTTGATTTTCTCATCAACATGATCAGGACGGGTAGGCATGAATAAGGTTTTTGCAAAATCGATAGTAAAGTTATTCTCCATGCATAACCATTTGATCACGTCCAGGTTTATATCGTCACTGTTCCATATCTTAGTGATGTTGTTACTGTATTCCCCGATATTGATTCCATAAGCAAGAGTTAGTGCTTCATAGATGTTCCGACTATTAATCTCTTGTTTCTTGGCTACTGACATTTCATAATACAACGGAACGATGTTCTTCATGTTACGCTTGGCAATATTGACGATTAACTCATCAGAAATAATTAAGGCCTTATCCCCGTCATTATCAAACTGCAGCAGCTTGGATATCGGATCATGAATGCTCGTGTAAACACCTGGGGTAATGAACCACTTTTCATATTCCTCATCTTTTTTGTTCCATCTAACTCCATGTTCTCTGTATAGGTGAGGGGAGCGGAGGATATCAATATACCCTTCATCATATAAAGAACAATGGACATCGCTGCCTGAAAGCAGTCCTTTTGGATTCTGGATGTTCAGAAATAATTTTTCGCAGAAAGCATACAGATCAGGGCATAAGTATGTATAACGAGCACCATCCACAAGCAATTTTCCTGATTTGGCATCCTTAATCATGCTTTTCTTTTTATTTTTGATAATTTCTTTCGTATGATCATCGTTTAGAAGTTCTGGATATAGAAGTAAAGCGTCCTGAAGAGCCGTCCTATGTTTCTTTTTCTCTGTAGCTCCAAGCACTCTTAACATAGTTTCTTTATCAGTGCCCAATGTGGTTATCTCGTTTATTGTGTTAGTGCTCATTTGAATTAATTCTTCATCAAAGAAATCTGTAAGTGTCTGAAGCATTTGATAAGTAAGTTTACCTTCAACAGAAGGGTCTTCTTCGTTGAGCTTTGCCCCTAAGCAGCCATATTTTTTATAACTGTCTTGATATTCTTCCCACGATGAATAATACTTCCACATTTTAAACTGGCTTTTAGTAAAGATAATTTGAACATCATCTCTCACTACGTCCCATTCCTTGCCGTATATATCAGTTACTTTAAAAGATCTGTTCTCCTCAGCAAATTTACGAAAATCAAATGGGACTAATAGTCCCTTTACCCATGGAAGCCTGACCATGAAGCTTTTACGACTTAGAGTGGGGAGAATCATTCCGCAGCCATCTGTATGTTCAATGGGAATGTTCATTGTTTTTCGTGTGATCTCGTAGGTGTCTCGGTCAATATAGTCAACAAGGCTTGATACGTCCGTTTCTAAATCATTAACAACGATTGTTTTATCAATATCGACTTGCCAAGGGCTACTGGCGCTGTTTGACAATGCCATGTAGCTATTCCATTTGTTTATGCTGCTACCACCGAGAGAGTTGATATTTTCAATACTTAGTCCACATGTTAGAGCATTTTGGTATTTGTCATAAGTACTCTTTTTTATAAAGCACGACTTTTTTGTTCTAATTTGGCCGGCACTGCTAGTGAAATAAACATACTTCTCATTGTTATGTATAAAACCTTTGTCAATTATGTCCTCTAAAACTTGAAAGTGATATGTCTGAACCACCATAATGTCTAGAGAAAGTGTATTTTCTTTGATCCCTAAAGTACGTGTGAGGACTGAATCAAATAAAGAAATCACATTATTATCTTTTAAGCAGTCTGACCTGAGTGTTCTTGTTTGATTGTGCTCTTTAAAAGCGAGATAAAGACGTTCTTTAAGATTGGCTATACGTTGGGTTATGTATTTTTTATGTTTTTTTTGATTGCCTTCAAGTTTTTTGAGGTAATCTCTGTATCTATAAGACTTTAATATCTTGTTATGTAAGGCGTTTTCTTTATCATTATAAAAAGCTGATGTGTCTACACTGTAAATATGAACTTGTTTTGACAAGCTTTCATTTTTTCCTCTCAATAAATTTCCCCCTGACCATCACTATTAAAATACTTATATTTAATTTTTGTTATTAATAGTTGCTCTTTAAATATTTATAAACGATCAGTTTGTAAGTACCACTGTCCTTATTAATTGTGCCAAACAATTTGTAGTCCTCATAAAGCTCTTTTTCATTTTGGGTAGCACTGTTATCATGGACAAGAGTTTCCAAAAATTCAATCACATGACTAGTCATATAAGTTTTTCGCATTTTACACCTCCTCTATCAATCTGAGTTTATTATATACTTATATTTTATATTTGTCTATAGGTGAAATGTTCAATCAGCTCGTCCAATTCCCAATTTCGCTTAACTGTATCCCTTTCAAAATAAAGTTCCTAAAATGGTTATAGTTATAATCGGAACTTTTATGATAGATTTAGTACAACACGTTGTATGAATTTCTTGTGTATTTCAACTGGCTTGGAATATGGTACAAATAAAGTTTATTTTCTTGTTGCGCTAACAGGTGCAGGTAGTTAAATATGAAATTGTGATACTATTTATGGCGAGAGTTTATATTTGCAATCCTATATTTTGGGGGACATTTATGATTGGAATATTAGCTGGAATGGGGCCTAAATCAACTGGACCATTTGTTGACAAAGTCGTAGACGAGTGTCAAAGGATTTATGGGGCAACACATGATATAGATTATCCGCATATGATGATTTATTCATGTCCTACTCCTTTTTACGTTGATAGACCAATTAATCATACAGATATGGAATGGGCAATTATTAATGGTGCCCGGAAACTTGAAAACACAGGTGTTGATTTTATTGCAATTCCATGTAATACGGCACACATCTATTTTAACCAATTAAAAAATTCAGTTTCAGTTCCCGTTTTAAACATGATGGATGAGACTATAAAAGAAATACCTAAAAAATCAAAAAAATAGCCCTATTAGCTACTAATCCAACGGTTCAGGCAGGAATATTTTAAGAGTCTTTTTTAAAACATGGTTTTGATATTATACATAAAGATAGTTGGCAAACCTACGTGAATCAAATAATAGGAATGATTAAACAAGGTCAAATCAATAAGTCTCTTCAATTATGGGATGAATTCTATTTAGAATTAGCAAAAACGATTGATACTGCTATCATTGCATGTACAGATTTAAATGTTGTTACAGATAAAAAATCCAGCGATATTTACTTTGTTGATTCATCAACTTGTCTCGCTCATGCCGTAGTACATAAATATTTGTCATTAAAAATATAATACCTTTTGAACACCGTTCGAATTATTTGGATGTATTATCAACAGTTGGCATATATACTTGGAATTATTTTTGGGTTGCGGATTAATAGGGGCAGCTCTTTCGTTTGCCAATAATACCCATCTGTTTTGCGGATAGTGACAGCAACGCTGGTACTACCCCATGCCCATCACGTTAAGAAATTGAAATCACCCCAAAACGAAGATTTTGCACAAGTTGCTCAATTTTTTATTTTGGGGATAGTTTATTTTATTAGGTTTATGGCTATGCGTCGGGACCCCTATACGAGATTGTTTATGTAGACTTTCCGCGCCCACCGGGGTCTATTCGAAAGGGTTTGAGGGGGAGAATCGCCCCTCAAGGTTTTGATTTTTGCTATAATGACCACTATGTAGCTTTAATTTTTAATAAATAGGGGAGTGGAATATGGAAAATAACGTTTTTGAACAGATGGCAAAAAGATATGATACAGAAAAGAGAATTGAATTATCTAAAGTTATAGTTAAGGAAGTAAGTCCAGAATTACGAAATAGTAAATCAAAATCTTTAATAGACTATGGGAGTGGTACTGGTCTAATTAGTTTAGAATTATCAGATTTAGTAGATTCTATTTTGTTGGTAGATTCATCAAAACAAATGTTGGAGGTTGCGAAAGCTAAAATTTCTCACAAAGGAATTACCAACTCAAAAGTACTTTATTCAGATTTAACTCAAGAAACTTCTGAACTTAAGGCAGACATAGTTTTAATGTCACTAGTCCTTCTTCATATTCCGGATACTAAAAAAATTTTACAAGAATTGTTCAACATTTTAAATAATGGTGGCAAGCTAATTATTATTGATTTTGACAAAAACGATAAAATAAATCATCCGAAAGTTCATAACGGTTTTTCGCATGAAGAACTGAAAAAAAGATTATCCGAAGTTGGATTTAAATCAATTAAAATTAAGACATTCTATCATGGTTATCGTATTTTTATGAATCAAGATGCCTCAATGTTTATATCCAGTAGTATTAAGTGATTTCTTGTTTTTTTATTTCTTAGTTCACACAATCTCTAAAAAAGAACCATTCATATCAAGGGTTTTGGCCTTTGACATTGTGAAATGTCATTGGTCTAGTTTATTCCCTGTTGATATGACTGGTTCTTTGGACATTTTTGGTTAGTTAAACTTTCTGTTGTTGATTGTTTAATTGGTGTTATTTTTATTTTTATTAAGATTAATGCAACTTTTCAAATATTTAAACGTTCTAAATTATGAAGGTAGGATTCAATGAATAATTTTAAGGTTATTAAAACATTGCTAATAATCATTGCTGCTCTCATTGTAGTGACTGGATTTGCAATGTATTCTCTAATATCAGGTGAAAAAGTTAAATATATAGGTTATAGTCAGAATGAAATTTGGGAAGCTTCAATAGAAAAATCAGACAAGACCTCAATTGGCTCTAATTATTTTTTGAATTTGTACTACAAGGGAAACAAAGTAGATGAAAAGAATACCGTAATCAAAAAGTTAACATTATTTATTGATAGTCAAAAATACGACGAAAATGAAGATTATGACCTTTCAGAATACACTGGTGAGAAATTAGAAGGTGGCGGAGTAGGAGAAGACCATATACTGACCTTTGAATATATGCCAGAAAATGAAGTGATTGGGCATGAAATAACTGTTGAAGTAACATGGAAAACCAATAATAAATCCTATAGAGAGAAATTTAAACTAAAAAGGACGCACTGGTATCAGTTAAATTAAGGGTTGCTAAATGGTAACTCTTTTTTTATTTTGATTTAAAACAACCCCCCGGTAATCGTGATTGGAAAAAGTGCTTATCGTAAATGTGCATTGGACATGATTATTTCATTGATTTAACAAGGTTTTATAGATGTCTATGGGAATGAAAGGGGATGTGTGATCGTAAAACGTAGATAGGAGAAGGGAAAAGTGTGTGTATTATGCTAAGTCTGATGACAAAGGGGGAAATGGGGGACTAAAAAATATTGATATTATAGGGTTTTACGATAGCGGTTACGATGTGAAAATAGGCTGAAATCAAGTAAAGTGAAAAAATAAGTTGGGTGTGGAAATGGAAGTGCTATGGGCACATTTGTTCCTGTTTTTTGGCCTTTAGATGTTAATATACCCCCTATATATTGGTAATGAAATACATAGATAATGTACGTTATACCTGCATTTGCGAATTTAGCATGTATTTCAACAGCTTTAACACGATTCCAAATGAAAAACAAGATTTATTTTAAAAAAATTAATTTGATTTCTAATTTAAAACTGAATAACTATTCATTAAAAAGGGTTCGTATTTATAACAGAAACGCAGAGTTCGAAGTCTTATCTATAATTTTATCCTTCTCATCTACATTAACCCTTAACCCTACTTTACCTTATCCATTCCTTATCATATATTCTTCCTCATCTTCTCACGCTTCCCATTTATTCTAATCCTTTATTCAATCCAGTCTCATTCCTCATATCATTCACAGAAGCATTCTAATGCCTTTTCACAGTGTCTTACCCGTATTCAGGTATCATAAGTATCATTCAATCTAAATTGTCACACAGAGTAACTAAACATACATTACACTTACCCATAACCACATGCACAAATATAAAAAATAAGTATATTTTATATATACTTATACACTGGAAAATGTTATAATAGATATATAGGAAAGGAGGTGCAACAGTGCTTGAGAAGATGGGTATAATCGTTGCTAGTCTCATATCATTATCGGTTCTTACAATCAATTGCCTTACAATAATTGAGAAGATAAGAAACCTAATGAGTGGGACAAGTAAAAAGAAAAAGCGTACACGCAAGCGTCTCCGACCAAAGAGACAACGCAAACGTATACGCCGATAATCAAATGCTAAAGGGGAATCAACTTCTCCTTTAGTTACTACCCATATTATATCATGATCAAGCACAATGTAAACATGAAACGATTCTCGTTATGGTTCACACATATTGGATTCATTGGGTTATTCCTAATGTTTCAACTCATTAAGGATTATGTCAGCAGCACAACACAGACACTAATCACGACAATCTTTATAGTCACATGTATTATTATCATTCTGTTATGGTTCATGTATTTTGTATTCCTTAAGCTAGGTAACAAGTGACAATAATCATATATGCCTCATGATATACTTATTTTATTGAGGTGAGGCGAGTGGAGAAAAAGTTCCTGAATGCTATCGAACAGCTTGTCAAGGAATTGGACATGCTCAAGAAAGATATTGATTCAATTAATGAAACAACTATTAAGATTGATAAATACCTTTTAGAGTTCACAGAAGAGATAAGTAAAGTTAAACAGGATGATTCTAAATAACGAGTTATAACAGTTAAATATCGAATTCTAGATAAGGAGCGGTAAACAGTTATCGTTCCTTTATTTTAAATATAAATAATAAGGGGATAATAAGTGAATAAAATTAAAGTTATTGATTCCATTATGGGATCTGGCAAAACAACATACATTATTAATATGATGAATGAAGCACCAGAACACGAGCATTTTATTTTTATAACACCATATCTAGATGAGGTTGCACGAATAAAAAAATCTTGTGTGAATAGAAAGTTTTACGAACCGAAGATACATAGCGAAGAAGGGGAGACGTTATACAAACTCGATTCATTACACAAGCACTTAGCTGAGAATAAAGACATTGTGACAACTCATGCATTATTTAGTATGGCAAATGAAACTACAAAAGAACTAATTTACTCAGGCAACTATACCTTAATACTCGATGAGGCTATGGAGGTTGTTAAGAAGTTAAATATATCAAAAGACGATTTAGACATGCTGTTTAAAAATAAATGGATTAAGAATAGTAACGGCATTATTATTTGGAACGATGAACATGAAGAGAAGCTTAACAGAGAATACAAAGGAGAATTTCAAACGCTTAAGCATTTGGCCAAGAGTAAAAACTTAATTTTGCATAATGACTCTGTACTCTTCTGGCAATTTCCATCAGACATATTTACTCAGTTTAAAGAAGTCTACAATCTTACATACTTATTTGATGCACAAATACAGAAGTATTATTATGACATTAATGATATTGATTATGATCTTTATGCCGTATTGAAAGATAAAGACAGTTATAAAATTACGCAGCACAGTAGGCATTATGACAAAGAAACGAAAGACAGAATCAAACACAAAATTAAAATATATGAAGGTGATTTAAATCGAATAGGTGATGATTATTACGCTTTGTCAAAATCTTGGTTTGAAAAGCGCTCAGTATTACATAAAAGACTGAAGAACAATATTCTAAACTACTATCAAAATATCATTAAGTCTAAATCAAAAGACAATCTATGGACAACATTTAAATCTCATAAGAGTAAGTTAAGTGGTAAAGGATATACAAAAGGATTCTTAGCTTGCAATATTAAAGCAACAAATGAATACAGTCATAAAAAATCATTGGTATATTCAATTAACAGATTTGTGAACCCTGCTGTAGATGATTATTTCAGATCAAAAGGTGTAAGCATTAATGAAGACAGTTTCGCACTATCTGAGATGATTCAATGGATATGGAGATCAGCCATTAGAAATGACCAAGTTATCAATATATACGTTCCTTCTTCCCGAATGAGAAATTTATTAAAAGATTGGCTAGAAAATGAGAGATGAAAACAATATGTATGAAAACAAAAGCAATAAACCGATTTTAAAACCCTTGGCACATAAGGGTTTAAGAGATGTCTCTCGTAGAAGGAAAGGTGTTAATTATTTAATAAATAAAATAAGAAAATGGGGGTGCTGCTAATTGTTCAAAACGGTTCGTTCCTCACCTGAACAATTTTTGCTCACACCACCCCCAAACCCCCTCATTCGCTATATAAGTTTAACATTAACAAATATAAAAAATAAGTATATATGTATTGATTGGAAAGGAGAACCATGTTATATTTAATCCAAGAGATAAAAATAATAAATAAGTATATTTAGGAGAAGGTAAAATGTTAAACAAATTGGTTGAGGTTACATACAGGAACGGCAGAACATATAGAGGGTACGTTAAAGAAGTCAAGAAAAGCACAGTCGAGTTCATCGACTTAGAAACAGGTTTCGAAGTCACTGATGTTCCTCACGAAAGTGCCAAGATTATCGAAGAGACTGTCAAAAATCCCTCTCAAGGTAGCACAGGAACTACAGTGTACCCGATTAGAACTACTCTAGGACTCACGGAAAAAGAGTATAAAATCCTCACATGCATAAAAGGCAGAATGGAGATATACGGTGACGGTTTTTCTGACGTTGATACAGAATTTGCCTCGGCTTATACGAAAATGTCTATAGAGTCAGCAAGAGGAGTATTAGGAAGTTTGTCCAAAAAAGGTTTGATATCACTTGTGGAGTCAGAAGGATTCAATGTTTACGTTATGACAAAGAAGGGTTACGACCTATTCGATGAAAAACCAGATTTTTACGAGGACTTGCGAGAAATGAAGGCTGAATAACAGTATAAATTTATTTTTTAAATCAAATTAAAATGCATATTTTAAACAGAATGGAGGTGTTTTAAACAAATGGCTTCCGTACCAAAAAGAAGAAAAGAACGTGTGCAATTCTTAATCAACAAGCTTGGAGAAAAAACAGTTTCAAGCACTATAGCTGTCATGACTGATCGGGAAGTTAAAAGGTTCTTTGATGAATTGTATCCTTTATATAAAGATAAAGAAGATTATTCACCGCCTGATTACCAAACCCCAATTTGTTTAGTTTGCGAAAATCAAACATTTATACAGTGGGATTGCAACTGTGGCAACGCTATTATTGATGAAACTGATCCAACTCTTCAAGAGTTAAAGAATAGTGGAGAGTATGAAAAAATAAGAAAACAATTCAGACTTAAAGGTAAACAGAATGGAGAGGTTAAATGAATAAATTGTATTCAGTTAAGAAATTGATACTCATGATCATGAAATTGATTGGTATGAAGGAATGCTCGACTTAGAAGATTCAGTGAGATAAGGATTCTTAAACAGAATGGAGAGATTAAAATGGATAAGCAAGAAATTCAAAACAAGATTAATGAATTTAAAAAACAGATTAAAAATGACGGTACTTTGTTGGATGGTTTAATACAGAAAGACATTGCAAACCTTGAGAGACTTTTAAAAACTATATAAAACAACAATTTTATACATATGAGGAGAGGTTCTA